>CAVYON010000045.1:0-262531 GCA_963770035.1 uncultured Alphaproteobacteria bacterium | reverse complement strand
GTTCGAACGCGTCATGTTGCAACCGGGTCGCTGGTGAAGACGTCTATCCGATGGCGACAAGAGACTCGACAACTTACCGCCGGCGCGCCGGTTCTCTGATTATCGCATCTCCATCGATCGTGATGGGCTGCCGGAGGGGGTCACCATTCACGAGGTGCTCTGACCGCAGCGGCGAAAGGGGAAGGCTGAATGGGGGACGACCCGATCCCGATCTCCGCGCTCCAGCATGCCGTCTATTGCCTGCGGCAGGCTGCGCTTATCCATATCGAGCGACTGTGGGAGGAGAACCGCTTCACCGCCGAGGGACGGGTTCTTCACGCGCGACCGATGAGCCCGCCGTCGCGATATTCGCGCGGCGTCCGCCGGGTGACCGCGATGCCGCTCGCCTCGCGCCGGCTCGGACTTTCCGGCATCGCCGACTCGTCGAGTTCCACGCCGGGCGATGGCGAGACGGCCTATCCGGTCGAATTCAAGCGCGGCAAGCCCAAGCCGCATCGCGCCGACGAAGTGCAGTTTTGCGCGCAAGCTTTTTGTCTTGAAGAGATGACCGGGCACGCCGGTGCCCGAGGGCGCATTGTTCTACGGCGAGACACGCCGCCGCGTCGATGTCCGCTTCGACGACGACCTGCGGCGGCTCACCGAGAGCGCCGCCGCGGCAGCTGGGCGCTTTTTTTGCCTCCGGCTCGCACGCCCCCGGCCGAATGCGCGCGGACGCAGTGCCCCGCCTGCTCGCTGATCGACCTTTGCCGCCCGCAGAACGTTGGACGATCCGCCAGCTTGGCGCGACGGCAGGCTCGGGCCGCGCTCGCGTTCGACCCGCAGCGGACGAGCCGTGAAAAAGCTCCTTAACACCCTTTATGTCACCACCGAAGGCGCCGGCCTTCGGAAGGACGGCGAAAACCTAGTCGCGGAGGTCGACGGCGCGGAGCGCGCGCGCGTGCCGCTTCACATGCTCGGCTCCGTCGTCGTCTTTGGGGCATTTATCGTGTCACCGCCGCTGATCAGGCCTGCGCGAGCGCCGGCATCACGATCGTCCTGCTCGACCGGGTCGGCCGTTTCCAGGCGCGCATCGAGGGGCCGGTCAGCGGCAACGTTCTGTTGCGGCGCGCAGCAATATCGCGTCTCCGAGCGCCCGACGACATCGTGCGCAGCATCGTTTCGGGCAAGATCGCCAACCAGCGAGACGGTCCTGCAGCGGGCGCTGCGCGACCACGGCGACGAGATCGCCGCGGACCGGCGGCGAGGCGATCGAGGCGGCCGTCGAGCGGCTCGGCATGATCCTGCAGCGCGTTGGCCTCTCCGAGAAGGAGCGGAAGTGCTGCGCGGCGCCGAAGGCGAGGCCGGCCACGTCTATTTCGGCGTGTTCAATGACCTGATCCGCGTCGCCGGACGCCGACATCGCTTTCACGGGCCGCTCGCGCCGTCCGCCGCTCGACCCGGTCAACGCGCTTCTGTCGTTCCTTTACACGCTGCTGACCCACGATTGCCGCAGCGCGGCCGAGAGCGTCGGGCTCGACCCGGCGGTCGGCTTCCTGCATCGCGATCGGCCTGGACGGCCGAGCCTCGCGCTCGACCTGATGGAGGAGCTGCGCCCGGTGCTCGCCGACCGGCTGGCGCTGGCGCTTCTCAACCGCCGGCAAATTGGAGCCAAGGATTTCGAGAAGCGGACGACGGCGCGGTCCTGCTGACCGACGACGGCCGCAAGACGGTGCTTTACGGCTTGGCAGGAGCGAAAGCGGACAGAGCGACGCCATCCGTTCCTCGACGAGGACGCGCCGCTCGGCCTTGTTCCGTATTTGCAGGCGCAATTGCTGTCGCGCCACCTGCGCGGCGATCTCGACGCCTATCCGCCGTGGTTCTGGAAGTGAGAGGCGCGCATGCTGGTTCTGTCACCTACGACGTGCGGACGGCCGAAGCCGGCGGCGCGAGGCGACTGCGGCGGGTCGCCAAAGCCTGCCGCGATTTCGGCCAGCGGGTACAATATTCGGTATTCGAGATCGAGGTCGATCCGGCGCAATGGACGGCGCTGAAGGCTCGCCTGCGAAGCGATCATCGATCGCGAGCAGGACTGCCTTGCGCTACTACTATCTCGGCGCGAACTGGCGGCGACGCGTCGAGCATGTGGGCGCGAAGCCGGCCGCCGATCTCGAAGGGCCGCTTATCGTATGAACTTGCGATGCGCGAGGGGCTCATGAGCGCGAACCTGCAAGCGCGCCTTGAATCCGTCAGATCCTTCGCGCCAGCGCAAGGCATCTGAGTTGGCGTCTCAGATCTATGCGCCAGATGTCGCATGCCTGCCGAGCAAGTCCGGATGAGCTACCTTCGCGCAACGGCATGCTTCATCAATCATTCGAGCGAGTTAGAGCTCGGCCGTCGCCCCCCGTGCGGGGGCGTGGATCGAAACCATCATCGAGCGCTGCACGCGAGCCTCGATCGCGGGTCGCCCCCCGTGCGGGGGCGTGGATCGAAACTCGACGGCGCCATTGCCGTCAGGCCGAGCTCCGGTCGCCCCCCGTGCGGGGGCGTGGATCGAAACACGATGACACGGCGGCGGTCAGTGACGTGCCGAGTCGCCCCCCTGCGGGGGCGTGGATCGAAACAACGTGCTCGGCGCTGATAGGCGTGGCTCGCAGGCGGTCGCCCCCCGTGCGGGGGCGTGGATCGAAACCAGTCAACGGCGACCGGCGTGCGCCTGGCGTCAGCGGGTCGCCCCCCGTGCGGGGGCGTGGATCGAAACCATCGCTGAGCGCGACGTGATCGACGTGCATCGTCGCGTCGCCCCCCGTGCGGGGGCGTGGATCGAAACCTACGTAGTGCAGTGAGCGTAGCCGCGGCGATCCGGTCGCCCCCCGTGCGGGGGCGTGGATCGAAACTCGAATCGCTCGACCGCGTCGATGGAGCCGGCGGTCGCCCCCCGTGCGGGGGCGTGGATCGAAACATGCGAGCGATGCCGGCTCGTCGCACGTCGCTGGCGGTCGCCCCCCGTGCGGGGGCGTGGATCGAAACATGCATAGCCGTCTGCTGATCGCGCCAGCTCATGCGGTCGCCCCCCGTGCGGGGGCGTGGATCGAAACTTCGAGGCTGCGGTCTGCATGCTCGCGACCTGCGTCGCCCCCCGTGCGGGGGCGTGGATTGAAACCAGTGACGCATTCGGCGCATGCTCGCGCAGCCAGTGGTCGCCCCCCGTGCGGGGGCGTGGATCGAAACTATCGTCGCGGCATACGCGCCAGTGCGCCGGCATGCGGTCGCCCCCCGTGCGGGGGCGTGGATCGAAACCGTCATCGGCGACGTCAGCCGATCGTGGCCTGACGTCGCCCCCCGTGCGGGGGCGTGGATCGAAACAGCTCGCCGCTGAGCGCTGTCGCATCAGCGGCGGAGTCGCCCCCCGTGCGGGGGCGTGGATCGAAACTGTGGCGCGCTCACGTGCGGCCGGACGCTGCGGTCGCCCCCCGTGCGGGGGCGTGGATCGAAACATCGACGCATGCGAGCATCGCGAGCACGATCGGAGTCGCCCCCCGTGCGGGGGCGTGGATCGAAACCTCAGCCGATGCGTGCCGGCAGCGACGATCGCGTCGCCCCCCGTGCGGGGGCGTGGATTGAAACATCGACGCTGCGCACATCCAGCCGTCGCCGAGCCGTCGCCCCCCGTGCGGGGGCGTGGATTGAAACGTCATGCGTCGCGACGTCTGCACGACTCGCGGCGTCGCCCCCCGTGCGGGGGCGTGGATTGAAACTGTCGATCGACGATCGATGGCAGCCGCGATCACGCGTCGCCCCCCGTGCGGGGGCGTGGATTGAAACATGCATCGTAGACGCGCTCCACTGCGCCGAGCGCCGTCGCCCCCCCTGCGGGGGCGTGGATCGAAACTAGTATGCAGCGCGAACGGCGTCACCGTGTCAGATGTCGCCCCCCGTGCGGGGGCGTGGATCGAAACTCGCTCAACGTGCGCTGATCGCCAGCGCACTCGTCGCCCCCCCTGCGGGGGCGTGGATTGAAACATGCGATGACGTGCTTCGATGCCTGCGCGACGTCGCCCCCCGTGCGGGGGCGTGGATTGAAACACCGATGCGCTACGGCAGCCCGACGATCACCTGCAGGTCGCCCCCCGTGCGGGGGCGTGGATCGAAACATCGGTATGCGAACTCTGGCCACCGATGCTGACGCTGGTCGCCCCCCGTGCGGGGGCGTGGATTGAAACACTCCGGTCGCGGCCGCATCTCCGTCGATCGCGCTGGTCGCCCCCCGTGCGGGGGCGTGGATTGAAACATCGATCAGCGCGGACATCGCGCGCATGCTCGCACGTCGCCCCCCGTGCGGGGGCGTGGATTGAAACATGCCATGGCGACACGCTGCCGATCGCGATCGAGTCGCCCCCCGTGCGGGGGCGTGGATTGAAACGCGTCGGCCGCTGTGGCAGCAGCGCTGGCAGACTGGTCGCCCCCCGTGCGGGGGCGTGGATTGAAACTAGAGTCGCCTGCATCGCGACGTCAGCGCCAGCGGTCGCCCCCCGTGCGGGGGCGTGGATTGAAACAGTCTCAGTCGCGGCTGAGGCGATCCAGCCGGCTGCGTCGCCCCCCGTGCGGGGGCGTGGATCGAAACCGATGACGATCCGCACGGTCGCCGCATCGTCAGCGTCGCCCCCCGTGCGGGGGCGTGGATTGAAACACTGACGACCTGCGGACTGTCGATGCGGTGACCGTGTCGCCCCCCGTGCGGGGGCGTGGATTGAAACATCAGCCGAGGCAGTCGACAGCGCGATCGCGCATGGTCGCCCCCCGTGCGGGGGCGTGGATCGAAACGTGCAGTCGGCATGCCGGCATGCGAGCCGGCCTGACGTCGCCCCCCGTGCGGGGGCGTGGATTGAAACATCGACCGCAGGTGACCGACGGCCGCTGACGCGGTCGCCCCCCGTGCGGGGGCGTGGATTGAAACATCGCTCAGCCGCGATGATGTCGACGCCGGCGTCAGGTCGCCCCCCGTGCGGGGGCGTGGATTGAAACGATGCTCGATGACCTGCGCAGCAACTGCATGCGCGCGGTCGCCCCCCGTGCGGGGGCGTGGATCGAAACTCGGCAGCACGATCGGCATCCGACGGCTCACGCGTCGCCCCCCGTGCGGGGGCGTGGATTGAAACATCGCGATCGTCCGCAGCACGCTCGATCAGACCGCGTCGCCCCCCGTGCGGGGGCGTGGATTGAAACATGGCTGCAGCGTCGCGTCGGCTATCGCGTCGTCGCCCCCCGTGCGGGGGCGTGGATCGAAACCATGCTGGCAGGCTACGGAGCTCCGGGCATCGCAAGTCGCCCCCCGTGCGGGGGCGTGGATTGAAACTCGCCAGCGCGATCGATGGCGCGATAGCTGGATCACTGTCGCCCCCCGTGCGGGGGCGTGGATCGAAACTCATGCATAGCGACGGCGAGCGCCGACGATGCGCGCGTCGCCCCCCGTGCGGGGGCGTGGATCGAAACGTCGAGCGGCTGTCACGGCTCGGCGTCAGCGTCGGTCGCCCCCCGTGCGGGGGCGTGGATTGAAACTCATGAGCCGCGACCTGACTAGTCCTGCGACGGCATGACGTCGCCCCCCGTGCGGGGGCGTGGATCGAAACCTGCTCGACGCGCCGCGATCGACGACCGCGATCCGGTCGCCCCCCGTGCGGGGGCGTGGATCGAAACTCTTGGCGTCGCGTGCAGCACGCTTGCCGCGCTGCGTCGCCCCCCGTGCGGGGGCGTGGATCGAAACGTTCGCATCGACCTGATCGTGCCGATGCATCGAGCGGTCGCCCCCCGTGCGGGGGCGTGGATCGAAACTGTTCGCAAGCGACGCCGGCGACCTGGCCGACGAGCGTCGCCCCCCGTGCGGGGGCGTGGATCGAAACTTGCGCACATCGGTGTACACCTGCCGCGATGCAACCAGTCGCCCCCCGTGCGGGGGCGTGGATCGAAACACGATAAGCCTCGACGATGCCTCAGGCGCGCTCGAGTCGCCCCCCGTGCGGGGGCGTGGATCGAAACTCGACCGACGCGCTGCCGATCGATTGCTCGGCGGTCGCCCCCCGCGCGGGGGCGTGGATCGAAACACCAAGGGCCTGCCGAAGCTACAGCGCCGCCGCGTCGCCCCCCGCGCGGGGGCGTGGATCGAAACTCCATGATCGCATGCAACATGTGGCCGGTCGGCGCGTCGCGCCAGAACGCTCTGGTCTGCCGCAACAACCGGCACATCGCTTTGGCGGCCGCAGCAAGTCGAATATCCTCTTGCATAACGACAGCGGATGTAGCGCTTCGACATCGCATTCAGTCTTGGCGTCATAGCCGCACAATAAGCGCTATAACAAGATTATCAGTTCGTTCGTCAATACGCCAAACAACTCAACGGAGACATCATGATCGATCCCCAAAGACCAGGAATGCCATTCGCCAACTCGACGATCGCCATCTACCTCGACAAGAAAATCGACGAACTGAAAGGCGTCAAGACCCAGCGCGAGATCGCGTCGGAGATCGGCTACGAGAAGCCGAACATGATCTCCATGTTCAAGCGCGGCGAGGTCAAGGTGCCGCTCGACAAAATCCCCTTGCTTGCCAGGGCCATAAACGCCGACCCCGGCCACCTCTTCCGTCTCGCGCTCGAGCAGTATTGGCCGCAGCTTGGCGACACGATCCAGTCGATCTTCGGCCGCACCGTCACCGCCAACGAGGAGGAAATCCTCATCAAGCCGTGGCGAGAGGCGACCGGCAACCTCGACCCGGCTCCAACGGCAAAGGTCAACGAGGCGGTCAAACGCATGCTCGATCAAGTGCGCACATGCGCGCCTCCCACCAAGATGGGCGAATAGCCGGTCGCCGACGTCTCAAACGCCACCTAGTACGCTCGCCGGGCAATACCGCGCCGCGAGAAGTATATCGCCACTTCAGATAGAGAAGACCAATCATGCCCCGAAATATGCGCCCAACCGCGCCGTACGCTGATCTTCCATTGACTAAGTACATTGATCGAGAGATCGCGCGCTCGCTCAAAACTGTGGACGAAATCGCCAGAGAGACGGTCAACGGCCGCACTCGGGACATCGAGGCGATCCGAAAGGGCAAGGAGAAGTTTCCGATCGGGCGGATATATCTCTTCTCCCAATCACTCGTCGTTGCCCCCGGCCACCTCATCCGATTGGCCTTTGAGAGCTACTATCCTGATCTCACAGAAGACCTTGCGATGTTGTTCGGCTTCTACATCGCACTCCGTGCGAGGAGGGCATCCTGCGAAAGTGGCGCCAAGCGACCGGCAACATGGACCCGCTGCCGACACAGACGCAAGCGAGAGTGGAGGTAATCGACCGCATGATGGAGGAGGTGAGGCTGGTTATGGCCGATAGTTGCTGAACAGCCAAACGACAAGAGGGCCCGGCATTCGTGATTTAGCGAAGTTAGCATGGTTGTAGATCTGCAACGCGATTCGGTCGCGTTGCAGCAATCGCTGAGCGACCGATGTTAACTTGCTATAGAGTGGGAAATGAAGCGCCATTCGAACATATTCGCTCGCCTGCCGACCGACGGTTCGGCACTCGCCTTGTGCCGCCGAAGGGCGTCTCTCGCGCGCTCTGCGCCCGATCCTTGGGTACGATTTCTGCTCGCCAGTCACCGCGGTAATGCGTGATGAGCGACGATAACAGTTCAAGATCGATAAACTGGATTGGGCCAACTGTGGCGCTCCCGTCACCCAGTAGCCTTTCGATTTCCTCGATGACATGTTGCGAACCCGTCGCAAGGGAGTTCTGCATCCCGTCGCTCGATATCAAACGTGACGCCGCGAATGCTCACGAAAGAACAGGCGGCTGCATATTGCGGTTTGAGCGCCCCGAGCTTCGCGTCGTGTTGCGCAATAGCGCCGGTCAAGATGGGAACGGGTGCAAGGCTCCAGCGATACGACGTTCGTCAATTGGACCGCTGGATCGACGGGCTGGGGGGAGACCGCGAGCAAGGCGAACGGGACTGGTTAGCTGAGATGGATCGAAACGATGGCGTCGATCGTGCGCGTCAAAGGCATTAAGCGGTTTCGCCATTCCCAGACCGGCCGATGGTTTTGCTATCACCGCAAGACCAAGACGCCGATCAAGAGCGAATTCGGCACGCCGGAGTTCTTCGTCGAGCTGGCGGAGATTGAAAGCGCTCTGAAAAAGACGGTCCCACTCCCTGGGACCCTCGGGCTTCTCGTCCACGATTTCACGAAATCGCCCGGATGGAGCGCTCTGCGCCCCAAGACGAGGTTCAGCTACGAGCGCGCGCTCTATGTGCTGAAGCCGCTCGGCAATATGCCTCTGCACAAGATCGACAGGCCCTTTGTCTTTCGGTTGCGCGACGAGAAGATCCTGCCCAAACACGGTGCCTGGATGGCGAATTACGTCGTGACCGTGATGAGGCTGTTGCTCGGCTTCGCGCACGACCGCGGTTTTATGGGTGCGAACCCACTTGCCGAGCGTATCAAGAAGGTCAAGATTGCTCGTCCCGATGGTCCGGCTAATCGGCCCTGGAGCGCTGAAGAATGCCAGGTCGTTCTTGAGCGAGCGCCTCCTCAGCTCGCCTTGCCAATCGCGCTCGCAATGTGCAGCGGCTTGCGCAAAGCGGACGTCTTGTCGGTGACTATGGCATCTCTGCGCGACGACCAAATCACGGTGCGAACCTCGAAGCGGGGCGTACAGATCCGCGTCCCAGTCCATCCCATCCTACGTGAGGAGGTTGGCCGACGGCCGAAGACGAACGCAGTCCAAATCGCAGTGAATTCTCATGGCATGCCATGGACGGAGAGCGGATTTAACGCCTCATTTAGGACGTTCAAGACGAAGCTGGAACAGGAACATTTGATCGAGACCGGCCTGACCATTCACGGGCTTCGACACACTCTCGGCACTCGTTTGCGTGAAGCCGGCGCTGACGACCGCACGATAGCGGACATTCTCGGTCAGCGGTCGACTAGCATGGCTCGGCACTACTCTGAAAGCGCGGCGCTGCCCGATCAAGCTCAGGACCTTCTTTCGAACCTCAAGCTGACCGGAGCAGCGAACAAAAGCTGAAGAAAGCTGTCAACACGAGCCAAAAAAAGTGTCAACACGGTCCGCAGGAAGTCGCTTAAGTCTTTGATTTCAATGGTGCCCAGGGGCGGAATTGAACCACCGACACTGCGATTTTCAGTCGCATGCTCTACCAACTGAGCTACCTGGGCGCCGGACGTCGAGGACGGCAACGGTTTGCGGCTTATAGGCGCCGGTCGCGAGCTTGTCCAGAGCGAGCATAACGGATGCTTGTCGCTGGGCCAGGGTCGCTTCGGGGTCGTTTATTCGCTGGTCTCTCGCCTTGAATCGGCCCCGGTCGTTCTGGCATACCGGTTGCGCCTGCTCGTCAGTCCGGCGGAAACCCATGCGTAGCCCTGCCCTTTCCAGTTGCCTCATCCTCAGTTTCCTGGCGGCATTGGCGTCCGGCGGACTCGCGTTCGCCGCGGATTTGCCGAATGGACCTTCGAACTATCCCGCCTTGGCGGCGGATGCGTCGGCGTCGAACCCGTGGTCCGGGCTCTATGTCGGCGCCGGAATCTCGGCGTGGGGCGGCAAGGGCGTGAAAGGCGGCGTGGGCGGCGAGGGCTATCTCGGCTATGACCACACCTTCGACAACGGGGTCGTTGTTGGCGTGCGGGCGTCGAGCGGCTATGAGCCGTTCCTCCTGGCGACGCCGGGAGGATTCACCCGATTCACCGGAACCGCCTTCGCCGGCGGCGAAGCGACGGTCGGCTACCGCATAGGCCAGTTCATGCCCTACCTAATCGCGGGCGTCGACCTCGCGCGTCCGACTTCTTTCGCAGGAGGGGCGCTCAGCCCGCTTGATGCGGCCAACTTCGTCCTTTCCGGTCCCGGGGCGGTTCAGGCGGTTGGCACGGTCGGCATGGGCTTGACCTACCAGATCGCCCCGAACTTCTCGGTCGGCTTGGAAGGTCGAATGTACAAGGCCAACAATCTCAATACCGGGCTCGCGCCGTTACCGTATTGAGCCCGCCCCGCCTGTTGCTTTCCTTCGGACGAAGCGCTACGCCCGGCCGCGTCGTCCCTCTCCCACGCAATGACCGCCCATGGCTGAATTGTCCCGTCGCGCGCTCATCGTTGGCGCGGCCGTCCTCGCGGGCGCGCCTCTGACCGCGCCCGCCTTCGCCCAGAGCGACGCGCCGCAGAGCGGCGCCCCGTCGCCGTTCGGCTATCCGGATGTGGTGAAGCGCGCGCACGACCTCGCCGGAGCGCCCTATGACGCGACTGTGCCCGCGCTCCCCGACGGTCTCGACGATCTCGACTACGACGCGTGGCGCGACATCCGCTTCAAGTCGGACAAGCCGCTGCTCGGCCAGCAGCTCAACGCCACGTTCCGGCTCGAGCTTTTCCATCTCGGCCATCTCTACAAGCGCCCGGTCGTCGTCAACGTGCTGCGCGACGGCATCCCCGCGCCGATCCCTTATGCGGCCAACCTGTTCGACTACGGACGCAACAAGATCGGACCCAACCTGCCGATCAACCTGGGCTTTGCCGGCTTCCGGCTGCGCTATCCGGTCAACGCCCCGCACGTGTGGGACGAGGTGGTATCGTTCCTCGGCGCGAGCTATTTCCGCTTCCTTGGGCGCGGCCAGCGTTATGGCCTGTCGGCGCGTGGGCTGGCGATCGGCGCCGGGCCGAGGCTGAACGAGGAGTTCCCCTTCTTCCGGGAATTCTGGATCGAGACCCCGGCTCCCACCGCCGACACGATCGTCATTTACGCGTTGCTCGATGGCGAGTCGGCGACCGGCGCCTTCCGCTTGCTGCTCGTGCCGGGTCAGGAGAGCTACATCGAAGCGAACGTGACGCTGTTCGCCCGCAAGCTGATCCCGACGATCGGACTCGCGCCGCTTTCATCGATGTTCTTCGTCGGCAAGAACGACCACCGCTTCTCCGACGATTTCCGCAGCGAGCTGCACGATTCGGACGGGCTCCTAATGCATACCGGCGCCGGGGAGTGGATCTGGCGGCCGCTTAGCAATCCGGTCAATCCCGAAGTGTCGGTCTTTCTCGACCGTGACCCGCGCGGCTTCGGGCTCCTGCAGCGGGACCGCAACTTCAGCGACTATCAGGACCTCGAGCTCGCCTACGAATTGCGTCCGAGCTACTGGATCGAGCCGCACGACGCCTGGGGCGAGGGACGGGTGGAGCTGCTGGAAACGCCGACCAACGACGAGACCAACGACAATATTGTCGCGGCCTGGGCCCCAAAGGAGGCGCTCGACGCCGGCAAGTCGCTGACCTACGCCTACCGGATCACGTCGCTGACCACCGACCAGGACCTGAGCCCGTCCGGCCGGACGGTGGCGACCTTCCGCGCCGAGCCGCGCGCGCACGGGTCAACGGAAAGACCGGCCCCCGGCGCGGCCCGATTCCTGATCGACTTCGGCGGCGGCGACCTCTCCTATTACATGAGCGACCCGTCGATGGTGGAGACGGTCGCCACCGCCTCCAACGGCAAGATCCTGCGCACCTTCATCATGCCCAACGCCCACACCCGCGGCTTCCGCGCCGGCGTCGACGTCGCCGTCGATCCCGGCCAGAGCACCGACCTCAGGGTCTTCCTGCGTTCGGGATCCAAGGCCCTGACCGAGACCTGGACCTATCCCTGGCGGGGCGTGACCGCTCAGGCGTCGGGAGCGGGCAAATGACGGTTTAGCGCTTTTTTATCGACCAGGCCCAGCCAATTCAGAGGCTTGCGGGCCGGCTTAACGACCGGCCGGGGAGCCCTCTGCGGCGGGTCGCTAAAATACATTCGTAAGTTGTTTAAACTGCGACACTGGCGGGTCGGACACTGCCGGCGCGGTCATGCGACCGCGCCTTCAAGGAGCCACTTTGCCTCGTCCATGCCGCCCTCCCCGGCCGAGTCAGGCTGGACTGTCGGCGAGGTCAGACTTTTCACAGCCCGCGCTAATGCCCGGCGCTGCTGTGCGCCTCCTGTATCTGTCTCAGCACCGCGTCGAGGTTGAACGACGCCGGCTTCTGGCGCGGCGGAAAGGCTTCGAACTCCTTGATCTGGCCCGCCACCAGCGCCTGCATCGCGTACAGGATGTAAACGTGGGAGAGCAACCAATCCCAGTAGGTGTTCGAATTCTCGTCCGCCCGCTCGAACGGATCCCGGCGCAGGTTGAACATCTTCGGCGCCCTCAGAGGCACGAACGGCTCGAACCAGCACAACAATTGCTTGGCGCGCTGCTCCATCAGGACGACCTTCCAGTCCTTCATCCGGATGCTCAGGATGTCGCCGTCGTCGCTCATATAGAAAAAGAAGTTCCTGGGACTCTCCTTCGCCTCGCCGCTGAGGTACGGCAGCATGTCGATGCCGTCGATGTGAACCTTGAAGGCCTTGTCGCCGAAGGTCGCGCCCGCGTGCAGCTTCGCCTTGACGTCCGGCTCGCCCGCGGCGGCGAGCAAAGTCGGCAGCCAGTCCTGGTGGCTGACGATGCCGTTTAGCACCGTCCCCACCTTGAATTTCCCTGGCCAGCGCACGAAGGCGGGCACCCGCCAGCCGCCTTCCCAATTGGTGTTCTTCTCGGAGCGGAACGGCGTGATGCCGGCGTCCGGCCACGAATTGTAGTGGGGGCCGTTGTCGGTCGAATACATGACGATGGTGTCGTCGGCGATGCCGAGTTCGTCGAGCTTGGCGAGCATCTGGCCGATGTGTTCGTCGTGCGCGACCATCACGTCGTTGTAGTCGCCCTGGCCGTTGCTCTTGCCCTTGTGCTTGGCGGCGGGGTGGGTGCGGAAGTGCATGGCCGTCGTATTGTACCAGAGGAAGAACGGCTGGTCGGCCGCGTGCGCCTCGTCGATGAATTTGAGCGCCCGCTCGGTCACCTCGTCGTCGATCGTCTCCATCCGCTTCTTGGTCAAGGGCCCGGTGTCCACGATCGTCTGTCCGCCCTTGCCGTCGGCCTTGCAGTGCAGCACGCCGCGCGGCCCGAAGTGCTTCTTGAACTCGGGATCGGTCGGATAGTCCGGGTCCTCCGGCTCCTCTTCGGCATTGAGATGATAAAGGTTGCCGAAGAACTCGTCGAAACCGTGCACCGTCGGCAGGTACTTGTCCTTGTCGCCGAGGTGGTTCTTGCCGAACTGGCCGGTCTTGTAGCCGAGCGGCTTCAAGAGTTCGGCGATGGTGGGGTCTTCGGCGCTCAGTCCCACGTCTGCGCCGGGCATGCCGACTTTGGTGAGGCCGGTGCGGATCGGGTTCTGGCCGGTGATGAAGGCCGCGCGGCCGGCTGTGCAGCTCTGCTGGCCGTAATAGTCGGTGAAGGCCACGCCCTCATTCGCGATGCGGTCGATGTTGGGAGTGCGATAGCCCATCTGGCCGCGGCTGTTGTAGCTGATGTTCCACCAGCCGATGTCGTCGCCCCAGAGAATGAGGATGTTCGGTTTCTTCGCTTCAGGCATTTCCCTCTCCTATCAGACCTTTGAACTCGTTCGCGCGTCAAACTTGATTCCCAACGGCGCCTCCGGTCCGTCTTCGCGAGGACCCCCGGACTTTGATCCGGGGGACAATGGCGGATCCAGAGGGGCCGGGGCGCCCTACGTTCCGCTGGATCGCCACGTCGCCAAAGCCTGTCGAAAGACGGGCGTCTTCGACGCCCTACGGAGGCTCAGAATCTTGCGATCGCATTTTCGCGACAACCCCAAGCGTTCGATCCTCCGCTCTGGGCCCCTAGCCAAACGGTCCGACGTCAAACTGCATGCTGGCGATCGCAGCAACGCCGACCGCCAGAAGGAGAAGAGCCGTGATCAAGGTCAACGACACGGGGAAGTCGGTCTCGCCGTGAATGAGGCCCCCTTCACGCATCGACTCCCGCAAGCGCCGAAGGCCGAGCATGAAGCGGGCGTGATAGACGATGCCCAGCGCCAGCATCAGGATGCCGAGCCAGACCAGCGCGGAACCGAAATTCCGAGGCGCGGCGGCCCGGCTGATGACGTCCTGCTCCTTGAGCCGCTGGAAGAACTGGAAAATCGTGAAGCCGAAGCCGATCAGCGACAGCGCGGTGCGGATCACCGCCATCAGGGTGCGGTCTTCAGCCAAACGGGTGCGCTGAAACGCCATTCCCGTGCGACGCGCGGCAAGCTCGGTGTTCACGTCAAGCTTGAGATCGGGACTGACCAACTGACGACTCTCGAACCGATTTCGATCAAGCGGCCAGCGGGGACACCGACTCCGCCTTTCAGGCGCCGCACCAGAGCATAAGACGGGAAGCCCGGCAAGGTTGCGACCCGAGATTGGGAGCCCGCTGAAATCACCTCGCGGCCGTACGCGCCGACCAATGGCCCGCGATCCGGCCGAACGGACCCCGCAGAACGACGTACGGAACGAATGCGAGCAGGACCGCGACGATCGCCGATTTGGCCGGATAGAACTTGTCGAGAAAGACGAGCTGATAAACGACGTCCATGACGACGCCGAGAATCAGGATTCTCGCGGTCGAAACGATTCCCTCCCACAGGCGGCTTCCCCGTCCTCCAACTCCGGTCAGGATCGCGGTGAGATAGGGCGTGCGCTGAAGCCGCGCGTCGGCGGCGCCGTCGCGCCACGCCGCGAGGACGGCCATGGCCGGCTGCAGCAGGAAGCGAAAAGTCATCGGACCGCCCGGGCGAGCGGCGATGTTCCGCCAGACGCGATCCAGTTCATTGGTCGACACGCCGTACCCTACGACGCCCGCGGCGGCGAACGCGACGATCAGGGCGAGGGCGACGCGCGCCAGCAGGATCTGCGTCTTTGACGGCGGTTCGGTCATGGCCGGTTCGCAGGCTTCGCAGTCTGGTTAGAGCGGTCTTCGATCAAACCTAGGCGCCTCGTCTTTGCAAGCGACTCCCGGGTCGAAGAGCCCGGTGGGTCGCTTCTCGCAATGACGATTCAGCGTGGTCGAAAACCGCTCTAACAACGATCCTATGTCAGGACAGGGCCGAGAGCCAGTTCCGCCGCGCCTATCCGGCTAACGCAGAAACTCCCTGCATAAAGGGGATACCGGAGCCACTCTTGTGCGGCGCCGACCGCCGGGAGCACGTTGTCGACAAATTTCTGACGCGCCATTTGACCCGATGCGCAACATCTGTCCCCAGGAGGTCGGACGGCCGCAGTCGACGTGACGCTGCTGCTGCTGACCGCGGCCTTGGGCGCCTCAATTGGGCGGGGAAGCGGACCTACGGGGTCGCCAGGAAAGGCGTGGCGTCTGCGCGTTCTTCGTCGGTATAGAGGACCGGAGATAGGCCTTCAAAGCTTCCACCTCCCGATTGCGATTTCACCCTCTCTTCGGTCGCACATCCGAGATGAAACCTTCGCATTTCCGTTACGGCGCGGCGGTAGCTTTCGCGGCACGGGGCTTAACCCCGGGAAGGAAACTCGCCATGCGGTTCACGCCTATCGTTTCATCCTTGGCCATCGCCGTCGCACTGCTGCAAACGGTCTCGGCTCACGCCGCTCCAGTAGCAGCCTCCGGGTACAACATTGGCCTGTTCGCGGCTGGCCCCGCCGGGACGAGCGCAGCCGACTCGGTGCTCGTCATCGGCAACGATGTCTATGTCGGCTACGGAAACGGCGGCAATCCGGACGGAAGCGGCGGCGCGGTCAGCACCATCGTGGAATTCAGCCGGAGCGGGCAAGTTCTGGCCTCCACCTTAGTGACCGGGCACAACGACGGACTTCGGTATGACGCAGCGACCAATCAAATCTGGGCGCTTCAGAACGAGGATGCGAATTCCAATCTCGTCCTGGTCACACCAGGCACGCTGGCGAAATCGGCGCCGATGTCGATAGCTTCAGTGAACGGCGGCGGATACGACGATATCCTGTTCCAGGGCGGCAACACTTTCATCAGCGCCTCGAACCCGGCCAACAATCCAAACATGGACCCGGCGATCATTCAGGCGACCTTGAGCGGCGGCTCGGTCACGACCTCCGCCGCCCTCATGGGCAATGCGACCGCCACGCTCTACAACACCAATTCAAGCGTGACGATGAACCTCCAGGATCCCGACAGCCTGTCGCAGACGACGGACGGACGCGCGGTGCTGACGAGCCAGGGCGACGGCGCGCTGGTGTTCGTCAGCAACCTCGGCGCAAGCAACCAGTCGGTCGGCATCCTGCAGCTCCAGAACGCCATGGTGGACGATACGGCGTTCGGCGGGGCGGCGGACATGACATTGCTCGTCGCCGACAAAGCGACCAACGCCATCTACAGCATCACCGGGCCCTTCAATCCCGCTTTCGGCTATTCAGCGGCGCAGAACGACCTGGGTACGACTGGCTTCATCGGCGCGTTCGATGCGGCAACGTCCGCTTTGCCCGGCTTCAATGGCGCGTTGGCGCCGATCGTCACCGGACTTGGGAATCCAGGCGGCGAAGCCTTCATCGCCAGCGTGCCGGAATTCTCGACCTGGGGCATGATGCTCGTCGGCTTCGTTGGACTCGGCTTCGCTGGATATCACGGGAAGGGGCTGTCGCGGGCAGCCGAAGCCTGACGGACCTTAGAGAGTTGTTGTTTATAGAGCCCCGCGATTAACCCGCGGGGCGTTCCATTTTGCGCCGGGTGGATATACCGGGAAAGTTGCCTGCGGGGAGGCACGCGAACCAAGCCGGAGCTCAGCTAACGCTTGTAGCCAGTTGTTACGGCTGCTCGTTCTTGTTTCGTCGGCGACCAGATATCGTCCTGCGCCTCGATCAGACTGCAACGAGTAAGAAGAGCTTTGCTGTTCGCTTGGCGTCCATCGAAGGACATTATTCATGACTGCGGGTGTAGCTTTCGCATCACGGACAGACTGCCGAATGTCATACGGCAGAGGCATGACGCCGCTTTCTCCGGTCAGATCATAACTGAGTGTCCCAATCCGCCCGATCCGCGCCGAGCGGCGCGGACCCCCTCGCCCTATCCGCCGACCGGAGATGAATTTGTGTCAGTTGCAGCAATCTCGTCTACGCCCGCCTACACTCCAGCCCCCTCGTCGGCGGCCGCGATGTCTTCGGCGTCAGCCTCAACGTCGGCCGCGGCGGCGGCACCGTCGTCTCCCGCGGACGCGGCTAAGGCGTTAGCCGCGTCCGCGGCCACGACTGGGGCTTCGGCGCCAGTTCCGGCCTCGGCTGCGACGGCGGCAACGGCCCGCGCGGCGGACGGCGATTACAAGGTCAGGAACGCTCATACCTCACAAACCAAGGACAGCGATGGCGGCTACAGGCCCGCAACAAGCTCGGCGGCGGCGCAAAGTTCTTCCGCCGTGCAAGCTGCGTTGACGTCACTCAAACCTGGCGGTTGACATTTCCGGACGGACTGAACTCCAATTGGAGGAACGCGTGTCACGCTCCTCCAGCCGAGACGCAGTCCCACCGATTGACCGCGACGTCCTCGCGCGAGAACTGCTTCCAACGCGCAGTAAAGGTAAGCGGGCCTCCTCTAAGCAGAGATTCTTAGGCTGGCCAACGGAACAAGCGAGGCAAATTCACCACAAGGAACACGAAGAACCACGAAGGCGCACAAGGAGCCTGTCGTTCTTTGTGCCCTTCGTGGTGCCCTTCGTGCCCTTTGTGGTGAAAGTCGAATTCTAACTTGGTCCATTCGTTGGGCTGGCTAATGGAATCTGCTTAATTAGGCGCGATTTCCTCCTCGGCAGGCTTTCGGACGTCGGCCCTGACGCCTCGCCCCACCGTCTAAAAGAGCCAGCGTCCAAAATCCTTCACCAAAGCTGCCCTTCATCGGCACGCTTGCGAAGCGGCCTCCTGGCAACGGTTCTTGGTCCACCTGGTTTGCTGACCGAAGAGGATGCGAAACCACCTCGCGACGGACATTCGTGCCCTGCGCGGATTCTGGCGCGTTAACTGGGTCTACGGTCGCGTTCGGCAGTCCATGGGTGCAAGCTGACTCGAGCGGGGGTTCGCCGCCGATCCCAAAATGGGAGCAGGTCGGGGCGGCTCCAGTCGTCCAACGCCGCTCATCACAAAGAATTGCGCCATTCCGTTACCAAGCATCGGCCCGAGCTTCCCACTGAATCGATCATATGGCAGGAGAGCGGCGCGATGCGCGTGCTGCTTGTAGAAGACGACGTGACGATTGGCGAAGGGCTGACAGCGGCGCTGAGCGCGGAGGGCATGTCGGTCGATTGGGTTCGCGACGGCGCAGCCGCGGAGGCGGCCTTGTGCGACGCAGGCCTCACCGTCGTCCTGCTCGACCTCGGACTCCCCGGGGCGGATGGCCTCGATCTCTTGAAGGCGGCGCGGCGAAGGGGCGTCGACACGCCGGTTCTCATCATCACCGCTCGCGGATCCGTCGAGGACCGTGTCTCGGGCCTCGATCTCGGCGCCGACGATTACCTGCTCAAGCCTTTCGAAGTGCGCGAGCTCGCCGCTCGCATGCGGGCGCTCATTCGCCGCCGCGCGGGGCGGGCGACGTCGATGCTTGTCGCTGGCGACGTCGAGCTCGATGTTGGCACGCACGAGTTGCGCCACGGCGAGGCCAGGGCCATCCTGTCGGCTCGGGAATTTTCCCTCATGCACGCGCTGATGGAGCGGCCGGGCCGAATTCTTTCCCGTCAGCAGATCGAGGAACGGATCTACGGTTGGGGCGAGGAGGTGGAGAGCAACGCCGTGGACGTTCTGATTCATTCCGTCCGGCGCAAGTTCGGCAAGTCGATCATCCTCAACGTCAGGGGCGCCGGATGGATGCTCCCGAAATCCTAAAGACCGCATCGCTTCGACGCACCGCGCTCGTCTATGTGACTGTGCTGCTCTCAGTCGTCGGTCTTGCGGCGAGCGCATTCGCCTATCTTTACGCGCATGACGCAGCGACAGAGTTTCTCGACGGTCAACTCCGCCAGATCGCGCTGAATGCCGGCACGAGCGTCTCGCCCGCTGAAACGCCCGCTCCGGCGGACCAGGATCCCGAAGATCAATTTGCGGTCAGCATCTGGGATGCGGGCGGCAGGCTCGTCCATGCATCGCTTCCGTCCGTCCACATCCCCCCCCAAGCCAGGGCTGGCTATGCAAACGTCGAAGCGGGCGGCGAGAAATGGCGCGTCTACACAACGAGCGACAGCCGGTACATGGTGCAGGTCGGCCAGCGGGAGGTGGTGCGCCAGGAGATCGCGCAGGCCGCGGCGCTCGGCGCGGCCGCTCCTGTCCTGATCGCCATCCCACTGGCGTGGCTCGTGGTCGGATGGGCGATGAATCGGGTGCTAGCGCGACTGAACGCGCTCTCCGTCGAGCTTGCCGAGCGGAGCGTCCGCGCGACGACGCCAATCCCGCTTGACAGCGTTCCTAGGGAGGTCGCGCCGCTTGTGCAGAGCATGAACAGCCTCATCGTTCGTCTCCAGGATATCGTCAAGGCGCAGCGCCAATTCGTCTCCGACGCTGCCCATGAGCTTCGGACTCCCCTCGCCGGGATGCAGATCCAGGTCGAAAATCTCTCCCGGGAGGGGCGCGACGATCGGGGGGCGACCGCGGCCCTCGCGCGCGGCGTTCGGCGCGCGAGCGCTCTCGTCAACCAGCTCCTCCAACTGGCAAGGCTCGAGGAGGGCGAGACCGCTCGCGATGAGATGATCGACGTCAATGCGCTCGTCCTGGAGTGCGTGGCCGATCATGCGGCGGTCGCCGACCGCAGGCAGGTCGACCTCGCAGTGGATTTTTCTTCGCGGGCTGCCTGCCGCGGGGCTCCCGAAGAGGCGCGCGCATTGTTTTCGAGCCTCATCGACAATGCGGTGCAGTACAGTCCGAGCGGTGGGCGTGTCGATGTGTCGATCGCGCGGCGTGGCGGCCATTTCATCGTCGAAGTTTTCAACACGGGAGACTTTCTCCCCCAAGGCGCCGAAACGCGCGTCTTCGACCGGTTCTTTCGCGCGTCGCCACATAAGACGGAGGGGACCGGCCTCGGCCTGTCGATCGCCCGCCGAGCCGCCGAGCGGCAGGGGTTCGGCTTGACCGTCGAAAATCGCGCGGACGAAGTGACGGGAGTTGTCGCCCGGGTATCCATCCCCGCCTCCGGTGAGACAATCCGCGGCGCGGGTGGGCGGACCTAATTCTCGGCTAATTCTTGCGTGGCACAATGGCGCATGGAGGGAGAGCCTTGGCTGCAGGCGCTCCGCCGCGAATCATAAGGAAAACGGAGAGAAACCATGAAACCGACGCCTATCGGCGCGGGCCTCATCAGCTCGACGGTCATCGTCTTGGCGATGGCAGGCTCCGCCGCCGCCTATACCGGACAAGAACTCGCAGGCACGGCGAAGATCACCATCCAACAGGCGCGCGCGATCGCACTGAACGCGCATCCTGGCCGCATCACCGACGAGGAACTGGAAAGGGAGGGGGGAGGCAGCGGGTTGCGCTACTCCTTCGACGTCAAGAACGGGTCGGTCACGCACGAGGTCGGCGTCGACGCGAGAACCGGGCGGGTGCTCGAGAACAAGGCCGAAGGTCCCAATCCGGACTGAGCCCACGTGGACCGCCTGCGCTTTCGGCGCGGGCGGCCTTCCTGAGGAGACAGAGTGATCATGAACGAAGCGGTGAAGGCGACGTTGAGCAAGGTTCCAGAAGTCACGCTCGGCTTTTGGATCATCAAGATCATTGCCACGACCATCGGCGAAACCGGCGGCGACGCGGTGACGATGTCGATGCTGCACGCGGATGCGAACGCCCACAGCGGCGGCTATCTGATCGGCACCGGGCTCTTTGCCGCCGTGTTCGTTCTGGCCGTGATCGCCCAGATCCGGATGGAGAGGTTCCATCCCGTCGTCTACTGGCTAACGATCGTGGCGACGACAACCGTCGGAACGACGATGGCCGATTTCGCCGACCGTTCGCTCGGAATCGGCTACGCGGGGGGATCTGCGTTGCTGCTCTCGCTGCTCCTGGCGTCGCTGCTCGTCTGGCGCTGGCGGGAGGGAACCGTGTCGGTGAATACGGTCGCGACCCCCCGGGTGGAGGCGTTCTACTGGACCACGATTCTATTTTCGCAAACGCTCGGCACGGCGCTCGGCGATTGGATGGCCGACACCAACGGGCTCGGCTTCGGAAACGCCTCCGTCGTGTTCGGAACCGCCCTCGTCGTCCTCGCGGCTTTGTATCTGTTCACCGATGTGTCGCGGGTGTTGCTGTTTTGGGCCGCGTTCATCCTGACGCGCCCGCTCGGCGCGACACTGGGCGATCTGCTCGACAAGCCGATTGCTCACGGCGGCTTCGCCCTGAGCCGCACGGCCGCGACAGTGGTCCTGGCTTTGGCAATGGTCGCGTTCATCCTGCTCATTCCGCAGCGACCGGGCATCCATCCCGGCGCGCCAGCCGAGACACCGGCGGAATGATCGACGGCGGCTCTTGGCGCAATCCACCGTCCGAGACTGAACAGGAATGCGCACCTAGAGTCGGATTTGACCCGTCGCCAAGCCGGCTCCGAACGCCCGCTCCGTTGCGCGAAGCCATCGCTCAGGGCGGCGGCTTCCGCGATTTGCTCTTTGCGAGGTTCTTGCGGCGCCTCGGTCAAGGGCGCCTTTCACGCCATGAACGGCTGATACAGTGTCGGCGCTCGGCGCCGGTCGGTCTATAGGGTGTCTGCGCTTACCGATTAGGCACGGCCCAGCCGATCGGCGCGCCCGTCCTGTCGAGGTCCGAAAGCTCGTCCCGTCGAAATCCCTCGGCGATTTTGCGCTTGCGAACGGGCCTCAGCCGGCCGATGATCGTTGCTGAACCCGCGCGGAAAGCGTGCGGCAGGCCGCGCCCGGCTCGGGCGTTCGCCATTTCGCGCCCTTGCAATCCCGTCGAATCCTCATGGACGCGCCGCGCGGGCAAGGCGACGGGATTCGGCGTTGGAGACGGGTTGGAACGCTGCGGCGATGATGCGGCAATATGAACTGGTGGAACGTGTCCGCCGCTACAATCCAAACGCCAATGAAGAGCTCCTGAACCGCGCCTACGTCTTTGCGATGAAGGCGCACGGAATGCAGAAGCGCGCCTCGGGCGATCCTTATTTTTCACACCCGCTCGAAGTCGCGGCCATTCTGACCGACCTCAAGGTCGATGACGCCACCATCGTGGCGGCGATGCTGCACGACACGATCGAAGACACCGAGATTACCCGCGACGACGTCAACAAGGCGTTCGGCGAGGAGATCGGCGGCCTGGTCGACGGACTGACCAAGCTCGGCAAGCTCGACTTCGTCACCAGGCATGCGCAGCAGGCCGAAAACTTCCGCAAGCTTCTGCTGGCGATCGCCGACGACGCCCGCGTGCTGCTGGTCAAGCTCGCCGACCGGCTGCACAACATGCGCACCCTGCAGTATGTGCCGGAGGCGAAGCGCGCCCGGATCGCCCAGGACACGCTCGACATCTATGCGCCGCTCGCCGGCCGGATGGGCATGCAGAGCATGCGGAGCGAACTCGAGGACCTGTCGTTCCGCTGCCTGATGCCGGACGCCTATCAGCTGATCCTCACCCGACTCGAGGCGCTCAGGACCAAGAACGGCGCGCTCATCGCCCGCATCGCCGCGGAACTGACCGACCAGTTTGTCCGCCGCGGCATCAAGGTCGACGTCAAAGGCCGGCAAAAGGCGCCGTACTCGATCTGGAGGAAGATGGAGCGGCGCTCGATCGCCTTCGAGCAGCTGTCGGACATCTACGGCTTCCGCATTCTGGTCGACACGGTCGCCGACTGTTACGCTGCGGTCGGCGTCGCCCATACGACCTGGCCGGTGGTGCCGGGCCGCTTCAAGGACTACATTTCGACGCCCAAGCAGAACGACTACCGCTCGATCCATACCACCGTCATCGGGCCGGGCAGCCAGCGGGTCGAACTGCAGATCCGTACCCATGAGATGCATGAGGTTGCCGAATATGGCATCGCCGCGCACACGATCTACAAGGACGGCCGTCCGGATACGCCCGGCGTCAGCGAGAGCCGCGCCTACCGGGGCTTGAGACAGACGATCGAGGCGCTGGCGAGCGACGATTCGGAGAAGTTCCTCGAGCACACCAAGCTCGAGCTGTTCCACGACCAGGTGTTCTGCTTCACCCCCAAGGGCCGGCTGATCGCGCTGCCGCGCGGGGCGACCGCCATCGACTTCGCCTATGCAGTCCACACCGACATCGGCAATTCGGCGGTCGGCTGCAAGATCAACGGCCGCATCGCGCCGCTGATCTCGGTGCTGCAGAATGGCGACGAGGTGCAGATCTCCCGCTCCGACCGGAGTACGCCGCCGGCCGCCTGGGACAGCGTCGTGGTGACGGGGCGGGCGCGGGCGGCCATCCGGCGCGCCACCCGCGATGCGGCCAAGCAGCAGTTTGGTGGGCTCGGTCGCCAGATCGTCGAGCGCGCCTTCGAGCGGGCCGGGCGCAAGTTCTCCGAATCGAAGCTGAAGGCGGCCCTGCCGCGTCTCGCCCGGGCGTCAATCGACGACGTGATGGTCGGCGTCGGCCGCGGCGAGATCTATTCGAGCGACGTCGTGCGCGCCGTCCATCCCGACTTCAAGGACGAGCGCAAGGCGGGCCCGGCCGTGCCGCAGAACGAGGCCGGTTGGTTCGAACTGCCGAAGGCCGCGAACCTCGTCTTCCGCGTGCCCGGGACGCCTGGGAAATCGGAAGCCGGCGCGGCGGCCGCGCCGGTTCGCGGTCTCGATCCGGACACCACCGTCCGCTTCGCCCCGAAGGGCGGCGCCGTGCCGGGCGAACGAATTGTCGGCATCCGCGGGGCGGAGGGCATCACCATCTATCCGATTCACTCGCCGGCGCTGGCCGATTTCAACGACGAGCCCGACCGCTGGCTCGACGTGCGCTGGGACCTCGAGGCTGCCGACAACGCCGTCTATTCGACCCAGATCGTCATCACCATGCTCAACGAGCCGGGCGCGCTCGGGGTCATCGCCATCGTCATCGGAGAGTATGGGGCCAACATCGACGCCATTTCGTCGACGGCGAGCGGCGCGGATTTCCGCGACCTGCGCATCGACCTGCAGGTGCGCGACATCCAGCACCTGAACGCCATCCTGTCCGAACTGCGCGGCAAGAGCGTCGTCCACAAGGTCGAAAGGCTGAGCGGGTAAGGGGATGCCTCTCTATTTCGCCTATGGCGCAAACATGGACGTCGAGGCGATGGCGCGCCGCTGTCCGCGCTCGAAACCGATCGGCCTCGCCCGGCTCGAGCGCCACCGGCTCGCGATCATGCGCGAGGGCTGGCTGACGGCCGTCCGCGCGCCACGCGCTGCGGTTCACGGCGTGCTGTGGGACCTGGCGCTCGCCGACGTCCCGGCGCTCGACCGTTTCGAAGGCCTGCCGAAGGGGCTTTACGCCAAGGCCGTCCAGCCGGTCGTGGCGGCGGGCGGAGCGAAGCGAGCGATCGTCTATTTCGGCGCCAACGCCGGCCCGGGCGCCCCGAAGCCAGAGTACCTGGCCGCTGTCATTGCTGCGGGGCGCGCGTGGAGTTTGCCGGCCGACGGGATCGCGGCGCTCGAAGCGCTGGGGAAGCCGTCGCCGGGACCGGCCGCGGGCCGATAGGCGGGAGCAGCCTGGCGGTCGACCGGGATGACCGCGTTTTTCTGACGGGAGTCCTTTATTTTCAAGGGCTTACATAGGGATTTGCCTGATTTTCGGTCGAGGGATTCAATGATTTCAATGACTTAGCGGCAGATTGGCGTCTGGCGCAACGACGAAAACTTCCAACTTTGAGCCCGGCCCCCCGCCAAGGCGTCCCGCGGCCGGTTTCGAGGCTCGGGGATGGGCGCTCGACTTCGCTGCGGACGCATGCGAGGACGCGCCTTGCCAGATCCCGTCGGCTGCAGGGACGCATGCGCTTTCTCTCCACCTTCGATCTCGACGCCCTGATCAACAGCGCGATCTGCCTCGCCGCGGCTTTCGTCTTCGGCACGCTGATCGGCGCCGAGCGCCAGTACCGGCAACGGTCGGCGGGTCTGCGCACCAATGCGCTTGTGGCGGTCGGCGCGGCGGCGTTCGTCGACTTCGGCCTCAGGATCGGCGGCCCGGCTTCGACGCAAGTCATGGCCTATGTGGTGTCCGGCATCGGCTTTCTCGGCGCGGGCGCGATCATGAAGGAAGGCCTCAACGTGCGCGGGCTGAACACCGCGGCCACCCTCTGGTGCTCCGCCGCCGTCGGCGCCGGTTCGGGAGCGGGCCTCGTAATCGAGTCGGCCATGCTGACCGGCTTCGTCATCGCCGGAAACACGCTGCTCCGGCCGCTCGTCAACCGGATCAATCGCATCCCGATCGACGAGGAGACCGGCGAGGCGACCTACGAGGTGCGCCTGTCGGTGAGCGCCGACACGGCGGGCGAGACCCGGGAGGCGCTGATAGAGGCGCTGGAAGCGGCGCACTATCCGGTCGCGGACGTCGAAGCAGAAGAGCGAGGCGACGACATCGTCGAGATTGTGGCCACGCTCGTCGCCACCGCGATCGTGCCGAACGAACTCAACGCGGTCGTCGCGGCGCTGGAGAGCCGCCCCGGTGTGGTTCATGCGACCTGGGAGGCCGAAGTCCAGGCCTGAGCGGCCCGGTCAGGCGCCTGTGGGGTCGGCGCAAACGCCGAAGGGACAGACCGGTCCCCGCGCAAAAGAAAGGGACCACGGGTCCAACCGACCCGTTGTCCCTTGTCTGAGTGGCTTCGCCGCTCAGACCTCGCGCGCGAGCTGCCAGCGGGCCGGCGAGCGCCAGAGGCGCGAACGCAACATTTCGCGCTCGTAGACGAACTCCTTCGGGATGCGGTCGAAGAAGCGGTCGAACAGCTCCTCGTGCAGATGCGCCTCCTCCGCGCCCGCGTCGCGACCGACCGTCATGAGCTCGTGGAAGGTGTCGCGATCATAGGGGAGGCCGCGCCAGTCGATGTCCTCGTAACGCGGCATCCAGCCGATCGGGCTCTCCACGGCGTAGCCCCGCCCGCGCACGCGATCGACGACCCACTTCAAGACGCGCATGTTCTGGCCGAAGCCGGGCCACAGGAACTTGCCGTCGTCGTCGCGGCGGAACCAGTTGACCCGGAAAATGCGCGGCGGGTTGGCGACCTGACGGCCGACGTCCAGCCAGTGGTTGAAGTAGTCGGCCATGTTGTAGCCGCAGAACGGCAGCATCGCCATCGGGTCGCGCCGGGTCGCGGTAACGCCGATCGCCGCCGCCGTCGCCTCGGAGCCCATGGTGGCGGCAAGGTAGACGCCGTGCGCCCAGTTGAACGCCTGGTAGACGAGCGGCATGTTCTTGCGCATGCGGCCGCCGAACAAGAACGCGCTGATCGGCACGCCGGCGGGATTCTCCCATTCGGGATCGATCGACGGGCACTGCGAAGCGGGCGCCGTGAAGCGCGAGTTCGGATGGGCCGCAGGGCGGCCGCAACCGGGCGTCCAGTCCTTGCCGGTCCAGTCGATCAGGTGCGCGGGCGTGGTCTCCGTCATGCCCTCCCACCAGATGTCGCCGTCGTCGGTCAGCGCCGTGTTGGTGAAGATCGTATTTCGTGCGCAACTCGCCATCGCGTTGGGGTTCGACTGCTCGTTCGTTCCCGGCGCCACGCCGAAGAATCCCGCTTCCGGATTGATCGCGCGCAAGACCCCGTTCTCGTCCTTCTTGATCCACGCGATGTCGTCGCCGACCGTGGTGACCTTCCAGCCTTCGAGTTCCTTCGGCGGCACCAGCATCGCGAGGTTCGTCTTACCGCAGGCGCTCGGGAACGCGGCGCCGAGGTACGTTCTTTCTGCCTTCCCGGTCAGGCTCTGAGGCGAATGGATGCCCATGATCAGCATGTGCTCGGCAAGCCAGCCTTCGTCGCGGGCCATCACCGAAGCGATGCGCAGCGCGAGACACTTCTTGCCGAGCAGCGCGTTGCCGCCGTAGCCCGAACCGTAGGACCAGATCTCGTAGGTCTCCGGGAAGTGCACGATGTACTTCCGGCCTATGTCGCCCTCGCACGGCCAGGCCACGTCGTTCTGTCCGGGCATGAGCGGCGCGCCGACCGAATGCATGCAGGGGATGAACGGGCCGTCTGCCGAGCACGTCGAGCACCGCGCTCCCCATACGGGTCATGATGCGCATGTTCGTCACGACATAGGGACTGTCGGTGATCTGCACGCCGATCTTGGCGATCGGCGAGCCGAGCGGGCCCATGCTGAACGGGATCACGTACATGGTGCGGCCGCGCATGCAGCCGTCGAACAGCCCGAGCATCGTCTCGCGCATCTCGGCCGGCGGCGCCCAGTTGTTGGTGGGGCCGGCGTCGACCTTGTTGCTCGAGCAGATGTAGGTCCTTTCCTCGACCCGGGCCACGTCGGAGGGGTGCGAGCGCGCGAGAAAGGAGTTGGGGCGCTTTTCAGGATTGAGCCGGATGTACGTGCCGGCCTTTACCATCTGCTCGCACAGCATGTCGTTTTCTTCGACCGTGCCGTCGCACCAATGGACGCTGTCCGGCTTGCAGAGGCGCTCCATCTTGTCGACCCAGGCTTGCAGGCCCTCGTTGGTCATTTTGACCGGTACAGTCTGTTCCAGATTCACTGCAGCCTCCGCATCTTCAGGCGCGCGCCTTTGCGCGCGCCGTTCGTTCCCCGCAGCCCCAGATGAGCCCTGATATCAACTTTGATCGCCGAAACGGGTCGACGTCAGCCGGCCGGACGGTCACGGGCCGACATCGACGCACCGACGCCCCGCAGGACAACCGCTCCAAACCAAGTTTGGCGCGACTAGGGCCCTGCCGCAAGGCATAGTCGATCACGAGTCCAAAACAAGCAATGCGGCAGATTGCGGCGCCGCAAACACGGTCGTATTGTCCAACGCGGCACGAGGGCGCGGCGTCGCCGACCGATGGGGTCGCGGGGGCGCAAAAGGCCCGCGGCTGATCGTCGCGGCGTTGGCCGATTTGCGAACGTCTTCGCGGCGCGCAGCCGCTAGCGGCGTGTCGCCGCCGGATGCGGCGGCGCAGCGGAATCCGCCGCAGCGCGGGCGTTTGCGCGAAGATGCGCGGCGAGCGATCGCCCACGGCAATCGCCTCTTGACGCTAAGCCTTTCGGCTAGGGCCGCCGCCGGGAGAAACGGGAATGAACATCTGTATCTTTCGCGGGCAGAGTTTATACTTCGGTCTTCAGAACGGGAGGGGACCGACGAAGGCTGGAACCCGCTGCGGGCCTCGAATCCGGCGCCGCAGGAGGTCGGAGTGCGACCGCCAGACCGCGCGTTCCTTTGTCGCCTCCCTTTCCGACGATCGACGTCCATGCAAACGGTGACGAGATGACGCTTTCCTTGGAGCTGCTCGAGGACCTGCGCAAACGCAGGCAGGCCATCCTGTCCGGCGGCGGCGCGGACAAGCTCGCGCAGCGGCGCGCGAAGGGGCTCATGACAGCGCGCGATCGGCTCGACGCGCTGTTCCAGGAAAACACCTTCCAGGAGCTCGGGGACTCACATCCACCATTCCGCCCGCTTCTTCGGCATGGAAAACAAGGACCTTCCCGCCGATGGCGTGGTGGCTGGCACGGGCTACGTCGCAGGACGCGTCGTCTCGGCGTTCAGCCAGGATTTCACGGTCGTCGGCGGCTCGCTCGGCAAGATGCACGCCAAAAAGATCGTCGCGCTGATGCAGCAGGCCGCCAAGCTCGGCTCGCCGGTCGTCGCGTTCAAGGATTCCGCCGGCGCCCGCATCCAGGAAGGCGTTGACGCGCTCTCCGGCTACGGCGACGTCTTCTATCATGAACGTCCTGCTTTCGGGCGTGGTGCCGCAGATCGCCGTGGTCTGCGGCCCCTGCGCCGGCGGCGCCGCCTATTCGCCGGCGCTGATGGACTTCGTCGTCATGACCCGGAAGAACGCCTACATGTTCATCACCGGGCCGGAGGTGATCAAGGCGGTGACCGGGCAAGGCGGTGACGATGGACGAAGTCGGCAGCGCCGACATGCACGCCTCGGTCTCCGGCAACGTGCACTTCCTCGCCGAGGACGACGCCGACGCGATCCGAATCGTCACCAAGCTGCTCTCCTATCTGCCGCCGCAACAATTCCGAGGATCCGCCGCACCGGCCGAGCGCGGACATCGCGACTCGTCGAGGACGACCGGCATCGAGCGCCCTGATCCCGGACGATCCCCAGATGCCGATGGACGTGCGCGGCATCATCGAGCACATCGTCGATCCCGGCGAGTTTCTCGAAGTGCACCGCTCGTTCGCCGAGAACCTGATCGTCGGTTTCGGCCGGATCGAGGGCATCGTCGTCGGCATCATCGCCAACCAGCCTGACGGTCCGGGCCGGGCGCGCTCGACATGGACGCGGCCGACAAGGGCGCGCGCTTCATCCGCTTCTGCAACTGCTTCAACATCCCGCTCGTCACCTCGTCGACGTTCCCGGCTTCATGCCCGGCGTCGAGCAGGAGCGCGGCGGCATCATCCGGCACGGCGCCAAGCTGCTGTTCGCCTACGCCTCGTGCACGACGCCGAAGGTGACGGTGATCCTGCGCAAGGCCTACGGCGGCTCCTATCTGGCGATGTGCAGCCAGGAAATGGGCGCCGATTTCGTCTTCGCCTGGCCGACCGCCGAAATCGCGGTGATGGGCGCCGAGGGCGCGGTCAAGGTTCTCTACAACAAGGAACTTGAAGGCGGCCGAGGACCCGAAGGCGAAGGCGCGCCGAACTCGCCGCCGCCTATCGCGCCGAATTCGCCTCGCCCTATATGGCGGCGGCGAAAGGCTATATCACCGACGTCATCGAGCCGGCGATCACCCGCTCGACGATCGCGCTGGCGCTGAGAAAGGCGCTGTCGAAACGCGAGGTGCGGCCGCCGAAGAAGCACGGCAACATCCCCCTTTAACAGGCAACCGGGCGAAGGAACGCCATGACTCTTCGAGACGATCAAATTTGGGCTCGGCGCGATCGCCGTCGTCGTTATCCTGGGCTTCCTCGTCGTGCATGTCGGGCGCTTCCTGAGCTGGGTCGAGCGGTCCGAGATCGCCCGGCAAAAAGCGGAAGCGGCCGCGGAGGCCGAGCGCAAGAAGGCCGGCGCGCTTGTCGACGCGCGTGCGGTCGCGGCGCGCCGAACTCGACGGCGTGCCGCCACATCATGTCGCCGCGATCGCGGCCGCCGTCGCCGCCTACGGCTTCCGGGTCATCCATATCGCCGATGCAGTCGACCGGGCACGCCTGGACGGCCGAAGGCCGCTGGCTGCACCAGACGTCGCACGCGGTGAGCCATCGCCCGCACTGACGCGTGTTTTTTCGATCGGGAGTTGCGGTATGCAGAGGAAATTCAGAATCAGCGTCGACGGGCAGACGTACGAGGTCGTCGTGGAGGAGATCGCCGCCGAGGGCTCCGGGACGGCGTGGCCCGGTTCGGTCGCGGCGGCTTCGGCCGCGGTGGCGGCTGCGGCGGCGCCACCGCCGCGTTCGTGGTCAGACCGGCCGCGGCGGCGGGCGACGAGGTCGCGCCGCTCGCCGGCACCGTCCAGTCGGTCGAGGTGATGATCGGCCAGGCGGTCAAGGCCGGCGACAAGATCGCCACGATCGAAGCGATGAAGATGAAGACCGAGGTGCATGCCCATGGCGCCGGCAAGGTCGTGTCGATCGCGGTCAAGCCCGGCGACTCCGTCGACACCGGCGCCGTTCTGCTCACGCTCGCCTGAGGGAGCATCCCTGTGACAATGCCCGACACGCTCTATGGCGCTTTCATGCTCAGCCTGATCGACTTCTTCATGTCGATGCTGATGATCACCGGAATCGGCGTGGTGTTGGCGCTTTTCCCGCTCCTCAACCGGCTCGGCAAGATCGACGAAGAGGCTTTGCGCAGAAGCCATCACTGATCGCCCGCTCACTATGAGCTGGAGGGGGTATCTCGCTTGATAGACCAGTTGCTGTCGTTTCTCGGCGCTCTGATGGATCAGACCGGCCTCGCCCACCTCTGGTGGGGAAACGTGGTCATGATCGCCATCGGCTGCGGCATGATTTATCTGGCGATCGCCAAGGGGTACGAACCGCTTCTGCTGATCGGCATTGGCTTCTCATGCATCATCTCCAACGTGCCGGGATCTGATCTCACCCAGCCGGGCGGCCTGTTTCACTACGCCTACGAGGGCGTGCAACTGCTCGTCGTGCCGCCGCTCATCTTCTTCGGCGTCGGGGCGATGACCGACTTCGCCCCCATGATCGCCAATCCGCGGCTCGTCATCCTCGGCGCGGCGGCGCATCTGGGCATCTTCGTCGCGCTGATCGGGGCCAAGCTACTCGGCTTCACCCTCAAGGAAGCCGGCGCGATCGGCATCATCGGCGGCGCCGACGGGCCGATGGCGATCTTCATGGCGGTCAAGCTCGCGCCGCACCTGCTGCCGCAGATCTCCGTCGCCGCCTATTCCTACATGGCGCTGATGCCGCTGATCCAGCCGCCGATCATGAAGCTGCTCACCACGCCCGAGGAGCGGCTGATCCGGATGAAGCAGTCGCGGCAGGTGACCCGGCTCGAGAAGATCGCCTTCCCGATCGTCATCGGCATCGTCGTCAACCTGTTCTTCCCGCCGGTCGCGCCGCTGATCACCATGCTGATGCTCGGCAACCTGTTTCGCGAGGTCCTGGTCGTCAACCGTCTGGCGAGGACCGCGGCCAACGACCTGATGAACGTGATCATCATCGTGCTGACCGTCGCGATCGGCTCGACCATGGCCGCCGAGCGGTTTCCTGACCTTCGACACGATCGAGATCGTCGTCCTCGGCCTCTTCGCCTTCCTGTTCGGCACCGGCTCGGGCGTCGTCGGCGCCAAGATCCTGAACCTTTTCCTGAAGGAAAAGATCAATCCGCTGCTAGGCTCGGCGGGGATCGCCTCGGTGCCGATCGCGGCCAGGGTCAGCCACAACGTGGCGCTCGAGTACGACAAGGAAAACTACCTGATCTATCACGCGATGGGGCCCAATCTCGCCGGCGTGTTCGGCACGGCGATCTCCGGCGCGATCATGCTCGCGTTGCTGGGCGTCAAGTAGCCCGCCGGCAGTTGTCCGTCCGCCGCGCGTCCGAGCCTACTGGCTTGCCGATTCCGCCGGCGCCGGAGCCTTCGCGCCGCCGAGGCTCAACCAGACGTTCGGGTCGTCCTGAGCCTGGCGCTTGTAGAAGGTGTAGCCGGTCACGTTCCATGGGCGGATGTCGTCGACCAGATTGTCGAGCACAAAATCGCCACGGTCCGTCTTGACGGTCAGCACCGCATGGCCGTCGCCGTTGAGGTCGCGCACGATCGTCATCAGCAGCGCTTGTCGCGGGAAGCCGCGCTCGATCAAGAGCTTTCGCTTGAACAGCGCATAGATCTTGCAATCCCCCTTGCCGTCCACGGGATAGTCCCAGTGGTCGAGCGTGGTGCCCCAGTGGTCGAGGTTGCTGATCGGCTCGATCGTGGTGTTGGCCAGAGAATTGACGTCGTTGAGGGTCTTCCAGGTCTGACGGGTCAGGTGGAGGTCGACGGGGTCGCGCTTGCCAGAGGCGCATTCCTCGGCGTGCCGGCTGCAGAAATCGACCCAGCCGTAGGGAATGGTGGTCTGCGCGCCGACCGGGGTGTAGCTCGCCTTCGGCAGACCTTCCGAGGCTTCGCCGAAGCTGTTCCACGCCAGCCCAAGGATGACCGCTGCGCTGACGAAGGAGAGAACTCGGTTGACCATGAGCGCGCCTGACGTCGTTCGATGAGGGCAGCATCGCGGTCGCCGCTTGGCGCCAGCGCAAAAAATTCGCTCGAATTTTATCGATCGGGGCCTTCGGCCCAGGTGAAATTTCTTAATCTTGACAATGCGTTTGCTTCATTCCCGGTTTACCGTGTTCCGTTGCGGAACGTTTACCGTGAAAGCCGCCGGGGTCTCCTTGCGGTCAAGAGTTTGTTGTCCTTCTTCGCGATCGGCTATGACGGAGACGGCGGAGCGGGGCGTTGGGACAGGCAATGGCGGAAGCGGCGAGCGACACCCTGACCTCTTCGTCCCGACACACGGCGTTCGCCGCCCTCGCCGCGCTCGGGGTCGTGTTCGGCGACATCGGCACGAGTCCGCTCTATACGCTGAAAACCGTGCTGGACTCCACGGGGGCCCATCCGGACCCGTCCGCAACGCTGGGCGCGCTGTCGCTGATCGTGTGGACCCTCTTCATCATCACCGCCGTCAAGTACGTCAACTTCGCCATGCGGATCGACAACGACGGGGAGGGCGGCATCATCGCGCTGATGACCCTGCTCGGCGTCAAGAAGCATCGGCGGCCGATTATCATCGCCGTCGGCTTGTTCGGAGCGTCGCTCATCTATGGCGACGGCGCCATCACCCCGGCGATCTCCGTGCTCTCGGCCCTCGAAGGCGTGGAGCAGATTGCTCCGAGCCTGCAAACCTACGTGTTGCCGGCGGCGGCGGTCATCCTGCTCGCCTTGTTCGCCGTCCAGCCGTTCGGGACCGCCGCCATCGGTCGCGCCTTCGGACCGATCATGCTCGTCTGGTTCGTCGTAATCGCCCTGCTTGGCGTCCACGGCATCATTCAGCACCCGGACGTCGTCAGGGCGATCAATCCATTCTGGGAACTCGACTACCTGATGCGTGGCGGGACGACCGGCTTTCTCGTCCTCGGCGGCGTGTTTCTGTGCGTCACCGGCGCCGAGGCGCTCTACGCCGATATGGGCCATTTCGGCGTCGGGCCGATCCGGCTGTCGTGGTGGGCCGTGGTGTTTCCGGCGCTGATCCTGAACTACGCCGGACAGGCTGCAATCGTGCTCGCCGGGGCATCGACAGAAGGCAATATCTTCTACCGCCTGTGCCCGGGGCCGCTATTGACCCCGCTGATCGTTCTGGCGACCATCGCCACCGTGATCGCCAGCCAATCGATCATCACCGGCGCCTATTCGATGACCCGTCAGGCGATCCAGCTCGGCTGGCTGCCGCGCATGACGATCACGCAGACCTCCGAGGAGGGCTACGGCCAGATCTACGTCGGCGCGGTCAACTGGCTTCTGATGATCGTCACCCTCCTGCTGACGATCGGCTTTGGCAAGTCCGACAATCTCGCGGCCGCTTACGGCATCGCGGTGTCGGCCACCATGCTGTTGACGAGCGTGCTCCTGTTCATCGCCATGCGCGAGATCTGGAACTGGCCGGTCTGGGCGGCGGGCTCGATCGCCGCCGGCTTCGTCCTGGTCGACGCCAGCTTCCTCGCCGCCAACCTGGCGAAGGTCCTCCAGGGCGGCTGGGTTCCGCTGCTGCTCGCCTCGCTGGTCTATGGCGCGATGTGGATATGGCACCGCGGCGCGACGGCGGTGCAGGCCCGGGTCGAGGCGGAACTCATCCCCCTATCGGCTTTGGACGAGCTGCTGAAAGCCGGCAAGATCGTGCGCGTGCCTGGCTCCGCGGTGTTCCTGACCCGCGCCAAGGACAAGACGCCGCCGGTCATGGCCTGGCATGTGCGTCAGAACCGCGCGCTCCACGAAGAGGTATTGGCGCTGACCATGTCCACGCTTTTGGTTCCCTGGACCGACCCGGAGGAACGGGTGACGGTGATGCACGAAGCCGACCATTTCTGGCGCGCCGAGGCGAGGATCGGCTTCATGGAGCATCCTGATATTCCGGCAATTCTCGCCGAATGCAAGAAGCAGGGCGCACAGATCGATCTCGATGACGTGACGTTCTACGTCGGCGCCGAGACGATCGTCCCGGCCGAGGACGGTCGGGGACTGCCGCGCTGGCAGGAGGCCGTGTTCGCGGCGATGAACCGCAACTCGGGCCGCCTAAGCGACTACCTCGCGCTGCCCTGCGACCACGTGGTGGAGATCGGGCGGGAGATCGAAATCTGACGGCGTTGGGCCCTGCTTCCCTTCGAAGGGGAGAGCGCTTTCCGGCAGAGCGCGCCGGTAACCCGTCGGTAGCACAATGATGTCAACTTCAACCCATGCGCGTATTTCTTGCGCTCAAAAGCGGTTGCAACGATGCACGACAATCTGCGGACGAAGGCGGGAGAGCCGCGCGGGTCCCAACTCCTCGAGGAGTTTCTGGACGTCGTGCCCGAACTGGCGAAACTCGGGCCTGAAGACGAGCGGCTGTCCTGGGCCACCATCAATCTATTTGCCCAGTATTGGGAGTGTCTGCTCGATCACGTCGATGAGCGCGACGATAAGTTCCGCTTCGACGTCGTGCGCGGACTGAGGAAGCTCTACAATCTGCATTGCGAAACGAACGTTCCCGTTGCCTGCGGTCTGTTGGTCGTGGCGCTGAACATCGAAGCGAACCTGCTTTACGACGAGGACGCCCGCCTCGTCCGCTCGTTGACGACCCTGCAGGTGGCGAAAGCCCGGACCGCCGCAGCGACGGGCGCCGCCATGAGTTAAAGGGGAACGGACCTGGAGCCGGTTGCACAGGCTTCCGACGCCTCTCGTCCCGGCGAGGGCGATCGGCGCACCTTCGAGAGCGCGCGTGGTCCCCGTGAGGAGGGAGCGGTCGCCGGACATCAAGCGCCCCTCTGCCCGCAGGCGCCGCCGCCCCTGGAGGGCGAACTGGCGGTCTTTGCCCTCGGCGGACTTCGCAGCCGTTTTGTCACATAGGACGCGAGGATTATTGCGAGCGGGCGAAACGAGGTGCGCGACCGGGCGCGGCTTGGTTGCGAACGGCGTCGGCGTTCCCTTCCCCCGGCGCGCGAGCGCGCAGCCCGGACGCCGCGCCGGCCCCACGGGGTTTACCCGGTCATTTTGCAGCCGGGGCGTCGCGGGGATCGACGGCGCGCCGCCGCTCACCGGGTTGGGTCTTATTCGGCCGCCTCGCGCGCGCGGCCGCGGCTCCTCGGCTTGGCGGCCTCGACGGGCTTCGAGGTTTCGGCCACCGCCTCCGGTTCGAGCGCCGCGACGGCGTCCAGCGGGGCCGGCTCGCCCAGTTCGTCGCGCACGGTCTCGCTCGCCCGCAGCGGATCGTGGCGCGGCGCCGGCAGCGCGAGGCCTTTGAGGCCGAGCACCGCATGGAAGCGCTGCACGAGCTGGATCGTGGCGGGCTCCATTTCCTCGATCGCGCCGGCGATATACTCGACCACCTCGATCGCCCGCTGACGATCGTCCAGCTCCGGCAGCAGGTCCGGCAGGGTCTCGGTGGCGCGATCGCGCTCGAACTCGGCGATCAGCGACTGCTCATGGATGAGGGCCGCACGCTTTTCTGCGCCGAGCGAGGCGAAAGGCTCGTCATGGCCCAGGACCTTGGCTGACCGCTCGAGGCGGTCGCGCCGAACGGTCGCGCGCGAATCGGCCATCAGGATCAGCATGCGGATCACCGCCTCCTCGAAGCCGCCGCGGTCGATGTTGAGCAGCACCGACTGCACCTCCGGCAGGAAGCGGAGCGCCTTGGGATCCTTGCGGGTGCGTTCGAAGGCAAACTTCTCGCCGAGACGCAACATGGCGGGCGAGCTGTAGATGCCGAAGAAGGTCAGCTCGTACATCGCGTCGCGGAAGTCGCGAAAGGCGTCAAACGCGTTCTCCACGCCGCTGGCCCACAACTTCTCGGCGAACAAAAACGGGTTGTCCGGGTTGGCTGGCTGCCGCGCCGCTGCAACTTTCGTCGCCTGTTCGGCCACTCCCTTCATCAACGGATTGGCGTCGCCGAACATTGCGCGCGCCACGCGGGCCGGATGCGTCGTCTTGAGGAGATCGGCGACCTGCGGCGTCACCCACGATTGAACGAGCGGACGGGCCCAGAGCTCGTAAAGCTCCGCGCCGAGCTCCGAGAACCGCTCGACCGCGGCGAAGTCACGCTCGTCGGTGCGGTCGTTGTCGTCGATGGCGAGAATGTCGGTGAGCTTGCGCTCGTGGAAGCTCACCGTGAAGCGCGCGTCCACGCCCTCTCCGATCTGATCGTCGATCGTCATCTCATAGAGGCCGGGCGCCAGCGCTTCGATCGTTTTCATCGTCGAGGTGACCTCGGCGTGCTCCTTCTTGGCGATCGAGGAAGAGACAAAGATGCCGAGATGGCCGACCTTGTCGTGCACCATGTAGATGATGCGCTGGCCGCGGATCTTGATCTCGTGCTCGTCGGCGTAGGTGTCGACGATCCAGTTGAGCGCCTGCTGCGGCGGGGTGATGTTGTCGCCGCGGGAGGCGAACACGATGATCGGCGAACGGATCGCCTTGAGGTCGATCGGCCGCCCCGGCTCGATGTTCGCTTCGTGGCGGGACAGCTTGTTGCCGATGAACAGGTTCTCGACGATCCAGTGGATCTCCTGCTCGTTCAGGAAGTGGAAGCCGCCCCACCATTTCTCGAACTCGAGGAAGCTCTTGCGCGTCATTTCCGGCGCCGCGAACAGGTCGTAGTACTTGCCGAAGTAGTTGCGGCCGGGATTGAGCTGCTCGAAATTGCTGACGAGGTGGGCGCCGTCGAACTCGCCGTTGCCCATGTCGGAAAGAAGCAGCGCCGGCAGCGCGCCGCCGAGCAGGCCGCCGTTGTAGCGCATCGGGTTCTCGCCGAGGCGGCCGGACCAGTAGGCGACCGGCGCGCCGTTGACGACCAGAGGCCCGCTGATGTCCGGGTTGGCCGCCGCCATGATGAGGCTCGCCCAGCCGCCCTGGCAGTTGCCGACGATGATGGGCTTGGGCGCATCGGGGTGGAGCTCGCCGATCTTGGCGACGAAGGCGGCTTCGGACCGCATGACGTCGGCGAGGGTCTGGCCCGGCTCCGGATGCGGGCGGAATACGACGAAATAGACGGGGTGGCCGTCGTGCAGCGCGACGCCGACCTGGCTGTCCGACTTGAACCCGCCGATGCCGGCGCCGTGTCCGGCGCGCGGATCGACGATCATGTACGGGCGCTTCCAGGCCTTCACCTCGACCCCGGCGGGCGGAAGGATCTTGAGCAGCATCTTGTTGGTCGGCCGCGGCAAAGTCCTGCCGTCAAGGACGACCTCGTGGTCATAAATGAGCACCGGCGGGGTGCCCGCCTCCTCGTGCGCGATGTCCTGCTCGGCCCGCTCGCGCAGAACCTCGAGCGTGAGCGTGTTTCGCTGCTGGGCGTCGACGGCGTAGGCCTTGGCGTCCTCGGCAAGCTTGCCGTCTTTCTGCGATTGGGCGAGGCGGCGCTGGACCTCGGCCGCGTCAGTCCAGAACTTCTGCAGGCGCTGCCCGTGGTCCTGCGCCGCCCGCTCGATGCGGCGGCTCATGACGAACATCATCTGTTCGAACTGGTGGGCGGCCACGGTCGCGTCCTGCGCGGCGCGCTGAGCTTCGGTTCCGGGGCTGTAGGTCGAGGTCATCGCATTTGCCTTGGTTAAGCTGCCGAGGGTTTCGTCCCGCCGACCTTCGTGAGTTCGACAGTGTGGCTGGCGATCATGTGCTCTTCGTCCGTTGGAAGAACGAAGATCGTGGCGGGGGAAGACTGCGCGCTGATGATCTGCGCACTGGCGCGATTGGCTTCCTCGTCGATCTCGATGCCCATCCATTCCATGCCGGTGAGCACGGCCTTGCGCACCCGCCAGGAATGTTCGCCGATGCCCCCGGTGAAGACGACGCCCTCCACGCCATCGACCGTGGCGGCGAGGCCGGCCAACTCGCGGCGGATGTGGGAGACGAAATAATCGATCGCGTCGCGCGCCGCAGGGCTATCCGAGGCCTCGAGCTCCCGCATGTCCTGGGAGATCCCCGACATGCCCTTGAGCCCCGACTCCTTGTAGAGGAGGTCCGAGATCTGCTGGGCGCTCATCTTTTTCTCGGCCATCAGATAGAGCACAACGCCCGGGTCGAGCTGGCCGCAGCGCGTGCCCATCGGCAGGCCGTCGAGTGCGGTGAAGCCCATGGTCGAGGCCATCGAGCGGCCGTTCTTGATCGCGCACATCGAGGCGCCGTTGCCGAGATGGGCGACGATGACGTCCTCGCGCGCGATCTGCGGGGCGATCTTGGTCAGCGCGCGCGCGATGTATTCGTAGGACAGCCCGTGGAATCCGTAGCGCCGGACGCCTTCGTCGTAATAGGCGCGCGGCAGGGCGAAGGTGTCGGCCACGAACGGATGGCTGCGATGGAAGGCCGTGTCGAAGCAGGCGACTTGCGGCTTTCCAGGGAAAGCTTTGATCGCCGCTTCGATACCGGCCAGGTTGTGCGGCTGATGCAGCGGCGCGAGCGGGATGAGCTGGCGAAGTCTTTGCAGGGTCGCCTGATCGATCAGCATCGGCGCGGCCATGTCCGGGCCGCCATGGACGACGCGGTGGCCGACGGCGACGATCCCATCCGCATAGCCGACGTGGCGCAACCAGCCGAGAATGACGTTCGTCGCCGCTTCGTGGTCGAGCTTGCCGGCCGCCGGGTCGAAGACGAGATCGGTCTTGTCGCCGGTCGACGATTTCACCGAGCCCTTGGGCGTCGCGCCGATGCCTTCGACCTGGCCGGCGGCGAGATGATTCAGGACACCGTTGTCGGCGCCGAAGGCGGCGAACTTCAGGGAAGACGAGCCGGCGTTGAAAGTCAGGACGATGTTGCTCAAGGGAGTTGCTCCGCGGTCAATGGGTCACTCGGCGGCCTTGGCGACCGGCGGCTCGTCGCCGCCGTAGGCCCGGCCTTCCCGTCGATAGTACTGGTAGAGCTGGGCCAGCGCACACGAGGCGAGCCGCGCCCGGTCGTTGTCGGCCCGGCTCGTCAGCATGACCGGGACCCTGGCGCCCAGCACCAGCCCTGCCGCCTCGGCCCGGGCGATGAAGGTGAGCTCCTTGGCGAGCATGTTGCCGGACTCGAGATTGGGAACGATCAGCACGTTGGCGTGGCCGGCGACCAGCGAGGCGATGCCCTTGGTGCGCGCGGCCTCGATGTCGATGGCGTTGTCCATCGCCAGCGGCCCGTCGACGATTGCGCCGCGGATTTGTCCGCGCTCGGCCATTTTCGACAGCACCGCCGCGTCCAGCGTCGAGGGGATCGCCGGATTGATGGTCTCGATGGCGGAGAGGATGCCGACGCGCGGCTGGTCGAGGCCGCAGGCGCGGGCGAGGTCGACCGCGTTCTGCACGATGTCGACCTTGGTCATGAGGTCCGGCGCGATGTTGATCGCGGCGTCGGAGATGTAGAGGATCTCGTCGAGCGTCGGGACGTCGAGCGCGAACACGTGGCTGATCCGCCTTTGCGTGCGCAGACCGCCGTCCTTCTTGACCACCTCGCCGAGCAGGATGTCCGAATGCAGGTTCCCCTTCATAACGGCGGCGACCCTGCCTTCCAACACCATCGCCACCGCGCGGGCGGCCGCCTGATGCGGGTCGACGATCGGCTCGATCGCAATCCCGGAAAGGTCGGCGTCGAGCGCCTTGGCTGCCGCTTTGATGCGTTCCGGATCGCCGATCAGGATCGGCTCGATCAGGCCGCGCCTGGCCGAGAGCAGCGCGCCGCCCAGGGAATTGTGGTCGTCGGGACAGACGATAGCGGTCTTCAGCGGCGGCAGCTTGGCGGCCCTCGCCACGAGCGCGCCGAAATGGTCGACCGAGTCCACGATCAGCGCCGGCAGGTCGCGCGACTCGGTGACCTGGGAGACGGCCGGCGCCTCGATCTCGGCGGTTCCCACGCAAACGATCTGCCCGACGGCGTTGACGATCTGGGTGTCGAACACGGCCACCGGCGTCTCGCGCTTCTCGCGGCAGACGACCGTGACCGTGACCCTGTCGCCGACATGCACGCGGCCGAGGAAGCGCAGGTCCTGCGCCCGATAGAGCGTGCCCGGGCCGGGAAGGATGTTGCCGAGGACGGCCGAGACGAGCGAGCCGACCCACATCGAAGGCGCGAGCAGGTCAGCGTTCGTCGCGGCGGACCCCGCCGGCGGCAGCATCAGGGGGTTCAGGTTGCCCGAGACGTGAGCGAACAGGATGAGATCCTGCACCGAGCAGGTCCGCTCGATGCTGGCGGTGTCGCCGACCTTGAGTTCGGCCCAGGTGGTGTTGCGAACCGCGGATTTTGCGCTCATGTCAGCCTCTGCGCCGGCCGGGCGTCCAGGCTCCGCCGCCGCTTCGCGCGCTCGAAGCGAAGGGAGCCGGCCAGTCTTCTCATGCGCCCGGGCGGTCGTTGTTGCAATGCACAATTAGCGCCGCAGCGTGACGCCAAGGTGACCTTAACCCTCTCCGGGCCCACCTAGAGCAGCCTCGCTGCGCGACCAATGGACGCATTCCGTAAGGGGAGTCGGATCGGCAGGGCGGCGGCGGCGCGTGTCGGATAAACGCCTTGATTCTGTCGCCGCCATCCTGTCTTAGCTGTGCGGCTTGAGGGGCGCCCGCCGCGCCCGACCCTCCCCAGGTCCGAAAAAGAATGAACTTCTTCCAGCAATTCACCTTCCTGTTCTCCGCGCCGATGTTCGACGCCGACGATCTCGAGGGCCTCAGGGTCAACCAGATCATCACCGCGATCGAGCGGATGGGCTTCCAGGTGATCAAGGCCCGACGGGTCGAAGACGCGGAGATCGCCGTCCAGACCGACGCCGCGATCGGCCTCCTGGTCGTTGACTGGGGCAAGAAAGGCATCGAGGGCAAGGCCGCCTCGCTGATCAACGTGATGCGGCGACGCGGGCTCGACATGCCGATCGTGATCCTTGTCCGGCGCAAGCGATTCGAGGATATTCCGGTCGAGGTGCTCGACTATATTGACGGCTATGTGTTCCTCGCCGAGGAGACGCCCGAGTTCATCGCCAGGAACCTCGTCTCGCGCCTCAAGCAATACGCCGAGACGCTGAAGACGCCGTTCTTCGGCGCCCTGGTTGATTACGCCGAGGAGGGCAACCAGCTCTGGACCTGCCCGGGCCATAACGGCGGCATCTTCTACAGCCGCAGCCCGATCGGGCGGATCTTCATGGAGCACCTGGGCGAAGCGGTGTTCCGCGACGACCTCGACAACTCGATCCTGGAGCTCGGCGATCTGCTAACCCACGAGGGGCCAGCTCTGCAGGCGCAGAAGGAGGCGGCGGCGATCTTCGGAGCCGAGAAGACCTACTTCGTCCTGAACGGCACTTCGTCGTCCAACAAGATCGTGCTGACAAGCCTGATCGCCGAGGGCGATCTCGTGCTGTTCGACCGCAACAATCACAAGGCCGCCCACCAAGGCGCGCTTCTGATGGCGGGCGGCATCCCGATCTACCTTTCGACCGACCGCAACGCCTACGGCCTGATCGGCCCGATCCGGCCGGAAGAACTGGACGAGACGGCGATCCGCGAGCGCATCCGCGCCAATCCGCTGGTCAAGGATCCGGAGGCCTCAACGCGCGAGCGCCCTTTCCGGGTCGCGGTCATCGAGCAATGCACCTATGACGGCACGATCTACAACGCCCAGCGAACGCTCGAGCGGATCGGGCCGTTATGCGACTACATCATGTTCGACGAGGCGTGGGCGGGCTTCATGAAGTTCCACCCGATCTATGAGAGCCGCTTCGCTATGGGGCTGAAGGGGCTCGACGAGACGTCGCCGGGCATCGTCGCCACCCAGTCGACCCACAAGCAGCTCGCGAGCTTCTCCCAGGCCTCGCAGATCCATAGGCGCGACAGCCACATCAAGGGCCAGCGGCGGCGCCTCGATCACCGTCGCTTCAACGAAAGCTTCATGCAATACGCCTCGACCTCGCCGTTCTATCCCTTGTTCGCCTCGCTCGACGTCGGCGCGCAGATGATGAAGGGCCGGTCGGGCGAGGTACTGTGGGACGACACCATCCGGCTCGGCATCGAGCTGAGGAAGAAGCTCCGCGCAGTCAGGCGCGAATTCGAGGAGAAGGAGCGCGATCCGGCGCGGCGCTGGTTCTTCGATCCGTTCGTGCCCGACCGCGTGGCGATCCGCGACGCGGCTTATGAGGGGGGCGCGCATGACGTTCCGTGGGAGAGCGTGTCGACCGATCTGCTGGCCCGCGACCCGCGCTACTGGGCGCTCGCCCCGGGGCAGGCCTGGCACGGCTTCCACGCCGTCGAGGAGGGCTACGCGATCACCGATCCGGCCAAGCTCACGCTACTCACCCCCGGCTTCGACCGCAAGACCGGCGACTACGAGCCGCACGGGATCCCGGCGCCGGTGGTCGTCCAGCATCTGCGCGAGAACCGCGTGGTGGCCGAGAAGAACGATCTCAACTCGATGCTGTTCCTGCTCACCCCCGGGGTCGAGGCGAGCAAGGCGGGGACGCTGGTCTCGACGCTGGTCGCCTTCAAGCGGCTGCACGACGACAACGCGGCTCTCGACGACGTGATGCCTGAGTTCGTCGCCAAGCGTCCGAAGCGCTACCGCGGCCTGCGGCTGCGGGACCTCTGCGGCGAGATGCACGCCTTCTATCGCGCCCACGACATCAGCCGGCTGCAGAAGGCGCAGTTCGCAGCCGAGCATATCCCTACCCCGGCGATGACGCCGCGCGAGGCCCAGCTCCATCTGACGCGCAACAACCTCGACTACGTGCCGCTCGACGAGCTCGAGGGGCGGGTCGCCACGACCCTGTTCGTCGTCTATCCGCCCGGCATCGCCACGATCGTGCCGGGCGAGCGGCTCGACGCCCGCGCCCGGCCGATGATCGAGTACCTGAAGATGTTCGAGAAGGGGGCCAACGTCTTTCCGGGCTTCGAATCGGAAATCCAGGGCCTCTATCGGGAAGTCGACGATTCCGGCGTCGTTCGCTTCTATACCTATGTCGTCAGGGAGTGATTCGGGACGACGATGGACTCAAAACTGAACTCTGAAAGCGCGCTCGAGCCGCGGCCATCGGCGCCGCCGCGGATAACAGTACGCGACTCGCGCGACGGCGACGTGCCGGCCATGCTCGCCATCTATCTGCATCACATCCGGCGCGGGGTCGATCCGGGGCTCGACAGCGGCGTGTTCGAGACGCCGGACGCCGAGGACATCAAGCGCCGGCGGAAGTCGATGCAGCGGCGCAAGATGCCCCACATTCTCGCCGAGGAGACCGGGGCGGTGCTCGGCTACGCCTACGCCGTGCCGTTCCGCAAGCGGCCAGCCTACCGCTACGCCGTCAAGCATTCGATCTACGTCCATAACGACCACCTGCGCCGCGGCGTCGGCCGGTTGCTGATGGGCGCGCTGATCGACGCCTGCGCGGCGGCCGGATTCCGCCAGATGATCGGCTATATCGACGCCGCCAATTTGGCCTCGCTCGGGCTGCACGAAAGCTTCGGCTTCCGCCAGGTCGGCTACCTGCCGTCGATTGGCTTTAAGTTCGGCCACTGGACCGACACCGTCATGGTGCAGCGCTCGCTCGGGCCCGGCGGCGCCGAGCCGCCGCTGGTGTGAAAGAGCGCGTTCTCGCGCCGTCCCTCGGCGCGGATCGTGCGTTCCGTTACTGCGGCGTGAGCAGCGCGCGAACGAACGCATAGATGACGATCGGCACCGCAATGAGGATGAATACGCGCAGCGCGATGAGGAGCGCGATGAGGCCGCGCGTTAATTTGCGCCGCGGGTAAGGGCGCATGGTCACGGCGACCAATTGATCGGGTTCGAGCGCGCGGACGAGTTCGGGATCGTACGCCATGGCCATCTCCTACTTGCCCAGGATGCCCGGAAAGGCGGTGATCACGCCGTAGAGCGCGCCGACAAGGGCAATGGCGACGACGATCGTTCCGCCGGCGAGGTTCGCCCAATGGCCGTTCGCCAGATCGCCCATGATTTCTCGATCGTTGGCGAGGAGGAGCAGCAACAGCAGCGCCGGACCCATCAGCAAGGTGGCGATGACGTTGACCGTCAGCGTCATGGCGAGCAGCGGCGCACCAGGGATGAGCACGATCGCCGCGGCCACGACGGTCGAGACGATCGCCACCGAATAGAACAGCCGGCCGTGCGCGAAATCGAGGTTCAGGCTGTGCCGGACGGTGGCTTTTTCCGTGGCCGAGATCGTTTCCGAGAGCGCATAGGACGAGCTGGTGGAGATCGTCATGGCGGCGACCAGCCCCGCCTCGAGGATGCCGAGCGCAAACAGGGTCGCTCCGGTCCGGCCGATCAGCGGAACCAGCGCGGTGGCGAAATCTGCGCCGTTGGCGAATTGCGACACGTCGACCTTGGCGGAAAACAGCGGCGCCGTCGCGACCACCGTGGCGATCGCGGCCACCGCCGCCAAAATCGCCCCGATGGCGGTATCCGTCCGACCTTGCGGCAGGTCGGCGCGGGTCAGGCCCTTGTCCACGACCGCGCTCTGCTGGAAGAAGATCATCCAAGGCGTCACCGTCGCGCCGACATTGGCGAGCACCAGGGTGAGGAAAGCCGTGTTGAAGCCGCCCGGCAACGGACCCCAGGTGACGAGCGCCCGGCCGAGCGCCGCCCCGTCCGGTTGCGAAAGCAGCGCCGCGGGGACGAACAGCAGGTTGAAGACGGCGAGCCCCATGAGCGCGCGCTCCCAGGTCGCGTAGCGCCGAAACGCCAGCGAGCCGACGACGGCCACCACGCCGATCGAAACGGAAAGCCAGGGCGGGAGGTCGAAATAGAGGCCGCCGGCCTGGATGGCGATGAATTCCGTGACCAGCGTCAACAGATTGCCGAACACGAGGTCGCCCATGGCGAAATAACCCCAGAACGGACCGAACCGCTGGAAGATGAGTTCGGCGTGACCGCGATGGGTCGCGGCGCCGAGCCGCACCGTCATTTCCTGCACGACGAACGCCATCAGGAAGGTCAGGAGGATGAACGGCACGAAGAAGCCCACGCCAAAGGTGGCCCCAGTGGTCGCGTAGGAAACCATGCTGGGGCCGTCGTTCTCCCCGAGCATGACCAGAACGCCCGGACCGGCGAGCAACCACAAGAGCCGCAACGTTTTCTTGGAGGCGCGGGTCTTCAGGACTTCGAGGCGATCGCGGCCGCGCAGGACGTCTTCGTAGGTGATGCGCTCGTCGCCGCGCAGCGGCAGGGCGTTTATCCCCGTCTTTGCTCCGTTCTCGCTCATGATGTCTCCGAAGCTCGTCGCGGCGGGCGCTTGCGTCGACCCGTTCGGAATAGGACTTGAGTGTAGCCACGGCTACATTCAAGTCAAGAGTTCACCTTGCGGCGAGCAAGCTTCACATTCGAGGCTTGGGCTCACAATGGCGCGGTGCTATCATTTGTTTTCGCCCAAGCGGTTGGCTCCTGCGGACGGTCAACGACTGAGGGCTTTGGACTGAGGGCTTTGGCATGGTGGCCCGGACACGAGAACGCGAGGCGAGGGAGGGCGCCGGGGCAATGTCGGCTCAGACGGCCGAACTGCCGGCCGAGCCCACCCAGGCGGTTCGCTTCGGCAAGGCCCGCCAGGCGCAATCGAATGCGCTGTTCGAGGATTATGTGGAACTCATCGCCGATCTCACGGACGCCTTTGGCGAGGCCCGGACGACGGAGGTCGCCAAACGCCTCGGCGTCACCCATCCCACTGCGGTCAAGGGGCTGGGCCGCCTGAAACGGGAGGGCTTTGTGACGTCCCGGCCCTATCGCGGCATCTTCCTCACCGCCGCCGGCCGCAAACTGGCCGACCAGGCGCGCGCGCGGCACCGCCTCGTGGTCAAACTCCTTGTCGCGGTCGGCGTTCCCAGCGAAGCCGCGGAAGCGGATGCGGAAGGCATGGAGCATCATGCCTCGGACGCGACGCTTAAGGCGTTTGCCCGCTTCCTTGCGGCCGCGGCCGAAACGTAGCGCCCTGTAGCCGCGGTCGCTGACCGCGGTGGCGCGATCGCCGCTCGCGCCTACAGGGCGAACGCGCCCGATCACTCCTCCTCGGGCGGAAGGTCGAGATGCCCGTCCTTCGCCTGTTCCTCCCAGTTGGGGTCGCCGAGGTTGGAATCGAGCGGCAAGTCGTGCCGGTGCTTCTCCACTTCAATCCTGTCCTTCAGCCTTTTTGAAGTCGCCTTGAGGCGGTCGACGGATTGCGAAGCATCCGGGGCTGGGGTCTCGTCAGGCTGCTGGTTCATGTGCGCGTCCCTTCGGCATAGGATGCGCAGATAATGCGCAAGGTCCCGCAAAGGTTGCCTGGCCGCTGGTAAGCCTTCGGCGAGACGGGCCGCCCTGCCTTACGCCGGCGCGACGAACCGTCCCGGCCGGTTGCGCATCGAGGCGACGAAAACGGGGTCGTTCTCGTAGACGACTTCGGCGCGATCGGGGTGCTCCACGATGACCCAGCACGGGGAGCATCGTTCATCGTAGGTATCGAGCGCCGGACGCACCTTGGCCATGTCGAAATTGTTGAGGCGGGCGACCTCGATCGCAGTCTTCTGAGCCATTGTCATGCGCGGCGGCAGGAAACCGCAGCCTGCGATGTTGAATTCCAGTGATCTTTCCATCGCTTTTCCGTTCGCAAAGACCAAGACGGGCGGGGCTTGCTGTTGGATTACGCAACCTATGTGCCGAAGTCCCAAGGCCAATTGCCGCAGGCGCGGCGTCATGCAGCGCCGGCCTTTCCTTCAATCTGGCGACAGCGGCCGGACCTGAATTTCATCGGCGGAAAGCGCGCCCTCGGCGATCACCAGACCGATTCCCCCATTTTCGAACGGAGTGTCGCTGTCGTCGGTCCCGCGCAAGGTCGCCGCGCCGGCAAAGCCCGTTATCTCTGCGCCGCGAACCTCGAGCGCCAGCGTTATTGGTTCCTCAAGGGTCCAGCGGCATGGCGCCTCGGCCAAAATGGTGCGGGCGTCGTCGCGCACTTTGACCAGACACGCCTTGTTCCCCGCCTCCAGTTGCAGGGCGTAGTAGCGCCTGAGACCCTGGACGCGCGCGGCGAGGCCCGCACTCGATCCCAGATGCACCGCCACGTCGCTGGCGACGCGATAGTCCCTCCAGTCGCGGGCGCCGCAAACAATGATGCCGGCGCCGCGATCCTGCGAGATGCGAAAAGCGGAGCGGAAATTCTTGCTGAAGAAGCTGACGTTGTTGACCCAGGCTTTCCGCCAGAACTCGCTCGAATCCTTGGGCCGGCGCAGCGTCACCAGCGGCGCGCCGTCCCAGCGAAGGTAATCGAGGAAGACGGTTCCGTCGGCTCTTCTCTCGCCTGACGTCAAGGCGACGCCGATTTTCTGGATCGGCTGCCCATCGAGGTCGGGAAGCGTCCAGCTCAAAATTCCGTCCTCGCCCGGCGCGAGCGCAAGCGAGGGTCCGTCGAAATCGAAAAGCCTATCGTTCAGCCCATAGACCTTGATGCGCAAGGCGGCCTGAACCGTCGACGTATTGGCGCGGTCGGCGATCAGGCGCGCCTTGACCGTCTGCCCCGGATAAACGCGCGGACTGGCCTGCATGTCATAAGTCCGCATGTCGACGACTTCCGGCGGAGAAAAGACCGGCGTCAGGGCGGCCCCGGTTCGTCCCTTGGCCAGCCCCTTGAAGCGCAGCGCGAGCGCCGGCCAGCCGTCGACCTCGGCGTGCTCGACGGCGATGAGATCGTTTTGGATCGCGTCGCGCTCGGCCATGAATCCCTGGACGCTGCCGGGAAGGGCGAAGTGAAACTGCGCGCCGTCCTTCGGCGGGGTGAGCGGAGCGAGGCCGGCGAGCTCAAGCCCGAGGCTGGCGATATCGCAGGCGATCCGCGCCGCGTCGTTGACCGCATAGCCGCCGTCGCTGGCCGAAATCAGCGCGCGGTCGGCAAGCGGGCCGCGCCAGTCGGGGCCGCCCTCGAGGCCTTTGAGCCCATGCATGATTCCGATCAGGCAGCCGACATTGCCGGAATTGCAATCCGTGTCCCATCCTGCGGTATTCACGATCGTCATCGCCTCATGGAAATCGCCGCGCGAATAAATCAGCGCGAGCAGGATCAAGGCGTGGTTAGGCACGACGTGGCAATTGCCCGGATATTTGTCGTAGCCGTAGCGGTCCTCGATTCTCTGCCGCGCGTCGCGCCAGTCGGCCAGTTCGGCGCTCCATCCCCTCACGTCCCTTACGAGCGAGGCGATCAACGAGTTGCCGGGAATGACCGACAGGCCAACCTCGAGCAGATGATCGATGTCGGAGGTGAGAAACGCCTCGGCTTCCATCGCCGCAAGCAGTTTGGCGGCATGGACCGATTCGCCGTCGTGACTGACGCTGCCGGCCGCTTCGGCCAGCTTCGCCGCCAGCTTCGGTTGACCAGGCGCAACCAGCGCCCAGCCGTCGATGAAGATTTGCGCGCCGATCTGTTCGGCGACTGCCTGCCCGTTTGTCGCGATCGATCCCGATTGAGGGGCCGGCAGACCGCGTTTCAGGTTGAGCCAGGCCGTGTGCTCCGTCGAATTGCCGTTGCCGCCCCACCACAGGATGGATCGCTGCTCGATGATCGAGTTGAGCCACGTCTTGCCGATCTCTTCGGCCGTGAGGTCCGCCTTGACCCCATGCTCGGCGAGCGCGCGCACGAAGGTGAAGGTTCCGGAGACGTCGTCGTCGGTCACCACGAGCGGCGCGCTGAGGCGGTCGTGGACGTAATATTCGATCGGACCCAGCTCTTTCATGATGCGCTGATAGGTCCACCCTTCGAACGGGCGGCCCAGATAGACCCCGATCAGCTTGCCCAGCACGCCGGCGTAAACGCGTTCGAGATAATCGGCGGGAACGGAGGTCATTGTCTTTGCTTCCCTTCAGGAGAGGAACCGAGAGCTTTGGGTCGGGCGATCACCCTTTGACGGAACCGCTGGCCATGCCTTCGATGAAGCGGCGTTGCATGGCGAGGAAGAAGACGACCGCGGGCGCCACGATGATGATCGCCGCCGCCATGATCTCCCCCCAGTCGCTCGAGTACTGGCCGCCGAGCGTGTAGAACCGGACGATTGCGGTCTGCGCGTCGTGGCTCTGCAGGAAGGTCGACGAGATCAGGAACTCGTTCCAGGTGTTGAGGCCGGAGATGACGGCGACTGTGACGAGGCCCGGCGAAATGATCGGCAGGCAGATCTTGTAATAGATCTGCCAGCGATTGGCCCCGTCCATGATCGCGGCTTCCTCGATATCCCGCGGGATCGCCAGGAAGTAGGTGCGCAGCAGGAAGATCGAAAAGGGGCTGAAGAGCGCCGTGTACACCAGCGACAGGGCGAAGACGTTGTCGATCAGTCCGAGGCGCGCGTAGCCGAAGTAGAGCGGAAACAGGAACAACTGGATCGGCAGCGTCGTCGTCGCGAGGAAATAGGCGCTGATCCACTTCAGCGCGGGGGTCGACTGGCGAACCAGGGCGTAAGCCGCCATCGACCCGGTCGAGCAGATCAAGAGCACGGTCAGGCCGGTCACTTCGGCGCTATTCATGAGCGAGCGGCCAAGCTGCGCGTCCGTCCAGGCGCGGGAAAAGTTGACCCACTGCACGACTCTGGGCAGGGCCAGCGGATTGGCGACGATTTCGGCGCTCGTTTTCAGGGCGCTCACCACCATCAAGGCGAGCGGAAAAAGCGCAATCGCCGCGCCGATCGCCAGAAGCGCGTAGGAGAAGGCGAGGGTTCCTTTGCCGATCTGATTGATCAATCGTCCTCTCCCTGCTGAAGCCGCACATAGAAGGCGGTCGCGATCAGGCCGAAGAAGCTGATCACCAGGGCGACGGCGGCCGCCGGGCCCATCGTGTAATTGAAGAACGCGTAGCGGTAAGAGAGCGTCGACAGCACCTCGCTGGAATAGGCGGGGCCGCCCTGCGTCAGGACATAGACGAAATCGAACGCCAGGAAGGACCAGATCACAGTCATGATCATCATCAGCGTGATGGTCGGCCGGATCGCGGGCAGCAGGATGTGGCGCATCAACTGGAAGAAGCCGGCGCCGTCCATCAGCGCCGCGTCGATCTGCGCCGTGTCGACCTGGCGAAGCGCGGCAAAGAACACCACGGCCAGAAACCCCCACCAATGCCAGAGATCGACCGCCGCGACGGCGTAGAGCGAGATGGAGACGTTGGTCAGAGGGTCGGCGAGGGCGAACCCGTGCAGGTTGAGCCAGCCCACCATTCCGGATTCCGGATTGTAGATCATGCCCTGCCAAACGCGCGCGACCACCACGGTCGCAATAATGACCGGCAGGAAGTAGACGGCCTGAAAGAATGCTCGTCCGCGGCGCGCGACCAGCAGCATGGAGCCGGCGAAGAACCCCATCACGATTGGAATCGTGAGGAAAATCAAGGTCCATTTGATGTTGTTGAGCAGCGCCGAAAAGAACACCGGATCATCGAAGATGGCCCGGAAATTATCGAACCCGGCGAAGACCGGCGTCGTTGCGCCGTCCCATTCGAAGAAGGCCATCGCGAGCGTGAGAAAGGCCGGGACCAGAATAATGACGACATTGATGAGAAGAGCCGGGATGAGAAAGGGCATCGGCGGTCACGAAAGCCGGTCGGAGAGACGAAGCGCCGGTCGGGGCGAGGGCATCCGAAAGGGGCGGTGACCGCCCCTCCGGATGCCGCCATTCAGCGCGGGGCGATTTCCGGCACTTTGCCTTCCGCCAGTTCCTGGGCGAAGGTCGCCTGCATCTTCTTCAGGTAGTCCTCGGTCGAGATCTGCTTCAGCCAGACCTGCTCCATCCCGTGGATCAGATAGTCTTCGGTCGCCGGCGGCCAGAAGGTCCATGTCGTATAGCCGTAGTTGCCGTCGGCGACGCCCTTGGCGAACCGGGCGAAGGTGACGGCAAACAGCGGAGACACGTTTTTGGTCAGCCGCTCTTCGTTGATCGACGTCAGGGGCAGGTTCCAGTCGCCCGGCCAATCCTTGCTGATCCTGTCGTAGAAGGCGTCGGAATAGAGATAGTCGAGGAAGCTGCAGGCCGCGTCGGGATTGGCCGAATCCTTGTTGATCGACATCGTGCTGCCGCTGCCCACGACATAGAGCGGATACGGCACGCCCTCCCGCAGGCTCGGAAGGGGCGCCACGCCGAGCTCCTGCCCGGTCTGCTTGAACGCGGCGACCATGTTGTCGAACGAGAACGTTCCGTTCGGCGCCATTCCGGCTTCGCCCTTGGCGAGCAGCAGCGCCTGCTGGTCGCCGGTCAGCGAGAAGTAGTTCTTGCCGAACCATCCCTTCTGGTACCAGTCGTTCAGCATGTCGATGGCCTTGACGAAGACGGGGTCCGTCCACGGGATCTCGCCCCTCAAGGCCTTCGCAACGTTGTCCGGCCCGGCGTAGTGATTGAGAATTACGGAAACGTGCCACTCATTGGCGGGACGCCAGTCGCCGTTTCCGACCGAGAACGGCGTGATATTCTTGGCCTGCATCGCCTGGGCGAGCGTGTTCAACTCCTCCGCCGTCTTCGGGGGGGTCCAGCCGTTCTTGTCGAACAGGGTTTTGTTGTAATAGAGGACCATGGTCTCGAACGTGCGCGGCAGGGCGTAATTGTGGCCCTTGTAGTCGCCGGTCTTCAGCATCGGCGCCAGGATGCGCTTGTCGAGGCCGGTTTTCTTGATGCAGTCGTCGAGCGCCAGCAGATGGCCGGACTGGACGAGGGCCAGAGTCGTGCTCGGGCCTGGGGTCATCACGATGTCCGGGCCCTTGCCGGACAGCACCGCCATCCGGATCTTTTTGTCGCCGTTCGCGCCGGCCTGAACGTCGAGGGTGAGCGGCGTCGAGGGATGCGCCGCGTTGAACGGCGCCACCAGATCCTTCTGCAGAATCCGCTGCTGATCGGGGTTGCCGCCGCGCTGATACCAGAGGGTGATCGGCCCGTCCGCCATCGCGGCCGTCGCAATCGTCGCGGTCGCGACGAGCGCCGATATGACCCGCAACGCCAATCTGCCTGAGTTGGGTCGTGTGTGTGTAGCCATTGCCCTTTCCTCCTCCAAGTTTCCGCCGTTCGACGGTTATCCCTTCATGCCGACTGCCGCTTGACGACTTCGAACGGCATTTCCCGAACCCGGCCGGGCGTGTCCGGCGGCAGGTCATCAAGGCGTTGAAGCAGCATTTCCGTGGCCACCTGGCCAAGGGAAAACTGACGCTGGCTGACGGTCGAGAGCTGCGGGCTCACCACGCTGGCGGCGAAGGTGTCGTCGAAACCCATGAGTGCGATGTCGTCGGGGATCGTCAGTCCCGTCTCGCGGATCGCCGCCATGGCGCCGAGCGCCATCAGGTCGTTGCCGGCGAAGATTGCCGTCGGCCGGCGCCCATTTTGAAGAATGTCGCGCGCCGCCCGGTACCCGCCCTCCTGATTGAATTCTCCGCCGGTGACCACCTGAGGCGTGTCGCCCACTTCGGATAGGGTCTGCAGATAACCGTCGATGCGATTGCGCTCCGGCCCGCCCCTGCCCACGATCATCGCAATCCGGCGGTGGCCGCGGGCGATGAGATAGCGTGTCGCTTCCGCGGCCGCGGCCACGTTGTCGACGAAAAGGTTGTCGATCGGCAACGGGCCGCCGTGCTTCGCCGAGGCTTCGATGCGTACGACCGCGATGCTCGCCCGCACGATCGCCTGGAAATCGTCCGCCCTAATCTTGAAGAACACGCCGACCACGCCGTCGATGGTCCCTCTGAGGCTCCAATCCAGAAATCGGCGCTCCCGCTCGGCCGAGCCATCGGTGTTGAGCGCAATCACGTCGTAGCCGGCCGCGTCGGCGATCGTTTGGACCCCCCTAAGAAGCGAGGGATAGAAGGGATTGGTCACGTCCGGCATGACGCAGGCGAGCGTTCGGGTTCGCCTGGTCTTCAGCGCCTGCGCCTGCCGGTTGGGAACGTAGCCCAGTTCGCGAGCGACCTGCATCACCCGATCGAAGGTCGGGCGCGGAATGGCGTGCGCCTGACTGCGGTTCATGACCATCGAGACGGTCGCTTGCGACACGCCCGCGGCCTTGGCCACTTCGCGCTGAGTGATCCGCTGGTAGGGCATTAGGGCGTTCGGACGTTCCCCCGCGCATGGTCACGCGATCTTCACTTATACGTATCACCTAGTCCTAACACCGGCAACAGGTTTTGACCGCGGCGCCGCGATTCGCCGTCTGCACCTGCGCCAGCGGGCGTTGAGCGGATTCGGATAGCGCGCCGCCTCGACCCACGAGAAGCTCGACGCCTCGGCCGGACCGCCGGGGCCGTCGTAATGCGCCCGCTTCGGATAGGGGTTCGGCGGACGGCTCATCATCACGTCCGCCGTCGCGAGTTGCATCGCCGCCGACGGATTACGCAACCCGCGCGCCGAAGTCGCAAGCCGACTGCCACAGGCGTCGATCGGCCTCCACTATTCAGGAATTCTCAAACGTCCCTTCTCCACGCTGACGCGGTCCTCCGGCCGCGGCGCGAGCGGGATGGGCGGCACGTTGCCGGCCTCGAGTGGCGGGGCGTGCCCGGCCTCGCCGCCGCGCGGCGTAGTGTGCAGGACCTGGCTCTCTGGCAGCGCCGCGCCTTTGGTCAGGTGATCCCACATCAGATCAAGCGCCCGCAGGTGATAGAGCGTCAGCGGGATCATTCGGGTGTCGAAGCCCGGCAGGTCGGTCCCGAAATGCTCGGCGTTGGTCACCTCGATGTAGCGCAGTTGCGAGCGCGCGCCGTCCTGAAGGTCGTTCAACCCGACATAGGGACGCGATGAGAAGCTGACCGGCACGCGGTCATCGTTGCGGCCGTGGACGATGATCGTCGGCTTGCCGTCGAGCCGTCCGCTCGCCACGAATTCGACGATCCCGGCCTGCACGCGCTTCGCCTCGGGCGATTGTCCGGTCACGAGGCCGCGCAGGCAGATCGCGCCGTCGAGATTATAGTCCTGCCGCCCGGTGCTCTTCGACTCGGAGAGCCAGCTCCGGCGCGGTCCGGTCGGATCGTTGTCGTTGATCACGTCGATGCTGCCGGGCGCGGTGCGTGCGTTCAAGCCGCCGCTCGCCGATTGACGCCCTCGACAATCGAAATGACCTCTGCGGCGCCTTGCTGCCCGAATAGGCCCTCGACGCCCAACGGGTTGATGTCGGTGAACGGGCTTTCGTAGAGCAGCCGGGGCTCCATCACGCCGCGGTCGGTCAGATGGTCGACGATCATGTTGACGAACTCGATCTGGTCGGCTGTGGGCTTTCGCGCTGCCAGGAAATCGGCAAAGGCCTTTTTTGCGGCTTCGCGATCCAGGCCGACGAGCGAGCGCACAAAGAGGCCGAGTCCGCCTTCCGCCCGGACGGCTTCGATCTCGGCCGGCTCGGCGCCGGCGGCGACAAAGATGCGCTCCAATTCGGCGAGATCGGTAGGCGTCAACGGCTCGTCGCGCCGCAGCTTCAGGACCGCGAGCTTATTGGCGTTCTCTTTGAGGAAGTGGCGCGCCTTGGCGCGAAAGCGGTCCATGTCGGTTCCGACATTGACGCCGCGAATTGCGATCTCGGCGCTCACGCCGATTTCGTCCTCGAAATCGGTGTAGACGATCGGCCGGCGCTTGATCTCGATCAGTTTGATCAGCGCGCGCAGCCGGCGGCGCACGGTTTCGAGGATCGGACCGGCGATGTCCTGCCAGAAGTCCTCGCTCTGAATGGCGAGGATCAATTCCAGTTCCTTGGCCACCATCGGCACAGTGGAAATTTCCTCGAGCAGCCCTGCGATGGCGACGATCTTGCCTCGCAGCGCGGCAAATCCCGGTTCAGCGCGCAAGAGCGCGAGCTGCGTCCGAAGGATCAGGAGATCGAATTCCTTCGCGGCGAGATCGTCGTCTTCCAGCGCGCTCGGCAGCCCCGCGACATGCTCGATGAGCTCGGCGCTTTCGTTTGCGCCAATGTTCGACCAGATCGCGGAGTCCGCGAACTTTTCGACGTAGCGGCGCTTCGGCCGGACGATGAAATTGTCGACGCTCATCCCCGAAATTTCGTCGCGCAGCCGCTTGGCGACGTCCTCGCGCAACTCGCGATGCTGGGCCTCGACGTCAATCGCCGAGCCCGGCTCGCTGGCGTGGATGATCGGCGTCGGCGCTTGTCGGTACTCGCCCGAGCTTTCCTCCTGCTCGACTGGATTGAAGTGCTTGTCGATCTCGACGACTAACTGTACGCGCTCGACGAAGAGGCGCTTGCTGAGCGAATCGCCTGGCGCGCCATCGGCGAGTTCGGGATTCTGATTGAAGAACTCAAAATTCTGGCAAAGATCGAAGACGAGGTAGTGCTGTTTGTGCCGGCCCGGCCCGAAGAGGTTGGGGCACAATCGCGTTCCGCGCCCAAGCATCTGCCAGAACTTCGTCTTCGAGCGCACGATTTTGAAGAACACGAGATTGACGACCTCGGGCACGTCGATGCCGGTGTCGAGCATGTCGACGGAGACGGCGATGTGCGGCGGCTTGTCGGCCTGCGAGAAATCGTCGATCAGCGACTGGGCGTACTCGGTCTTGAAATCGATCAGACGCGCGAACGATCCTTTGAGGTGCGGATAGGCCTCGTCGAACCGCTTGACGATGAAGGCCGCGTGATCGTGGTTCTTGGCGAAGATGATCGTCTTGCCGAGCCGGTCGCCGTCCGCGACCTTCAGGCCCTCGGTCATCAGCCGTTCGAGCGCCTTGTCGACGGTGTCGGCGTTGAACAACCATTTATTGACGGCGGCGGATTCGACCTGAACCGGGACATTGCCGTCTTCGTCCCATTCGACCGCATCCCACGCCTCTTTCTCGTCCTCCAACAGCTCGTCGTACCGAATTCCTTCGCGCGGAAATTTCAGCGGCACGGAAACCGCTTTGGGCGGAACGAGGAACCCGTCCTTGACCGCCTCGTCGAGGCCGTAGGCGTCGGTGGGCACGCCGCGCTGCAAATTGAAGAGGCGATAGGTGTCGCGGTCGACCTCGTCCTTGGGGGTGGCCGTCAGGCCGACGACGAGACTGTCGAAATAGTCGAAGATCGCGCCATACTTGCGATAGATCGAGCGGTGCGCCTCGTCGATCACGATCAGGTCAAAATGGCCCGGGCCGAAGCGGCGCTTGCCGTCGGCGGCTTCGTCGATCAGGCCCATCATGGTCGGATAGGTCGAGACATAAACGCGCCCGGTAGCATCCTTTTCCGTGACGAGATTCACCGGCGAGGCCGAAGGCAGAAATCTCTTGAAGGCATTGACCGCCTGGTTCACCAGGGCGACGCGATCGGCGAGAAACAGCACGCGCCGCGCCCAATTAGCCCGCATCAGGAGATCGCCGAGCGCAATGACCGTTCGCGTCTTCCCCGCGCCCGTCGCCATGACGAGCAGCGCGCGGCGCAGATGGTCCTTCTCGAAGGCCTCCGAGACTCGCCGGATGGCGCGCGTCTGGTAGAATCGCTCGACAATCTCGGGGTTGACGTCGACTGAGCCTAAGGGCCTCAGGGTCGCGCGGCGGCGGATCGCAAGCCCCACCTCGTCTTTGCTGAGGAAACCCGAGACCGGACGCGGCGGATACCGCGCCTCGTCCCAAAGCCAATGTTCGTAGCCGTTGGAACAGAAGATGATCGGCCGCTGGCCGAATTCGGCTTCGAGGCAATCCGCGTAAAGCTTGGCTTGCTGTTGCCCGACCCGCGGGTCGCGCCGGGTACGCTTTGCTTCGACGATGCCGAGCGGCTTGCCGTCGTCGCCCCAGAGGACATAGTCGACGAAGCCTTCGCCCGAAGTGTTGGGCATACCCTTGACCGGATACTCGGTGTCATGCCCCGGCTTGACGAAGGTCCAGCCGACTTCCGAGAGCAACAGGTCAATGAAGGCGTCGCGCGTGGTCGCTTCATCGTAATCGTGCGTATCCGGCGACTTGGCGTTCGCCGCTTTCGCCGCGGCCACCTGCGCCTGCAACGCCTTGATCTCGGCATCGAGTTTCTCGCGCTCGGCCTCCGAGGCGAGGCGCTTCTGTTCGGCGTCCTCGCGCGCTTTGACAGTCTCGGCGAAGCGGCGCGCAATCTCCTGCAACTGCGCCAACTTGGCGACGGCGATCGTCGAGGTTTGCGGCAGGGCGTCGGGCGAGAAAACGAGGTTCGCGTCGGGCTGAGCCGTTCGGCCATAGGTGCGCGCGAGCCAATAGGACAGATGAAACAGTTCGCGCAGCGCGGTGACCGCTCGCTCATGCGGCACGGTCCTGGCTTCGTGGACGGCCGCATTGCCGAGGTCCTTGACGATCCGCGCCTTGGCGACGAGCGGAGAGCTGACCAGTTTCTGGAACGTCGGTTCGTGGATGCGCGCGGCGAGCGTCGTGTCGTAGGGATCGCGCAGGCTCGCCTCGTGGCGATAGAGCCATTGCACCATCCCTTCCAGAGCGAGGCGGGCGTAGAAGCAGGCGGCGCGCGGATCGCCGTGCGCGAGGCTTTCCGCCCGCGTGGCGCGTTCATGCACGGCGGGAAATTCGGGGGCGAGGAAGGCGAATTGCGACATCGATGATGTCAATCCAAGGCTTGTTGCGCCGCGTTCGCCACTGCCGCCACCTCGAGATGCACGCCGGTTTGCTGTTGCAGCACGCTGATGACACCTAGGAGATTCTCCGCTGTCGGGTTGCCCTGGCGGCCGAACATCCGCATCAGGCTCTTGGCTGGCGTGCCTGTCGCGAGAGCGAGGCGCTCGAAGCCCACCGTGGCGTTGATGTAGTCGCGCAGCACGGACTTGGCGGTGGCGACGTCGCCGTCGAGCATGGTCTGGACCGCTTCCCGAAACAAAGCTTGCCGCAAGGCGGGGTCGGCCTCGACGCGGGATTTGACGAGATCGGTGAAACTGAGCGTCAACGGCGTTTCCGCGTCGGGGCGGGAGAACTTGCCGCGCGTCGCGCCGGAAAAATCATATTCCTCCTTCATGTCCCGTCCTCGTATTGTTGCGCCTTGTCCGAGTGTAATCCAACGTCCCTCCTAAGCGCCATGCCCGACGATCCTCCTCCGCAACGCCGCTACGATAAGGGCAGAGACCGCCATAAACATGTCGGCCGCGGGAATAAGCCGGAAATCGCCTTCGATCGGGGCGATCCGAAGAAATGGATCGGCAGGTGCCCAAGCGACCGGGCCCTTCCGAATGGTCTCAAACAAAGCCTGTTGAGCGAGGCGATCCCCGCCGGCCGCGGCGACCGGGATGTCGATTACGCCAAAACGCTCTATGTCGTTCACGACGGCGCAATCTACGCGGCGCAAACCAGCGACGCCGGCGTGAGTTATCACGGTTACCCGTATAAGGGCCGAATGTCCGGCGAACTCCTGGCGCAGCTACGCAAAATGGCCAAAGATAAAAATTGCGAAATAGACTTCGAGAAATGGGTGAGTGAGCACATAATCAAGCATGGCGAGAGGCGTTGAGCGTGACGGATTTGCAATTCCATCTCGAATTTCGGAAGGGGCGCGGCGCTTCGAACGTCGCCGCTTTGACCGTATTCGTCGACGCGGAGGCGGTTTGGCCGGTCGCGCACGCGCCTGATGTCTCGCTGGAAATTCCCGCCGACGACCTGCTATCGCATCTCGTCGAGTTCTGGGCGCCGCTGACGCTTCGGCAGACCTGGCCGCTTCCGGTCGCCGTCACGCGGCCGACCGACCTTCGCGCGGCGGCGGAACGGCGATGGGAGGCGGAGCCGACCGAAACCGCCGAGCGCGAGGACGCCGCGCTTTCCAATTTCGAGGAGGCGCACGACCTCTCACTCGCTTTTTCCGGTTATTTCGATCTTGCGCCGCTGTTTCTGCTTCGCCGGGGCGAAACGATGATCGTCGATACGCGCGCCGGATTCCGTCTCGTCGATTACGAAGCGGCGGTGCGGGAACTGGCGCGGGCCGGCGACCAAATCGCCGAACGTTTGGCGGGGCAAGGCGGTCGTTGGGCGAGACTGCTCGGGCTGTGGCGCCAGCGCGAAGCGAAGGACCTGATTGGACTGCTCGCCTGGGCGACCGGACTTACGCGCGAAGTTGCCGAACGCCTCACGCGCGAAGGCCTGTTGCCGAAACCGGCGTCCTTCGCGGATATCGCCAACGACAATGACGAATTGCGGATCGCCGCGCGCATGGCCGGCGCCTTGCCGCCCGACCAGATCGGCGCGATTCTTAGCCTGATCGCCGGATTTCCCAAATTGCAGGCGCCTCAGCTCGACGCGCTTGCGAGCGAGATTTCGAACTTCATCGCCGGGCGGTACGCCAATCGTCGCGCGCATGAGCAGGGCGAGATCGCGGCGCGCAGGGTGCGCGAACGACTGGGCTTAAGCGCGCTGGAGGCCTGCGACATCGCAGCCGAACTGGAGCGGCTCAGCGTCGGGCTGGAGTTTCGCCCGGTCGAGCCGGTAGCCTTGCGAGCGCTCGCTATCGATGGGCGGCGGCACGGGCCGATAGCCTTCATCAACATGTCGAACCCTCTCCGCAGCTTGGCGGAAAGCCCCCGGGCAAATTGGTCGGCGCGCGTCGATCTTGCGCATGAATTCGCGCATCTGCTGCTTGATCGCGGCCACGCCCTCGGCGCGGTCGAGGTGCTCAACAGCAAGATGCCGGTCGAGATAGAACAGCGCGCCAAATCCTTCGCGGGCGAATTGCTGGCGCCGACCGAAGCCGTCGCGGTGGCATGGCAGGAAGCCGGCAGCCCGCGCGCGCACACGCCGCTGGACGAACTGACGCGCGCCCTGCAACAGGCTTTCGGCGTCACGAAAGCGGTCGCGACCTGGAAGCTTCAACACGCAACGAAGCGCGTCGGCGTCGAAATTTCACACCTGCTCGACCTGATCGAGCCGATGCGCTGAGGGGCGGTCAGAGTTCGCCGCGGAAGGCGCGGTGTTGGAGGGAGGCGAAGAGGGAGTCGAGGTTGGAGAGCTGGGCGCGGTTGGAGACCTTGAGCTTGTCAATCTCGGTGAGTTGGGCGGCGAAGGCGCGTTGCAGGGATGGGGGCGGTGTCTGAATTTCAACGCTGCGCAGCTTTTCTTTCGAAATGTTAGGCATGGATCCAGCAGACCCTCCGGATAGGCTCTGGATCGCGGCGCGTTTGCTGGGATGCGTCAAAAGGCTTTGCAGAAAGACTGCGCTAACCGGCGTATTTTCCTTCAAGCGCAGACGAAAAATGAGATCGGACAACATCAGCTTAGAGCGAGTATTGTTTACCAACGCGCAGGCTGCAACCAATTGCGGCGTATTCTTTCGCGTGAATAGCAGATCGCCGGCCTTAACTTCGTTGTCGGGTTTCGGAGGTACGTCGGGACACTGCTGTCCGGTTGACTGAAGGGTCGTCTCTTGGAGATCGGCTGATTGATTGGGTTTGCGGGGGAAGATGGGCGGTGTCGACTTGAACCGAGTGGCAGGGCAGTCTCGCGGGTTTTCCTGTGGAGATGGCCATGTACTTGGGCAAAACGCTTTTCGCGCAACTCATGGATTTTGTGCCTTGGACGACATTCACGAGGATTGTCTCCCGTTATGGCGGCGACCATCGGGTGCGGGTTTTCCCCTGCGCCGAGCAATATCGGGTCATGGCGTTTGCCCAACTGACCTACCGGGAGAGCCTGCGCGATATCGAGACCTGCCTGTCCGTCCAGGCGTCGAAGCTCTACCACATGGGTTTGCGCGAACCGGTCCGGCGCTCGACGCTGGCGGACGCCAACGAAACGCGCGACTGGCGCATCTACGCGGATTTGGCCCAGCGACTGATTGTCCAAGCGAGGAAGCTCTACGCCAACGAGGACCTTGGCCTGGACCTGACCAATACCGTCTATGCCCTGGATTCGACAACGATCGACCTGTGTCTGTCGGTCTTTCCCTGGGCGCATTTCCGGACGACCAAGGCGGCGGTGAAGATGCACACCCTGCTCGATTTGCGGGGCAATATTCCGAGCTTCATTCATGTTTCGGACGGCAAGTTGCACGACGTCCATGCGCTCGACCTGCTGCTTCCCGAACCCGGCGCCATTTACGTCATGGATCGCGGCTACGTGGACTTCACCCGCCTTCACGCCATCCATCGGGCCGGGGCGTTCTTCGTGACGCGGGCCAAGTCGAACATGAACGCTCGCCGAGTCTCTTCCACGCCGACGGATCGTTCGACCGGGATCATCTGCGACCAATCCGTCGCTCTCAAAGGCCATTACACCGGCGCACATTATCCAGAACGCCTGCGACGCGTCCAATTCAAGGACGCCGAGACGCGCAAGACGCTGGTGTTTTTGACCAATCACTTCGGCCTTCCGGCCTTGACCATCGCCGCCCTATACAAAAACAGGTGGCAAGTGGAACTTTTCTTCAAATGGATCAAGCAGCACTTGCGGATCAAGCAGTTCTACGGCACGTCGGAAAACGCCGTGAAGACGCAGATATGGATCGCCGTCTCGGTTTATGTCCTCGTCGCCATCGTAAAAAAGCGCCTCGCCTTGGAGGCGTCGCTCTACACATTGTTGCAAATTTTCTCGATCGCCCTCTTCGAGAAAATGCCAATATATCAAGCGCTTACAATCGACCAAACAAAATCCAATACTTTACAAATAACTAACCAATTGAATTTATTCGATTTTTAGCCGGACAGCAGTGACGTCGGGAGGCAGTGCCTTTTGCTCCTCCTCCTTGTATTCGCAGCTAGTTACCGCGCTGAGCTTCAGAACGCCCCATTCGCCGTCCATGGCTGGCCGGTCAAGGCAGACTGGGCTCCACCCACTGTCGATCTCCTCAACAATTTCGCGTAAGCGTTGCCTTGGCCACCCCATCTCGTTTTGGACAGGGTCTCCAAACATTGAACGGAAGATAGCGCTACGTAAGTTGTTTAGACCTTCCAACGCCTCCCGCCGCTTGCGGCGCAGGGCGTCTGCTTGATCGAGGATCGCCGCAATCCGCCGCTGTTGGTCGAGGGGGGGGGAGGGGGAATCTGGGTTCGCTTTAAGTATTTGAAATGTCGAGAATATCCTGCGTCCGGGATATCAACTTGGCTTAGGAAGTGGTACAGGTATTTCGGGCAAACACTGCCATTTGTACGCAGGATTTTCGTGCCGTCCGCACCCAGGCAAAACGGAAAATCCACAAATTTGAAAATCTTCGTATGATCACCGAACACAATTGCGGGCAGCCCTGCTTTGCATAAACAACTCGCGTCGTCAGTATAACCTGCAATAAATCCCCTGCCTTGGTCTATTATAGGATATTCGCCCGTCGGCATGTATTGCAGACTGCAATGTCTTGATATTTCCGCCCGTTTCATCACTGACGACATCATCGAACGGCAAAATTTTCCAATCGCAGCTCATCCAAGCATATTCTCAAGTACGCTCAAACCAACGGTAATCTCTTCTTCAATCCTCCTCAACCTCGCAATAATCTCTCCCGGACTCTCGTGCGTCACGTCCTCGTGCTCCGTCTCCTTGTATCGGTTCAGCGACAGGTCATAACCGCCCTCCCTCGCGATCTCCGCCTTCGGCACGCAAAAGCTCTGCGCCGTCCGCGCCCGCTCGCGTTCCGCGCCGTTCCGCTCCTCCCAGCGCATCAGCACGTCCGGCAGATTGTTCTTGTCGTGCTCCGCCTCGCTGAGTTCGGCAGCGGGCGTCGGCCCCTGCTTATCGTCGAGTAGGAGCGGCTGGCGCTTGTCGTCGAGCGAAAACCCGTCCGCCTTGACGTCATAAAACCAGACGAAGTCCGTCCCGCCGACGCCCGTCTTGGTGAAGACGAGGATCGCGGTCGAGACGCCGGCGTAGGGGCGGAAGGCGCCGGACGGCAACGAGATCACTGCGTCGAGCTTGTGGTCCTCGACCAGCGTCTTGCGCAGCGCCTTGTGCGCGCCCGACGAGCCGAACAGCACGCCGTCGGGCACGATCACCGCGGCGCGCCCGCCGACCTTCAGGAGCCGCAGGAACAGCGCGAGAAACAGCAGTTCCGTCTTCTTGGTCTTGACGACCTGTTGCAGGTCCTTCGCCGTCGCCTCGTAATCGAGCGAGCCGGCGAAGGGCGGATTGGCGAGGACGAGACTATAGCGCTCCTTCTCGCCGGCAATGTCCTGCGAGAGCGAATCCCGCGCTTCGATCGTTGGGTTCTCGATGCCGTGCAAAATCATGTTCATCGAGCCGATGCGCAGCATCGTCGGGTCGAAATCGAAGCCGTGAAACGCGAATTCATGAAAATGCGCCCGCAGCTTCGGATCGCGCAGGATTTCGGGATGCTTTTCCCGCAGGAACTCGCCCGCGGCGACGAGGAAGCCGCAAGTGCCGCAGGCCGGATCGCAGATCGTGTCGCCCGGCGTCGGCTCGGTCAGTTCGACCATCAGCTTGATGATGTGGCGCGGCGTACGGAATTGGCCGTTCTGGCCGGCGCTGGCGATCTTGCCGAGCATATATTCGTAGACGTCGCCCTTGGTGTCGCGATCGTCCATCTTCACCGCATCGAGCTTGTCGACGACCTTGGCGAGCAGGGCCGCCGTAGGGACCGCGTTGCGCGCCTCCTTCATATGCTTGCCAACGTCGCCCTCGCCCGCCACCACTTCGCGAATGAAGGGGAAGACGTGCTCGTCGACGACCTTGAACATCTCCTTGGCTTCGAAGCCCTTGAACCGCGACCAGCGGAGGTCCTCGTAGGGCCGGCCGCCGAGCTTGCGCATGGCCTCGTCGCCGCGCCCGTCGCGCCCTTCCGGAAAGATGCGCCGCGCGAGCGGCTGCTTCAGCATCGCCGCCTTCCGCTCCTCGACCGTCTGCAGCTCGTCGAGACGCTTGATGAACAGCAGATAGGTGATCTGCTCCATCACGCTCAGCGGATTCGATAAGCCCCCCGACCAGAAGTCGTTCCAGATGCTGTCGATCTGATTCCTGATTTCGCCCACGATCATTCGAAGTTCGCGCTCCTGCCCGCGTTTCCTATTTGGCCCGAGTCGCCGGTCCTTGTCACCGCGAAATTAAAGCGGATTGAAGTCGCTATTTCCTTCCGAGCTCACACCCGCGAGCGCCCACATGGACAGGGCAACCGGCAACGACCATTGCTCCCGAGCAGCAGGGTATAGAACTTCTTGACCGGCCCCGCGCCGCTCTTCGTTTTCGCTGGCGTCCTGTTATCGCCGGTTCGGCGCCTGTTCTGGTCCGTTTTGCACATCGAAACAGGGCCTGAAATCCCCTGTTATTGGTACTGAATGCGACACGTTATATTTCGCTGAATGCCCGGCATTTCCAGCGGAAATCGGTCATGAACCGCCAAAATCGACGGCCAGAAACGCCTGTTAATAGGCATTTAACAGGCAATTGCGCCGCCTCGGGAGACCGCAGGCCGCCAAAGATCGTCAAGCTGGGCTTGACGATCCCGCCCGCGCCGCGGCGGTCTTGAGTCCCTTGAGATCCGCCGCCGCCCGGCCGGCTAAATCTCCAGATCGAGCATCAGCGAGCTCAGCGATTTGCCGTGAGCGTCGAGCGTCAGCGCGCGGGTCACCCCGCCGCCGAGCGCGCCCTCGATCACGAAGTTCAGCGCGCCGACGTTCGGCAACTCGTAGCGCCGGACCGGACCGGTCGCGATCGCGGCGAAATGCGCGGCGACCCGCTCGGCGGTCACCCGCTCGAGGAGAAGCGGATAGTCCTTCGGATCGAAGGCGATCACCGAGATGTTGGAAGTGTTGCCCTTGTCGCCGGTGCGCGAATGCGCGAATGCCCGCAGCCTGATTTTTCCGGATCCCATGCGCGTCACGCCTCCACGATCGTCACGGCGGTTGGCGCCGCGGCTTCGGGTATGAGCGCGGAGGCCACGGCGACCACCTGCCGCGCCGACTTCCACGCGCCCCCACCCGCGGCGGGCCCGTTGGTGTAGAGGGTCTCGACCTCCTCGCCGATGCGCCGCGCTTCAGCGAGGCTTTCGGTACGGCCAACGACGCGGATCCGCACTTCGTAAGGATCTCCGTCGCGCGTCCGCGCCTCGCCATGCAGCGAATTGATCCCGATCAGGTCGAAGCGCGTCTCCGTCGTGCGCACCCCCGTCAACGCGAGCCGTTCGCGCACGATGTCGAGCGCGAGTTGTGCGCGGGCGACGGCATTCGGTCCGGCGTACGAAATCTGGCCCTCGCCGACATAGCTGTCGACGTAGCCGACGGATGTCTTGAGGAGGCCGGTCTTCGGCGCGCCCTTGCCGCCGTTGACCCGCACCCGGTCCGGGCCGATCTCCTCGACCCGGACGTCCGAAAAATCGGCGACCACGTCTGGCTGGAGATAAGCGGCGGGGTCGTGGATCTCGTACAACAGCTGCTCCTTGACGGTCCGCGCCGTCACCGCGCCGCCCGAGCCGGCGACCTTGGTGACGACAAGCTCGCCATCCTCGCGCACTTCGCCGATCGGGAAGCCGAGCCGGGCGAGATCGGAGACGTCCTTGGCGCCGGGATCGGCGAAATAGCCGCCGGTGACCTGGCCAGCGCATTCGAGCAGGTGGCCGACCAGCGTGCCCCGGCCAAGCATTGTCCAGTCGTCCATCGCCCAGCCGAATTCGGCGATCAGCGGCGCCATGAAGATGGCCGGGTCCGCCGCGCGGCCGGTGATCACGACATCGGCGCCGCTCTTCAGCGCCGCGACGATCGGGGCGACGCCGATATAGGCGTTGGCGGAAATGACGCTATTGCCCATCGCGGCGATCGTCTTGCCGTTGTCGAGCGCCACGTCGTGGTCGTGCAGGTAGGCGAACACATCGTCGCCGGTGACGGCGGCGACCTTGAGCCCCTTCAAGCCCAGCGTGCGGGCGATCGCGCGCGTCGCCTCGGCCGCGGCGACTGGGTTAGCGGCGCCCATGTTGGTGACGATCTTCACCTTGTTCCTGGCGCAGACGGCCAGGACCGCCCGCATGCGCGCCGCGAGCAGCGGATCGTAGCCGGTGTTCGGGTCCTTCATCCTGACCTGCTGCGCGAGCGCAATCGTCCGCTCGGCGAGGCACTCGAACACGAGGTAGTCGAGACTGCCCTTTTCGGCGAGCTCCACGGCGGGCTCGATCCGGTCTCCCGAATAGCCTGCGCCGGAACCGACCCTGATGGTCCTCATGGAGTCACCTGTTTCAGATAGGGAATATGCCGAGCGCGACGCAGGCGATCGTCATGACGATCGAGGCGCCGAACAGGAACGGGATGGTGAACCGCTGATGGTCGGCGAGTTCGATGCCGCTGAGACCGACGACCAAAAAGGTCGCGGGCGTCAGCGGACTGACCGGGAACCCCGTCGTCATCTGGCCGAGCAGCGCGGCCTGGGCGAACTGCACCGTGGGCACGCCAAGTTGGTGGCCGACCTCGGCGATGACCGGAAGGACGCCGAAGTAGAACGAGTTGGGATCGAACAGCAGGCTCAGCGGCATCGAGAGCACGCCGAGGACGATCGGCATGAACTTCGCCATGGCGACCGGAACGAAGGCGACCGCCGTTTGCGCCATCGCCTTCAGCATGCCGCTGTGCTGCATGATGCCGGTGAACACGCCGGCGGCGAGCAGGATCGAGGCCATCAGCAAGGCGGCGCGGGCGTGTGCGTCGATCCGTTGCCGCTGCATGTCGACGTCGCGATAGTTGATGAGCAGCGCGAGGCACAGGCCGACCATGAAGACGATCGCGGGGGCGAGCTTGTCGCCGAGAACGACCATCGTGCCCATCACCACGACGGTCAGCACGATGTTGATCCAGAAATTCTGCGGCCGGCGCAAAACCTTCTCGGCTTCCGTCAGTGTGCGGGTCGGGATGAGGTCGGCCGCCATCGGCTTGTCGAGCCCGAGCCGCCGCTCCTCGCGTTTGCCGAGCCACCACGCGGCCGTGAAGATGAAGATCAGTCCGATCGCCTGGATCGGCACGAGCGGATTGAAGATTTCGGGGATCGGCAGCTTCAGCGAGGCCGAGGCGCGGATCATCGGCCCCGTCCAGGGCAGGAAATTGACGCCAGCCGCCATCGAGGCGGCGCAGGCGAGGATGCGCTTGTCGATTCCGAGCCGCTCGTAAAGCGGCAGCATCGCCGGGATGGTGATGAGGAACGTCACCGCGCCCGATCCGTCGAGATGGACGAGCAGCGCGAGCAGGGTCGTGCCCATGACGATGCGCGTCGGCTTCGTGCCCACGGTCTTCAAGATCCGGTCGATGATCGGGTCGAGCATGCCCGCATCGGTCATGACGCCGAAGAACAGGATGGCGAAGACGAACATGCCGACGACCGGCGCCAGGCTCTGGATGCCTGACACGATGAACTTGCTCGTGTCCCAGCCGAACCCGCCGATCAGCGCCGCGACGATCGGGATGAGGATGAGCGCCATCAGCGGCGACATCCATTTCATCATGATCACGGTGAGCAGTAGGGCGATGGTGACGAGGCCCAGAAGCGCCAGCATGCGAGCGTCCCTTTCCCGGCTCAGCCCATCCTGTTTCCGGGGCTGCGGCCCTGACTCATGCGGCGAACGGAGTCATAAGACAATTGAATTTATTTGATCCCAGTAATAAGATAACATTATGGATGTCAGTCTGCGGCAGGTTCGTTCTTTCCTGACGGTCGCTCGGGTGAAGAGCTTCACCGGGGCGGCGTCGATCCTCAACGTCACCCAGCCCGCCCTGACGATGCAGATCCGGCGGTTGGAGGAAGCGCTCGGCGTCACCCTGTTCGACCGCGATACGCGCTCCGTCGAACCGACCCGAGTCGCCCGCGATCTCATGCCCGCATTCGAGCGGACGCTTCAGGATTTCGACGCCGCGCTGCTCAGCGCGCGCGACATCGCCACCCAGGAGCGCGGAATCGTCAGGCTGGCTGTACTGCCGTCGGTCGCGGCTGGGGTTCTGCCCGACGCCATCCTGGGCTTTCGCGAGTCAAGACCGAACGTGGTTTTCGATCTCAGGGACGTCATTGCCGGCCACGTCCTGAGCCTCGTTCAATCGGAGGAGGTGGATTTCGGCGTGATGGGCGGGCCGGTCAAGGCGCTCGACGTGGAAACCGTGTTCCAGGCGCAAGACCGCCTTCACGTCGTCTATCCGAAGGGACACCCAATCGGGCGGCTGAAATCCGTCACGCCGGTCGCGCTTGCCGGATTCCCGTTGATCCTGATGCAGAGGGACACGAGCGTGCGCGCCATAGTCGAAGCGGGATTTCACGCCTCTGGCGTCATGCCCAAGGCGACCTGCGAGGCGATCTACATGATGACGGCGGTGGGGATGGTCCGCGCCGGTCTGGGACTGACGATCCTTCCCGGCTCTGCAAGAGAGATCAAGGCGGAGCCCGGGCTTCTGTCGAAACCGATCGATGACCCGTCGTTCAGGAGGCCAGTCTCCATCATCAAGAGGTCAGGACGCACGCTTCCGCCGTTGAGCGAGGCCTTCCTCGGGCGCCTGTCGGTCTGCCTCGGGGCGGCGCTCACGTAGGCGCGCCGCCGGCCTGGGTCGTGTCAGGCGACCGCGTGGCGCTCCCCATTTGCGAACGCATCGAGTTCGACGGCCGCCGAGCGGTAGGCGTTCTGCAGGATGTCGACGGCCTTGACGACCTGCTCTTCCTCGTGGTTCGCCATGACCTGCAGGCGAAACCGCGCGGCTCCCCTCGGCACGGCCGGGAATTCGACAAGGTTGGCGATCAGGCCCATATGCGACAACTGCCGGCTGACGAGGCGGGCAAGCGCTTCGGTGCCCGTCTTCACGGAGACAATCGCCGAGGGATCGCCGTAGACCTCCATCCCGGACGCGATCAACTGGCTTCGCAGCGAAAGGATGTTCCGCATCAGCGCGTCGCGCCGTTGGCGTCCCTCCTCCGACTCGATGATCTCGAAAGCCTTCAGCACAACCGCTGCCTGGATCGGGGACAAGGCGTTCGAAAATGTGGTCGGGGTGCTGAAGTAGCGAAGATATTGTTGAACGCCGGAAGAGCCCGTGGCGACGAAGCCCCCATTGGACGCAAACGTCTTCGAAAAACTGCCCATGACGATGTCGACCTTGCCGACCATCTTTTGCAGGCCGATGTGGCCTCGACCGTCCTGCCCGATGCAGCCGAAATCATGGGCCACGTCGACCATGAGGGTCGCATTGTATTCGTGGCAGACTTCCGCGAGCGCGGCGATGTCCGGCGTGTCCGAGTCCATCGAAAACAGGGCTTCGGTCACGACGAGGATTCCGTTCTTCGTGTCCTTGGCGCGGATTTCCGCAAGCCAACGGCGCGCCGAGTCCGTATCCAGATGCCGGAATAGGTAGACATGCTTCGTCGCCGCGGCCGCTCCTTCCTGCAAGCAGGCATGCGCAAGACAGTCCATCACGATGTGGTCGGTCGAACGCACGAGTCCCTTGATCGCGCCGAAGCCTGCCGCGAATCCGGTCGGAAACAAGACCGTTCGCTCCATGCCCAGGAACCCTGAGATTTTTCGCTCCAGCGCGATCGAATGCGTCGTGTTGCCGATGAACGCCGGCGATCCGGCGCTGTGGACGCCATAACGTTCAATCGCGTCATGCGCGGCCTGGCGGATCGCGGGATGGGCGGACAGACCGAGATAGTCCTGCGAACCGAAATTGACGCCCTGCGTCTTGCGGCCCAACTCGTCGCTGGCCGTGCAGACGGTTCGCGGACCGGCGTCCGTCGATCGAGAATAGGGCCAAAACTCTTCCTCGACGCGCTGGTTTTGCCACGCGCGGAAACCCTCGATGCGCCTGAGCAGATCGGATCCGTTGACGACGCGGTATTCACGCAGGCTGCCGGTCAGGGTCGGCGGCAGCGCGGTTTTGGAATGGCTCAACATTTTTGGTCCTCTCACGAAACGATCGCGCGCGCGCCGACGAGTTCCGGCGCGGGCGCAAGTTGGCGTTTGATTTTCCCGACCAGACGGGCGAAATCGACTGGCTTGGTGTCGAAATCACAGCAGCCGACCTCGATGCTTCGGCGGCGATCGCTCTCGAGCGCGTGCGCCGTGAGCGCGATGATCGGCAACGTGCGAAGCCCCGCAGTCGCGTGGATGAGTTGCGTCGCCTCCCATCCGTCCATGGCGCCGAGAGCGACATCCATCAGGACGAGATCGGGTTTCGCCTCGCGGGCCATTTGCACGCCCTGCGGCCCGTTTTCGGCGCACAAGACCTCAAACCCCACGCGCGTAAGGCGCCGAGAGAGCATGTCGCGGTTGAATTCATTGTCTTCGACGAGCAGGATACGTGGCACAGGCTCTCTCCGGTCAGGCGGCTTTGGCGATATTTCCGGCGGGGTAACCGCCCCGTTTTGTTTCCATCCGGCGGCGCGGCAGCGTGACGACGATCGCTGCGCCGACGCCCGGAGCGTTCCGCACGGACAGCGAAGCGCCCATGAGGCCGCAGAGGCGTTGGCAAAGCGGCAGGCCGAGGCCGGCGCAGCCATACTTGCTTGCGCTGACATCGCCCCGGCTGTTGAAGGTCTCGAACAGGTTTGGCACGTGCGCCTCCGCGATGCCGGGGCCCCTGTCCGTCACCGAGATCTCGACGACATCGCCCGCCGTGGGCGAGCTCTGGCGCTCGGGCGACGACTTCCACGTCTCCTTCCGGCGTACGGCAGACGGCGTTTTCGATGAGTGCGTCGAGAACTTGCTCGAGCTTCGCGGCGTCGGCCTCGATCACGTACGCAGCCGCTTTCGATTCGCAGCGAAATCTTGCGCCCTTCGATCCCTCGGCGTCCGTCCCAGCGATCGACCACGCGCTGCAATAGAGCCGCAACGTCGATCGAGTTCGAAGAAGACTTGCATTTTGCCGGCTTCGATCTTCGACAAATCGAGGATCGCGTTGACGAGGCGCAGAAGCTGACGGCCCGCGTCGTGAATTCTATGCAGATCGTCGACGCCGCGCGGATCGACGCTGGGATCGGTATCCTCGAGCAGCAACTGGCTGTAGCCGATGATAGCGTTCAGCGGCGTTCTCAGTTCGTGGCTTGTCTTGGCCAGAAAACCTGCCTTTGCCGCGCTCGCGCGCTCGGCTTCGGACACGGCCCGCCGCAGCTGAGCCGCGGTCTCGAGATGCTTGCGCACCTCTTTTTCGAATTCGCCTTGCGAACCCAAGGATCCGCGCGTAGAAGAGCGCCATCATCGAAACGTAAATCGACGCGCTGATGATCGAAATGAGACCGATGCCCTGCATGTCGGCGAGAGGAATGGTTTGCGGAAAATGACCGCCGAGGGCGAACAGCGCAATGAAGAGCGCGAGGCTCATGGTTATCTGCAACAGGATCGTGACGCAATTCTTGACGCTGGCGTCCAGATAAAAGAAGGCGAGCAATGGTACTGTGACAAGCCACGGCAAAAATGGCGAGGATAGACCCCCGTAGAAGAAACAGCCCCACAGTATCGCGAAGAGAAGATTCTGAATTGATACGAAAGGTAAAACCGTGTAACGGCCGGTGTATTTGAGAATGAACGGATAGGCCCAAAAGCTGGTGATGGAGGCCGCAAGAACGAGGTCCGTTCCAGCGTCCTTCGGGTCAACCCACAGCAGATAGACAGGAATGACGTTGCCGAGAATCGGCCCGAAGATGTGGCTGATCATAAAGGAGCGAGCCCGGATGCGCATCTCGCGGTCCACAAGAAGGTCGTCCGGGATAAACCAGTCAATCATCGGTTTCAGGGAGGCATTGAACGACATTTGGCGGACTCGAAGTCCAATGTCGGGTTGGTACTCCGCGCGCGTTAGCGTCTTCCCAAATAATGTAATCAAACTTTAGTGTCTGAATGAGGCAGGCACTTATAGCGCTCACGACGCTACCGCGTTATACTAATTTAACCAGGCCACGCGATTGGGAGTTGGTTGACGTTGCGGAATTAAACGCCATTGCGGACGATCGTAATACGTTTAGTAATTGGTCACGCCGTGTCGGACTCAACCGAATTCGGCGGCGCCGAGACGCAAGGTCATGTTTTCCACGGCGTTTATGGTTGTCGACTGGTTTATCCCGGCGCGGTCGCGGCTCAGCAAGTCCGAGCTTGGGCGGGCGCGCACGTTCGTGTTCACGCATCTCATCGGGCCGGCCAGCGGGGTGTCGATCGTCGCCTTCCTTTTCGTGGCGGATCCGTCGCCAGGATTCCATGTCCCGCTGATCGGAGCGGGAATCGCCGTCTTCTGGCTGCTTTGCCTGGTGCTGCGGGTGTCCGGAAGCCTGCCCCTGGTCGCAATTGTCTCGGTTCAAACGCTGATCGCGGTGACTTTGATTGGGGCTTACAACTACGGCGGCGTCAGTTCGCCGTTCCTGGCGTGGTTGCTGATCGCGCTTGCCAATGGCTTCTTCTACCTCAGCGACCGACCCCTGGAGCGTACTGGCGATTTTCGTCCTGAATGTTGCGGCTTTTATCGCGGTCTGGTTCGCGGCCGGCGATCTTCCCAACCGCATTCCCATGGAGCAGATGTCGAATGTCGGCATCGTGTCCGTCAGCAGCGCAACCCTCTACATGGCTTGGCTGGCGATCTACTATGGACGCCTCCTTGACCTCCGAATCGGCCCTCGAGCGCGAAGCCCAGCGGCATCGCCGGACGGCCGAGCAGCTCGCCGACGCGAAGGACAATGCCGAGCGGGCGAGCCGTCGACAAGTCGATCTTCCTCGCCAAGATGAGCCATGAATTGCGGACCCCTCTCAACGCGGTCATTGGTTACAGCGAGCTTCTGCAAGAAGACGCAGACGCTGTCCGGCGACGCCCAGCGAGAAAAAGATCTGTCGCAAATTCGCGCGGCCGGCAAGCATCTGCTGTCGCTCGTCACCGACATCCTCGACATCACGCGGATCGAAGCCGACGAGATGGAATTGCAGATCGGCGACTTTCCAGTCGCGCGCCTGATCGAGGACGTCGCGGCGACAGCGGCGCCCTTGGCGCAAGCCAATGGCAATCAGCTTGCTGACGCGCGTCGATGCCGCAATGTCGGAAGCATGACCTCCGATCAGTTGCGATTGCGCCAGGCAGCGATCAACCTGATGAGCAACGCCGCGAAGTTCACCTCTAACGGCCTGGTCGAGCTTTCCGCCCGACGCTTGCGTCTCGATCACGGCGACTGGATCGAAATCGAGGTGCGGGATACCGGGATCGGCATTGCGAGGGACGATTTGAAGACGATTTTCCAGGACTACAAGCGGGTGAATTCCGCCGAAGCGCGCAAGCGCGAAGGGACCGGCCTGGGTCTCGCGCTGAGCCAGAAGCTTTGCATGATGATGGGCGGGAATATTTTCGTCGACAGCGAGCTTGGCCACGGCTCTCGATTCACCATTCGCGTTCCAGCCATCCTTGACGCCAGACGCCGAGCGCGCCGCGCGACTCAAATCCGTCGAGCCGCCCCTCCGCGCCGCGGCGTGAGGCGCGGAAAGAAAGCAACCCCGATGACCGGCTTCGCCCACTTGGCATCCACGGCGCGGCGCGCGGCGGTCGACGAACGCGCGCCTCCATCCGCCAGGCTACTGATCGTCGACGGGGCCGCGGACAACTCGCGCGGCGCTGTCGGGCCGGTTTGCCGAGGGCCGGATTCGAGATCGTCGAGATCCGATTGCAGCTCGGAGGCGCTGAGGCTCATCCAGGAGCAGACATTCGACGTGGTGCTTCTCGACGTGACGCTCACGGATATGAATGGGACGGAGATTGTGCGTCGGATTCGCGAGAAATTCTCCGGCCTCCCTTCTGCCGGTCATCATGGTGATCCGCGACCAACCAGGAAGGCGTCATGGAGGCCATGAAAAGCGGCGCCAACGACTACGTAACGAAGCCTGTCGAATTCTCGACCGCGCTGGTGCGGGTGAATAACCAAGTCGCGCGTCGTCGTGCGGAACTGGAGCTTCGCCAGGCCAACGCAGAGGCCACGGGCGGACCAGGGCAATCAGCCGGCGGCCAGACTGCTCATCGTCGACGACATCGCCGACAATCGGACCTTGCTTTCTCGCCGATTTGTGAAACGCGGGTTCGAGATCGTCGAAGCCGATTGCGGCGCGCAGGCGCTGAGGCTCGTCGACGAGCAGACCTTCGACGTCGTGCTTCTCGACGTGATGATGCCGGAGATGGACGGCATGGAGGTCTTGCGCCGGCTTCGCCAACGATTTTCCGCGTCGCTTTTGCCCGTCATCATGGTGACCGCCAAGACCCAGTCGGAAGACATCGTCGAAGCCCTTAAAGCAGGCGCCAACGACTATGTGACGAAGCCCGTCGACCTTTCGATCGTGCTGGCGCGAGTGAACAATCAGGTGGCGCGTCGCCGGGCCGAGGCTGCAATTCAAAAGGCCAATGAATCGCTTCTGAACGAGATGACGCATCTCGAGCAAAGGATCGCGCTGGAAAAGAAGATCGCGCATCTTGCGCATCACGACATGCTGACGGGCCTGCCCAACCGATTCGCCTTTGACGCAAAACTGAACGCGGCGCAGCAATTCGCGAAGGATTCGGGCTCTCAGCTCAGCCTTTTGTTCATCGACCTCGATGGCTTCAAGAACGTCAACGACGCGCTAGGGCACGCGGTCGGCGACGAATTCCTGAAGGCCGCGGCGGCCCGGTTGACGGACGTGGTCGGCGGCACAAGCGACTTTTGCGCGCGGCTCGGCGGTGACGAGTTCGCCGTCGTTCATACCTCGATTGATGTTCATACGACGGCTGCGTCGCTCGCGCAGGCGATCATCTCGGCCGTCGAAGCCTGTAACCACGTCGCCGGGCACCAGGTTTTCCTCAGCGCGAGCGTCGGCGTCTCCGTCCTCGAATGCGGCGACACGGATACGGCCAGCCTGCTGAAACGCGCCGATCTCGCAATGTACCGCGCGAAGGCCGACGGACGCGGGGTCTATCGTTTCTTCGAAACGAATATGGCCGATCAGGCGAAGCTGCGCCGAGGCTTGGAGCTCGATTTTCGCCGGGCGGTGGAGAACGGCGATCTTCAGCTCTACTATCAGCCAATCGTCGGCCTCAGGGAGCGCAAGGTTTCGGGCTTCGAAGCGCTGATGCGGTGGGACCACCCAACGCGCGGGTTCGTGCCGCCGAACGAGTTTATTCCGTTGGCCGAGGAAACCGGCCTCATCGTCCCGATTGGCGAGTGGGCCTTGCGACAGGCCTGCGCGGACGCTGCGCAATGGCGGAACAATCTCAGCGTCGCGGTCAATCTGTCGCCAGTCCAGTTCCGCAGCACGGGCCTGATCTCCGTGGTCGTCACGGCGCTCAGCGCCTCCGGGTTGCCGCCGGAACGGCTCGAGCTCGAAATCACGGAAAGCGTGTTGCTCCGTAACAGCGAGCAAAATTTGTTTATTCTCGGCCGGCTGCGGGAACTCGGCGCGCGAATCGCGCTCGACGATTTCGGGACGGGGTATTCCGGCTTGGGCTACCTTCGCGCATTCCGGTTCGACAAGATCAAGATCGATCAGTCCTTCATTCGGGAAATGCTTGGACGCCCGGAAAGCTGCGCCATCGTGCGGGCCGCCACCAGCCTGGGGGAAAGCCTCGGTCTTTGCACAACGGCCGAAGGTGTCGAGACCGCCGAACAGTTCGAATTTCTCGCCGGCCTGGGCTGCACGGAGGTGCAAGGTTTTCTGTTCAGCCGCGCCCAGCCGAACGCCAAGGTCGCCGGAATGGTCGAGGAAATCGAGCGCCGCTTCGACGCGAGATGACTGTCCCGATCTGGGCGGGTTTAGAGGTTCCGCGCGAACCGCAATCTCGTCATAACCCCTTGAAATCGTTTAATCGCTCGTCGGATTGGAGGCCAATTCAGGCCGTATCCTCTTGATTTCATTGAGGTCTGGTCAGAAAACGGCGGTCATGGACCCTGGAGCGGGATCAAGTCCGGGGGTCGGGAGGAAAAGCGCCGGTCGAAGTGGCCCCCGAAAACGCCTGTTTAAGGGGCATGAACAGGGGGTCGCGGCCCGTCGAGAGCCTGCCAGGCCGCCGAAGACTGTCAAGCTGGGCTTGACGATCCCGCTGGGGTCACGGCGTCCATCAGCCGCTCGAGATCGGCCGCGCGCCTCGCCGCGCGCACCTTGACCTTGCCGTCCCGTCCGCGCGCGTCGACCTCGTGCGCGGGCAAGGCGTCGGGCGGCAGCCCGGCCCGGCGATAGACCTCCTCGGACATCAGCACCTCGCAGTCGAGCGTCCTGGTCATGTCCTGCAGACGCGCGGCGACGTTGACCGCGTCGCCGATCACGGTGAACTGGGCGTGCCGCTCGTAGCCGATGTCGCCGGCGATCACGATGCCGGCGTTGAGGCCGACGCCGAACCGGACCGGCGCGACCGGACCCTGCGCCAGCGCGACGTTGAGCGCGTCCACCTTGGCCGACACCGCGGCGCAGGCCGCAACCGCCGCCCGGCAGGCCTCGACCGGGTCAGACTTGAGGCCGAACAGGGCGAGCAGGCCGTCGCCAAGCACTTGGTTCGGCTGTCCCCCCGCCTCGATGACGCCGTGGCTGACCGCGGTCAGGAACTGGTTGATCAGGAACACCGTGTCGTAGGGCAGCCGCTTCTCGGCGCGTCGGGTCGAACCGCGCATGTCGACGAACATCACCGCCGCGTAGCGCTCCTCGCCGCTGCGGGCGGGGCCCCGCCGGAGGTCGGCGATCGTCACATGGGGCGGCAGCAGCGGCAGGAAGGCGAGGTCGCGGTCGGGCCGCAACTGGCACGCGAGGCGAACGCCCGCCTCGGCGCGGATACGGTCGAGCACCGCCTGCTCGTCCTCGCCCGGCGGAGAAAGGTCGCCGAGGTCGCCGAGCACGCGGATGCGGCAGGTCGAACAGCGCCCGCGTCCGCCGCAGACATGAGCGAGAGGGACGCCATTGAGGAGGCTCGCCTCCAGCACGCTCAGGCCGCGCTTCGCCCGAATCGTCCGGTCGGGAGAGGTCAGCCGGATCGACCCGACCCAGCGCTCGCGCCAACGGCGGGCCCCGCGCGCGAGCAGGACGCCGGCCAGCGTCCCGGCCAGGAAAATCACCGTATCGCTGCGGACCGCAACAAGCCGGGCGTTGTCCGCCGCCGTCCCGACATGCGCCGGCGACAGGGTCTCGGCCCGCCAGGCCGGATCGGCGGCGAGGGGCAGGATCTGCCGCTCGCCCTGGGCGAAGCCGAGCAGCGCCAGCGTCGGCACGAGCACCGCGCCCGACAGCAGAAGGTTCTTCACCCGCGGGTAGACCGGCTTGAGGGCGAGCCAGAAGTGGATCCCGATGCAGCCGTGCACCCAGACGATCATCAGCGCCAGCGCCTGGAGAAGTCCGGTCGCCGGCGACGAGAACTTGTAGAGCTCCTGGGCGTAGTCCTTTTCGGCCCCGAACAGGCTGAGGGCGACCCGCGTCCCGAATACGTGGTCGGCCAGCAGGAACGGGATCGTCAGTCCGAGAAGGAGCTGCGTCGCCTCGAAGCCCGTCCAGCGGAACTGCCGCCGTTGGTAGAGCGCCCAGAAGCCGAGGCCCATATGGGTCAGGAGCGCCGTATAAAGCGCGAGCGCCCCCGGCACGGACTGCCAGATCCGCTTTTGCACCCGCAGGCCCTCCTCCATCGCCGTGACCGAGATGTTGCCGAGCGCGTGGTTGAGGAAGTGCAGCGTCACGTAGGTGAAAAGCACAAGCCCGCAGCCGAGGCGGACCTGTCGAATGCTCGGCGCATGCAAGCGCAATGCCGTTCGGCGCGAGGCGGTGTCCGGGGTCGCAGATGTCATCCTTGGCCGAGTGATGGGTAGCGGGCCGGCGGGGACCGGAACGGGGCGGCGGCTCGCGGCAATAGCACGAAATCGCGCATGACGGTTCAACCGCGCTCGGGCTGCAGCGCCTTCTTTCCGGTCTTCGCGTTTGATCAGCCACAAACCCGTCCCGGCCGGTGCGGCGAGTCGCCTCGGCCCCGTTCAGCCGCCGTTCAGCCGGTCCAGCGCTTATGTCGCCGCCATGGTCGGCCTGATTCTGCATGGCGCTCCCAGGCGCCGGCGGCGGATGGCCCCCAAGCGGCGAACGGCGCCCGAGGGACCGGGCGCCGACGCGAAAAGAGGTTGGGCGGGCGTTCTTCCATGTTGAATCCGACGTTGGGCGTTGGCGAGCAGGCCGTCGAGCACGACCCGTTGTTCGATTTGCGCCGTCTGCAGGAGGCGCAGCCCGCCTCCATTCTGGCCGACGGCTCGCCGCTGCGCTGGCGCTTCGGCGAGCGGCTCGACGACGTGCTGGAAGAGGCGTGCCGCCGGTTTTCCAACCGGATCGCCGTATCGACAGACGGCGCCGAGCTCGGCTTCCGCGAGTTCGACCAGCGCGCCAACCAGATGGCGCGATTTTTCCGCGCTCGCGGCGTCAAGCCGGGCGATCGGGTCGGCGTGCTGCTCGATCGCGGCCCGGAGGCCTATGTCGCGCTCTACGCCCTGATGAAGGCGGGGGCGGCCTATGTGCCGCTCGATTCGAATCACCCGGCCGACCGGGTGCGCTACATCCTCGCCGACGCCGGCGCCGCTCTCGTCGTCGCCCATTTGCGTCTCGCCGACAAGCTGGCGGGCCTCGCCACGCCGACGCTCACGCTCGACGGCGCCCGCGGCGACATCGCCGGCTTCGACGACGCCCCGCTGTCGGAGGCCGAGAAGGCCGGCCGAGGCGCGGCGCTCTGCTACGTCCTCTATACCTCGGGCACGACCGGCAATCCCAAGGGCGTCGCAATCGCCCATCCGAGCATCTGCAATTTCGTCCGCGTCGCCGCCGAAACCTATGGCTTCCGCCCCGGAGACCGGATCTACCAGGGGATGTCGATCGCCTTCGACTTCTCGATCGAGGAAGTCTGGGCCCCGCTCGTCGCCGGCGGGACGCTCGTTCCGAACGCCTCTCCGACGAGTCTGTTCGGCGAGGAGCTCGCCGACTTCCTCGAGTCCCGCGCGGTCACCTGCTTCGCCTGCGTGCCGACCTTGCTCGCTTCGATCGATCGCGAACTGCCCTTGCTGCGTGTTGTCCTGATCGGCGGCGAGGCCTGCCCGCCCGCGCTGGTCAAGCGCTGGAGCCGCCAGGGCCGCACCCTGCTCAACAGCTACGGGCCGACCGAGACGACCGTCACCGCGACGCTCGGCGTTCTGGATCCACACAGGCCCGTAACTATCGGCAAGCCGCTGCCGACCTATTCGATCGTGATCCTCGACGCCGAGCACGACATGGCGGTCGTCCGCGGCGAGCCCGGCGAGATCGGCATTGCCGGCGTCGGCGTCGCCGAGGGCTATCTCAACCGGCCGGAGTTGACCGAGAAGAAGTTCATCAAGGACTTCCTCGCCCTGCCGAACAATCGGTCGGGTCGCATCTATCGCACCGGCGACCTCGGTCGCCTGACCGAGGACGGCGAGATCGAGTATCTCGGCCGCATCGACACCCAGATCAAGCTGCGCGGTTACCGCATCGAGCTCACCGAGATCGAGTTGGTCCTGATCGAGATCCCGGAGATCGCCCAAGCTGTCGCGGCGACTTTTGAGCCCGAGCCCGGCGCCGCCGAACTCGTGGCCTACTATTCTGTCAAACACGGCGCGGCCGCGCCGGACCCGGCGTCGATCGTCGGCCACATGCGCGCTCGCCTGCCGGCCTACATGACGCCGGCTTATCTCGAACGCCTGCCGTTCATTCCGACGCTGGTCAGCAACAAGGCCGACCGCAAGCTCCTGCCGCCGCCAAAGTCGGCCCGGCTTCGGCTCAACGACACGGTCGTTCCGCCCGAGACAGAGACCGAGCGCGAGCTTTGCCGGGCGCTCCGGGGCGTGCTCGGTCTCGAGGCGGTCTCGATCGACGCCGACATCTTTACCGAATATGGCGCGCACTCGCTCCTCATGGCGCGCTTCTGCGCCCGCGTGCGCCAGCTCGACCCGTCGCTCCAGGTCGCGATGCGCGACGTCTACGCCAACCCGACGATCCGCCGGCTCGCCAGCACGCTCGACGCCGAAAGGCCGGCCGAGACGGAACCGCTCGACGTCGGTCCCGCGCATCGTCCGTCCAACTTCGCCTATTATGCCTGCGGCGCAGCGCAGACGGCGTTTTATGCGGTCGTCGGCGCCTTCGCGGTCGCCGCTGGCCAGGCTGCGTTCGACTGGGTCTATGAGGCCGTCGACCAGCCAGTCTTGCTCTACGGCCGAGCGCTTGCGGTCGCGGCCCTGTGGTTCTTCGGCCACAACGCTTTCGCCATCCTCGGCAAGTGGCTGCTGGTCGGCCGCGTGCGCGCGGGGGAGATTCCGCTATGGAGCGCGCGCTATTTCCGCTTCTGGGCGGCCAAAAATCTGGCGCGTTCGGCCCCCGCCGTCGCGTTTGCCGGCACGCCCTTTTACACCCTCTACCTCACCCTGCTCGGCGCGAAGATCGGACGCAACGCGACAATCCTTTCGCGTAGTGTCCCCCTCGCCGCCGCCGACCTCTTCGAAGTCGGCGAGGATGCGCTCGTCATGCGCAGTGCGCTCCTGCCCGGCTACGTGGCCTACGGCAACCGCATCCACCTCGATGCGATCCGAATCGGCCGGAACGCCTATGTCGGCGAGCAGAGTGTGCTGGAGATCGGCTCGACGGTCGGCGACTTCGGCGAACTCGGACATGCCTCGTCGTTGCAGCGCGGCCAGAGCGTGCCGACCGGCAAGCGCTACGCCGGCTCGCCCGCCGAGGAGACGGCGACGACGTTCCGCCTCGCTGACGAGATGCCGGCGAGGCCTGTCCGGCGCACGCTCTTCACCGCCTTGCGGCTCGCCTTCGTCATCGCCGTCGCCGGCGCGCTGGCCGAAGCGGTCGTGATCTATCTGATGAACGCACTCACCGAAGGCGACGACGCCCTGGCGCTAAGGCCCTGGGACGCAATGTTCGCGGTGCTGCCGATGGCCGCCGGCACGGCGCTGGCCGTAACGGTCGGCGCGCTGATCGCGGGGCTACTCGCCATCTTCGCCGTTCCGCGGCTCGCCAACCTGTTCCTCGTCGAGGGCAAGGTCTATCCGCTTTACGGCTTCCACCACGGCATGCAGCAGATCGTCGAGACCGTCAGCAACTCGCGCTTCTTCAACCTGATGTTTGGCGACTCGATCTTCATCGAGCCCTACCTGCGCTGGGTCGGCTGGAAACTCGGCCTGGGCGTTGAAACCGGCTCGAACTTCGGCAGCGAGCAGGGCCAGGACAATCCGTTCCTCTGCTCAGTCGGCGCCAACACGGTCGCCTCCGACAGCCTGTGGCTCGGCAACCTGACGATGTCGAGCCGCGCCTTTCGGCTCGGCCAATGCCGCATCGGCGAGAACAATTTCCTCGGCACCATGGTCTATGTGCCGCCCGGCGCCCGCACGGGCGACAACGTGATGTTCGCGACCAAGGTCATGGCGCCGATCGACGGGCCGGTGCGCGAAAATGTCGGGCTTTTGGGCTCGCCCGCCTTCGAGATCCCGCGCGCCAGCGCCCGCGACCTTGACATGCTGGCGGCGATCGGCGCGAAGGAGCGGGCGCGCCGCCTCGCGCGCAAGACCTGGTTCAATCTCGCCTCGATCTGCGGCCTGGTCGCCTCGCGCTGGCTGATGGTGTTCCTGGCCGTCTACGTGTTCGGCTGGACGGCGGCTGTCTACGGCGTCAATAACGTGCCGGCGATGATTGTCGCGGCGGGCGCGCTGTTCGTCCTCACAGTCGCAGCGTTCATCGTGATCGAGCGCGCCTCGATCGGCTTCGGCCGGCTCACTCCGGAGACGGCGACCGTCTACGATCCGGCATTCTGGCGGGTCGAGCGATATTGGAAGCTGTCGGACAACTTGCTGACGAGCGCGTTCGCCGGCACGCCGATGCGCAACGCCATCATGCGGCTGCTCGGCGTCAAGGTCGGCAAGCGAGTGTTCGACGACGGCTGCATCCTTTCGGAACGGACTCTGGTGGAGATCGGCGACGAGGCGAATCTCAACGAGGAGAGCATCGTCCAGGCCCACTCGCTGGAAGAGGGTGTGTTCAAGTCGGACATCGTCCGCATCGGAGTTGACGCATCGGTTGGCGTGGGATGCCTTGTTCATTACGGCGTGACGATGGGCGCACGGACCCATCTCGACTCCGACTCCTTCCTGATGAAGGGCGAGATCACTCCGGTCGGCTCGCGCTGGCGCGGTAACCCGGCCAGACTCGTGCATCAGGGGGGCGACACGGCGTCCTGATTACGATGCGGGATCTCCCCCATTTTTGGGGAAAGCTCCGCCAGATGTGTCAGATTAACACAGTTAACTAGAGAATACTTCTTGACTTTGCCATGGCAGTCAAAAAAATGGCTGAGTCGACGGGGAATTGACTTGGCGTTCGTACGCTGCCGGGGGCTTGAGGACATTGAGCAGTTTTTCGCGATACTCGACCTGCCGGGACGCAGGCGGCGATTGGGTGGTCGTTGACCAGGATCGCAACCACGAGGCCGTCATGCATTGCTGCGACGCGCAAGGCGCCGCCCTGATCGCCGCTCTCATGAACGGCGATCTGGACGCGTTGGCGGGCGCCGACTGGCAATCGCTGGCCATTTGTCATAACGCGATCGGCGGCGCTTTGCGCTTACGCAGGCCGAACGCCAGGCCATCCGTCGGGTCTAGGGCGCTCGTCCAGCTCTAGTCGTCCGCGTCGACCCATCGAAGCGACGCGACCACCCTGCCTCCGATGCCTCCGAGTTGGGGGGCGAAGGAGGGATCGCGCCGCTCGCTAAAGCTGAGACCTCAATCCGCGAAGCCTGTGCGACGCATACGCGCGCCGCGGTTCAAGCCGGCAATAGGTGGGGAAGCCAAGGGTTTTGGCCAGCCCGTTGGCCAGCCCCGCCTGACCGCTTCGAAGCAGCCAAACGGCTCGGCGCGATCTCTTCGACGAAGGTCGAAAAAAGCGCGAGGAGCCGCCGCGTTTAATAAATTCTTCAGACCGTACCAGGATAAATGCGCTATTGCGGTTTCCGATCAATCCGTATCGTATCCGCAGGACCTGAAGTAATTCACGCATTCGTCAGATTTGAAGATTTCGGCGCAGGCTTCGAGTGCGTTCAGGAGGCCTGTGACGGTTCGCTCGGCGATTTTGCGCAGGAAGGCCTTGAGCTTTGAGTAGGCTTTTTCGATGGGATTTATGTCGGGGCTGTAAGGCGGCAGATAAAGCAACTCGGCTCCGGCGGCTTTGATGAGTTGCTCGACCCTTGCTCCCTTGTGGCTCGACAGATTGTCCATGACGACGACGTCGCCTTGCGAGAGCGTGGGAGCGAGGCATTTCTCCACCCAGTCCTCGAACGTGGCCGCGTTCATCGGCCGGTCGTAGGCCTTTTGCGCCACGAGACCGGAAAGGCGTAGGCCGGCGACGAGCGTGATGGTCTTGTAATGGCCATGCGGAATGCCGACCCGCAGTCGTCGACCGCGCCGGCATCGTCCGCCCTTGCGCGCCAGATTGGTGGAAGCCCCCGTTTCGTCAATGAACACGAGCTTCCTCGGATCGAGATCGAGTTGCGCCCCAAACCACTCCTGGCGCCGCTTCAAAACATCGGGGCGCTGCTGTTCCTCGGCATGCGCGGTTTTTTTTTGAATGTGATCTCGTGCCGATCGAAGAAGCGCCAGATCACCGACAAAGAAAAGCGCTCGCTGCAGTTGGCGATCAACCGCTCCTGGATTTCCAACAACGTGATGTCCGGCTGACGACGAATGAGGCCAAGCAGATAATCGCCATGCGCCTCAATGCGGTCCGAGCGTCGATCCCCGCCCGTCGGCGCCGGGGAAATCTCGCCGGTGGCCTGGAAGCGCCAAACCCAACGGATGGCGCTGGCGATGCTGACCCCGAAACGCTTGGCCGCCGCGTTGCGCGACAGGCCGCCGGCCACAACAGCCTCCACCACACGTGTGCGAAGATCTTCGGATAGCGCCATCCCCGCCGCCTCCTTCACGCGGCGGAGCCCATGAATCATGAACAGCCCTGATTTGGGAATTCCCCCGCGATTTATTTCGCTGGGAAACCGCTCTAGACCCGACAATAACTCTATTTCAAGAGTTCGACGCACGCTTGCGGCATGACGCCTCAGCGTTGCCTTGCCCAAGAAAGACCCTGGACCAGTTCTGCGCGATGGCGAGTGCGTCTCGCCGTTCCGGCATGCGAACTCGTCCTAAAGGCTCGGTTCAATTCCACGATTTAACGAGGATGATGTTCCATGATGTCCTTCGATTTGGGAACCAACTCCAAGCGGGTTCTCAACGCCATCGGGCAGGCATTCGCCCTGATCGAGTTTTCTCCTGACGGCAAGATCATCACGGCCAACGAGAACTTCTGCAAGATCCTCGGCTACGAGCTTGCGGAGATCAAAGGCCGGCATCACAGCCTGTTCGTCGACGCGGGCTACGCGGCGAAACCGGAATACCGCGAATTCTGGAGCAAGCTCGGGCGCGGCGAGTTCAACGCCGGGGAGTTCAAGCGCATCGGCAAGGGCGGCCGGAAAGTCTGGATCCAGGCCTCCTACAATCCGGTGCTTAACGGATCGGGAAAGGTGCTCAAGGTCGTCGAGGTCGCGATGGACGTGACGGCGTCGAAAATGCAGGCTCTGGTAGACAAGGGCAAGATGGACGCGATTTCCCGCGCCCAGTCCATCATTGAATTCTCGCCCGACGGTACGATCCTGACCGCCAACGAGAATCTTCTCAAGACGGCCGGCTATCGGCTCGAGGAGATCCAGGGCCGCCATCGCAGTATATTCGTCGATCCGACCACCGCGCAGTCCGAGGCCTACCGCGAATTCTGGAGCAGAGTGAACCGAGGAGAATATATCGACCAGGAACTCAAGCGCATTGGGAAGGGCGGCAAGGAGATCTGGATCCAATCGACCTACGCTCCGATCTTCGATGCGGAACACCGTGTGATCAGGATCGTCAACTTTTTGACGGACGTTACCGGTCGCGCCGAGTTCCTCGACAAGATCGGCGCCGGACTTGCCCGCCTGTCCGATGGCGACTTGCAGCAGCGTTTCTCCACGCCCTTCGCTGACGCTTTCGAACCCTTTCGCGCGGATTTCAACACCGCCCTCAATGCGCTCGAACAGTCGATATTGGCCGTCGACGCCAGCGCCTACGCGATTCAGGGCGGAACCAGAGACATCTCCTCGGCGGCGGAGAACCTGTCGCACCGCACGCAGCAGCAGGCGTCGAGTCTTGAGGAGACGGCCGCGGCGCTGGCGGAGATCACCGCCACAGTCCGGAGCACGGCGGAAAGCGCCGTCCATGCGCGGGACGTGGTGGGCGAGGCCAAGGAGGGGGCCGAGAAGACCGGCGCCGTGGTGCGCGAGGCCGTGCAGGCGATGGGCGCCATCGACGACTCGTCGAAACAGATCGGCCAGATCATCGGGGTGATCGATGAGATCGCGTTCCAGACCAACCTGCTCGCGCTGAACGCCGGGGTCGAGGCGGCGCGAGCCGGCGACGCGGGACGAGGGTTCGCTGTCGTCGCTTCGGAAGTGCGTGCGCTGGCGCAGCGGTCGGCGGAGGCGGCCAAGGAAATCAAGGCGCTGATTTGGACCTCGGAGGAAAGAGTTCGAGCAAGGCGCGACGCTCGTTGCGCGCACCGGCGAGGCTTTGCAGCGCATCGTCTCCCAGGTGCTCGAAATCGCCCAGATCGTCGGAGGCATTTCCGCAGGCGTGCAGGAGCAGTCGACCGCTCTCGAGGAGGTGAACAAGGCGGTCGGCGAGATGGATTCTGTGACGCAGGCCAATGCGGCGATGGTGGAAGAAACGACGGCGGCCGTTCAGAACCTCTCCCTGAAAGCCGAGGGACTTGCCGGCCTGGTCGGCAAATACAAGGTCACCGGCGGCGCGGAGGCCGGGCTGCGTCAGGAGCTCGAGCGCGTCGCCCCGCACGCGTTCCGCAGCCCGACGAACGCGACGCCACGCGCATCGACGCCGAAATCCGCGTTCGCGGGCCGCGCTGCGCCGAGGGCAATCGGAAGAGACTAGAAGCCCCGGGCGAAAGTCGCCCCCGCTGCGAATGAGGCATGGACCGAGTTCTGACGGAGGGTCCCGACAGTTTCACGCAGTCCGCGTGGACACCGGCCGCTCGAACGCTGGCAATCCGCTGCGAAAATTCGCGGTCGAAACGAAACCATCCAGGCTCGAGGCGCTTGGCTCTCTACGCGAGCCCGATTAAGGCTCGCGGGTCGAAACCGTGGCGTCGAGCGCGATCTGAAGGCGCGCTATGCGATGCCCACGGACCCGGCACAAAGGGAGCGCGCGTGAGCCCGGAAGACCGCGACGACCTGATGCTGGCGATTGGCTTGCTCGCCCTTGCAGGTTTCGTCGATGCGATCGGCTTCCTGATCCTCGGCAGTCTGTTCGTGTCGTTCATGAGCGGGAACTCGACGCAGTTCGCGATCCGCACGGGACAGACGCTCTGGTCCGGCGCCTGGCCGGCGGCGACGATCGTCGGGCTGTTCACGCTCGGCGTCGTCGTCGGGCGCCTAATGGCGAGCGGCGTGGGGCTGTGGCGCCGCCCGGCGATCCTGACGTTGGAGGCAACACTTCTCGCGCTCGCCGGCTGGGTTCCTCTGCCGGCGCTGGCGGCAGGCGCCCTCATGGCCGTCGCGATGGGGGCGCAGAATAGCATTCCGCCTATGGCGGGAGGGAAGGCGGGGCTCACCTACGTCACGGGCGCGCTGGTCCATTTTGGCGTGTCGCTCGCCGACGCGTTGACCGGGGCAGGGCCGGCTGCGGCGCCGTGGCCCTACCTGGCGCTCTGGGTCGGGATCGTCGCGGGCGGAATTGCGGGCGCGGTGGCGTACGGCGCGCTCGGCGTTCACGCCCTCACCCTGCCGGCCGTCGCGGCGGCGCTGCTGGCGGCGGCTGGGGGATTTGGGAATCGCGGAGGGACGTGAGGACCGCGGATGGCGTGGGTTGTCTGTGACCGGTACACCGCCCCCACCTCGCCTGCGGCGTTCGGCTGAGCGAGACTTGCGCTTCGATTCGACAGTGTGACGGGCGCTCGTTCCATGCATCAAGCCAGACATAATGGCGACTTTTATCAGCACGCTCGAGCGCGACTGGGAAAAGGCCTTGACCGAGCAGGCCCGTCTCGAGGCGGAGCATGAGCGCGCCAGGCGCGGGCGCAAGGAGGCTCCCTCTGCAGCCGAGTTGGCCGCGATCCGCGATCTGTCACAGGATCTGCCGGCGCTCTGGCGCGCCAACACAACGACGCAAGCCGAGCGCCAGACCATCGTGCGCCTGCTCGTCGAACGGGTTCTGGTCGAGGTGGTCGGCGCCACGGAAAAGGTTCGTGTCGAGTGTCATTGGCATGGCGGCGTCCACACGGCGCACGAACTGACGCGTCCCGTCGCTCGGGTCGCGTCGCTGAGCACTCACGCAGCGTTGACGGAGCGCGCCGCGGAGCTGCGCCGCGAAGGCCTCGAATGCGGGAGGATCGCCGAGATCCTCAATGCCGAAGGATGGCGGCCCGCCAAGCGTCGCGACACCTTCAGTGCGCAAATGGTTCATCATCTCCTGCTCAAATCGGGCGCGGAGACGATCAAATATCGTCGGCGACCGCCGCAAATCGAGGGTCTGGAGAACGAATGGACGATCCGCGAGCTCGCCGAAGAGATCGACATGCCGCAGCCGACTCTCTACACTTGGGTCCAAAAGGGACGCCTATCCTGCCGCAACGTCGGCTCCGGCTCGAAACGCGCCGTGCTCGTGCGCGCCGAACCCGGGACGATCGAGGCATTGAAGGCGATCCGGGCCACCCCCCCCCCGCCCTGGCGCCGCCTGCCGCCGAAACCCGCCGACAGCGCCGCCGCCCCCGCCACGGAGTTCTTGAGAGCCGCCATGCCTGGTCGATATCGACCTGGGCAAGGTCCTTGTAGCGGTCGTGCACGATCTCTTTGCCGACGACGGTCTTTGGCAAATCGGTGCGTAGCGCATAGCAGCCGTCGAGGCGCGCCGCCTCGGTCGATGCGGCCTCGTCCACCGTGACGACGACGCGCCGCTCCTGTTCGGCGACCTGGACGAGCTTGTCGAGGCCGAGCGTCTCGGACTTGGCCTTCAGCCTGACCAGTTGCGTCTTCGCCGCCGCTCGCGGATGCTCGTTCAAGTAGGCGTTGGCCGTTTCGGCCGCGGTTTGCAGCGTCGTCAGCTTGTCGGCTCGCGAGGCCGCCAACTCCTCGGCGCGGGCGGGATTGCGGCGCACCACATAACGCTCGCCGTCCAAGCCCTCGACCTCGGCCAGCGTGTCCTCGAACAGGTCCATCTGCAATACGCCGGCGGCGATCAGGCCGTCGATCTGCGCTTTCGTGATGGCGGTGATATAATGAAGGCCGGCGGCGGTGATTTCGGCGCGCTGCGGGGCTTTGATCATGCCGCGGTCGCCGACGAAGGTGACCCGCTCGGCCGCGAAACGGGCGGCGGCTTTGTTGATTTGCGAAGAGAACGTCTTGACGTCGGGCGTGTTGCCTTTGAAGACCTCGATCGACAGCGGGCGACCGTCGGCGTCGGCGATGAGGCCGATCACGATCTGACGCTTGCCCGACTTGCGATCCCGGTTGTAGCCGAACGCGGCGAAGGCGTTGTGCTCGCCTTCGAGGTATGTGCTGGTCACGTCGTAGAGAAAGACGTCGGGCGCCGAGGCCGGGTCTCTCTGAGTAAACAACCGGCTCTCGATCTCGGCTTGGTTGTCAGCCAGCCAATCGAGATTGTCGTAAAGGCCGTCCTCGTCGAACCCGACCATGCCCAGCGCCGCGCCGACGGCGTGGCCACCCGCCAGCCGAACCGCCGACAGGCGCGAGCCCTGATCGAGCACACGCGCAATGACCTGCCATAGCGCCAGATTGCCCTGCCGATCGGAGCCCAGGGCGGCGACGACGCCGAGTTCGCTCGCCAACTGTGACAGAACCCAAACCGCCCCCACCGACGGACCCTGCCTCAACTCCGGCCCGCTCTGGCCGGCGGACGCCAGCATGCGGCCCAAATCGCCCTTGTATTTCAGCGCCAGCCGGATCGCCTCCACCTCTTCCGGTTTGCCGTGGGTGAGATTGGCCAGCGTTCGATGCTTGACCTTGCCATCCTCGCGATAGGTCTCGCGCAGCAGGTGGCGGGTGTAGGTCTTGCCGCTGAGGCGGGTGACCGAGCTGTCGACGAACATTATGGCTATACATGTCAGCCACAAAACCCAGCCTGGCAAGAGAAATATGTCTACATTGGTGGCTACATATCAAACGCTAAAGTCGCCCCAACCTATTGATTTCAATCTATAAACCCTCCATGAGCGAGCAACGGAACGGGGAACATCCGTCATAAGTCGTCTCTACGAACGAACCTCGATCGTCGTCACCACCAATCTTGCCTTCGGCGAATGGCCGAGCGTGTTCGGCGATCCAAAGATGACGACCGCGCTGCTCGACCGCCTGACCCACCACTGCGACATCGTCGAAACCGGCAACGAGAGCTGGCGCTTCAACAACCGCGCCTGAGCGTTGTCGCATGACCGGGAATTCGTGACGTCACGCTTCGGAGTGGACTACGCCACGCAAGTCGATCGGCGAGCGCCCGATGACCGACGCCGAGCGCCAGGCGCGCTGTCGGGTTGCTCGGGCCTCTGGGACACCGGCAGCCCGGATGCGGCGAACCCTTGATCACCGCAGTCGCGCCAAGCGTTGGGGTGACGCTATCTCCGAGCTGATCACATTGCAGGGTCACTATGCCGCCCGGCTGCAAGCCCTGCCAGATAACCTCCAGGACAGCGCCACCGCCGAGGCGCTGCAGGCGATCTGCGACCTCGACCTCACTGAACTCCAGGCAATCGTTCCGCTGCGCGGCTTCGGCCGACACTGACCCGCGCAACGTTCCAAACTACCGTTCCCCGCCAACCCGCGCTCGCCCCGGCTGCGCAACCCCGACCAGCTCCGCCGGGGCGAGCGCTGCCGTCCGCGTCCTTCACAAGCAGGGGTCCCTATTCAATGCAAACCCGGGGTCCCTTTCGAAGATCATTGACACTCGAGACGCCCTCCGCCCTTCCAGGGGAGCCTCCAGCGTGCCACAGAACTTTCGTCGGACTACGCGGCCCGGGCGCGCCACGGCTTGGAAACGGAGGCGCGCCCGTCCCGGTCGAGAATGCGGACCCGGATGGCGTGAGGTGGCCAAACGTCGCCTCCCGCGCACAGGAAGGCGCGTCCGGCGCTTTGGGCGTCGGCGTTCATCTCGCGAAGGACGTTGTCAAGCTTGTCGAGAAATTGCACCCGGTATTGCATAGCTTCCTCGCTCGGCAAAGAGATGCGCCATGAACGCCGCAATCCGGAATTTGGTTCCGTCGAGCGCACCCGTCCTATTGGGCCGATCGTCGATCTTTCATCGGGACTTGCGCCGGCTGGCAGGTTGTTGAGATTCGCGTCCCGCCCGTCGCCGACGTAACCTGGTGGGCGGCGCGGATCGAATTGGCTTGGATGGGAAAAGGGAGGCAATGATGACGGAGACCTTGCGCGCGCTCGCGAAGGGCGCATTGAACGACCTCGAAGACGTTTTCGCCGCCATGCCGGAGGACGTGCTCGACGGGCTGATCGAAGCAATCGTCGCGGCCCGGCGCGTCGTCGTCTTCGGCCTCGGGCGCGAGGGCCTGCAGATGCGCGGTTTCGCCATGCGGCTCTTCCATATGGGCCGCAACGTCGCGGTCTGGGGCGACATGACGGCGCCCGCAGTCGGTTCGGGCGATCTCTTGATCGTCTCGGCCGGCCCCGGCGACCTCGCCACCGCCCGCGCGCTGGTCGGCATTGCCCGCTCGGCTGGCGCACAGACCGCGCTCGTCACCGCTCAGCCGAAAGGCGAGCTTGCGCGAGACGTCGACGTCGTGACCGTCATCCCCGCGCAGACCATGGCCAACGACCAAGGGGGCAGGCTCTCGGTGCTGCCGATGGGCTCCCTGTTTGAGACGGCTCAGATGATCGCCTTCGAACTCGCGATCCTGAGACTGAGGCCACGGTTCGGCGAGACTGCCGACACGATGCGGGCGCGGCACACCAACCTCGAGTGATAGGAGAGCCGCGGCGGGCTGGATCGGGCGGAGCTGCCGAGCTGCCGGGCTCGCCCGCGGAAAGCTACGGTTTCCGCGCGGAACCTACATCGACCAGCCGCCGTCGACGATGTGGGCCTGCCCGGTGGTGAAGGCGCTCTCGTCGGAAGCGAGATAGACGGCGAGCGCCGCCACTTCCTCGGGGCGGCCGAGCCGGCCCATCGGCTGGCGATCGACGAAGGCCTGCCGCACCGCCTCGACCGTCTGGCCGGAGGCGCGGCTGAGCGCGGCGATGCGGCCGTCGAGCGACGGGCTCTCGACCGTGCCGGGGCAGACGGCGTTGCAGCGCACGCCCTGGCGGATGTAATCGGCCGCCACCGCCTTGGTCAGGCCGATCACCGCGGCCTTGCTCGCGCCATAGACGTAGCGGTTCGGCACGCCCTTCACCGAGGAGGCGGCCGAGGCGACGTTGACGATCGAGCCGCCGCCCTTCTCCAGCATGCCCGGCAGGAAGGCCCGGATCGTGCGGTGCATCGACTTGACGTTGAGATCGAACGAGAAATCCCAGTCCTCGTCCGAACAGTCGAGCGCGGCGCCATGATGGACGAAGCCCGCGCAGTTGAACAGAACGTCGATTGGGCCCAGTGCGCGGGCGAGGGCCAGCACCTCGTCGCTCGAGCGGACGTCGAGCTTGCGCCGGTCGGCGTCGAGCCCGGCGAGCGCATCGGGATTGACGTCGGTGGCGATGACGTGCGCCCCCTCCTGGACAAACGCCTCGGCGGTCGCCCGGCCGATCCCCGCCCCCGCCGCCGTCAGAACCGCAAGCTTGCCGGCCAACCGTCCCGTCATGACCGCACACCTCTCCCGTGAACGCCGGACCCGGCCGGCGAGGCCTCGACCTTAAGGGAGCTTGGCGCTCGAGCCTAGACCCTGGCCGGCAGCTGGGAACCGCGACCGTCGGCCCCCCTGAAGATCCCGGTCGCGGGCGCTTTTTGGCGTCGACTGAGCAATTCCAAGGGCTTGGCATCGAGATTCTGATTCGCACCGGGCGCGGAAGGGCGTTTTGCCTCATTTTTGCCGTATTTAACCCACTGCATGATGCTGTGATAATTTGCAAGCCATTGTTTTTCTTATTGATTTCTCAGACCGGGCGATTTGCTCCCGCTCGCACAGGGCCAAAACGGCGTGCGTTTCACGAGCGAGCCGGCGGGCCAAACGGCCACCGCCGTAGCGGAGCGGGTTCGGAAGCCCGTCAATCGATCCGGCGGCCCGAGCCGGCGATCGTCACGTCCGGATCCATCACCCGTCGCGCCCGCCGCCTTCCGGGCGGTCTCGCTCAGCGCGCGGACCGCCTCACGCGGTCGACGTTCATCCGCTCCGATCGGTTCGGCATCGGACGGACCTATTGCCAAAGCCGAGGGAATTGGCATAGACAGCGACGCCGAACGCGCGCTTCCATTGCGGGGGCCGGCACGGCGCCGCAATAGCTCAGCTGGTAGAGCACGTCATTCGTAATGATGGGGTCGGGGGTTCGATTCCTCCTTGCGGCACCACCCCACCTCCTTCCGCGCCACAAGGTCGAATGCAACCGGCGCAATCCTTCGTTCACGCTCTCCGGCTTCTCCCTCGCGTCTTGTTCCTCCGCACAGTAGGGTTCGGTTTGACAACCGTACGACAGGATGACCGATGCGCCCTCTCGAACTCGGCCTTGCGCTTGCCGTTCTTTCGTCGCCTGCCCTTGCCGATCGCCAGGCCGCGGACGCCTGCGCGGGCGGCCTGCCAAAAAAGTCATCCGCCATCTACGCCGCCGCCGTCGGGCAGCTCGGGCCAGGCGTTGACGCCAGGGCGATCGTGAGGAGCGTGACCATGAACAGGGTCAGTTCCGGCCAACTGACCGCCTCCGCCGCCAGGAGCGCCGCGATGGCTGCTGCCGATTGCCTCAAGAAACTGAAGCATTGATCGGCCGCCGCGGCCAAGCCGCGCGCAACCGCCTCGCGGAAAAGAGCTCTGCAACTCGGCTCGCGAGGCTTCGAATGCAGCCGGCGGGCCCGGCGCGTTGCGCGTCGGGCACGCCTGTTCGTCGTAGGCTCAAGCCGAGTCGTCAGCCGCGCCGCGCCTCCTCCGTCTCGAGCGGCGGCGTCAGGAAGGCGGCGGTAGAGCCGAGGGTCTTGCGACTGCGCGCAATCTCGCGCCTTGCGATCGCGCGCAGATGAACCTCGTCGGGTCCGTCGGCGAAGCGGAGCGCGCGGCCCCAGGTCCAGAGGTCCGCCAGCGGCGTGTCGGGCGACAGGCCCATCGCGCCGAAGGTCTGCATGGCGCGATCGAGGATCGTCGTCTGCATGCGCGGCGCAATCGCCTTGATCATCGAGATTTCGGCCGCGGCGGCCTTGGCGCCCAGCGTGTCGATCATCCAGGCCGCCTTCAGCATCAGCAGGCGGGCCTGCTCGATCTCGCAACGCGACAGCGCAATCCATTCGGCGATGGGCCCATGCTCATGCAGATACTTGCCGAAGGTCTTGCGCTCCTGGGCGCGCTGGATCATCAGTTCGAGCGCCAGCTCGCACTGGCCGATCGAGCGCATGCAATGATGGATGCGTCCCGGCCCGAGGCGCGCCTGCGCGAGCGCAAAGCCGCTTCCCTCCTCGCCGAGCAGATGCGCTTTCGGAACGCGCACATCGCGGAAGACGACCTCGCTATGGCCCTCCGGCGTCAAATGGTTCATCACACTGATATTGCGCACGACCTTCACACCGGGCGCATCCATCGGGACGAGGACCATGCTCTGGCGACGATGCGGATCGGCGTTGGGGCTGGTGACGCCCATGACGATCGCCACCTTGCAGCGCGCGTGCTGCGCCCCGGTGATGAACCACTTGCGGCCGTTGATGACCCACATGTCGCCTTCGAGCGCGATGCGGGTCGAGATGTTGGTGGCGTCCGACGACGAGGAATCCGGCTCGGTCATGGCAAAGCACGAACGGATCTCGCCCTCGAGCAGCGGGTTCAGCCAGCGCTCGCGCTGCCGGGGTGTGGCGAACAGGTGCAAAAGCTCCATGTTGCCGGTGTCGGGCGCCGAGCAATTGAACACCTCGGACGCCCATTGCAACTGCCCCATGACTTCGGCGAGCGGGGCGTATTCGAGATTGGTGAGCCGCGTGCCGGGTTCGTCGGGTTTCAGGCCCGGCAAGAACAGATTCCAAAGCCCTTCCGACTTCGCGATCGCCTTCAGCTCCTCGACCACCGGCAGCGGATTGAGACCGCCCGCGACCTCTCGCCGCCAGCGGGTCTGATTTGGGATGACGTACCGCTCCATGACCTCGCGAACGCGCGCGCGAAGGTCCTGCACCTTCGGAGAATATTCGAAATCCATTGTCCCTGCCCTTTCCTTGCTCGTTCCGGTCAAACGTTCGTTTCGTCCTCGATTGGCCGCTGATGTCGTCAGCGGTTTGCTGGCGCTTGATGACATCGGGTCGCGCCAGCTAACCCTCACCCTGCCGCCATAGCCTGTCGAAGGACAGGCGTCCTCCCGGACGCCCTATGGCGGCTTCCCCCTCCCGGTGGGAGAGGGGCGTCCCCTTCCCCCTTGCGCTACGGGATGCACACATCTCGTAGCAGCAGTCGGGCTCCACTCAACGGCGGCTGGCGTCCCCGCCCCCCTTGTGGGGGCGGGACAGGGTGGGGGGTCGCGCTCACCTCTCATTTTGCATTGGAAGGGCTCCAAACTTTCAGAGTTCGGCCCGACCCCCCTCCTCAATCCTCCCCCACAAGGGGGGAGGAAGCCGCCCTCCGCGCGTCGGGCACGGCGGCAGCGAGCCGCAAGAGATGTTTGCATCCCGTAGTCCCCCTCAGGGGGAAGGGGGCCGCGCAAGCGGCCGGGTGAGGGTTTGCAGCGCGATTCGATCGGAACGCATCGTGTTCTAGGACGCCCTTTTTTCCGTCTTGCGGGTTCGCGCCGTCGCCGCGAACGCCTCGATCCCGCCGATCGCGTACCGTACGGCCCGATGCGGCGCCGATGCGACGTCCTCGATGTCGCACCCGGCGTCGGAGAGCGCCTCCCGGCGCCGGAAATTCGTATCCGCTCCCTGTTGCGGCAGGCCCGCGGCGAAGACCGGCGCCCGGCGCACCCGGGGGCGATGCGCAGAGCGCGCGGGCGCCGAAGATTTCTGCGAGCGGCGCCGCGCCCATGCGCCTCGCCTCGGCCTGGCGCAGAAACGTCCGGCGCTCCTGCTTCAATTAAGATGGACTCAGCCGTTTCTCAGCTTGGCGGAGGCGATTGCCGCGTTTATCAAGCACAGAAAAGCGGGAGGACAACCTTGAGCGCTCTTTTCGACCTGACTGGACGGACCGCGATCGTCACCGGCTCCTCGCGCGGCATCGGTCGCGCCATCGCGCAAAGGCTCGCCGAGCACGGCGCGAACGTGATCGTCTCGTCGCGAAAGGCCGACGCCTGCGCCACGGCGGCGGCGGAGATCGACGCCGCCGTCGGCCGCAAAGCGGCGACGCCGATTGCGGCCAACATCTCGTCCAAGGACGAGCTGCGCCATCTCGTCGACGAGACGACGCGCCTCTTTGGCCGCATCGACGCGCTCATCTGCAATGCGGCGTCGAACCCGTACTTCGGTCCGATGGCTGGCATCTCGGACGATCAGTTCCGCAAGATCCTCGACAACAATGTGCTCGCCAACCACTGGCTCGTTCAGATGGCGGCGCCCGGCATGATCGAGCGGAAAGACGGTTCGATCGTCATCGTGTCGTCGATCGGCGGCCTCAAGGGATCGCCGATGATCGGGGCTTACAACATTTCGAAGGCCGCGGACTTCCAGCTGGCGCGCAATCTCGCCGTCGAGTTCGGCCGGCACAATGTCAGGGTCAACTGCATCGCGCCCGGACTTGTGCGCACCGACTTCGCTCGCGCCCTGTGGGAGAACCCGGACACGCTGAAAGCGGTGACCGCCACGACGCCGCTGAAAAGGATCGGCGAGCCGGACGAGATCGCCGGCGCCGCCGTCTATCTTGCGTCCCGCGCAAGCGCGTTCATGACCGGCCAGATCCTGGTCGTCGACGGCGGCGCGACGATTGCCGGCGGGTGATCGGGCTCGCGACGCAGAGCGAGAGAAGCTGAACGGTTGAGCTATGGGGCCGGCTGCTGACGACAATTGTGGCGCAGCGCGGCTCGAGGGCGACGGCGCGGTCAACGACCGCGCCTGCAGGGCGGGCGCGGAAAACGGCGGTCTCTCGGATTCCGACTCGCTCTGACCCGCGACAGCTCTGACCCGCGATGACCCGCGATGTTTGCCGAACGCTGGATTTCCCTTATACTAATATATTCAAACGTATGAAACTGATGGGATGGACGCGATGGCGCAGGCGACGGCCGACCCAAAGAGCGCGATGCAGATCGACAGGATGGCGGAGAGCGCCCGGGAGGCCAGCGATTTCCTGAAGGCGCTCGCCCACGAATCGCGGCTGATGATTCTGTGCAACCTGCTCGACGGCGAAAAATCGGTCGGCGAGCTCGAGGCCTTTCTCTCGCTCAGACAGTCGACGGTTTCCCAGCAACTCGCACGCCTGCGTCTCGAGGGACTCGTCGCGGCCCGGAGGGACGGCAAGACGATCTATTACAGCATCGCCGACGACAAGGCGCGTATCGTTATCGGCGTCCTGTACAACGCATTTTGCAACGGCAAGGCGCCGCTCGCGTCCTAAGCCGAGAGTCTTAGGCTGGCCGACGGGACAAGCGAGACGAATTCACCAGAAAGAACACCAAGAACCACGAAAACGTACCAGGAGCCCTGTCGTTCTTCGTGTCCTTCGTGCCCTTCGCGGTGAAAGTCGAACCCTGTCGCCAGGGATCACTCGGACGCTTCTTGCGGATCCGTCCTCAACGGCCTCCCGTCGTCCCTCAGCCAGACATAGATCGCCGGGATGACCAGCACCGTCAGCGCCGTCGACGACGCGAGGCCAAACACCAGCGAGATCGCCAGACCCTGGAAGATCGGATCGGCCAGGATGAAGGCCGCTCCGATCATCGCCGCGGCGGCGGTCAGCACGATCGGCTTGAACCGCGTCGCGCCGGCCTTGATCAGCGCCTCGCGCAGCGGAATGTCCTGTTCGGCTCGGATATGCCGGATGAAGTCGACCAGCAGAATCGAGTTGCGCACGATGATGCCGGCGAGCGCGATGAACCCGATCATCGAGGTCGCGGTGAAGGCCGCGTTGAGCAGCCAGTGGCCGATGAGGATGCCGATCAGGGTCAGCGGCACGGGGACCAGGATCACCAGCGGCAGCAGGAACGAGCCGAACTGGGCGACGACAAGGAGATAGATCCCGAGGATCGCCACCATGAACGCAGCGCCCATGTCGCGGAACGTGACGTAGGTTACCTCCCACTCGCCGTCCCACAGCAACGTGGGCTTTGAGTCGTCGACAGGCTGGCCGTGATACTTGATTTCCGGCGGCCCATCCTTGCCCCAATCCATCTTCGCAATCGCGTCCTGAACCGCGAGCATGCCGTAGACCGGCGCCTCGAAGCGCCCGGCGACGTCGCCAGTCACCATCTCGGCGAAGCGTCCGTTGTGGCGGAAGATCGGATAGGAGGCGCGCTCGCGCTTGACCGACACGACATCGCCGAGTTCGACATTGGCGCCCTGGCGCACGGTGCCGCCCGCCGGGAGCGGTGTCGACAAGATCCGCTCATTGAGCGTGCGCTCGCTCTTCGGCAGCGCCACGCTGATTTCGATCGGCTTCAGTCCTTCGCCGCGCTGCGAATAGCCGACCTTCACGCCGCCGATCAGCGCCGCGATCGTGTCGTAGATCGCCTGCTGCTCGACCCCGTGGAACTCGGCTGACTCCTGATCGACGGCGAAGCGAAGGCGGTCCGACGGCTTGCCGAAACTGTCGTCCGTGTCGACGACGAAGTCGACCGACTCGAACGCCTTGCGGACCTTCGCCGCGAGGGCCCGGCGGCTCTCCGGGTCCGGACCATAGACCTCCGCGAGCAAGGTCGAGAGCACAGGCGGCCCTGGCGGGACCTCGACCACCTTGAGCGCCGAGCCCGGCGGCAAGGGCAGGTCCGCCAGCCTGTGGCGGATGTCGAGCGCGATGGCGTGGCTCGCCCGGTTGCGCTTGCTCTTGTCGAGAAGGTTGATCGAGAGATCGCCCTGCTCGGGATTGGCGCGCATGTAGTAGTGGCGCACGAGGCCGTTGAAGTTGAACGGCGCCGCCGTCCCCACATAGGACTGGATCGAGACGAGTTCGGGCAGGTCCTTCAGGCGCTCGGCCGCCGCCGTCAGCATCCGGTCGGTGTCTTCCAGGCTCGCGCCTTGCGGCAGATCGAGAACGACCTGGATCTCCGACTTGTTGTCGAACGGCAGGAGCTTCACGCGCACGTCCTCGGTGGCGAACAGCCCGCAAGCGGCGACAGTGGCGGCCCCGACGACGAGAAGGAAAACCTTCGACCGCCATCGCCCTTTCAGCAGCGGGCGGGCGATGGAGGCATAGAAGCGCCCCATCCCGCCGACCCCGTGAGGACCGTCGCCGATGCCAGCCGCGGCCCTGCGTCCGGCAAAGCGCAGCAGCAGCCAAGGCGTCACCGTCACCGCGACAAAGAACGAGAACAGCATCGCGATCGAAGCGTTGGCCGGGATCGGGCTCATGTAGGGGCCCATCATGCCGCTCACGAACATCATCGGCAGGAGCGCGGCGACGATGGTGAGCGTCGCGACGATGGTAGGGTTGCCGACCTCGGCGACCGCCTCGACTGCAGCCTCGGCCGGATCGCGCTTGCCGCCCATCCCCCAATGGCGCGCGATGTTTTCGACGATCACGATGGCGTCGTCGACCAGGATGCCGATCGAGAAGATGAGCGCGAACAGGCTGACCCGATTGATCGTGTAGCCCATCATCCAGGAGGCGAAGAGCGTGAGCAGGATCGTCGTTGGAATGACGATCAGGACCACAAGGCCTTCCCGCCAGCCGATGGCGACGGTGATGAGCGCCACGATCGAGACGGTCGCGAGAGCGAGGTGGAAGAGGAGCTCGTTCGCCTTCTCGGTCGCGGTTTCCCCGTAGTTTCGCGTGACGGCGACGTCGACGCCGGCCGGGATGACGCGGCCGCGGACGATCTCGAGGCGTCGCAAGACGTCGTCAGCGACCGCCACCGCATTCGCTCCCTTGCGCTTGGCGATGGCGAGCGTGACCGCAGGGCTGCGCCGGAGTTCGCCATTCGCGGCGCGCGTCATCATCCAGGCGCGATGCTCGGGCTCCGCGGCGCCGACGACGATATCGGCGACGTCCTTGACGTAGACCGGTCGTCCGTCCCGCGTCGTCAAAAGCAGGAGACCGATATCCGGGACGCCCTGAAGCGTCTGGCCGGCGAGGACCGGAAGCGACTTGCCCCCATCGCGAAAGGCGCCGACCTGGAACGAGCGGTTGGCGTTGGAGATCTTGTCGACAAGCTGGTTCAACGTGACGCCGAAAACCGACAGCCGCTCGGGGTCCGGCTCGACGCGAATCTGATTCGGGCTGCCGCCGACGATGTAGGCTGCGCCGACGTTGTCGACCTTAGCGAGCTCGTGCTGCAATTCTTCGGCGACCTGGAAGAGCCCGTTGTCGGTCCATCGGGACGCCTGGTCCGGCGCAGCCGAAAGCGTAAGCGTGACGATGGCGACGTCGTTGATGCCGCGGCCGACGATGAGCGGCTCCGGAATGCCTTTGGGCAAATCGCCGATGTTCGCCCTGATCTTCTCGTGCACGCGCAGCGTCGCGACATCCTGATCCGTGCCGACCAGAAAGCGCGCCGTCACCACGACGCTGTCGTCGTTGGTCTGCGAATAGACATGCTCGACGCCGTCGATGCCTTTGATGATGCCCTCGAGCGGACGAGTCACCAGTTCGACGGCCTGATCGGCCTTGTAGCCGTTGGCCGGAACAATGATGTCGACCATTGGCACGCTGATCTGCGGCTCTTCCTCGCGCGGAAGCGACACAAGCGCGATGGCGCCCGCAACCAACGCAGCCAACAGCAGCAGCGGCGTCAGCGGCGAGTTGATGAAGGTGCGGGTGAGGACCCCGGAGATGCCGAGCTTCATGGCGTGACGATCTCGTCGCCGTCCTTGAGACCCGCAAGGATCTCGACGGATTGGCTATCGCCGGACCCGAGCTGCACGACGACTTCGACGCCGTTCTTGAGCTTAACGAAATCGATGCCGGCCCGGCGGTAGACATAGGCGCGCGGGACGATGATCGCGCTCCGCTCGCCGGTCGCGACATAGACCCGAGTGCGCTCGCCGACGAAATAGTCGCCGATCCCGGGCGCCTCGACATCGGCGATGACGCGTCCGCCCTGGATTTCCGGATAAACGAGGCGAACGCGCCCCTCGCTCCGCGCGCCGTCCTCGGCGAAGCCGCGCGCGCCGATTTGGACCACGTCGCCGGCGCGCATGAAGCGGGCGTGGCGCTCCGGCAGTTGCAGGCGGAGGATGTAATGATCCTCGGCGATGGTTGCGATCGTTTCTCCCGGCAGGATCACCGACCCTTCCGACACGGGCACGCGAAGCACGCGCCCCGCGCCGGGCGCCAGCACCGCGCCCTCCTTCATCTGCTGCGCGATCACGTCGCGATCCGAGCGCATGGCGTCGAGAGTGCGCCCCGCGACGTCGAGCGCCGTCTTCGCCGCATCGACCTGCACTTGCGTGTTGACGCCTCGCCTCTGCAGTTCGACTGCCCGATCGTAGTCGCTTTGAGCCTTGTCGCGCTGGGACTGCTGCGAATCGATGCGCGAGTTGAGCGCCTGCCCCTGCAGGACGAGCTTCTCGTCCGCCACGGCTGCGATTTCGGCGCCAGCGGCGACGCGATCGCCCTCCTTGATGGAGAGCGACGCGATTGTCCCGCCAATCCGCGCCCGCGCGGTCAACTCGTGAACCGGCTCGACGGTCGCAACGATCGCCTTTTCGTCCGGAACGCTCGACGCGTGGACGACGAGGGTCCCGGCGACCGCCGGGAGGGGCGTCGCCAAAGCGGCGGCGAGCAGAAGGGCAAAGCGCATCGGGGGTCCTCAGAACAGCGCTTGACCCATATATTAGTTCAAGCTAATTTAGCAAGCATGAACTTAGCGGAACTGGGATCGAAGGCCGAAACGGTCGAGGCGCTCCTGAAATCGGTTGGCAACAAAAACCGGCTGGTCGTTCTTTGCGAGCTCCTGAACGGGGAGCGCTCAGTTGGAGCGCTGCAAAACTCCATTGGCCTCAGCCAATCCGCCCTGTCGCAGCACCTCGCGCGCTTGCGCCAGGATCGCATCGTCGCCACGCGCCGAGAGTCCCAGACCATCTATTACTCGCTGGCGAGCAAGAAGGTCGCGCGGCTGATCGGGCTGCTTTACGAACTCTATTGCGCGCCGGCTTGCGACCCCCCCGACGCCAAGGATGAATCTTCCGATTTGGACGCTTCGACGGCTAAACCCCGCCGGCCTTGAGCGGCGGCGGCCGGCGCTATTGGGCGCGCTGTCGCCTCGGCGTCGACGCCCGACTTCGCTCCGCATTCGGCCAGCCCGCTGCGGGGATTCGTCGCGGGTCGGGCGCTGGACACCGCCAACCGTGCGCATCATTCTTCGCTTGAACTGAATTCCCCGCCGGCCGGGCGGTATGGCGCGAGAATTTCGAAGAGCTGGGGATCGGCATCGCGCGGGCGGGGCTGCGCTGGGCGCCCGGCGCGTCGCCCTTCCCGGGCGGCGCGCCGGGAATGCGACGACAGACGACAAAGGACGCAGGCATGGCGCGGCTCGGGCTGGAAACGGGTCTGATCGATCGCGACGTCTATCGCCGAACGCTTGGGCGTTTCCGCGAGGCCGGCGTCGTGCTGCCGACGTTCGGCCAATTGCAGAACCCCGCCACCATCCCCGAGGCCGTCGTCCGGCGCCTCGACGCCGTCGATCCCGACGCGCCCCATCCGCTGAACCTCTTTCGCGTCCACTGGTTCAACGACTCGGAACGGCGCGGACGCGTGACGACGCCCGGCGCGATCGAACTCCCCTCCGAGCTGACGGGCGTACCGGCGCGCATCGTGCTCGCGCTTGGCGAGCGGTTCCCGATGATCCGAGCCCACAAGGTGCTCGCCGCCTACGGCTGCCTGGCGCCCCGGGTCGTCACCGGCCAGTTCGACCCGACGCGCCACCGGGCGATCTGGCCCTCGACCGGAAATTACTGCCGCGGCGGGGTCGCCATCTCCCGCATCCTCGGCTGCCGCGGCGTTGCGGTGCTGCCGGAAAATATGAGCCAAGAGCGCTTCGACTGGCTCGAGCGCTGGGTCGCCGAGCCTTCCGACATCATCCGCACCCCGGGCTCGGAGAGCAACGTCAAAGAAATCTACGACGCCTGCGCCGTGCTCGACCGCGACCCGGCCAACATCGTCTTCAACCAGTTCTGCGAATACGGCAACTACCTCGTCCATCGCCTTTGCACGGGCGCGGCGCTCGAGCGCATCTATCATGGCCTCGCCGAGGGACGCCCGCGAGCGCGGCTCGCAGCCTTTGTTTCGGCGACCGGATCTGCGGGGACGCTCGCTGCGGGCGACCATCTGAAGAGCGCGCTCGGGGCGCGCATCGCAGCGGTCGAGGCGGTCGAATGCCCGACCTTGCTGATGAACGGGTTCGGCGAGCACAACATCCAGGGCATTGGCGACAAACACGTGCCGTTGATCCACAACGTGATGAACACGGACGTCGCAATTGGCGTCAGCGATCACGCCACCGATACGCTGCTGACCCTCTTCAACACCGACGAGGGCCGCAAGTACCTGGTCGAGCGGCGCGGCGTCGATCCCGCGGTCGTCGCCGAACTTGGCCTCTTCGGCATTTCCAGCATCTGCAACATCGTCGCGGCGGTGAAGTTCGCCAAATATTTCGACCTTGGGCCGGACGACGTCGTGCTCACGGTCGCGACCGACAGCGCAGCCATGTACGGCAGCGAAGTGCGCAAGGCGACGACGCGCTATTTTGGCAACCGCTTCGACGCCGTCAGTTCCGGCGAGACCTGGGGACAGTTTTTGGGCGGCGCCGGCGTCGACCATCTTCTGGAGCTGACCCACGTCGACCGCAAGCGGATCTTCAACCTCGGCTATTTCACCTGGGTTGAGCAGCAGGGCGTATCGCTCGAGGACTTCTCCGTGCGTGCACGGCAATCGTTCTGGGATGGGCTCCCCGATCTCGCTCCCGCCTGGGACGCGATGATCGAGGAATTCAATGCGGAGAGCGGCGCGATCGCCGGGCTCAAGTGACCCGCGCCAAAACCGCTCCGCCACTGTTCGTTTGCCATGGCTGCGGCGCCGTCGTCGACCCTGCCCTCGCCTTTCCCTTCGCCTGCCCAGCCGCCCGTTTGGGCGACGACATCGACCACGTGCTGGTCGCCCCGATCGAGACGGCGGACCTTGCGGCCAGCGGCGACGACCCGTTCCTGCGCTACCGGCGCTGGCTCTCTCCCTATCGTGTTGCGCGCGGCGCGGGACTTTCGGAGGCGGCCTGGTTCGACGTCGTCGGCGATCTCGACCAGGCGCTGAAGGCGGTTGACGATCGCGGCTTTCGCCGCACGCCGTTCGCGCGCCAGCCGGCGCTCGCCGCCGCGCTGGGCCTCGCCGGGCCCTTATGGATCAAGGATGAGACGCAAAACGTCTCGGGCTCGCATAAGGCCCGCCACCTGATGGGCGTGATGCTCTATCTGCGCGTTTTGCAAATCTCCCGCTTGCCTCTCGGAGTGGACCTGCGCGCCAGGCGCCTGGCGATCGCGTCCTGCGGCAACGCCGCGCTCGCCGCGGCGATCATCGCGCGCGCCGCCGAGTGGCCGCTCGACGTCTTCATTCCGGCCGATGCCGAACGAAGCGTGGTGCGGCGGCTTCGCGAACTCGGCGCCAATGTCGAGATTTGCCTGCGCTCGCTAAGCGAGAGCAGCGATCCTTGCGTCCATGCCGTGCGCCGCGCTGTCGCCCGCGGCGCCATCCCCTTCGGCGTGCAGGGGCCCGACAATGGCCTTGCCGTGGAAGGCGCCCGGACGCTTGCCTTCGAAATGGCCGAGGCGCTCGCCTCCGAAAGGGTCGAGATCGACGCCCTGATTGTCCAGGTGGGCGGCGGCGCGCTGGCGAGTGCGCTCGCTCAAGGGTTCGCGATCGCCGCCGCGGCCGGCCTTCTGCCCCGCGTCCCGCGCCTCGTCGCGGTGCAGACCGAAGGCTGCGCCCCGCTGGCCCGCGCCTGGAAAGGGCTCGAGGGAATGGCGCTCGGCGACGCGGCGCGCTGCCGCTCGCGCTTCATGCAGCCCTGGGACAGCGTTCCGGTCAGCCTCGCTCATGGCATTCTCGACGACGAGACCTACGACTGGTGGGAAGTCGTCAAGGCGATGCAGGAGACGGACGGCGAGACGGTGGTCGCAGACGAAGCGGCGATCGAGCGAGCGCTGGACCTCGTGCGCGCCCATACCGGCATCCGAGCCTCCGCCACGGGCTCGGCGGGCCTCGCCGGACTCCTGGCGCGACGCATCGACGGCGGAGCGACGGCGGCCGTATTGTCCGGGATCGAGCGGGGCGCGGGCGGATGACTCGAACGACATCGCCTCTCGTGATAGGCCCGCGAGAGCCGCGGCCTCAGCGCGCTCTCCTCACGTCCCCTCCCACTGTATCAGCCTAGCCCATGGTCCAGCTTGCTCCTGTTCCCTTCGACGCCTTGGTCGGCCGTATGCTCTTCGAGCTCGAAACCAAGCGATCGGTGTTCGATCTGCCTTCGCAGCGCTTCGTCGCGGGCTTTCCGGGCCACGACCTGTCGGTCGCCTTCCGCCAGCGCCGCGCCTCGACGCCGTTCGGCCCAGCCGCCGGTCCGCACACGCAGATGGCGCAGAATATCGCGCTCTCGTGGCTCGCGGGCGGTCGGGTGATCGAGTGCAAGACCGTGCAGGTGAACGACGCGATCGAGGTGCCGAGGCCTTGCATCGACATGGCGACCGTCGGCTTCAACGTCGAATGGTCGCAGGAGTTGACCGTCGCGCAGTCGCTCGAGGAATACGTCAAGGGCGCGATGCTGATCGAGATGCTGAAGGCGTCCGGCGTCGGCGCCGGGCTTCCCGACACCGTGTTCGACATGAGCGTCGGCTACGATCTCGCCGGGATAAAGTCGGCCAAGGTGCGCGGCTTCCTCGAGGGCATGCTGGACGCGACCGCGGTCGTCGAGCGGCTGCGGGCGCAGATCCCCGAACCCTGGCGCAAGTTCCGCGACCTGCCATTTCCAACGCGCATCTCCGACACGCTGACGCTCTCGACGTTCCATGGCTGCCCGCCGGGCGAGATCGAGGCGATTGTCGCGCATCTCATCGGCGACATCGGCCTCGATGTGGTCGTCAAGCTCAATCCAACGCTGCTCGGCCGCGACGAGGTCGAGGCGATCCTGCACGACGCGCTGGGTTACCGCGAGATCGCGGTCCCTGAGCGCGCATTCGCGGACGACGCGAAGTGGCCCGACATCGTCGACCTCATCGAACGCCTCGCGCCCTTCGCGAACGCGCGCGGCCGCAGCCTCGGCGTCAAGTTCTCCAACACGCTGGTGGTCGAAAACACCAGGAGCTTTTTCCCCGCCAGCGAAAAGGTCATGTATCTCTCCGGGCCGCCGTTGCATCCGCTGGCGATCGCGCTCGTCGCGCGCTTTCGCCGGGTCTTCGGCGACCGTCTGCCGGTTTCGTTCTCGGCCGGAGTTGAAGAGGGCAATTTCGCCGACACCGTCGGACTCGGGCTGAAGCCGGTGACGGCCTGCACCGATTTCCTGCGGCCGGGCGGCTACCGCCGCGGCTGGGGCTATTGCCGCGCGCTCATCAAGGCGATGGACGCCGCCTCCGCGAACGACCTCGACGTCTTCGTTCTCAAGGCGCACGGCCAGGCGGAGGCCGCCCTCGCCGCCCTCGGTCTGCCGGAGGACCGCGCCGCCGCCTGCCTGGCCGCGCTTCGCCCTGGCGGCGATCCGCGCGCCGCAGCGGCCGACGCCTTCGCGGCCTGGGTCTCGTCGGCCCGGGTGCTCAACAGCGCCGCCTACGCCGAACGCGTGCTCGCTGACCGCCGCTACAGCGCCGCCGAGAACGCGACCCCGCCGAACAAGATCGGCAGTGCGCTCGCGCTGTTCGACTGCCTGACCTGCGACAAGTGCATCCCGATCTGCCCCAACGACGCGAACTTCAGCTTCTCGCTGCCCATCGGCAAGACGCCAATCGAGCGGCTGACGCCGAAGGACGGGGGCTGGTCGGCGGAGGTCGTTGGCGCGCTCACGATCGCGAAGCCGCGCCAGTTCGCCACTTTCGCCGATGCCTGCAACGAATGCGGCCATTGCGACGTGCTCTGCCCCGAGGACGGCGGCCCCTACAAGACAAAGCCGCTGTTCTTCGGCAGCTTCGCTGCCTTTGCCGCTGCGCCCCGCCGCGACGGCTTCTTCGTCGAGCGGCGCGAAGAGGGCGCAGTCATGCATGGCCGCTTCGCTGGCGAGGTGGTGCGGCTCGAGAGGAACGCAGGCCGTACCCGCTACACAGGCCCGGGCTTCGATCTCGCGCTCGATCCGGACGATGTGAGCGCCAGTGTCAGCGGCGCGGCAGACGGCCCGGTCGACCTGACGCGCCTGCGCATCATGCTGCCAATCCTGGACGGGGTCACGGCGCCTGGCGCGGTCAACTTCGTCAGCGCTTCGCTGGGCTATAGGGCGAGATGACTGCGGTTGGGCTCAAAATCATCCCGGTCTTGGATAGCTGCCGACGATCCATTTCCTGCTAGCCCGACTTTCTCAACCGGAGCAGGCTTTGAACGAATTTTGAGGCTGGGAACGAGCAAAAGACGAGTTGGATCAATGACCGGGCTTTGAAATAGGCGTGTAGTGGAGACCTAGTATCTTTTCAGGTTGCGTGTTTGGCGTAGATTGGGGTCGCCATGTATTTGCACCCGAATCGACGCTTCAAGGACGGCAAGGAGCACCGCTACTGGAGCATTGTCGAGAGCAAGCGCTGCGCCGGCGGCAAAGTGGTGCAGCGCCAGGTGCTTTATCTCGGCGAAATCAACGACAGCCAGCAGGAAGCCTGGTGCCGGGTGATCCAGGCTTTCGACGAGGAGACGGAACAAGCCACCCAATTGGCCCTATTCCCCGCCGATCGGCCGATACCCGCATACGCCGAGGGCCACGGCGTGCAGATCCGGCTCGGGGCCATGCAACTGCACCGGCCGCGGCAATGGGGCGCATGCTGGCTGGCCTGCCAGCTCTATGAGCAGCTGGAGCTCGACCGCTTCTGGGCGGAGCGTCTGCCCGACTCGCGCGAAGGAACCTGCTGGCGGCACATTCTCCAGACGCAGGTTTGCTACCGGCTCATCGATCCAGCCCCCGGGCTGAGACCCGGGGGGAATGGCGTCTGCATCGGCTGTGGTTCGAGCAAAGCGCCATGGGCGATCTGCTCGGCGAGGATTTCGCGCTGGTCGAGAAGAACGCGCTCTATCGTTGCCTCGACAAGCTCGTCGAGCACAAGCCGGCGCTGTTCACGCATCTGCGCCGACGCTGGCGGGATCTGTTCGGCGCGCGCTTCGACGTCCTTCTCTACGACCTGACCAGCACGTACTTCGAATCCGATCCGCCGGACGACGACAGCGACAAGCGCCGCTACGGCTACAGCCGCGACAAGCGTCCGGACTGCGTGCAGGTGGTCATTGCGCTCGTCGTGACGCCCGACGGCTTTCCGCTCGCCTACGAGGGTTCTCCCCGGCAACACCTCCGACAAGACGACGCTGCGCGCCTTCCTTTCGAAGATCGAGGCGCAGTTCGGCAAGGCCGAGCGCATCTGGGTGATGGACCGCGGCATCCCCACCGAAGACGTGCTCGCCGAAATGCGGCAATCTGTAGCGCGACAATCTGGATGGGAAAGGGTTCTCATCCTGATTGTCGCGCCGCAGCAATCCGATCCGCCGGTCGCCTATCTGGTGGGAACCCCGAAGGGACGCCTCGGCAAGCTGGAGAAGTCTCTCGTCGGCCTGCCGTGGCATGAGGTGCGGCCGGGCGTCGAAGTGAAGCTCTTGGCCGAGGACGACGAGCTTTACGTGTTCGCCCAGAGCCGGGCGCGCATCGACAAGGAGCGCGCCATGCGGAAGCGGCGGTTGAAATGGCTGTGGGCGCGCCTGGCGAAGCTGGCGCTGATGGACCTCACCCGCGAGAGCCTACTGATGAAGCTCGGCGCCGCCAAAGCCAAGGCGCCCGCGGCGTGGCGCCTCCTCGACATCAAGGTCGATCCCCACACCGCCGCCTTCACTTACGCGCTCAACCGCAAGAAGCTGCGCCAGGCGCGCCGGCGCGAAGGCCGCTACCTTTTGCGCACCAACATGTCTGGGCGCGATCCCGCCGAGCTGTGGCGGTTCTACATTCAACTCGTCGAAGTCGAGGCGGCCTTCAAAAACCTCAAGCACGATCTGCAACTACGGCCGATCTGCCACCAGCTGGAGAGCCGCATCGAGGCGCACATCTTCGTGGCCTTCCTCGCCTATTGTCTGCACGTCACGCTGCGCGCGAGGCTCCGGCCGATCGCCGCCGGCCTCACCCCGCGGGCCGTCCCCCGGATCAAGTCCGGGGGTCGCCGGCATCCAGATGCTCGACGTCCACTTTCCCACCGCCGACGGCCGAACCCTGATCATGAGCCGCTACACCGAGCCAAACATCGACCACAACCTCCTCCTGCAACGCCTCGGCCTCGCCCTGCCGCCGCAGCCGCCGCCGCGCATCGCCGTTCCCGGTCCGGCGGCGCAGCTCCCGTCGCGCCCCATGTCGTGGAGACCTTCCGCCGCCTACCCTTGATTCCACGCCCCTTTCCGCTCGCGCGCCACCTCAGTTGACAAAGTCGGGCTAGCAGGCGATCCGGATCGTCGGCGGCGGACCGAGATCGCGACGATTTTGGCCGAACCCGACACCCGAGGACCTAAAACCATGGCGCTCCGGGGAACTCAGGCCGCCGTCGCCTGCTCGGCAGCGGCGCCGCCCGCGGCGAGCGCGACCTTCTCGCACGGGATCTCGACATCGATCTCGAGCGTCGAATAGCCCGCCGCGCGGTCCATCTTCACCGACAGCTTCTCGGGGTCGATCTCGACGTGGCGCCTGATCGTGGCGAGCAGTTCGTCGCGTAGGATGGCGACGAGATCGCGCGGCCCGAGGGTGGCCCGCTCATGCGAAAGCAGGATCTGGAGGCGCTCGCGCGCCACCGGGGCCGTGCCGCGCGGCTTGAAGAGGCGGAAAAGACTCATGCGGCCCTCCGGCTGAACAGGCGGTTGAAGAGGGTCTTCTTCTCCTCCGGGATGACGATCGGCGTCGAATCGCCGATGAGACGGCGCGCGGCGTCGTGATAGGCGCGGGCGGCGGGGCTCGCCGAGCCGTTGATCGTGATCGGCGCGCCGACGTTCGACGCCCGCAGGACTTCCTGATCTTCCGGGATGATGCCGATCAGCGGAATCGACAGGATGTCGAGCACGTCGGCGACGCTCAGCATCTCGCCGCGGCTGGAGCGCGCTGGATCGAAGCGGGTGATGAGCAGCCGCTTCTCCATCCGCTCGCCCGCCTCCGCCCGGCGAGTCTTGGCGTCGAGGAGGCCAATGATGCGGTCGGAATCGCGCACCGACGAGACTTCCGGATTGGTCACCACGATCGCCTCGTCGGCGAAGCGCATCGCCAGCTGCGCGCCGCGCTCGATGCCGGCGGGGCTGTCGCACAGCACCCAGTCGAAGCTCTGGCGAAGTTCGCCGATCACCCGCTCGACGCCATCGTCGGTCAACGCGTCCTTGTCGCGGGTCTGGGAGGCCGCGAGCAGGTGCAGGGTCTCGACCCGCTTGTCGCGGATCAGCGCCTGGGCGAGCTTGGCGTCGCCCTGGGCGACGTTGATAAAATCGTAGACCACCCGCCGCTCGGCGCCGAGCACCAGATCGAGATTGCGCAGGCCGACGTCGAAATCGACGACGCAGACTTTCTGACCGGCATGCGCCAATGCGGCCCCGATCGAAGCGGTCGAGGTGGTTTTGCCCACCCCGCCTTTACCGGATGTGACGACGACCACTTTGCTCATGCGAACGATCCTCCCGAAATTGTCAGTCCAAGGCCCGGATCTTGAGATCTTCGCCCGCCAGCCGGACCTCGAGGCTCCGACCCTCGAACGCCGGGTCCATGGTTTCGGCGGTCACATAGACGCCGCCGATGCACAAAAGCTCGGCGCGCGCCTCGCGGCAGAAGATGCGCGCGTCCGCGGCGCCCGAGATGCCGGCGATCACCCGCCCCTGCAGCGCGCCGTAGATGTGAACGGAGCCGCCCGCGACGATCTCGGCCCCCGAAGCGACGCGACCGACAATTGTCACGTCGCCGTCCGGATGCATGATCGACTGGCCGGAGCGGAGATTGCCGTCGACGATGAGCGGCTCGGGCGGCGGGATCTTCGCCGGCGCGGGGGCCGCGGACGCAGGGGCTTCGTCGTCGAGGAGCGCCGCCGCGTTCACCGTGCGGCCGCCGGAAACGACCGGCGGCAGATGCGGTCCGACCAGGGCGCGATTGGGATTCTCCACCCCCATCACCCGGATGTGGCGGCGCGCCAGCGCGCCGAGCAGCTCGCGGTAGTCCTTGAGATCGATCTCGAGCCCGGACATCGCGAGGATCACGGGCTTCTGGGCGAAGAAGGTCGGCGAGCGCACCAGCCATGCGTCGAGGCCGGCAAACCATTCGGCGAGCGGCAGGCCCGGCTCCAGGACGAAGGCCAGCAGCGACCGGCCCTTGAAGTTCAATGCCTGCTGTGGGGTCACATGCGCGTTCATTGTGCCGGTCCGTTGGCGCTTCGTTAACTATGTTTGGAGCCGATTGGTTGATGAAGGGTTAAGAAGGGAGCCGCAGGCGCAGATGAACGGCTCTTGTTACGGAAATGTGGGGAACATGCCGCGTACGGCGGGAGCTTGCGGCGCCCAGGCCTCGCCCGAACGCGCGGATTTGCCGGTAAAACGCGTTCGGCTAGCGGTTGGCGGTTCCCCCGCCGGTCATTTCTTCCTAACGTCGGCAGCGCACGCTAAAGTCCAAGCCGCCCTCGCGGCGCAAGAGAGTGTCTCCATGTCGTCAAGCGCCGAAAAAGAAGCGCCGTCGTCCCATTGGACCTCCCATTGGATCTGGACGAGCCTGGTCGATAACCTGCCCTTTGTCGCGATCATCGTGCTGGGCCTCATCGGGATCAGTTGGACGAGTTTGTCCGGGACTCCGACGGCTAACTACTGGCTTGTTGTCACGCCGATCGTCGCGGTGATCTGCATTATCGCCGGCTGGCGCCATACCGAGCGTGGCGAGCGGATCGGCATGGCGATCACGCAGGTCCTGCAATGGGCGGCCGTGCTCATCGCGATGTATCTTATTACGGTCAGCAACGTGCAACGGTCGCTGGACGCCAACGCGCTCGCCCTGATGATCCTGACGCTGCTCGCGCTCGGCGTTTTCGTCTCCGGCCTCAACCTGCGCGCATGGAAGCTCTGCGTCACCGGCGCCTTTCTCGCGGTCTCCGTCCCGACGATCGCCTGGCTGCAGGATGCGGCGCTGCTTCTCGTGCTGGTCGGGATTGTGCTGATCGCGCTCCTGTTCGCCTACTGGTGGCTGCGCGACCGGCTGAGCGCGTGAGCCTGGTGCGATTTAGCGTTCCCCCGGAATAGCAAAAGGCGCACCGGTTTCTCGCTGGCGCGCCGGTCGCCATAGCCGTTTCCACGGGCCGGCGCGTTTCAGGGGTAGTGCGATCCCTTCAATCTCGCCGCCGCCGCCCGGTCGACCAGCCAGATCGTGGGGCGCTCGGCCGGGCGGATCGCCTGAGCCGGCAGAACGATGGGTTGGCGGGGCCCTTGCAGCACGCGGTAGAGGATTTCCGCCTTGTCGTCGCCCGTCACGACGAAGACGACCCGGCGCGCCGCGTTGATCGCCACCGGCGTGAGGGACAAGCGCCACATGCCGACGAACTCGACATAGGAGGCCATCACGGTGCGGCGCGTTTCGGTGACCGCGCCGAGGCCTGGAAACAGCGACGCCGTGTGCCCGTCATGGCCGAGGCCGAGGAGGACGAGATCGAGACGCCCGTCGTCGCCGAGCGACCGGCGGAGTTCTACCGCGTAAGCTTCGGCGGCCGCTTCCGGCGGATCCTCGCCGCGCATGCGCAACACGTTAGCTTGCGGAATAGGCACACGGTCGAGCAGCGCGACCTTCGCCATATGGTAGTTGCTGCGGGCGTCGCGCGGCGAGACGCAGCGTTCGTCGCCGAAGAACAGATGCGCGTGAGACCAGTCGATCGCGGCCGTGGCCAGGCGCTGATAGACCGGCCGCGGCGTGTTGCCGCCGGAAAGCGCGAGGGTGAAGCGGCCGCGCTCGGCGATCGCCTCCGCCGCCGAAGCGGCAATCGTGTCGGCCGCCCCCGAAACAAGCGAGGCGAAGTCCGCGTAGGCGATCGCCTCGGCGACCGAGCCGTCGGGAGCGACGATGGACATGGTCTCGGACATCGAAATTTCCCCGAGCGCGGTTCAACCGGCGCCGCGCAGGTGAGCTTGCGTCGCGCAAACCTGGAGCTTTGAATCCGACGTCTTTTTACCGGACGCATTCCCAGTCATCGGAGGTCTTCCCTCTTGCGGAGAAACGAGGAATCCCTACGGCGCCACCGCCGGCCGGTCGAGGGAGACGATGTCGCGGGCCGCCCTGTCAGGCGGACGGCTCGGGATTGCGCCACGGCCCATCGGAGCCGATCAGGGCTTCCGCCGCCTCGGGTCCCCACGTTCCGGGCTGGTATTCTTCGCACGGCGGAGGATTGGAGAGGATGGGCTCGACGATCCGCCATTGCGCATCGACAATGTCCTCCCGTCCGAAAAGCTCGCCGTCGCCGCGCATCGCGTCTCCAAGCAGCCGTTGATAGGGCGGCGTGAGGCAGGCCGCCTGTTCGTTCAAGGTGAGTTCGACCGGCTCGCCGGTCATTGTCTCGCCGGGCCGCTTGACCCTTAGTCCGAACGCCACGCAGACGTCCGGGCTGATGCGCATGCGCATGTGGCCGACCGCGTTCGCCTCCTTGTCGAAAACGGGACGCGGCGGAGCGTGGAACTCGACAATCGCCTCGGCGGCGGTCGCCGGCAGGCATTTCCCCGCCCGGATGTAGATCGGCACCCCCGCCCAGCGCCAGCTGTCGACCGTCAATTTGACGGCGACGAAAGTCTCGACCGGAGAGTTCGGCCGCACCCCGGGCACAGCCTGGTAGCCGCGGTACTGGCCGCGGACGATCGAGGCGGCGTCTAGCGGGCGCACCGCCTTGAGCAGCGCCGCCTTCTGGTCGCGCGAGGCCTCATGGTCCTCCCCGGTCGGCGGCTCCATCATCAGGTTGGCGAGAACCTGCAGAAGATGGTTCTGCAGGACGTCGCGCAGCGCCCCGGTCGAATCGTAAAACGCGCCGCGGTCTTGCACGCCAAACGCCTCGGCCATCGTGATCTGGATGCTGCGCACGTACTGCCGGTTCCAGATCGGCTCGAACATCGCGTTGGCGAAGCGCGTATAGGCGATGTTCTGGACAGGCTCCTTGCCGAGGTAGTGGTCGATCCGGAAGATCGATTCTTCCGGAAAATCCTCGAGCAGGATGCGATTCAGCGCCGCGGCCGACTCGCGGTCGCGGCCGAAGGGCTTTTCCACCACGAGCCGCGCGTTTTCGCTCAAGCCCGCCTTGGCGAGCGCGGAGACCACCACGCCAAACAGCGACGGGGGAATCGCCAAATAGTGTAGCGGCCGCTTCGCGCCGCCGAGCGCCTGCTTGAGGAGCTCGAAGGTCCGCGGGTCGTTGTAGTCGCCGTCGACATAACGGAGCAGCGCGACGAACTTGGCGAAGCTCGCCGGGTCCACCCCGCCATGGTGGTCGAGGCTGTCCTTGGCGCGGGCGCGGAACGCGTCGATTCCCCACCCGGCCTTGGCGACCCCGACGATGGGAACGCTGACGCCTTCGTCGCGGACGAGGCCAAGGAGCGCCGGAAAGATCTGCTTATAGGCGAGATCGCCGGTGGCTCCGAAAAAAACGATTGCGTCCGAATGCCCGTCGCTCATTCACGCCTCCGCCGGCTTTTCGTGGTGGCCGCCGAACTCGAAGCGCATCGCCGACATCAGCTTGTCCGCGAATTCGGCGGCGCCGCGCGATTCAAACCGCCCGAACAGCGCCGCACTCAGCACTGGCGCCGGGACACCTTCATCGATCGCGGCCTCGAGCGTCCAGCGTCCCTCGCCGGAGTCCGACACGCGTCCGGCGAATCCGCTGAGATGGGCGTCGGCGCGGAGCGCGGTGGCGGTCAGGTCGAGCAGCCACGAGCCGACCACGCTGCCGCGTCGCCAGACCTCCGCCACCTTGGCGATGTCGATCGTGTAGCGATAGTTTTCCGGGTGGCGCAGCGGCGTCGTCTCGGCGTCGGCCTCCTGCTTCTCAGCCCCGACATTGGCGTGGCGGAGAATGTTGAAGCCTTCCGCGTAGGCCGCCATCAAGCCGTACTCGATCCCGTTGTGGACCATTTTGACGAAATGGCCGGCGCCATTTGGCCCGCAATGGAGATAGCCCTGCTCGGCGGCGGACGGTTCGCCGGTCGCTCCGGGAGTCCGTTCGGCCGTGCCTATGCCGGGCGCGAGCGTCTTGAAGATCGGGTCGAGCCGCTGCACGACGGCGTCCTCGCCGCCGATCATCAGGCAGTAGCCCCTCTCCTTGCCCCACACGCCGCCGCTGACGCCGACGTCGACATAGTGAAGCCCGTTGCCCTTCAGTTCGCCGGCGCGGCGAATGTCGTCGTGGTAGTAGGAATTGCCGCCGTCGATCACGATATCGCCCGGCTCGAGCAGCGCCGCGATCTGGGCAAGGATGGGGTCGACGACCGCGGCGGGCACCATCAGCCACACGGCGCGCGGCTTTTGCAGCTTGGCGACGAAATCCTTCATGTCGCGCGCCCCGGCGGCGCCGAGGCCGGCCAGCCGCGCCACCGCGTCCGAATGGGAGTCGTAAACAACGAGATTGTGTCCCGCCGTCATCAGGCGCTCCACCATGTTGGCGCCCATGCGGCCGAGTCCGATCATTCCGAGTTGCATCGCTCTCCTCCGTTCCCAAGCGGCGCGCGAAGGCGAGCCGGCGCCTCATCAAAAAGGCGTATAGCGTCTGGCGTCCTGCCTCGCCCCGCGCTGAACGGCCGCAGACGTTCGCGCAGGTTATGCCGGACCGGCGTTCTCGTGAAGCCGTCACGCCTCCACACTTTTCCTTTTTCGATCGGGTGCGATTGAAGGTTGCGCACCGCCCTCCTGAACCCGTGGACTCGCGATAGCCATAGACGCGCCGCGGGGGCAGCTTGCCCAACCGCGTTGACCGCCGACGCCCTGTTCCTGCGCGGAATCCTTTGCGTAGGGTGGAAAGCTTGTGTTAGCGATTAAAGTCTAGTAAATTTATCGTATTCCTAAAGCGGGGTAGGGCGCCGCGCCGGGAGGCCGCCGCATCGGCGCGGCGACGATCTGGAATGACGGACGGTTCGACGAAACGGGTCTGACAGCGCCGGAAGGATCTTGGCTTTGGAAGTCTTGCATCTGATCAACCCGATGTACGCGTTGTCCGGCCTCGCCGTCGGAGCGCTGGTGGGGTTCACCGGCGTCGGCGGGGGTTCGCTGATGACGCCGCTGCTCGTCCTGCTGTTCGGCATCCACCCGGCGACTGCAGTCGGCACCGACCTCCTCTACGCCGGCCTCACCAAGATTTGCGGTTCGGCCGTCCACAGTCACAACAACGCGATCGACTGGCGGGTGGTGCGGCGGCTGGCGACAGGCAGCGTGCCGGCGGCGGCGCTGGCGCTATTGACGTTGTCGCATTTCGGCGTCGACTCGAGGGGAACCGCGACCGCCATCACGACGATCCTCGGCTTCGCCCTGATTCTGACTGCGGTCACGCTCCTCTTCCGCAAGCGTCTCTTGAAGGCGGTCGCCGCCTTCCTCGACCGGCGCTCGGACGGCGAGATTGCAAGCCTGACGGTCGCGCTTGGCGTGACCCTCGGCGTGCTGGTGTCGATTTCCTCGGTCGGTGCGGGCGCGATCGGCGTGACCGTGCTGCTGATGCTCTACCCGCGCATGCCGACCGTGCGTATCGTCGGCACGGACATCGCTCATGCGGTGCCGCTGACCCTGCTCGCGGGGACGGGACACTGGCTGATGGGCTCGATCGACTGGTCGCTGCTGGTTTCGCTCCTGACCGGGTCGCTTCCGGGCATTGCGCTCGGCAGTCATTTCGCTTCACGCGTGCCCGACCGCGTCCTTCGTCCGCTGATGGCGGGGACGCTCGCGCTGGTCGGCGGCAAGTTGGTCTTTTGAGCGTCAGCCTGGCTCGCCAAGCTCGGGCGGCGTGGGCAGGCGCGGTTCACCCTCATGCCGCAAGGCGCGCCGCCTCGAGCCGCCGCGTGAGTTCGTCCCGGGAAATCCGCCCGTTCCAGTAGAGCGCGGAGGCCTCGCGAACGACCGCGTCGCCCGGCGCGCCGAGGGCCGAGATCCTCTCGCGCGCCTGGCGCGACAGGCGATAGCCGCGCCCCCAGACCGTCTCGACCGTGATTCCATGCGGCTTCAGTTTCGTGCGCATCTTGCACATGATGACGTCGAGGATTTTCGGCGTCGCCCAGTCGTCCGACCCGTAGAGGGCGGACATCATCGCCGCCCGAGTGAGCACCGCGTCGCCGGAGGCGATGAGCGCCCCGAGCAGCGTGACCTCCTGGCGTCTCAGTCTCCACTCCGGCGGAACCCGGAAGTCCGGACGGAAAAGCGCCTCCTCGAGTTCGGCGACGCGCGCGCGTGCGTTGTCCCGTTCGCCTTCGAGTTCGTCGAGGCGGCGCTGCAATTGCAGGTAAGTCCGCTCAAGATCGATCATCGTCGTCATGATAGCCTCTCGATTTTCACTTCTTCACATGGCCAGCTGGCGCCGGAGTGCATGGCGCAGCCGAAAATGAGTTTGTCCGGCCGCACTCGTCCCGAACCAAGTCGACGGGCGAGCAGCCCTTGCCGGGTCACGCCGCCTCTCCTAACGCCGCGCAGAGCGCCGCCGGCGAGGTCATGAGGCCGACCGCGAGAGGTCGCCAGGTTACGGTCCGCATAGGCCGGACCCGGACGTCGACCGGGGGACCGGCCGGATGGGCGCGTCTCAGGTCTTCGAGATGCCCATCGCAGTCGGCCCACGGGTCCCGGTCTTGACTGTCGATCTGTTTCGGCATGGGGTTTGCTCCTTTGAAAGCTGCGGCGGCCTGCCGCAGGTTATCCACAAGTTTCGGGTTCTCGTCGGCGACATCCCCAAATATGGGGACTCGAATAACCGATCTGGTTGTGCTAGGACTCCGGTGGCTTTACCGCATACGGACGTTCACGATGTTCCAACCTTCTCGCGCCTTCGAGCCAGTTAGCGGAGAAACGGCGAACCGCGTCGGCGTGTCGGGCCGCGTCGACGTCGACCCTGCTTCCGAGGCCCGTGACCTGGGTCGGGTTGGCGACGAAGCGTCGTCGGCTGACGGCGCAGATAGCGCCTATGGGGCGATCGGACGGCGCGCGGCGCGCGTTGGTTTCGAAGAGGGAAGGCGTGTCGCTCATGAGCGGTATCTTTACCGCCTCACGCCAGCGGATGTCAAGAGTTCACGTACCGGAACGACCACGCCGATGACCACGCCTATGCAACTCGCCGAGGTGCTCGAGAGGATCGAGGCTCGGCTCAAAATCCTGGACCTGACCGAAAACGCCGCGTCCCGTGCGGCCGGAAAGCCGGACGCGATCCGCAATCTGCGGCGCGGCGTGCAGAGCGGCGCGCGCAAGGGCATATCGACCGCGACGCTCTCGGCGCTGGCCCCTGTCTTGAAGACCAGCGCCGAGTGGCTGTTGACCGGGCGCAGCGGGCCGGACGCCGAGGAGACGGCGATGGAAGCCGCAGTCAGTTTGCCGTACGCCGACGCAATTCTGGCGCTGACCCTGGCGTTTGAAGCGCTTCGTCTTGGATCGGACGTGGAGTGCCGCATTTTGGCGCGAGCGGTCCTGGCGGCGAGCCGTACGCGGCGATCTCCTCGGGGAGGGCCGTTCTCCGACGACGAGCGGCGGCAGCTCGTGTCGGAAGCGATTCGCCTTTTTCGGACGCAATAGCAGCGCCGGGGAGGCCACGCATGCCCGATCCGTGCTTGCCCCTCCTCAAGGCGCTGACGAACGCCGGGGCGGATGCCCCGGTTGCAGAGGGGCGCTTCTCACAACCGAAGCCAAAGTCACAACCCTCGGAGAAGCGCGCGGGTCCCCGGCCCGCAAAATGGGCCGGTATTCCGACCGGCTTTGCGTTTGACCGGCGGCCTGGCTCGAAGCGTCTCCTCGCGAATGCGATGGAGAACGATCCGCATCGGACCGAGCCGTCCGAGCAGAGAATCGCACGCGGCGATTTCCTCGAGGATGGTCGGCTTTTGACCTTCGAGGGATCCGTCAAGCGCTTGAAGCAAATCGTTTCTTTCGGCCAGAATGGCCGCCTTGAGGATGTCCCGCACGTCCCCGCCTCTCCAACCTCGTTGTCCCGCGTGTTCCCAATTTTTTGTTCGCGAGCAACCCGTTAACAGCCCTCACGCAAGGATAAGCGTGGGATGCCCGGTTGCATAGCGGCAAATTGTCACAACCGGGAGTGCACGGCTGGACTTCCGCCGCAACCGGGAATGAGCCGGCGAATCAGGCTGCGACAAAATGGCGGTACAAAAACCGTTGACGGTAGGTGTCTATACCGGTACTTTGGCCTCACTTCCCCAGCGGGAGCGGGCGATGCCCAAGCAAACGGAGTCAAACATGTCGATCGCAACCGTCTCGACCTCGGACGCCAGCGCGAAAACCCTCCGCGCCAAGTTGCATTCCGTCGAAGACGCCAACGCCAGTCTTCAGCGACAGACCGAATCGCTTATGGCGGCCGTCGCCAAGTTGCAGCGAGACCGGGATGCGGCCGAAGCCTGCTCGAAATTCTGGCGGGACGCGGCCGAGGCTTCGAGTGGAATGGAGGCCCGCTACAAGTCGACCGTGCTCGGCCTCAGTCACGCGCTTGCCGATCTCAAACTGGCCGAGGCCGACCTCGACGCGGATCGGGACGCAGCGACGCATGCGCCCCAGGATCTTGCCGCCTAAGGAGCCATTCGAAAGACATCTCCGACCGCGAAAGCCACCTTCCCAAAGCGGGTTGTGGTTGTATTCACCCTCGATCTCGTCAATTCCGGGATCCCTGGCCCCGGCCGCGAAAGTAAGACGCCCCCCACCGCGCCTCGCGACCCGATGTCAGGCTTCCGTTCGAGACCAACGCCGCGTGACCGACCGTTTGATGCGCCGACGAGCCCTTGCGGGCGTCGATCGCGCCCATCCCGGCCGGCCAGCGCGGCTTCCGCACGAGCGGTGGCGGCGTGGCTGGAGGGAGACCGCGCTGGACCTGGCGACAGTCTCCCGCAAGTTCGACCATGTAAACGTCATGGCCTGAGGAAATGCGCGGTCGGCGTTCCATCGAGAAGGGAAGCGCGTGAAATGACCCTCGCCAATCTCAAGAGCTTGATCCAGCTGCGCAACAAGTTTCCGAAGAACCGGACCACGCTGCAATTCGCCCTGGATCTCGCCAATCACGGCATCTGGCCGGCAGAAATCGATCCCGGCCGTGAAGCCGACGTCAACGACGCGCGCGAATGGCAGACGCCGTTCGGCCGCCTTGTCGAGTGTAAGGGCATGCTGAGCCTCGAACCTCTCTAAAGGACAGCGTCCTCGACGCCTGTTTGACGCAGCAACGGCAGAGCCGCGAGAATTTCGGACGGGCGCTTGCCGCTCGCGCTCTAATCGAACCAGCCAAGCGCGGCGCTCCAGCGGTCTGTCAGGATGCGCGAAAGGACGGTTTCGGCGAGCGTATCGGGGGCGCGTCATCGACGGCGCCCAGAAAGGGGCGGGCAGATCAATCCGCCGCGACCTGAGACGCGAGGTAGGCGCGCCAGCCGCCGAAACCCGTGATGTCCGTCGCTCCCGCGACCCCTTCGGGCTCGACCAGAAAACCCTTGACGCTCGAGCCGTCGGCGAGCCTCACACTCCCCACTCCGAGCGGCGCCGGGATACCCGCGACAAAACCGCCGAACGCCGCCGGGTCGAGCGCCCAGACCTCCGCCTTGATCGCCGCTCCGGCGCCGTCGGCCACCCGGAGGAGGCCCGGCTTTGCAGGCTCCGCTCCGGCAAGGGCGAAAAGCCGGTAGTCCGGCGCAGTCTCGACCTCGGCCACGAATATGGCGCCGAGGTCGACAAGCTCGCGGTTCAGCGGCAACCCGGAAAGATGCGCGCCGACCACGACGAGCCCGATCCGGCCGGCCGGCGGCGCGAGCGCAGCTCTTGCAGGTTGCGGGGCGGGGCGCCCGGTCGCGCCCATCGGCGCGTTCGAGCGCGCATGGATCGCCGCGGCGAGGCCCGCGATAAGGCCGTCCGCCCCGGCCGGCGCAACCAGGGTCACGCTCGAGGGCAGCCCGTCGCGCCGCATGCCGGACGGCACGGCGAAAGCGCAAAGATCGAGCAGGTTGACGAAATTTGTGTAGGTCCCGAGCCGCGAATTGAGCAGCACCGGCTCAGCTTCGACCTCGCGGACCGTATAGGGGCGCGGCAAGGTGGGGACCAGCATGACGTCGAAGGCCGCGAGCGCGCGTTCCGCCTTCCGCCGTCTCTCGGCCAGCGCGTAGAATGCCTCAAACGTCGTGACCGCGTCAAATCTCCGCGCGGTTTCGACGATCGCGCGCGTGACCGGATGCAGGGCCTCCGGATTCGTCTCGATTAGGGGCTTCAGCGCGGCGTAACGCTCGGCGACCCAGGGACCCTCGTACAGCGCCCGAGCGACCTCCGCGAACGGCTCGAAGTCGAATTCGACGACCTCGAGCCCGAGCGCCTCGATGCTTTTTCGGTCGCGGGCGAACGCGGCCTCGGCCTCGGCGTCGCCAAAGAATAGCAACTGGTCCGCCCGGGGCGTTCCGATCCGCAAGCCGCGAGGGAGGCCCGAGAGCTCCGGTCGCGGCAAGCGCCGCGAATAGGCGTCGCGCTCGTCATAGCGCGCAGCCACTTGATAGACGGCGAAGGCGTCGGCGACGTCGAGCGCGAAGATCGAGATCGTGTCGAGCGTTCGGCAGGCCGGCACGACGCCGGTCGCCGACAGCGCGCCGAGCGACGGCTTCAGGCCGACGACGCCGTTCAGCGCCGCCGGGACCCGGCCCGAGCCCGCGGTGTCGGTGCCGAGCGCAAAGGGCACCAGCCCGGCTCCGACGGCCGTCGCCGATCCGGAACTCGATCCGCCCGGAATGAGGTCTGGCCGCAGGGCGTTGCGCGGGACGCCGAAGGGCGATCGGACGCCGACGAGGCCGGTGGCGAACTGGTCGAGGTTCGTCTTGCCGACGACGATCGCCCCGGCACGCTCGAGCGTCTCGACCACGAAGGCCGAGCGCAGAGGTCTGTAGGCGAATGCCGGACAGGCCGCCGTTGTCGGCAACCCGGCGACGTCGATATTGTCCTTAACCGCGAAGGGGACGCCGTACAGCGGTCTTGCCGACTGTCCTTCGGCCGCGAGGCGCTCGGCCGCCGCCACAGCCTCGGCTTTCGGCCGGAGCGTGATGAACAGGGCCGGGTCGTCATGGCCGGCGATGCGGGCGTAAGTTTCTTCGATGGTCGCGGTCGGGGGCTTCCCGCCAGCATGGGCGGCGACGAGCGCGGCGATCGTTTCAGTCATGCGGGTGGAACTCCTTGCGCCGGCCTCGCTCTTTGAGGCCGATCGGGCTTACCGCCTATGCAAGAGGCAGGCTAGTTCATCGTTTTTGAGATTCGAATCATATCATGCGGCCTGGTCGAGCTTGCAGGACCAGGTAGGGACCACGGGGTGTCGGTTGAACTCATCCATGGCGGCCATGATGCGGTTCTTGAGCTCCTGTTTGGATGCGACGCGGATGTGGCGCAGCGCCGAGCGGGCAAGCTTGGAGAAGAAACCCTCGATGAGGTTAAGCCAGGAGCCGTGCTTGGGCGTGAAGGTGAATTCGAAGCGGCCGGCAGGCTAGTTGGCGAGCCACGCCCTGGTCTCCTTGAAAATGTGCGCCGAATGATTGTCGAGGATCAGCTTGATCGCCGCATGGCTCGGATAGACGGCGTCGAGGGCCTTGAGGAATTCAATGAATTCGCGGCTGCGGGCTCCCCGCCTTTGCGCCCTTGCGGCGCATCGGCGAAAATGCTCGCGACGCGAAACGATTCGGGTTCACGAGGAACAGGCGATGGCTGCGCAACGTGGAGTTTGGGTCAGGGTTAAATCGCTGACCCCTAAAGAACGGGTCGACATCGCCGCGCGATGCGAGCGCGTCATCGCGGAGACCTTGAAGCCCAAGTTCCTGCCCGAGATTCGTCCGACCGAATTCAACTATCCGGTCGACATCTTCGGCAAATGGCGGGCGAACACATACATTTTCATCGTTCGATATCGCTCGGGTTTTGCCGACACCGCCGGCGACAAATTCAACGCCCCGTTCGCCCGGCTCGACCATCTTGACGATTGCTTCGAGGAGATCCGGTTCGACGTCATGTGGATGCGGCACACCGGACGATGGTGGCTACTTCACCACTCCGTCTCTCTGGAGGAAGCCTTGCGTCACATCGCGACTGACGGGTTTTTTGTCCCATGCTGATCGCTGCCGCCCGAATGCGCTTCGACGTCGAGGCGCTGAAAGCCCGCGCTGGCGCGCCCCGCCTTCGGGCGCGGCGAGGCCTACGCCCGGGACGGCCGGGTGCGCGTGCTTGCGATCGAGGCGGCGCGGGTTCTTGCGATGGTGGAGGGGACGGAAGACTACAAGGTCGTCCTGACCGGCCGCGGCCAGGACATTGGCGGTTCGTGCACGTGTCCCGCCTTCGAGGACTGGGGCTTCTGCAAGCACATGGCGGCGACGGGCCTTGTGGCCAACGCGACGGGCGACGACGCCGCGCAGGATGAGCACCCGCTCGAACGGATTCGGGCATATTTGCGCGCCAAGAGCGTCGATGCCTTGGTCGAGATGATTGTCGGTCTCGCCAAGGACGACCCGGCGCTGCTGCGGCGGCTGGACATCGCCGCGTCGGCGCTTAGCGCGGACGACAAGACGCTGACGAAGCGGATCAGGGCGGCGATCGACCAGGCGACCGCCACTGGCGGTTATGTCGATTACGAAGAGGCGCGAGACTCGGCGAATTGCGTGGACCAGACGCTCGACGCTGTCGACGATCTGGCGTCAGGCCCCGCGCGCGGCGCTCGCGCTCGAACTTGCTGAGCAAGCGATTGAGCGGATCGAGTTCGGCGCAGAACGAAATCGACGATTTCGAGCGTCCGTTGTGGCGAATGTCTGGCGCGCGCCGGCGCCATCCATCGCGCTGCGGCTCTCGCGACCAGGCCGGAGCCCATCGCCTTGGCGCGCACGTTGTTCCGGCTCGAGACGGAAAGCGACACGGATGTGTTTTGTGGCGCTGCGGCGGACTATGCCGACGCGCTCGGCGAAAGCGGGCTCGCGTAATACCGGCGGCTGGCGGAAGAGGCTTTCGCGAAGACGTCGCCGGCCGGCAAAGGCGGCGAATCCGACGTTGACCTGAATCGGGTTATCGGCATTCTCGATCATTTCGCCGAGCAGGGTGGCGACGTCGAAAAACGGATCGCGCTCCGCGCCCGGGACCTTTCGTCGTCCTGGGCCTGCCTCCGCGTCGCCCGATTCTGCATGGAGCAGGGACGCGAGACGGAGGCGCTCCGCTGGGCCGAAGAGGGCTTATAGAAATTCGAGGACCAGCAACTCGACCTGCAACTCGTTCAGCTCGCCGTCGATCTGCTCGTGAAGTCGGGACGAACGAAGGACGCTGAGGTGCATCTCTGGCGCGCCTTCGAAAGGTTGCCAAGCGAGCAGACGTACGGCCAGCTTCGCGACCTCGCGGGCCCCGCCGCCCGCGAGCGCGCCGAAGCGATCCTGCGGGCCCGTCTCGCGAAGGGGCCGCCGCATCGCGGCAGCTTCTCGATCCCGGAGGCCGATTGTCTCGTTCGGGTCCTCATGCGGGACAGGGCTTACGGTGCGGCATGGGACGCCGCGCTCCGGCATAGCGCATCGCCGGGCATCCGCGCGGACCTCGCTCAGGAGACCGAAGCGACCCATACGTCCGAGGCGCTCGCCTCTTATCGCGAGCGGGTCGAAGCCTTGGTGGAACATGGCGGCGACCGTGGCTACGGGGACGCCGCGGCGCTCGTCGCGCGGATGGCCGGCCTCAGGGACGCCGCCGCGCAGGCGGTGTATGTCGCCGACCTCAAAGTGCGCTTCAAGCGGAGGCGCAATTTTGTGAAGCTCATCGCCTGAAACCGCAGGGGCGCACATATCGTCGGACCAGAAGCTTGGGTCTTGAGAAGACTGGCCACTCGTTCCTCCTTTGGGAGGTTATCCATCCATTCGCGCGCGCGGGATCGATCGCTTATCTTGCCGGGGCCGGCGCTATTCCCGTAACGATACAGCGCGCCGCGCCGTATACCGCCAGAGGCGCGCTCGCCTTCAACCCGACGGAGGTCTGCATCATGATGGCGCGGCGAATTTTTGTGATGAATGCGGCGGTGACCGCGGCGGCTGGCTTCATCTGGCGAACGTCCCCCGCTTCAGCGGCGGGATTCGTTCGAGGTCACGCACACCGAGGAGGAATGGCGGAAGCTCCTGACGCCCGACCAATTCTCGGTGCTCCGCCAAGCCGGGACCGAGCGGGCCTTCACCAGCCCTTTGCTGCATGAGGAACGGCGCGGCGTTTTCGCCTGCGCGGGGTGTGGGCTCGACGCGTTCTCGTCCACGACGAAGTTCGACAGCGGCACAGGGTGGCCGAGCTTCTGGGCGCCGATCGACACGGCGGTCGGCACGACTGAAGACAAATCGTGGGGATGGTCCGAACCGCCGTGCATTGCAGCCGGTGCGGCGGGCACCTAGGGCATGTCTTCGACGACGGTCCGAAGCCGACGGGCCTTCGCTATTGCATGAACGGCGTGGCGATGACGTTCAAGCCGGCGACGGCCTGACGACCAACGGGCGATCCCGGTGATCTTGTTTCTGCTCGCCCATTTCGGCGGGATCCTGACGATCGTCAGCCCGTGCATTCTGCAAGGCGGGCTTAGTCACAATCGTGACAAGAGGGCGACCAGACCGCTTTGCCGATGGGTTCCTGTCTTCGCCATTGCCGCCTTGATTTGGTTTCGCGCGGTGATGACAGAAATCCCAAGGCGGCTGGCGGCTTCTTCCGGCGACAGGCCGCCGACGATCAGCGACGCCAACCGCGCCTCGGCTCGGCTGAGGCCGAACGCGCGCGAAATATCGAGCGGGTCCGGGCCGGGTTTGGCGATGAGCTCGGTGAGCGTCAGAAGCGCGCGGGCGCCCAGAAACACGCTTCTCGCGGCGGCGTTGACGGGCAGTGCGCGCAGAAGAATGGGCGCTTTCCGCTCGCGCCGGATCAAGATTGGGTTGGCGGGAAACACCTCGAAATCCGCCGTCGCGTGAAGCTGACAATTTAGAAGCTCGAGGATCGGATTCGGCTTGCTTGTCTCGAACGATCAGCCGTCGATTATGAACGCGCATGCCGTCGTCAAACAGCGACTGCGCCGCCTCATTCGCCTCGATCACCGCCGCCGTTCGATCGACGGCCAGCGCCGCCTGACCCACGCGATCGAGAGCGTTCGTCATGCTCGAAAGCGACAATTGGCCGACGGCCTTACACAGCGTGGCTGTCTCCGTCAGCGGCCGCGATAAAGTCCGGAGGATTTCTTTGTCTGCGGTTTCGAAAGCGCCCTCTCCCTTGGATCTCTGAATCGCCATCACCCACAGAGCCGAGTCGGCATGAAATCCAATTCCGGCAAACCATTCAAAGCCCGTCCGATAAACGAAGTCATTGTAATAGGCGCTTTGGAGCATCACTTCCGATGTCACACAGTCCTGATCGATAAAGACGCCTTCGCCATTCAGCAACAAGGGCAATCCGCGCGCCCGCAGATCATTCGTGTGCCAGTTGTTATTGAAATAAAAAGTGATCATCCCGTCCACGGAGCGAGTCCGAGGCACGTCGCACGTTCTTACGTCGCTTTGTAAAAGAACCGCGCCCGTAGCACTGACGGCTCCGCAAATCTCATCCATCACCTCGGGCCAGGCGGCGGGATCGAAGATCGCTTTTGCGAGACTGGACGTCGCCAATTCCAGCCTTCGGAAATCGATTTGCCCCATGAAATGCCGATCGGCGAAACGCACGTTCCGCGCCGCTGAATTCATGAAATGACGAAGCGTAGTCCAAATGGATCATGACATGATGGGAAATAGCGCGCAACATAAGTTCGACCGGGCGCCGCTCACGGTGTGACGATCCGCTCGTCTTATTTTCGTTTGATGGGAATTGGGGAAGCGACAGATGAGGGAAGGAATTGGGAGGGGCAACAATGTTTTTGGAGGAGCGGCTGTAACTTTGCTCCTCATTTCTGCGACCGCGACGCCTTCGCGCGCGCTACTAGTCGTATCGAGCCCTGTTGACATATCGGGCGCATATAACTTTTCCGACCTGATCGGGGTCAATCCGATTGGCAATGGCGCGCCGATAGGATCGACGGGCTTTTACGCGGGCGGACTTGAAGATCAGTTTGGCGCCACCTCGGTGACGCCGTCTTCCGGGACCACCGTCACGGCCACGCAAGGGGGATACACCTACAACGTTCCGTTTATCGGAGGGCCAGTAGCCGCAAGTCCCGATCAGTTCAATCGGAATTTGCCCCTGAACACGTCATTGGCGGGCCCATGGACCCTGACCGCGGAGAATCCAGGCCTAACAACCGCCGTCGCGGAAACACCGTCTCTGACTGTTTTGACCCCGCCGCCTCTGGCGACCGGCGTGACCGTTTCGGGAAGCGAGACGGCTCCCACGGTTAGCTGGTCGGTTCCGGCGGGATCCTCCGCCACGGCTCAGACGGTCTTTGTCTTCGACCGAAGCCCAGGAAGTCCCACCGAGGCAATATACAAAGGTCCAGACCTGAGTGCGGGCGCGAATACATACACCATTCCCACGGGCTATTTGACCGCTGGCGGCTTGTACTCGATTTCTGTTCAGTCCGACATCCGGAGCAACGGGCTGACTGGAGTTTTGGAGTCGCGGTCTCGTTCTTTCAGCGCCGCGTTTGTTGCGACGACGGGAACGTTCGCGACGCCGATAGTCCTGCCAACGGTCTCGTCGACCCTTAGCGTCTTTGGCGGGCCCATCTTCGAGTTCAACACGCCGGTGACCGCGGGCGCGCCAATCTCCATTGACCCGCGGGCGGCGACGGGATTCATCTATGAAATCGGAACCGGCGATCCCAATTTCGCCAGTGTCGAACTGCCGGCCGTCCAGAACCCCAATCCATACGATCTTTATTTGTGGAATGGGTCCAAGTTCGTCTTTGATACCACCCTCGATCCGAACATCGTATTTGATTTCGGCGCCGGCGGGGTCAGCGAATTTGAGATTCTCGAAATCGCAAGCAGCGTAGGATTGAATCCGAACAGCGCCACCGATTTCGTCACCACGCTGACTTTTGAAGGTTCCGGTACGTTCACGGGGTCGATGACCCCGGTCATTAGCGTTCCTGAGCCGTCCACCTGGGCAATATTGCTCCTTGGCTTCGCCGGCCTTGGCGTCGTGGGGTATCGAGGAGCTAGAGCAGCCTAGTGACGTGCGTCAGTCAAATCGAAGGCGTTCTCCTTCCCCCAGTAGCCCGTCGAGAGGCGTCTTTCGACGCCCTATGGCGGGGGAAGGCAGGGATGGGGGGTCGCGCTGACCTTGCGAATTGAGGGTGTCGCTCCTTGCGATGATAGGGCGGCGCGACCCCGTCCCCAACCCTCCCCCACAAGAGCTTGCTGCCGGGCGCGCACAAGCGCGGCCCGCGGGTGGGGAAGGGGATGCCGCCTCCCCTCGATTTGCGTGACGCGCGCCCTAGTTCCCCTGGACCGCCGCGCCGGCCCCTCGGGCTCAATACGATGACGGGCCCGGCGCGCCCGGCTTCGGAGTCACGCTCCGATCGCTGTATTCGGCCGGAACGCCGGCAGGTATGGCGTAGGGCGAGAGCGCGCGGCGAAGGAACCCGCCGTGCGTCTGCACGTCAAGGATACGCCCTCCTCCATCGCGGCCGTGCCTCGGAGGATCGTCAGGACGGGTCAGCTCGTGACGGCCAGCCCCTGCAGGGCGCCGCGCCGTGCTGCAGGGTCTCCCGGCGGATCGTCTCCTTGCGGTTCGGTTCCCAGAGCACGAGGTGACGTCGAAACCGGGCGCGATCGACCCCTCGCCGAAATGCGGCCGACACCCTCGCCCCCTTATCGGCATTGCCGCAATCCAGCTCGACATCAGGAGACCCACAAGGGCGAAGGCTTTTGAGTCAGGCTCTCAGGCCCATCAACAGCGCACCCGCGGAAACTCGTGGAGCTTCGAGCTAGGCGAGGCCCAGTGCGACAAATTGGCCCAGCGGACGGCGAGACCCGCGGGTCCTGACGCGACTACCCATCGATTACGCTTCCTGCAATCAGCTAAACTCGCTAAGTAAGGCTTTGGAGCAATACTGATGGCACATCCAGAAGTACTAACGCGAATATGCGCCATTAAGTCTAAATTTGTGAAGATGCCTATCTCATGTCATTCCGATATTACAGCGAGTATACGTCACAACCGTGCACCATATCGGCTAGGTGTCCTCCATCGTATCGAATAATACATCAGATATATTGCGGTTGCGTTGAGCTGTAGATAGTCGCTCATATTTTCTTATTTTCTGAACGTTTCACCCAAACAGTCTTCAAACAGAGCGCCCGATCATGCGTCACAGCGCATGTCAATACACGCCAACGCATGTAGTACCGATCGAAAGGTCTGTCATGTACACGAGCGCCGAACTTCAGTTGCTTCGCAACGCGGATCCGGGAGTGCAACTCCCCGGGATCGATACGCCGGCAGGCAATCCGCTCGCGGCCGCCTCGCTCAAGCCGCTCTCTTCGATCCCCACCTCCCCCGGCGGCCCCTTGTATTACAACGCCAAAACCAACGTGGTTTCTATTGGCCAAGCCGGCGCGACCGTCAGCGGCTATGACTTCGGCAACGCGACCATTGCTGTGTGCGCCAGCAATATCACGATCGAGAACTGCAGCTTCGCCGCCACGACCGGGTACGACGCCATCCAGGTCAACCAGGGAACCAATACGACCGTAACCAACTGCACGTTCGACGGCGAAGGTATCCCCTCTCCACTCTGCATGTGGATAACGTCGAAGACCCCGATCACCGTCACCAACAATCGCTTTCTCGACACGCCATCCGACGGCGTCGACGTGTCGGGCGGCGGCCTCATCTCCGGCAACTACTTCTCCGGCGCAGGCTACGCGAGCACCGGTCTGCATCCGGACGCGATCACGATCAACGGCAGCACGGCGCCGATGACCATCTCGAATAATTTCATCGACTGGACACTGAACCCGAACTCCGTCTCCTTTTCGAATGATTGCGTTCGCATCACCGCTATGAACGGAGTCACCACCAGCAATGTGACCGTGACCGGCAACTACCTGATCGGCGGTTCGGCCGTCATCGACGCCGGCAACATGGGAACGGGCACGTTCAGCAACATCTCCATCACCAACAACTACCTCGGCTTCGCGGTGTATGGCCAAGACTTCTATCAGGGTCCGATGCAAGGCGTGACCATGAGCGGAAACGTCATTCTCGACTACACCAACTCGGCCTACTCCACCAACGCATGGGCGGCTTACAACGCGGCGGGGCTGCCGACGCCGAATCTCCTCGTCTCGACCAACGCCGCCACCATCAACGCCGGAACGGAGACCGGCCCGACAACCCTGTACGGCAGCCCGAGCGCCCACCTGGTAGGGGGCCTCCACGAAAACAACTTCGTCGGCGGCTTCGGCAAGCAGTTCTTCTTCGGCGGGCCCGGGAGCCAACATCTTCACCTATCTCTCGCCCGCCGACTCCACGCCTTTCGGGCCGGACTGGATCAACTTCAATTTCGGCGTCGCCAAGGACGTCATCGATCTCAGCCATATCGACGCCAACCTGAGCGCCGCCGGCATGCAGGCCTTCACCTTCATCGGCACGAACGCCTTCACCAGCGCCGGCGCCCAGGTGCGCTACCAACTGGATCCGACCCACAACATGACCGTCGTCCAGGTGGCGCTCGCCGGGGACACCTCGCCCGACATGACCATCGACATCAGCGGCCAATTCAATCTCACCGCGGCCAATTTCGCTCTCACCGCCAGCCAGTCCTCGACCGACCTCGCCAATGGCGCCGCGCTCTCTGTTGCGACCGTCCGGTCCGGTTCGGCGTTCGACTATCTCTACACCAACGTCAAGGGGCGGGCCTATTCGGCCTACCAATCGGTCGTCAACGGCGGCAACGTCGTGGCCGACGACCTGAACTTCAGCGCAACGTCGAACGAAATCGACCTGTACCAGAAGAACGTCACGCTCACCCGGTCCGGGCAGTCCGAAACCCTCGCGATCGGCAACGGCTCGTTCAGCCTCGCCTACCACGCCAACGAGACGATCCAGGCAGGCAACGCGAACGCCGGCGCGGAGACCTTCGCCTTCAGCGCGGGGTACGGCAAGGATACGATCTCCGGCTTTGCGGCCTCGGGAACGACCGCCGACAGGCTTGTCCTGTCGACCTCCGACTTCTCCTATCTCACCGGCGCCATGACCCAGGCCCAGGATCTGGCCGCGGTCCTGAGCCATGCCTCCTCGGCCTCAAACGGCAGCGTGATGATCGGCGACACCCGAGGCGACAGCGTCGTTCTTGTCGGCGTCAGCGCCGGGACTCTCACCGCCAACCCGAGCGCGGTCAAATTCGTCTGATCGAGCAACCCGCAGGGTCAGCGGCGACCTGCGCAACCGGTCGACTCCCGAGTGGAGGGAGCCGCCCGCGCGCCGACATCGGATCCCATACGAAGGCGGTGTTCAACCCGACGCAGACAACCACGGTCTCGCGTAAGGGAGGTGAAGGCGATGCGGCTTGGACAGCAGCCCTTCACCAGGCAGGACCACGTTTTCGCCGTCTCGGCGACGGCGCATGTGCTCTCATGATCGCCTTGCCGAAATCGGCGTCCTTCATGACCGTCGCGCGTCAGAGGCTGCGCGGACCAGTCATCTTGTGCGTGCCATGTTGCGCGCTGGCTCGAGGCGCTGGAGCGATAGGAGGGCATGTCGGCCTTTCGGACGTTGCAAGACCCACGCTCGGCGCCGGAATGCACGCTTTCCGGTCTTGTTGCGCAACATGAATCGGTCGATGTACGCGGCCACGTTCGACAACTGGGCGGAGAAATGCCTGGTTCCCACGCTCTCGCAAGGCGAAGTCGGGCCATCGAGGACGCGCTGGAGGTGGAGCTAGGTGCACTTGGTTGTCGATTCCGCCGGGCATCGCCAGGAGACCTCTGGCGTCGATCGTCCGCCGCTTGTCCTCGATCGCTGGCAACGGCGACTATGACGGCGCCCCGCACGTCCACGTCCCGCGCGCACGGTGCCGGCGGCCGTCACGGCCTTGCATGCCGTGACCAAAAGCACATCCAGGCCGCGATCGCAGAGAATGTGCCAGGCGACTGCGCTGACCTGCGCTCAAGGTCTTCGCGGAGAGCCTCGCAAGCACAGCGCTCGAAGACCGACGGATTGGGTGGTCGCGGGTGGCCGAAAAAGAGGCGCTTTGACCCGGCGCCGCCCGGGTTTCCGGGGGCAAACGTGGCAAACTTATGGCCAGCAGCGCCTTCCGAGCGCCGAAGAGTCAGATTTTGAGCCTAACGCTCTGAAATCGTTCGCTGTCACAAGAAACTTGCAGGTCCGACGGTTCGTCGAGGCGGCCTCGCCCCGGGACGCGCCATAAACAACGGGAATGGCGCTGATTGAGCCCAAGGCTCGTCCCCTTTTGCAAAATGACCGCGACTTGTGATCCCCGTCACAGCGTCCAAACCGCTTTTCGTGGTCGAAGCGTCTGGCTCGCGAAGCTTTGCAGCCTGAGGCGAGCGGCTTCGGGGGGCGGACTTGAATGGTGACCGCCATGACCGGATTCGAGAGGTACGCGGCCTACTACCGCGCATATCTGGCCGACGACCGGCGCCTGGCTTCCGTTATTGGCGTGCTCTTGACTGCAATCGCGCTGTGGTTGCTTGTCTACCTCGTCAGCCTGGTCGGACCTGCGAGCGAACATCGCTTACGCTTGGGGCCGCAGCCAGCCCAGGCCGCGCGCGCCGCGAGTTTGTGATCCAGCACTCGCCGTGGGCGGGGGCCTTCGCAATTTCTTGCTCGGCGGCGGCTTGACGTCCGAGGCGGCGACGTCATTCTTGAGCCGATGATCAGGAGCGAAACGACCATGCCCCCGCCTTTGTGCCGTAAACGCCCGTTTGCGGCCGGGCCATCGATGGCGAAAGCGGCGACATGATCGCGATGCCCGAGCCCGACCAGGCCGTTCTCGCGCGGCGCGCGGAAATCGTAACTGCGCTCCGCCGGATCGTGCCCGGCGAGGGCGTGATCGACAAGGCCAACGAGCTGCGCGCGTTCGAATGCGACGGGCTCACCGCCTACCGTCAGCCGCCGATGGTCGCCGTGCTGCCTGAGACGACCGCACAAGTGGTTGAGGTTCTGCGCTATTGTGCGGCGAATTGGGTCAAGGTCGTGCCGCGGGGCGCCGGAACCTCGCTGTCGGGCGGCGCTTTGCCGCTCGCGGACGGCGTCTTGCTCGGCATGGGCAAGTTCAACCGCATCCGCGAGATCGACGTCGCCAACCGTTGCGTCGTCGCCGAGCCCGGGGTGACCAATCTGGGCGTCACGCACGCGGTCCAGGGGCTCGGCCTCTATTATGCGCCCGACCCCTCCAGCCAGATCGCCTGCACCATCGGCGGCAATGTCGCCGAGAACTCCGGCGGCGTCCATTGCTTGAAATACGGCATGACAACCAACAACGTGATCGGAATCGAGCTGGTGACGATCGAGGGAGAAATCCTTCGATTCGGCGGCAAGCATTTCGACAGCCCGGGGTATGACCTGCTCGGCGTGACGGTCGGCTCGGAAGGCATGCTCGGCGTCGTGACCGAGGTTACAGTGCGGGTCCTGCCGAAGCCGCCGGGCGCGCGTGCGCTCCTCATCGGCTTTTCTTCTGTGGAGGGCGCTGGAGAGTGCGTCGCAAGCGTGATCGGCGCCGGCATCATTCCGGGCGGCATGGAGATCATGGATCGGCCCGCGGTCGAGGCGGCCGAAGCCTTCGTGCACGCCGGGTATCCGCTCGACGCCGCGGCCCTCATGATCGTCGAGCTCGACGGGTGCGAGGCGGAGGTCGATCATCTCGTCGTCCAGGTCGAGGCGATCGCGATGCAGCAATGGCGCGACGAGCTGCCGCGCGAGCCGGTCGGAAGACGAGCGGCTTCTCTTCTGGGCCGGACGAAAGGCCGCCTTTCCTGCTGTGGGCCGTATTTCGCCGGACTACTACTGTATGGACGGCACCATTCCTCGCCGAGAAATCGGTCGGGTGCTGCGACGCATCCAGCAGATGGAAGGTGAGTTCGGACTCCGCTGCGCCAACGTCTTTCACGCCGGCGACGGCAATCTGCATCCGCTCGTCCTTTACGACGCGAACCGCCCCGGAGAGCTCGAAAAGGCGGAGGCGTTCGGCGCGGACATCCTGCGCCTTTGCGTCGAGGTTGGCGGGGTGCTGACCGGCGAGCACGGCGTCGGCGTCGAAAAGCGGGACCTCATGGATACGATGTTCACTGCAAACGATCTCAATCAGCAGCAGCGCCTGAAATGCGCGTTTGATTCGGAGGGCCTTCTCAACCCAGGAAAGGTGTTCCCCCAACTCTGCCGGTGCGTCGAGCTCGGCCGCATGCATGTACGGGCCGGCGAGCTTCCGTTTCCCGACCTGCCGCGTTTCTGATCGGAAACGCAGATGTCGAATCTGGAGCCGTCGAACGACCGGGAGACCGCGGAAATCGTCGCCTGGGCGGCGGCGGAGGGCCGTTCGCTGGAGGTCCTCGCGGGCCGAACGAAGCGAGCGCTCGGGCGGCCGACGACCACGGACCATGTGCTTGACGTGTCGCGAATGACTGGCATCATCACCTACGAGCCGGCCGAACTTGTGCTGACGGCGCGCCCAGGCGAGCCCCTTGCGGCGATCGCCGCCGCCCTTGCCGATCATGGGCAGATGCTGGCCTTTGAGCCGCCGGACTGGCGGGGGCTGCTCGGCAGTTCGGGCGAACAGACGCTTGGCGGCGTGATCGCCTGCAACCTCGCGGGATCCCGACGGGTGCGCTCGGGATCGCCGCGCGATTACCTCCTCGGGTTTTCCGCCGTCAACGGCTTCGGCGAAGCCTGGAAGGCCGGCGGCAAGGTGGTGAAAAACGTCACCGGTTACGATATGGCGAAACTCCAGGCCGGCGCTTTCGGAACCTTGTCGGTGTTGACCGAACTCACGATCAAGGTCGCCCCGAAGCCGGAGACCGCTTGCACTCTGGTTCTGCAGGGGCTTGCGGACGACGAGGCGATTCGCGCGTTGGCCAAGGCTCTGAACGCGCCATTCGAGGTCTCCGGCGCGGCCCATCTTCCAGCCGCGATCACGGTCCGGTCGAGCGTTGGCACGGTGTCTGCGGGAGACGCGGCAGCGACCCTTCTCCGGCTGGAAGGCCCAAGCCCTTCGGTCGCCTATCGCGCTGACGCGCTCGAAGCCGTGGTCGGCGCGGGCGCGCGGCTCGGTGAGGCGGAAACACGCGCCGTGTGGAGCGAGATCGGCGCGGTCCGGCCGCTGATTGCGCCACGGGGCGGGATCGTTTGGCGATTGTGTCCGACGCCGAGCGCGGCCGCCACCGTTGCGCGGACTTGCGCTGCTGCACTGCGATCGGCCGAAGTCCTGTTCGATTGGGGCGGAGGGCTCGTATGGCTAAGCCTCGACGGGAGCGAGGCCGGCGACGATGGGGGGGCCGCCATTGTCCGGGCGGCCATGAAGTCCGCTGGCGGGCATGCCGCTTTGATCGTAGCCCCTAAAGCCATCCGCGCCTCGACCCCGGTGTTCGAGCCGCTAGAGGGCCCTCTCGCAAGGCTCAGCGTTCGGGTGAAGCGCGGGTTTGACCCGCGCAACATCCTCAACCCTGGCCGTATGCAAGAGGGCTTGTGAGGGCGATGCAGACGAATTTCACCGCAGCCCAGCTCGCCGATCCCGACCTCAAGGCATCGGAAGAGATCCTGCGCGCCTGTGTCCACTGCGGCTTCTGCACGGCGACATGTCCGACCTACGTGCTGCTCGGCGACGAACTCGACAGCCCCCGCGGGCGCATTTACCTGATCAAGGACATGCTCGAGAACGACCGGCCGCCCGCGGCGGAGGTGGTCACGCACATAGACCGTTGCCTGTCCTGTCTGTCGTGCATGTCGACGTGTCCGTCAGGCGTCAACTACATGCATCTCGTCGACCTCGCCCGGCATCGCATCGAGACGACGTTCGACAGGCCGCCGCTCGATCGGGCGTCGCGGCGTATGCTTGGCGCTGTTCTGCCGCGGCCGGCACTGTTCCGTAACGCGATCCGGGCGTCGCGACTTGCGCAGCCTTTCGCGGCGCTCCTGCCGCAATGGATGCGGGCGGCGTTGGCGCTGGCGCCCGCAAAACTGCCGCAACCGTCGCCGGTCGACCGGCCGCAGACGTTCGCAGCGGACGGAAAGCGTCTCCGGCGCGTCGCGCTGCTGAGCGGTTGCGCCCAACAAGTTCTGGCGCCTGAGATCAACGAAGCGACAGTGCGGCTCCTCACCCGCCACGGCTGCGAAGTTGTGGTGGCTTCAGGGGCCGGGTGTTGCGGAGCGCTCACCCACCACCTCGGGCAGGATGCGAGCGCTTTTGCTCTCGCGAACATTCTCGCCTGGATGGGCGAGATCGAACGCAGTGGCCTCGACGCCATCGTGGTCAACGCCTCCGGTTGCGGGACCACTATCAAGGACTACGGCTTCATGTTCCGCAACGATCCGCAGTTTGCGGCGCCGGCAGCCGTGGTCGCCGACCTTGCGCGCGACGTCACGGAACTGATGACCGACCTCGGCCTCCGCTCGCCGTCCCATGCGACGGGCTTGCGCGTCGCCTATCACAGCGCCTGCTCCCTGCAGCATGGCCAACAGGTCCGCGAGCAACCGAAGGCGCTGCTCAAGGCAGCGGGCTTCGTCGTCATCGAACCACCCGAAGGCCATCTGTGCTGCGGTTCGGCCGGAACGTACAATCTCTTGCAGCCGGCGCTGGCGACGCGCCTGCGCGACCGCAAGGTCGCCGCCATCGACAGCGTCTCGCCCGATCTCGTCGCCGTGGGCAACATCGGCTGCCTTACTCAGATCGCCGGTGGGACACGCCTGCCCGTGGTCCACACCGTCGAGCTTCTCGACTGGGCGACTGGCGGACCGAGGCCGTGCGCCCTCCACCCCTAGTCTAACAGGCGCTTTTCTCGCGCCGCTGTCGGCGCTCCGTTCCAAAATATCGTGCAATATTAACTGCTTGCCAGGATTACGACCCGCTGGTTGCGGGCGCGGAACAGGGACGTTAACAGGACCGGAACAGGCAACGAACAGGGGTCAAACCTGTCGGGATCTGGGCAAAAACGTGCGGACGAACCGGGCGCGAGCGCGGCTGGAGCCGGTTGTGGACTTGCATCGGAGTTTGCCAAGAAATCGCGAGCACATTTGTGTCGCTCGAAAAGGGGGCCGGATGCGGGGCTGGCGCGGTCGTCGGAGGTCAGGCCGCGCAATATCTACGTGGTCGCGACCGCCGCTCAATGGGTGACCGACGAGCCGGCCGACGCGATGCTAGCGACGGACCCGACCGTCCCGAGCCCGCCGCCAATGATGGCGAACACCTTTTGGACCTCAGTCGAGGGCGAGTTCGACACGTAGATCAGGTCCCTATTGGCGACGTGGAAGCTCTGCTCGAGAAACATGCTCTTGGGGTCGCTCAGATCGAGCCGATAGACGACCGGCGTCAGGCGGCCCGGCTGTACAAGCGGGCTCGTCGGATCGAGCTGACGGGCGACCGACTCGGGCTCGTAGCGGAACACGAAAACTCCATGTGGATCAGATCGCTCGTCTCGCAACCCGCCCGATTTCGCCAGCGCCTGGGCGAGCGAGATTCCGTCCGCCTGGAAGGGGATTTCGTTGTTCTGACCCATGGCCCCGAAGGCGATGAACGTTTGGGGATCGCGCACCAGCGTCAGTGTGTCGCCGGGATGCATATAGATATTCTCGCGCGGATTGTTAACGATCGTTATGAGCGGAATACGCGAGGTTTTCGCGCCGCGTGACAGTTCGACGAACGTCTCGTTGACCGGCGCCCGCACGCCGCCTGCTGTCGCCAGGACGTCGAGCAGCCGGTCGCCCTTGACCGAAAGGGGCACGCGCGCCCCGGCCGCAACCTCGCCCCCGACGCTGACGGCGTCGCCGGCCGTGCGCGTGATATTGACGAGCACTTGCGGCTGGATGGCCTTGCCTTCCAGCGCGTGCTCGATCTGCTCTTGAACGGCGCGAGTCGTGCGGCCCACGACATGGATTCGTCCGGCGTAAGGCACCGTGATCCCGCCGTCGCGCCCGACGACCTGCTCCGGGATCATCGCGCTGTTCGAGCCGGTGCTGACGGCGTTCGCGCCGGTGGTGATTGCGGGCGAGGAGAACAAGCCGCCTGCAGCCGCCTCCCAAACCGTCACGGTCACGGAGTCGCCGACGGTGATCACCGGTTCGGTGGACATCCTGCGGTCTCCGAACTGGGCGTTGAAACTGCCGAAGCCTCGCCGCCTGAGCGCCTCGATGGTCCTTGGCGTGATATCGACGAGCATATATTGGGGTTGCTCGTCCTTGCCGACTTGTTGCGCCGCAATGTCGCCCGTGCTTGGGCCTGAATCGGGCAAAGATCCGCAGCCCGCAAGCAACATCAGAGCGAGACCGCAAATCGCGCCCGAAAGACCAGACCTAGGCGGTCGCTGCATGATATGCCCCAACTAGCCGATTCTCTGTATCAAGGCGAACTGTCGCTGGCTACCTCTCCAGAGCGGTCAGCGCGCTTCACGCACAGGGTGTTGCCAAAATGCGACGTTCGCTTACATGCCCGATTGCGGCGCGGGCTCCAAGATGCTCGGGCGGGATAGGCGAGAGGCGAACGTGCGTTCATTAAGATTCGCCAACCTGCTTGCTTGCGGTCTTTCTGGGGTGTTGACGCCAACTCGACATATATATTTTCTTATACGTAGAGACGATTCCGGGTATAATTCGTTATTACGAAATCTTACTTGGTGACAACTTAGCGATAATGAGATTGCCGATCGCCGTTCCGGTTGACACCGCTGCGCAAGTCGGGCCAAAAGAGGGCGACGCTATGTTGTCCGAACCGACGAGGTGAGTTGCTCGCGCGGTTGTCGCTCCTTGTTAACACTAATCTTATTGGTGGAACTAGGCATTGGGCCGCACTTTCGCTCTCGAGGATTCCCATGTCGCGGTCATCGGGCGCGCTTGCCGACTGCCGGGCGCCGCGAACGCTGCGGAATTGTGGGCGCTTCTTCACGATGGCCGCTGCGCTGTTTCTGTCATTCCCGACGATCGCTGGCCGCTGTCGCGCCACGGACACCCTCGCCTGAAGGAGCCGGGACGCAGTTACACCTGGGCGGCCGGCGTACTGCCGGACATCTGGGGCTTCGATCCATCCGTTTTTCGCGTGTCGCCGCGCGAGGCGCAGCAGATGGATCCGCAGCAGCGGCTGATGCTTGAACTCGGATTCGAGGCTTGCGAGGACGCCGGCTTCGCCCCGTCGAAGCTGGCCGGGAGTCAGACGGGTGTCTATGTCGGCGCGTCGGCGCTCGACTACTCGACCATCGGGCTGCACGATCTCGCCGTCGCCGACGCCTATTACGCGACCGGCAACGCCCTCTCGATCGTGTCAAACCGACTTTCCTACGCTTTTGACCTGCATGGCCCCAGCCTGACGATCGACACCGCCTGCTCGTCTTCCCTTGTCGCGCTGCACCAGGCCCGTCAGGCGCTAGTCCAGGGCGAAATCGAAGTGGCGCTGATTGGCGGCGTCAACGCGCTCGTCAGCCCTTGCGGTTTTGTCAGCTTTTCCCAGGCGACGATGCTTTCGCCCACCGGACTGTGCCGGGCTTTCGCTGCGGAGGCGGATGGATATGTCCGCGCCGAGGGCGGCGTCGTCCTGGTCCTGAAAGTCCTGAAAAAGGCGATCGCCGACGGCGACCGCATCCATGCGGTGATTTGCGGCAGTGCAGTGAATTCCGACGGCAGAACCAGCGGCATCTCCATGCCGGCGGAGAAATACCAGATCGAGCTGCTCCGGTCGCTCTACGGTCCGGCAGGCGTCGCTCCCGATTCCGTCGCCTTCGTCGAGGCTCACGGCACCGGAACCCGCGTCGGGGATCCCGTCGAGGCCTCTGCGCTCGGCGCGGTGCTGGGCCGAGCGAGAAGCCGTCCCCTGCCGATTGGATCGATCAAGACCAATATCGGTCATACCGAACCCGCTTCCGGCTTGGCGGGCCTCATGAAGGCGATGCTGGCGCTCGAACATGACGAGAGCCCGCCTTCGCTCCATGCGGCGAACCTGAATCCCGGCATCGATTTTGTCGGGCTTAATCTTCACGTGGCGACGAACGCGGTTCCGCTTTCCCGGGCGTCGGGGCGCCGCTTTGCCGGCGTCAGTTCCTTCGGATTCGGAGGGACGAGCGCCCATGTCGTAATCTCCGACGGCCCGGTCGCCCGGGCGTCGGCGGACCCGGCGCCTCGCCTGCTGATGATTTCGGCGCAGACCGAGGAGGCGCTGCGGGCGCTGGCGGGCGCCTATGCGACGCGACTCGACAACGCCAGCGCGCGGGAGCGCGGCCGCATCGTCGCGGCCACGGGTCGCCGGCGCGAGCGCATGCGCGAGCGGCTTGCGTTCCCTGCGCACGAGACGGTTGCGCTCGCGCCGGCGTTGGCTCGATTTGCGCGCTCCGGCGAAATCGATGCGACCTGCTTTCGGGCGAGTGCGGTCGAGGGCGACGGCGCAATCGCATTCGTGTTCTCCGGCAACGGGGCGCAATGGTCGGGCATGGGTCGGGCCGCCTACCAGGCGAACGCAGCTTTTCGCGACGCGCTGGCGGAAATCGATTCCCACTTCCTCCCGCTGGCCGGTTGGTCGCTGGTCGAGGAACTGGACTCTGCGGATATTGCGACCGACCTTGCCCGGACCGACGTCGCTCAGCCCATGATTTTCGCCATCCAGGCCGCGAGCGTACGCGCGCTGGCCAGAGTCGGCGTCCGCCCGGCATTGACATTGGGCCACAGCGTCGGCGAGATCGCGGCCGCTGAGGCCGCGGGAGTTCTGTCGATTTCCGACGCAACCCGTGTGATCTTCCATCGCAGCCGGCTTCAACAGGCGACTGAGAACGCTGGCGGCATGGCGGTCGTGTTCGGCCCGCGCGAGTCGGCCGCCGACTTGGTCTCGCGAATTCCGGGCCTCGCGATCGCGGCGCACAATTCGCATCGATGTATCGCAGTGGCCGGACCGCAGCATGCGTTGGACCGCCTGATGACGCTGGCGCCGGCCGCGAAATTGCGGGCGCGGCGCCTCGACCTCCCGTATCCGTTTCACACCGAGCTGATGCAGCCGGTGAAAAAACCGCTGATTGAAGAGTTGGCGACCTTGAAGCCGTCAATGGGGTCGGTCCCTTTCCTGTCGACTGTCCTCGGCGAATACGTCCAGGGCCCGGCGGCCGGCGCCGCCTATTGGTGGCGCAATGTGCGCCGCCTTGTCCGATTCCAGGAGGGAGTCGAGCGCGCTGTCAGCGCCGGCAAACGGGTCTTTCTGGAGATCGGGCCACGGCCGACGCTGAAGACCCATCTGCGAGACGTCGCCGAGCATCTCGACGCCGCCGCGCTCGTCGATTGCGTGCTGGACGAAAACACCGCCGAGGGTGGCGATCCGTTCGAGGCGGCGGCGATGCGCCTGATCGCGGGCGGCGCCGACGTCGGGCAGCAGTGGGCTTTTGGCCCGGACCCCGGTCCGGGCGTCGCGCTGCCGGCCTATCCCTGGCGCCGCGCGCCCTACCGATTCCCCGAAACGACCGAGGCGACTGGCCAGTTGAGCGCGCGACTGCGGCACCCCCTGACCGGCGCGCGCGAGGCCGACGGATCGCTCGAATGGCGCGCGATCGTGGATCCGCAAGCCGAGCCCGCGCTCGCCGATCACCGCGTCGACGGCCAGACCCTTCTGCCCGGCGCGGCGTTTCTGGAAATGGGGCTCGCGGTCGCGCGGGATTGGGCCGGTCCCGATGTGGCTCTCAGGGATTTCGAAATCCAGCAGCCGCTTGCGTTCTCCGCCGACGTGTCGCGCGAGATCCTGAGCCGGATCGAGGCTTCGACGGCGACCGTCGAAATTCTCAGCCGACCGCGCCTGGCCAAGGCGCCGTTCACCCTCCACGCGCGCGGGCGGATCGTCCAGAAACCCGGGCCGGCGCCTCAACTCGGCCCCGCTTGCGCGCCGAGCGCCGGCGCTGTGACCGGCGAGGAGGCGTATGCGCGGGCGCGCGCGCGAGGACTCGACTTCGGGCCGGCTTTCCAAGGGCTTGCGCAGGCTGTTCGCGTGAGCGACGACCTCATCGAGGTTCAACTGACCGACGCCGCGGGCGACCCTCGCTACGGCCTCGACCCGGCCCGCCTCGATTCCTGTTTTCACGGCCTTATCCTTCTGTTCGGCGCACGCGACGGCGAAGGCGGCGCCTATCTGCCGGTCCGCTTCGGCGAAGCGCGCCTTTTTCTGCCGAATGCGGACATCGCAAGCGCCAAAATCCAGTTGAGGCGGTTCGACGATCGAATCCTTGTCGCCGACTTCGAACTCTTCGACCGGCAGGCGCGGCCGGCGGCGAGAATCAGCGGCGTGCGCTGCCAGGCGGCCCGACCGCGCGCGTCGGCCAGGCTTTCCGATCTCGCCCTCGCCCCGCGTTGGATCGCCGCCGCCATCGACCTCGCGGGCGGCCCGCCTCTCGAAGTCCGGCCGACCCGCGCTGAGCCATCGGGCGCGGCGGTCGATTTTTCCGAAGTCGCGCTGATGCTCGAGGGTTGGGCGACCGCCGCCGTCTTCGAGTTTGCGCGCGGCCTCGCGACCGAAGGCGCGATCGATCTCGACCTGCTCGTTCCGACCGGCCGCCTGCCGGAGAGCCGTCGTGTTTGGGCCGAGTCGCTTTTGACGGAGCTTGAACGGAGCGGCCTGTTGGAACGTTCGGACCGCGTCCTGCGCCTGAACGATCTCGATCTGCCGTCCGCGCAGGCCGTTTTTTCCACGGTCGCCTCTCAACATCCCGAGCGTGCGGCGGAACTCCTGCTTGCGGCCGGCGCGGCCGAGACGCTGCGCGCGCTTGCGGCGGGCGCGGCGGACGTGAGAGGTCCGTCGGACAACGCGATTGAAGGCTATGATCTCAGGTCTGTGTCGGCCACTGCGGTCGCCCGCGCCCTCGAGCAGCGGCTCGGAGCCGTGGCCCCGGCCGAGGTCGACCGGGTTTCGTTGCGCATCCTTCAGGTTGGGACCGGGGCGGCAAGTTCGGTGGCGCTTCGCTTCGCCGAGGCTCGCGGCGGCCGGGTGACCCTGCTCGAACCCGACGCCCGGCGACTGGAACGGGTCCGCTTCGCCCAGAGCGGCGCGACCGAGGTTTCGTTCTGCGGCGATCTCGACACGCTGCCCGACAGCTGTTTCGATCTCGTCGTCAGCGGCGGCGGCCTCACCCGGCTTGGTTACGGGCGGGACGCGCTGGCGCGTCTGGCGCGCAAATGCGCTCCGGGCGCCGCGTTGATCTTCGTCGAACCGGCGCCGTCGCTGTTTCACCTCGTAACGCTGGCGTTTGCCGAGGCGGCGGCGACCGGGGCCCCAAACAACCGGCTCGGCCCGGACGCCTGGACGACCGAATGCGCGCGCGGCGGGTTTCGTGTCGTGGAGGCGCGGCTCGTCGACACGGGCGAAGAGGGGGCGACGCTCCTCGGCGCGACGGCGCCCGAAGCCGCCTCAGTCTTGCAGCCGTCCCGACCGGTGACGATCCTTTGCTCGGGCGACGATGGTTCCGGATTTGCAGGAATGGCGCAGCGCGCCGTGGAAGCGCGCGGCGCCCCTTGCCACGCCGCCAAAGGCGTCGTCGATCTGAAAAAGGGGCAAATGCGGACGCTCCTCTGGATTGCCGGCGACCGCCGAGGCGACGGCCCGTCCCGCGTGGCGGCGCATTGTCTCGCGCTACGCGATATTGCTCTCACGCTGGCCGAGTTGAAGGTCAGACTGGTCGTGGCCGCTCCGTCTACGGACACACCCCTGGCGGAAGCTCTGTTCGCCTTCGTGCGGACTCTCGCCAACGAGCTCCCGACCATCGACTTCCGCCGGGTCGAGTTCGCCGAAGCGACGCCACAATCCGCCGAGCGGCTGGCGGCGATCCTGCTTTCCGACAGCGAGGAGACCGACGTCCTGGTCGGCCCCTCCGGCGCCCGCGTGCTTCGCTATGCGGCGCCGGCGCTCGGCGAACGCGGACCGACGGCGTCTGAAGGTCTCCGCAGCCAACTCGAGAAGACCTCCGAACCTGGGCTCGACCGACTGGCGTGGAAAGTGGCCGCACGCGCCGATCCCGGGGCCAACGAGGTGGAAGTCCAGGTCGCGGCGACGGGTCTCAATTTCCGCGACGTCATGTGGACGTTGTCGATTCTTCCCGACGAGATGCTCGAGGACGGATACGCCGGGGCGACGCTCGGGCTCGAATTCGCAGGTCGCGTCGTCCGGGTCGGCGAGGGTGTCTCACATCCGAAGCCCGGCGATGCGGTCGTCGGCCTGGTCGGCGGCGCGTTCGCCTCCCATGTCGTTGTGAACGCGAGCCTGGTCGCGCCGCTTCCCCCGACGCTCGGCTGCGAAAGCGCGGCGGCCGTCCCGGTCGCCTTTCTCACCGCCTACTACGGACTGGTTTCGTGCGCGGGCCTCGAGCCGAACGAATGGGCGCTCATTCACGGCGGCGCGGGCGGGGTCGGGCTGGCGGCGATCCAGATCGCCGTCCGGCGCGGCGCGCGCGTCATCGTCACCGCGGGGTCGACGGAAAAGCGCGCGCTTGCGCTTGCCCTCGGCGCCGAGCACGCCTTCGATTCCCGTTCGGGCGCCTTCGTCGACGACGTGATGGGGGTCACGCAAGGACAAGGCGTTTCGGTCGTCCTCAATTCCCTGGCGGGCGAGGCGATGGAGCGCAGCCTCGGGCTGTTGCGGCCGTTCGGACGGTTCGTCGAGCTCGGAAAGCGCGATTACCTCGTCGACACGCCGGTCGGGCTGCGTCCGTTCCGGCGCAATCTCAGCTATTTCGGGGTCGACCTGGACCAGCTTCTGGCGGCGCGGCCGGAGTTCTCGCGCCAGCTCTTTGACGAGGTCATGGCCCTATTCGCATCAGGCGAGCTGACGCCGCCGCCGTTCACCGTCTTCGCGCACGATGAGGTCGTCGAGGCGATGCGCCTCATGCAGCAGTCGGGACATATCGGCAAGATCCTCGTCCGTCCGCCGCCGCCAGAGGCCATCCGGTCGAGCGATGCGCCGGCCAAGGCGTTCGCGGCCGATCCGGATGGCGTCCATCTGGTGACGGGGGGGCTGAGCGGCTTCGGCCTGGCGGCAGCGGAATGGCTGGCCGATCGCGGCGCCCGCCGCCTGGCGCTGGTGGGGAGATCAGGCGCGGCGAGCGAGACGGCGCGCAACGCCGTCGCGACGCTTGAACGCCGCGGAGTCGAGGTCCGGGTCGGCGCGTTCGACATTTCGGATAGCGCCGCGACCGAGCGGTTCCTGACCGATGTTGCGGCGACCATGGCGCCGCTTGCCGGCGTCATCCATGCCGCGATGATTCTCGACGACGCGATCGCGGCGAACCTCGATGAAGCCCGGCTCCTCAAGGTCCTCAAGCCGAAGATCGCAGGCGCCGAGATCCTCGACCGGCTGACCCGGAACCTGTCGCTCGACTATTTCGTGCTGTTTTCGTCGGCGACCGCGGCGATCGGCAATCCCGGACAGGGCGCCTACGTCGCCGCCAACGGCTTCCTCGAGGGATTGGCGACTCAGCGTCGTTCGGCTGGCCGGCCCGCGCTGGCCGTCGGCTGGGGCGCGATCACCGACGCCGGCGTCCTGGCCCGAAGCGGCGCGACGCGCGATTCGCTGGCCCAGCGCGCCGGCGCCAAGGGCGTCAAGGCCCGGGTGGCGCTTGACGCGCTGGGCGAGGCGCTCGCCGATCCGAACGTCGGACCGAGCCTCCTCATTGCCGACATGAACTGGACGACGGCCCGCGCCAATCTTCCGCTTCTGGCGTCGCCGACCTACGGCCGGCTCGCCCGCGGCGCCGGCAACGCCGATCCCGTCGCCGCCGCCGTCGATCTCGCCGATCTTGTGACCCGCCTGGGGCAGGATCAGGCGCGCCGCGCGGTTGTCGAAATACTCGTCGAGGAAATCGGGCGAATCCTCCAGCTGCCGCGCAACGAAGTGAACCGGACAAAGCCGCTCGCCGAGATCGGGCTCGATTCGTTGATGGCGGTCGAGCTGTCGATGAGTCTGGAGAGCCGGTTCGGGCTGGACACCCCGCTTGCCGCCGCCGCCGGCGGGCTGAACGTCGGAGACCTTGCCGGACACCTGTTGGCCATCCGCGGGTCCGCCGCCCCTGAGCTCGATGTGGCCGAGGATCTCGCCAAGCGCCACATCGACAAGGCGAACTGGGGCGAGATCAAGCCCTTGATGACCGCCTTGCAGGAGAAGGGCGTGGACCTCACCGGTGCGCCGGCGCGGCATTCCGCCTCGGCGTAAGGGCGATGCAGCGTCGACCCCTTGTCTACGACATCTCCCGCCTCGTCTCGCGCGTTTTCGATCGCACGCCGAACGGGATCGATCGCGTCGATTTCGCGCTCGCGAAACATTTCGTCGATCCCGACGCCGGAGACCGATCCGGCATGATGATTACGACCTTTGGGCCGCGGGTCGTCGAACCGCGGGCGGCGCGGGAGGCCCTCGACAACATCCGCAAACACTGGGGGGAAGACGCCCGGCCGGAGACCGATGCAGATCTCCTCCAGGTTGCCGCCGCGATCGATGGAGCGCCTCGGGCGCCCAAACGTATTTCGAAGGGTCGGACGGGGCAATTCGCCGAGGCCTTCGCCTGGGTCCGACGACATGGCCTTCCCGTGGGGCGCCGCCCCGGCGACTTCCTCGCCAAGGGCGGCGTTTATCTCAACGTCAGCCAGTTTCCGGTCGATTTCGACCCCTATTTCCGATGGACGCGAGATCGCCCCGACATCGACTGCGTCTTTTTCATACACGACGTCCTGCCGCTCGAGGCGCCGGAATATTTCTTGCCTGCTGAGCGCCCTCGCCACTTGCGCCGGCTTCAAACGGTCGCGCGGCGGGGCCGCGCAGTCGTCGTCACTTCGGAGGTCGTGCGCCAAGCGGTCGGCCGCCAACTTACGCGCCTTGGGCGACCCGACATGCCGATCCTTGTCGCGCCGCCACCCCCCGATCCGATCTTTCTCGAGCGGCCGGATGGCGACTGCGCAGTCGCCCGGCGTCCCTATTTCGTGACTTGCGGCACGATTGAGCCGCGCAAGAACCACCTGCTTTTGCTGCACGTCTGGCGCGATCTTGTCGCGCGGCTCGGTCCGTCCGCGCCGAAACTCGTCCTGATCGGCGAGCGCGGCTGGGAGAACGAGCATGTCATCGATCTCCTTGAGCGGAGCCCGAGCCTGCAGAGCCACGTCATCGAGGCCTCGGGCCTGCCGACGCCGTGCGTCAGGCGCCTGTTTCTCGGCGCGCGGGCGGTGCTTCTGCCTTCGTTCGCCGAAGGATACGGGTTGCCTCTGGTCGAGGCGCTGGCCGTGGGCGCGCCGGTCATCGCCTCGGACATTCCGGTGTTCCACGAGGTCGGGAAGGGGCGGGCGCTGACGATCGACCCGACCGACGGGCCCGCCTGGCGGGAGGCCATTTACGCCTTCGCCCGGCCGGATTTGCCCGAAAGATTGAAGCAGGTCGAAAGCAGCAAGAACTGGTCAGCGCCGGAATGGCCCGCCTTTTTCGCCGCGATCGAAGACTTCCTGCTCGATCTCGAGCGGTGAGATCAGGCGCCCGGCCGATGGCCTCCGTCGTCGCGAGCAAGCCTGCGCGCGGTGACGGCGACCTCGACCACGAACATAGCGATGAAGGCGATCGCTTCCACCGCCACCAGCGCCGAATAGACGGACACGTAGGATCCCGCGACCAGGACGTTCAATGGGCCAACCACGTAGATTGCGCAGTTGAAAGCGATCGCCAGCAGCCGAAGCTCGGTCGGACCGACATGGATCTTCGTCAGGGGAAACTCCTGATCGACCTGGGCCGACAGAAGAACATACACTGTCAGAAGATAGTAGCTGCAAAGCAGCAGCAGCGACGCGGCCATGCTCACAAACGGCGATAGGCCGAGCCCTATTGCGAAGACGAGGCCGTTGAATGCATCGACCGAATGGTCGAGGAAAAAGCCATACCGCGGCCGCTCGACCTTCCGATGACGAGCCAGCGACCCATCGAGGGAGTTGCCGAACCAGTTGATGGCGATGCCGATGCACGAAACGAAAAGAAACCCTGGCCGCCAATGCGCGCCGACATAGCCGAGCGCAGCGATCGCCGCGCCTGCGGAGCCGATGGCCGTGAGCCAGTCCGGCGTGACCCAAAGGGGCATGCGCCGGCACAAGGCATCGAGCGCTCTGCGTTCAGGCGACGACAGCATGCTCGTCTGGATGCGGTGCGGAGGCTCGAACGCCCTTGGTCCCCCTCCACCGTCTGGTCTGGGCGATCGTCGAAGCGCAACTGAGCCCGCCTTCGCCAACTTCTCCCCCTCCGGTGCAACACAGCCGGCGTTGACCGACCGTGCGTCTCCGCGCCGATCAGCCTAGCATAGGCCTCAACCGAGAGGGAATTCCTATGGGGCAGGGCATTGTCGTCACAGGCGCGAGCAGCGGACTGGGCCGCGCGCTGGCGATCGAATACGCCGCCCCGGGCGTCGCTTTGGCGCTCATAGGTCGCGACCCGGCTCGCCTCGATGAGGTGGTGGACGCCGTGCGGGCAAAGGGCGCAGAGGCGACGATCGGTCGGATCGACGTGCGCGACGAACAGGCGATGCGGGCCTTCCTTCTCGCCGCAGACGACGCCGATCCGACCGAGTGTGTGATCGCCAGCGCCGGCGTCACGATGGTCACGCCGCGCGCCGGGGGGGTGGAAGACCTGACCCGCTGCCGCGATCTTTTCGACGTCAACCTGAATGGCGTGATGAACATGCTCGCTCCGCTCGCGCCGCGCATGCGCGCTCGCCGCCGAGGACAGATTGCGCTGTTCGGTTCGATCGCCGCTTTCGCGCCCCCTCCCGAACTCGCCGTCCTATGCGGCCAGCAAGGCGGCCATCGTCGCTTTCGCGCTTGCGACCCGCGCCCTCTACGACGGCGAAGGCGTGTCGGTGAGCGTGATCTGTCCCGGATTCGTCGACACGCCGATGATGAGGTCCTACGACAGCGCAAAGCCCTTCGTGATGAGCGCCGAAGAGGCCGCTCGGCGCATTCGCCGCGGGCTTGACCGCAAGCGGGCCGTGATCGCATTTCCCCGCCGTCTCTATCTGGCCGCCCGCTTCCAGCAGCTTCTGCCAGAACCGGTGCGGCGCCGCGTCCTGCTCGCCTTTCGCGCCACAGCCAGCCCTCAAGATGAGAGCGACCGCTCGTAAATCCGAAAGGTGCGCGTTTGTCGCGCCGGCGCGCTGCGCACCGCGTTGATCGCGGCGGCGTTGGTCTCGAGCATCCAGCTGAACTCGATCTCCTCGACGCCGGCTTTGCGCGCATCCTCGATCGCCAGGGCCGCGAGAGCTCCCGCGGCGCGGATCGCGACCCGCGTGTTCCGCCACTTTTTCGCCACGCCGGCCATCGGAACTCGCGTTCGGCGGCAGCCCGCAACATGGATGCGCCAAAGGAACCTGGCGAAGCCGAGCGGAAGCAGCCGTCCCCCAGGCCTTGAAGCGCCTCGTTGGCGTCCGGGATCTGAACCAGCACCGCCACATCCTCGCCGCCGCAACTGGCGATCCGAATCCAGTCCGGGCGGCAAGCCGGCAGCATGAGGTCGGCGATGAACTTCGCCTCGTCCCGACTGACTGGCGTCGCCCAGGCGTTGTCGGACCATGCGTCGTTGTAGAGCGTTAGTACTCGGGGAAAGTCGCGCCGCCAGGTCCGATACGACAGGCTATGAATCTCGATGGGATCGATTTGCCGGTCGAGAACACGGGCAATCCGTTCCGGCGACTTCGATTCCGCCACTTGGGCCACGTAGGCGACGAGGTCCATCGCCTTCCGGTAGCCCAACCGCTCAATATGCGAGGCGCAATGGGGCGGCGCGTGATTGGTCCTGACGACGTGCGGCGCGTCGAAGCCATCGACCAGCAGTCCGGACTCGTGGTTGATCGTCAGGCTGAACGGTCCGCGAACGATCAGCATGCCGTGGCCGCGAAGGAACTGTTCGGCGGCGGCGAACAGCGCATCGAACGCCGCCGGGTCGTCGACAGCGTCGATGAAACCGAAAAAGCCGCAGGCGTCGTTGAACTTCCGGATATGCGCGGTTTCGATCGTCGCGACGATCCGGCCGACCGGTTCGCCGTCGCGGAAGGCGACGAACGGCTGCACGACGTTTTCGCGGCGGAACGGCGCCCGCTTTTGGCTGAAGATCATCCGGGTCTCGGCGTGGAGCGGCTCGATCCAGCGCGGATTGGTCGCCTGCGCGCGGCGACCCGCCGCGATGAAGGCCGAAATCCCCGCATGATCGTCGACCGGAACCACCCGAATTGCGCTCATCCCGGATCGCCTCGCCGGACGAGCGCCGCCGGCGAGGTTGCGCCAAGCGCGGCGAATTCCTCGGCGATGACCGGAGCGCAGGCGGCCAGATCTTCCGGCGCATGCTCGCTGCTGAGGAAGAACCGCAGCCGGGCGAGGCGTTCCGGAATGGCCGGGGCGATGATTGGCTGGACATTGACCCCCCGCTCGGACAGCCGCTGACTCAGCGCGACGGCGCGGATCGAATCCCCGGTCATTACCGGCACGATCGCCTCTCCGACGCTCGAGCCGATGTCGAGACCGGCGCGCCGGCAAGCTGCGGCGAAGGTCTGCGAGTTCTCGCGCAGGCGGCGCACGCGCTGAGGCTCGCGATGCAGGATTTCGAGAGCGGCGAGCGCGGCGGCGGCGACGGGCGGCGGCATGCCCACGCTGTAGACGAATCCGCCGGCCGCGTGCTTCAGGTAGTCGACGAGCGCCGCCGCGCCCGCGATATACCCGCCGCAGGCGGCCAGGGTTTTCGACAGCGTCCCCATCCAGATGTCGACCCGGCGCGGATCGACGCCGAAATGCTCGAACACGCCGTGCCCGTGCGCGCCCAGGACGCCGAGATCGTGAGCCGCGTCGATCATCAGCCAAGCTTGACGCCGTTCCTTGAGGGCGACGAGTCCCGGAAGATCGCAAAGATCGCCATCCATGCTGTAGAGGCCTTCCGCGACAATCAGGACGCGCTCATAGCGATCGCGCGTCGATTCGAGCATCGCATCGAGCGCGCCGAGGTCGTTGTGCGGGAAGGACCGGCGTTCCGCGCGCGACAAATGCGCGCCGGTGACGATGCTGTTGTGGGCAAGCGCGTCGTGAACAACAAGGTCTCTCGGACCGATGAGGGCGCTGATCGTCGTTACGTTCGCTGCGTGCCCGCTGACGAAGGTCAGGCAGGCGTCCTGACCATAGTGACGGGCGAGCGCCGCCTCGAGCGCCCGATGCACCGGCCGTTCGCCGGCCACCAGCCGACTCGCTGATGCAGAGACCCCATAGCGGTCGATCGCCTCGCGCGCAGCGCTCCGGACGGCCGGATGACGATTGAGTCCGAGATAGTCGTAGGACGAAAAATTGAGCAAGCGACGGCCGTCTATGACGGTGAATGCGCCAGCGTCGCCCTCATGCATCAGGAAGAACGGATCTCTTAGCCCCATTGCCGACGCAGCGGTTTGCAGCAGCCGCTGCTCCGCGTAGCCAGGCAGATTTTGGAAATCGAGCCAGCGCGAGTGATCCGCGCCGCGCGGTTCCGGCCGCTGACCCGATTCGGGCGCCGACGGCAATGCGCCGAGGCGTTTCCTGACCAGCGAGTCGAGGAGGCGCCGGTCGGCGTCTCCCAGGCGGCGGGCATCCTGTTTCATCAGCTCCAGCCTCCAGGGCGTAGGGCGTTCCCAGGCCTTCTTTCCATCTTTCCGCGCCCGGATCAGGCTGGGCTCCCCCTTTCCGCCCCTCTCTTATCGACGACGAGGGGAACCGCGCAAGACGGAGCGGGGCCGGCTTGGCTCGCGCCCAAGACCGCTGGTATGAGGCGGCCGAGGCGGTCGAGCCGCCTTATCTCCGGAGCGACGGATGGCATTGACGTCGACGAACGATAATCCTGCTCCCCCCGGAGCGATCGAGGAGGCTGTTCACACGTCCGACGGCGTCCGGCTGCGCTCCGTCCGCTGGACCCCGCCCCAGGCGACCCGCGGAACGGTCGCGATTTTTGGCGGCCGGGGCGAGTTCCTCGAGAAGTATTTCGAGGTGACGAACGATCTCCTTGCCCGCGGCTTCGCGGTCGCGGCGCTGGACTGGCGCGGACAGGGCGGCTCGGACCGGCCGCTTCGCAACGCGCGGAAGGGCCACGTCGACGACTTTTCCCTGTTCGAGCGCGATCTCGACGCTTTCGTCGCCCGGATCCTCGAACCATACGGCCCGCGACCGTGGATCGGCCTCGGGCATTCGATGGGAGCGGCGGCGCTGATCCTCGCCGACGCCGCCGGGCGTCGCCCATTCGACCGGCTCGTCCTGACCTCTCCGATGATTGCGGTCAAGGGCGTCAACCATCGTGGGCCGAGCCGACACGCGGTCAGGGCGCTGGCGACGCTGGGCTTCGGCGGCGCCTTCGCGCCGGGCCACGACGCGAAGACCTTCTGGACGCATCCGTTCGAGGGCAACGTGTTCACCTCCGACGCCAGGCGCTTCGCGCGGATCGCGGGCCTCGCGCGGATGGCCCCGCAGCTCTTCCTCGGCGGCCCGACGATCGGGTGGACGAACGCCGCCTTCCGGGCGATGCGTTGCTTCGACGATCCAAATTTTCCTGACCGCCTCCACACGCCCACTCTTATCGTCGCCTCAGGAGCCGACCGGGTGACGGATTGCGCCGCCGCGCAGCGATTCGCCCGAAGACTGAGGAGCGGACGCCTTGTGGTCGTCGAGGGGGCTGAACACGAGATCCTGATCGAGCGGGACACCCTGCGTAACCAATTCTGGGCGGCTTTCGACGCCTTCGCGCCGGGCGTCGCGTCGCCCGCCGACCGAGCGGCGGCGACGCCCTGAATGACCGCCGCGCGACCGTCATCCAGGGGCGCCCTTACGTCGGATCGTCTGGCGCCGGCCATTCTGGCAGGATTCCTGATCGCCCGGCTCGTCTTCGCGCTGGCGCTCGGGCCCGGCGTCGACGAGAGCTACACACTTGCGATCGCGCGTACGCTCAACCTCTCCTATTTCGATCATCCGCCGCTCCATCAATGGATCGCGCATGTCGCGGCCGGCGCGCTCGGGGAGGGGTTCGGCGCGCGCCTGCCTTTCATTCTCCTGTTTGCGGCGACGGGCTGGATCTACTACCGCATGACCGCGGGACTGTTCGGCGCGCGGTCGGCGGTCGTCGCGCTCTTTGCGCTGAACGCGGCTCCCTTCTTCTTCGCTTCAGCCGGAACGTGGATCGTGCCGGACGGGCCGCTGCTGTTCGCCCTCGCGGCGGCGGCCCTCGCGCTGTCGCGCGTGGTCTTCGCGACGCCGGTCGATCGATCCTCCGTCTGGCTCCTCTGGATCGCGTCGGGCGTCGCCCTCGGCCTTGCCGGATTGTCGAAATACAGCGCCGCGCTGACCGTTCTCGGGCTCCTCGCGTTCGTCGCGCTCTCGCCGCGCCAACGCCGGTGGTTGGCCGACCCAGCGCCTTACGTCGCCGCCGCGATCGCGCTCGCCCTGATCACGCCCGTCATCGTCTGGAACGTGCGCCACGGATGGGTCTCGTTCGGCTTCCAGGGCGCCCGCGGCGCGCCGGGGAGCGGACTGAAGCCGGTGCAGGCCCTGGCGATGGCGCTGGGGGAAATCGCCTATCTTTCGCCGTGGCTGTTTGTTCCCCTCGTCATGGGCCTTGTCGCGGCCTGGCGGAAGCGCGGCGACGAACGTCGGTTGTTCCTTGTCTGCCTCGCGCTGCCGCCAATTGTCGTGTTCACCCTGACGCCCTTGTGGGGCGCACGCGGCCTGCCGCACTGGACGATGCCCGGCTGGTTCTTCGTGTTCGCCCTCGCGGGCGCCTGGGTCGAGGACCAGCGATTTGCCGACGCGACCCTGCGCCGCTGGGCTGTCGCGTCCGCTGCCCTGCTCGCGGCCGTCGCCGCGCTCGTGTCCGTTCAGGCCGCGACCGGTTGGCCGCTGCGGCTTTTGCCGCTGCGCCCGGGTGCGGCGGATCCGACGCTGGAGGCGTTCGGCTGGGGCGACCTGCGCGCCGCCCCAGCCATGCGTTCACCGCCCGCGTTCGTCCTCGCGGCCAAATGGTCGGATGCAGGAAAGATTGCGCTCGCGCTCGGACCCGAGGTTCCTGTCTTCGTTGTGTCTGACGATCCGCGCGGCTGGGCCTTCGTCGCCGGCGGAAGCGATCTTCGCGGCCGCGACGGCGTCCTTGTGGCGCGTGCGTCCGACCTTGCCGCAGCTGAAGCCGAGGCGGCCCCGCTCGCGCGCTCGCTCGGCGCGCCGCAGTCCTTTGCCCTCACGAGACATGGGGAAGCGGCGATCGCGCTCGCGCTCGTTCCGGTGCACGGCTTGACGCGCAGGCTTCCCCTCCCTTATCCCGGCGCGGCTGGCGAAGAGCTTCATCGCCGGCCTTAGAGACGAGCGCCGTGATTTTAGACGCAACGTCGGCGAAACCGGCCCCGAGCCTCTCTGTGGTCGTTCCGACCTACCGCGAGTCCGCCAACATTCCCGTGCTGTTCGAACGCGTGAAGGCGGCGCTCGATGGCCTGCCCTGGGAAATGATCGTCGTCGACGACGACTCGCCCGACGGCACCTCGGACGTGGCCTATGCAATCGCCGCCGCCGACCGGCGCATGCGCTGCCTCAGGCGCGTCAACCGGAGCGGCCTCGCCGGCGCGGTGATCGAGGGCTGGATGGCCTCCAGCGCCGATTATGTCGCGGTCATCGACGGCGACCTGCAGCACGACGAGGCGATCCTGCCGAAGATGTATGGCCAGCTCGAAGCCGGGGCCGGCAATCTCGCGATCGGCACGCGGGTGCGCGACGGGACGGAGGGCGGCCTGTCGCCGGCGCGTCAAAAGCTCAGCGACCTCGGACGATGGGTCTTTAACCGGATCGCGGGCGTGTGATCACCGACCCGATGAGCGGGTTTTTCATGATCCGGCGCGAAATCGTCTCGCGGCTGGCGCCGCGCTTGTCCCCGGACGGCTTCAAGATTCTGGTCGATGTCGTCCTGTCAGCCTCGGGAGAGTTGAGGGTCGTCGAGGTTCCCTACCGGTTTCGCGAGCGCGTTGCCGGCAAATCGAAGCTCACGCCGCTGGTCGGCTTCGACTTTCTCGGCCTCGTCGCCCACCACGCGAGCAGCGGCGTGCTTCCGGTCCGCTTCGTTCTGTTCGCCCTGATCGGCCTCGTCGGCCTCGTCGTGCACATTTGTGTCCTATTTATCTACCGCGGCTGGATCGGGACGACGGATTTCCAGGAAGGCCAGCTGATCGCCACGATCGTCGCCATGGGCAGCAACTTCCTGCTCAACAACGAGATTACCTATCGGACCCAGCGCTACAGCGGGTTCGGCATGCTGCGCGGCTTCCTCGCCTTCGCCCTCGCCTGCGGCGTTGGCGCGCTGGCCAACATTAACATCGCTTCGATGCTGTACAACTCGAACGAGACCTGGTGGGTTTCCGGACTTGCGGGCGCGCTGCTCAGCGTCGTTTGGAACTACGCGGTCAGCACCAAACTCATCTGGCGTCCGAAAAGGCGCGGCTGAAAAAGCCGGCGAAGGAGCGACCTCCGCGATGATCGCCGACGCCCTCGACGCCTTCGCCCAGATTTTCTCGCCGCCGTTCCGGCGGGTGATGGGAAAATCGCTCGGGCTGACGGCGGCAATGCTGATTGTGGCCGGCGTAATCCTCGACCGTCTCGCGACGTCTTACGTTCATATCGGGCCGGCATGGTTGAGCTTCGTCCTGTCGACGGTCGTGGCGCTCGGCCTGATCGTCGGCATGATCTTTCTGGCGCCCCCGACCGTCTCCCTGGTGGCGGGCTTCTATCTCGACGAGATCGCGGCGATCGTCGAGCGCGCTATCGACCCTCGCGGGACTCCCGGACGACCTTTGCCGCTCGGGCCGTCGCTTGCGCTCGGGCTGCGATTCGCGCTCCTCTCCATCGCCGTCAACATCGTCGTCCTTGCCCTGACCCTGTTCACCGGGGTCGGCCTCGCGTCTTTTTTCGTCTTCAACGGCTACCTGCTCGGCCGCGAGTATTTCGAGCTTGCGGCAATGCGTCACATGTCTGCGGCCAAGGCCCGTGACCTGTTCGACCGGCATTGGCTGGAGGTGTTCGCGGCCGGCGCGATTGTCGCGGTGCTGGTCGCCGTGCCCGTCCTCAATCTGCTGACGCCGTTGTTTGCGACCGCGCTCATGACCCGCATCTACAAGCGCTGCGCCTGATGGAGCGCCCGGGAAACGAACTCATGGGGGCTTGTCACGAGCGGCGTGGCGAACCGGCCCATTGCCAAACGGGCTGGTTTGAGCATACTTCATACAATATGAGGAAACGGCGTCGCTGGGGCGAAATGGTGCTGGACGGGCGAAAAAAATGGTCGGCCGAGAGTTCCGCGCGTTCGTCCCAGGGGTAAAATGCCCCATTGCGACCGCCAAGCTCCGGAGCGCTCATGTTTACGTTAGGTCTTGACTACGGCACCAATTCGGTCCGGGCGCTGATCGTGCGCTGTTCGGACGGCGCCGAATACGGCAGCCGGGTGGTGGATTATCCATCCGGCGCGCAGGGCGTCCTGCTCGACGTCAACGACGGTCTTCTCGCGCGGCAATATCCCGGCGACTATCTTTACGGGCTCGAGGAGAGTATCCGCGGGGCGCTGGCGGAGGCCTCCAAGAGGGCGGATTTCAGCGCCGCCCAGATCGTCGGCATCGGCGTCGACACCACGGGATCGAGCCCGCTTCCGGTGGACGTGTCGAACCGTCCGCTCGCGCTCGACGAGCGCTGGAGCGCCAATCTTTCGGCCCAGTGCTGGCTGTGGAAGGACCATACAGCCTGGAGCGAGGCCGCGAAAATCACCGCGCTCAGCGCCAAGATCCGTCCGCAGTACATCGCCAAATGCGGCGGGGTCTATTCCTCGGAATGGTTTTGGTCGAAGATTTGGCGGTGCCTGAACGTCGCCCCCGCCGTGTTCGAGGCCGCCTATTCCTGGGTCGAGATCGCCGACTGGATTCCGTCAATTCTTGCGGGCGTCAGCGATCCCCTGAAGATCAAGCGGGGCGTCTGCGCAGCCGGCCACAAGGCGCTCTACGCCGACGCCTGGGGCGGTCTGCCCGACAAGGAATTCCTCAGCGCGCTCGATCCGCGCCTCGCCGGCCTTCGCGACCGGCTTTACGACAAGGCCTTTGACGCCAGCACGCCGGCCGGGACTCTCGGCGCGGACTGGGCCCAGAAACTTGGTCTCACCGCGGGGATCCCGATCGCGATCGGCGAATTCGACGTGCATTACGGCGCGATCGGCAGCAGCATCCGCGAAGGCACGCTGGTCAAGGTGATCGGAACCTCGACCTGCGACATTTGCGTGCTTCCGCGCGACAAGCCGGTGGCGGACATTCCCGGCGTCTGTGGCATCGTCGAGGGAGGCGTCCTGCCGGGCTTCTACGACATCGAAGCCGGCCAGTCGGCGGTCGGCGACATCTTCAAATGGTGGGTCGAAGGCGTGTGCCGCGGCGACGCGGCGCTCCACGCCGAGCTCACCGCCGAGGCGGCGCGGCAGAAGCCCGGCCAGGCCGGCCTCATTGCGCTCGACTGGAATAACGGCAACCGGACGATTCTGGTCGACCAGCTGCTAACCGGGCTGATCCTCGGGCAGGACCTCTACACCACGCGGGCCGACGTCTACCGCGCCTTGATCGAGGGAACGGCCTTCGGCGCGCGCGCCATCATCGAACGGATCCAGGAATACGGCGTGCCAATCGACAGGGTCGTCTGCAGCGGCGGCATCGCCGAAAAGAACCCGCTGCTGATGCAGATCTATGCCGACGTCACCGGCCGTGCGATGCATGTCGCGGGCTCGAGCCAGGGCTGCGCTCTGGGCTCGGCGATCGCGGCGGCCGTGCTCGCAGGAGAGCATCGCGATTTCGCTGGCGCCCAGGCGGCGATGACGAGTCTGAAAGATGTCCACTATGAGCCGAACGAGGCGCACCGAAAAGTCTACGATCGCCTCTATGCGCTCTATCGCCAGCTCTACGATAGCTTCGGCGGCCTCACCCGGTCGGCCGACCTGACCCGGGTCATGAAGGACCTGATCGAGATCAAGTACGCTCAGCGCGCGGCCGCCTGACACCAAAAACAAGGAATTACGCACCCATGATCAATATCGCCAAGCCCGACATCTGGTTCGTCTGCGGTTCGCAGCACCTTTACGGGCCGGGCCCGCTGCAGAAGGTCGCCGCTGACGCCCGGGATATCGCTGGCGCGCTCGGCGATTCGCCGAAACTGCCGCTGAAGGTGGTCTACAAGGCGCTCCTGACGACTTCCGACGAAATCGCCAAGCTCTGCATGGAAGCGAACGCCGACGACAATTGCGCGGGTCTGATCCTCTGGATGCACACGTTCTCTCCGTCCAAAATGTGGATCCGCGGGCTGAACGCGCTGCAGAAGCCCTTTGTCCATCTGCACACGCAGTTCGGCCGGGATCTGCCTTGGTCGACGATCGACATGGACTTCATGAACCTGAACCAGTCTGCGCACGGGGACCGCGAGGCCGGCTTCATCCACACGCGCATGCGGCTCGGGCGCAAAGTCGTGGTCGGCCACTGGGCGGACCCGGAGGTTCACGAACGCCTCGGCGCCTGGATGCGCGCGACCCGCGCCTGGCACGACTGGCAGGGCGCGCGGTTCTGCCGCTTTGGCGACAATATGCGCCAGGTGGCGGTGACCGAAGGCGACAAGGTCGCGGCGGAAATGAAGTTCGGCTTCGCCACCAACGGCTATGGGGTCGGCGACCTCGTCAAGACCGTCGACGGCGTCTCGGACGGGGAGGCGAGGACGCTCGCGGCCGAATACGAGGAGGTCTACGACGTCGCGCCCGCGCTGCGTCGCGGCGGCGAGCGGCACGAGTTGCTCCTCTACGGCGCGCGGCTCGAACTGGGTCTGCGCGGCTTTCTCGGCAAGGGCGGGTTTAAGGGCTTCACCACGACGTTCGAGGACCTGCACGGCCTCAAGCAATTGCCGGGACTTGCGCCGCAGCGGCTGATGGCCGACGGCTTCGGCTTCGGCGCCGAGGGCGACTGGAAGACGGCGGCGCTCCTGCGCGCGATGAAGGTCATGGCCGAGGGGCTGCCCGGCGGGACCTCTTTCATGGAGGACTACACCTATCACCTGGCCCCGGAGGACGAACTCGTTCTCGGCGCGCACATGCTGGAGGTCTGCCCCACGATCGCCGACGCCAAGCCCACGCTAGAAATCCACCCGCTGTCGATCGGCGGCCGCGAGGATCCGGTGCGTCTGGTGTTCAACGCGCCGGCGGGGCCCGCGCTTAACGCCACCCTGATCGACCTCGGATCGCGCTTCCGCCTGCTCACCAATGAGGTGACGGCGGTCAATCATCCGGTGCTACCGAAACTGCCGGTCGCCCGTGCGGTGTGGGAGTGCAAGCCCGACTTCAAGACTGCCTGTCAGGCCTGGATCCTGGCCGGCGGGGCGCACCACAGCGGCTTCAGCTACGCCGTGACAGCCGAGATGCTGGAAGATTTCGCCACCATCGCCGGGATCGAGTTCGTCAGGATCGGCGAGGGCACGCAAATTGGCCAGTTCAAGCAGGACCTGCGCAACAACGAGGTCTACTACCATCTGGCTCACGGCTTCCGGGCCTGAGCAGTATAAACTCAATTTCGACTTTGTTCGTCATCACTAGGAGCGTAGCGACGAAGCAATCCAGGCGATCGTGGGACGTCTTACGTTCTTCTGGATTAATTCCTCTGGGCTCTTTGACCCAGGGGTTGCTCGCAATGACGGTTGAAGACCGAATCTAAGACCAATGATGCTGCAAACGATCGAGCGAACGGACCGTCATGTCGACCTACACCGAGCTGAAGCGCGAAGCCTATGAGGCCAATGTCGCATTACCGCGGCATGGCCTCATCAACCTCACCTTCGGCAACGCCAGCGCCATCGACCGCGCCAGAGCCGTGTTCGCAATCAAGCCGAGCGGCGTCGACTATGCCGCGCTCACGCCTGGCGACATGGTGGTCGTCGACCTCGACGGCCGGACGGTCGATGGCAACCTGAGGCCGTCCTCGGACACCCCGACCCACCGCCGGCTGTTCCTCGCGTTCGCCGGAATCGGCGGGGTCGTGCACACCCATTCCTCGCGCGCGACCGCCTTCGCCCAGGCCGGGCGGCCGATCCCGATCTTCGGCACCACCCATGCCGACTATTTCAACGGCGACGTTCCGGTCACCCGCAAGATGACGCCGGCCGAGATCGCCGGGGCCTACGAATGGGAGACCGGGGCGGTGATCGTGGAGCGGTTCGAGGGCCTCGATCCGGCCGATTTTCCCGGCGTGCTGGTCAATCGCCACGCCCCGTTCGCCTGGGGGCCGACGGTCGCCAAGGCGGTCGAGACGGCGGTCGCGATCGAATGCGTGGCGGAGATGGCGCTGATGTCGCTGGCGCTCGCGCCCGATCTCGAGCCGATCGAACCGGAATTGCTGGCCAAACACTTCAAGCGGAAGCACGGCGCCGGCGCGTATTACGGCCAGGCCCACGGCACTCTGTAGACGCGGTTGCTAGGGCGTCCGAAGCGACGCCCGTCTTTCGGCGGGCTAGGGACCGCGTCGCCGCGCTCAGCGAGCGCGGCTACAATTGCCGCCTTACTTTTCGGATCGTCAGGCTTCGCGGGCGCTTACCCCAGATTGATCGACATACCGCTGAGGTCGATCGAGAACATCAGCCCCATCTGCCGGCCGTGCAGCCGCAAGATGACGCCGCGCGCGTTGGTAAGCTGCGCGGCGGAGCGGCCGCCGGCGACCGACAGGCCTGCGCCGACCGCCGAATAGATGCCCTCGATGTCGGCGGGCTGGTGCAGATGATAAGCCGTACCGACCAGGTCGGTCCCGGAGGCGCCGATCGTCGCGCCGGCGCTGATGCCGCCGATCCTCAGCCGATAGTCGGTTCCATGGAAGCGGAGAATTCCGCTGCCAAGCGAGGCGCCAAAGATGAAGCCTGCGCTGACGATCCGGATCGAGACCGATCCGGTGGCGGCTTCCGCCGGCGTGAGCCATGCGCCGCTGGCCAGCGCGGCCCCGGAGGAGAGAATCAGTGACCGGCGTGTGATGGCGTTCATCTTGGGCCCCCTGGAGAAAATGAAGGCGAAGCAATTCGGCCGCGCCCGGCGCGGTCTGTTTAGACCTCAGGGTTTGGCGTTGACAAGCGTCGGATCAGTCCGTCGCAAGTTGCGAAAAGCGGAGCCCGACGCGCCCCGTAAGGCTTCCGGCGCGCTCGCAAGGGGCGATCCCTTCGGGCCTTGCAACCCGGCCGCGCCCGGTCCGGCCCTCGGTTTCGCCGGCCTGTTGTTTGCCTGTTCCGACCTGATAACGACCTGTTCGTGACAGTTTTTGCCCTGTTAAGGTCTCTGTTCCGCACCAGCTCCAGCCCCGCAACCGGAGGATTGTAGACTCGGCAAGGTCTTGAAATAGCAGGTTGTTTGGAGCAAAGGCGCCGACCAAGGCGCAGGAAAACGCCCTGCTAGCAGGCCGATCGGATCGTCGCCAGCGCGCCTGGAGCGAGACCCGCAGGTCCTCTCGAGCCTAGACCGCCCCGATCCGCATCAGGTCATGGAAGTGCACGATGCCGACGACCTGGTGGTCCTGCATCACCAGCAGCGCCGAGATCTTGTGGCTGATGCTTTCCAATGCCTCGGCCACCAGCGCGTCGGGGGCGATGGTGCGGGGCTTGCGGGTCATGACGTCGGCGACCGGCGTCTCGAGCGAATAGCCGGCTTTCAGGTGACGGCGCAGGTCGCCATCGGTGACGATCCCGACCAGCTTGCCGGAGTCGAACGCCGCCACGCAGCCAAAGCCCTTCGAGGACATTTCGACGATCGCGTCCGCCATCCGGGCGCTCGCCTCGATGCGGGGAATGCGCTCGCCCGTGTGCATCACGTCGCGGACGTGCTGCAGCTTGGCCCCGAGCTTGCCGCCCGGATGCAGCACCTGAAAGTCGCGGGCGGTGAAGCCGCGGCCTTCGAGCAGCGCGATCGCCAGCGCGTCCCCGAGGACGAGCTGCATCGTCGTGGAGGTGGTTGGCGCGAGGCCGTTCGGGCAGGCCTCGTCCGCATCCGGCAGGGCGAGGCAAACGTCCGCCTCACGTCCAAGCGCGCTCTCCGGGGCGGCCGTCATGGCGATGAGCGGGATGGCGTAGCGTTTGGCGAAGGTGACGATCGCCGCGAGTTCGACCGTCTCGCCGGACCAGGACAGGGCGAGAAGGACATCGCCGTTCTGGACCATGCCGAGGTCGCCGTGGCTGGCCTCGGCGGCATGGACGAAGGCCGCCGGCTGGCCGGTAGAGGCGAGCGTCGCGGCAATCTTGCGGGCGACGTGCCCGGACTTGCCCATGCCGGTGACGATGACCCGGCCGGTCGCCGCCGCGATCGTCTCGACCGCACGCGAGAAAGCGGCGCCCAGTCCGCCGTCTGCGGTCATCCGCATCGCCTGGTTCAGCGCGTCGAGCCCGCGCCGTTCGGTATCGAGGGTTCTGAGCGCCGACAGGGCGGCGCTCGCCTGTTCATGAATCATGCGGCTCTCTACCACCCCTGCGCGTTCGGCAAAACCGCGCCGCGAGCGGATCGGGGCGAGCGCGAAGCCTCAGGCCTGGCGGACGAAGCCGTGTTTGCGTAACTCCTCCCTGAGGCCTGCCGCCAGCTCCTGGCGGCTCAGCGCGAAGGCGAGATTGGCCGCGAGGAACCCGAGCTTCGATCCGCAGTCGTAGGTTTCGCCGTCGAACTTCACGCCGTGGAACTTCTGCGTCCGACCGAGCTGTTTCATCCCATCCGTCAGTTGAACCTCGCCGCCGGCGCCCTTGTCGACCAGTTCGAGGATCTGGAAGATTTCCGGCTGAAGGATATAGCGCCCGGAAATGATGAGATTGGACGGCGCCGTTCCCCGCTTCGGCTTCTCGACCATGCCGGTGATCTCGAAGGCCGAGCCATGTCTCCGCGCCGACGGCCACCACGCCATACTGGTGCGTCTCGTCCGGCGAAATTTCTTCCACCGCCAGGATGTTGCCGCCGACCTCGTTGTACGCCTCGACGCATTGGGCAAGGCAGCGGCCGCCGCGAACGCCGGGCTTGGTGACCATGTCCGGAAGCAGGACGGCGAAGGGCTCGTCGCCGACGATGTCGCGCGCGCACCAGACGGCATGGCCGAGGCCGAGCGGCGCCTGCTGGCGGGTGAAGCTCGTGGCGCCGGCCGGCGGCAGGTCGGCCATCAGGGCCGCGTAGGCGCCGTCCTTGCCGCGCCGCTTCAAGGTGTCCTCGAGTTCGTAGGACGAATTCGAAATGGTCCTCGATGACGCCCTTGTTGCGGCCGGTGACGAAGATGAAATGCTCGACGCCCGCCTCGCGCGCCTCGTCGACGATGTATTGCAGGATGGGACGGTCGACGACCGTCAACATCTCCTTGGGAACGGCTTTGGTCGCCGGCAAAAAGCGCGTGCCGAGGCCGGCGACGGGGAGAACGGCTTTGCGGATGGGTTTTTTCATCAAGGGTCCGTCCTTGCATGCGCCAAGAGCGCGTTGGATCGAAGCGCTGAGAATCTGCTATCGCTTAACAGGTCCGGTCCCGGCCTGTCATGCGACAAATCGGCGGAGTTTCAAGCCCCGCGGACCGATGATGCGGAAGGATGATCGATGAGCGTTCTGGTGACCGGCGGCGCCGGCTATATCGGCGGCCACATGACCCTCGGCCTTCTGGACGCGGGGGAAAAGGTGGTCGTGCTCGACGATTTGTCGACCGGCTTCGATTGGGCGGTCAACGAGCCGGCCCGCCTCGTCGTCGGCGACACCGGGGATGCCGATCTGGTGGCGCGGCTGATCGACGAGCACGAAATCGACGCGATCGCCCATTTCGCCGCCAAGATCGTGGTGCCCGATTCGCTGTCGGACCCGCTCGGCTACTATCTCACCAACACCTCGAACGCCCGGACGCTGATCGAAACTGCGGTCAAGGGCGGCGTCAAGCAGTTCATCTTCTCCTCGACCGCCGCGGTCTACGGCGAGACCTCCGCCGAGCCTGTCTCCGAGGATACGCCGCTCGCGCCGATCTCTCCCTACGGCCGCTCGAAGCTGATGGTCGAATGGATGCTCGAGGACGCTGCGAGCGCCTACGACTTCCGCTTTGTCGCCCTACGCTACTTCAACGTGGCCGGCGCCGACCCCGAGGGGCGGCTCGGCCAGTCGACGCCGCGGGCGACCCATCTCATTAAGCGCGGCGTGCAGACGGCGCTCGGGGTCTATCCGAGCATGGAGATTTTCGGCCAGGATTATCCGACGCGCGACGGCACCTGCGTGCGCGACTATATCCAGGTCACCGATCTCATCGACGCGCATATGGCAGCGCTTGCCTATCTGCGCAGCGGCGGCGACAGCACGGTCTGCAACTGCGGCTATGGCCACGGCCAGACGGTCCGCGAGGTCGTCGACGTGGTCAAGCGGGTCTCGGGGGTCGATTTCAAGGTGATCATATCGCCCCGCCGCCCCGGCGACCCCGCCGCCATCGTCGCGCGCGCCGACCGGGCGAGGCGTGTGCTGGGATGGCGGCCGGCGCGCGACAATCTCGACGACATCGTCCGCCAGGCGCTCGACTGGGAGCGCCGCCTGCACACCCGTCATCCGGGGCATCGGCCCTGAGCGGCGGGCTACAACTCCCCCCCGCCCCGCAAAGCGGCGAGAGGATTGGGGTGAGGGGCTTTGGCGATAGGCTGCGCTCGCTCGCCTCGCCGCTGACGGATTAAGCTCCAGAGTCTTTGCCCGACGATCGAACCGGCAGAAGCCGTAGCCGCATCCGCGCTGGGTCGATCGTCAGAAGGGCGCCCGCCTTGAACTCGTCAGCCATCCGTTTCAGTGAGTTTGTGACAGCGGCGCCGATGGCTTCCAGGCTGACGTCGTCGGCGCGGATCTGAACGACGCTCGGCTTCGCGTCGCGCGTCGCAGCGAGGATCGCGCCGAAATCCAGATCATGCATCAGGACGACGAAATCGCCCGTTCGCGCGGTGTCCATAATTTCCCGGTCCGATGCGTCCGCCAGCCCGACCGACGACCAGTGAACCGCTTCGAAACCTTCCCTGCGGAGCAGCGGCGCCCAGCGGGGAGACAGGTTCATGTCGATGAGCAGCTTCATTCACCGGGCAGCACGATCTCACGCTCCTCGGCGCGCCATGCCGCGTAACGAAGCGCCTGAAGCAGATCGTCTCGCTCCAGGTACGGATAATCGGCGAGCAGCTCCTCAAGCGTGCGGCCCGCGCCGATCTGAGCGACAATCATGCCGACCGTGACGCGCATTCCCCGGATGCAGACCTTGCCCCCCATGGTTTCTGGATTGCGCGTAATCCGATCGAGAGTGTCCATGGGCTTCTCGCCTCTCCAGGCCGATCGAGGATCGGATATTTATAGCGCGCCCGGACCAAATTCGGAAAAATCATCTGAGCGCCAGCGAATCCGACCGACGCGCGCGGGTGACTTCCCGGGCCGTGCGTTGAGAAGGCAAGGGCGCCCAAGCGGCGGGCGGCCATAGGCGCTTTTTGGGGCTTTACAACAGGCCATCGAGCGGCTTGATTGCGGCCAATCATACTGGCCAATCAAAATTGGGGGAAGGCGCATGCGTCGGGGCGGCTGGCGGGGATGAGCGACGACGACATCCTCGTCACCGAGGGCCTCACCAAGAGCTTCGGCGATTTCCAGGCGGTCAGCGACGTGGCGCTGCGCGTCAGGCGCGGCTCGGTCCACGCCCTGATCGGTCCCAACGGGGCGGGCAAGACGACCTGCTTCAACATGCTGACCAAATTCATCGCGCCGACCGCGGGCAGGATCACGTTCAACGGCCGCGACATCACGTCGGTGCGGCCGGCCGACGTGGCGAGGCTCGGCCTCGTCCGCTCGTTCCAGATCTCGGCGGTCTTTCCCCATCTCACCGCGCTCGAGAACGTCCGCATTGCGCTGCAGCGCGCGCGCGGCGACTCGTTCGACTTCTGGCGGTCGAAGTCGGCCCTCAACCCCTTAAACGCGCGGGCGCTCGAATTGCTTGACAGCGTCGGGCTGACGACCTTCGCCTACGCCAAGGCAGGAGAGATCTCCTATGGCCGCAAGCGCGCGCTCGAGCTCGCCACCACGCTCGCCGTCGAGCCCGAGCTCATGCTGCTCGACGAGCCGATGGCGGGCATGGGACACGAGGACATCGACCGGATCGCCGCGCTCATCCGCCGGGTCTCAGCCAACCGGACGATCCTGATGGTCGAGCACAATCTCCAGGTCGTCGCCAACCTGTCGCATCGGATCACGGTGCTGACCCGCGGCCGGGTGCTGGCCGAGGGCGACTATCGCACCGTGTCCGAAAATCCTGAGGTCCGGGAAGCCTACATGGGGGCCGGACATGGGTGATGCGGCGGTTCAGCGCGCGCGGGGCGCGATCGCGGCGACCATGCTCGAGGTCAAGGGCCTGCAGGCTTGGTACAACGAATCGCACATCCTGCACGGCGTCGATCTCGACGTGCGCGAGGGCGAGGTGGTCACGCTGCTCGGCCGCAACGGCGCCGGGAAGACCACGACCCTGAAGGCGATCATGGGCATCGTCGCCAAGCGCACAGGCTCGGTGCGGTTCGGCGGCGCCGAGCTCATCCGGATGCCGATCGAGCGAATCGCCCGGCTCGGGGTGGCGCTCTGCCCGGAGGAGCGCGCCGTGTTTGCCAGCCTCACCGTCAAGGAGAACCTGTTCCTGCCGCCTGCCATAGCGAGAACCGGGGCGATGAGCGTCGAACGCATCTACGCGCTCTTTCCCAATTTGCGCGAACGGTTGAACAGCGGCGGCGGCAAACTCTCCGGCGGCGAGCAGCAGATGCTGGCGATCGCCCGGATCTTGCGCACCGGCGCCCGCTTCCTGATGCTTGACGAGCCGACCGAGGGCCTCGCCCCGGTGATCATCCAGCAGATCGGCCGCACCATCGCCGCGCTGAAGCAGGAGGGTTTCACCATTCTCCTGGTCGAGCAGAACTTCCGCTTCGCCTCGACCGTGGCCGACCGCTTCTTTGTCATGGAGCACGGGACGATCATCGACGCCTTTTCCAGCGCCGAGCTCGAGGGCCGTATGGACATGCTGCGCGAGGCCCTGGGGGTGTGATGAGGATGTACGGCTACAAATTGGCAACGGCGCTGCCCCCTCCCCCACGCTTCGCGTGGTCCCCCCCCCCCGCGCTTCGCGCAGGGGAGGAATTTTGCGCCGACGCTATCCTCCCCCGTGGAGCGCTAGCGGAATGGGGGAGGGGGACCGCCCGAAGGGTGGTGGAGGGGGCGAGCCGCCGATGACCCTGTTCGGACACATGATCAGCATGCCGGCGCTGTTCGGCCAGCTGCTCATCGGGCTCATCAACGGCTCGTTCTACGCGCTGCTCAGCCTCGGCCTCGCCGTCATCTTCGGCATGCTGAACATCGTCAATTTCGCCCATGGCGCCTTCTACATGATGGGCGCTTTCGCCGCCTATTTCCTGTTGAGCCTGAGCGGCCTCAACTACTGGTATGCGCTGATCCTGTCGCCGCTGATCATCGGCGCAGTCGGGGCCGTGGTCGAGCGGCTGTTCCTCAAGCGGCTCGCCGGCTTCGATCCGCTCTACAGCCTGCTGCTCACCTTCGGCCTGGCGCTCGTCTTCCAGGGCCTGTTCCAGAATTATTTCGGCGCCTCCGGCATGCCCTACGCCATCCCGAAGCAGCTCAACGGCGCCTACAATCTCGGCTTCATGTTCCTGCCGGTCTACCGCGGCTGGGTCATCGTCGCCTCGGCCGCGGTCTGCTTCGGCACCTGGCTGGTCATCGAGAAGACGAAGCTTGGCGCCTATCTGCGCGCGGCGACCGAGAACCCGACCATGGTTCGGGCCTTCGGCATCAACGTGCCGCGCATGGTGACGGTGACTTACGGCTTCGGGGTGGCGCTCGCCGCCTTCGCCGGGGTGCTCGCCGCGCCGATCACGCAAGTGCGGCCGGGCATGGGGGCCGACATCATCGCCGTCGTGTTCGCGGTGGTGGTGATCGGCGGCATGGGCTCGATCCTGGGCTCGATCCTCACCGGCTTCGTGCTCGGCGTCGTCGAGGGCCTGACCAAGGTGTTCTACCCCGAGGCCTCCAACACCGTCGTCTTCGTCATCATGGCGATCGTGCTGCTCATTCGGCCGTCCGGCCTGTTTGGGAGGGCGCAATGACCGCGACCGTCGAAGCCGTCGCCGCTGCGGACGCGACTGAGCGCAACCGCAGGGCCAATTTCGTCGCCTTCGTCGTCATGGTCGCGCTGATCGCGATCGCGCCTTTCGTCGCCTATCCGTTCTTCATCATGCAGGCCTTGTGCTTCGCCCTGTTCGCCTGCGCCTTCAATCTCCTGATCGGCTACGTCAACCTCCTCTCGCTCGGCCACGCGATGTTTTTGGGGATCGCCAGCTACGTCTGCGCGCACGCGGCCAAGGTGTGGGGCTTCGAGCCGGTCACGGCAATCGCCCTCGGCGTCATCGCCTCCGCCGCGTTGGGGCTCGTCACCGGGGCGCTGGCGATCCGATCGAGCGGCATCTACTTCGCCATGATCACCGTCGCCTTCTCGCAGATGGTCTATTTTGTCTGCGTCCAGGCGCCGTTTACCCATGGCGAGGATGGCATCCAGGCGGTGCCGCAAGGGCGCGCCCTCGGCCTCTTCGACCTGTCGAACCCTTGGATCCTCTACGTCTTCGTGGCGGTTATCTTCCTGTTTGGCTTCCTCGCAATCATGCGCATCGTCAACTCGCCGTTCGGCGAGATTTTGAAGGCGATCCGCGAGAACGAGCCGCGGGTGATTTCGCTCGGCTACCGGGCGACGCTCTATAAGCTCGCCGCCTTCACCCTCTCAGCTGCCTTCGCCGGTCTCGCCGGCGCGACCAAGGCGCTCGTCGCCCAGAACGCTTCGCTCACCGACGTCGCCTTCGCCATGTCGGGCGAAGTGGTGCTGATGACGCTGGTCGGCGGCATGGGCACGTTCTACGGGCCGGTGCTCGGCGCCCTGATCGTCGTCTCGATGCAGAACTACCTCGCCCAGTTCGGCGAGTGGGTGACGGTGATCCAGGGGGCGGTCTTCGTCGCCTGCGTGCTGGCCTTCCGCCGCGGCATCGTGGGGGAATTGGCCGCGAGGGCGAAGGTCTCGCTGTAGAATGGGTTGTGGACGATGGCTGGGATTAGGCTCGGCGCGGCGCGTGCCGGAGTCCTCGGCCCACGCTTCGCCTGCGCCGCCCTCGGCAAGGGGCGACGCGACCGGCGCCGTCTCGGCTCCCGAATCCGGATTTTTCAATGGGTTGCAGCGCATTTCGGTTCCGCGCCCGCCTGGCCCCTGTCCCTGTGGAGCAAGGCTGGCGAGGAGCGCATCCAGTTCCGAAATCAAGTCTGCGTCGGCCTCAGCAGCCTCGTCGCCCCAGGCCTCGCCCGCAAGGCGCGCGGGGTTCGGCGCTGTTTCGGCTCCCGAATCCAGACTTTCCAGCGGGTTGCGGCGCATTCGGGTTCCCTGCGCGCCTTGCCCGGGCGAAACACGGTCGACGAGAAGCGCGGCCAGATCGATGTCCGCCAATGGGTCGCTCGAGTCGTCTTCCGCAAGGGGAGAGGGGTCGATCTCGGCTCCCGAAACGAGACTTTCCAGGAGCTTGCGACGCGTTTCGGTTCCCTGCGCGCCGCCGCCAAGGCCGTGATAGCGGTCAAGCTCGCGCAAGATCTTCACCACACGGTCGATCGCCGGGAGGTTTGCGCCCGACATCGCGTCGAAGCTGACGAGCAAAGCCTCGTTGAGGCGGCTCAGTTGCACCGCGATGAACTCGCCGGTCGCCTCGGGCGCGCGGCGCGCGATGAGGTTGCGGACATATTTGCGTAATCCCCGCACGGTGATCCCCTCGCGCCGGGCGATCTCGGCCATCGCCAGGCCGTCGCTCAGTCCCTCGACCACCCGCCGCTCGCGCTCGGCCCTCGCAGAGCGCAGAGCGCCGCGCGCGGCGGGAAGGTGGTCGCGGACGGGGTTCGACGGGCAGCGGCTGGGCTCGGACAAGGGGAGTCTCGATTTCTGACAGACAGAATCAATATAGAACTAATTTCTGATACCGTCAAGCAATTGTCGAAGCCTTCTTTCGTCGGCGCCGCCTCCGCGCAAGCTGAAGAGTTCGGGAAGAGACGCATGGAGTGCGTCACCCCGCGAACGCCGGGGCTGGCTGACGCCGCCGCACTAAAACCCAATCAGGTTGACCGGTTTCGGCTTCGTTCCGGGCGGTCCCGGTGACCCCGGTATGGGAGGTGAGCGCCGCAAACGGCAGTTCGGCGTAACGCGCGGGAATCGCCGCAAGCGGCCTTTGGCCCATCGCCTCTGGGACAGAGAAATGCTGAGGTCTGGCCGCCCTTGACACAAAGCCAATGCGGAAACAATTCACTTCACAGAGCAGGAACCGCATTGTGGAGGCGACACTGGCGGGAGGCTCGGACGGCTGGGTCGGCACTTTTGTCGACGGGACCGAGGCCGGCGCAGTCGTCCCCTCTCTCTTACCGCTGCGTGCTTCTGGGCGAGAAAGTTCAAAATTGTGCGGCGATCCGTTGCGCGCTCAAACCGACGGGACTTCGGACGCCAGAGGAGATGCTAGCGTCGTATGACGCGGACTGTCTACGCCGTTTCATTCTCGTGGCAGTCGAGGCGCGAATTGGCGAAGACGCGACTGTCCTGCGTCGCTACCTCGACCCGGCGCTTCGGATCGACATGCGCTTCGCTATCGCGTTCGCGGCGGCGCTGATCCTCGGCAACCTCGCCATCGCCCCGCTCATCCCGATCCAGCGCTTCGGGGTCTATCTCGCGCTCTCATGTGCCGTCACGGGCGCCGCCTACGAAATCTGCGACGTTCAGGCAGACCGGACGCTCGAGCGCGCTTTCGCCGCCGGCCTCAACTTCGCCCCGAACTGGCGACGCAAGCAAGCCCATGGACCCGGCTGAAATTCTTCACGGTGTTCTTTGTTTGGCCGGCGACGGTCGGGCTTCCCGCGAAACTCGGCAACGATAAGGCTTACGACCTCTTCCCCGGCGGGCTGAAGCACCGTCGTGTGCGTCTGGACGTCGCTCGCTCGGGTCATTTGGGCTTGTCGCGTCAGCGTGCTCAGCGCACTCGCGGGCTATTATCTCTTTCTGTCGGTGGTCCAGGCGCAGGACGTGTTCGCCGACACGACCTGCTGCAGTCAGTGGTGGTGGCATATCGCATTCTGGGCCGGAGTTGTCGTAGCGGTCGCATTCATCTGGGCGCTGCCGATCCACGACGCTGCGCGGGCGGCCGTCGAAGGCGATGAAGCGGCCTGGTGCGTCGACGACGTCGCGTCGGAAAGGCTGACTCGCTGGGTTCCGCGAACCTGCATCCAGTCTGCTCCGTCGGCCAGATCGGCGCTGCCGGCCACGGACTTCGAATTGTTCATGCTCGAAAGCAGAGCCAGAAAAGTCCTGACATTCCATCAGTAGCAACATTCTATTTCGGCTCTGCTGAGCCCTCGCCTTGCGCGATGAATATTAACATCACGGTAATCCTTCGGCCGGATACTAGAAGCTCTCCCTCGTGAATTTGGGAACGGCTGCGACGGCAGGAGGCGAAGATCCAAGCGCCCACGACGATACGTCGCTGGCAGTCCTGCAACGCGGCTGCCCAGCAAGCGGTTCGCGAGTTCCATGATCGCGTATGGCAGCCCGACGCGGCGCTTGTTCTGTTCTTCTGCTCGGTCGAGTACGATCTCGATGCCGTCGCGCGGGAAATGGAGCGGCAATTCGCCGGGATCCAGGTCGTCGGCTGCACCACCGCGGGCGAAATCGGCCCGGCCGGATATCGTGACCACAGCATCGGCGGGGCGAGCTTTCCGGCTCGTTCGTTCATCGCGGTCAGCGGACTGATCCCGCGCCTGCACGAATTCGAAAGGTCCGCTGGTCAGGCGTTCGCTCAGGCTCAAATGCAGAAGCTAGAGAGCCAGGCGCCACAGGCCGCGGCCAGAAACACTTTCGCGCTGTTGCTGATCGACGGACTCTCGGAACGGGAAGAGGTCGTGACGCGTACGCTGCAGAACGCGCTTGGCGACATACCCGTGGTCGGAGGCTCGGCCGGCGACGGTCTGAACTTCGCTCGCACTCACGTTTACTTCAACGGCCGCTTCCATACGGATGCGGCTGTTGCGGTTCTGGTGTCCACCCCTCGGCCCTTCACGATCTTCAAGATCCAACATTTCGTTCCGACGAACGAACGGCTGGTCGTGACCGAGGCGGATGCGGCCCACCGTGTGGTGCGGGAAATCAACGGTCTCCCTGCCGCCGAGGAATACGCGCGAGTGATTGGCGCCGACCCGCTGAGCCTGCAGCCGACACGCTTTGCGTCGTCCCCGGTCGTGGTGCTTCTCGACGGGGGGAACTACGTGCGCTCGATTTAGAAAGCCAACTCCGACGGCAGCCTCAAGTTCTTTTGCGCCATCGAGGAAGGGCTGGTGCTGCGTGTCGCGCGGGGCGTCGACCTTATAGCGAACATGACTGAGGCGTTCGAGCAGATTCGCAACGACATCGGTTCGCCCGAACTGGTTCTCGGTTGCGACTGCATCCTGCGCAAGCTCGAGATTTTCCAGAATGGTCTGACCCGCGAGGCACACGGCATTTTCGAGCGGAACAACGCAATCGGTTTCTGCACTTACGGTGAACAGTATCGCGGCGTGCACGTGAATCAGACGCTGACTGGATTTGCGATCGGCCGCGGCCCTCCGGCGGTGAGCGATGTCTGAGCGTAAGCAGCCGCGGGACGGCGCCGACGTAAGCGTGCTGATTGCGGAAATCGCCCGACAGAACAAGGTGATCCAAGCGCTGATGAATTGGGTGGAGCGCAGCGGCATGGCCGCCGACGGCTCGGACTACGACGCCTTCCAGGCCGCCATCACGATTGAACGGCAAGTGCGCCGCCGAACCGCGGAAATGGAGCATGCGTTACGCGAAAATGAGAGGATTACCCGGGCGCTGCGCGAATTGGAGGCGAGGTTCCGCAGTGTGGTCAACCAGCCCCTTGTCGGAATTTGCATCATCGACAATGGCAGGTTCGCGTTCACCAACGCCAAGCACGACCAGATCTTCGGATACTCGGCCGAGGAACTCCGCGGACTCGGGCCCCTCGACCTGGCGGCGGAGGAAGACAAGCCCAAGGTCGCTGAGCAGCTTCAAACAAGGGTCAGCGGGGCGGCCAATACGGTTGACTATACGTTTCGGGCCCGGCGCAAGGACGGCGCCGATGCCGATGTCGAAGTGCACAGCAGCGTCATGGAGCTTGGCGAGAAGCGGATGTTCGTGAGCGTCGTTTTGGACGTGAGCGACCGGATGCGGGCTGAACGGGAAACCCAGGCCTTGTACGATCTGCTCCGCGAGCAATCCAATCGTGACGCCCTGACCGGCCTCTTCAACCGCCGCTATCTTGACGCCTCATTGGAGCGCGAATTGGTCGTCGCAATTCGCGGGGGTCATTGCTTGAGCGTCGTGATGGGCGACATTGATCATTTCAAGTCCGTCAACGATCGCTATGGGCATCTCGCCGGCGATGAGGTGCTATCCGCCGTCGCGACGCAAATGACGAAACTTTGCCGCAGCAGCGACCTCGCATGCCGGTATGGCGGAGAGGAGTTCGTGCTGGTGATGCCCGGCATGACCGTGGCCAAAGCGCGCGAGCGGGCTGAACTCTTGCGGGCCGCGATAGAAGCTATGCCGGTCAAGCATGGAGATGCGGTCATCACTGTGACGGCGTCATTTGGCGTCGCGAGTTTCCCGGAATGCGGAGAGACCAAGAGCGACCTGGTCACTGCGGCGGACAAGGCGCTTTATGCGGCGAAGCGCGGCGGCCGCAACCAGACTAGAGGCGCAGCCGTCACAAAGCCGAACCATTCGACGGCGCCGCCGGATGATCGCGCGCCCATTCAACGCCCATTCGTCAATCTGACCGCGGCGTGATCGCTGAACGTGCCAAAGGGGTTCCCTTGCCTATTTGGCGACCACGGTCAGCGACCGATGGCTTTGCAGCGGCCCAACTCTCTATCGAGATCTTTGCGACCGTTACCGGAGCAAACGGTTTGGTCCACTGCACCGCAGCCAACGTCCCCGAGCACTCGACCTCGGCGGTCCTCGTCGCTACATCGGTCGGCTCGGAGCTGTAAGCTGAAGCCAGCATCACCTGCCGCGCGTTTGTCCCACAATGAGCGCGCTTAATGTCCGGCCCGCCATGAAGCGGAATTGCTCAGCGCGCGGTCGGCAGATCAAGCAGAAAGGGAACATCTCCTCCGGGGGGTCTCCGCGCCTGCAGGATCGGACTGAATATCCGCCGTCCCGCCAGTTCCCGCCGTTCAGGCAAGACCCGCGTCCCGCACCCAAAGCCCCGACCAACGTTAAGAGGAGATTGGGTTTCGACCCAAAGGGGCGCCGCTTGGCTGGCCGAGTTCGTCAGCTCCGGTGCGCCCAATCGCTCTGCTCGCGCCGCGCCGGCGCGACAAAGTCCGCCCTCTGGATGACGGGCCGAGATCGGTCTATGTTTCGTCATGGCGGAACCAGCGATGGCCGAACTGACGAAGGCTGAGCGCAATCGTCGGCGCGATTCTTTCCTCGCCCTTATCGGGGTCAGGCCCGCGATCATGGGCATTCTCAACGTAACCCCGGATTCGTTCTCCGATGGCGGACGCTTTCAATCGTTCCACTCGGCGCTGGCGCAAGCCCGCAAGCTCATCGCCGACGGGGCGGACGTCATCGATGTCGGCGCTGAGTTGACGCGACCGGGCCATACGCCGGTGCCGCTCGATGAAGAGTGGCGACGTCTGGCGCCGCTGCTCGGCCCGTTGCTCAACGCCATCGCGGCGCCCGTCTCGATCGACACCTCAAAGGCCGAAATCGCGCGCCGTTCGATCGCCGCAGGAGTTCTCGATCGTCAACGATGTGTGGGGATTGCAGCGAGACCCCGAGATGGCTGGCGTCGTCGCCGATGGCGGCGCGGCCGTCGTCATCATGCATAACCGCGACACGGTCGATCCAGAGGTCGATATCGAGGCGGACATGCGGGGATTTTTCGAGCGATCGCTTGCGCTGGCCGACGCGGCGGGGATCCCGCGCCAACATATGCTGATCGATCCGGGGATCGGTTTCGGCAAGACCAAGGCGCAGAATTCTACGGGCGCTTCAGGCGACGTCGCGCCTGCGTGAAAGGTTCGGGCTCCCGGTGCTGATCGGCGTCTCGCGCAAGCGGCTGTTCGGCGACTTGCTCGGCGTCGGCGTGGAGGGCCGCCTGATCGGAACTCTGGCCGCAAACCTTGCAACACGCGCACGCGGCGCCGCCGTTTTTCGCGTGCACGATGCCGCCGAGCACGCGGCGGCTTTCAAGGTCCTCGATGCCATCGACACTGCCTGACCCGGTCGAGGTCGGAATCGGGCTCGGCGGCAACGTCGGCGATCCCGTGCGCTCCATTCGGGCCGCGATCGAAGCGCTGCAAAGACGCAATGTCGTCGCGATCCGGGCTATGTCTTCCCTTTATCGCACGGCGCCGTGGGGCGGCGTCGAGCAACCGGACTATGCGAACGCTTGCGCGATCGGGACGACGCGGCTCGCACCGATCGATCTGCTCGATGCGATCAAGAGGATCGAGCGCGATCTGGGACGCGTGGAAACCGTGCGCTGGGGACCCCGCGTCATTGACATCGACATTCTTTTTTATGGCGAGGCGACGGTCGACGACGAGCGACTGACGCTGCCTCACAAGGAATTGCTGCGGCGCGCTTTCGTGCTGACGCCTCTCGCCGAGATTGTCCCGGAGCGCGTGATTTCCGGTGTTCGCGTCCTGGACGCCGCCCGCCTCGTCGGTGACGAAGGCGTGAGAAAATGGGAAGCCGATTAGATTGGGCCACGGCTTTCATTTTCGGGCGATCGCGACGCCCCACGGAAAGGAGCCGACGGCGATCGATTTGATCACTTTGAGCGAAGCGAGATCGATGACCGACACGTCATTGGAGACGCCGTTGGTGGACAGCAGATATTTTCCGTCGGGCGAGACTTCGAGCTGCCACACTCGCTGACCAACCAGGAGATACTTCAGTACCTTCTTGGTTGCGGCGTCGATGACGGCAATTCGATTCGCGGGCCCAAGCGCGATGAAGGCGAGCTTTCCATCGGGGCTGAATTGAATGCCGACCGGCTGAATCTGATCGCTGGCCAGCCCGGGCACCTCGAAACCAATTTTCTTGGTGACCACCCGCTTGACCGGATCGATCACGCTGACGACGCCGCCGACCTCCGACGTCACCCAGAGTTCGCTTCCGTCATGCGTATATTCGGCGTAGCGCGGACGCGCGTCGACGAGAATGTTGGCGACAACCTTCTTCGCCTTCCAATCGATCAGATGGGCCATGCTCGTCGTTTCCGAGGTATTGACGACGATCGTCCCGTCCGGGCTGACCGCCACGCCCTCGGGTTCGACGCCAACCGGGAATTCGCTGACCACCTTGCGCGTCGAGAGATCGATCGCGGTCAAGAGCGCGTCATTCTCATTGGCTATGAAGAGCAGCTTGCCGTCGGGGCTGAGACGCAACTGCTCGGGATCGGGCCCCGAGGGCAAATCGCCGATCGTTTTGAGCGTCTTTGTGTCGACGATCGCAATGGTGTCGTCATCGCCCAGGCAGACGTACATCTCCGCCTCGTCCTTGCTCAGCGCGATGCCGCGGGGACGTTGCCCCACCGGGATGGTCTTGACGACTTCGAGCTTGTCGAGATCGATGACGGAGATCGAGTTGCCCTTCTCATTGGTGATGTAGGCGGTCTCCGCGTTCGCGCCCGAGGATATTGCGAAAAGTCCTCCCGAAAGGGCGACGGACAACAGCGCGCGCCTCCATGCGCCTTGCACCGGCTGGCCGATCCAGTTCGCGGGACAAGCGGGAAGGGCTTGCGTTCGAAACTCGTCCTCAGACCCGCTCACGTCGGCGGCCTCCCTGTCATCAGCGCTCTTTGTCCGGCGGCCATTTCGCCGCTTTGACGGCAAGCGCTAACACAAGGGCAGGCCGACGGTCGACGGAATATCGAGCGTCGACAAGCCTCGAAATCTCAAAGGGCGCTGGTCGAGGACTCAGCGAGACGCGGGGACCTTGCTCCGTGGAGCGCCTGCGTTCGCATTGTCGATTTCCGAAGAGACAACCGCCTCTGCATCGGCGCCGCGCCGGGCCTCGCTGATCTTGCGCCGGACGCAGGCAATCTTGAGGTATTCGCCCTCTCTGGGCCGTATGGCGGTCTGCGCGATCATCTCCTGGGCCTCGATGCCGCAGGCGATTTCGTTGTCCGTCCGCGGACCCACGGCGACGTCGATGGCGTTGTTGGCGCCGCAATCGCTCGCCGCGATCGACGACGTGCACAAGAAAATCAAGGCGATGAACGTGTTCATGGAGCCCCCTTTCGGTTTCAGTTGAAACCGAGCCACCGACGCTAAAATTGCCCTACAACTGGTCGGTTGTCCACTTTTATGGCAGCCGCGGAATTGCGCAGTGACCCCCGTCACAACGCGTTACACCGTCAACGATCTCCGCCGCGGATCGGATCGGTGAATACCGGCCCGATGGAGGGGGGTGTGGGGTCGCCGCGTCAGAAGGCCTGCGGCCCCCGGCCCCAATCAGTTTCCGCCAGTCGCAGTCCCCAGAGAGCCTGCATTCGCCTCCCGGCTTTCCCGAGACGCGGCGCCGCCGTCTGCAGCCCGCTTTGCCGCGGCCGTCCGGGGCCGGACACAGGAGATCTTCAGATACTCTCCGTCCCTGGGACGGATCGTGGTCTGCGCGATCATCTCTTGCGCCTCGATCCCGCACGCGATCTCGTTGTTGGTGTTCGGGCCGATTGCAACGTCGATGGCGTTATGCGTGTCGCAGTCGCTCGCCGCAACTGATGACGCGCAGAGAAGAATGTAAGCGATGAAACTGTTCATGGCGTTCTCTCAAGGCGGCAAAATCAAGCCCGCACATGAGAGCGTCTCGGCCGCAAATCCGAGGCGCTAAACGTTTCCCCACATTTCTCACAAGCAAAAGCGGCGCCACAGCCTCGCGATCGCTTTCGGCGCGAGAGGGCCAGAGTCGCGATGCCGTCGAATATACGGCGAAATGGTTACCCCTAAATTAACAAGGGGCACGCCCCGGCGCGGAGTGTGCCGTCTTTTCCCCTGTCCTGCTCAAAGGCCGTGCAAGCGAAGCGACCAAACGTCGTTCGGAAACCTTTGCGCAGGCCCCTTCGCCCGAAATCGAGCGGAGAGGCCGTCGTTCTTGTCAGATTTCAGCGGTCAGATACGCGGTCACTTCCATGCCCGCGCAGATTTCCGAAACGACCGGTGTGGTCCAAGTCATGGCTATGCTCCGTCGGTGATACGATGAACGCGATTGTGGCGCGGCATCATACTATCAGTCCGGCTTCAAAATCGCCATCACAAGTATTCGGATAGTCGCTGGCGCAAGTTCCCGGAAGCACCGGGAGATTTTCCCGATCTCAAGCTCGCCAATCCGCCTTAACGTCGATCCGGCTGAGAGCGTGAGCAGGTCGCTGAGGTGGTCCGAGCGCTCGAAAAGTGATTTGCCAAGATTTGGCGTATCGGCCCCAGTTCGGGCGCATTGCATTCAACATCGGTTCATGTGAGTTAGCGGCTAATCCGCATCTATGACGGGCACACTCGACTCGACCCTATTATGAACAAGATCAGAAGGTGACATGATAGCCATCATGAGAATGCTCGCGGCGATTGCGCTGTTGTTGATCGCAGCCCAGGCGCCTTTCGCTGCGAACGCGCAGCAGACGGGTCAAAATCCCCGCATCGCTCTCGTCATCGGCAATGCGACCTACCGCGATCAAGCGCTGGCGACGACAGCGAACGACGCCGGGCTTGTCGCGCAAACTTTGCAGGCGGCAGGTTTCGATGTGGTCGGGGCTCGCGATCTCGACGGTCAGTCCCTGCGGACGGCGTTCCGCGACTTCCTCGACAAGGCGTCCGCTGCCGGTCCGGACATGCAGGCGTTTGTCTATCTTGCCGGCCGCGGCCTGCAATATGACGGCGACAACTACTTCGTGCCGGTCGACGCGCAGATCAACCGCGACGCAGACGTGCCGATCGATGCGCTGCGAATTTCTGACTTCGCCCACGCACTGGCTCAAATGCCTGGGAAGGCCCGCATCATCGTGCTCGATGCCGCCCGCGCGAACCCCTATGCATCGCAAGGGGCGCCGCTTGCGCCAGGGCTCGCGCTGGTCGATCCGGAGCCCGGCGAACTGATTGCCTTCAACGCGGCGCCGGGGACTCTGGCAGGCGACGAACAAGGTCCGTACGGCGTCTATGGCAAGACCCTTGCCGGCGCGATGCGCCAGGGCGGCGTCGCCGTCGAGGAGGTCTTCGACCAGACGCGTGTGACGGTCAACCAGCTGTCGCAGGGCGCGCTGCTTCCGTGGAGCGCCTCGAAGCTGGCCGAACCCTATTACATCTTTGAACGCGCCGCCGATGCGCCGGCGCCTGCCGCCGCTGCTCCTGTGGCCAACCAGCAGATTTCCGGCCTTCCGGCGGATGCGGCCTACGCGGCCGCCTTGCAGCAGGACACGATCGAGGGCTACCAGGACTATCTGGCTGCTTATCCCCATTCAGCCCAAGCGCACCGGGTGCGCGCCATTCTCGCATCGTTGCGCGAAGCGTCCTTCTGGCGTCGCTCAGTCAACGCCAACACCGCGCATGCCTATTGGACTTATCTGCGCCGCTATCCCAGGGGCCCGCACGTCGCGGATGCGCGGCGGCGTCTGGCGATGATCTCGGCCGCATACGAGCCGCCGCCCGATTTTCAGCCGATGGTCTATCAGGACCTCCCGCCGCCGCCCCCTGACGAGAACTTCTACGAAGCGCAGCCCTATTACGCCTTCGACGCGTTCGGGCCGCCGCCTCCGCCGCCTCCGCCGGAATATTATCACGAGTACTACTACGTCGAAGACGATGACTGGCGCGATCTGCCGCCGCCGCCGCCGCCTCCTGCCGTTGGCTTCCTGCCGGTGCTGCCGATCGCAATTCCGCTCGTTGCCGGCGCGGTCGCGTACCAGCATTACAACGCCTACAATCGCAACGGAATTGCGCCCGCCGGCCTGCCGGCGTTCCGGCCGCCGCCGCCCGCGCCGCCGCCTCTGCCGCGCAACATTAGTCCGGTCCAGCCGCCCCATCCGATTCCGGTCAGCGCTCCGGGACCCGCCGTTGGTCACGTCAGGCCGTTGCCGCCGATTGGCGCTCCCGCGGCGTTAGGGGCGAAGCCGCCGGCGGGAGCGCCCGCGGTCCCCCAAGGGAGCGGCAAACCGCCGACCGGCGCGCCTCTTGCGCCTGCCCCGGGAGGGCAGGCGCCGGCTGCGCCCCCGCCGAGCGCGAGACCGCCGACAGCGGCTCCCGGATCAGCGACTCCGCCGCCCGGAGCGCCGGTGACGACACCGGCCGGGAAGCCGCCGGGCGTTGTGGCGCCGCCGTCAGGAGGAAAGCCGCCGACGGTCGCCCCTGTCACCCCCGGCGTGGCTCCGCCGACGGGAGTTCCCGCAACGCCGCCGGGCGGCAAGGCGCCAGCCGGCACGCTCAACGCTCCCGCGCCTGGGAAGGCTTTGCCGGTTCCCCCGCCCCCGGCCGCGCCCGCCCTGTCGCCGCTCAATACGAGCCCGAAACCGGCGCCCAAGGCGTTGGAACCGACGCCAGCGCAGATACACCCCCTCGCGCCGAAATCGGACGTCAATCCGCCCGTGGCGGCGCCGGCCCCTGCGAATACCCCAACGGGTCCGATCGTCCATCCGTCGCCGCCGCCGGCTCCAGTCGTCCACGCGCCGCCTCCGGCTCCGGCCGTCCACGCGCCGCCGCCTCCGGCTCCGGTCGTCCACGCGCCGCCGCCGGCGGCCCCGGTCGTCCACGCGCCGCCGCCGCCGGCGCCGTCGTTCATGCACCGCCGCCGCCGGCTCCGGCCGTCCACGCGCCGCCGCCGCCGGCTCCGGTCGTCCATGCGCCGCCGCCTCCGGCTCCGGTCGTCCACGCGCCGCCGCCTCCGGCTCCGGTCGTCCATGCGCCGCCGCCGCCGGCTCCCGTGGTCCACGCCCCGCCGCCACAGCCGATCATTCGTGCGCCGCCGCCAGCCGGGCATACGCCAGCATGCGGAACCCCGGGTGGGCTGCCGTGCCCGAAATAGCCAGCATCGCCCGGCCGCTCGGATGTTGAGACATCCGTCGGCCGGCTCGCGGACTTCACGGGGTCTCGGTAACTTGGCGAGCGGCGTGCCTCAAGCTGCGTTTTGGCCGACAGGTCGAATCCCGTTCCTCTGTCACTTTGCCGAGACCGGGAATCACGCCGCCTTCGATCATGCCGGAGACTTTTGCGTCAGAGTCTGAGACGGCCGTCGTGGAGCGCAGTGGCGACCAGGGCGCCGGCGCAACCAAGTGCCTCACACTCGGCGAGGTCCCGCCCGTCTCGGAGGCCGCCAGCGGCAAAGATCGCGTGCGCGCCCGCAATCGCCCGGATGGCGCGCAGTCTGTCAAAGTCCGGCCCGGCCTCGCCGCCCACCCGCGCGAGGGTCATGACGATGACCCGTTTCGGCCACGTCTCGGGTGATTCCAGCACCGCGCGAGGCCCAAGAAACCGTTGGTTGCGGAAATCGAGCGAAAGAACGACCCGGTCCGATCCGCGATGGTCCGCGATCAGCGCGCCGTCGCGCTGGGATTCGCTGCCGATGACCGGGATGCCGAGATTTCCATCGAGGATCGCTGCGAGCGCTGTCCAATCGCCGGCGCCATTGTCGATCCAAAGCCGCAGCGCCGGGAAGGCCTTGCGAAGGCGCCGGAGCGTTCCGCAATTGTCGCCGCGCCGAAGGATCGAGTTCGAGATCGGCCACGTAAAGGGTGGTGAACGGGTGCAGGGTCAGGAGTTCCGCCAACCACGTCGACCGGGTCGCTGGTGCGCGAGAGCGGCGAGACGATCGGACGGTAGGCGTCCCGGTCGCCTGCCCTTGCGTGGACAACCTGGCCTCCGACAAGGTCAACGACCGGGATGACGAGCATCTTACGCCCCCTCGGTCTCGAAGCGGGCGGCCTTCTCGACCAGCCAGCCCCAGGCCTCCGTCTCGCTCTCGCCTGCAGTCTTGCCGACGATGACCGCGAGCCTCTTCATCTCCGCCTCGACTTCGGCGCGCGGCAGGAGATGCAGCCGGCTGACCAGCACGGCCCCCTCGATCACCGCCGCCTGGGCCCGATTGAATCCGGCAAACGGCGCGTGGGTTGCGCGATGAACGACGCGGCAAATAAAGCGCGGTCGCAGGGCGTCCTCGCGCGTTTCGACGACAGCGAGTTCGAGGTGCGCGAGCGACGTCTTCAAGCGCGGGACGGCCACGATCTCGGACGGCGCAAGCGGCCAGTCGCGGCGGCCGGTCAGGCAGCCGGCGAAGACGCGCACGTCGTCGGTGAAGTTTGCGACCGCGAACGGCGTTCGGCGCAGGTTTTCGAGCGTGGTCGAGGGATGAAACGGCGCCAGCACCCAATCAGGGCCCTCCGCAATCAGCCCGAGCGGGGCGATGTGCGGCTCGCCGAGCGCCCCAAGCGTCGTGACGATGGCTTCGCGGATCATCGGCATCGGATCACCTCTCCGACCGCTTCGCCTTGAGCGTGTGCCCCGCCTCCGCGAGCCGCGTCCGATCCTCGGCAGGTCGATCGGTTGCGCACCCCCAATCGAGCGGTTCGTCCTGGACGTAGCGCTTGCCGAGACGGAAAGCGATTTCCGCCTTCATGAGTTCTGCGCCGAGATAGAAGGCGTGGCCGCCGTCGGACTCGACCCCGAGTTTGTCGAACAGCGCGAACGCGTCCTCGGACACATGATGTCCGTCGCGGTTGTAGACGTGGACGCCGTCCGCGGCGGCTTCGATCCGGAAATTGCGGTCTTTGACCTGGCGGGCAAACTCCGCGATTTCCGCGCTGGAGTTTGGAAATGGCGAGCGGTCGCGAATTTGCAGCAAGGCGCGGCCGTAGCCTTTCGGCAGGCTCGCGTCATTCTTGGCCGCAAACAGAATCCGCCGTGCGGCGTCGTGTTCCTGGATCGTCCGCCGGGTGTGCGGGCTGACCTGCACCGTCAGGACATTGGCGACGTCGAGCTCGGAACACAGGCCGAGAAGCAGGGCCGTCACGCCCGCGCTGTCGGCGTCTGTGAGTTCGGTGAGATTGCCGGTCCCCATCATCATCTCGGCCTGCGGCAAGCGCGCCCTAAGCTCGCGGAATCGCGCCAGGGACTCGGCGAAACCGAAATGAATCGGATCGAGAATCGGATCGAGAACGGCCGCGATCCCGCGCCTGTCGGCGTCGGCCGCCGCACGGCAGAGCGAGTCGAGGTCGCCGTGGTTCGCGCCGATTAGAACCGGGCGCGCGCCGGTGTCCTCGGCGATCGAGAGGGAATGTTCCGTCAGGCTGAGCAGGAAATCCGCGCCAGCCGCGCCGCCGCGGCGCAGTTCGTCAAGGTCGGCGGAATCCACGCTGACGGAAAGGCCGCGCTCCTTCAGCGCCCGCACGCCGTCCTCGAGATGCGGGAACGGCGTATCCGGCAGACAGCCGAGATCGATCACGTCGGCGCCCGCTGCGCGCAGACGCTCCGCCTGCGCGACAATCGCCTCGATTGTCATCCGCGACGCGTCGACGATCTCGGCGAAGATGCGAACGGCGTAGCGGGAGAGATCGGGCGGCCCGGCCGACTTGCCAAAGTACGCCGGAAGATCCTTCAATTCGTCCGGCCCCCGCTCGAAGGGCGCGCCAAGCGCGCTTGACAGACGGTCGAGATCCGCACGGCATCGGCCGGGAAGGATCACGCGTTCGGCGTCGATCGGACGCGGAAGCCTACGCAAGAGGATCGGCTCGGTCATCAAGGCGGCGACCTTCACGCCGATGTCCAGGATCGTCCAGTCAAAGGGGGCAGGCGCCATGGCTCTCAGGACCGCTTCCAGCCTGCCGCGGGCAAGGTGGCCGGTGACAAAGAGAATTTTCTCGTTCATGCCGGGATTTCGGCGCGCCGCCGCTCAACCGCCGTGCGAAGTTCAGCGATCGAATCGACCGTGGTCGCTCCGGCGAAACGCCCGAGGCGGTCGCGATTGTCGAGGTCGATCGGGCGCGGGTAGACCTTGACCATGCCTTTGGGCGCCTCGGTGATCAGCTCGGGCGCGGTGTCGCAGGCGAACACAATCACCGGGACGCGACACTTGCCGGCCTGGGCGAAGACGTTGCTGACGAGATCGTCTGAAATGCCGCAAACGAATTTGGCGACCGCGTTGGAGGTCGCGGGGGCGACGATCAGACTGTGGTAGACGCCATAATAGAACTGCCCGACCGGCACCGAGCTCGCGGTCGTGTCGCGGTAGACGCGAATCGACCGCTGCAGGCCGAGCTCCTGCTTGTACATGCGCAAAACCTCGGCGGCGGCCTTGCTGAGAAACAGGTCGACGTCCTCGAGTTCGCGGACGAGAGCGAGGGTCTCCTTGAGAAAATGGCCGGAGCCGGTGATCGCCCATCCCCAGCGCGGCGTCTTGAATTTCGTCATTCGGCGGCCGGATCGAGACTGCGGGCGGAGTCGTTGACTCCAACGATTTCAGGAAACGCCTGGCTGCGCAACTCGTCGGCAAGGCGCGGAGCGTCGCCTGGCCCCGCGATGGAGACCGCGAGCCCACAACGACCGGCGTAGCGGGGGAAAAGCGGGTCGACGACGCCATCTTCGACCAGCTTGCCGACGGCGACCCCTGTGGCGGAATATTGGCCGTGCTTGATCAGGACGAGACGCCGCGCGCCGAGCGTACAAGCGAGCCAGGCCGACAAACTGTCCGATGTCAGGTCCCAGCTCGCCGGGAGCTTTGCCGCGCGCGCCATCGAATCCGGCGACCAGACCGGGACTGCGCGGTCGCGCAGCGCCCGGCGGATCAGGGCGACGGACCCGGCAAGCCGAAACCGCGAATCAAGGCCCTGCAGCGCCCGCCCGAACTGCGACATCGCCATCAGAGCCATGTCGTGAGCCGCGGCGTCGTCGAAACCCATCCTGGCCTGCGCGGCGCGAACGGCGTCGGCAAACAAGCCGCCGCCGGGCGCAACGACGATACCCCCCGCCTCAGCGGCGATTGCGCTCAGCCATTCCCTTAGATAGGGCTCCAGCGCGTGGCTGCCGCCAAGCTTGATGACGACGACGTCCTCAGGCAGAGAACGTCTTGCCTCGGATCTCCATGATCCAGCCTCCATCGACTGCACATTCCGCCTTCCGCGGCGAGCCCGCTGCTCTTTCCAATTCCGCCACAGATCCCGACCCCTCGATGGGCGTTCGCCTTGCTCAGTTCTGCGCGAGCACCAGCGGCGCGAAACGCTCCGGGGCGCGCTAGTGAAACAGCTTCATCGCATTGACCAGGGTCCCATATATTCCCCACAGCAGTGGAATGCCGACAAATCCCCACGCAAGCGCCAGCTCCAGCCCGGTCGTGCCGCGAACATTGTCTTCTGACATTTCCCTCTCCTTCAGCCGACGCCGATCACGTCGTCAGGCGCTTTCGGATTCATGTGATGGCGGTCGTCGACGGCCTTGATCAGAAAATTGGCGATCAGCCCGATCACCAGCAGCACGGCCATGATATACATTGTCACGTTGTACGCCTGCGCCTTGGGCACGCCGCTGTCGATCTGGTACTGCCGGATATAGTTGACGAGAACCGGGCCGAGCACCCCGGCGACCGACCACGCGGTGATCAGCCAGCCGTGGATGGCGCCGACATAGCGCGTGCCGAACATGTCTCGGAGATAGGCGGGAACTGTCGCAAATCCCCCACCGTACATACTGAGAATGACGAGAAAGCAAAGGATAAACAGGGGCAGGTTTCCGGCCCCGCCAAAGTAAGGCACGAGCGAATAGAGCACAATGCCAAGCAGGAAAAAGACGTAGTAGGTGTGCTTTCGGCCGAGATAATCAGACGTCGAGGCCCAAAAGAAACGTCCGGCCATATTGAAAATGCTCAGAAGACCGACGAACCCGCCCGCGGCTGCGGCGGTGACCCGTCCGGGAAACATTTCCTGGCTCATCGCCGACGCCTGTCCAAGCACGCCGATCCCCGCCGTCACGTTCATGCACAGAACGATCCAGATCAGCCAGAATTGCGGGGTTTTCAGCGCCTGATAAACATAGACGTCCCTGATGGTGACGAGCTTCTTCGGCCGAACCGGCGGAACATAGCCCTCAGGCCGCCAACCTGCCGGCGGCACACGCACGATCGCCGCCCCGACCAGCATGAAGCAGGCGTAAACGACGCCGAGGACGACGAACGTCTCGGCGACCCCGACGTGGGTCGGCGTCGAAAACTTGCTCATCAGCCAGACCGAGAGCGGCGAGGCGATCATGGCGCCGCCGCCAAAGCCCATGATCGCCATGCCCGTCGCCATGCCGGGCCGATCCGGAAACCATTTCATCAAGGTTGAAACGGGAGAAATGTAGCCCAGGCCGAGGCCCGCCCCGCCGAGTACGCCGTAGCCAAGATAGACGATCCAAAGCTGATGCAGCGATACGCCGAGGGCGCTGATCAGAAATCCGCCGCCGAAGCACAGGGCCGCGGCGAACATCGCGCGGCGCGGCCCGCCCTCCTCGACCCAGCGGCCGAAGACTGCAGCCGAGGCGCCGAGGAAAAAGATCGCGATCGAGAAGATCCAGCCGAGTTCGGTGAGCTTCCAGTCGTCCGGCGCGGACTTCGCTACGCCGATCAGCTTGGTCATCGGCAGGTTGAAGACACTGAACGCATAGGCCTGGCCGATGCAGAGATGGATACACAGTGCGGCCGGCGGGACCATCCACCTGCTAAAACCGGGTCTTGCGACCGTGTGACTTCGATCCAGAATCGATAGCGCGCCCATTGAACGCATCCTCCTCCCTCTGCGAACGTGTCAGCGAAACACCCGGCGGCGCTGGCCTGAGGCAAAGCCTCGCGTCGGCGCCGGGTCGCACCGGCGACCGCTCATATTGGCGGCTGTGCACAAACCGCACTGGAAATTGGCCTAAGCAGGTTCCTTTGGCAACCGGAGTTGTTGAGCGCCGCAGTTTTCGACGCCGCGCGGGACCAACGTTGGAGACGGACTTGGGCGGGGTGTTGGCGAGGGTGCGGAGAGCTGACCTTGGGTAACCCGGCGGAGCTCTTCCGCAGACTTGGCGCGGCTTGGAGACTCGGCGATTCGCCCCGATTTCTCAGCTGGCTATTATCGCCGATCGACGCGCTCCTCTCGCGTCTGGGTCGAATAGGCAAAATCATGCGGCGAACGGTATTCGTGGTCCTGACCTTTCTCGCTGCGCCCGCGGCGGCAGAGGCAGCGAGTCCCTGTGTCGATGTTGCGCACGCCGTCTCCGAACTGCAGCCGGACGACAGTTTCCAGGCGACGGCGCTGCTTTTCGCTGCAGCGCGCCTCGCCTGTGAGCCGGAGGCGCGAGCGCTGCTCGATCATGGCGCCGCGGCCAATGCAAGAGATCGCGATGGGATGACACCGCTCGCCAAGGCGGCCCAAACGGCCAAGGTGGGGGTCATGCAATTGCTGATCGAGCGGGGCGCGAATGTCGACGCCCGCGCCATCAACGGCTCGACGCCGCTCTATTACGCCGCCGAGGCCGATCGCCCGAAGGCCGTCCGGCTGCTCCTCGACCATAAGGCCGATCCCAACATTCCTGGCCGCAGCGGCGAACGGCCACTCGCCGCGGCGGCCTTCAACGGCGATGCCGACACAGTCGCCTTGCTCATCAAGCGCGGCGCCGATCCGAACGCGCTCGACGACGACGGCAAGAGCGCGATGGTTTATGCGGCGGGGCGCGCCTACGCGGCGATCGTCGGCAAGCTCCTCGACGCCGGCGTCGACGTCAACCGGCGATACGGACACGGCCTGACTGCGCTCATGTGGGCCGCGGGCCATGACGCGAGCGAGGGAAGCGAGGACGTCGAAGCCACCCTCAATCTTTTGCTTTCGCGCGGCGCTGACCGCGACGCCAAGGACGACCGCGGCCAGACCGCCGCCGACATCGCCCGAAATCTCGGACGCCCGCGCGAGGCGAGGCTCCTCGGGAAATAAACGCCGCCGGCCCTGGGTCACAGCCCCGTGAGATAGGCGGCGATCGCGGAAAGCTGCTCGGGCGTGACCGTGTTCATCAGATCCGACATGCCGGGGTTGTTGGCCCGCGTGCGGTTGCGGAAGTCGGTCATCGTCTTCAGGAGGTAGTCGCGCTGCTGGCCGGCGAGGCGGGGCACCGACGAATCGCCCTGGAACTCTTCGAGATGGCAACTCGTGCAGACGACCGACTTGATGGCGACCTTGGCTGTGTCGGTCTCCGCCTTGCTGGCCGCCGGCGCGCCGGTGTTCGGCCACGGCTTGGCGGCGAAGAATTCCGCCAGCGCGAGCGCGTCCGCCTTGACGACCTCTTTGGCGACCAGGCTCATGCGTTCGTCCGTGCGCGCGCCCTTCTGGAAATCACGGAACTGCAGGTAGAGATAGCCGGCGTTCTGTCCCCAGATGATGGGAATCGCCTTGTCGTCGGGAATGCCCTTCGTCCCATGGCAGACGCCGCACAGGACCGCCTTTTCCTCGATCGTTTCTGCGTAGGCGGCCGCCGAAACGATAACAAGCAACGCGGCGACGGCGCTTCGCAACATGCTGAACAACCCGTTGAAATGGCCCCACGCGGGCAGTCTGCCCTCTGCGCCGACCTTCTGTCCAATAAAATGGCCGTCTCAGCGATGACGCGAGACGGCCAGGTCGATGCGCGACGTTCAGTCGATGGTGAAGGCGATGATGGCGTCGCCGCGCTTGTAGTCGATCTGGGTGTTCCCGCCCGCCCCGACCACGATGTATTGCTTCCCGCCGACCGAGTAGGAGGACGGCGGCGCGTTGACGCCGGCCCCCGCCTCGAACCGCCACAGCAGATTGCCGTTCGCCGAATTGTAGGCCTTGAACGCGCCGTTGCCCTCGCCGGTGAAGACGAGGCCGCCGGCTGTGGCCAGGATGCCGCCGATCATCGGCTGCGGCGTCTTGACCTGCCAGGCGATCTTGCCGGTGTTGTAATCGACCGCGGTGACGTTGCCGGACTGGATTCCGTCCGGCACGTTGGTGAAGGCGCCTCCGAGCCAGAGCTTGCCGTCCGGATAGGGCGAGCTGGCCACGGTGTAGGTCATCTCCTGTTCGAGATTGATGGCGTAGGCCATGCCGTGATTTGGGTCGGTCGCCATCGGCGACCATTCGACGCCCCCGTTCGCGCCCGGGAACATCCGCGCGGCGTTGGCGTCGAGCGGTTTCGTCGGCGAAGGCAACGTCCAGCGGTCCTTTTGCGACACCATCGGCTCGGAGAAGCGGATGAGGCTGCAATCCTTTCGGTCGTTGACATAGACGTAGCCGGTCTTGCCGGCGTGCAGCACCGCCGGGACCATCTTGCCCGACTTGTTGCGCGCGCTGACCAGCACCGTCGGACTGACGGCGTCGAGGTCCCAAACGTCATGGGGAACGAACTGGAAGTGGCAGACATACTTGCCGGTGTCCAGGTCAACCGAGACGAGCGAGTCGGTGTAGAGGTTGTCGCCGGGACGGATAGCGCCGTCGAGGTCGGGCGAGGGATTGCCGACCACGAAGTAGATGCGGTTCGCCGCCTCGTCGATCGAGGGGTTCTGCCACACGCCGCCGCCGAGAGTCTTGTAGGGATCGCCGTTCTTGGCCAGCGCGTCCTTCTCGGCCGCGATGTCGCGGTGCTCGTCTCTGCCGGTCGCGTCGGTGGTCGCCCAAACGCCGACCGAGGTCTCGGGAATCGTGTCGAAGGTCCACAGGAGCTTGCCGTCGTCCGCGTCGTAGGCTTTCACGAAGCCGCGGATGCCGTATTCGCCGCCGTTGGTGCCGATCAGAATCTTGCCCTTGACGGCGGTGGGGGCCATCGTTTCGCTGTAGCCCTTCTCCGGATCGCCGACCTGCTGCTCCCAGACGACCGAGCCCGTCTTGGCGTTGAGCGCAACGAGCTTGGCGTCGAGCGTCGCGACATAGACCTTGTCGTTCAAGACCGCGACGCCACGATTGTTGGGGCCGCAGCAGAAGGTCGTCACCGGTCCGAGCTTCGGCTTGAAGTGCCAGATCTCCTGGCCGGTCTTGGCGTCGATCGCATAGACATGGCTGTACGAGGTGGTGACATACATCACGCCGTCGACAACGATCGGCGACGTCTCCAGCGACTCCTTGACCTCGGTCTGGAAGATCCAGGCCGGATGCAGGCGACCCACGTTGCCGCGATTGATCTGCCCGTTCGGGTAGAAGCGCGTCTGCTCGTAATTCCCGTTGGTTTGAAGGAAGTTCGAGCCGTCGCGTGCGGCGCCGTCGAGTTCCGCTTGCGTGACCGGCTTCATCATGGCCGTCCGGGACATGGCGGCCCCGGCAGCGCCTTTGATTTCCTGCTGAGCCGCGGCTGGCCCGGCGCACAGGAATGCGGCGACACAGATTGATCCAAGCAATAACGTATTATTGGCGACTTTGGCCATTGGCTGTTCCTCCCTAACGCGGTCATGTTGCCCGCAAACTTTCGGTTTGTCACCAGTCTCGTACGACGAATGGATGACAAAATGGAAGGACGGAGCGAGCAGGCGTGCGCTCTCGGTGACGCGATGACGCTGGGGATTCTCGCGGGCGCGATCCCTTGCTATCTTCACCCGACGGCCGGGCCACCTGCCCGTCAAACGCCGTCCAGCCTGTAGGGACCTGCCAATGTCAACGATCGGCGCCAAGTTGCTCGAGAGCCTGCGTTCCGTTGAGCGACCCGGCGACTTCTGCGTCGGCGGAATTCGAGAGATCTTCACGCCCGCGATCGATGTCGACGGCGTCGGCAGAATCGCCTTTCCGATCTTACCCGCGCAGGCCGAGCGGCTCGTGGCAATCGCCGGGGCGGCCCCCTATGGCCGGGGCGAGGAGACGGTGGTCGATCGCGATGTCCGAAGAACCTGGCAGCTCGATTCCGCCAAGGTCCGGATCGGAGGGCGTCATTGGGACGAGACACTGAGGGAACTCGCCGTTGACGTGGCCCGCCAACTCGGGGTGGGCAAGCCAATCGCGGCCGACTTCTATAAGCTTCTCGTCTACGACGCCGGCAGCTTCTTTGTCGGTCACCGGGACACCGAGAAGGTCCCCGGAATGTTCGCGACCATGACCCTCGTGCTGCCGTCGATCCATAGCGGCGGCGAATTGGTCGTCAAGCACGCGGGCCGGGAGGTAATCCTCGACCTGCGTCCGGAGGAGCCGTCAGAGATCGGCTTTGCGGGGTTCTACGCCGATTGCGTGCACGAAGTGCGGCCCGTGACGTCGGGATTTCGCGTTTGTCTCATCTACAATCTGCGCTTCGTCGACAGAACCCGGCCGCCGAAGGCGCCGGATTATCGCGCCGAGGAGCGGCGGGCGGCCGAGGCGCTGCGCGACTGGGCGGATGCGGAGGACGAGCCGGACAAGCTGATCCTGCCCCTGGAGCATGCCTACACGCCGGCGGAGTTGTCATTCGGCGCGCTCAAAGGCGCAGACGCGGGTAAAGCGTCGGTATTGATCAAGGCCGCCGCGGAGACCGATTGCGATCTCCATCTCGCCCTGGTGTCGATCGAGGAGAGCGGCAGCGCCGAGCATACCGCCTATTTCGGCTATGGCCGCCGGCATCGGGACGAGGACAACGAACAGTTCAAGGTCGCCGAGGTGGACGATCGGGCGCTGTTGCTGTCCGAGTGGCGGCGCCCCGACGGGGGCGCGGCTGGGTTCGCTGATTTTCCCTTTGACGAGGACGAACTGTGCCCGCCCGGCGCCTTCGACGATCTGGAGCCGGACGAGGAGCATTTTCACGAGGCGACGGGCAACGAAGGCGCCTCGTTCGAGCGCACTTATCGCCGCGCGGGCCTGGTGTTGTGGCCGGCCGCGCGCAGGCTCGCGGTCTTGAACCAAGCCGGCCTCGGCGCGACGCTGCCGTATCTCGAGACTCTGACGGCGCGCTGGGAGACGGACGGCGCATCGCTCGCGTCGCCGTTGTGGCGGCAGGCCGACGAGCTTTCGGGGCTGATGCTGCGCTCCTGGCCGCGCCCGTCCTGGCGGACGGACGACAAGTCCGAAGCGGGCCGGATGCTCGATTTGCAGGTCCGGCTGGGGAACGTCAAGCGTATCGGCGAGTTTCTCGCGGAGTTGTCGGCCGAAGGCCATTACGTTGCATCCGACAACGCCGCGATCGTTCGGGCCGCAGCCCTTCTTCCGCCTGCACGCGCAACAGAACTCATGGTCGGAATCGTCAGACGAAATGGCGCGGCCAACCCAGGCGCCTGCGGAGATCTGCTGCTGCGCTCTGTTGCGGCGGGGATCGGCGCTCGGGGCGATCGGGAGCGAATCGGCGCGGCCTTGATCGACGCCATGCCTGGCGACACGACCAAGCGGCAGGAGGTCGACCCTTGGAGGCGGCCGTCGCCGGTCAAGCCTGGCTTCGTCGTCGATCTTCTGACGGCCACGAGCCGGATCGACGCGGGTCTCGCCGAGCGTGCGATCGAACGCCTGCTGCGCTGGCCGAACACATACGGGCCGGACTCGATCCTGACGCCCGCCGCTTTGGCGCTCGCCAAGCTCGAGGAGAGCAAGTCCTGGCCGGCGGCGGGCCGCCTCCGAGAGGCGACTCTCGCCCATCTGCGCCGACGCATCGCGCTGCCGCTGGAGCCGCCGCCCGACTGGACCCGGGCCAACTCAATCAAATGCCCGTGCGACGACTGTCGCGCGCTCGGCGCCTTCCTGGTTGCGCCGAATCAACAGCAGTGGCGCCTGAAGGCGGCCCAGGATCGACGGAGCCATGTCGAGCAGAGCGTCCGGAGCGCCGCGTGCGATCTCGACCTCGCGACGGAAAGACGAGGGAGCCCCCATGTGCTTGTCGCCACCAAGAACCAGGCCAGCTACCAACGGCGCGCAAAGCAGCGCCGTCAGGATCTCGAGCATGTCTCGGCGCTGGGCGGATGAGCAGGCGCCGGGCGCCGCATCGGGACCGACCGTGCAATGACCCGGAAGACCAAGGCCCCGCTTGTCGATCGTGTCACGGGAGCGGCCGAGTCGGGGCTCGCCGCCAACCATCTCGTGAGCGCGATCGACGTCCTCGTTGGGATCGGGTGGCTCGATCCTGGAGCGGTGGAGCGCTGGCGCCGCGGGCAGATCGATTGCCTTGAGGAGGCTCTCCAGGTCAATCCGTCGCGGATATTCGAAGCAATGGGGCACTTCCGCTCTTGGGCGATCACGAAAGGCTTGTTTGCCAGCCCGACCGACTACCTCGCCCGCACGCCGCGCCGCCAGACGCTGCGCTTCAGCCGAAGCGGCGATGCGGCGATCGAAGCGGCCTATCGCACGCATTGGGTGTCGCCGGAGCTTTCCGAGAAGCAGCGTGAGCGCGTTGCGGAAAAGGCAGGCCGCGCTCCGGAACTGGTTGTTGTCCAGCCCCTGAACAGGGAATGGAAGTGCCATCGGTGCGGCGGCGGCGGCGATTTCCTGATGATGGAAGACCCCGGCCCAGTCTGCCTGCGCTGCGTTGGCCTCGATGATCTGGAGTTTTTGCCGGCTGGCGACGCCTTGCTTACGCGGCGCGCAAAGGCCAACAGCGTCCGGTACGCCGTCGTGGTGCGTTTCAGCAAGACGCGCGGCCGGTACGAGCGACAAGGCTTGCTGGTCGAACCGCGCGCCTTGGCGGATGCGCAGCAAAGCGCAAACCTGTAGCGCCGGGCTGAACCGTGCGGAACGGCGCGGAAGCCCGCGCAAGTCGGCTGTCTCGATCTACCGCGCCGCAGTAACGCCTCCGGCGCAAACGCGCCACGGAACGTTTTGAGCCCAGCGGCGTTTGGGTTCGGCGCCGCGTCAGTGCGCTGGAATACGGAGAGCTTTCTGATGGACTGGAATCGCGTGGAGGGATCCTGGAAGGACATGAAGGGGAAGGTCAAGGAGCAGTGGGGCAAGCTCACAGACAACGATCTGACCGTCATCGACGGCCAGCGCGATCAACTGGAAGGCAAGATCCAGGAGCGCTATGGAATCGCGAAGGACAGGGCGAAGGATGAGGTCGACGCCTGGTGGGCGCGGCAGTAAGGGCTCTTGGCGTTCGTCCCCTTGCACCAAGCCCCGCCCCGGTACCGGGCGGGGCTTTTTGATGTCGGAGGTCGACAATGACCGAACCGGCGAAAAGTCATTCCGGCCGGGGTCGTCACAAAATTCCAAGCAGGGCCAGAATGATGAGGATAACGAGAATCGTTCCGAGGCCGCCGACGGGGTAGTAGCCCCATCCCGTGCTGTAGGGCCAGGTCGGCAATGCGCCGATGAGAAGGATGATCACGATGATCAGAAGAATGAGACGCATCGCCGCTGTTCCCTGTTGAAATGTGCGGGTGGGTAACGCCGAAATTAGGCGCCGGTTCCCGTGCGTTCACGGCTCATTCGGATGAGGCCCGCGCTGCGTAGCCTCATACAAGCAGCATCAATGAGCGAGGAAAGAGCGAAGCGATTTGCACGCCTCTTTTGACCCGCAGCGCTCTGCCCTTTTGCCGGTCGCCGGCGGCCGTATCGAGCTTTACGGCCCACCTGCCCGCGTCGCGCTTCGGCAGGGCGAAGCCGACCTCCCCATCATGGGCGTTGAAGAGGATCACAATATCGCGCCACCCATTCGGCTCCCCGACATTCGGGCTGCCCAGGCGAAGACCTATGGTGGTGGCGCCGGGATCGGCCCAGGCTTCTTCGGTCTGCTCGCCGCCGTTCGGATTGAGCCAGGACACGATCATTCCGTCCCGAAAGCTTTCGCGCCGCAGCAGCGGCTGCGATTGCCTCAATCGCACGAGTTGGCGGAAGAAGTCGGTGAGGTGGGCGCCGCATTCGTCAATCGCCGGCCAATCGAGCCACGAGATCGCGTTGTCCTGCGCGTAGGCGTTGTTGTTGCCCTGCTGGGTGCGGCCGAACTCGTCGCCCGCAAGCACCATCGGCGTGCCGTGCGATAGCAACAGGGTCGCCAACAGATTGCGCTTCTGACGCTCGCGCGCCGCCTGGATTCCGGGATCGTCGGTTGGACCCTCGGCGCCGAGATTGTAGCTGCGATTGTCGGAATGTCCGTCGCGGTTGTCCTCGCCATTGGCCTCGTTGTGGCGCTCGTTGTAGGACACGAGATCGTTGAGCGTGAAGCCGTCGTGGGCGGTGATAAAATTGACGCTCGACCAGGGCCGGCGTCCGCGTTGGTCGTAGATGTCTCCCGAGCCCGTCACGCGCGCGGCGAATTCGCGAACGACGCCCTCCTGGCCGCGCCAGTAGTCGCGCACACCGTCGCGAAACTTGTCGTTCCATTCGGCCCAGCCCGGCGGAAAGCCGCCAACCTGATAGCCGCCCGGCCCGATATCCCACGGTTCGCCGATGAGCTTCAGGCGGGAAAGCGTGGGGTCTTGGCCGACCGCGTCGAAAAAGCCGCCGCGCGGATCGAACCCGTTGGGCTCGCGTCCAAGGATCGAGCCGAGGTCGAAACGGAATCCGTCGACCTCCATTTCGGTCGCCCAATAGCGCAAGGAATCGAGAACCAGCTGGAGAACGCGGGGATGCGACGTGTTGAGCGTGTTGCCGGTGCCGGTGTCGTTGATGTAATAGCGATGCTGATCCGGTAGCGTTCGGTAATACGAGAAATTGTCGATGCCCTTGAAAGCGAGCGTTGGCCCCATTTCGTTGCCCTCGGCCGTGTGATTGTAGACGACGTCGAGGATCACCTCGATACCGGCGTCGTGGAAGGCGCGGATCATTTCGCGCAACCCCGCGCGGCCGTGCGGACCCAGATAGCGATTCGCCGGGGCAAAGAAGCCCAGGGAATTATATCCCCAGTAATTCCTCAGGCCCTTTGCCATGAGGTGATCGTCGTCGGGGAACCAGTGAATCGGGAGAAGCTCGATCGACGTGATCCCAAGCGACTTCACATACTCGATGACCGCCTTGTGGCCGAGCCCCTCGAACGTGCCGCGCAAGGTCTCGGGAATGGCCGGGTGAAGCTGGGTGAAGCCGCGCACGTGCGTTTCGTAGACGATCGTGCGCGCCCACGGAATCGTACGGCGTCGCCTCGCGCCGATCGGTTTCGCTTGCTGCTCGACGACGACGCATTTTGGCATTGACGAGGCGCTGTCGGTCTCGTCGAACGACAAGTCGGCCCCCTCCTGCCCGAAGATGTAACCATAGGTCGCCTGGCCCCACGCGATGTCGCCCTCGATCGCCCGCGCATAGGGGTCGATCAGCAGCTTGTTGGGATTGAATCGGTGTCCCGCTTCCGGCTGGAATGGGCCATGAACGCGGTAGCCATATCGAGTTCCCGCGCCGACCCCCGGTAGGAAGCCGTGCCAAATTTCATTGGTGTATTCAGGTAACGGAATACGCTCCACCTCCGTCCCGTCCGGCGTGAACAGGCAGAGTTCGACACGCTCCGCGTGCGCGGAAAACAGCGCGAAATTGGTTCCGTCCCTGTCGACGGTCGCCCCTCGTCGAGTCGGATCCCCGGGCTGAACCGTCCGCGCGGCTTTCCCTTCAAACGACATGCTTGCTTCTCCCCAATGGCGGGCCCCAGCCGACCGCCGAGAAGCAGAAGGCTTTCGGGCGCACAGCGACGTTTACAACGCTTTCGCGACGGTTTCGTTCCGGCGTTGCGCCGACGGTCTCCCGTCGAACTCCGACGGTTCCATCCTACAGTTTGCTCCCGCTGCGCCATCTTCCGCTTCGGCGCGGCACCGGACTATTTCTGACCGACCGGGATCGTTCTCCATCTCGCCATCATCCTCGTAACCGGGCTCCTTCAAGGCGTCGATGCCCGTCGGCCCTGTCGGGAAAGTTCACAGGCGGCATGGAACCGTCGGCCCCTTCGGCGGTTTAGGCTGGCAAGCTCCGGTAGAGGGGCCTTCAGCAAGGAGGGTGTCATGGGTTTCGGGCGAGGCGCGCTGCTCTGGCTTCTCGGAGTACCCCTGCCGATCATCATTTTACTAGCGCTGTTCTGGCATCATTGATGGCTCGACAGGCATGCGTCGGTTCGTGAAAGGCGAACCGACGCGTCGATACTGAGTTCAGCCCGCTGACGCTGGGGATGAAACGTTCGTTTCGACAGGCATGATTCTTTTGACTGCCCATGGGTTGTTACTTCTAGCCCGTCGCGCAGAATATTGATTGCGGCGGATATTTTGGGCTTCATGGAACATCCCTGGCCGGCTCGCGTTGGGCATTCGGTCCGCAGCGAAACCTTTCGTATGGCCGAACGCCTTCCCAATCGCGTTGAAAGCGCCTGATTTTTCCCGCATAACGCGTCGCCCGCCCCAGACCCGAGTTCATGGCTCGCTGGGTCGCAAGATTGCAAATCGCTGGCGTCGACGGCGATCGGGACGGCGCCGAGGAGAGAAATAGCGAATGTCGATCGCCCGCAATATTGCCCCCCATCTGCCCTATCTCCGACGATTTGCGCGGGCCTTGAATGGAAGCCAGGCGGGGGGCGACGCTTATGTCGCGGCGACGCTGGAGGCGCTGGTCGCCGATCCGACCGCGTTCCCCGAGGATTTTCCGCCGCGCGTCGGCTTGTATAAGATCTTTGTGAAGCTCTGGTCATCGGCCAACGATAGCGGCCGGCCTGCTCGCGCAACGCTCGGCCCTGTCGAACGGAATCTCGAGGCGTTGACGCCCTTGACTCGGCAGGCCTTCCTGTTGGTCGCTGTCGAGGATTTCTCGATCGAGGAGGTCGCAGCTATCCTTGAGCGGACGCCAGCAGGAAGCGGCCGAACTGATTGACGCCGCGGGACGCGAGATCGCGGAACAGGTCGCCACGAGCGTGCTCATTATCGAGGACGAGCCGATTATCGCGCTCGACATCGAAGGCATGGTGCGCGACCTGGGCCACGACGTGCTCGGCGTGGCGCGGACGCACCGCGAGGCGGTGTCCCTCGTCAGAGGCGAGGCGCCGGCGCCAGGGCTTGTTCTCGCCGACATTCAGCTGGCCGATGGCAGTTCGGGCCTCGACGCCGTCAACGAGATCCTTACCGAGATCGAGGTGCCGGTGATCTTCATCACGGCTTTTCCCGAGCGGCTGCTCACCGGCGAAAAGCCGGAGCCGGCCTTTCTCATCACCAAACCGTTCCGACCCGAGGCGGTGAAGGCCGCGATCAGCCAAGCCCTCTTCTTTGATCGCAAGGCGTCGAAACGGGTGAACTGACGCCCCTCGCCGGAACCTCCACGGGCTATCACCGTTGACAACTCGCGGTTCTGAGCGGAGGTCGGCGGTGAGGGTTCTGGTTCTTTACGCAAATCCGGTGGACACCAGCTTCGGCGCGGCGCTTCATGCGGCCGTGCTCGGCGCGTTGCGCAGTGGCGGGCACGACGTCGACGATTGCGATCTGTACGCAGAGCGATTCGACCCGATCCTCGATCGTGAGGACCGGCTGGTCTACGACCACGCGCCGCAGAACCGCCGCAACGTCGCGCCCTACGTCGACCGTCTGCTCGCGGCGGAAAGTCTGGTCGCGATCTCACCGGTTTGGAATCTTGGCTTTCCGGCCATGCTCAAGGGCTTTTTCGATCGGGTTTTCCTGCCGGGGGTCACGTTCGAGATCCAGCCAAATGGGTCGGTCGCGACGAAGCTGCACAATATCCGCCGTCTCGCCGCGGTCTGCACCTACGGCGCCTCCAGGCTCCAGTGCGCCGTACTCGGCGACGCCCCGCGGCACTACATCAAGCGTTCGGTGAAGGCCGTCTGCAAGCCGGGCGCCGCCTGCGATTATATTGCGCTCTACGATCTGAATACGTCCAACGAGGCAGGCCGCTTCCGTTTCCTGAAGCGGGTCTCGGATCATTTTTCCGGATGGTAGGCGGCAAAGAATTCCGTCGTTAGTCCTTGCCGAAATCCAACGCGCCGGCCGAGGCCGGATCGGATCGCGAGGTCACGACAAGTTCTGGCGGTATCGCACTGGCGGCTTGCAGGGGTTGCGAGACCGCTCCCAACGTGAGCGCTTCCGACCGGATCTCAGCGGCCGCCAACGCGCCCGAAAGCAACAGGAATGCGGCGAGCCACAACAGCGTGTGACGCCGCTCGACGCTCTGCGTTGTCGCCGCGACCGCGACGCGGCCGGAATGAAGACGAACCGCGCTCGGCATGGAGGCCCTCCGCGAAACGATGGATCCTGAGACTCCAACGCGCATCGCGACCTTAGGTTCCCTCCGAACACGCGAAAGCGCCCGGACGGAGTCCGGGCGCACGGAGAGACTTTTGTGGCAAGGGTGCTTATGGGAGCACGCGCACGACCCGATGCGTGTGCCGGTCGACAACCACCCTTTGGCCATTGAGGACGATGTACTCGTAGTCAGGATATTGCGGGACGGCGTAGTAGGTGTAGCTCTCGGGCAAAGGCTGACCCACGACGACCGGCTGCTGATAGACGACCGATGGCTCCGACGGCAGCGACGATCCGACGAGAGCGCCGATCCCGGCCCCAACGACGGTGCCGACAGGACCGCCGACCACCGTTCCGACGGCGGCGCCTCCGAGCGCGCCTCCGACCGCGCCAACCGGTCTGTCGTCGGCATAAGCTGTGGCCACAGGCGCAGCGCAGGTGGCGGCGATAACCGCCAATACAATCGATTTCATATTCAACCTCCTAGTTTTGTGAATCATAACCTACCCCACCCTCGCGACGCAAACTATCCGTCGCGGCAAAGGTTCCCCCCGGCGAGCGCTCCGCTCGCGGTTTGGCGCGGATCGGCCTCGCCGTCGGCTGTTGGTCGGTAACCCGGCCTCCAGCCCTCTGATTTGATTGGGGGTGGTCGTTAAACCGGCGTAAGTTTGCAGACCGCCGGTTCACGGGGTGGCCTCGCCTGGGGGGATTATGGCCCATTGGCGACCGCCGAAAGCGCGCGATTTCCGGCCGTCGCGGTGAGCTCGTGGCGAACTCTCGCCTATTTCCCAAAAATGGAACACATTTCAGCCGCGAACGGTTATGATGGTGCGGCCGCGTTACGGCGACCCGGCCACGACGCGTTTTGAATCCAACGGGAGCCTCATGCCCACAATCGCCCTGGTCGACGACGACCGCAACATTCTCACCTCCGTCTCACTGTCGCTGGAAGCGGAGGGCTATCGAATTCAGACCTACACCGACGGCGCGAGCGCCCTCGAGGGTCTGAAGGCCAACCCGCCCGATCTCGCGATCTTCGACATCAAGATGCCGCGCATGGATGGCATGGAGCTCCTGCGCCGTCTGCGGCAAAAGTCGGATCTCCCGGTCATATTCCTGACATCGAAAGACGAAGAGATCGACGAACTGTTCGGCCTCAAGATGGGCGCCGACGACTTCATCCGCAAACCGTTTTCCCAGCGCCTACTTGTCGAGCGGGTGAAGGCCATTCTGCGTCGTTCGAGCCCCAAGGACGCGACCGCGCAGAAGGAGACCGAAGCCAAAATTCTGGAGCGTGGGCGTCTCAAGATGGACCCCGAGCGCCATACCTGCACCTGGGACGGAACGCCGGTCACCCTGACGGTGACCGAGTTTCTGATCCTCCAGGCGCTCGCCACCCGGCCGGGAGTTCGTGAAGAGCCGCAACGCGCTCATGGATGCGGCCTATGATGATCAGGTGTACGTCGACGACCGGACGATTGACAGTCACATCAAGCGGTTGCGCAAGAAATTCAAGGTCGTCGAGCCGGAATTCGAGATGATCGAGACCCTGTACGGCGTCGGCTACCGGTTCAAGGAAGCCTAGTCGGCTCGAGCGAGCCCATGACCGCAGACGCACGCGGCGAACGAATCACGGCCGGCTCCCCGCAGCGCAGCTGGAGACAATGGCTGCGGGCGCGGGCGCGCTTTTCGTGGCGACTGCTGACGGCGCGATTTTCGTCCTCCCTGACCCGCAGGATCGTGGTCCTGAATCTTGGCGGCCTGGTCGTCCTGATGATCGGATTCCTGCTGTTGAACCAATTCCGCGCGGACATCATTGCCGCGCGCGAGCAGAGTCTTACAACCCAGGCCGACATCATTGCCGCCGCGGTCGCAGCTTCCGCCGGCGTCGACACCGACGCGATCACCATAGATCCGGACAAGCTCCTGCAACTGGCGCCTGGCCAAACCGCAGCGCCGCCGCAAAGCGAAGAGCAGAACATTCAATTCTCCATAAATCCGGAGCGGGTCGGACCGGTGCTGCACCGTCTCGTCACGCCCACTCATACGCGTGCGCGAATATATGACAGCGACGGACGGCTCCTCTTGGACTCGCGCTCGCTTTCGGCGCACGGCGCGGTGGTCCGCTCCGATTTGCCAGACTCGGCCGAGCGCAGGGGCGTCTTCGACCGTCTCGCCGGGGTCGTTCGCAACTTCTTTGCGACGCCATCGGAGCCCCGTCCAGACAACCCCTGGATCGTCGATGGCAAGACGGTCCCGGAGGTCGCAGAAGCGTTGCGAGGACGAACCGACGTCGCCGCCCGCATCAACAAGGAAGGCGAGACGATCGTGTCGGTCGCCGTACCGATCCAATACATGATGGCCACGCGCGGCGTCCTCCAGCTTTCGACCCAGGGCGGCGACATCGACCGCGTCATTGCGGCGGAACGTTGGGCGATTTTCCGCTTCTTCGTCGTCCTCGCCTTGGTCATGCTCGTGCTCTCACTGTCGCTGGCCAATACGATCGCTGAGCCGGTACGGCGACTGGCGACCGCTGCGGAGCGCGTGCGGCGCGGAATCCGGTCGCGTCAGCAGATCCCGGACTTCACCGCCCGCAGCGACGAGATTGGACACCTTTCACGGGCGTTGAGAGAGATGACGATGGCGCTATACAGCCGCCTCGACGCGATCGAAAGCTTCGCCGCCGACGTCGCCCACGAGCTGAAAAATCCGCTGACGTCGCTGCGTAGCGCGCTCGAGACTCTTCCGCGAGTGCAAGCGGACCAGTCACGCGACCGGCTGATTGCCGTCATGCAGCACGACGTTAGGCGGCTCGATCGGCTGATCTCCGACATCTCCGACGCTTCGCGCCTGGATGCGGAGCTTGCGCGCGGCGAAGCGAGTCCGGTCGATGTCGCCGCGCTCCTTGAAGCAGTCGTGTCGATGGCCCAGGATTTGCCGAGAGCCAACGGTACCCGAATTGAGCTCACGCTCGAGGCGCAGCGAGGCCGCCAGCCGGACGGCGGTTTCCTCGTCCTGGGGCACGATTCGCGCCTAGCGCAGGTTGTGACGAACCTGATCGACAACGCCTGCTCATTCTCGGAGCCTGGGGGCGCGGTGCGCGTTTCGCTGAAAAGGGTCGCGACGACATCGGACGACGATGCGCCGCGACAGTGGGTCGTCGTGACTGTCGACGATGACGGTCCCGGTATTCCCCCGCATGCGCTCGAACGCATTTTCGAGCGTTTCTATACGGATCGTCCGAATCAGGGATTCGGGCAGAACTCGGGACTGGGCCTTTCGATCTCGAGACAGATCATTGAGGCTCACGGGGGACGAATTTGGGCGACGAACCGCACTTCCGAGACCTCAGAGCGCTCTGGCATGGACGGTTGGCGGGAGCCCCTCAGTCATGGCTCCGGCGCGCGATTTGTCGTTGAACTGCCGGCTATTTTCCCATGAGCTATGCGTCGACACTCGGAAATGGACTGCACGCAACGGCAGTCGTCTACGGCGAACATGGAATCCTCATCCTTGGCGCATCCGGAGCCGGCAAGAGCGCGCTCGCGCTGGGATTGCTCTCTCGCGCCAAGATGGCCGGACAGTTCGGAGCGCTGGTTGGCGACGATCGAATCTGGGTTCGTGCGACCGGCGGCAGGCTTGTGGCGTCCGGCGCGCCTCACATGGCCGGCCTCATCGAACGCCGCGCCGCTGGCGTGCAGGCGGCTCCCAGCGAGCCGGCGGCGGTAATCAGGCTGGCCGTGCAGTTGAGCAACCCCAAAGAAAGTTGGCCTCGCTGGCCTGCCGAAGCCGCCGAAGCCCAGATCGAGGGCGTCAGCGTGCCGCGCCTCGCGCTCAATTCCGCCACGAGTTCCAGTGACAATGCAAACTCCATTGTGGAGATGTTGCGGCCTCTTGGAGTCGCTGGAGGCAGCGGCCGCGGAATTTCACTTGAACAATGCGCCGCAGTGCACAAAAATAGGAAGGTTGCGGCTTGCTGACGGCTTCAACGGCATCGAACGCCCAAGCCAGACGACTGATGGATATTTGATGATCGGAATGGTCCTGGTGACCCATGGTCAGCTCGCCACTGGCTTTCGCGCAGCGCTCGAACACGTCGTGGGACCGCAGTCTCAGCTCGAGACGATCACGATTGGTCCCGATGACGATATGGAGCAGCGACGCTCGGACATCCTGAATGCAGCTGCACGGGTTCAGGACGGCGCCGGGGTGGTGATCCTCACGGACATGTTCGGCGGTACGCCGTCCAATCTCGCGATTTCCGTTATGGACGGCGGTCGAATAGAAGTGATCTGCGGTGTCAATCTTCCCATGCTGATCAAACTTGCGACTATGCGGGACACGACCAATCTCGACCATGCGGTCGTGGAGGCGCGCGAGGCGGGGCGGAAGTACATCACCGTCGCCAGCAAGGTTCTTGCCGGAAAATGACCGACCTTGGTTCTGAAGATTGCGGCGAGACTTCGCCGGGGTTCCGGCCCGACCTCTCGCGGGAGATGCGAATCGTTAACCGCAAGGGTCTGCATGCCCGAGCCACCGCCAAATTCGTCCAGTGCGTCGACCGGTTTGACGCCGACATCAAAGTGACCCGCTGTGGCGAAACTGTCGGCGGCGATTCGATCATGGGTATATTGACGCTCGGCGCTGGTCTCGGCTCCACGATCACGGTTTCCGCGACCGGGTTACAGGCACAAGCGGCGCTCGACGCCCTTGAGGAACTGATAGCCAATCGGTTTGGCGAGGACGAATAACTCATCCTCTGCGTCACATGCGAAAGCCCTCGCCGAGGTAAAAGCGGCGAACGTCGGGGTGGTGAATGATCGCGTCGGGAGGCCCCTCCGTCAGCACGTGCCCGCTATGGATGATGTAAGCACGGTCGATCAGCCCAAGCGTCTCGCGCACGTTGTGATCGGTGATTAGAACCCCGATGCCGCGTCCTTTCAGGTGGCGCACCAAGTCCTGAATGTCGCCGACCGCGATAGGATCAATGCCGGCGAACGGTTCGTCGAGCAGCATAAACGATGGCTTTCCGGCCAGTGCGCGGGCGATTTCGCAACGCCGGCGCTCGCCGCCAGATAGCGCGATTGATGGCGTTTTCCGCAAACGCGCGATGTCGAACTCGTCGAGCAGAGATTCCAAGACTTCCTCGCGCGCGGCGCGATTGGACTCGTTGACCTCAAGCACGGCTCGAATATTGTCTTCAACATTCAAGCCGCGGAAAATCGACGCCTCCTGAGGCAGATAGCCGATGCCGAGTTGCGCGCGCTGAAACATCGGCAAGGCGGTGACATCGTGGGCGTCGAGTTCGATCGTCCCCTTATCCGGCCGGACTAGGCCCATGATCATATAGAAGACGGTGGTTTTTCCTGCCCCGTTCGGACCGAGCAACCCGACGGCTTCGCCGCGGCGCACAGATATGCTGACGTCCTGAACTACCATACGGCCTCGATAACCCTTGCCGAGATGATGCACAGCGAGGAGCCCCTGTTCGCGCGGGACGTCCCATTCGGCGCCGTCCAGGGCCGACTCGCCATCCGCGGCTCCCAACATACCGGATCGTCGCGCGGAACCGGCTCTGCGCAAGACTTCATCTGTCACGGAAGGCGCTCACCTGGATGTCAAGGATGTCTTAGGCCGGCATGCGCCCTCCTACTTGGGCGTCGCCTGGGCGCTGTTGGGTGTGAACTGTCCATGGACTCTCCCGGGCTTGCCACTATTATCGATCGTGGCTTGGCCGGATTTCAGATCGTAGGTCAATTTGTCGCCCTTCGTGACGTTCTGGCCGTCGCTCAGGGTGACATGGCCGACCAAAAACACTTTGTCTTGCATCTTGTCGTAGATCCCGGAGTCCCCGGTCGCAACCTGCGTCTTGGAGATCACCGTGACCGGTCCGGCCGCCTCGAGCCGCTTGATGCCCGAGTCCTGCGCCGGCTGTTGCGGCGCTGCGGCCGGCGCAGCCGATCCCGGAACCGCCGATCCCGGAGCGCCAGCGCTGGGCGCCGGAGATCGATCGAGATAGACGGTCATCGCGGAGCAGGTCATTTTCGTGTCGCCCTGAACGACAACGACGTTTCCCGAATAGATGGCCTTCTGCTCCTTGTCGAAATAGACGAGCTTGTCGGCGTCGATGGAGATGGGCTCCTTCGAATTCGATCCCGGCAAAATTTGAATTGGGCTCGAAGACTGCGCGGGCTTGCTGGCCGCCGTCGGCGCCGCCTCTGCGCTCGCCACGGCAAGAATGAGCGCGAGCGCCCCGCACCGCATTCCGATCCGGAAAGCGTTGAGCTTCTTCATTCAGTGATCCTTTTCGTCTTAGCATCGGCGGGCGCGCCCGCCTGCGGTGCGACGGTCGTCCTGACGCGGCCCTCGAAAATCAGCTCTTGCCCGTTGTTCTGGGCCGTTGCACGATCAGCAGTCACGGAAGTATCCCCGCCGATGTGAACCAGGACCGGCTCATCGCTTCGATAAACCCCTGTCTTGAAATCGATGTCGACGCTGCGCAGGATCACCTCAAAACGAGCATTGGCGATATGCACGTTTCCGGTCAGCTTCATACGCTCCGCGACACTGTCATAGAGACCGGCGTCGGCGGTGAGCCGCGTCGTCTGCCCGCCGGCCATCCCCATGTCGCCTACGAGGTTCTGGAGTTCAGCCACGGTCGGATGCTTCATATCCTGAAGGGCCCGTTCGGCGGTGAGAACATAGGGCTCTCCGTCGCTGCGAAACCCAGCCAGTCTCGGTCTGGACATGGCGATCTTGTTTCCGTCCACCGACAGCTTCGAGAAGCTAAGCGACCCGGGCGCTCGTCCGAACGGATTGAAATAGGCGAAAGCGACCATCGTCGCCACCGCGCCAATGACACTTACCAAAATGCCGCCGCGCAAGAACCGGACTCGCGCAGAGCGCCGTTTGGCAACGGCGAACAATCGATCCCGGTCCGCGGGCAATGGAACCGTGGCGCGTTGCGTTCCACGGCGCGCTTCGACGTGCGCAGCGCGTTCCCCACTGCCGGCGCCGGCCGCCATCGCTTCGCCTTCGAGCCTCGTATCTCTTGATCTGCCTAGCACAGGAAGCGGAAGAAAACGAGTTCGGTGGCGAAGTTAGGGCCGAAGGCCCGAACGCGAGTGTTTCAGCTGGGGACGCGCAAACGTTTCTGGCTCAGCGTTGGATTGCCGCGCCGATTAACTCTACTGGGCGGCCTGCACAATCGGGAAGCAGATCTCGACCAGCGTACCGTGGTCGCGGCGGCTCTTGATCGAGAATTCTGCCTTGTTGGCTTCAATGAGCGCTTTCGTCAGCGGCAGGCCAAGACCAACTCCGCCCTTATGACCTCGCCCGGAGACTTGGCCGAAGGGCTCGAGCGCAACGCCGACCTCGCTTTCGTTCATCCCGACTCCGGTGTCGCGCACCCTGATGACCGCTTGGCCCGCAGCATCGATCGTGGTCGAAAGGATGACTTGTCCACCTGGCTCGTTGAACTTCACCGCGTTCGACATGAGGTTCAACATGATCTGTCTGAGCGAGCGTTCGTCGACCATCACCCGCGGCAGACGGTCAAATAGCGATACACGCATAATGATGCGCTCGCGAGCCGCTTGTGGCTGCATCAGAGAAACACACTCCCGAATCAGGTTATTGACATCCACCGGCGCAAAGGCGAGTTCAAGCTTCCCCAATTCAATCTTGCTGATGTCGAGCAGGTCGTCTGCGAGGCTGATCACATGCCGGCCCGAGGCATGAATGTCTTTGAGATAATCGCGATACCGCTCATTGCCGACCGGCCCGAACCGTTCCTCAATCATCACTTCGGCGAAGCCGAGAATTGCATGAAGCGGCGTGCGGATCTCGTGACTGACATGAGCCAGGAATTCCGTTTTCGCAGAGCTCGCCGCGATCGCCGCATCCCTCTCGGTCGCAAGCCGGCGCTCGGCCTCGCGCTCCCGCCGCACACCCCGGAAAAGCACAAAATAGCGTCTCGCGGCCTTCGGCCCGACGGGCGCGGGCGCGAGCGTCAGGGTCAGGGCGAGCGCCGTCCCATTGCGTTCGCGACCGACGACAGCGATCGGCTGCTCCGGCGCAGACCCCTCGATGAGCGCGCCCAGCTCATCGAGCCTGGCAGTGGCCGTCGGGTGGCTTCCCGGCGCGAGGAGCATCAGCACGCTCTCTCCCGCGACCTCTTCCTCGCTATACCCAAACAGGCGTTGGGCGGATGCGCTGAACGACTGGATACGGCCGGCCACATCGACAACGACAGCGCCGTCGGTCGCGAGATCGAGCAAGTCGAGGGGATCGCCGCCGTAGCCGGCAACGCGAGCATCCGCCTCGGCTTCCCGGTCGGTGGAATGCGGCGCCTGTGTAGGACGCAGCATGACCAGCGTAGCTGGTGAGCCGTCCCACAAAATCGTCTGCGCCCGGCCCTCAACGGCCAGTGCCTGGCCCTCGATCGTGTAAACGCAGATCGCGTCGTGCATCGTTGTCCGACATCGCCGGTCGCGCATCGCCGCGAAACATCGCTGAAAGTCCATTGAGCGCCTCAAATTGCTCACGATCGCGATACCCGAGGAGTGCGAGCAGCGTCAGATTAACGTAAAGAGCGCGCGTTTCGTCCGCGACGAGCACGCCCACTGAAACGCGGTCAAGCAGCGCGAGGGCATTTCGCAGAGTCGGCCCGGCGATCAAGTCTGCGGGAGGCGGTGGACCTTGGTCTGAGCTCGGCGAGGGGACAGGGGCTCCCAATGTTTCTCGCGACCGCTCACGCTCCTCCGCCGGCCCATCGCTGGCGGACTCGGTCTCGTCCTGGCGAGGCGCGTGGGCGCGACCAACAAGCGCCCGGGCGATCTCGCGGAACGCCTCACGTTCAGCCCTGCTGAGTTCGACGCTTCCGTCGGCCGTCTCCCCGGCCTCCTGCGGCGGCCTCGACATGTCGAACGCGCCCGGGCGAATGGGGACGATTTTCGAAGCCGCCGGCAGCGCTGACTGACCGTGCCGGAAGACGTAAATCTCCGCGGACCGCGTTTCGGCGGGTAGCCGGTCCGACGGCGGATCGAGTTCCAAGGCCGGGCGAGACGCCGGCTCGTCGGCTTTGTCCGGTTCCGACGGCGTCGCGGAGCCTTCACTCGAACGCTCCGTCGATCCGTGGACGGGACCCGACTCGACGGTTGCGGCCTTATGCTCCGGCTCTGCTTTCGCGTCCGTGGCGGGCGGGTTTGTCGCCGGAATTTCCCCCCCGACGGCGAGTGCCTCGCCGACCGTGCCAAACCCCGTGAAGCCTTTGTATTCGCGCCCCTTGTCAAAAATTGGCGTGCCCGAGAATGTAATAGGACGGGCGCGGACGCCGTCGCCGACGCGCCACAGAACCGTCAGGCCGGAAAACGTCTCTCCCTTTTCTGTGGCGGCCGCAAGCGCGGGTCCATTTTCGACTGCGGCGCGAAGCCGCACATGGTCGATCGTTTCACCCGACTTCGGCGCATGATCGCCCAGAGCCGCAGCAAGCACGGGGTGCGGGTCGCCGAAGCGTCCGTCCTTGTCCATGCGCCAGAGAAAGCGCGACCGCAGAGGCGCCCCGATCTCCAGCGGCATGGCGCCAGGGCGTTGCGGGTCGGTGGTTTCGGGGGCGTCAATGGGATCTTCACGCCTGTATCCGGCGTCGTCCGCTGCGAGCACGAGAAAAGCCCCCCCACCGGGACCAACGATCCGGACGCAACGCGTATTGATGCTGGAGGGGCGCGAGCCGTGAAACCGGCGGATACGCTCGAGTTGCGGTGGGTCTTCGATCGCCAGCGCCGCCGCCAGGCGACGCAGCCGGCGCGCCCCGGGGCCGTCTCCCGACAGGAACACTCTCTGGAACTCAACCTGATCGCGCGTTCCGACCAGCGCAAGTCCGAAAGGCGTGACCGCCACGGAGCGTCCCGCCGCGTCGATGATCGCAATCGGCGAGCCCATGCCCGCAATGCGAGCCGCCGCGGCGAACAGGTCGACCGCGATCTCCTTCGCCAGCGCGATTTTTGCAGAGTCTTTCGACGGCGGAAGAACCAAGATCGGCTCGCTATCAACCCTCGGCCGGACGATATCGAAAACTCGCGTACGCCTCCGACCGTTAGCAATTCTTTAACGCTGTTCTAAAGATTCCACCACGCTTAGCGGAGGACCGATTTCGCGGAAGGTTAAAATCATGGGTGCGGCGCAATATTTATGTTGCAGCGCAGCAAGAACTGCGCTATGGGCTGATGCACGACGAGCGGGCGTCGCCCGCCCCAAATCGAAGGCATGACCGATGAGCGCTTCCCCTTTCGAGGTCCCGAACGACCTGCGTGATCTTGCCGAGCAAAGCGTCGAGCAGGCGCGCAAGGCATTTGAAAGCTTCTTGGCTGTGGCGCAGCGGACGGCGGGGGCGGCCGGCGATGCTGCCGGCGCGGGTCACGGGGGCGTCAAGCCGGTCGCTGCGCACGTGCTCGGCTACATGGAGCGGAACGTGAACGCCGCCTTCGATCTGGCGAGCAAGCTCGTTCGAGCTAGGGATCCGCAGGAAGCTTTTGCGCTGCAGAGCGAATACCTGAAGAGTCAGCTTTCTAGTTTGCAGACCCAAGCGAAGGACTTCGGCGTCGTTCTCCAGAAAAGCATGACGTCGAGTTCAAACTGATCCGGCCAACCTTGGCGGTGAAAACAAACGAGAGCAAATAATGGCAAACTCATCGAAAAAGAGCGTCGCAATGCAGGCGACGTCCGCGCCTCAGCTTGAACCAGACCTTCCGAACGAGGTTCCGACCGCTGCCGAGGCGGTCGAGGCAATCGTCGAGCCCGCTATGGAGATGCAGGAAACGGTGCGTAATGCACTGCAGAAGGGGATGGTGGAATCGCGCGCGGCTTTCGCCAAGGCGAAGGTTTCGGCAGAGGAGGCCACCAGCGCATTGGAATTGAGCTTCGCGGCAGCCAAGGACGGGACCGTCGCGTTCAACGCCAAGGCATTGGCCGCGGCTCGCGCGAATGCGGAGGCCAGCTTCAATTTGGTCAAGGCGGCGCTGAGCGCAAAATCTGTCGCCGATCTCTTGGCTCTTCAGAGCGATTTCGCTCGCAAGCAGACCGAAGCCGTCGTCGTGCAGTTCAAGGATCTTGCCGAACTGGCGCAGAAGACCGTCGCCGAGACCATCGAGCCGATCAAGGACCAGCTAACGAAGTCGTTTAATATAGCGGCCTAAATTAGTTCAACTCTTTCGCGTCTTCAGCCTCATCCCGAGCAAAATGGCGCCGCCTGCCTATGCAAGCGGCGCTTCCATTCCCGAGACGCCGCATATCCAGCAATCGCCGGCGCGTCGGCCGATGGGGCCAAGAGATCTTTTAGCCGAGTCGCGATTCGCCCGCATCCGACCGCCCGCATAATCTGTCTTTCCTGCGCGGGGGAGGGAATGCCGGCAACGCTATGCAACTTGGCCGCGCCGGATCTTGCACCCGGGTTCGCCCTGTCTGTTCTGTGCTTGTTCCGACCTGATAGCGACCTGTTCCGCTCTTGTTAAGGCTCCTGTTTCGTGGCCGGGCTCGATTTACGACCGTTGGGTTGTAGAACCAGCAAGGCTTTGATAAAGCAGGAGTTTAGGATCGGAGGACCAAAAAGAGCGAAAGAAAGCCGCCCTAGCAGGCGGTTCGGATCATCGGCGGAGACGTCAACTCATCCCGTTCTGGTCCGATAGCGTAAGGATTCCGGCCTGCAGCGCGCGCATGGCGTCCCTCGTGGCAAGCCGGCGAACGCAGGGTCCACCCCCGGATTGTTCCGGCGTCGCCGGCAGATGAATGAAGATGGCCGGCGTAGTCGGCGAGGCGTGGGCAAGATGATGCAGCGCGCCGTAGTAGAGGTGGTTGCAGACGTAGTCGCCAGCGTCGGTCGAAACGCGCACCGCGACTCCTGCTTCGCGGATCGCAAGCACCATGTCGCCAACCGGAGCCGTCGTCTGGAGCTGGGCCTTTCCCGCCGACGCCGTGGGACCAAGTGCGCCTCGATTGTCTCGCGCCGTCACGCCCGCGCGGAGGCGAGCGGTCCGCTCGACGCAGACCATACTGCGCGCCGCGGCCTGGCCTGTCATGACGACGACAGACGGCCTCAACCGCTCAAACGCCTCGACGAATTCGCCAACACAGGCCCCGTAAGCGCAGGGCAGCTGACGAGCCGTAACGACGGCGACGCCGCAGCGCCAGCCTTCGATGGCCCGAGCCGCCTCCCACGACGCGTTGATCGTCTCGCCGCCAAAGGGCTCGAAGGCGGTGACGAGAATCGTCCGCGCGCTCACGCTTTCAGGCGAACAGCGAGCCTCGATCGCCGAGCCTGCGGACATGCACGTCGGCGTCGCCGTAGGCCGCGTCGATCATGGTCAGACGCTTGAAGAGATGCCCAACCTTGTACTCGTAGGTCATCGCGATTCCGCCGTGCATCTGAACGGCCTGCTGCCCGATGAATTTCGCGGAGCGTCCAATCTGCACCTTGGCCGCCGAAATCGTCTTGGCTCTCTCGGAAGCATTCTCCTCGGCGGCACTCATGGCGGCCAGATACATCATGCTGCGCGCCTGTTCGAGGGCGACGACCATGTCGGCGGCCCGATGCTGCAGCGCCTGGAACGAGCCGATCGTGACGCCGAATTGCTTGCGCGTCTTCAGGTATTCGACGGTCATCGCGAGCGCCTCGCTCATTGCGCCGACCGCTTCGGCCGACAGCGCGGCGATGGTCTCGTCGATTGCGCGCTCGATGATCGGGAGGCCCCCCTCGGGAGCGCCAAGCACGTTCTCCGGCTCGATCCGAACCCTGGAAAAGTCGATCTCGGCGGCGCGGCGGCCATCCTGGGTCGGATAGGCGCGGCGGGTTATCCCAGGCGCGTCGGCGTCGACGAGGAACAGCCCGATGCCTTCACGGTCGCGCCGGCTGCCGGCGATCCGGCCGGAGACGATCAGCGCATCCGCGCTGTCGCCATTGGCGACGAGTCCCTTTTGCCCGTCGAGAACATAAACGGCGCCGTCCTTAGCCGCCGACAGCCCGACGTCATGAAGATCAAATCCAGCTTGGCGTTCGGCGTGGGCGAAGCTAAGGCGCAAATCGCCTGCGGCGATCCGACCGACGAGTTCTCCGCGCTTTTCTGCGGGCGCGGCGTGCGTGATGAGCGCGCCGCAGGTGACGACCGTCTCGAGGTAGGGCTCGAGCGCCAGCGCCCTGCCGAATTCCTCCATCACGATCATCGTCTCGACCGGACCGCCGCCGAAGCCGCCGTCCTCCTCCGAGAACGGCGCGCCGAGCAGCCCCATGTCGGCGTATTCGCGCCAAAGCGCCTCGCTAAAGCCGGCAGGCGTCGCTTGATGGGTTTTGCGGGCCTCGAACCCATACCGGTTCTTCATCAGGCGCGACACGTTGTCGCGCAGCATCTGCTGCTCGCTGCTCAGTTCGAAATCCATTGGTCAGAGCCCCAAAATGGCCTTGGCGATGATGCCGCGTTGGATCTCGTTGGAGCCGCCGTAGATCGTCACCTTGCGATAGTTGAAATAGTTCGGCGCGGCCGGACCCGCCCAATCAGGACCGACCGGCGGTTCGTTGGTCAGCGCCTCCGGATCCTCATAGGGAACCGCGTAAGGCCCGACGACCTCCATCAAAAGCTCGGTTGTGGCCTGCTGGATTTCCGAGCCCTTGATCTTCAGAACCGACGAGGTGGGATCGGGTCGGCCGTCGCTGCGACGGTTCGAGATCACCCGCATCTGGGTCATCTCGAGGGCTTTCAACTCGACCTCGACCGCTGCAAGCTTGGCGCGGAAGAACGGATCGTCCATCTTTGGTCCAGCGCCGTACACCGAAAGCCCGGCCAGCTCCCGCACCCTGTCCAGCCGAGCCTTCGAAATGCCGACCCGGGCGATGCCGTTGCGCTCGTTCGTGAGCAGGAACTTGGCATAGTCCCAGCCCTTGTTCTCCTCGCCAACCAGGGCGTCGAGCGGAACGCGGACGTCGTCGAAGAAGACCTCATTGACTTCGTGACCGCCGTCAATCGTCTGGATCGGCCGCACCGTGACGCCGGGGCTCTTCATGTCGACCAGGAAGAACGAAATGCCCTCCTGCTTCTTACCCTGTGGATTGGTGCGCGCGAGGACAAAGATCCAGTCGGCGTACTGCGCCATGGTGGTCCACGTCTTCTGGCCGGATATCACCCAGGCCTCGCCTTCTCGCCGCGCGGCGGTGCGCAGGCTCGCTAGGTCCGAGCCAGCGCCCGGCTCCGAGAAACCCTGACACCACCAGTCTCTGAGATCGAGAATTCGTGGCAGGAACCTTTCCTTCTGCGCTTGCGAGCCGAAGGTGTAGATGACCGGGCCGACCATGCTGACGCCGAAGGCGATCGCCTCGGGCGCGTTGCCCCTCTGGGTCTCATCGAGAAAGATCGACTGCTTGACCGGACCCCATCCGGTCCCTCCCCATTCAACCGGCCAGTGCGGCGCCGCCCAACCCTTCGCCGCCAGAATCCGTGTCCAGCGGACGTAGTCGTCCTTGGCCAACTTTCGCCCGGCGACACCTCTCTCCCGGATCGAAGCCGGCAGATTGTCGCGAACGAATGCGCGCACTTCGTCTGCGAAACGCAAGTTCGTCCTCAGTCAGCCGCAGGTCCATCGGGCCGCCTCCGTCCTCTTGCGATCGAAGGCTCTCAACCTCCGTCGGGGCGGCCAATCTCAGCCTTCGCCGGGGCCCCGTCAACCCGCAAGCGCCGCTCGACACAATCCCGCGACCTCGAGCCGGACCGCGGTTCTAAAACGGAAGGGGGAAATGCTTGTGCGTGCCTCCGCATCCACTCCGCGGACGCCTCCGCGCGGTATTTGCTTTCGTTGTCGTAGTTCCAGTGGCGCTGGAAGCTGCTTTCCGCCTGGCCGCATAGCCTTTGGCCGTTCGGACCTTCCGTGCCGTAGCCCGATGGGCATGCTGCGAAAGCCCCCTGCGCCCCCGTCACGGCGGCCACGAGCCCAATAAGAGCAATCGTTCTTACCATGGGATCCTCCTGCGAAGAGACTGCTCATTAACGCGCAACACGGCCAATTGGTCCCTTGAAAAAGTCGTCGCGGCCGAAATTCCTTCGACCTGCGACCGTTGGTACGTCCGTTCCCGCCCCCGTCGGGCCGTGCTATGCGCCTCAGCAACGGACGCGCGGACGCAAGGAGCGGGAGATAGTATGCCGGCAGACATCGTCAAGATCGGACGGGCGCTGATCTCGGTTTCCGACAAGGCCGGCCTCTTCGATCATCGCGAAGGCCCTGGCAGGTCGCAAGGTCGAACTCCTATCCACAGGCGGAACGGCGGCGGCGCTCGACAGCGCCGGGCTGCCGGTTGCCGATGTCGCGCAGCTCACCGGATTTCCCGAGATGATGGACGGGCGGGTCAAGACGCTGCATCCCCGCGTGCACGGCGGACTGCTCGCGGTCCGCGCCGATCCTTCTCATCAGGCCGCGATGATCGCCAACGACATCGCCCCGATCGACCTTCTGATCGTTAACCTCTATCCGTTCGAGGCCACCCTGAAGCGCGACGCCTCCTTTGAGGAGAAGATCGAAAACATTGACGTCGGCGGCCCGGCCATGGTCCGCGGCGCGGCGAAGAACCATGAGGACGTGGTCGTCATCGTCGATGTCGCCGACTACGCCGATCTCATCGCCGAGCTTGATCGTCACGACGGCGCCACGAGCCTCGCCTTTCGCCGCCGCATGGCGCAGAAGGCCTATGCGCGGACGGCCGCCTACGACGCCGCGATCTCCAACTGGCTCGCCGAAGAGACCGCGGCAGCGACCCCCAAATGGCGGGCTTTCGGCGGCGTCCTGCACGAGCGCTTTGGCGCGCTGCGCTACGGCGAGAACCCGCATCAGGACGCCGCGCTTTATCTGACGGCCGAGACGCGGCCGGGCGTAGCGACCGCGCGGCAGGTCCAGGGCAAGGCGCTCTCCTACAACAACATCAACGACACCGACGCCGCCTACGAATTGGTCGCGGAGTTCGATCCGGCCGAGAGCGCCGCGGTCGCCATCATCAAGCACGCCAACCCCTGCGGGGTCGCGGTGGGAGCGAGCCTCGTCGAGGCCTACGAGAAGGCGCTGGCCTGCGACCCCGTTTCGGCGTTCGGCGGCGTCGTCGCGCTGAACCGGCGGCTCGACCCCGCGGCGGCCAGGAGGATCGTCGAGATCTTCACCGAGGTCATCATCGCGCCCGAGGCCGACGACGAGGCGATCGCCATCATCGCCGCGAAGAAGAACCTCCGGCTGATGCTGGCGGGCGCGCTGCCGGACCCGCGCGCCAGGAGCCTGACGGTGCGCTCGGTGGCCGGCGGCCTCCTGGTTCAGGAGCGCGATGGCCGGGTCCTCGACGAGGCGGCGCTAAGGGTAGTGAGCCAACGCGCGCCGACCGCCGCCGAGATGGCCGACCTTCGGATGGCGTGGACCGTCGCCAAGCATGTCAAGTCGAACGCCATCGTCTACGTCAAGGACGGGTCGACCGCGGGCGTCGGGGCCGGACAGATGTCGCGCGTCGATTCGGCCCGCGTCGCCGCGCTAAAGGCCCTCGACGCGGCCAAGGCGGCCGGCTGGCCGGAACCCCGCACAAAGGGCTCGGCCGTCGCCTCCGACGCCTTCTTCCCGTTCGCCGACGGGCTTCTCTCGGCGGTCGAGGCGGGCGCGACCGCGGTCATCCAGCCGGGCGGCTCGGTGCGCGACGCGGAGGTGATCGCCGCGGCGGACGAGGCGGGGGTCGCCATGGTGTTCACCGGGATGCGCCATTTCCGGCATTGAGCGCGCCAAGGGCGGCGCCGCGTGAGCGCATCCAGGGCGCCTTATTTGGCAGACAATGCTTCTCTGGATTTTGGACCAAAAACCTACGCGACAGGCGCTATTGCGGGTCGATCTCTTGCGATTCAGGTCGCAGATACTGCGATTTTGGCCCGCAAACCCCATATTTGACGCCGGGTTGCCCGTCATTTCCGGCGGCCGTGTGCATGATTTCAATAGGTTAGCGTCAGTATTCTGATTCGCTGCAGGCTCGCCGAGGCCTTTCGCCGTATTTTAGCCATAATATCTGCCGGATGAACCCGGGGAACCGCTCGCCTGCGGCCGTTGCGGGAGGGGCTTCAGAAGGGAAAATCATGGGCGCGCCGCACTGCGGATTCGATCCGAACCTGAAGAGACGACTTTACCCCATATTCCGATATTCCGCAAGCAAAAGTGCATCTTTCTCAGGAACGGAACGGCTCCGCCCATGGGCGGAGCCCAGCGCTCGATCGAGCCGCACACGCTGCTGGTCGTGAGCGCCGGAGCGCAGTACCCTTGGGATCGCCGGCAGGGGATGGCAAGGCATGAAAGCAATTGGCAGTCTTTCGATTGCGGCGATCTGGCTCCTGGTCGCGCCGTGGCCGTCCGCGCTGGCGCTGGCGAGCGGCTGCGACCGGGTCACGGTCGCTCGGATCCGGATGCCGGCCGGCCACAAGTGCTGGAGCTATCACGGCGCCGCCACGTCCTTCGTCGGCGATTTTTCCCACGGACAGACCCTTTCCGCCGAGATGAAGGGCGAAGCGGCCGAGATGGACCCGCGCAGCGGCCTGGCGACGACGGTCTGGCGGCCGCGCGATCCCAACGTCGAGGGCCCTGGCGGCTCCTTCTTCGGCGAGGCCCAGGCGCCCGGCGCGCTTACCTTCGTCGCCCCGGCCAATGGCACTTATCGTTTCAGCTTTTCCCCGTGCGCCATGTGGGGCGCCCAGGGGACTGTTAAGATCTGCGCGAGGTGAGTCCGAGCATCGGCGGTCGCCCGGTCGTCACGGGTGCATGCGCGCGCCCTTGGGGAACTTGTCGACCGTCGTCTGGGCGCCGTCCACCCCATCACCGTAACACCATGGCAAAAATGGTTGCTAATCGGCTGGTTGAATACTTGGAACGAGCGGGATTTGTCGTCATGAAAGAGCGCCGGCTGTAGGCGCGTCGGGATGCGGTAGACCGTCGGCGCCAAGCAGGCGAGGAAGGGTTAGTTGCGGATTCTGTTCATCGGCGACGTGGTCGGCGCAGCGGGAATGACCGCAGTGAAATCGATGCTTCCGGATGCGATCTCGCGTTGGGAGGTCGACCTCGCAGTGGTGAACGGCGAGAACTCCGCGGGCGCCGGGTTCGGGATTACCGAGGATGCGTATCAGGGCATTCGCGGCGCCGGGGCCGACGTGGTTACGCTGGGCAATCACTCCTGGAATTGCAAGGAAGCCTTGAGCTTCATCGGGACCGAGCCGCGCCTGGTGCGGCCACTGAACTACGTGCCGGGCACGCCAGGACAGGGCTTTGTCCGTGTCGAGACCGTCGGCGGCAAGCGCGTGCTGGTGCTGAACGCTCTAGGACGCCTGTTCATGGAGCCGACCGACGACCCGTTCGGCGCGATCGACCGTCTATTGCAGGCCCACAAGCTCGGACGGGATGTCGACGCGATCATCGTGGACTTCCATTGCGAAGCAACGGGAGAAAAACAAGCGATGGGACATTTCTGCGACGGACGCGTCAGTCTCGTCGTGGGTACGCACACGCACACGCCCAGTGCTGATCATCGCGTCCTTGCCCGCGGCACGGCCTACATCACCGACGTCGGCATGACGGGCGATTACGACTTCGTCGTCGGGATGCAGAAAGAAGAGCCGGTCCGGCGTTTCGCCACGGGCGTGACGTTCGGACGGTTCCTGCCTGCAGAGGGCGCGGCGTCAATGTGCGGTGTCGCTGTCGAAACCGATCCGGCCACAGGTCTTGCCACATGCATCGCACCGGTGAGATTGGGTGGTCCGATCGAACAGCGAACACCAGGCTTTTGGGAATGAAGGAGAATGTCGTTGTTCTCCCGGAGATGCCCACGCTTCGTTTGTTGGCAGTAACCGTCCTTATAAGTAGCCATTTAAGTAGCCATCGGACAGTATGGGAGCCGATTGTAGAGTCGAGGAAGGGCGCGGTGGCTTGAGGCATGGCCAGCCGAGCGTAATGCGCGTAATGCCGCGAACTTCCGCCTTGGGTCTACGTCAGTGCCGAACCGCTCAAGGCCGTGGCCTTAAAACAGCGGTCTTACTCTGCATCTGTGCAATCGATTGTTAGGATCGGAGTTGTACAAGAGGGTCGCGCTCGAACGCGCGCACCCGCTCAGATCGTGGCTGTGAACTTGCCCAGTGGATCCCCATTTGAATGCGATGAAATACAATGAAATTGCGAACGAATTCGACATCCGCGATGGATCACAGTACGAGGCGGTTTGACGCCGCTTCCCATTGCGACTTTCCCCGACGAATCAACGACCTGGTTTACCTGGATCGCGGGGATCCAATTGACCGCAATTTCTACTAGCCAATGCTAATTCTGACTGACCGCGCCAACGGCGGCCTTGCAATTTACGACTATCTGACCCGTGGCAGGCGTTGCCACGTCGTCGCCCTGCATCAGGCTCAGGCGCAACCGCTAAAGCACACCATAATTGTTTGCGATATAGATATCGGTAACATGACTTCGGTCAGACTGCTCCGCGGCGCGCTGAGGCTTCATCGCGTCGACGCCGCCATCCCGGTCTTATTTCTCATGCGCGACACCAGTCGCTTTACGGCCGCTTTGGCGGTTTCGCTAGACGCGACAGAATTGCTTTCGTGTAACGAACGTCCGGCGGTGATTCTCGCGGCGGCCGAGAGGTTGATCCACACCTATCAGAGCAGAAACAAAGATGCGACACGCCCTGCCAGGGTAACGGAAGCACGCGCATCCGACGCAAAATCGGCGCTGGCCGGCTGCTTCGACGCCGTGAAACGAGGGGAACCCCTGTCGATCGCACAACTGGACAGGGGCGCCAGCGTCATCCTTGGCGCCATCAAACAGGTCAAAATCCGATCGTGGCTGGATGTTGTCTGGCAGTTCGATGACGTAACCTACCAGCACTGTCTGCTGGTGGCCGGCTTGGGTGCTGCGTTCTCCTTGAAGCTGGGCCTCACGTCGATTCATTTGCTGTTACAGGCCGCGCTTCTCCACGATGTTGGCAAGGCGCACATACCCCCAGGCATCCTCAACAAGTCTGGCGGCCTATCGAAGCCCGAGATGGACGTCATGCGGACCCATGCGGAGCTAGGTCACGCGATGCTTGCGGGCCAGCGTGGCATCAGCCCGGTCGTTCTTGATGTGGTACGCCATCACCATGAGTACCTAGACGGCACGGGATACCCTGACCAACTTCAGGGGCGGCAGATTTCGGGTTACGTGCGCATTGTCACCATCTGCGACATCTACGCCGCGCTGATTGCGCGCCGCCCCTACAAAGCGCCGATGCCGCCTCAGCAGGCGCTCGCCGTGCTGGCGGACCTAGGCGTCAAGCTCGACAGAGATCTGCTTAAGGGCTTTGAAGCGGTGGTTGCAGACAGCGGCTGACCACTCTGACGGGGCGGCGTCTCGCATCCCCTTGCGCTATGGCTAGCGCGCCCGGGCGACTAGGCGACGGCCGCCGCAATCGTCAGAACGAATAGCGCACCCCGAGTCCACCGTGCACCGTCGCCCCGACTTCGCCGAAGGCCGTGCCGACGACGAAGGCGTCGATCACCAGACGGTCGCTGTAGCGGTAGCCGAGGCGCGCGCCGTATTCGACCCAGGTCGTATTGGGCAACGCGTTCGGGGCGATCGGGCCGAAGTCGTACACGTTCACCGCCTGGCCGGCGCCCGCGCCGAAGCCATAGGCGACCGCCCCGCTCAGGTTGGCTTCGATATTGGCGTTGAAGAGATGGGTGATTTGGCCGCCGACGCGCGCGACGTTCAGCGTGTCGAGGCCCGTCGGCACGGTGGCGGGGAACGGATTGAGCGCGCTGGTCACCTCGGTGTAGCCGCCCGTCTGCATCCAGCTGCGGCTGAGATCGCCGTAGACCGCCGCCTCGTCGACCGGGGTCAGACGCGCGATCCAGCCCGCCCGCGCGAACAATGAAAGATCGCGATCGATCGCCTGGGCGTTTCCGACTGCCCACGTATAGCCGTTGGCGTAGGAGCGCGAATAGCTGACATCTTCATACGGGGTCAGCGCGCCGCCGGCCTCGAGGAATGGGCGGCTCTTGCCCCACTTCCAGAAATCGTAAGTGAGCGATCCGGCGACGGTGGGCGCATTCTCGACTGTGATGCCAGAGGCGTTCCACTGGTTGTAGGCGAAGCCGCCAATCAGCGTGAGTTCGTCGCTGAGACTCCAGCGACCCTGCGCGCCGGCGGCGAACGAGCCGACCGAGGCGAATCCGCCTCCGCAGCTGCAGGAGCTGATCTGCTGGGTCGCGCCGAGCAGGAGCGAGTTCAGCACCCGGTTGGTGATCATCTGGTTCTGTTGCGCCTTGGCGACGTTGGTGACGGAATTCGTCACGCCGGCGACTGTCGGAGCCGGAGTCGAGACGAGATAGAGGTCTCCGCTCGACTGATCGAGCATGTAGCGAAAGCCCCCGAAGATCGGGAGGCCAGCGAGCGCGAAGGCGCCGGGCGCGATCGTGCCGCCGTTGGTCGTGACGACGAGCGGAACGCCCGATCCTGAGGTCTGTGCGCCGAGGCCGCTGACGTTCCTGATGGTCAGCAGGGTGAGCCCGGTTGCGCTGCCGCCGTTGACGATGATCTGGTCCGCGCCCGAACTCGATCCGCCGAGCGTCGCGTTCATCGTGATGTTCGCGCCGGAGCCGACATAGTTGCCTGACGGTCAGCGTCTTGAAGCCGCCGCCGGCGCTGGGCGGGGCGAAGACGACGATGCTGTTGGTGACGGCGAGGTTGGTGACGACAGACGGGCCGGTCATGGTCCAGATCGTGCCGTTGCTCAGGTTGACGTTGGTGGTCGAGGTCGCGTCGGTCCGAATGACGCCAGTCAGGACCGAGGCGCTAGCGTTCAGCGTAACGAAGCTGCCCGCGGTCGAGTCGAGCAGATTGTTCGTTCCCGCGTTGGCGGTCGTCGCGTTGAAATTGACGGTCGCAACTGACGGGTCGGCGAAGATCAGATCGCCCGAATGGTTGTTGATCGTAAAACTGTCGAAGGTCGCGATCTGGCCGATCCCGCCAGTCAAGGAGATCGCGTTACCTGCCGTGGTGATGACGCCGCCGCCCGTCGCCAGCACCGAAGCGCCGTTCCCCTGCAGGAATACGCCGGCGTCGGAAGCATTCGTCGTGTTGATGGTGAGCGCGCCAGTCGCCGTGATGGCGCCGGCCGAGCCGCCCGCCGTCGAGTCGCTTGCGACCAACCCGTACGCGCCCGGGCCAGATGTCGTGATCGTCGCCGACGCGAGATTGACCTTGGCGCCGGCGCCATCCGCGACCACGCCATTTGCGCCGAAACCGGTCGCCGGGAACACGCCGCCGGAAGTGGCGACGGAGATCGGACCCGTCGCGCTGACGACGCCCCCGAGGCTCGCGACAACCCCACTGGCGCCGGCGCCCTGGGTTGTGAATGCGTTCGACCCGCTGAGACTGACGGTTGATCCGGCGCCGGTAACGAACAACGCATGCGCGTCCTGGCCGGAGGTCGTCACAGAACCGCCGATCATTGTTGTCACGCCACCGCTGTTGGTGACTATGCCGTCCGCGCTGGAGCCGGTCGTGAGAATTGTCGTATCCGTCAGCTTCATCGCCCCGCCGCTCGCCGAGCCGGGCGATGCGCTGCCGTTGTAGGCGCCAAAGGCAGGGACCGGAAATTCTCCGGTGGCGGGAGCGCCGTGGGTCGTGACGGTTACGCCGGTCGCCGTCAAGGACGCGTCGGCGCCGTTGACGAACAACCCGAACGATCCGGCGCCGGTCGCCAGAACGCTAGTCCCACCGCTCAACGTAATCGCGCCGCCGGCGCTGGCCAGGACCGCGTGAGCGATCGTTCCATTGGTCATTATCGACCCACCGGAGATCGTCGCGCTCCCTCCGTTGCCGGTGACGACACCAAACGAGAAGTTTCCACTTTCCCCGTCGAAGTCCCCGTTGGTCGTGACGGCGACTCCGGTCGCCGTGATCGTCGAGCCTGCGCCGAATGCCGCCAAGCCCGCCGACCCCGTGCCCGAGGTCGTGACCGAACCGCCATTGAGCCTCACCAGGCCGCCGTTGTCCGCCTGCACACCGCTGGCGTTGCTCCCTTGGGTCGTAACATTGACGTTCTGTGCGGTGATCGACGATGCGACGGGGCCGCTGTCGGTCGACGCCGAGCCGGTCGCGTAGAGCCCGATGCTGTTATCGCCGGTCGTCGTCACCGTTCCGCTTGTCGAGGGCGGCGTCACCGTGAGGATGACCGATCCCCCCGAGTCCGCCTGAACCGCCGGGGTATTGGCCGCCGAAGTCGAGAAAGAGACCGAGCTCTGTCCCTCGTTGACATTGGTCAGGACGGCGCCGGCGCCCGTCGCTTGACCGGCGATGACGTCGGTCGACACATAAGATCCGCTGGCGAAGCACGTCTGGCCTGCCGAGGCCTTGATATTGACTCCCGGGGCGCCGGCGCACGCCGCAGGCGGCAATCCCGCCTGGGCATAGACGAGGATGTCCGCGCCATTCCCGCCCGTGCCGGTGACGTCGCCGTTGGTGCTGACACGCGACCAGTCGGTCAAGCCGCTGTTGTCCGTCGCGGAGAACGACACCTGGTATAGGTCTCCAATGGTGGTGGAGATCGTCTGACTGATCGCGTCGTAGGCCTGCACCGCGCCGTCGTGCCAGCAGTAGCTGCCGTAACCCTCGCAACTCGACGTCACGACCCCGCCAGCGCTCGCGCCGTAGATATTGGCGTACGTCCAGCTCGTCGGGGTTGCCAAGTTGCCGTTGTCCGCATACGTCCCGCCCGAGAAGTTGCCGTTCGTCAGCAGGTTCCCGCTCGGAGTGGTCAGGTTGACGACTGAGGTGTTGAACAGGAAAATGAAAGCCGGGTCTTCGCGGAAGGCGAAGGTGATCGCGGTGTTCGACACCGACGAGGTGAAATCGACGGTGTAGGTCTGAGGCGACCCATGAGGGATCAGGCCGCCGTTCAGATCAAGGATGGCGCCGGACGGCGGCGGTTGGTTGCTGGGCGCCGCCCAAGCGGCGCCTGCGAATCCGGCGGCGGCAGCCAGCGCAAAAGTCCAGCGGGCGGCCATATTTGTCCTCGGTCCTAATGTCCGCATAGCGCCCCCGATGGGAAGCCGCCGCCTCCGCCGCCGGGCGTCAGCGACGCGTAGCTGGCGCCGGAGCAGAGCGACGAGCCGCCCGAGCAGAGCGAAGCGAAATCGACCTGCGTCGAAACGAAGGTTGCTTGAGTCGAGCCGCCCGATTTCTTCACCTGCGCCGTCTGGCCGGCGTGATTGAGATCGAGGCACTCGCAGTGACCGCCGCCGCCCCGGCTGCAGTTCCGGATCTGCTGCTCGAACGTCGTCCCCGGCCGACGCGGACAGACCAGCGCCTGGCCTTCGACCAGCGTCACCCGCATCTGCTGCGGACCCTGGACGCCGATGTCGAGCACCGTGCCGCGCACGCCGATCGAGGCCGTCGGCGTCGAGATCACATAAGCGCGCTTGTCGAGTGCGCCGGTGGTGAAGCGAAAGATCCCCTTGGCGAGGTTGACCGTCATCTTCTGCGCGCTGGCCTGGCCGGAATAGACGAAGAGGTCCAGCGTCACCCGCGAGGTCGGACCGATCGCCAGGTTGGTCGAAATCGAGAAAGACGAGCTTTGCGGTCGACGCGGTCCCCGTGCGGACGATCTCGTCGCGAAAAACCAAGTCGCCGGCCGTCAGGGCCGCGGCTGCGCCGGCAAGCTCGCGCGACACACTGTTGTGCGCCTCGGCGGCCGAACCGATCTGCTGCGCGTGAGCGGCGCTACTGACCGCGAGCGCAAGCGCCGTCGCAAAAACCAGTCGCAGCGAGCGAGGAATGGCGCCCTCCCCCTCATCGGCCGCGGCAAATGGACGCGGCCGATGAGGGTTTGCAACTCGGGCAAGACCAAGTCAACGTCCCGGCGTAATTCCGCAGGGATTTGACCCCTGTTGTGACAAGTTAGCAACACATTCTCGCGCCGGTCACACGCAAACGGGAAGGCCCTTACCGGACGCATTGGGTTAGAACCCGAACAGGTCTTCCCGCAGCGCGTCCTCGTACAGCTTCTTGCGATAGATCACCTCGCGCTGCGCCTTGTGCTCCTCAAAGCCCGCCTCTTCCCAGGCATCGAGATCGGCGGTCGAGTGCTGGACAGAAGCGAGGGCCTCCTCCTTGCGGATCGCGGCGATCCACTCTTCCACCGCCTTTTTGTAGTCGGCCTGCAGCTGATCAAGTTCGCTGTCGTCGTTGTCCATGGTCGGCCCTCCGTCCTGGCTTCAATAGCCGAGGCGCATGAAAGACGGACGACAGAACAACCTCTTCGCGAATATGACGAAAGCCGCCGGCCCCTATTCCTCGAATCGCTCACTTGTCCCCGCCTGCCCGCGCGGGGCGATCGACCCGTCGGGCGTCCGCGCCGGCGCGCCCGGGTCGCGAAACCGGTTGACGATCGGGTAGCGCCGGTCGCGGCCGAAGTTCTTTGGGCCGACTTTGACCCCCGGCGCCGACTGACGGCGCTTGTATTCGGCGAGATAGAGGAGCTTTTCGATCCTCTTCACCGTCTCCGGGTCGTAGCCTTCGGCGACGATGTCGGCGACCCGCATCTCCTTCTCGACCAGCCCGTGCAGAATGCCGTCTAGAATCGGGTAGGGCGGCAGAGAATCCTCGTCCTTCTGATTCTCGCGCAACTCTGCGCTCGGCGGCTTCGTGAGAATGTTCTCGGGGATCACCTCGCCGTCCGGCCCGAACGCGCCGACCGGCTTCCAGCGGTTGCGCAACGCGCCGAGCCGGAACACCTCCATCTTGTAGAGGTCCTTGATCGGATTGAAGCCGCCGTTCATGTCGCCATAAAGCGTGGCGTAGCCGACCGACATTTCCGACTTGTTGCCCGTGGTCACCACCATCGCGCCCGACTTGTTGGAAATCGCCATCAGGATAAGCCCACGGGCGCGGCTCTGGATGTTCTCCTCAGTGATGTCGCGGGGCTTGCCGGCGAACATCGACGACAGCGCGCGCTCGGCCCCTTCGACCGGCCCGGCGATCGGCACGATGTCGTAGCGAATGCCGAGTGCCTCGGCGCAGGCGGCGGCGTCGGCGAGCGATTCGTTCGAGGTGAAGCGGTAGGGCAGCATCAGGGCATGGACGCGCGCCGCGCCCAAGGCGTCGACGGCCATGGCGGCGCAGAGCGCCGAGTCGACGCCGCCCGAAAGGCCGAGCACCACGCCGGGAAAGCGGTTATTGTCGACATAGTCGCGGAGGCCCAGGACGCAGGCGGAATAGTCGGCTTCGTCGCCCTCCTCGACCACCGCCTTCGGTCCCTCGACGCAAGTCCAGCCCTTGCCGCCCCGTTCCCACACGGTGCGCGCCACCACGGCTCTGAACGCGGGCAGCTGCACGGCAAGGCTGCGGTCGGGGTTGAGGGCGAAGGAGGCGCCTTCGAAGATGACCTCGTCCTGACCGCCGACCATGTTGAGATAGATCAGCGGCAGGCCGCTCTCGACCACCCGGTTGACCGCGACATTCTGGCGGATGGCGAGCTTGTCGCGCTCGTAAGGGCTCGCGTTGGGAACAAGCAGGATTTCGCCGCCGGTCTCGAGGATGCATTCGACCGGGTCGGGGCCCCAGATGTCCTCGCAGATCGGCGTGCCGATCCTGACGCCGCGGAAGACGATCGGCCCCGGCGACGGACCCGGGACGAAGACGCGCTTCTCATCGAACACGCCGTAATTGGGCAGGTCGACCTTGAACCGCACTGCCTCGATCCGGCCGCGGTCGAGGAGCGCGATGGCGTTGTGCAGCTGACCGTTCTCGACCCAGGGCAGGCCGACCAGCACAGCCGGGCCGCCGTCCGCGGTCTCGCGCGCGAGCGCCTCGCAAGCCGTCCGGCAAGCCTCCTGGAAGGCCGGTTTCAGCACCAAGTCCTCAGGCGGATAACCGGAGAGAAAGAGTTCCGGCGTCATGACGAGGTCCGCCCCGAACCCAGCGGCCTCGGCGCGAGCCTTTCGCAGCCGCTCCGTATTGCCGGCGATGTCTCCGACGATGCAGGGAACTTGGGCGAGCGCGATGACGAGACGGTCGAGGGGCGCGGACATATTCGTATCTTTGCCCGACCGGCGAGGCGGAGGCAATCGCCCCGCCCCGCGAGTCTCGACGATCGTAGGCGGCCGCGTCGACGAGCTGGAAGCGGAAAGGCCGGCGGCGGATTGCGGCGCCTTCAGGCGTCGATTCGCTCCGGTTCCGCCGATTGCGTTGGAGCGCCCGGCGCAGCCGAGGCCTGCCGCGGCGCGTGGATGAGCGCGTGAATGAACTCGAGCTTGCCGACCACAGCGTTGGACAGGACGAACGGATAGAGGTCGGGCTGGCCCATGCTGCGGTTGACCCCGTTCAACGCCACGGTCAGCGGAACCCAGGCGTCGACCAGCCGGCCCGCCGAGTTGGCCGCGTGAGGCTCGAAGTTCAGTCTCATCCTGGCGTCGCCGGGCGAAAAGCTGGCGCGCGCGTCGATGCCGTAGGAGCGCGCGGTCTCGAGCGCATCGACGATGTGCAGATAATGAGCCCAGGTCTCGGCGAAATCCTCCCACGGATGGGAGCTCGCGTAGGCGCTGATGAAGCGGTTGATCCAGTCGGGCGCTGCGCCGTCGCGATAGTGGCGCTCGAGCGCCGCGGCGTAGTCCTGCCTCTCGTCGCCGAACGCCTCGCGAAACGCGTCGACCCGGCCCTCGTCGTTGACCAGCCGGTCCCAATAATAATGGCCAACCTCGTGACGGATGTGGCCGACGAGCGTGCGGTACGGCTCCCGCATGGCCTTGCGTCTCGCCTCTCGCTCCGCGTCGTCGGCTTCGGCGATGTTGATCGTGATCAGTCCGTTGTCGTGCCCGGTGAGCGCCCGCTTGACGGCTCCGTCCGGGCGCGTCTCGTCAGCGATCAGATCGAAGGCGAGCCCGCGCTCCGGGTCCTGCTTTCGATCCGGCCGGCGCAGCCGCCAGCGCATCAGCGCGCGGATCACGTAGCGTTTGGCGAGTTCGATCTTGCCCCATCGTTCGACGTTCGGCGCAATCGACAGATCCGGCACGAGATGATTATGCCGGCAGCACTCGCAGAAAGGGGACGAGTTCGGCCTCGGGCAGCATCCAGTTACAGACATTGTCATCCGCATTGGCGCAGAAGCGGTAGCGCTCGCCAGCGGCGCCCAGTGCGTTCCAAATCGCCGGGCCGCTATCGAGCGCGCTCATCGCCAGGCGATCCTGAAGATAGCCGACCCGCCGGCGGCACGTCAGGCAAACCGTATTGTCGAAATGAAGGGCCGAATGGCAAGCTTGGCATTCGAAAAGGCGCATAAGACAAAATTCCTGGCGGCCCCGGCCGCCTCGCACCAAGCCGCACCGGCAAAGCCTTCGGAGAACCGTTCGGCCCTGCGTTTGTTCCGATGGCGCGCCGCGGAGCGGGAGCACAGCCGAGCAAAGCTAATTTGCGATTTGACCCCAGTGAGCCGGCGGGCGGCGCGAAGCCGGTCCCCGTCGCCGCCGGTCAGGGCGCGAAGCGCCAGGCCAGAATATCGTCGCTCGAGCGCGCGTCCGTCGCGCCAAGCTGGCCGGCGAGTTCGATCAGGATCTTGTCCGGCGGCTGGTCGTCGACCGGCGCGACGTCGGCCTTGACGATCAGTTCGATCTCGCCTTCAGCGGTCGGAAACAGGCGAACCGCGACGGCGGTCGTCCTGGCGCCGTCAATCCCGGCGATGATCGCCTCCACCATGCCAAGGCCGAGCGGGATCGCCCGATCGACATCGAGTTCGCCTTCCCATTCGATCGCGGCCGTCGCGGTCTGGTAGGGTCGACGCAGGCTCGCGAAGAGGGCGCTTGCCACCTCCTCGAGAAACGGCTTGACCGGCACCGGGTGCATTCCAACCGGAGTGAGGGCCATGCGGTAGGCCACGGAGAGCACCGAAACGCTTCCCGAAATGCGCGTCAGGGCGACCGAGTCGGCGCGCTTCTCCATACGGCGGATCAGCGCCACGTAGCTTTGGATGACCTGAAGGCTGTTTTTGACGCGATGATGCATCTCCTGCATCAGGGCGCGGTTCTCGGCGAGAGAGGTCTGCAGAGCAAACTGCCGCTGCGTCACGTGCTCGGCCATGGCGTTGAACGCGTGTGCGACGCTCCGGAGCTCGGCCGGCATCCTGGCGTTGACCGGGGCGGACGCGGAACTGTTCGGATCGCCGCTCCGCTTGCGCGCGGCGGCTTCGATGCCCCTGATCCAGCGCACGACGTCGCGCTGGATGGAGCCGGCGTAGGCGAAGCTGAGGAGGGCAAGGAGCGCGAGGGGCGCGAGACAGATCGCGACCAGCCGTCGCCACGCGTTGAGGAGCCGCCGGTCGTCGAAGCGGATCAGAATCTGAAAGGTGAGCTCCGAACGGCGGCGTCAACACGAAGTCGCCGAGACGTCCATTCCTGTCGCGCCCGATCCAGCTCTTCCCCTCGGCGGCGGAGGGAATGGATTCCGGTAGCCAAACGCTTGAATCCCCAGGGGCAGACTGAGAAACAAGAGTTGTGTCGTTCGCGATCACGGCAAGATTGGTCTCGCCGAGCGTGTCGAGGGCGTTGAGCCGCGAGCGCAGAGCGTCGGTCTTGAGAACGAGCACGCCGCCCGGTTCCTGTCCGGATGTCGCGGTCGCGCCGGTTGTAAACCAGAGCCGGCGGTCGACGACCGCATAGCGGAAGTCCGCGTTCGATTTAGGGCCCAACGCGTCCGCCGGAAGTTGCGTGAGGTCAATGGCCTCCCCGGCGGCGCAGACGCTGCCGGACGCGTCGACGAAGCGGACGGACGCATCATCGGCGTTACGTCGAAGGAAGGACCTGGCGAGCTCCGCACACGGGCCAGCGCGGAGGAAGGCGGCGGCCGCGGCCTGATCGGACAGGGCGCCCCCGACAGTGTCGAGCCAGGAGCGTATGACCTGGGCGCGCCCGTTCGCGGCCGTCGTCCGAACCTCGCGAACGTCCCGCTCTTCCGCTGCATAGCCGGAGTATGCAATCAGGACGATACCGGCCGCCACGGGAATGACGATGAGGGACATCACCCCGAGCAGCCGCGCTCTCACCGTCTTCATGACGCAGACGCTCGCACGCTTGGTTCCTAGACATCTGGGTTCTTGACCACCGCCTGGAACGCCCCGCCGGGACCGAGATCGGCGGCTTCGGTGATTCCCAGCACATCGGCGAGCCTCGCGCGAGCGCGATTGAGCCGGCTCTTCACCGTTCCGACGGCGACCCCGCAGATTTCCGCCGCCTCCTCGTAGGAAAAACCGGAGGCGCCGACCAGTAGCAAAACGTCGCGATGTTCCGGCGGCAGTTTGGCCAGCGCCGCCTGGAAATCAGCAATATCAAGAGCGCCCTCCTGGTTAGGGGGCGTAGCCATCCGGCCCGAGTAGACGCCGTCCGTATCCTGAACCTCACGGCCGCGGCGGCGATAAAGCGAATAATAGGTGTTGCGCAGGATCGTGAACAGCCACGCGCGCATATTGGTGCCCGGGGTGAAGCTCTCGGAACTGCTCCACGCCTTCAGAAGCGTCTCCTGCAGGAGATCGTCGGCCTGATGAAACGAGCCCGCAAGGGACACCGCAAACGCCCGCAACCCCGGCATCTCCCGGATCAGCGCCTCGCGGAACGCGGCGTTGGGCGTGAAGGCGGCGTCCTTGGTGGGTGAAGCCACCATTTGACCGCCGGGCTCAGGTTTCATTGCGACGCTCCCGCGCCTCAAGTTCCGCCAACAGAACCAAAAACCGATCCGGCAGCGGAAGCTCGGCGATAGCCTGGAAATGGGACTGAAGCGCCTTGGAGATGGCGTCGACCACGATCGGGCTCACTGCCGGCCCCGGCCCTCGATCGTCACCGTGGAAATCCTTGCCGCGCGACTGTGTCAGGTCATGCCGTTCTCGCGGATCTTCACTCATCAACCGGTCTCGAATTGCGCGATGAACCCGCGCCGAACATCGCGCGCGGGCCAATCCCCGAACCACCTACCATAACACCAATTCGCCCAAATGGTTCCCTGTCCGAAAAATCAGAAATCATGAGTTGCGCCGGCTCACGGAACCCGAGTTCGGCTGTCCCGAGCGCTCCCTCTGCGTCAACAGGGCGCTGAGGACGTTTCGGAAGGTCTCAAACTCGAATGGCTTGTGAAGCAGAACAGCGTCCCGGAACTCTGGGGTCAGGACATCGCGGCCATGGCCGCTCGCGAAAGCAAAAGGAATCGAGAGCGCGCGAAGACGGGAGGCGACTGGATAGCTATCGCGCGCGCCAAGGGTCAGGTCGAGGATCGCCGCGTCGGGATGTTCGCGCTCGGCCAGGGCCAGCGCGCCATCCAGGTCGTAGGCGGGGCCGACAACCGCGTGCTCCAATTCGCTCAGCCACTCTTCGGCCATCAAGGCGATCAGCGGCTCGTCGTCGACGATCAGAATACGCGCCATGTCCTGTTCCTTCCGTGGGCTTCGCGTTTCGGCTCGACGGCCGTCACGGCGCCGCTGTAGATAATCGGGATGACCGCGTCTTTTCTTGCCCGCCTGACCGATTCGATCAACGGGCTCTGGACTGATCGGCCCCGCCGCACCGGGCTCATCCTCACCCTCAGTAGCGCCGGTTTGCTCGTGTTCGCCGCCGTGCTTGCGACTGTTATGACCTTTCGGCTCGACGAGGCGACTGACTGGGTCGAACATACCTACAAGGCACGCGGGCTCGCCGGGCAAGCTATCCAGAGCGTTCAGGATGCGGAGATCGCGCTGCGCGATTACGTCGTGAGCCCAACCTCCGACTCGCTCGCCGCCTACCGCGGCGCTTGGCCGCCGGTATTCGATAGACTTGCCCAGGCGCGTCGCTTCGTAAGCGACAATCGCCCACAGGTCGATCGCATCGAGGAGATCGACCGCCTGGTCGAGGTCTACAAGGGGCTTTTCGATCAGGCTGCGATGGCGAAGTCCGAGCCGGCGACGGTCCTGGCGCTTCTTTCGCGGCGCGAAGGCCAGGCGCCGCGAGAGCGGATACGAGCCCTGTTCGACGATTTCGACGCGCAGGAGGCGAGGCTTCTGCGCGCACGCCAGGCCGAGGCCGAACGGCTGCAGGCGTTCCTGCTTGGGCTCATGGTCTTCAGCCTCGCTCTCGCCATGATCGCCTCGACGGCAGTCGTGACGACGAGTTGGTCCTACATCCAGGAGCTGCGCGCGCAATCGGCGGCCCTGAAGGCCGAGGCGGCGAGCCGCGAGGAGGCGGAATCGAGGCTGTTGCAGACGCAAAAGCTTGAGCTCGTCGGCCAGCTCACCGCAGGAATCGCACACGATTTCAACAATCTCCTCACGATCGTGATTGGCAATCTCGACACGGTCAAACGGCGAATCGAGACGGGGGCCGCGGCCGATTTCGGCCTGCTGGCGCGGCCGGTTGAGACGGCGACCGAGGGGGCGCGACGGGCTGCGGCGCTTACCCAGAAGCTTCTCTCCTTCGCCCGCCAGCAGCCGCTCGCCCCGACCCGGCTCGACATCAACCGGGCGGTGGCGAACATGTCGGACGTGCTGATCCGCACGGTCGGCGAATCAATCAAGATCGAGACTGTGCTCGCCGCCGGGCTTTGGCCGGCCTTTGCCGACCCGAGCCATCTCGACAATGCGATCGTCAATCTCGTGGTCAACGCTCGCGACGCAATGCCAGACGGCGGCCGCGTCACAATCGAAACCGCCAATGCGTGGCTCGATGATGCGTACGCCGCACAGTTCGGGGACGTCGCGCCGGGACAGTACGTGCTTCTGTCGGTCAGCGACACCGGACCCGGCATTCCCGCCAACGTCCTGGCGCGCGTCTTCGAGCCGTTCTTTACAACCAAGGATGTCGGCAAAGGCACCGGACTTGGGCTTGCCACGATCCACGGTTTCGTCAAGCAGTCCAGGGGGCACATCCGCATTTACAGCGAGCCCGGTCAGGGCACGGCGGTCAAGATTTACCTGCCCCGGATGGCGGACGCGTCCTGGGTCGCTACGGCGCCGGAGATCCAGGAGCCGTCGGAGGAGGGTGCGCCGACCGCGCTGACTGGCGAAGTCGTGCTGCTGGTCGAGGATGACGACGGAGTCCGCGATTTCGCGCGAACGGCGCTCGAAAGCCTCGGATACAAAGTGTTGTCCGGCGTCGACGGCGACGAGGGCCTCGCCCTTCTGCAAAAGGCGGAGCGCGTCGACGTCCTTTTCACCGACGTCGTCCTCCCGGGCGGAATGAATGGACGCAAACTCGCCGACGAAGCGGTGCAGCTCAGGCCGAACATCGCCGTCCTCTTCACCACTGGCTACACGCGCAACGCCATTGTGCACAACGGCCGCCTGGACCCCGAGGTGCAGCTCATCTCCAAACCTTACACACGGGGTCTGCTCGCTCGTTCTCTTCGCCGGATTCTCGACGAAACGCGGCGAAGATCTTGACGACCGCTTGCCTGCGACGTTCCGAGGAGATTTAGCGGCGGCTCAAGAAGCCGAAAAGCATTCCGACCGCGACGGAAATAGCGACCGCCCGCACCGGTCGTCGACGGACGAGTTCACGAAAGCGCTCCTCCAGCGCGTCCCACGCATCTCCCGCCGTCGCCGTCAAGTCCACGGCCCCGGCGCTGAGACTTTTCACCAATTCGGTAAGCTGTCCGGAAAGATCTGCGGCCTGGTTTCCGAGGTCTCGGGACAGGGAGGCCCCGCCTGTCTGAGCCTTGTCGGCAAGTTTTGCCGCGCTGTCAGCCGCTTTCGCTGCGCTGTCAGCGGCATTGCCCACTGCGGCGTTGACCTTCTGCTTCACCGCGTCCATCTGTTCCTGATAGGCCATTCTCGTTCCTCCTCCATGAGCGCGCAAAGACGCTGCGAGCGCGCAAAAACGCCTTCGTCCACGAACGCGTCCATGAGCGTCGGAAACGCCTGTGGGCCGCGCTTGTTCCGTTCGCTCGCCCGGATCGCGAAAATGCCCCCAGTCTTTCGCCCTGCGAAAGAACTTCGATCTCAAGCGAACCCGGGTGGACTTCGCTGTTGACCCGCCTTGGCTTGCGGGCTTCTCTACGGCAGGCCCAACTCCTCGAGGACCATGGCGAAATCTCCTGTCGACCCGGAAATGGCGCGCGCCGACGCGGTCGCGGACGCCAAGCGCTTGATGCGCACGGCGCGCACGGCCGCCCTCGCGACGATCGATCCCGAGTCGGGCGCGCCGTTGACGACGCTGGTCGGCGTCGCGAGCGATTTCGATGGAGCGCCGCTCTTTCTCATGTCGACGCTCGCCCGCCATACTCAGCACCTCGCCGCCGATCCGCGCGCCTCGGTTCTGTTGACCGAGGAGTCGGAGCGCGGAGACCCGCTGAACCATCCTCGCCTGACGCTGAACGGCTCTATCCGCTGGGCCGAGTTGCTCAGCGCGCGCACGCGGTACTTGCAGCGCAATCCGAAGGCCAAGCTCTATGTCGACTTTGCCGATTTCGCGTTTTTCCGGCTGGCGATCGCCAATGTCCACTTCAACGGCGGCTTTGGCCGCGCCGACGCGCTCATCCCGTCCGACATTTTGACGGCGCCTGAATCCGAGGCCGCGCTCGCCGAAGCGGAGGCGCGCCTGCTCGCGTGGGTCAACGGACTGGGCGACGCGGTTGTCGCGCGTCTGGCGGGGCGACCCACCGACGGCCGTCAAGTGTGGCGCGCGGTCGGCCTCGACGCCGAAGGTCTCGACCTCGCCGCCGGCGGGCAGGCGGCCCGGGTCCAGTTTTCGGCTCCTGCGCAAGACGAGGCGGACTGGCGGAAGGCGCTGGCCCATTGTCTTCGCTGACGCCTGCCGCCGGCGACCGCTCGCCGTCGCGGGCGGCCAAAGCCGGGAGTTTTGCGAATAGCCGCCGCTTTGGGGGAAAGTTTCGTCCTCGTCGGCTGCCTCCGGGCGTGCGCCAAGTCTCGCGACCGGAAGCGTGACCCCAAGCGGGCTGTTGTCCTCCAGTGGGCGCTGTTGTCCAATGGAGGCGTCGCCTGAGACGCCGCCCTCGAGACGCAAGGGGGAGGCATTGCGGGAGACGAGGACCGACAGGAAGGCCGCGGCCGTCGAGATGAATACAATGTCCAAGCCCTTGTCCGTTTCACAGACCGCTCTGTCCTCGGTCCCGGTTCGGCGACCGGACGCCAAGGGCGCTCCGCCGGTGTTCGTCCATTCGAGCTGGCGTGCGTCGAGCACGTGGCTATGGGCGAAACTCCGGTCCGCGCCGACGACGATTGCCTATTGCGAGATCTTCCACGAACGCCTCGCGTCCCTGACCCCGGCCTATCTGCGGGAAAACGACTTCTCTCGGTGGGACTCGAAGCACCCGGAAGCCGCGCCCTACTTTCTCGAGTTCGCGCCGCTCGTGGGCGCCGACGGCGCGGCGCCCGGCTACGACCGCCGGATGGCGGTCGAATGGTTCTTCCCACACGACGGCCTTTGCGGCGCGCTCGATGCGGCGGAACGGAGCTATGTCCAGGGGCTCATCCGCGGCGCCGAGGCGCGCGGCAAAATTCCGGTGCTCACCGACACGCGGACGCTTGGACGTTTCCGGGCGTTCGCCGACGCATTTCCTGGACATCACGTCCTGCTCGTCCGCAACGCCTTCCATCAATGGGCGTCCTACACCGAGCAGTGGGCCCGCGGGAACGGCTATTTCCTCGACATGTTGTTCGCAACGCTGGCGGGGGCGCGCGGCGACCCCTTCGCGCGTTTGCTGACCGACTGGTTCGTCCAAGAGGATCGCTCTCCGACGAACGCTGCGACGTTTCAGCTCTTCCTCCTGTTTCATCTCTATCTCTACGCCTATGCTTATGACGCCGCCGACCTCGTCGTCGACGTCAACCGCGTCGCGGCCGAGCCCGACCACCGCGCCGCGGTCGAGGCCGCGCTCGGCGAGGCTGTCGGCGCGCCCATCGACCTGTCGGACGCACGAACGCCGTTTGGCCTGTCGCTGTTTTCGGTCAACTCCAAGGCGGCTTTCGTCGATACGATCGAGCAGTTCTTCAAGCTGATGATCGATGGCGCGGTCAGCGTCGAGGCGGCCCAGTTTGCGGCCCGCGCCAAGGACGAGGCTCTCAGCGAATGGGAACGGTGCGAGTTCTACAGCGGGACGGCGCGCGCCTTTTTTGCGGCCCGGACGCCGGCGATCGGTCGATCCGCCTCTTTGGCTCTTGAGCGGCCGGCCGAACAAGACATGACAGCGCCCGTCGCCTCTGGGCCCAGGAAGGCGGGCCGTAAGCCCAAATCCCGCAAAGCGGCCTCGAAAGGTCGCGGATCCAAGCGACGCCGGTGACAGGGATCGCCTCAGGCGTCGGACGCGCAAAAACCCATTCGGGCCGCCGACAGCTGCGAATGGGACGCGAGCGCAATCGAAGCCCCGCGCAACGCCGTCAGGCCGCCAGGCCATTGGGCGTCGCACGGACGCGGAGGAACTCCGGAAAGGGCGGATTTGGGAACGCGCGGCTGACGAATGCGCCGCCGACCCCGAAGGCCGATCCGGGCCGCCATCCGTTTCCGGGCGCGGAATCCATGTTTTCAAGACTTTGCGCCAGGTTTTCCGGGCGACCGTCGCTCGCCGGGGGCGTCATGCGGCCCTCTCTGCGCTCGCGAGGAGGAGCGGCGCCAAGCGCGGCCTCTCGAAGCGCCGAGCGGACGGCGATGTCCGAGGTCGGGGACGTATCCTCCGGGAGGCTCGGGACGATGCCGGAAATCGGCATGAGGCCGGGCGCGGAATCCATGATTTCAAGCTCTTGCGCCAGGTTTTCCGCGCGGCCAGCGCTCGTCGGCGCGGCGACGCCGGCAATCGAACGAGCCTCGTTCGATGGGCTCGGGACGGGGTCCAGAGACGCCGCGAGCTCGGGCGGCGCGTCGTCGCGGGCCTCCGAGGCCGAACCCATTCCGGGCGCGGAATCCATCTTTTCAGAGCTTTGCGATGGATTTTCCGGGCCATCGCCTCCCTCCCGCGTAAGTTCGGCGCCGCGCAGCCACGCCTTCGCGAACGCAACGTCCGCCTCCGCCGGCGCGTCGAGCGGCGTCGTCTCAGGGCGGGCCCATTCGGCGGCGAAGGCGCCGCCATAGCGGTCGAGCTCGCGCACGATCTTGACCACCTGGTCGACCGCCTTGAGATTGGTGGACGACATGGCGCTGAAGGCGATGAGCAGCGCCTCGTTGAGACGGCTCGTCTGGATCGCGACAAACTCCATCGGCGGCTGCGGCATGCGTCGCGCAAGGATCTCGCGGATGATCGCCCGCATGCGCTTTTCGCCCACCCCGATGTGGGCGGCGATCTCGGCGACCGAGACGCCGCGGTTGAGGTCGTCGACAATCCGCTGTTCGCGCTTGAACTTGGCCAGGCGCGCGGCGCGGGCTTCGCGCGGTGGATTGGCGGCGGGGGCATGGAGACAATCGGACACGGCGTTTTTCCTCTTTGGGCGGCGTATGAACAAAAGTAGAACGGATTACTTTCCAATGCAAGCAATTATTCTGATATCCAGAATATTGGTTAACGCTCTTATCGCGTTTGCCGTTGGTTTCCAAAGGATTGCCCCTCCGCGTCATGGCCAGGCTTGACCCGGCCATCCACGCGGCGCCGCCTCGAATTCTGCTCACCGCTCGATTCCATCTTGGCGGCGTACGGCCAGTCGGCAGTGTTCTCGTGGGTGGCGGGTCAAGATGCTATGGGGGGGTTGGCGGCCGCGAGATCGGGTATCCTGACGGCCTCCCAGGATCGCAGGGCGCGCTCGGTGCACCAACAGTTTACGCGATAAGAGCCTTGGTTAGCGCTCTCCCGTGTCGGCGAACGGCCTGTCGCCCACAGGCCTCGTTTGAGGAGCGGCGCCGCCGGCGGCGCGACTCGAGGTCGGCTGGGCGGCGCGCCGGGGATCGACAGGCGCCTTGCGCGTTCGTATCCTCTTGGCCATGAAGCATGGACAGGCGAGCCGCACGGCGCTGGGCGCGGCGGGACACAGGGCGGCGCATCAGGCGCTGGAGGGCGGGATCGTTTTCGCCGACCCGTTGGCGGCGCGTATCCTCGGGCCCGACGCCGAGGCAGCGATCGCCCTGGCCAAGGCGCAGCCGGAGCGACGAGGCTTGCGGTTTTTCATCGCGATGCGCAGCCGCTTCGCTGAGGATTCGGCGCGACGTGCGATCGAGGCCGGCGTTCGGCAGATCCTGGTGCTGGGGGCCGGGCTCGACACTTTCGCCTACCGGCTCGAGGCGCGCGAGGGCCTAAAGGTTTTCGAACTCGATCACCCCTCGACCCAGCGCGACAAGCGGGCACGTCTGGCGCAGGCCGCCGTCGCCGAGCCTCAGCACGTCGCTTATGTCGCGCACGACTTCGACCATGGCGACATGACGGAGGCGCTTCGAGCCGGGGAACTCGATACGGGGCTGCGGACCTTTGTCCTTTGGCTCGGCGTCACGCCTTACCTGACCGAAGATGCGGCCTACGCCACCCTCGGCGCCCTCGCGCGCTTTCCCGGTGGAGCGGAAGTCGTGTTCGACTATTCCAATCCGCCCCACGCGATCGAGGAGGAGAGCGTGCGCGACGATCACGACAGGATGGCGGCGCGCGCAGCGGAAAGCGGCGAGCCGTTCCGCTGCTATTTCGAGACGCCTGCGCTGCACGAACGGGCGCGGGCGATGGGCTTCGTCACGATCGAGGATCTCGACCGCGCCGCCCTCGTCGCGCGCTACCTTCCGCACATTCCCATAAAGCCGCGGCCGGGTCTGGGCGGCCACGTCGTGCGCATGGCGACGCGCTAGGGCCGAAACTCAATCAGCGCCCGGCGACCGCTCAGGCGGAGAGTGAGCTTTGGCCGAACGGCGGGTCTGGCGCGCATTGCGCGCGTTCACCCCGGAGACTGTATGCGCTGAGTCCGCCCTGAGGGGGCATCCGCCGAATGCCGCGAACTGGCGCAGAGGGCGGAGCAGCCCTGGGAGGAACGGTGGGAACCGACCGATCGTCAGGTTTCGCTTGGGAGGGCCGACTTCTCAGCGATGCCTTACGACGGGCCGCGAAACCGCAAGGCGGTTTTTTCGCTCGCAATTGCCGCGCCACATTGTATGTTGTTGCGAACCAACACCATAGGGTGTCCGTGTCCATCCTTTTCACGCCTGGGCAGCTGATGGCAGCGCTTTCGCTCAGCAAGCAGCAATGGCGAACTTATCGGCGCGCTTTGCCCCGCCTGAATGTGGAGGCTGGCCGAGCGGCCTGCTTCAGTGCTGGCGATCTGCTTGCGACCGCGGTGGCGCAGTCCGCCTCCGCGGCGCTACAGATGCCTGTTTCCGCGCTCTCCCCAGTGGCGGACGCATTATTCGAGGTGTGCAGTTCGCATCCCTGGATTCGTCTCGAGCGCGCGAGCCTCGTCCTCATTCTTGATGAAGGACGGGTCGTATTGCTGGACAGCGATCAACGGCCACCTATCTGTACGCTAGCCTTGATGATTGATCTCAAGCTCTTGGTTGCTGATCTCCGCGAACGACTTCTCGCTGCGGGAAGCAATCCACAGCGTGAGCTCGCTTTCCCGCCCATGATCGCCGGTGGCCGGTCATGATACTCGGCGAGGCCTTGGACATGATCGTCACGCAGGCGACGAAGCTCGGATATCGCAACGACGCGATCCTGCGCGATTATGCCTATTCCGACGTGTGGATTCCGTCGGGCCGCACGCGCGTAGTGCCGTTGGTGGCGTTCACACAGACCCCGCCCTCTTACCGCTCCGCCGCTTTTGCATTTACCGAAGGGGCCGCAGAGTCCGCTGGGACCCTCGTCGAAGGGCATCGAGCGCTGGGCGCGCCGCTGTTCTTCGTCATCGAGGGTGACGTGGTGTCATCGTGGCAGGTTTACGCCCGCCGCGCCCCGCGCCTGCTCGACCGCTTCCCGGTCGAGAGCCTGCCCGAGCGATTTCGAGAGCATAGTCACCACTGGACGCCCGAGGCGATTTATCGCGCGAAATCAATTGGTCGAACCGCGAAGGACTACCAGCTTGACTTTGTCGATATCGGACTGATCCCCGCGATCGAAGGAGAGATCCACACTAAGCTCGACCGGCTGATCCGCGAGGCAGTCAGCGGCCTGCGCAGAGTTACCAACAATGAGATGATGCGGCTGCTCTTCCGGGGCGTCTTTCGACTGCTCGCGGCAAAGATCCTGACTGACCGGGGGAATGAGCGCGCGAAATCCTGGAATGCTGACAGCGTCGCCGACGTCCTCAGCTCGATGGGCGACTATTATGCGCTAGGGAACGACACGCAAATCTGGCCCCCCCGCATCGTCGATTTGCTGAAGCCAGTCTGGGCGGCCTTCCGTGCAGGTTTCAACGTCGCCAACATTTCCGCCGACGATCTCGCCTACGTCTACGAGTCGACGCTGGTCACGCAGCAGGCGCGTGCCCAGTTCGCGACGCACAGCACACCGAGGCATGTCGCCGACTATATCCTCGACCGCTTGCGGCTGTGGGAATTCGGCTCCAGTCCTCCAATGGTCTACGAGCCGTTCGCGGGCGCGGGCGTGTTTCTCGGCTCTGCCTTACGCCAGATGCGCGACGGCCTGCCGCGTGAATGGACGGATGAACAGCGTCATGAGCTATTGGTCAAGCACATTGGCGGCGCGGAGATTGACGCCTTCGCATGCGAGGTCGCCAAGCTGTCGCTGATCCTGGCCGACTATCCAATGGCCAATGGCTGGCAGATCGAGGAAGCAAACCTCTTCGCGACCGGAGCGCTCGCGGCGCGACTCGAACACAACGACGTCATCCTGTGTAATCCGCCATTCCCGGCCTTCACGCCCGAGGAGCGGGCGAATTATCCCGCGGCGGCGGCGATTGACGGCTCGAAGGCGGTCTTCGCACTCGCAACCGCGCTGCAAACACGACCGAAGATGCTCGGTTTCGTTGTGCCGAATACGCTGTTGGTCGACCGTCGCTATGGCGAGCAGCGGCGCACGGTGGAACAACTCTATCGCGAGGTCGAGCTGGTTTCTTTGCCCGACGGCGTGTTCAATGTGTCCCAGCTCGACACGGCGCTTCTGATCGCACGCGATCTGCGCAGTCCCGACGAGCCTCGGTTGATCCGCTCAAGCGCGGTCTACGACGCAGACAAGAGACGCTTTGCCGTCGACCGCACCGCTTCACGCACGATAGAGCAGGTGCGGGGCGCGGAGGAGCCTTCTGACGGGAAGCTCTGGTCTCCGCCCCTCCAACAGGTCTGGACCGCGCTTAATGATATGCCCAGGCTAGGGGGGTTGGTTCGGGGGCACTGGGGTCTGCGCTGGCACAGCGGCCAGAAGGGCGCAATCCGGGTATTTGACGCTCCTGGGCCAGGCCGCGTTTCCGGATATATGGACAGCAGCGCAATTGACCAGTTCGTGCTCGCTGCTCCGCGCTACCTCGACGCCAGGGCGGAGGAAATATATGGCGGCACCAATTATGGTTGGGACGCACCCAAGATCCTTGCGAATGCGGGTCGGCTGAGCCGCGGCTACTGGCGCCTAGCGGCGGCAATCGATCGCACCGGAAGCCGAGCATCGCAGCAGTTCATCTGCCTTTGGCCTAACGAAGACGCGCACGACCTCGATCTTGATGCGGTCATTGCACTCCTCAACGGACCGGTCGTCAACGCCTTCCTCGCCGAGCATTCGTTCGACAGAAGGTTCCGTATCGGTACGCTGGAGCAGGCCCCGGTCCCGAAGCACATCCCGTCGCAGCTCGGCAATCTCAGTCGGGCCTATGCGGCTGCCGCGCGCCGGACCGACGGCGATCCTCAAGAGCTCGCCTTGCTGCTCGGCGAGATCGATGAGCTAACACTCGACGCCTATTCGCTCCCCGAGGACTTGAGGCGAGATTTACGCGCCGCATTTGGCGCAGGCGAGCGCCCTTTGCGGGGGAAGGCAATGTCGCGTCGCCGGTCGAGGAAACGCCGTGGCGCCGATGCGAGATTGGAGCTTCCGCTTTTCTCCGAGCGTCCTGTCGAGGACGATGTGGGTGAAGATCTTGGGGAAGCCCTCTCCTCTGCCGATGCAGCGAGACAGTTGCGATCTATTGCGCGAGCTGTGCCGGTGGACCAATGGGCGGGCCAAACACTCACCGCCATCGAGCTGCGTGAGTCGGCGGCGATCGAAGCCTCAGACCTAGCGGAATGGTTCAGAGAAGGCCTGGTCGTCGGCTTTCCCGACGAATACGGCGTCGACCGATATCCGCTCGAGCAGTTCGCGCAGGGAGCGCCGGTCTCAGGGTTGGATGAGATTGTCGAGACGGTAGGCAACCCGCGCGTCGCATGGCTGTGGCTGCGTCAGTCGCATGTGCTGCTGAACGGCCGCCGCCCGATTGACATCCTCAAGGCAAACGGGATCGAACCGCTGCGCTCGCTCGTCGCGCGCGACTTCCGTTAGCGACAATAAATCTCGACGAGGTTGCCCTCGCCAAGGTTACGGCTGCGTTCCGGCCAAAGGCCTATAGCCGCATCTCTCAGCTCGCACACATGGACACCCCGCTCGGCACCGGGCCCAGCATGGCGCGCTTCAGCAGCGTCGACGGCAATTTCCAGACGCTCTACGCAGCGGCTTCTCTCGCGACGGCGATCGCCGAAACAATCGTCCGCGACCGCTTCGAAGGCGACGGCGCGCGCCAGCTTTTCAGCTCGGAACTCGAGAAGCATTGCGTTGCCCGGCTGTCGGCGACGGTCCCGCTCTATTTGGTCGACCTGCGAACCGATGGCTGCTTTCAGCTTGGCGTGTCGACCGACATCGCCTCGGCCAAAGGTTGGGACCAATCCCGCAAGCTCGCGCAGTACGTACACGATCACACAGCGCTCGACGGCTTCCTCTATCGTTCGCGGCTGACCGCTGCCAACTGCATTGCAATCTTCAACCGTGCCATTCACGCTAAGCTCACCGCCGGAAAGCCGAGGTTGCTGACGGCGGCGCCTGGTCTGGCAACCGCGCTGGAGAGTTTGAGCGTTGAAGTGATTCTGTAGCGGCGAGGGAATCGCGCTCCCCGACGGATAATTGAGTTTTAGTGCCCTTGAGGCGCATGGCTGACCAGTGACACGGCTGTGTAAACGGCCGCCCCGCGCTTTGTCGCTTGGCTCGAAAGAGAAAAGCGAAGGACGCCCAGTCGCGGCGCAGCCTCCTCGTTTAGCCGAAGACCGCTTGTTTGCGCTTTGGTTCGTTCGGACGCCGTTTTGAAGGACAGCAACGGGACGAACTGACGCATCCAGAGCTTCCCCCTGGAGCGTCCGCTGGTGGCGCGGAGCTTCCGTTCCGCCGACGCGCAGTTCTTGGTGTAAACGGCGCCCCCTGAGCCGACAATGAACGGCAACACCGGGTCGACAGCGGCCCCAGGGGTTGGGTTTCGAACTCTAAGGCCTACGATGCGGCCGAGCGTTTCATAGTTTTGACACGCCGCCGCCCAGATCAGGCAAGTCGAGCTTACCAACTGTTCATGTCGTCGAAATCGTCGCGTAAACGCTGTCTGCGATAAGGCTGCATCGCGCCGGGCATAGTCTGTCGCGGCGAAGTTCCAGTCATGGAGTCATAAGACGTGGGCAAGCTATTTTCTGTTCGTCCGAGCCGGCCGAAGTCCGTGCGCGCGGCATTGCTAGGGGCTGTCGCGGTCGCTGCAGTCGGCGCGGTAACGATCGAGGCGCTGCCGCTCTCGACCTATCCCGCGGTCGCCGCCGCCCCCGTCGCCTCGATGGGCCCGGCGTCGTTTGCGGACGTCGTCGACCACGTCAAAGGCGCGGTCGTCTCGGTCAAGGTCAAGATGCAGGAGGCAAACGCCTCCGACGACGGCGATTCTCAAGCCATGCCCAACATCCCCAAGGGCAGCCCGCTCGAGAAGTTCTTCCGCCAGTTCGGCGCGCCGGGCATGGGCGAACATTTCGGCGCCCCCCAGCATGAGCATCCCCATATCGGCATGGCCCAGGGCTCCGGCTTCTTCATCTCGCCCGACGGCTACATCGTGACCAACAACCACGTCGTGGAGCACGCCACCGACGTCACGGTCACCACTTCCGAGGGGAAGACGGTCGCGGCGCGCGTGATCGGCACCGACCCCAAGACCGATCTCGCGCTCCTAAAGGTCAAGGAAGGCTCCGACTATCCTTACGTTTCGTTCGCCTCGCAGTCGCCGCGGGTGGGCGACTGGGTGATCGCGGTCGGCAATCCGTTCGGCCTCGGCGGAACGGTCACGGCCGGCATCGTCTCGGCGCGCGGCCGTGACATCGGCGCCGGCCCCTACGACGACTTCCTCCAGATCGACGCGCCGGTGAACCACGGCAACTCGGGCGGTCCGACCTTCAACGGCCAGGGCGAAGTCGTCGGCGTCAACACCGCGATCTTCTCGCCGTCGGGCGGCAGCGTCGGCATCGGCTTCGCCATCGCCAGCGATGTGGCCAAGAACGTGGTCGAGCAGCTCAAGGACAACGGCAAGGTCGCTCGCGGCTGGCTCGGCGTGCAGATTCAGCCCGTGTCGCAGGACATCGCCGACAGCCTGGGCTTGAAGGAGGCCAAGGGCGCGATCGTCGACAAGGCCGAGAAGGACTCGCCCGCGGCCGCCGCCGGAACTCAAGGACGGCGACGTGATCACCGCGGTGAATGGCGACGCTGTCGCCGATTCGCACGATCTCGCCCGCAAGATCGCCGCACTCGGACCGAAGAAGGACGCCGAGCTGACGATCGTCCGCAATGGCGCGACACAGACGGTCAAGGTGCAGCTCGGCTCGCTGTCGGACAGCCGTCAAGCGAGCGCCGACACGCAGGAGCAGGGCGGTAAGGACGCGCTGGCGAAGCTCGGCATGACGCTCGAGCCCGCGACCGCGGTGGAGGGCGCCGGCAAGACCGGCGTCGTGGTCGCCGACGTCGATCCCGACGGAGCCGCGGCGCAGAAGGGCCTTCAGACCGGCGACGTGATCCTCATGGTCGCCGGCAAGCCGGTCTCCCGCCCGTCCGAAGTCGTGGCGGCGATCGATTTGGCCAAGTCCGACGGCAAGAAGTCGGTGCTGATGCAGGTCAAGAACGACAACGGCACGCATTTCGTGGCGCTCTCCACCCAAGCCGTCTCGTAAGCCCGCAAAGAGGTCCAGCGGCAGGGGCGCCCCCTTCGCCCCTGGCTGGATGAGGCGGCAGGCCGAAGCCCGCAAGGGCTCCTGGCCTGCCGCCTTCTTTGTGCCGCCGCCTCGCGGTTGCGCGCTCGCCCGGACCCATTGGTTCCGAAAAACATAAAATCCAGCTAACTTTTTGCCAAGATTCTTTTTTTCAGGACCGCTTTCACGAAGATTCCTTCGAGCTCACGACTTTTGCTCGATTCCGTGAACGAAAGTTCTTGCAATTGGTGCGGCGCAGCACTAATGTCTATGTGTGCGGTGCAGTTTGCCCGCACGTGCCCTCCTTGGGCGTTTCCTCCCTAGACTTGAAGGCCGCCGAAAGGCGGCCTCCTTTTTTGGGCGGCCCTATGGAGGCGGCAGGCTTTTCCTCGCGCTTGCGGTCAAGGCCTTCGCCGGCTGAGCGCCTTGGCGAGGAACTGGCCGCCGTGGCGCAGGCCGCCGCTATCGATGCCATGTCCAATCCCAAAGGAAAGGTGCCACTGGGTTGGGATGTCGGCGCTTGCAAGCGCGTCGGCTGCGACAAACATCGCCTCGATCGGGATCAGCGGGTCCTGGTCGCCGTGGATAAGGAGAATGGGCGGGCGAGCGCCGCGGGAATCGCGCGCGCCAGCTTCGCCGAGGCGATCGGCGCCGACCAGCATGCCCGAATAGCCAAGCAGCGCCGCCGGAGCGAGGCGGCGTCGCAGTCCCACATGCAGGGCCATCATCGCGCCCTGACTGAAGCCGACCAGCGCGAGCCGCGATTCGTCGAGGCCCAATCGCGAAAGCTCGGCGTCAAGGAACGCGTCGATCGCGCCGCGGGCGCTGACGACGCCCTGCCAGCGTTCGTCTGCGCCGGCCGGGTCGTCAGGCGACCGGTTGCCGAGGGCGAACCATTGACGCCCGGTCGGCGCGGCGGCGCAGCGCTCAGGCGCATTCGGCGACACGAATGCCGCGTCCGGCAGCAGCGTCCGCCATTGACGGCCGATCTCGATCAGGTCGTTCCCATCCGCCCCATATCCGTGCAGGAAGACCACGAGCGCCTTCGCCCTGCCGCTGCCGGGCGGTATCCGGGGTCCGTCGAGCGCGACGCTCATGCCGTTGGCTTTCCTTTGAGTCGAGGCGTTGGACTTAGCCCGATCGGTCGGCGAGGGCTATCCCCGAACGCGCTTTCACCGCCCGGTAGTAGGCCCACAGCATACGCGCCGCCACGCCCCGCCAGGGGCGCCAGCGCTCGGCGATCCGCTCGAGGCGCGCGGCGTCTGGCCGGGATTTCAGGGAGAGCGCCAGCTTCGCAGCCTCCTGCAGGGCGAGATCGCCGGCAGGAAAGGCGTCCGGATGGCCTAGACAAAACAGGAGAAAGATGTCTGCAGTCCACGGGCCCACGCCTTTCACCGTCAAAAGGGCGTCGTGGGCGTCCTCCGCGTCAAACGCGGCGAGGCCTTCCAGGTCGAGTCTGCCGGCAGCGACCGCCGCCGCCGCCGCCCGCAGAGCGCGGATCTTCGCGCCGGAGAGACCGCAGCCACGCAAGTCCGCGTCGGTCGCGACCGCCAGTCGCGCCGCCTCGAGCGGCGCAATACGGGCCTCGAGTCTGCGCAAAATCGCGGTTGCGCTGGCGACCGATACCTGCTGCGAGACAATGATTGCGGCGAGACCGGCAAAGCCCGGATCGCGCCGGCGCAGCGGCGTCGGGCCGCCGACGTCGAGAAGCCGTCCGACGAGTTCGGGATCCTTTCGCAACAGCGCGTCGACGCCGTCGCGCAGACTCCCCTCGTCGACGATCGGCGGACCCGGATGATACGTTTTCCGCCGCGGCGCCTTCGACCTCGCCAGGCTTGCTCGCGGCTTCGGCTTGTGCATCCGCTTGTCCGTCATGCGCCCGACCATCGATTCCGTTTCGCCTGTCTTCCGGTTTGCCCCGACGCCCAACGGCCTCCTGCACCTCGGACACGCCTATTCCGCGCTCTTGAACCAGCGTTCAGCCGGGGAGCATGGCGGACGCCTGCTGCTGCGCATTGAAGACCTCGATCGAACACGCTGCAAGGCCGCTTACGAGACCGCGATCCTTGATGATCTCCGATGGCTTGGCGTGCGTTTTGACGGGCCGCTCAGGCGGCAAAGCGAGCATGGCGAGGCGTATGCGGCAGCCTTCGAGCGTCTCCGCGCGCGAGGTCTCGTCTACCCGTGCTTCTGCAGCCGGGCGGATGTCGCGCGCTCCGCCATCGGCCGCGATCCCGACGGCGCCCCGCTCTACGGGGGCCGTTGCCGCGCCCTACCGGAGACGGAGCGGCGAGCCCGGCTCGAGCGCGGGGAAAAAGTCGCGTGGCGGCTGGACATGGGTCGCGCTCGCGGGTGCGCGCCAGCGCAAATGGCTTGGCTCGAGTTTGGCGAAGGAGAGAACGCCAATGCGCATACCGCCAACCCGGCCGTCTGGGGCGACGTCATCGTGCGGGGTCGGGGCCTCGCCGCAAGCTATCATCTGGCGGTGACGGTCGACGACGGCCTCCAGCGCGTCACCGACGTGGTGAGGGGCAGGGATCTCCTCGCCGCAACCTCTGTCCACCGCCTGCTCCAGGAACTGCTCGGGCTCCCCACGCCGCGCTATCGACATCACCGCCTTGTGCTTGACGGCCATGGCGACAAGCTGTCGAAGAGCCGGCGCTCGCCGTCGCTTGCCGCCATCCGGGCTCAAGGCGTGACAGCAGAGGCGGTTAAATGCGCGTTATTATTCTCGGCCGAGGTCGAGGCCGCGTTCGGCTTCGCGCTTAGTTGAGCCTGGCTGTCATACCGGCGGGTTTCTCGATCGCCTCGGCCGCGGCGGAGGGCGCCTGGGACCGGATTTGGTCGATCCGGTCGCGTTCGCGCCTGAAGACCGCCAGCATCCTGCCGTCGAACTCGCGGGTGCGGGCGAGCTTGATGGCCATCGGGTCGACGAAGTTGCCGTTGATGATCACCTCATAGTGCAGGTGCGGTCCGGTCGCGAGCCCGGTCTGGCCGAGATAGCCGACGACCTGGCCCTGGACGACGCGGGCGCCCTCCGAGACGCTGCGACCGAAGCCGGACATGTGATTGTAGGTCGTTACGTACCCGTTGGCGTGCTGGATCTCGACCCGGCGTCCGTAGCCGGAGTCCCACCCCTCCTTGATGATCACCCCATTGCCGGCGGCGAAGATCGGCGTCCCGATCGGCGCGCCCCAGTCGACGCCGGTGTGCATGCGGGTGAAGCCCAGAATGGGGTGGAAGCGCATGCCGAACGGAGATGTGATGTCTCCCTCGGCGATGGGCTTTCGCAGTAGAAACTTTCGACTCGACCGGCCGCTCTCGTCGTAATAGTCGACGCTGTTGTCGTCCGGCGCCTGGAACCGATAGTATCGAAAAGTCTGGTCGTGAACCGCTATCGTTGCGTAAAGGAGTTCGGGCCGCGGATCGATGTCGTCTGGATTGGAATAGAAGGCCTCGATGGAATCGCCGGGGTTCGTGGCTCGCTGAAAATCGACGTCGTTGGAGAAAATCCGTGCGAGGAGGTCGATGATCGGCTTGGGCAGCCTCTGTTTGAGCGCGGTCTCATAAAGGCTTTCGTAAAGGCTCATGCCGCCCGAATTCGTTCGAGGCGGTTGCCGGCTTGCGCGGCCCGACCGTCGCCTTGAGCGAGACGGGCGCATAACCTCCTGCGTCGTCGATCGCGACCCTGGCTTTGAGCTGGTCGTCGGCGTAGACCGAGACCCGGGCGATCTTCGGCTTTTCTCCGCGCGTGCTCGGCTCCAGCGGGAGCAGGAGGATCTTCTGGCCTTCGGCGACCGGTGATTCGCCGTGCTTGACGCCGAAAGCCGCCAAGATTGCGGCTGCCGCTTCCGGCGTTGCGCCGTTGGTTCGCAGGACGTCCTCGAAGGTTTCGCCATGCCGCATCTGAACGAGCTTCTCGCTCGGCGAGGCGTCGTCGGAGCCGGACGACTTAGCGACGTTGGTGACGTTTTCCGGAATCATGCGAACTTCGATCGAGGCGAACGGCGCGCTGGAGGTGAAGTTGCCGGGGGTCGCGTAGGCGAGTGCTGACCCGGGCCTGTCGCCCGTGGCTTGGCTTGTCCGCATCAGCATCAGCTGAGGCGGCAGCGGCTGGGCGGGGGTCCGCGGCATTTCGGGTTGCGCTTTCAGCGTCTCGACGACTTGGGCTTCCGCCTCAGTCGCCGACAGCTCGCCGGTTGCGAGACTGGACTCTTCGGCAGTCAGGTCCGTCGTGCGAAAGGTGACCTCGGCGTCGTCCTGGACCGGTCCCGGGTCCGGCGCGGCGTCCGTGGCGGTGGAACTATTTGTAAGTTTGAGCGGATTGAAGGGTGGGACCGCGTCGGCGAAACCGGTCGGCGTCAAGGTGAGGGTCGTCTGCAGCCGTGTGAAGGCCCGCTCCTTCACCACCTCCTTGTCGCCGACCTTGATCGTAGTCGGAACGCTGTAGGTCTGCTTGTCGGAGACGATATTGACCGGGCGCAGGAGCCGGTCGCCCTTGCCGAGGTTGACGCCTTCTTCCGAATCTGTCGGGGCGGCGTTCGTTACGAACTCTGGGGCCTCGGCAAAATTCGACTGGCTGTCAAGATCGAAGTAAAGGGCTGCGCCGATCAGCGCAACTCCGCTCAATCCGGTGAGCGCAGCGCCGGCGAGCCATCTCAGCGAGGCGCGCCGTCGATCGGCTCTGTCGAGGCGGTCGTCGCCGAGGCGGATCGGCGGCTCGACGCCCAGCTCGACACCGACAACCGCGCGATCACCGCGCGGGACGTGTCTGGGAAAGGCGGCGGTCGCTATCGTCAACTTGTCTTTCCGCTTTTCCGCGCGTTCGTCCCGCATACGCTGCGGACCATGAACTCACTGTTATCTCCGGGATCGAATGGAGGCAAATCACGCTCGCGGCGGCGATCTCAGGCGCGCTCATCGCCCGCAACCTTGGCGAATCCACGGCGGACGCGGGCTTCTGCGCGCAGTCACATCCCTGAGACAAAATTTTCAAAAAAGTGTTTGACAGCTAAAACCGCCTTCCTTATACGCCCTCCACCGACGGCGTTGCCGCAACTTGCGGCGGCGTCGCCATCTTGGTTTCAGACGCAACGATCAACCTCCCACCTGCTGAGAGGCGGGCGAGAGAGGTTTTGATCGTTTTTTGGCCGCTCTTCGAGCGGTCTGCGCCAGCGGAGTAGGGGCCGAGACATCCGAGAGCGGTTGCTCCTAGGGAGCATGCGCCGCGGTCCGTTTCTTCGCCGTCGATCTTCGGGTCGGCTCAGGGTTTGTGGGATCGGGTTTCCGGTTCTTTGCTGTTTGACAATTTCATCGGAAGGAAGAGAGACGTGGGCGGCGTTGGTCCTTGCGTCTGGGGTTTTTTCTGTTGGTTTGGATTTGGCTGAGAGGCTGGGTTTGGGCTGGCGGGGGATTCGCCAGGGAAGGTACGTAACGACGGTCACGTTTCATACACCAATGCGCTTTCGAGTGGTTTGGGTTTTGGGACGTCGCGAGACGGTCCTGGGGTCTTTGGGCCATTTGGGGCGTGAAGTGTGTAGGAAACTCGTCAAGAGTAGCGACGGGCGTCGGTAAGACGCTCGCGCCAGAGTGACCAGTCGGGATTGAGATCTTCAAGTTGAACTTGAGAGTTTGATCCTGGCTCAGAACGAACGCTGGCGGCAGGCTTAACACATGCAAGTCGAGCGCCCCGTGAGGGGAGCGGCAGACGGGTGAGTAACGCGTGGGAACATACCCTCCGGTTCGGAATAACTCAGGGAAACTTGAGCTAATACCGGATACGGCCATTGATTGAAGAATTGGCGGCGAAAGATTTATCGCCGGAGGATTGGCCCGCGTCCGATTAGCTAGTTGGTGTGGTAACGGCGCACCAAGGCGACGATCGGTAGCTGGTCTGAGAGGATGATCAGCCACATTGGGACTGAGACACGGCCCAAACTCCTACGGGAGGCAGCAGTGGGGAATATTGGACAATGGGCGCAAGCCTGATCCAGCCATGCCGCGTGAGTGATGACGGCCTTAGGGTTGTAAAGCTCTTTCGCCAGGGACGATAATGACGGTACCTGGATAAGAAGCCCCGGCTAACTTCGTGCCAGCAGCCGCGGTAATACGAAGGGGGCTAGCGTTGTTCGGAATTACTGGGCGTAAAGCGCGTGTAGGCGGGTCTTTAAGTCAGGGGTGAAATGCCAAGGCTCAACCTTGGAACTGCCTTTGATACTGGAGATCTTGAGTCCGGGAGAGGTGAGTGGAACTGCGAGTGTAGAGGTGAAATTCGTAGATATTCGCAAGAACACCAGTGGCGAAGGCGGCTCACTGGCCCGGAACTGACGCTGAGACGCGAAAGCGTGGGGAGCAAACAGGATTAGATACCCTGGTAGTCCACGCTGTAAACGATGGATGCTAGCCGTTGGGGAGCTTGCTCTTCAGTGGCGCAGCTAACGCTTTAAGCATCCCGCCTGGGGAGTACGGTCGCAAGATTAAAACTCAAAGGAATTGACGGGGGCCCGCACAAGCGGTGGAGCATGTGGTTTAATTCGAAGCAACGCGCAGAACCTTACCAGCTTTTGACATGTCCTGGACGGATTGCAGAGATGCGATCTTCCCTTCGGGGCCGGGAACACAGGTGCTGCATGGCTGTCGTCAGCTCGTGTCGTGAGATGTTGGGTTAAGTCCCGCAACGAGCGCAACCCTCGCCCTTAGTTGCCATCATTCAGTTGGGCACTCCAGGGGGACTGCCGGTGATAAGCCGGAGGAAGGTGGGGATGACGTCAAGTCCTCATGGCCCTTACAGGCTGGGCTACACACGTGCTACAATGGCGGTGACAGAGGGATGCGAAGGGGCGACCCCTGGCAAATCTCAAAAAGCCGTCTCAGTTCGGATTGCACTCTGCAACTCGAGTGCATGAAGTTGGAATCGCTAGTAATCGCGGATCAGCACGCCGCGGTGAATACGTTCCCGGGCCTTGTACACACCGCCCGTCACACCATGGGAGTTGGTTTTACCCGAAGACGGCGCGCTAACCGCAAGGAGGCAGCCGGCCACGGTAGGGTCAGCGACTGGGGTGAAGTCGTAACAAGGTAGCCGTAGGGGAACCTGCGGCTGGATCACCTCCTTTCTGGATCATGGACCTCATCAACCTGTCCCAAGGGCTTTGCCCGCGGGTCGGTTTGTCGTCCGTTCAGAATCAAGCGGCTTTGTCAAAGGCCGCATTTGCGGGACTTGCGCCGCCTTCGTCTCTCTTTCTTCATCAGGATTAGGATAGGGAAGACGCGCGTTCTTTGGGCGCGACCAGAGTCTTTCGACCGGGCTTGTAGCTCAGTTGGTTAGAGCGCGCGCTTGATAAGCGTGAGGTCGGAGGTTCAAGTCCTCCCAGGCCCACCATTCTGGCTCGCCTCACGCGCCGGCGCCGAGGTCCGTTCGATTGGCTTTCGCGCCGTCACGTGCGGCGTTCGTTCGGCCTTGCGGCGCTACGCGTCGATTGAGGCCGGCTAAAGGGGCCATAGCTCAGTTGGGAGAGCGCGTGCTTTGCAAGCATGAGGTCGTCGGTTCGATCCCGTCTGGCTCCACCAGTCTTTTGGGGGCGGCGGTTCGAGCGTTCCGGCGAAAGGTCCTGATCTTCCGATGAGATTTATCGGTTTCGTTCCCTTTGAGGGACGCGAGCGGCGTCGAGCCGCGGCGTTGGCCTTTGCGAGGGAGCGGCGTTGGAAGGTTCGGCTCCGTTCGGAGCTGGCCTTTCGATATCTGACATTGTGAAGAGGAAGCGCATTCGGTCGAGGGCCGGATGGGGCGAGCGAGATCGGGCAGGCCGTGAGGTCGAGGCTTGGTTGATGGTTTGTCCTTCAAATCCGACCCTTCGAGCACCAGTCGTGGGTTTAGGCTTGACCGCTAGAATCCCCGGATGCGTTTGAAGCAAAACTGGTCTTTTCGCGCCAGAGTGTGTTTGCTTCCGATTTGCCGATCGGAAGACCCCCTTGAAATTGAAACCTTCGAGTTAACGAACGCGCTTTGGCGATGAGAGCAATCAAGTGCCATAAGGGTATCTGGTGGATGCCTTGGCGCTGAGAGGCGATGAAGGACGTGGTACGCTGCGATAAGTTTCGGGGAGCCGCGAACAGGCTTTGATCCGAAAATCTCCGAATGGGGAAACCCACCTTCGATCTCTGTTGCTCCGAAGAGGCGCGCTGTTTGGCGAAGCAAGGCTGCACAGGCCGAACTTCGTTTCCTATGGCGGGCCGGCTCGTCCGTTTTTTGCTGGAGGGGGTCCTCGAGAGGGGAAGCCTGACGGGAGGAAAGGAAGAGAGCGGTCTTTGGACCAACAGAGATCACGAGAAGGGACTTATTCTCTGAATTCATAGGGGAATAAGAGCGAACCCGGGGAACTGAAACATCTAAGTACCCGGAGGAAAGGACATCAACGAGAACTCCGTTAGTAGTGGCGAGCGAACGCGGATCAGGCCAATGCTTTTGCTTTTGTTGACCAGAACCGGCTGGAAAGCCGGGCCGGAGCGGGTGACAGCCCCGTATGGATAGGACGAAGCGAAGGATTTGAGTAGGGCGGGACACGTGCAATCCTGTCTGAACACGGGGGGACCACCCTCCAAGCCTAAGTACTCCTCAGCGACCGATAGCGAACAAGTACCGTGAGGGAAAGGTGAAAAGCACCCCGACGAGGGGAGTGAAACAGTTCCTGAAACCGGATACCTACAAACAGTCGAAGCCCTAGTTCCAAAAGAGCTGGGTGACGGCGTACCTTTTGTATTATGGGTCAGCGACTTAAAGTATCGAGCAAGCTTAAGCCGATAGGCGTAGGCGCAGCGAAAGCAAGTCTGAACAGGGCGGTTCAGTTCGATGCTTTAGACCCGAAACCGAGTGATCTAGTCATGAGCAGGTTGAAGGTAGGGTAACACCTACTGGAGGACCGAACCGGTGCCTGTTGAAAAAGGCTCGGATGACTTGTGATTAGGGGTGAAAGGCCAACCAAACTCGGAAATAGCTGGTTCTCCGCGAAATATATTTAGGTATAGCCTCGAGCTGAGGCTCCAGGGGGTAGAGCACTGGATGGGCTAGGGGGGCTAAAACCCTACCAAACCTAACCAAACTCCGAATACCTGGAAGTCATGCTCGGGAGCCACACGGCGGGTGCTAACGTCCGTCGTGGAGAGGGAAACAACCCAGACCAACAGCTAAGGCCCCCAATTCGTGGCTAAGTGGGAAAGGATGTGGAAATCCCAAAACAACCAGGAGGTTGGCTTAGAAGCAGCCATCCTTTAAAGAAAGCGTAACAGCTCACTGGTCTAATTAAGGGTTTCTGCGCCGAAGATGTAACGGGGCTCAAGCCACGAGCCGAAGCTTTGGGCGCGCGCAAGCGCGCGGTAGCGGAGCGTTCCGTAAGCTTGTGAAGGAAGACCCGTGAGGGCTTCTGGAGGCGTCGGAAGTGCGAATGCTGACATGAGTAACGATAAACACTGTGAAAGACAGTGTCGCCGAAAGTCCAAGGGTTCCTGCGTAAAGTTAATCTTCGCAGGGTTAGCCGGTCCCTAAGGCGAGGCCGAGAGGCGTAGTCGATGGGAATCACGTTAATATTCGTGAGCCAGCAGGTGGTGACGGATCGCGTATGTCGTTTGGCCTTACTGGATTGGCCGGGCGGCGGAGCGGTTCCAGGAAACAGCCCCTGCATCAGACCGTACCCGAAACCGACACAGGTGGACAGGTAGAGCATACCAAGGCGCTTGAGAGAATGACGTTGAAGGAACTCGGCAATTTACCTCCGTAACTTCGGAATAAGGAGGCCCTCGGGTCGCGCAAGCGGTTCGGGGGGGCACAGTCCAGGGGGTGGCAACTGTTTAACAAAAACACAGGGCTCTGCGAAATCGTAAGATGACGTATAGGGTCTGACGCCTGCCCGGTGCCGGAAGGTTAAAAGGAGAGGTGCGAGCCTTGAATTGAAGCCCCGGTAAACGGCGGCCGTAACTATAACGGTCCTAAGGTAGCGAAATTCCTTGTCGGGTAAGTTCCGACCTGCACGAATGGCGTAATGACTTCCCCGCTGTCTCCAACGTCAGCTCAGTGAAATTGAAGTCCCCGTGAAGATGCGGGGTACCTGCGGTCAGACGGAAAGACCCCGTGCACCTTTACTATAACTTTGCGTTGGCGTTCGTTAAGTCATGTGTAGGATAGGTGGTAGGCTTGGAAGCCGGGGCGCCAGCTCTGGTGGAGCCACCCTTGAAATACCACCCTTGACTTGATGGACGTCTAACCGCGACCCCTGATCGGGGCCCGGGACAACGCATGGTGGGTAGTTTGACTGGGGCGGTCGCCTCCCAAAGAGTAACGGAGGCGCGCAATGGTTGGCTCAGACCGGTCGGAAATCGGTCGTCGAGTGCAATGGCATAAGCCAGCCTGACTGCGAGACCAACAAGTCGAGCAGAGACGAAAGTCGGTCATAGTGATCCGGTGGTCCCGCGTGGGTGGGCCATCGCTCAACGGATAAAAGGTACGCCGGGGATAACAGGCTGATACTCCCCAAGAGTCCATATCGACGGGAGTGTTTGGCACCTCGATGTCGGCTCATCACATCCTGGGGCTGGAGAAGGTCCCAAGGGTTCGGCTGTTCGCCGATTAAAGTGGTACGTGAGCTGGGTTCAAAACGTCGTGAGACAGTTTGGTCCCTATCTGCCGTGGGTGTCGGAGAATTGAGAGGATTTGCCCCTAGTACGAGAGGACCGGGGTGAACACATCTCTGGTGGACCTGTCGTCGCGCCAGCGGCGGTGCAGGGTAGCTATATGTGGAATGGATAACCGCTGAAGGCATCTAAGCGGGAAACCAGCCTCAAAACCAGTTCTCCCTGAAGAGCCGTGGAAGACCACCACGTTGATAGGCCGGATGTGAAAGCGCGGCAACGCGTGAAGCTGACCGGTACTAATCGCTCGTTCGACTTGATTGCTCTCGTCGCCAAGGCGCGTGCGTGCGAAAGCGCGCGCGGACGACGGATGACAGGCGCGGAGGACAGATCGTCCCTGCGTCCCTCGTGTCCGTCGCCAAGTCAGCGACATCAAACCAGTTTTGCTTCGATCGGACGTCAGAGGACGGACGACGGGCGACGGAAAACCATCTCTTCCGTCCTCCGTCTCCCGTCCTCCGTCGTCCGAACCGTCCTTTGCCGGCCTGGTGGCTCTTGCAAGGCGATCAGACCCGATCCCATCCCGAACTCGGCCGTCAAACGCCTTCGCGCCAATGGTACTCTGTCTCAAGACATGGGAGAGTAGGTCGTCGCCAGGCCTGCAAAGGACGGATATCGGACAACAAATGACGGACGTCGGAGAACAGACGATCGGCAAAACCGCCGATGGCCGCCGTCTCACGCCCAAACACCAAACGCGCTTCCTCCTCACGAAAACGGAACGACCCGGACAGTCGTCCGTCCTCCGTTCTCCGATTGCCGCGGGGTGGAGCAGCCCGGTAGCTCGTCAGGCTCATAACCTGAAGGCCGCAGGTTCAAATCCTGCCCCCGCAACCACCGATACCTGTCGAGCCCCCTGCCCATGGAGCCGGGGGCTTTTTTCGTTTTCTGCGCTTGACGCAGGCCGGGCCCATCGGCCGTAGGCCACTCCGTCTTCCTCAGTCTCCAAACAGCGGGAGGATCGGCGCCGGCAACTCGGGCGCGCCATGCGCCTCGATCATCCGCTCCAGCGCTCCGAACAGAAGCTCCAGGTCCTGCGGCCGCGACAGGCGGTGATCGCCGTCCTTGATCAGGGTCAGCGTCGCCGGATCGCCGCCGAGGCGCTCCATCAGCTTGAGCGCATGCGCGTAGGGCACCGAGTCGTCCCGCATCCCCTGCAGGACGGCGACTGGGCAGTGGGTGCGGATCATGCCGCCGAACAAAAGATGCTTGCGGCCGTCCTCGATCAGCGCGCGGGTAAAGACGTCCGGCTGGTCGGAATAGGCCGAGCGCGGCCGCCACGCGCCGTCTTGCATGATCGCGCGCCGGCCTTCCTCCGGCGCGTGAGCCCAGATCAGCGCCTCGGTGAAATCGACCGCCGGGGCGATCAGGACGAGGCCCGCGAGCCGATCGCTCTCGCCGGCCTCCACGAGGGCGCGCGCGGCGAGCAGCGCCAGATAGCCGCCCATCGACGAGCCCAGCAGGATCTGCGGCCCCTCGGTTTCGGCCCGGAAAAGCGCCAGCGTCTCCTCGAGCCACTGTGAAACCGCGCCATCCTCGAGCCGTCCGTCCGAGCGGCCGTGGCCGGAATAGTCGAAGCGCAGGAGGCCAAGGCCGAGCCGTTCGGCTTCCGCGTCGAGCGCGCTCGCCTTGGTCGAGTCCATGTCGGAGCGGTAGCCGCAGAACCAGACGAGGCCGGGCTTGCCGCTTTGCGCTGGCCAGCGCCGGCGAAAGGCGATACGTCGTCGATGCGGGGGTTCTCCCACACTGTGAAATTTCGGCTCTTCGTTCGACACGTTCAGACGGTCCTCATGAGGCTGCGTTTCGCCACGGCTGTCATCGCTCGCCGCGCCTGCGCCGGGGCCCTTGTCTACCGCGCTGGCGCGTCCGAGCGAAGCCGCCCGTGACCGTCGAGCCGCTTTCCCCGTTCGGGCGCGGCGCCAACGCCCCGCTCGTGGGGCGGACGATCGCGCAGATCGCGCCGACCCTCGCCACGGGGGGCGATCGGCGCGCCACGCTGGCGGTCGCCGAGGCGCTGATCGAGGCGGGCGCCCGCGCGCTGGTCATCTCCGATCCGGGCGAACTCGCCAGCGAAGCGCAGGCGATCGGCGCGCTGCATGTGCCGTTTCCGGCGGCGACCGAAAACCCCCTGGCGATGATGCTCAACGTCCGGCGTCTGGCCCGCGTGCTGGCGGCCGAGCGGGTCGATCTCGTCCATACGCGCTCACGCGCCTCGGCCTGGGTGGCGCTCCGCGCCTGTCGCAGGCTGCAGCGGGCGCTGGTGACTTCGATCCCCGGCGAGGGGCCGTCGAGCCGGCCGCGCAGCAGCTTCAAGTCCGCCTTGGCCGAGGGCGATCTCGTCATCGCCGCCTCGGACTATGCCGCCGAGCGGATGGCCGAGCTCTTTCCGTTGGCGCGGACGCGGCTCCGGGTGGTGCGGCCGGGTCTCGACGTCGCCAAACTCTGGCCCGAGGCCGTCGGCCGATCGCGGGTCGCCAAGGTGCGCGAAAGCTGGGGCGTCGCGCCGCACGAACGGGTGGTGCTGGCGCCGGGACGGCTGACGCCGGGGCGCGGCCCGACGCTGGTCGTCGAGGCGGCGGCGCTGATCGCCAAGCGCGGCCTCGGCGACGTCCGCTTCGTGCTGGCGGGCGACGCGCAGAAGGCCGCGTTCGGACGCGAACTCGACGCGCTCGCCGCTTCGCGGGGCGTCAAGGACATGGTTCAACGCGCCGGCTCTGAGGCTGATCGCCCCGCCGCCTTCGTCGCCGCGAGCGTGATCGTCTTTCCGGCCCGGGCGCCCGACGGCGTGACGCGCGCCGTGATCGAGGCGGCCGCGGCCGGCGCGCTGACCATCGTCGCCGAGGTCGGCGCGGCCAGCGAGATCGTCGTCGCGCCGCCCCACGCGCCGCCGGATCAGCGCTCGGGATGGCTCATCCCGGCTGGAGACGCCGCCGCGCTCGCGGACGCGCTCGAAGCGGCCCTGACGCTCGGCGCGTCGGCGCGCGAGGCGACCCGCCGGCGGTCGCGCGAGCGCGCCGCCGCCCAATATTCGCTGGCGCGGATGACGGGCGACACCCTGAACGTCTACGCAGAGGCCTTACGGCAGAGGGGCAGTTGATGGTCGCCAAGGGTTACAGCGTGCGGCAGATCGGGCTTCACTGGCTGGTTTTCGCGCTGGTCGCCTATCAATGGTTAACCGGCAACGCGATGACGGACCTGTTTCGCGCCGCCCACGGCGGACCGCCCGCCAACGGCGCGCCGGCCTGGGCGACGGCCCGTATCGCCGTCGGCGTCGTGGTCCTCTTGGTCATGCTCTGGCGGCTCGGGCTTCGCCACGCCGAGGGCGCGCCGCCGCCGGCCAAGCAGCATCCGGCGCTGCAATGGCTCGCCGGTGCGGTCCACGTCGGGCTCTATCTCGACTTGATCCTCGGCGCGCTCGTCGGTCTCGCCGCCTATCTCTGGCTGCCTAAACTCGCCGACCTGCATCCCCTGATGATGCGGCCGATCTTTCTCGCGCTCTTCGCGCTTCATCTGATCGGCGCGCTCTACCACCGCTTCATCGTGCGCGACGACGTGATGACCCGGATGGTCCGACCGGCGCGATAGCCGAGCGCACGAGCAGGCGCGCGCTCATTTGCGGTAGGTGAAGAAGACGGTCGCGCTTGTCTCGGCGACTTGGCGGATCAGCGGAATATCGGCGAGGCGCCCTTCGCGAAGGATGTCGCGCCCGGCAATCGCCAGGCTTCGGGAAACCTCCGGCGGCGCGCCGGCGGCGAGCGCAACGGCGCTCAGCGCGCATTGCCGCGCCCAGAAATCGCGGCGCCCGGCAAGATAGCGTTCGAGCAGCGCGCGCGCCCCTTCTTGGACGTTCCTCGTCGGCCGCAAAACGCTTTCGACCTCCTCGCCGGCTTCGAACCAGTTCTCCACCGCGTCCAGGTCGAGCACCATTTCGCGCGCCTCGGCGATCGCCTCCGGGTCGTCCCGATCCGACCCGTCGGCGAGCAGCGAGTCGATGATCTCGGCTGGCGTGGAGACGTCGGGGGCGAGGAACTCGAGCCCCAGCGCTTCGGCGGCGCGGACGAATTCGAAAGGCGGCGGCACGCCGCCGGCGAGATTGCGTCCCAGCGCCAGTCGAACCAGTCGAAGCCATGTTTCGAAGGAGGCCTCGGCCGACGGGACGGCGCCGACGGCGCTGCTCTCGATCTGCGCGGCTTCGGCCTCGGAGAGTTTCTCCATCAGGGTGGAGTCGGCGAGGCCCGAGGGTTTTGTCATCAGCGCGACGACATCGAAGCGGGTCCCGCGCTTGACCGTCGCGATCAGACTGGCCGCCCCCGACCCGTCGCAGGCCGAAGCCATCGTCCTGATGACCTGCGCCGCACTCCGCTCCTTGGCGCGAGCGGCGGCCGGAAAGGCCGCATCCAGCGCCTCGCGCCGGGCGGAAGACAGCCACGGGCGAATCAGCGCAATGCGCCGGCGCGCAATGTCGTCGAACTCCCCACGCGCAGCGGAAAGTCCACAAATCGCCGCATGTGCGTTCGAATGCTGCGCGTCGAGCAGGAAGCCGACGGCGCTTCGGCGAGCCCGGTCGGCAGGATCGGCGGCGAAAGCCTCGATTAGGCGCGACCGGTAGTCGTCGGGAAAGATTGCCGAGAGACTGCGAACCTCCTCGTGCAGTTCGAAGTCGTCGCCCTCGAGATCGTTGAACAGCGGCTGCACGAGACCGCGATAGCTCGCATCGCCGGGTTCGTGGAACACCCCGGCCGCGACCATGCGCGCCATCGATTTGCGCGCTGCGTCGCCGATGTCGACGTGGGCGCCCGAAAACACGCGCCCGAGAATCATCAGGATCGCCGGATGGATGTCATCCTGTCGCGCCGCTTCCGTCACCATGTCGCGGGCGTGCGTCAGCGCTTCGCGCGCCCCCGGGTCGCCGCCATTGGCGTCGACCCGCAGCCGATCCAACTCCTCGGACAGCTCGGACATCGCCTCCGGCTCCGGAAAGCCGTCCAGTTCGGCGGGGTCGGCCTCGAGGAACGCCTCGATCATCTCCTTGAGGGACCGCTCTTCGTTCAACGACCCGTCGAACAGCAGTCTCCGGATCCGATCCATGTCCACGCCCGAAAACAGCTTATTGAGCGGGCTCGCGCGCTTCGTTGCCTTTGGCTAGTTTTGCGGGCAGACTTTTTGCGCATGGCGGCGGGCTTTTTCATGGTCGCTCGGAACGGGTTGGGACGCCCGACCTTACCTCGCCGCGGCGGGCCCGGCCATGCCCGCGCGGCCGCCGTCCACAAGCGTATTCGCGATCGTCGCGAGATCGCCCTCGGGTCAGAAACGGGCCGGATGAACGATCCGTCGCGCAGGTCCATCATCGCCTGACGGATTTCCGCCTCGGTGTTCATGACGATCGGCCCGTGCCAGGCGATCGGCTCGCGCAAGGGGCGGCCGGAGACCAGCAGGAAGCGAACGCCCTCGTCGCCCGCGAGACGACGACTCGTCGCCGGCGCCGAACACCACCAGCGAGCGGTTGCCGACCTTGTCGCGCACCAGCGACATCCCGGCCGCTGCTTCGACCTCCCGCAGCACGCCGAACGGCTCGGAGGCGTCGGCGAAATCGGCCGATCCCTCGAAGATGTAGGCGAAGGCCTGGCGGTAGTCCTCGACCTTGAGCCGCTTGGTCTTGCCGGCGGGCACGGTGACGTCGAGATAGCGCGGCTCGGCGGCGACGCCGTCGACCGGGCCGGTCTTGCCCCAGAACTCGCCGCAGATGACGCGCACCGTCGTCCCGTCGTCGTCGGTGACTTCGGGGATCGCGGTCGACGGGAACGTCCTGGTAGCGCGGCTTCGTCATCTTGAGCCGCGACGGCAGGTTCGCCCACAACTGGAAGCCGTGCATGCGCCCCTTGGCGTCGCCCGCCGGCATTTCCTGGTGCATGATGCCGCTGCCGGCAGTCATCCACTGGACGTCGCCCGCGCCAAGCTTGCCGCGATTGCCGAGGCTGTCGCCGTGTTCGACGGAGCCCGCGAGCACATAGGTGATCGTCTCGATGCCGCGATGGGGATGCCAGGGAAAGCCGGCGCGATAGTCAGCCGGGTGGTCGCCGCGGAAATCGTCCATCATCAGGAACGGATCGAAGTCGGAGGTGTCGCCGAAACCAAAGGCGCGGCGCAGGCGCACGCCGGCGCCCTCCATGGTGGGACGGCTGAGGTTGACGCGTTTGACAGGTCGAATGGACATGGGACACTCCGTTGTAAACAAGAGGGGCGCGCGGCGAAATACTGATCCTGTTCAATGCCGAAGGAATTCTGTCTTCGCAAGCTCATTTCTCGCAAGAATTAGGAATAGGATGAGGGGGTTTCAAGTCTATCACGGGATTTGAACGTTTCCATCGGCCGGGGCGATTGGCAAGACCGGGGCCGCTGGCGCCGTATCGGCAAAGAACGATATAAAACATATAACTTTAGTATTAATTTGCTGTGGGCGAACGACGCTCTGGCGCGGGCGCCCGCCTCGTCGCGCGGGCGCCGCCGGACGAAGGAGCTGCGCGGCCTGCAGGGCGCCGCGAAAGTTGCACGCTTTGACGCCTAAGCCCTTGATATCGGCTGCGCCCGCAAATCTGTGCGCTTCCCGTCCGCATGAGGCGGCCGAGGAGGCGACGGGCCGGCCCGATTGGCGTCAGCGGGGAAGCGGCTCCCCCGTCTGGGGTCGTCCACCGATCCAGGTCGTCGCCATCGCGCCGGCCGCGACCGCGCGGCGAAGGGCCTCCTCGATCTCGAGGCCCGAAAGCCTTGCGGCGAGGAACGCGGCGGCGAAGGCGTCGCCGGCGCCGGTGGCGTCGATCGCCTGGGTGGTCGGCGCGGCGACCGCCCATCGTCGGCCGCCCTCCGCCGCTATGCAGCCGGCCGCGCCGCGCTTGGATCACCACGAGGGGGTACAGCGCCGCGAGCCGGGCGCACTGGACCTCAGGGTCGGCCGAATCGGCCAAGACCTCGGCCTCGTCGGCGTTCGGCAGCAGAAGGGACGCGCCGCGGGTCCAGTCGAGAAAATTCCCGGGGCCGACCTCACGGAGAAATTCCGAGGACGCCGGATCGACGCTGACGGGGGTCGCGCCGGCCCGACGCATCGCCTCGCGCACGGCAGCGCGCGGGGAGGGCGCGAAGAAGGAATAGCCGGAGAGGTGGATCAGCGCGGCTCCGGCGACCAGCGCATCGGCAATGTCGGCAGCCTCGAGCCTCTCGTTGGCGCCGCGGTCGGTGAAGAAGCTGCGCTCGCCCAAAGGATCGATGAGCGCGATGAGCCGGCCGGTCGGACGGTCCGGGTCGGCGGCGAGATGGGGCGTGACGCCGGTCTCGATCAGCCGCGCCGATTCGGCCGCAAGGTCGGTCGCCCCGACCCGGGCGACGAAGTCGACGGCCAC
>CAVYON010000044.1:0-52938 GCA_963770035.1 uncultured Alphaproteobacteria bacterium | reverse complement strand
CGATGTCGACGCCGAACTGCTTCGACGATCCTTCCAGCCGCGAGGCGATGTTGACCTCGTCGCCCAGCGCCGAATAGTCGAAGCGCTGCTCCGATCCCATATTGCCGACGCTGCATTCGCCGGTGTTGAGACCGATGCCGAACCTCACCGACTTGAACGGGCGCTCCGCCCGTTCGGCCTCCGCCCGCCAATCCTCGTTCAGGCGCGCCAGCGTCTCGCGCATCTGGAGCGCGGCGCGTACGGCATGAATACCGTGGGCCGCATCGTCGAGGGGCGCGTTCCAGAATGCCATGATGGCGTCGCCCATGTATTTGTCGACTGTTCCTTCCTCGCCCAGAATGATGTCGGTCATCGGCGACAGATACTCGTTGAGGAAGCTCGACAGCTCGACCGCCGTGAAGCCTTCCGACAAGGTCGTGAACGAACGGATGTCGCAAAACATAATGGTGAGATCGCGCTTCTCGCCGCCGAGTTGCAGGTGCTCTGGGTGCTCGGCGAGCCGGGCGACCACCGCCGGCGACACGTAGCGGCCGAAGGCCGAACGGATCTCGCTGACCTGCTGGCGCTTCTGGCCGTAGAGCTGCCCAACGCCGGCGAGAAACACGAAGCCCGCAGCAATGCTCGGGGAAAGCGGATCGATCAGCACGCCCTGGTGGCTGAAGGCGTTCCAGCTGACCAAACCCATAGCCAGGGAAATGATGAGCCCGATCACCGCCGTCGCATAAATCGGGATGAACGGCAGAAGCGCTGCGACCGTCAGCGACATCGCCGCGCCGGCCAGCAACTCGGCGCCCGGCGCCCAGTCGGGCCGCTCCAGCGTCACCCCGGTGAGGATCTGCTCGATCAGCTGGGCATGGGCTTCGACACCCGGCGTCGAAGGATTGAGCGGCGTCGCCACGATGTCGGAGAGGAGCGAAGCGCTGGCGCCGACGAGCACGAGCTTGCCGGCGAGATCGGAAAGATCAGCGTCGGGCTGCAGCACCTTCCAGGCCGGGATCGACCGGCGCGGGTCGGACTTGGCGAACCACACGCGCAACTGGCCGTCGGCCTGGAGGGGCACGATGACGTCGCCGTCCTTGATCGAATCGATGACCTCGCTTTTGCCGGCGGTGCTGCCGAACGCGGTCGTCGATTTCACGATGTAGCCCGTCGCCCCCTGGGCGACCCGAAGCGTCTCGAGCACGAGACTCGGCTGGATCTGTCCGTTGACCGCGAGCAGTAGCGGCACGCGGCGGACCACACGGTCGTTGTCCGGCAGCCAGTTCAGAAACCCGAGACCATCGGAGGCATCGGCGAGTTCGGGGATCGGCGCCAGCACGCCGTTGAAGGACGTCACGAGGGACGTCGGCGGATCGCCGACGAAGGAGAATCCGGCCTTGGTCGTCAGGCTCGCCTGGGATCCGTTGTGCGTGGGCGTCAGATACACGCCGAGGACGACGGGACGGCCTTGGATGGCCTGGGCAAGAGCGATGTCGCCATCGACGCGCTCCTGGCAACGCGACGCCGAGTTGGCGCTACGGCCGCCGCTCGCGGTGCAATTGGCCACATCTCCGGCAGCCTGGTCCTTCTCGGAAAACAGGTAGTCGAAGGCAATGGCGGCGACGTTGGCTTTGACGAGCGCGTCGACCAGATTCGCCATGATCCGGCGCGACCAGGGCCATCGGCCGATCAGGTGAATCGATTCGTCGTCGATGTCGACGATACGGACCGGCTGGCTGAAGTCGTAGGGCCTCGGCTTCCAGCGCTGGTACTGATCGAAGACCAGGTTGTCGATATTGCCGCGCAGTGGTCCGAGCAATGCGCCGAGCGCTAGCGTCCAAAGATAAGCCGCGATCACGACCAGGACGTAGGAACGCCATTTCTTCAGCTGACGCAGCGCCCTGGGCGAGCGGACCTTCATCGTGTCGGCGACCGTTTGCGAGAAGAACGGGAGGTCCGGAACCTCCGCTTTAGGGACGCGATGGTAGCCGAACGCGAGCGTCCGTCAACGCCGCATCAGACGTATCGAAGAGGCGGGCTCAACAAGCTGTGAGGATCCAGATCGCCGAGGACGTAGCTCATGTCGAGCACCATCCCCACCAGACCGCCGCTCAACAGAGCGCAGCCGCTGACGCCGCGGATGTCGGCGAGATGTCCCTGGAGCGGACGGACCAGCACCATTTCTTGTCCGACGAGTTCGTCTACGGGAAGAGCGCAGCGCCGGCTGGCCGCGCCCGCCACCACGAACAGGCGCTTCTGTTCATCTGGCCCTGCCGAGGCCGTCGTTTCCGCCGGCGCGGTGTCGAATGACCCAAACAGAGAGTCGGTCTGATCGTCCCGCTCAATTGCGCTGCAACGCCTGAGAAACTTCACCGGCAGCACCTCGTCCGGGGCCAATTTCAGCATGTAACGCCCTTCGGCTGCAGAGATGCGCATCAGATCGGAGCGACCCGAGTGGACGATGCGTCGAATCGAGCCAATGGGGACGACATAGGTGATGGCGTCGACCCGGACCACCATCCCATCCACCAGCGCCATCGCCAGCGGCAGAGCGATGGTGGCGAGCACTCCACCGGAGGGCGAATTGGCGAGTTGCAGTTCGCCGCCATGGGCGCGGAGCGCCGCGCGAACCCCGGCAAAATCGATTTCTTTCGCCCCGGCACCGTTCGCCAACGGGCCGAACCCCTCGCGCAGGATCAGATTGATCGGGTTGGCCTCTGCAGGCCAGCCGAGTTGCTCGGCCCGTCGGACGATCGGGGCAAGGTCGAGTCCCGATCCATCGTCCTCTACCGTGGCGACGATCTGATCGTCCCGTTTCGTTATGGCGACGTGGACGTGTCCGCGGCGATCCTTGCCGGCCTCGAGTCCGACGCTCCGGCGCTTCCAGGCTGTGCTGGACAGCGAACGCCGCCAGGGCGCGCAGCGGCTCTTTCAGGGCTTCCAGGGTGCTGAAATCAAGCTGCGTGTCGTCGCCGCTGGTCGTGACGATGACTTCGCGCCCGGACTGGCGGGCGATAATTTCGGCAAACGGCGCCAAGGGCTTCAACAGCAGCGCGGACGGGCGGTTGCGTATGGCGATCGCTTCTTCCTGCAATCGGTCAAGCAAGCCTTTGACCTGCGCTTGGGCCTGAGTCAGCCTTTCGATTCTTTCCTGCAGGCCGCTCAGATAGCGGGACACCGGCTCGCGCGCGACGTTCCAGTCGCCATGGGCGTGGCGCATCTCCAACTCGACCGCGTGAGTCGAGTCTTCCTCTGAAAGTTCACCCAGGACGTTGCTGATCGCGGCCTGGCTCGCGACAATCGCGCCGATCGATTCCAGCATGCCGACCGACAGGGTGTCACGGGCGGGCGTTCCCTCGGAGAGCGCTCTGTCGGCGTCCGGCTTTTCCGCCGCCGAGGAGCCGCCAGCGTTCCCTTCCTCGTTCGCGTCGCGGTCCTTGAGGGTCAACTCGATCTTCAGCGCCGTTCCGTCCGGATCGAGGCGGGAAAGAGCGTCGACCAATGCCGTTTCATCCAGCGCAGACGCAAGCAGGAAGTCGAACAGCGACGTGTCGCCTTGAAGGACGGTGACGCTGGTGATGACGGTCGCCTCGCCGGACCCGGCCCAGGTCAGGAACGCGGTGGCCAACGCGTCGTTCGCATTGAGGTCGGCGCGCACGATGTAGAAGCGCAGCCTGGCGTCCATCGCCGTCAGCGCCGTCTGGACGCTTTCCGGGGACAACAGGTTATGGAAAGCCTTTGGCAGGCCGAGACGCGCCTCGATATGGGAGGACGACGCGAACGTCGCCGTCGCCGCTTCATGGAACAGCGCTTCGACGGCCGCCATGTCCGGGCTGCCGCCGGCATTCGCCGCGTCGAAGACAAGCTCCATGACAGCGATGAACGACCGCGCGATCTGCTGCAGCACCGGATCAGGCGGATTGCCCTCGATTTCCGCGCGCGCGAACACGTCGAGCAGCGCCATGGAGAGGCGCCCGGGCATTTCGAGCTTGTGGTGGTTGCACGCGTGAAAGACCAACCGCAGCAAGCCGCTGATCGGCTCGCGACGCTCGACTCCGCCCGCCCTTATCCAATCCAGCGCGCTGCGCATATCGAGCAAGATCTTGGCCGCGCTTTCGGCGCACCAGGCTTGCAAGTCGGCGAGCGGGCGAATCGGCAGCTGGTCCGCGCACTCCGGGCGGGACTCCACGACCGTGACCAGTTCCTCATAGATGCGGAACTTGCCCCGGCGGAACTTGATCGAATTTCCATGCGCCTGGATGAGCTCGCGCGCCGCGCCAGCGAGCCGTTCGAAGCCCATCGGCTCACACAGCGCCGCGATCTCGTCGATGACCAGAGCCAAACCTTCGCTGTTGAGCGCTTCGCCCCTCCACAGGCGTTCGTCCACATCCAAAATCACGGTCAGCTTCGGCGCCAGGGCTTCGCAGAAGGATCGAACCGGATCGTTCGGGGCGGGAACCAGGCGTTCGCCGCATTCTTTGCCCGCCTGCGTGCAATCGCCGGCTCCAAAGTCGCGATCGAGCATGGCGGTCAGTTGCGCGATCAGCGACTGAGCCTGCTCGAAAGACGGCGCCGGTTCCGCCGAGAAGGACGCCAGCGCGTCGCGCCATTCTCGCAAACCGATCTGCTCGGCGGCGAAACGCAACCGCTCGGCTTCGCTCGTCAACATCGCCTGCGCCGCGTCCGCCCCGGACGGGAACGCCTCGACCGCCCCGCGCATCTCGATCAGCACATCGCGCGCCATGCCCGAGAAAATCTCTCGGTACATTGTGTCTTCCGCGAGCGACGCGCGAGGAACTGGGTCGAAGACGAGGCCGTCGTCAGGTCGCGGCGCAGCCACGACCTTCGTTTCCGGTTCCGGCTTGGACAGGGGTTCCGGCGCCGCCTCGTTCAACGGCCGTTCTTCCAGGGTCTCCGGCGCAGCCGCGTCCCTCACTTCCGGACCGGGCTCGCGCACGACTTCCGGCGCCGGCTCGTCGGACCGGGGCGCGGCTGGCATTTCTGGCGCGGGTCCGCTTTTGCAACGGTCGAACATGGCCCGCATACGATCGGCGAGCGCCGAAGTCGTCGCTTCCTCGGCATCGCGGCGCGACGACAGGGTCGTCTCCAGCATGCCGCGAAGGGCGTCGACGGTCTCGAGAAGGAGCTCGAGGAGTTCCGGTCCGAGCGGCACGCCGTCGTCGCGCACGAGACCAATGAGGTCCTCGGCTAAATGCGCGCGCGATTCGATCACCCCCAGGCCAAGGACGCGGCTGTTGCCTTTGAAGGTGTGCATGGCCCTGAACAGACCTGCAATATCCGCTTGGCCGGTCGGGTTCTCCTTCAGGAAAAGAAGGATCTCTTCGACCGCGTCCAACGACTGGCCGCCTTCGTCGGCGAACAATTGCCAGATTTCATCCATTTCGTCGGACATGCATCACCTCGTACGGACTCAACGCGGATGAGCCGTTCGTTTATTGGCGCGGTTCGGAAGCGGCGCGGTGCAGTTGCTAGGCGTGGACCAGCTTGTGCATTACGGAGACCAGCTCGCTTCCGCGCTTTTCCGCCAAGTCATAGGAAGCCGCGCCCGATGGCTTGGTGACGATGGCGTGAGCGCCCAATTCGCGCGCCTTGGCGGCGTTGGGCGAACCGGATGTCGCGACCGAGGACAAAATGCAAATCTTTGCTTTCGTCCGCATCTTGGCGTGCCGGAGGAATTCCAAGCCATTCATCTCCGGCATCTCGATATCCAGCAAGATCAGGTCCAGGTCCGGATGCTTCTGCAATTCGGCCAGGGCCTGCTTGCCGTTGGCGGCATGGGCGACGGCGTCGAAACCGGGGTGTTTGTCGAGAATCGACTTCACAATCATGCGCATCATCGCCGAGTTGTCGACAATCATGACTTTGGCGGCCATCTGAAATCCTCCTGCCCGATCCACATCGATCCCGTCACCCCCGAGAAAATCGGGGGGGGTGACGTGAAACCGCATGTCAGAAGGTGCCGTAGCCCCGGGCGTCATGGTCAAGTGGCACCACAGACTTCGGCGTTCGGCGCGGCGAAGCGGCCCCTTTGACCGGTTCCGGCGCCGGCGCCTTCCGCTGCGCGGCCAGCATCGCCTTCAGTTGATTGACCATGTCGGCGGTCAAGCCTTCGAGGCCGCTCATATCGTTCGCAATCAGTTTGCGCTCGCGAAGCTTGAAGCGCCGCACTTCGTCGCGCATCCGGCCGGCGAGCGACGCCAGCTCAGACGACGCCGAGGCCAGTTCCTCGGATTGCTGACTGCCTTCCTGCGCCGCCTTCGCCACTTGATTCATGGCGATATTGATCTGGCCGACGCCCCTCGACTGCTCGGCGCTGGCGGTGGCGATCTCGCCCACCAGGTCTTTGACCTTGACGACGTTGGTGACGATCTGGTTGAGCGCCTCGCTGGTCTCCTTGGCGATGCTGACCCCGTCAGAAACCTGCTTGACCGAGTTCTCGATCAGCTCCGCGGTTTCCCGGGCGGCCTTGGCGCTTCGGCCGGCGAGGTTGCGCACCTCCTGAGCGACCACGGCGAAACCGCGCCCATGCTGGCCGGCGCGCGCCGCCTCGACCGCCGCGTTCAGCGCCAGCAGATTGGTCTGGAACGCAATTTCGTCGATGACCTTGATGATCTTGGCAATGTTGCGCGACGAAGTGTTGATTTCGTTCATCGCGTGGGTCATCGCCTCCATCTTCGCCTGACCGGCGCTGGCCGCCTGCGACGTGCCCAGGACGAGTTGATTGGCCGTGTTTGCGCCGTCGGTGTTGGCCTTCACCTGGCTGTCGGTCTCCGTCAGGCTGGAATTGACTTCCTCCACCGATGACGACTGCTCCTCCGAGGTCGACGCCATGTTTTGCGACGCGGCGTTCAACTGTTCGGCGGACTGTCCCACCTGCTCGACCGCATCGACGATCTGATAGAAGGTGTTGTTGAGCCCGACGAACGCCTTCTCGAAAGCGTCGATGATTTTGCGGTAGTCTCCCTTGTAATTGCTGGAGTTGGCCTGCACGTCGATGTTGCCGTCGACGATGGCCTGGGCCAATTGACCGGCGTCGGCGATCAGCGTGCTGACGGCGGCGTGCACCGAATTGATGGAGTCTTTCATCTTCTGGTGTTCGCCGTGGCAGACGATATCGACGGTCTCACGGAAATCGCCGACGGCTATCTGCGACAGGATGCGATTGCCTTCGGCGATCGGCAACAGAATGGCGTCGAGCATCGTGTTGGCGCCTTTGACGATCTCGGCATACGCGCCCGCGAACGCAGAGGCGTTGCCCCGCTTTTCGAGTTGTCCCTGACGCGAGTATTCGGTCAACTGGGCAAATTCGGCCTGGAACTTCTGCAGCACGAGGCCAATTCCGTTGACGTTCTGTTTCATCTTCTCGTGATCGCCCTGATAGGTCTGAGCGATCAGCTCGTCGATCTTGCCTTTGGCGATCTGGTCGAGAATGCGATTGCCCTCGCCGATCGGCAACAGAATGGCGTCGAGCATCACGTTGGCGCCTTTGATGATTTCGCCATAGGCGCCGGCGAAAGCGGAGACATCGCCGCGCTTCTCGAGCTGACCCGAACGCGAGTACTCGGTCAGCTTGACGAATTCGGCCTGGAACCTCTGCAGCACCTGCGCGATTCCGTTGACGTTCTGCTTCATCTTCTCATGATCGCCCTGATACGTCTGGGCGATCAGCTCGTCGATCTTGCCCTTGGCGATCTGGTCGAGAATCCGATTGCCTTCCCCGATCGGCAGCAGGATGGCGTCGAGCATTTCGTTCAGGCCGGAGAGCAGCTTCGCATCTTCGCCGCCAAAGGCGCCGACATTGGCGCGGTCCGACAACTGGCCGTTTTTCGACGCCTCGACGAGACGCAGAACCTCCTGCAGCAGTTGCGCATTCGAGCCTTCGCCCGGCCCCGCCTTGATGGATTCAGACATGGATACATTCCTTTCGTGTTCTACCGAACCGGAGCTTCCGGCGCGTTGTTTGTCAGTTCAATTCCGTTAATCAGGTTGTAGATGAGCAAGCGCCGGTGAATTAAGCCGCTCCTCTCAGTTCCGTCGGGCCGTTGCGGAGATCGACCGACTGCGCGGACACCAATCGATCGATGTCGAGGAGGATGGCGACCCGGTCGCCCTGCTTGCCCAACCCGCGGATCACACCGGTTCCGTCGCGATTGGCGCCGAACTTCGGCGGCGGATCGATCTGACTTTCAGCGATTTCCAGCACCTCGCTGACGGCGTCGACCACCAGGCCGATGGGAATGGCGTTGATATCGAGCACGATAATGACCGTGCGTTCCGTATACGTCGTCTCCGGCATGCCGAAGCGGCGGCGTACATCCATGACCGGGATCACCTTGCCGCGCAGGTTGATGACGCCGCGGATGAAATGCGGGACATCGGGGACTTCCATCACCTTCTGCATCCCGACGATTTCGGTCACGAAACCAATGCCGACGCCGTAGTCTTCGCCGGCGACGGCGAAAGTCAGGTACATATCGTCGATATTGTTTTCTTCGTTGAAGGCGAGGTCAGCGTTGATGTCGTCGATCGACTTTGACTGCCCCGCCGGTTGTGTGGTTTGCGCCATCCGTCTCTCCTGTCAATTTGCATTCAGAGCCCGCACCAGCAGCGCGGGAATTTTCTCCAGCGGCGCCATGGCTTCCGCGCCGCCAAGATGTTGGGCTGCCGCGGGCATGCCAAAAACGACCGAGCTGGCCTCGTCCTGGGCGAAAGTTCGACCGCCGGCCTGTCGGATCGCCAACAGCCCTGCCGCGCCGTCCTTGCCCATGCCGGTCAACAACGCCGCCGCCGCGTTGCGGCCGGCGACGGCGGCCACGGAATGAAACAGGACATCCACGCTTGGGCGGGAGTAGTTGACTTCGCCACCTTCTCTCAGCACGGCCCGGTATTGGCCGCCGGAGCGCTCGATGGTCATGTGGCGCGACCCGCCGGGCGCCAATAGAATCCGTCCCGGCAGCACTCGGTCGCCGGTCTCGGCTTCCTTCGCGCGCATATGGCAGACGCGATCAAGCCTTTCAGCGAAGGAGGCCGTGAAGCCCATCGGCATGTGCTGGACGATGACGATGCCGGGCGCATCGGCGGGAAAGGTCGGCAGGATGCGTCCCAAAGCTTCGACGCCGCCGGTCGAAGCTCCTATCGCGATGAGGCGATCGGTGGTTTCCTCGAGGGACGAGGAGATCGGCTCGATCGCAGGACCCGCGCGACCTCGCGCAAAGCGGGATACGTCGGCTTTCGCCGCGGCCTTCACCCGTCGGCAAATGTCGTCGAGCAGCAGCGGCAGACCGTCCACCAGCCCGAGAACGGGCTTGGCCACAACGTCGACGGCGCCGGCCTCGAGCGCTTCGAGACATATGCGCTTACCCGCCTGGGTCAGCGACGAGATGACCACGGTCGGCGTCGGCATAACCGGCATGAATCGTTTGAGGAAGGTCACGCCGTCCATCTTCGGCATCTCGACATCGAGCGTGATGACGTCGGGTTGCAATTCCACCAGGAGATCGCGAGCGCGATAAGGGTCGGACGCTTGACCGATCACTTCGATATCGGGGTCTTTCGCCAACCCGACGGACAGGATCTTCCGCACCATGGCGGAATTGTCGACGATCAACACGCGGACTGGCGAATTGCGGAGCGGGCTCATGCGATCTTGCGGTAAATTCCGCCTCCGACCCAGGTCCAGCGGGTGTCGAGATCGCGCACGGACTCGGTGACGCTGGTCAACAACCAGCCGCCCCGTTCGGTCACATCATAGAGCGCTTCCAGCGTCCGGCGCTGATGCGCGCGATCGAAGTAGTAGAGGACATTGCGGCAGAAGACGACATCGAAGGGCCGGCGGAATGGTAAAGGCCGAGCCTTCAAATTCAGGCGCCGGAAGGTGCACATCCGCCGGATCGGCTCGCACACCTTGAACTCGTCGTCGCCAATCGGATCGAAATAGCGCTTCAGATAGTGTTCCGGCGTGTGCTCGAGATGCGCCCTGCCGTAAACGGCGGATTCGGCCTGCTGAATGACCGGTGCGCTGATGTCGGTGCCGAGAATGGAGACAGAGCTTGCCGCCTGCGTGGGCCCGAGCGCCTCCGCGGCCAGCATCGCCAGCGTGTAGGCTTCGTCCCCTGTCGACGACGCAGCGCTCCAAATGCGCAACTCCGCCTTGTGGGTCAGCGCTGGCAGGATCGCGTTGGCGAAATAGTCGAGAACCTGGGGTTCACGGAAAAAGAACGTGTGGTTGGTCGACGCGGCGTCCACGACCGCCAACTCGATGTCGCCCTCCAGGTCGTTCTCGAGGGCGAGCGCTAAATTTTCGAGACTGCCGAGGCCGAGGCGCTCGATCACTCGGGCCAAACGCTGCGAGAGCAGCTCTGTCTTTTTCTCCGTGTAGTAGATGCCGCAACGATTGTTCAGCCACGCGCGAATGCGCTCGTAGGCTGCGTCATCATAGTCCACGCTGAGCGCCAGGTCCGCCATGGCGTTCACATGTCCTCGGCGAGGCGTTCGCAATCGAGCACGATCGCGACTTCCCCGGAAGCCAGTAGCGCGCAGCCGAGGCTGGCGCGAATCTTCTCCAACTGGCCTTGCAGCGGCTTCATCACGACCTGCTGCTGGTCGAACATTTCGTCGACGGGGACGCCGATCCGTCCGTGGCTGGTGTTGAACACGACGACGATCAATGTCTCTAGCGCCGCCAGTTCACCCGCCGGTTCGCGATAGAAGTTTTGCAGTCGGCAGACAGGGATCAAAGCGTCGCGCACCCGCACCATCTCGGCGCCGCCGTCGGCCGACACGTGCGAGATCTGTTCGCTGCCGGGCTGGAAGATCTCGGCCACCACGTCGATCTGGGCGGCGTAGAGACGCGAACCGACCCGCATGACGAGCGAATTGAGGAACGCCAACGTCAGCGGGATGGCCAATGCGACTTTGGTTCCGTGTCCTTTCTCGCTGTCGATGGCCGTGCGACCGCGCAGCGCCCTCATGGTGGTGTTCAACACGTCCATGCCGACTCCACGCCCGGACAAATTGGTCACGGTCTCGGCCGTCGAGAACCCGGGCTGGAAGAGCACCTTCCACAAGGCGCCGTCGTCCGGTTCGTCGTCGCGCGCGAACAGCCCGCGTTCCCGGGCGCGCGCCAAAATGCGGCCGCGGTCGAGACCGCGGCCGTCATCGGCGATGGCGATTTGAATGTCGCCGCCGACTGGCGATGCGGCGAGGGTGATTCGCCCGCGGCGAGGCTTGCCGAGCGCCTCGCGTTCGTCGGCAGCCTCGAGACCGTGATCGGCGCAATTGCGCACCACGTGCACCAGCGGCTCGTACAGTCGGTCCGCCACCACTTTGTCGATTTCCGTATCCTCGCCTTCGAGGACCAAGTCGATCTCCTTGCCGGTCGTGCGTTCCAGTTCGCGCACCATCCGGCGCATACGGCGAAACACGTCGCCGACCGGCACAAGCCGTAGTTCGGCGGCGGCGTCCTGCACCTCGCGCACCACCATCATCAGCCGATGGGCCGACTTCTCGAACTCGGTCAGTTCGAGACCTTCCAGATCGGAAGAGCGGATCGTTTCCGAAACACTTAGGGACAATTCGCCGACGAGATCCATCAGCCGGCCGACCTTGTCAGCAGAGACCCGCAGGAGAGCGCCGGCCGCGGCTTCGGGGGCCGCCGTGTCCAACGGTTCGGCCGATGACGTGCTCACGTCTGACAACATTGCGGAGTCCCGCGGCTGCCGCCTGGTCAGGAGCGGCATTGGCGCTTTGAGTGGGGGAGGACAGCCCGTCGGACGGGTACGTGCGCGGCGTCATGCCTGAGCCGGGAGGCAGTCCGGCTCGCACGCTCGATGCAATGCGCGTCACCGGTTAACAATCCGATTAAGCTCGTCGACGCTGCAGGCAGGTTGCGGCGTTATGTCTTGGCCCCGCTTTCGTCGGAATGACCTGGTCTTGGCAGGTATTTGAGCGCGAGCGTGACCGGAGGTCTGTCGCCCGCCCTTTGGAAATGGACTCATGGCCGCGTCTTGCAACCCGGCGGGCGCCCGATCTTGCACCCGCTTCGCCCGCCTGGTCTTCCCCTGTTCCGACCTGATAACGACCTGTTCGGCGCCGTTTTTGCCCTGCTATGTCACCTGTTCCGCGCCCGCCGAATCCGGCAACCGGCGGGTCGCAATCCAAGCAAAATCGTGATATTACAGCGTTTTCTGAAATAGAACGCCGAACATGACGCAACAAAACGGCCTGCTAGCAGGCGCCAATTGGAGGCGGCGAGCGGCATTCGGTCAGACTACGCAGGCCACGACCCGCTCCTGGGTCAGCTCCGGTCCCGCCTCCAGCTCAGCCACCACTCCGCCCTCGCGCATGACGTAGACCCGGTCGCTGATGCCGATGAGCTCGGGCAGCTCGCTGCTGATCATGAGGATGCCAACGCCGGCGCCGGCGATCTGGTCGATCAGCCTGTGGATCTGGGCCTTGGCGCCAACGTCGATGCCTCGGGTGGGCTCGTCCAGCATGAGCAGCCGCGGCGCGGTGCTCAGCCACTTGCCCAGGACGCACTTCTGCTGATTGCCGCCGCTCAGGGTCGACACCAGCTGTTCGCTGGAGCGCGCGACAATGTTCAGTTGCTGGATGAGCCCAGCGGCCTGGCGCTCCTCCCTGGGCCGGGACAGGAAGCCCAGGGTGGCCACGGACCGCAGGGAGGCCAGACTTAGGTTCTCCCGGATAGACATCGGCGGGATCAGGCCCTCGGTCTTGCGGTCCTCGGACAGGTAGGCCATGCCTGCCCGGATCAGCCGGGCCGGACTCCAGCCGTTGGTCCTATTGCCAAGGTAGCGCACCTCGCCGCCGTGGAACCGGCGCGCCCCGAACACGGACTTGGCCAATTCGGTACGGCCGCTGCCCATAAGGCCGCCCAGTCCCACCACCTCGCCCCGGCGCACCGTGAGATCGATGGGCGCGGTGTGCGGGGCGAGGCGAAGGCCGCGCACTTCGAGGACCGGCTCCGGGTGCACCGTGTGGGCGCGCGGGTACATCTCGTCGATCGATCGCCCCGCCATCATCCAGATCACCGAATCCGGCTTGAACTCCTGGATGGGCAGGGTGCCCACGCGGCGGCCGTCGCGCAGGACGGTGAAGCGGTCGCCGATGGCCAGAATCTCCTCGAACCGGTGCGAGATGTAGACGATGCCCATGCCCTCCGCGCGCATCCGCCGGATCAGCTCGAACAGCACATCGATCTCACGCTTGGTCAGGCTGGCGGTGGGTTCGTCCATAATCACGACCCGGGACTTGAACGACATGGCCTTGGCGATCTCCACCAGCTGCTGCTGGGCGGTGGAGAGCCGGGCCACGGGTAGGCGCGGATCCAGATTCGTGGACAGGGCCTTGAGCAGCTCGGCGCTGCGCCTGTACATCTCGCGGGCGTCCTTGAGCCCACGCCGGCGCGGTTCGCGGCCGAGGAAGATGTTGTGCGCCACGTCCAGGTTGGCGCAGAGGTTGAGTTCCTGGTGGATGAAGGCCACGCCCTTCTCTCGGGCATCCCGCGCGTCGGCCAGGATCACCCTGGCGCCGGCGATTTCCAGCTCGCCGCGATCCGGCGGGATGATGCCGCCCAGGATCTTCATCAGGGTGCTCTTTCCGGCGCCGTTCTCGCCCACCAGCACATGCACTTCTCCCGGAAACAGGTCGAAATCCACGTCCTCAAGGATCTTCACGTCGGTGTTGCGGAGCGGCCGGCCATCGCTGCCGTAGATGAACTTGGTGACGCCGCGCATGGAGACCAGCGGTTCCATCGTCGCCCTCACGCCTGGCGGTTGGTCAGGTTGCCGAGGATGATCGCCACCAGGATGATTGCGCCCTGGACGGCGAGATACAGATGGTAGGAGACCCCCAGCAGATTGATGCAGTTCTCGATGATCTTGATGGACAACACACCGAGGATACTGTTCAGCACCGATCCGACGCCGCCGAACAGGCTGGCTCCGCCCACGATGGCCGCGGTCACCACCTCGAAGGTGAACGCCCCGCCTCCCATGTTGGGCTGGGCGGCGTTCACCCGGACGGTGAACAGGAGGCCGCAGAGCGCCGCCAGGGTGGCGCAAAGGGCGTAGACGGAGACGTTGATCCGGGCGCAGGGCACGCCGCTCAGCGCCGCCGCCCGGGCGCCCAAGCCGAACGCCTTGAGCTGCCGGCCGAAGAGGGTTCGGCTAATCAGCAGGTGGAACACCACCGCCACCCCCAGGGCCAGGAACACCGCCGAGGGCAGCCCGAACATCGGCGTGCGGCCGATGGCCAGGAAGCTCTTGGGCAGCCGGTTGATGATCGAGCCCTGGCTGACAATCTGGGCCGCGCCGTAAATCACGTAGCCGGCGCCGAGGGTCGTGATGAAGGCTGGGACCCGCATGAACTGGGTGACCAGCCCATTGCAGAGGCCCAAGGCCAGGCCCAGGACGAGGATCGCCGCCAGCACCGCGGGGGCCGGCCAAAGCCAGGTATTGGCCATAATTCCGGAGACGATGGAGGCCAATCCGACCACGTAGCCAAGCGACAGGTCGATGCCGCCGGTCATGAGCACCATGGTCATGCCGATCACGGCGATGGCCGGGATGGCGGACTGCTTCAGGATCACTTCCGCGTTGTCCAGGGCGGCGAAGTTCTGCACGAACAGGCTAGCCAGGATGACCAGGGCCAGGAAGATGGACAAGGCGACGTTGCGGCCAACCAGAGCGAGGAGGCGGTCGGAAACGATGCGGAGCCGCCCATTGGCCGCCGCCGCCGGAGCCTGGGTTGTGGGTTCGCCGCGCTCCTCGGGCCGCGGGCCGGCCTGGAGGTCCTCCGTCGCGCGAGCGCTCATAAGGTTCCCCGGGCGGCAAGTTCGCCGCGTCTGTGGACCGCTCCGCTCAGATAAACGATGACGATGATAATGGAGCCGATGAACACGTTTTGCATGAATGGATGGATCCCCAGCAAGTTGAGCACATTTCGCAGGCAGCCGATGACCAGCGCGCCGACCACGGCCATGGGAACGGAGCCCCGGCCGCCGGCCAGATCCACCCCCCCAATGATGCAGGCGGCGATGGCGTCGAGTTGGTAGGCGTCACCCTGAGTCGGTTGGACGGTGTCCAACTGGGCGGATAGCAGCAGTCCCGATACTGCGGCGCAGAAGCCGGAGAAGCCGAACACGAGGAACTGCAGCCGGGCAGCGCTGAGGCCCTCCTGGCGCAGCACGGTCTCGTTACCCCCCAGGGCGTAGATATGGCTGCCGAGAGGCGTGAGGCGCTGAATGAAGAAGCCCAGCCCAAGGAAGGCCAGCAGCAGCAGGTCGGACAGGGGAATGCCGCCGATCGTGCCGTTGCCGATGAACACGAAGCGCTCCGGGAACCCGCCGATCGAGCGCCCGCCATTGATGGTCAAAGCTAAGCCCTGGCTGATTTGGCCCACCACCAGGGTGGTGATGAAGGCGGGCACGGTGAGCTTGGACACCATCAGGCCGTTGAAGAGGCCCAGCGCGGTTCCCGCCATCATGCCGGCCGCCATGCTCGCCGGGAAGTCGACTCCGGCGAGCATGAGCACGCCGCTGATCATTGGGCAGAACGCCAGCAGACCCGCCAGGGATAGGTCGATCCCTTTGATGACGATGACAAAGGTCATCCCCACCGCGCAGATGCCGGTGATGGACGACTGCCTGACGACGTTGAGCAGGTTCGACAGGTCCAGGAAGTGCGGGACCTGCGAACCCACAGCGAGGAAGGCGGCGACAGGGATCAGTATGGCCAATCCCCGTCGCAGCATGGGAACGATATTCACGATGTCAGAAAGCCCACTTGCGGGCTTCGGCCAGGTTGGTTTTGTCGTAGACCATGGTGCCGGAGTCGATCATTTTGGGGATGCTGTCGGCCGCTTTCTTACCGTCGAGCACGGCCAGCAGATTCTCCACTGCGATGGTCCCCATTTTGGCCGGGAACTGGGCCATGGTGCCCACAATGGCGCCCTGCTCCACTAGGTCTACCGCCTTCTTGGAGCCGTCCACCGACAGGATCTTGATGCCGGAGCGGTTGGCGTCGCCGATGGCCTGCAGGGCGCCATCCAACATCACGTCCGAAGCGCTGAACAGGCCATCCACCTTCTTATTGGCCTGAAGCATATTCTCGGTCACCTGCATGGCCACCGAATTGGTCCAGTTGCCAGGCTGCTCGCCCACAACCTTCAGGCCGCTGCCCTCGATGCCCGCCTTGAAGCCGTCCACCCGCTGGTCGCCGGCTGAACTGCCATTAGCGCCGCGCACGATCAGCACGTTGCCTTGACCGCCCAGCTCCTTGACCATGCGCTGGCCGGCCACCTTGCCGGCGTTGAAATTGTCGGTGCCCACGTAGGAGATGTAGAGCGCCTCGTTGCCCTTCTCGACCGAGGAGTCGACCACGATGACGGGGATTTTTGCGGCCTGGGCCTTTTTCAGCACCGGCACCACCGACTTGCCGTCCATGGGGTTGAGGACGATGGCGTCGACCTTCTTGGCGATAAGGTCCTCCAGCTGATTGACCTGGATGGACACACCCGTCTCGTCCCCGGCGGTGACCAGGAGAAATTTGTTGCCCGACTTCTCCACCGCCTGCTGGATCGAGTTGGCGATGGCCTTCTGGAAGTCGTCGTTGGTGACCGTCTTCAAACTGAAGGCGATCGTGTAAGGTGTTTCAGCCAGGGCCATGGCTGAGGAAAGGGCTAGGCCGAGGGCCATCGCAAGGAGCCGTCTCATAGTAAAACCTCCGTGAAGTCATTATCGTTGAATTGGAGAGAAAGTTGCACTTGGGTATCCCCTATTGTGGGATCGGTTTATGTTTCCTCCTTACAGTCCACGTTATTCACAACTGTCTGACAGCAAGCCCTTCTCGTGGTTTTCTTGATGCCCGTTCCCCGCCCTTACGCGCCGTAGATGTGCCGGCCGATGATCTGGTTCTGGTAGCTCTCGTCCAATTCGCAGAAATAGCCGCTCCAGCCCCAGACCCGGACGACGAGGTTGCGGTGCAGCTCGGGATGCCGCTGGGCGTCCCGGAGGGTGTCCACGTTCAAGGTGTTGAGCTGCATCTGCTGGCAGCCGGAGCGGACGAAGGCGCGGATAAACAAGGCCACCTTCTCGACCGCTTCCGTTCCCCGGAACAGGCTGTCCGCCAGCTCCATTGTCAGCGGGCCGCCGTTGCAGATGCGCCGGTAGTCGAGCTTGGCGAAGCTTTGCAGAACGCTCAACGGCCCTCGCACCTGCACTTCCGGCGAAGGCGCCAAGGACGAACTGAAGAACGCGCCCTTGTGCCGACCGTCGGCGGTCGCCCCGACGCTCGGCTCGCGCATGCCCTCGTGGCCGCGGGCCAGCCAGACGTAATACATGGCCGAACCGGTGCCGGGGCGGTAACGGCCGCCGCGGCCGTTGTCGCCGGCGGCGGCGCAGGCGTCGGCGAAGCGGTCGAACAGGTCCACCAGGAGGCCGTCGGCGTCGTCATCGTGATTGCCCACCTTGGGCGCGTCCTCGCGCAGTTCGGTCCGCAGCGCCTCCTCTCCCTGGAAATCCGCATCCAAGGCTCGGATCAGCCGGGCCGGTTCGATTCGCCTCCGGTCGTAGACCAGGGTGCGCACCGCCGCCAAGGCGTCCGCGGCGTTGGCCGAGCCGGCCCCGTGGATGCCGAAGTTGTTGTACTTGAGGCCGTGGGAGAGGTCCCGGCCGCGCTCCAGGCAGCCGTCCATCAGCACCGAGTACCAAGGCGCCGGCGGCAGCAGCAGCTTTCGGCTGGACTCGGCCAGAGCCGCGCACCTGCTCGGCCAGATCGGCGCCGGCGCGCTCAAGGATCCGATCGAAAGCCTCGCCGGCCTCGAGCCCCGCGCGAATCGCCCGGTCCGCCGCAGCCGGCATCGACACCGCGCCGATGTTCACCACCTCCATGCCCTTGCCGGGGATGATGAACTCCCAACAGGCGGCCACGGAATAGTCGCGGGCGTCCTCCAGGTCGTAACCGGCGGCCACCAGACCCGGGACCACCACCTCGTCGTTGCACCATTGGGGAAAGCCGAGGCCGAGGCGGGTCAACTCGACGGCCTTTGCCAGCAGCGCCAAGTCGGTGTCCCGGGTCACGCGCAGGTTGATCTTGGGATCGATCAACGCCACTTTGCGACCGGCCTCGAGCACCATGGCGGTGAGGGGGTTCACCCCGTCGGCGCCGTCCCGGCGCATCCCGCCCAGCATCAGCGATTGCCCGTTGTCGCCCTGCTGGATTCCCGGGTAGAGGTCGCTGTCCTTGTTGAGGCTGATGAAGAACTCCTCCAGCAGTTCCTGAGCTTCCGCCGGAGAGAGGCGGGCTTCGGCCAGGTCCGCCTCCAGATACGGCCAAAGATACTGGTCCAGCCGGCCTAGCCCGCAATGGTAGTGCCCGCTCAGCCAGAGAACGGCATGGCACAGGCGCAGGGCCTGGAGCGCTTCGTGGAAGCTGGCGGCGGGATGGGCCGGCGCCCGTTGCAGCACCTCGGCCAAATCGTCCCGGCCCAGGGCCCGAGCCGTCGCGGCGTAGCGGCGGGCCAGTTCCAGCACCGCGTCGATGGATTCAATCGCGGCGTCGAGGAAGCTCTCGGCCTCGCGGTCGCCGGCCAATCGGGCCCGGGCGGCCTCGGCCGCCGCGCGCCGGGCGAGCAGGCCCTGGCCCAGGACCATGCCCCAGTCGGCGCAGATGTTGTTGATCGGCCCGAGCTCGTGGACGGTGCGCCCGGCCAGGAGCCCTTCCATTTGCTCCGGACGGTACAGAGGCGGAATTCGTTCGACCGTGCGGGTGAACGCGATGCGCTCATCCGGCTCGATCACCACGGCCTGCGCCTCGCACATGCGCCGGGTCAACCGGGCCGCCCGCCGGGTCCAGTCGAGGCCCTCGCGCTCACATTCAGCCAGAACGTCCAGCGCGTCGGGGCTGCGGTAGCGATGGTGCTCGCCAGCCCGGATGCGCCGTTTCATCTCCGTCAGTCGCGGACGAGAGCTCCGGCAGGGCGTCGTGCCGCTGTTCCAGGATTGTGCTCATAGGACCCTCGCGTCCACCTCGAGTTCATGAAAGGGCGCCAGATCGGTCCGGCACGGGACGGTCTCGTCATAATCCGGGCGCCATTCCAGCCCGCAGGCCGCGTACTTGCCTCCCGCAGCTCGGTTGTAAGGCAACAGCTCCACACGCGGCCGCCCGGGCAGGTCCCGAACATGGCGGGCGATGGCGCGCAGATTGACTTCCGTGTCGGTCACCCCCGGGACCAACGGCACTCGGATCAGATAAGCCACGCCCAGATCCGCCAGCCGTTCCAGGTTGTCCAGGATCAGCTTGGTTGTGGGCGCCGGTCCAGCGCCGGTGCGCCTCCGTATCCATGAGCTTGAGGTCGAACAACACCAGATTGCAGCGGCGGACGACCCGCAGGAAATCTTCCGCGGGGGCGAAGCCTGTCGTGCCCAGGACCACGTGCAGGCCTTCCAGCCGCTCCAACACCCCCTCAAGGAAGGCCGCCTGCATGAGCGGCTCCCCGCCGGAGAAGCTCAATCCGCCGTCGATCAGCAGCGGCGCCTGGCGGTTCAGGAGAGTGGCCAGCTCATCGGCCCGGTAGCTCCGGCCGGCGATCCGATCGCCGTTGGGCCCGTGCATAACCTGGGGCTCCGGGGACCTGCCCTCCGGGTTGTGGCACCAGGCGCAATGAAGCGGGCATCCCTTGAGAAACACCGTGGTGCGCAGCCCGGGGCCGTCGTGAATGGTCAATTCACGGATGTCGAAAACCACCCCGGTCAGGGACTCTTTCATTGCCCGCCCCCAACGCTCGAGCCCAGCTTCGCCGCGCCCGTTGAGGACTGGACCCGCCCGCGGTCGATGGCGACCCGCCGGCGATAGTGCAGGAACTGCTGGTCAGCAATGACGCCGATGAGAATGACCGTACCCATCACGGCAAAATTCAACGACGACGGGATGCCGAGCAGGTTGACCAGGTTCTGCAGCACCTGCAGGAGAATCGCGCCGAGCACGACCCCGAGAATTGATCCTTCGCCGCCGCGCAGCGAGCAACCTCCGAGCACCGCAGCGGCGATCGCGTAGAGTTCATAGAAACTTCCGTGCACGGCGGGCGAAATCGAACGGGTGTACATCGCGATAAAGATAGCGGCGACCGCCGCCAGCCCGGAGCAGATGACATAGGCGGAGACAACGATGCGATCCGAGTTGATGCCGGAATATCGCGCCGCTTCCTCGTTCTTGCCGACGGCGAAAAGGTAGCGGCCGAAGATCGACCGGTGCAGCACCACTCCGGCGGCGACGGCGACGACGACGAGCGCGACGAGGCTGTGCGGAATGGCGATCGTCGCCCCATGATAGCCGACCAACGGGCCGAAGAAAGCCAACACGTCGCTGCGACCCGCGGTCAGCCACTCGAGCGTCGGGAAGCTCACCCCGAAGCCGAAGCCGGCGGTCGCATCCTGCGTGTAATAGCGCGCGATTCCGCGATAGATCAGCAAGCCGCAGAGGGTGACGACGAACGGCTGCAGCCGCAGTCGCGTGATCAGCAGGCCGTGAACCGCGCCGAGAACGCATCCGCCAGCCACAATGGCCAGCACGGCGAACACCCAATTCACGTTATGATTAACGATGAGATCGATAAAAATCGTACCGAGAAGCGCGATCAGCGAGCCGACCGAGAGATCGATTCCACTAGTGATAATGACGAAGGCCTCGCCGATCGAGAAGAGGCCGAACAGACCGATCTGGTTGGCCGTGTTGGATAGGTTGCCCGGCAGCAGGAATTGCTGGTTGATCAGGGCGACGGCAGTCCCGATAACCAGGATGAGCACAAGCAGGCCAAGGTCTTTCTTGAACATCGCCGCCTTCAATTCACCCTGAGGCCGACCGCGAGCCGCAGAACATTGCGCTCGCTGAATTCCGAGCGCTGAAGAAAGCCGCTGATCCGGCCTTCGTGCACGACGGCAATCCGGTCGCTTACCCCGATCACCTCTTCCATGTCGCTCGAAATCATAAGGACGGCGACGCCTGCGTCAGCGAGCGCCCGCATGATTACGTAGATTTCATGCTTGGCGCCGACGTCGACGCCTCGCGTCGGCTCGTCGAAGATGATCACCTTGGGCTGCATCGACAGCCATTTGGCGAGCACGACCTTCTGCTGGTTGCCGCCCGAAAGGGTCCCGACGTCCGCCATCACGGTCGGCGCCTTGATGTCGAGGCGCTGCTTCTGCCGGTTTGCGTTGTCGAGCTCCGGCTGATTGCGCACGAGGAATGCGCGCGCGTAAGAGCGCAGATCGGGGAGCGAGATATTCTGAGCGATGGACGCGTCGAGCAGCAGGCCGGCCTGCTTGCGATCCTCGGGAACCAGGAAGAGGCCGCGCTCGATTGCCTCCCGCGGGGCGCGGATCTCGATCTGTTCGCCGTTCATTTTCACGACGCCGCCGCGCAGCCGGTCGATGCCGAAGACCGCGCGCGCGAGTTCCGTTCGGCCAGACCCGACAAGGCCTGCAAGGCCGAGGATCTCCCCGCCGCCCACTTCGAGGCTCACCTCCTTGTCCGGATAGGCCGCCGTACGGACGCCTACAATTTCGAGGGTCGTTCCTTTCGGGCGATTCGGCGCGGGATCGATATAGAGGGCCTTCAGATCCCGTCCGATCATCAGGCGGATCATCGCGTCGTGGCTGATGTTCGCGCGATCGAGTTCCCCGACCACTCGCCCGTCGCGCAACACGACTACGCGATCCGCGCAGGCTTCCACCTCGTTCAGCCGATGCGAGATGAAGATCACGCTGACGCCCTGCGCCTTCAGCCAGGCGATCACGCGCATCAGCCGCTCGGTCTCGGAAAGGGTCAGCGATGACGTCGGCTCGTCCATGATGACGAGTTGCGCGTTCAGCGAAAGCGCTTTCGCGATCTCTAGCAGCTGACGCTGCGCCAGCGACATCTCCGCGACGGGCGTGTCCGGGCCGAAGTCTACGCCCAACCGGTCGAGCAACGGCTGCACGGCCGCATAGAGCTTCTTGCGATCAATGAGCTTGAGAAAGCCGCCAGCGAACGGTTCGCGGCCGATGAACACGTTTCCGGCGGCGTCGAGGTTGTCGAAGACGTTGAGCTCCTGATGAACGAAGGCGATCCCAGCGCGCATCGCGTCGACGACGGTGAAAGGTGCGCGCTCGACGCCGTCGACGCGGATGCAGCCGCCGGTCGGCTGAACCACACCGCCGAGCACTTTCATCAACGTCGATTTGCCGGCGCCGTTCTCTCCGACGAATCCGATCACCTCGGCCGACGCGATCGACAGAGTCACCCGATCGAGCGCAATCACGCCTGGGTAGAACTTTGCGATCTCGACGAGTTCGAGAAAGTTCATGAGACCGCCCAAGCCTTGGAGGCGGGCGCCGATCTGCGGCGCCCGCTTTGCTCGTTCTATTTGCCGAGCATCGTCTTCATCGAGGCCATGAAGCCGTCGACGTTTGACTGATCGATGACCTTGCCCGGGACGATGATGACGCCGTTCGCCGGGACGCCAGACTTGTCGCCCTCAAGGACCTTCGCCATCAGCTTCATTCCCTGATAGCCCCACTCGAACGGCTGCTGGACGACTGTGCCCACGATCGCGCCTTCCTTCACGCCGCCAAGCACGATCGGGTCCTCGTCGAAGCCGATGACTTTGATCTGACCGAGCTTGCCTTCCTCCTTCAGCACCTCATAGATTCGCGGCGTGTTGTAGGAATAGAAGCCGACGAGGCAGCTGATGTTGGGGTTGGCGGCGAGCGCGTCCTCGACGTTGCGCTTGGCGCGCGTGGGGTCGATTTCGTCGGCGCGCACGTCGATGAGCTCCACCTTGGAGCCTTTGAGCGTTTCCTTGACGCCGTCGATGCGTTCCCGAGCGTTGTCGGCCCCGGGCAGTCCCACGAAGCCGACGCACTTTCCGCCGTCGGGCAGCGCCTTCAGCATCAGTTTGCCGGCTTCTTTTCCGAGATCGGTGTTGGAAGAGCCGATGTAGGCGACGCGCTTCGACTGAGGGGCGTCGCTGTCGGTGGTGAAGAGCAAAGTCTGAGAAGCGATCTTGTTCAGGCCTTCCGTCTGGTTCTTCGGATCAACCGCGCTGACCATGATGCCCGCAGCGCCAGAGGCGACCAAGTCCTCCATGACGCGCTGCTGGACTGCGGCGGCGGCCTGCTCGGGATACTTGAATTCGAGATTGTAGTTCGGCAGCTCCGCCTGCGCCTTCTTTACTCCCGCTTCGGCGATCTTCCAGAAGTCCGAAGCGCCGTTGACGACGAAGACGAGCGTCTTCTTCTCGGCGGCCGACGCCAAGGAGACGCTGAGCGCCAGCGTCGCTGCGAGGCCTCCCGCAAGAATTTTTTTCAACGCCATTTTCCTCCCTCCCTTTTCCGGCCGGCCCGAACGCGTGTGCGCCCCAGCCCCAGCCTTATGAGAAGTCCTGCCCCGCCTCCAAGCGACACCACGAACGCCGTGGATTCGCTTCATTTAAACGGGCCCGATTGCGGCCTTCACATTCCGTCGTTTTATAGTATAAATCATATGAGTCAAGCCGCCAGCGTTTCGTCCCGTGCGGCGTTTTGGCGCGCTCCGTGTTGGCGCTGCGTTCCCAGGGAGGAGGTGGGCAAGTGCCTGTCGATCTAACGTCGAGGATGCAGGTTGGGACCACAACCCTGTCGCTTCCACCTTTCGGGCAGGGCACCGGGCCGCTCGGCAACCTATTTGAGACGCTACCGGAGACGACTGCACAGGCTGCGCTCCAATCCGCCTGGTCCGCCGGCGTGCGCTACTACGACACCGCGCCCTGGTACGGACGTGGCCTCTCGGAACTGCGCCTCGGATCGTTCTTGAGATCGAAGCCTCGCGACGGCTTCCTTGTCACGACCAAAGTCGGCCGAACGCTGAAGCGCCCGCGCAACCCGGAGACTTTCGACCGGTCGCCTTGGGTCGGAGGGCTGAGCTTCGACGTCCTGTTCGATTATTCCTACGACGGGATCATGCGCTCCTACGAGCAAGCGTTGCAGCGGCTGGGCATTCCCGTCGTGGACGGCTTGGTCATCCACGACCTCGATCGAGGGTTTCTCGGCGACGCTGTCGTCGGCCACGCGCGCGTTCTGCTGGAGAGCGGGGTCAAGGCGCTGGCGGAGCTTAAACGGTCCGGCGACGTCGGCGCGGTCGGCATGGGCTTCAATCTACCGGAGGCGATGGAGGACTTCATCGGCAAGATCGACCTCGATTTTGCGCTGGTCGCCCACCCTTATACCCTCCTCGAACAGGTTGGCCTGAGGGGCGGCATGGCGCGGTGCCTTGCGCGCAACGTCTCGGTGATCGTGGGCGCGCCTTTCGCATCTGGGATTCTAGCGACGGGGTCGGGTCCGCTCGCGACCTACGCCTATTCGATCGCTCCTCCCGAGATCCAGAAGAAGGTCGCCGCCATCGAAGCCGTTTGCGCCGCCCATAACGTAAGCCTCCCCGCTGCGGCGTTGCAGTTTCCGCTTGCCCACCCAGCCGTCATCTCCGTGATTGCGGGCGCAGTCCGGGCGAGCGAAGCCACGGCAAACGCCGCGCATGTTCAGGAGCCTATTCCTCCCGCCTTCTGGTCGGACCTCAAATCGAAGCGCTTGATCGACCCGGAGGCCCCTACGCCGGGCTGACCATTCGCAAACCTTCGAGGTTCCGTCTCAACATTTTGGGTCGCGATCAATGAAAGCCATTGTCATCCACGCCCCCAAGGACCTGCGCTACGAGGAAGTGGCGGACCAGCCGCTCGGCCCAAACGACGTGCGGGTGAAAATCGGGGTCGGGGGCATCTGCGGATCTGACCTACACTATTACCGCCAAGGCGGGTTCGGCGCCGTAAGGCTTCGTCATCCTATGGTTCTGGGGCACGAGATCGCTGGCGTCGTCATCGACGCCGGCCGCGACGGCACTCCCCTCCGAATCGGCCAGCGCGTGGTCGTCAATCCGAGCATGTCGTGCGGCGTATGCGCATTTTGCCGGAAGGGCCTGCGCAACCATTGTTCGGACATGCGCTTCTACGGCAGCGCGATGCGGACGCCCCATATCGACGGCGCCTTTCGCCAGACGTTGGTCTGCAACGCGGAGCAAGCGATTCCGATTCCCGACGCGCTGAGTCTCAGCGAGGCGGCCTTTGCGGAGCCGGTCGCAGTCTGCCTGCACGCCGCGACGCGGGCTGGGTCGCTACTGGGCAAGAGGCTGTTGGTGCTGGGCGCCGGGCCGATCGGCACGATCATGGCCCTTGTCGCGCGGGGCTCCGGCGCGGGCTGGGTCGCCGTCGCCGATCTGATCGAGGAGCCCTTGCGCCGCATAGCCGACCTCGGGGCCGACGAAACGATCAACGTCGCAAAGGAAGCCGATCGCTTCACCGGCCTCGGCGGCGGCAAGGGAACCTTCGACGTCGTCTTCGAGGCGTCCGGCAGCGCGGAGGCCACCGTCTCTGCGCTCGACGTCGTCAAGCCACGCGGAACCGTCGTTTGCGTCGGCCAGGGCGCGCGGCCTGAAATCAACATGTCAACGATTGTGACCAAGGAGATCAATGTGATCGGCGCCTTCCGCTTCGATGATGAATTCCGCGTGGCGATTGACTATATCGCTCGGAATACCGTTCAGGTCGGAGCGCTCCTGACCGCCACCGTCCCCGCCTCCGATCCGATTCCGGCCTTCGATCTTGCGGCAGACAAGACGCGCTCAGTCAAGGTCCATCTCCAGTTCTAGGGGCCGAAGCGCAGCCCAATAGGAACCGCCATTGAGTTACCTCGACGTCCTTTTTGCACTGAACGGAAAAGTCGCTCTAGTGACGGGCTCCAACCGGGGCATCGGATTCTGTCTCGCGCGCGGCCTAGCGCGCGCGGGCGCTACCGTCGTTCTTAACGGTCGCGACCGGGAGCGAACGGAAGCGGCGGCGCGCGATCTGAAGGACGAGGGGTTCGCCGCCTCGACGTCGATCGCGGATGTGGCCGACCGTGAGGCCGTCATACGCGAGGTCAAGCAAATCGAAGAGCAGTTCGGCGCACTCGACGTAGTCGTGAACAACGCGGGAATACAGTATCGTGCGCCATTCGTCGATTTCCCGGCCGACAAATTTGATGCGATCATGCGCTCCAACGTCTACGGCCCATTTTTCGTCGCGCAGGCTGCGGCAACGGGCATGATTGCTCGGGCGCGAGGTTCGATCATCAACATCTGTTCCGTGCAAAGCGAGCTTGGCCGTCCGTCGATTGTGCCCTACACGACTTCAAAGGGCGCGATGAAGATGATGACAAAGGCTATGGCGGCGGAGCTTGGCGCCTCGGGCGTGAGGGTCAACGGGCTCGCGCCCGGCTATTTCCGCACAGACCTCAACGAAGCCTTGACGAAGAACCCCACATTCTCGGAATGGCTCGTAAACCGGACCCCGCTCGGCCGATGGGGCGAAACGGACGAACTGATTGGCGCTGCAATCTTTTTGGCTTCGGACGCCTCGAGCTTCGTCACGGGCCAGATGATTTACGTGGACGGCGGGATCACGAGCGCGATCTGAGCGAGGCTCTGATTGGCGTTGGAATGGCGGCTCGACTGAAGGTTTGGAAACTGCGAATGGCGCCACGCCACCGGGACGGACTTGTGGGCTTACGGACGACAAACGGGGGTGCGCACGCCGAGCGCGACATTCCCAGGGCCCACCGGGCCTTCGGCAGCTTTGGCTCCGGAAACATCACGGTCGAACTCGTCAACCGCCTCGGACACGAGATCGTTGCGGGTCGTTTCGGCGTCAGCAACATCCTTCCGAACGAAGGCGTTCTCTCGTCGGAGCTTCAGATCAGCCGAACGGCGGTCCGTGAAGCCATCAAGATGCTGACGGCCAAAGGCTTGGTCGGTTCGCGCCCGCGGCGGGGCACCGAAGTGAGGCCGGTCTCCGATTGGAACCTTCTTGATTTGGACGTGCTGCGATGGCTGCGAGAGAGTCCGCCCGACCGCAGAATTGTCATCGAACTCCTCGAACTGCGGCTGGGTTTCGAGCCTGAGGCCGCCTCCCTTGCAGCGCGGCGGGCGGACCCTACTCAACTTGCCCGAATTGAGGAGGCTTACGGCTTCATGCGGGAGTTGGCTGCCGGCCGCTACGACCCGGTCGAAGCCGATTGTCGTTTCCACCAGGCGATCATTGCGGCGACGAACAATCGCTTCTATCAGCCCCTCGGGGCCCTCGTGCGAACGGCGCTTTCTCTGACCGCCCCTATCACCAACGCGATCTTCGGCCATTCTGTCGGCGATCTCGACGCACACGGCGAGATTCTCCTCGCGATCGAGAAGAGGGATGAGCAGCGGGCCTTCGACCTCATGCGCGGAATGCTTTCCGTCGTCGCAACGAAGGTCGCCGAGGCCAAGACCTTGCCTTCCGCTTCCAAGTGACCGACCGGACACCGGGGCCTTCCCGGCCCGCGCAGACCCGAGGTCTCATAGCGTGCCCGAAGCGCTCTGCGGTTTCGGAATCGAAGGCGGCGGTTCCCGCAGTGACCCGGTCAGGCCGATGTGGGCGACGCATTCATCGAAAACGGCTAGTCTTCACAACGAGCCGCCACGCCGGCTCTGGCTCACGGAATATGGCGGCCGAGCGACTGCGATCCAAGGAGTTCCACCCTGCCAAGGCTATGCGCAAACTTGAACTGGCTTTTCACCGAAGCGACCTTTCTCGATCGCTTTGACGCGGCGGCGCGGGCTGGGTTCACCGCGGTCGAGTACCCCTCGCCCTATGACTATTCCGTGGGGGATCTGCGCGCGCGCCTGCGCGCCTGCGGCCTCAGGCAGATCCTGATCAATACGCCCGCCGGAAATCCCGCCGACGGGGGCGGGGCGGGACTGGCGTCCGTGCCCGGGCGACAGGCGATGTTTCGTGACGGATTGAAGCAGGCGCTTGACTATGCCAGCGCGTTGGATTGCGGGCTGGTTCACGTGATGGCGGGCATTGAGCGGCGGGACGTGAGCCGCGACGCCGCCGCGGCCATCTATGCCTCCAACGTGATCTGGGCGGTGGAGGCGGCGAAAGGATCGGGCGTCAAGCTCGTCCTGGAGGCCATCAACCAGCGCGACATTCCTGGCTTCTTCCTCCGTACCCAGGAGCAGGGCGCCGCGCTTGTCGAAGCGATTGGACCTGACCGCGTCGGCCTGCAGTTCGACATCTATCACTGCCAGGTCGCGCAGGGCGACATTACGCGGCGGATGGAAAAGCTCATGCCGCTGGTCGCTCACATGCAGCTTGCCGACGTTCCGGGGAGGAACGAGCCAGGAACCGGCGAAATCGCCTGGGACTTCGTGTTCCGGCGGATCGACCAACTGGGTTATGGCGGCTGGATCGGGTGCGAGTACCGGCCGGTCGGCGAGACGACGGCCGGACTCGTCTGGAGGAAACGATACGGACTTGAGGTCACATGACTCCGGCCCATTGATCGACCCGGACCCTGTCTATACGAGGTCGGCCGGGCCGCGCACGAAGATCAAAAGCGCAACTTCAGGCCGCCGGTGAAGGGAGCATCCGGAGACTCGCGGCCCGCGGACAAGGAGAATCCCCCCTGAGGACTGACGGGTGGATTCGTCCGACTCGGCGAAAACTGTTCGCTCATCGCTTTCCAGGCGGGGCCCGGGGACGCGGAGGGGTCGGTGAAGTGAACGCTGCCAATGCTTGCGGTTCTCGGCGCGGCGGCTTCGCGCGTCGGCCGTTTCGCCGGGTGCGGTCGAGAAACAAATTCGGCATCGGCCACGCTAGTGACCAAGGAAACGAGTCCAACTACAGTCCAGCAAAGAGCTTTCATGTCCAGCGCTCGCATCTGCGCCCGCGCGGTCCCGCTAACGCGACCTTAACCAAACGCGCGCCGTAGCGCAAACCCGAATATCCAAATCGCCACGACTTCACTCGTTCCGCGGGAACACAGGTTCTCAGTGGAGTTCCAAAGAGGCGTGGGGGGTCGCCGGGTTCGACCAAAGGCGGAAATAAGCGACGCAGCGCCGCCTGAAAAGTGGGCGAATGGCGCGTTTATGAACCAGAGCCGCATGCCGACACCCTGGTGGGCTTGAGGCGCCTGTTTTGCTGAGGCGCTAGCGGTCGAGTTCTTGCTTGCGCAATCGTCGCAGCATAACAATATTGGTTTCGCACATTTATGGAAGCGCGCAGATTCGGGAATGAGCGGCGTTTTCGCGCCCAGCCGGGGCGAGAGGAGCAAGGAATGAAGATTGTTCTTGCCCAGCCGCGGGGTTTTTGCGCGGGAGTCGTTCGCGCCATCGACATCGTCGAGCGGGCGCTGGTGAAGTATGGCGCGCCGGTTTATGTGCGCCACGAGATTGTTCACAACCGTCATGTCGTGGAATCGCTGACGGCGAAGGGCGCGCTTTTCGTCCATGAACTGGACGAAATCCCTGAGGGCGCAATTACGATCTTCAGCGCTCATGGCGTATCACGGAAGGTTGTGGACGAGGCTAAAGAGCGCTCGCTCCCGACGCTCGACGCCACGTGCCCGCTGGTCACTAAGGTGCATATCCAGGGCCGGCGATACATTTCGCAAGGGCGCACCGTGGTGTTCATCGGCCACGCTGGGCATCCCGAGGTTGAAGGAACGCTCGGTCAAATCGACGGCGAATTGTATCTCGTCGGCGCCGAAGCGGACGTGTCGAAGCTGCCGATCTCCCCGGAGACCCCAATCGCCTACATCACCCAGACGACGCTCAGCGTTGACGACACGCGCGGCGTGATCGCGGCCTTGCGGCGACGCTTCCACGACGTCGTGGGGCCAGAGATCCGTGACATCTGCTATGCGACCCAGAACCGCCAGACCGCGGCGCGGGAATTGTCGAAGATCGCCGACGTGCTTATTGTGGTGGGCGCACGCAACAGTTCGAACTCCAATCGACTAAGGGAAATCGGTGAGGAATCGGGTCTTCCGAGCTACCTCGTCGCCGACGCGAGTGAGATTGATCCCGATTGGGTGCGCGATGCGGACGTCGTTGGGGTCACCGCAGGCGCCTCGGCGCCGGAGGTCGTCGTCGAGGAGGTCGTTCGGACCTTGATGCGGGTCAAGCCGTCCGAAGTGTCGAGTCTCGACGGACCGAGCGAAACCGTGAGTTTCCGTCTTCCCGCAGAACTATTGAGCTGAGAGCGTTGAGCTTTCCCTGATCGGTAAGGACTTCACATTGGGCATACCGTTCCGCCAAATTGTCCGCGTCGGCGCATACGTGGTCCGACAGCACCTCGCAGGCCGCAAGCGTTATCCGCTGGTCCTGATGCTGGAGCCGTTGTTCCGCTGCAATTTGGCCTGCGCGGGCTGCGGCAAGATCGATTATCCCGACGCGATCCTCGACAAGCGGATTTCGGTTGAAGACGCGCTCGCCTCGGTCGACGAATGCGGCGCGCCGGTGGTTGTCATGGCGGGCGGCGAGCCGCTTCTGCACAAGGAACTGACGAAGATCGTCGAGGGCGTCATTCAGCGCAAGAAGTTTGCGATCGTCTGCACCAACGCGCTCCTGCTGGAAAAGAAGATCGATCAGTATAAGCCCAGTCCCTATTTCACCTGGTCGATTCATCTCGACGGCGATCGCGAAATGCACGACAAATCCGTGTGCCAGCCGGGCGTCTACGAGCGCGCCGTTGCCGCGCTGAAGCTCGCGAAGGCCAAGGGCTTCCGCGTCACGATCAACTGCACCTTCTTCAACGACGCGGATCCGGCGCGGGTCGCCGACTTCTTCGACACGGTGACCGCGCTCGGCGTCGACGGCATTACCGTCTCGCCAGGCTACGCCTATGAACGCGCGCCAGACCAAAGGCATTTCCTCAATCGCACCGCCACCAAGCAGCTCTTCCGGTCGATTTTCCGCCGCGGAGACGGCGCCCGGAAATGGGCTTTCAACCAGTCCGGATTGTTTCTCGACTTCCTCGCCGGCAACCAGACTTACCACTGCACGCCCTGGGGCAACCCGACCCGCACCGTATTCGGCTGGCAGCGCCCCTGCTATCTGCTCGGCGAGGGCTACGCCAAATCCTTCAAGGCGCTGATGGAGGAAACCGACTGGGACGCCTACGGAACCGGCCGTTACGAGAAATGCGCCGACTGCATGGTCCACAGCGGTTTCGAGGCGACCGCCGTCGGCGACACGATGACGAAGCCGTGGAAGGCGCTGGGCGTCGCGTTGCGCGGCGTGCGGACCGAAGGCCCCATGACGCCCGACATTCCGCTCGAAGGTCAGCGCCCCGCGGTCTTTGTGTTCGACAAGACCGTCACGCAGAAGCTTTCAGAGATCCGCGCGGCCGAGGCCGAGGAAAAGGCCAGGAAGAAGGCGACAGCAACGCTCTAGCGCGGCGAAAGCGGCGCGGCTGTCGCGCATGAGCGAGCCGAGTTCTGCGATCTGTCCCGGCGAACGCAAGAGTCCCGCGACAACAGCGCGCGCGTTGACGCGGCCCTCGGAATCGGTGGCGGTCGCCGCCAGCGGCGGCAGGTCGCGCTCGGCAGGGTCGGCGACGGCGCGCAGGATGGCGAAGGGAGCGCCGCGTTCGCGCGCGAATCGCCCAGCGATCAGGCTTTCCATGTCGACGGCCGCGGCGCCCGTCGCGTCGCGAAGTTGCGCCTTCCGGCTGGCGATGAGCACAGGCGCTGACACGCTGACAAACCGCTCAAGCGAGACCCGAACTTTCGCCGTCGCGAGACGCTCAGCCAGTCGGGAAGCCACGGCCTCGTCGGTCTGGATGCGCTCGTCGCCGGACCCGACCTCCACGCCAACGACCAGATCGCCGGGACGCAGCCGACGATCGAGGCCGCCGCACAGGCCCCAACTGATCACCAGTTCGGGCCTCGACGTCCCGGATTCCGCAAGCCGGCGCTGCAAGGTCGGAGCGTCGCCGCAAACCGCCAAGTGGCCGGCGCCCGCCAGGATCGAGGCCTCGCGCTTCAGCCCGCAGACGACGACGACGCGCGACACCGGCGCCTGATGGGATCAGCTGCCGAGCAACCTGTCGGTTCGCTCATTCAGGGTCTTGACCAGGGCTTCCGCTCCGCCGCCGCCGGCCAGGATCGAGGCGAATTCGTCGCGCCGCGTCGCGAGGTCACTCACCGTACCGTTGAAATACACGTCGACGATGCGCCCGCCACGAACCAGATAATTGATCTGCACCGTCCGGCCGCCAGGCTGCAAGAGCTGCGTCTTGACCACTTCGCCTCCGCCACGCGTCTCCGGAGTCGTTTGAGGCTCGACGACGAAGCTCTGCCCAGAGTAGTCGCTGACTTGGTGGGCGTAGTCGGCGATCAGGAAGCGGGTGAAGGCCTCGCGGACTTGAGACCGCTGGGATTCGCTGAAGCTGCCCCACGCCTGCCCGGTTGCAAGCCGGGTCATTGTTCCTAAGTCGAAGGTGGACGTTATCGCCGGCGCGAAGCGACGATAGCGCTCCCCGACGCTTAGCTGCCCGGCCAGGCGAAGGGTCGGCAACAATTGCTGATAGTAGGAGTCAATGCGTCGCGCGGCGGGAGCGTACGCTTCGGCGTGCGACGAGACCGGACTCAAGAAAACCGGGCTGAAGGAAAGAAGTCCGAGCGACGCCGCGACGACGCGCATCGTGGAACCCAGGCGGTATGTGAAGCCCTTCATTGCGCGGATATCCCATTTGGCCAGACGGCGGGAATGGATCCGCCGAGTTCGTTTGGGGAGTTCCGCTCCAGTTAAGGAGCGATCGAGCCGAAGGCAAGCCCCTCTCACGTCGACGCCTCGCCATGGGCACGCGCGGGAGGGCAACGCCAGAGCCGTCCGCCCTGACCAAGGGTTGCTCGCTTCGCCTCGTTGTCGCGGAATCACGGTCCGCATTCATTCGGCAACCGCCCGCCATGCTGCGGTCGCACTCTATTGCGATTGACCTGACGCGATCGATGCGCTCCACCCCGACCATGACGACAACCCATAGTCCCATGATTGCCGAGGCGGTCACCCGAACCGTGCGCATCTCGACCCGCCACGCGTGGCTCGTCATCGCGCTTTTCCTCGTCGGCGCCGCCTTCGCAGCCGGATATGCCGTTCGCCACTTCTCCATCACGACGGATTCGAGCAAGCTCCTGTCGAGCTCGCTGCCCTGGCGGCGGCAGGAGATCAAGCTGAATGCGCTCTTCCCGCAGCGGACCGACTTGATCGTCGCTGTCGTCGACGCGAAGACGGCTGAAGGCGCAGACGAGGCGGCCTCCGCCCTGGCGAAGGCGCTGGAGACGCGGAAGGACCTCATCCACACCGTCAGCCGTCCCGATGGCGGCCCGTTTTTCGCTCGCGAGGGAATCCTGTTCCGGTCTGTCGCCGATGTCCGCAATGACACCGCCCAGCTCATCAAAGCGGAGCCGTTTCTCGCGACCCTTGCAGCCGATCCGAGTTTGCGCGGCGTCCTCGGCGCCATTTCGCAGGCTATTGATGGAATCAAGCACGGCAAGACCACGCTGGAGGACATCGAGCCGCCGATTGCCGCGATCGCCGACGCCGTCGAGGGAGTCCTGCAGGGGAAACATCCTTCCTTTTCCTGGCGAAGGCTCATTTCGGGTCGGCCGCCCGAATCGTCCGAACTGCGCCGCTTCGTCGATATCCAGCCGGTGCTCGACTACAATGATCTTGAGCCCGGCGGCAAAGCGACCAAGGCGATTCGGGCGACGATTGCCTCGCTTGGCCTGACGCCGGAGAACGGCGTGAGGGTGCGGCTCACCGGTTCGGTGCCGATCGATGACGACGAATTCGCCACCGTCGCGGACGGCGCGGCGCTCAACGGCGCCATCACGATGATGGTGGTGCTCCTCATCCTCTGGCTGGCGTTGAAGCAGGTGCGGATTATCGCCGCGGTTCTCGTCAATCTCGCGGTCGGTCTCGTCTTCACCGCCGCCATTGGTCTTTGGATGGTCGGGACGCTGAACCTGATCTCGATCGCCTTCGCTGTCCTGTTCGTTGGGTTGGGAGTCGATTTCGGCATCCAGTTCAGCGTGCGTTGCCGGGCTGAGCGCTTCGAGACCCGCGATCTCGGCGCGGCGATCGAAGCAACGGCGCGCGGCGTTGCCGGGCCGTTGCTGCTCGCCGCGGCCTCGATCGCCGCCGCGTTCTATTCGTTTCTGCCGACCGCCTATGTCGGGCTCTCCGAGCTTGGCCTGATCGCGGGAACAGGCATGATCATCGCATTCGTGACGACCGTAACCCTGCTGCCGGCGCTGCTCGCGGCGTTTAGGCCTGCGGGCGAGCAGGCCCCGATCGGCTTTGCGGCTCTGGCGCCGCTCGACCATTTCCTCGAGCGTCGCCGCAACTGGGTCGTCGGACTCACGCTCGCCGCCGTGATCCTCGGCCTGCCGCTGCTCAAGGACCTGCGATTCGACTTCAATCCCTTGAACCTTCGCTCGAAGCAGGTCGAGTCGGTCTCCACGCTCCTCGACCTGATGCATGATCCGGACACGAGCCCCAACACGATCGAAATTCTGGAGCCCGATCTCGCTCAGGCGACGAACGCAGCGAAGGCCCTCGAGGCCCTTCCGGAAGTCGCACACGCACGCACGCTCGAGAACTTCATCCCGAAGGACCAGGAAGAGAAGCTCGCCCTTATCGATGACGCGAGCTTCTTTTTCCAGAACACGATGAGCCCCGATATGGTCAAGCCAGCGCCAACTCCGGCCGAAACCCTGGCGGCGATTGAGACCACGGCGGGCGAACTCTCGAGCGTGGCGGCGGGCGCCGACAGCCCGGCCGCCGCCCAGGCCCGACGGCTGGCCGAAGCCCTGACCCGGCTCGCCAAGGCCCCGCCGGCGGCGCGGCAGGAGGTCGAGCGCCTGCTGGTGACGCCGCTCCTGACGATGCTCCAGCAAGTGCGGGATCTGTTCAGCGCCGAACCGGTGACGCTCGACTCGCTGCCGCCCGACCTCAAGAGCGCCTGGGTCGCCCCCAACGGCGAGGTTCGGATCGAGGTCGCGCCCAAGGGCGACGCCAACGACAACCGGGTCCTGCGCCGCTTCGTCGAGGCGGTCCGCAAGGCCGCGCCGCAGGCGACCGGGACGCCGGTTTTCATCGTCGAGGCCGCGGCGACCATCGTGAAGGCCTTTTTTCAGGCGGCGGCGTTGTCGCTCGTGTCCATCGCGATGATCCTTTTCGTCGTGCTGCGCCGCTGGACCGACGTCGCGCTGACGCTCGTGCCGCTGCTGGTCGCCATTGTCGTCACGCTCGAAATCTGCGTGGCGATTGGCCTGCAGCTCAACTTCGCCAACATTATCGCGCTGCCGCTCCTGCTCGGAGTCGGGGTCGCGTTCAAGATCTACTACGTCATGGCGTGGCGGGCGGGAGAGACGAACTTCCTGCAAGCTCCGCTCACGCGGGCGGTCCTGTTCAGCGCCTGCACCACGGCGACCGCCTTCGGCAGCCTTTGGTTTTCCCACCACCCGGGAACGTCGAGCATGGGCGAATTGATGGCGCTGTCGCTGGCGACGACGCTCTCCGCCGCCGTGCTGTTCCAGCCCGCGCTTCTGGCCACCCAGGGAAAACACGATTCAAAATCGTAGCGAAGCTGCGCTTTGCGTGGGTACTGTGGCAAAACAGTGATAGTCGGGGCCCACCGGCTCTGCTAGCCTAATTTGCAATAGGGTCCCTGTTTCTCAGGAAGCGGCGCTGGTCCGTGTTCGATGGTCCGAAAGGCCGCGAGCAAGGTCTGCGCGCCGCACGATAATCAAAGGGAATCATTGGCGAATGGGGCGCGCGGATCGCTGGGCCATGTTGACGACTGTTTTGGGGCTTGCGGCGCTGCTCAGCGCTTGCGCGGGCATCCCTCGCGATCCGTCGATGCCGATCAACGATCCGAACGAGAGTTTCAATCGTAACGTCCTCAAGCTGAACCAGGTTCTTATTGATCCGCCCGCCAATGTCGTCAAAGCCGCGGTTCCCGGACCGGTGCTCAGTCGGCTGACCGCTCTGGACGCGAATTTGAAAGAGCCGCGGATTTTCGGCAACGACATTCTTCAGGGCCGCTTCAACGCCGCATCCGTCACCTTTGCGCGTTTCCTGTTTAATTCGACCTTCGGCTTGGGCGGTCTTTTCGACGTCGCGTCGGCGGGGGGCCTCCAGCAGCAGACCGGCGATTTCGGTCAAACCCTGTTCGTCTGGGGCGTTCCCGACGGGCCGTTCGTGGAGGCGCCCTATTTCGGTCCTTCGACCACGCGCGATTCGGTCGGCGGGACAGTGGATTTGGTGCTCGACCCAGTCGGTTGGTCGGTGGGGACAAGGTTGGGTTGGGGCTGGACAGTTGGCGTCGGCGGCTTGGGCGCTGTCGTGCATCTCGGCCAGTGGAAGGAGGCCGAGAACGCCTCGATCGACTTCTACAGCTTCTTGCGGTCGAGCTACTATCAGAGCCGCCGGGCGGACTTGCGCGAAGCGCTGGGCTTGCCTCCCGTGACAGAGTCGCCAGCGACGATCACGCCGGGTCGCTAGGCCCGCGCTCTCCGTCCAATCAGACGACGGCCCTCGATCCACTGCCAGAGGATCAGGCCAGGCACGCCCAGAGCGAGCTCGCGCACCCGCTTTGACAGCGAAATCGCCAACGCCACGTCGGCTGGCAGTCCGAATAGGTGACCGAACAGGACGAAGGCGCCTTCCTGCGCCCCCAGCCCTCCGGGCGCCAGGAAGGCGGCGGCGCGTACGCCCGAGCTCAGGCTTTCCATGACGAAGGCGTCGACCACGCCGAACGGACGGCCGAGAAAAAAGAGGACAAGCCAGACCTCGCCGGCGCCGACCACCCAATCCGCAAGGCGTACAAGACTTGCGCTCGCCAAGGCCCCCCTGCGCCGGTAGGTGGCGACGATGGCGTCATCGACCTTCGCCGCCCCGCCCTCGAGGCCCGCAAGTCCCTGGGCTGGCGCCAGGCTGTGGGCAAACCGCCAGACAGTGGCAAACAGACTGCGATGCTGGGCGCGCAGAAAGCCCGCGATCAGGGCGACGAAAACGGCGAGGCCGCCAAGAAGCGCGTACGCCAGATCGAGCGCCCCGTCTCCACGGTTTCGGGCGAGGAGCAGCGCAACCCCGGCGAGGACGAAGACGAGTTGGGTCGCCACGCCGACGGTCGTGTCGGCCACCACGGACGCCGCGGCGTCCACCCCGGGGACTCCCTGGTGGGCGAGGAGTTCGCACACTGGCGAAGTCGCCGCCGACCCCGGCAACCGGCAGGAGCGAGTTGATCAACTCGCGGATCCAGCGGATCCAGAGGACCGTCGCCAGGCGGGGCCGGCAGGCAGCTCGAATCAGCGTGCGCCAGGAGACCGCGCTGAGCACGAGCGGGACCACGTGGAAGAGGGCTATCGGCGCGAGGCGCCATCCAAGAATGAGCATGATCCGGCCGACGTCCTCGGCGCCGCTGTCGACGAGGAAGAAGACGAACAGCGCGAGCCCCAGAAGGCCGGCGACTTTAATCGATGTGCGAATGACAGATCCCCGGGGCGGCGGCCTGCGCGAGCCGTGCGCAGAGCCAATAAGAGCGCGAGCCGGCCCGGTCTAACGCGAATCCTTGCGACTCCAAATTGGGGACGCTCGGATCCCCATGCCTGACGGACCGAGTCCTGGTCCTGCATAACAGGTGTTTTGTGGCGCCGCGATCGGCGCCGCATTCGCTTAAGCGATGCAATATCCATGCCTTGCTGGATCTACAACCGACCGGTTGCGGGCTGGAGCAGCCGCGGAACAGGCGGTCAAAACTGACCAGAACAGGGTAAATCGGCGCGTTATCAGGCCGGAACAGGTGAAGAACAGGCGGGCGAAGACGGGGCGCGAGACCGAGCGCGGGCGGGTTGTAACGGGGGGCCGGCGGAACCGCCGGCCAAAAGCGCGTGGCAACCGTGAAATCGCTACATCCCAAAAAGCGCCTCGCGGCTGTTCCCCCGCTTGAGATTGCGGTAGCGGGCCAGGGCCCACAGCGGAAAGAACTTTGAATATCCGTGATAGCGGAGATAGAACACCCGCGGAAAGCCGGTCGCGGTGTGGAACGGCTCGTTCCAAAAGCCATCGTCGCCCTGGCTGGCCGCGAGGTAGGCGACGCCGCGGGCGACGGCCGGATGGTCGGCCTCCCCCGCCGCCATCAGCCCAAGCAGCGCCCAAGCCGTCTGCGACGCCGTGCTCGGCGCCGGCTCGTAGCCCTGGTAACCGAGCTTGTAGCTGTCGCCGCCCTCCCCCCAGCCGCCGTCAGCATTCTGGATTCCGACGAGCCAGGCGACGGCGCGGCGCATCGGCGCCGATTGCCGGCCCTGGCCTGCGACGGCGAGGGCGCAGAGCGCTGACCACGTGCCATAGATGTAATTCATCCCCCAACGGCCGAACCAGCTCCCATCCTTCTCCTGATCGTTGAGGAGCGCCTCGACGCCGCGGGCGAGCGTGCGGCTCGTCGCGGCCGTCTCGCCGAGCTGGGCCAACAGGGAGACGCAGCGCGCCGTGACGTCGGCGGTCGGCGGATCGAGCAGCGCGCCGTGGTCGGCGAAGGGGATATGATTGAGATAGGAATGGGTGTTGTCGGCGTCGAAGGCGGCCCAGTCGCCGTCGCGGCTCTGCAAGCCCTCGATCCATTCGCGGGCGCGCGCAATTGCCTCCGCATGGGCGTGCGGGGCGCCGGTGAGGCCGCCGCGATCGGCCCGGTCCATGGCCATGGCCACGACGGCGGTGTCATCGAGATCGGGATAATGCGGGTTTGCGTACTGGAACGCCCAACCGCCGGGGCGGACGTCGGGACGCGTTGCCGCCCAGTCGCCCTTGACGTCGAGCACCTGCAGCGGCGCCAGCCAGTCGAGCCCCGCCCTCGCCGCAGCGGCGCTCGCCTCGCCGCCGGCTTCCATCAGAGTATGGGTCGCCAGCGCCGTGTCCCAGACCGGCGACAGGCAGGGCTGGCAATAGGCCTCGTCCGACTTGACCACGAGCAGCCTGTCGATCGAGCGCCGCGCGGCAAGGAGATTGGGGTGATCGGCCGGAAGCCCGAGCGCATCATACATCAGGACCGCGTTCGCCATCGCCGGATAGATTGCGCCGAGGCCGTCTTCGCCATTGAGCCGCTCAGTCACGAAAGCCGCGGCCTTGTCGATCGCCCGCCGGCGCAGTCCGGTCGGAAAGACCGGCTCGACCCGCTTCAACAGCCAGTCGATGGCCCCGAATATCTTCACGCCGAGCCAGGCCTGATGCGCGCCCGTCGGCCAACGGCGAACGGTCTCCGGCGGCGCGACGAACAACTCCTGGACCCTGACGCCGCGCGAATTGACGGGTCTCGGCTTCAGCGCCTGCAGCACCAGAAGCGGAACCAGCACCGTGCGCGCCCAGTAGGAAATCTTGTCGAGATGGAAGGGAAACCAACGCGGCAGCAGCATGATCTCGACCGGCATCGTCGGCACGCCGCTCCACGGAATCTCGCCGTAGAGCGCGAGCAGAAAAGCGGGTGAAGACATTGCTGCGGGCTGCGCCTCCATGCGCCAGGATCGCCTCGCGCGCTTGGGCCATGTGCGGCGCGTCGATGTCGTCGCCGATCATCTTCAGCGCGAAGTAAGCCTTGACGCTGGCGCTGATGTCGAACGGGCCGGCATGGACGAGCGGCCAGCCGCCGTGATCGCCCTGCACCCGGCGCAAATAGACGGCGATCAGGCGCTCGAGCTCAAGGTCGGGCGCCTCGCCGCGAAAGTGCCTGAGCAGCACATATTCGGCGGGAATGGTCGCGTCCGCCTCGAGTTCGAAACACCAGTGACCATCCTCGCGCTGCTCGGCCAGCAACGCCTTCGCGGCGCGCGAAATGTGACGCTCGAGCGCCTCCGCCGACGGCAGGTCCTCGGAATGATTCAGCGCGACGTTCATCAACAAGCACTCACGCGGCCAGGCGCCGGCGCCGGGCCGGCTCGAGAAGGGTCGCAGCCGCCTTATAGCCTGAACGCACCGCGCCTTCGATCGTCGCGGGGAGGCCGGTTGCGGTCCAGTCGCCGGCGAGCGCGACGTTGTCGAAACGGGTGCGCGAAGGCGGACGCTTCCTGTTTTGCTCCGGAGTCGCGGCGAAGGTCGCCCGCTTCTCCTTGACGATTCGCCAGGGAGGAAGCGGCTCGGCCGGAAGTCCGGTCAGCGCGGCGACATCCCGCCAGATCTCGATCGCAAGCTCATCGCGCGGACGATCAATCAGCCGGTCGGCGCCGCTGATCGTCACCGACAGGCGACCCGGATAAGCGAACAGCCATTCGACCAGTCCGTTGACGACGCCGAGAATCTTTGGCTGGCCCGGCGGCGGCGCAACGCAGAAATGCGCGTTGACGATCGCCCGGAATTCATCGGGCGCGACAAGGCCGGGAATGAGATCCTGAGCCGCCGAAGGCGGTATGGCGATCACGACGGCGTCTTCGTCGCCGAGCCGCGCCGGCGCGCCGTCGAACACGAGGGCGACCGCGCGGTTGCCCTCGAAGCGAATGGCCTGCAGCCGCTCGCCGAGGCGCGTCTCCCCGCCGCGCGCGGCGATGAAGGCCAGCGCCGGATCGATGAAGCTCTGCGACAGGCCGTGCGCCGCGACCAGCGGATGGCAGGCCTGTCCGCCGGCGCCGAGCGTCTCGCGCATGAGACCGGCCGCGAGCGCGGCCGATCCTTCTTTCGGCTCCGTGTTGAGGCCGGCGAGCAGAAGCGGGCGCCACAGGCGTTCATAGAGCGGCCCGGCGCACGTCATCGCTTCCCCGACCGTCTCGGACGCGGGCGCACGCAAAATCATCGGGAGGGGCGCCAGATATTCGCGAAACGCGGTTCCGGGCGCTCGTCGGCGGCGGTCGAACAGCCACCATGGAAGGCGCCCGTCGTTGATGCTCAACCGCCATCGCTCGCCGTTCCCGAGGTCGGCGAAGTCGAAGGTCGCGGCGCCCGGACCGGTCATACTGGCGGCCGCGCCGATGCGGTCGAGATAGTCGAGGGCGGAGTGGTTGCCTGACAGCAACAGATGATTGCCGTTGTCGATCGTCAGGCCCAGCGTCTGGTCGAGATAGGAGCGACAGCGACCGCCCGCGGCCTGCGCCGCCTCGTGCACGATCACGCGAAGGCCCGCCTCGGCAAGGCGCACCGCCGCGCTCAAACCCGCGACGCCGGCCCCGACGACATGGACGGCGCCAGCGCTCACAGGACGCCGTAGCGCAGAAGCGCAGCGAGCACGCGCGGCCGGCTCGCCCCGACCCGCCTGCGCGGCGGCGCGAAGCCTTCGGCGACCATCCGGTCGAGGATCGAGCCGTAGGCCGCGGCCATCAGACGCGGCGCCTTGACGGCGCCCCTCGGCGCCGCGTGCATGATCGCCTCCGCCTTGCCGAGATACTCGCGCGCGCGGGCGGCCACCTCGGGGCAGGCCGCGGCGAGCTTTGGGTCGGCGGCGGCTTCGAGCGGATCGCTGGTTTTCACGCCGGCCAACTCGAGCGTCTCGCGCGGCAGATAGAGCCGGCCCATCGTCGCATCCTCGTCGATGTCGCGCAGAATGTTGATGAGCTGCAACGCGCGGCCCAAGTGATGGGCAAGCGCTTCCCCCTGCTCATCCGGCAGTCCGAAGATGCGGACCGAGAGCCGCCCCACCGCGCCCGCAACCCGATCGCAATAGAGGTCGAGAGTGGCCCAGTCCGGCGCCCGGATATCCTCCGCCGCGTCCATCGCCATGCCGTCGATGACGGCCTCGAAGTCCGCGTGTTGCAGGTTAAAGTCGCGGACAGCCCGACCAAGATCGGAAAGCCGCTGCGACGGCCGCCCCGCGTACATCTTGGCGATATCGGCGCGCCAGCGCTCGAGCTCGGCGAGCCGCTCTGCGGGCGTCTCCGGGCCAGGCTCGTCGGCGACGTCGTCGACGGCGCGGCAGAAGGCGTAAAGCGCGAACATCGCCGCGCGCTGCCGCTTCGGCAATATGCGCATTGCGGCATAGAACGAGCTGCGCGGCACTGGCGCGGTTTGGACGGACTGGGCGTTCATGGAAGACCCCTTGGCCGCGGGCGGATCGACCTGATCATCGCCGAGGCAAGAAACCTGAGCGCTCCCAGTCCGCCGACCAGGGCGAGGCCCGCCTTGCCGAGGTGGACACGTTCGCTCAGCGGATCTCTACTCTCGAGACCGCGGGCGAGCCGGCGCGCCAGCGCGTGGATCGCGGCGATCTCGGCGGCGAGCCGCGCGTCCCGGATACCGGGGATCAGCGGGGCGCTGCGCGTGACGAGCTCGCTCGTGAGCCGGCCGAGCTCCGCCAGAGCGGCGCGCAGCCCCGGCGGCGCAGCGGGAGAGCTCAGCATCGCGACGGAGGCGCCGTGCCGCCGCAGGATATCTTCGGGCAGATAGACGCGGTCGAGCTGAGCGAAATCCTTTGCGCAATCCTGCAGGTGGTTGATCACCTGCAGCGCCGCGCACAAGGCGTCCGATCCGGGCCAGAGGCTCTTGTCCTCTTCGTGCACGTCGAGGACGAAGCGCCCAACCGGCGCCGCCGACAGCCGGCAATAATCCATGAGTTCGCCCCAGTCGGCGTATCGAGCCTTGCGGACGTCCTGACGGAAAGCCTCGAGCAAGTCGAGGGCGTGTCGTGGGTTCAGCTGTCTGAGGCCGAGCTGGATGCGCAGAGGCTCGGCCTCCGGGTCGGACGGCCCCCGTCCGCAGAGCGCGTCGTCGAGCCGATCGAGCCGCTGGAGCTTCTCGACGGCCGGCAGATTCGGATGATCGGCGATGTCGTCGGCCGCTCGCGCGAATCGGTAGTAGGCGAGGATTGGCGCGCGACGCCTCTCGCTCAGCAGCCAGGAGGCGACCGGAAAATTCTCGTCGCGGCTGGTCTTGCCGGAAAGAGTTTCGGTCGCCGTCGTCATGATTGGCCCGCCTCCCGCGCGGGCGCCTGGAAGCGGCCTTTCCAATGACCGCCTCGACCGCGCCAATATTCCAGCGCGGATTCGATCGTGAAGGCGGTATAGACCGCGGCGACCGCGGGCAGCGCGAACCCGGCGGCGAGCGGACGTCGATAGAGGCGCAAGGTCGGCGCGATCGCGATGGCCATTAGCACCCAGGCCAGCGCTCCGGCAATCTGCGGACCGCCACGGGAAAAGACGACAAAAAGCGGCGGGGCGAGATAGACGAGTGTCATCCCGCCGATCGCTGCCGCGAGGCGCAGCGGCGAATAGCGCAATTCAGCGAAGGCCGAGCGCACCACCATCCGCCGAAAATCGGCGAAGGCCGGATAAGGACGCAGGCTGTGAACGTCCTCGGTAAGGCCGAGCCAGATCGGGCCTTGCCGCTTCATCCGCCGGCCGAGGGCGCAATCATCGATCAGGGACGAGCGCAGCGCTTCGAGCCCCCCGGCTGCGTAAAGGGCCTTGCGTCTCACCAGCATGCACCCGCCCGCGGCGGCCGCCACGCGCCGACCCGGATCGTTCACCCAGCGGAACGGATAGAGCGTCTGGAAGAAAAAGACAAAGGGCGGAGCAAGCCAGCGCTCGGCCGCGCTTTCGCAATTGAGCTTGACCATCAGTGAGGTCAGAACGGTTCGCCTTGCGCGCGCGATCGCAACCAGGCGCGAAAGCACATGCGGCGCGTAGCGGATGTCGGCATCGCTGAAGAGCACCCATTCGGGCGGGTCGTCGCACGCTTCGACCGTTGCGAGGCCCTGTCGCATCGCCCACAGTTTTCCTGTCCAGCCGGATGGCGGGCTGGTTCCCGCCACCACGCGGAGGCGATCCTGCGCGCTCGCCGCCCGCGCGGCGGCTGAAGCGATCGCCGTCGTCCCATCCGTACTCTGGTCGTCGACGAGCACGACCGAGAACCGGCCGCGATAGTCCTGGCGCAGAAGCGAGCCGACGCTGTGGGCGACCATATCGCTTTCGTCGCGGGCCGGGATGACCGCGACGACCGAAGGCCAGGGACTCTCCCCGGCGTTGTCCCCCGGCGGCGCCGCCCAATCGTCGCGTTCGCGGCCGAGCCAGAACCCTCCCCTGCCGAGCAGCAGGTAGACCCAGACGGCGAGCGCAAGCCAAGACAGGGCCGCGATCATTGCACGCGACCCTGTGCGCGAAACCAGGCGATCGCGTCGGCAAGACCCTCGCGATAGGGCCGCGAGCCATAACCGAGCTCCCGACGCGCCTTGGCGTCGTCGAAGAACATGCGATGGCTGGCCATCCGCAATCCGTCGACCGTGGCGAAAGGCTCGCCGCCGCGCAGCCTCGCCATCCATTCCGCCCCATAGGCGATCGGATAGAGCATTCGCCGTGGAAGCTTCAGTCTCGGCGGCCGTCGGCCAACCAGCCGGGCGATATCCGTCAGCATGTCGGCGAGCAAAACGTTTTCGCCGCCGAGGATATAGCGCTCCCCGATACGCCCGCGTTCGAGCGCGGCGAGATGGCCGGCTGCAACGTCGTCGACGTGGACCAGATTGAGACCGGTGTCGACAAAGGCGGGCATGCGCCCGGACGCCGCCTCGACGATGATTCGGCCGGTCGGCGTCGGCCGAACGTCACGCGGCCCGATCGGCGTCGATGGATTGACGATGACGGCGGGCAAGCCGTCCCTTTCGATCATCGTCTGCACGAGACGCTCGGCGACGACCTTGCTTCGTTTGTAAGCGCCGATCGCCGCATCCTCGGCGAGCGCATTCTCCTCCGTGCCCGGCGCTCCATCCGGGATCTCCAGCGTCGCGACGCTGCTCGTATAGACAATGCGCTCGACCCCCGCCTTCAGCGCCTCCTCCATGACCCGGCGAGTTCCCTCGACGTTGTTGCGGAGGATCTCTTCCGGGTCGCGCGCCCATAGCCGGTAGTCGGCCGCCGCGTGAAATAGAAATCGCACGCCTTTAAGCGCCGCCGCGAGCGAAGCGCGATCGTTGAGGTCGCCCACGACGACGGCGTCGCTGGGGTCGAGATTTGTCCGCGGGCTCGAGGGACGCACGAAGGCGACGACCTTGCATTGACCGCCCGTCCGCAGCGCCGCCGCGATCGCGGAGCCGACGAACCCGCTTGCGCCGGTCACGAGCGCCGCAGAAGCCGACGAACCGCGCGCGCGTCCCTCGCCCCCAGCGAGGTCGGCCCGGTCCAAGCTGTCTGGTCCCCACTGTCCTTCGTGCATCGCTGTGTTCGAGTAGCGCCTAACGCGCCGCGGCGCGCGCGGGCACGGGCTTTTCGAGGGCTTTGAACGCCGTGGCGACGATCCCGGCGGCGTCGAGCCCAGCGCTCGCATACATCTTTTCGGGCTGATCGTGGTCAAGGAAGAGGTCGGGCAAAGTCATGACCCTGACCCGGAGCCCATGATCCAAGGCCCCATGGACAAGAAGCGTCTGCACGACCGCGCTGCCGAATCCGCCGGCCGCTCCTTCCTCGATCGTGATGAGAACTTCATGCTCGCGCGCCAATCTCAGGATGAGATCGACGTCGAGAGGCTTGGCGAAGCGCGCGTCGGCGACAGTGGTTGAGAGCCCCCGCGTTTCGAGGTCGTCCGCCGCCTTCAGCGCTTCGGCGAGCCGCGCCCCGTAAGACAAAATGGCGATCTTGGTTCCTTCGCGCAGCACGCGGCCACGGCCGATCGGCAACGGCTCGCCGATTTCCGGCATCTCGACGCCGACGCCTTCGCCGCGCGGAAAGCGGAAGGCGATCGGACCCGCGTCATGGGCGGCGGCCGTCGCGACCATATGCTTCAGCTCCGCTTCGTCGGCGGCGGCCATCAGCGTGAAGTTCGGCAGGCATCCGAGATAGGCGATGTCGAACGACCCCGCATGGGTTGGGCCGTCCGCGCCGACCAGGCCCGCGCGGTCGATCGCAAAGCGCACCGGCAGATTCTGAAGGGCGACGTCGTGCACGACCTGATCGTAGGCGCGCTGGAGGAAGGTCGAATAGATGGCGCAGAATGGCTTCAGGCCCTCGGTCGCGAGGCCGGCCGCAAAGGTCACCGCGTGCTGCTCGGCGATCCCGACGTCGAAGGCGCGCTCGGGGAATTCCTGCTTGAAGAGGTCGATCCCGGTGCCGGAGGCCATCGCCGCGGTGATCCCGACGATCTTGTCGTCGCTGCGCGCCGCGGCGATCAAGCTTTCGCCGAACACCCGGGTGTAGCTCGGCGCGTTCGGCTTCGGCTTCGCCTGCTTTCCGGACACGACGTCGAAGGGGTGGACGCCGTGGTATTTGTCGGCGGAAGCCTCCGCCGGCGGATAGCCCTTGCCTTTTTTTGTGATGACATGGACGAGGATCGGGCCTTCTTTCGCCGCCTTGACGTTGCGAAGGACGGGCACCAGATGGTCGAGATTGTGGCCGTCGAGCGGGCCGACGTAAAAGAAACCCAGTTCCTCGAACAGCGTGCCGCCCGTCCAGAAGCTTCGTGCGAATTCCTCGGCGAGTTGCGCCTTCTCGTAGAAGAATTGCGGCAAGCGGGTCGCGACGAGTTTGCCGAGATTCTTGAGGCGCCGGTAGGCTTCTCCCGATACGAGCCGGGCGAGATGAGCGGACATCGCGCCGGTCGGCGGCGAGATCGACATCTCATTGTCGTTGAGGATGACGATCAGCCGCTCATTGCGAGCGCCGGCGTTGTTCATCGCCTCATAGGCCATGCCGGCCGAGATGGCGCCGTCGCCGATCACCGCGACGACGTTGCGGCGCTCCTGTTTCAGGTCCCGCGCCACCGCCATGCCGAGCGCGGCCGAGATCGAGGTCGAGGAATGCGCGGCGCCGAAGGGGTCGAACTCGCTTTCAGAGCGCTTGGTGAAGCCCGAAAGACCTCCGCCTTGCCGGAGCGTGCGCATCCGGTTGCGGCGTCCGGTCAGGATCTTGTGCGGATAGGCCTGATGGCCGACATCCCAAACGAGCCGGTCGTGGGGGGTATCGAAGACATAGTGCAGAGCGAGGGTGAGCTCGATGACGCCCAGACTCGCGCCCAGATGCCCGCCCGTCACAGAGACAGAGGCGATGGTGTCCTGCCGCAATTCCTCGGCGAGCTGTCGCAAGCTGCTTTGCGGCAGCTTGCGCAAATCATCAATCGACGCAATTTCGTCAAGCGCGCTCACGGGCTATTGGCTCCTTCACCTCTGCGCCTTGGCGGATTCGCAAGCCCCCGAGTTGGGAACAGGAATCGGCCAGGTCAACGGCAATGTCCAACGAGCGGCAGCGAAAAACTGCAACGTCTCCTGCTCAGACGGATATCGACACGTTGAACGTTCCGGAAACGGGATCGTTCCCCCGAACCGGACCGAGTTTTGAAACGGAAAATGCCTAACGTCACCGAACGTCTTGTCGCATTTTGCCTTATTCGGTCAAGCGCCCTTGTTTCGAGCGGCACAGTCGCCTGCCGCGCTCGATGGCCTCGAGCGCCTTCGCCGACCCCGCGCCGCCGCCAGCCGCGGGGCGCAAACCTCGCGTTGGTTTGACGACGGCGCGATCGCGCGCTACGTCCCGACCGCACCCGCAGCCCTGCTCGGGATGAGCGGCGTTGCGCTCGCCAGGCTTCCGATCACGCCGGCTCGCAAAGGTCACGCCGGTCATCCCGGCCGGTTGGGCGCACGAGCCGCGAAAGGACCCTTCCGGCATGAAGCGAGACCCGCACCCGTTCGCCCGCTTCGTCAACATCCTCGGCCGCGGCAAGACGCTGACCCGCTCGCTGACCGTCGACGAAGCCGAGGAGGCCATGGCGATGATCCTGGCCGGAAATGTCCTGCCCGAGCAACTCGGCGCCTTTCTGATGTTGCTTCGGGTGAAGGAGGAGAGCCCCGAGGAAATCGCCGGCTTCGTCCGCGCCGCCCGCGCCCGCCTCGCCCCTCCCGCGGGCGCGCCGCGCGTCGATCTCGACTGGTCGTCCTACGCCGGAAAAGGCCGGCAACTGCCGTGGTTCATCCTGTCGGCGCTCCTTCTCGCGCGCAACGGCTGGCGGGTCTTCATGCATGGCGCGGAAGCGCACACGGAGGGGCGCGTCTACACCGGCGAGGCGTTGCGGGCGCTCGGCGTCCCGGTCGCCGCGAGCCTCGAACAGGCGGCGGAACGCATCGACCGGGACGGCTTCGCCTATCTTCCGATCGATTCGCTGAGCCCGCCGATCGCCGACATGCTGGAATTGCGCCCGATCCTCGGGCTTCGCTCGCCGGTCCACACCTTCGTGCGGATGCTCAATCCGTTTGGGGCGCCCGCCATGCTCCAGGGCGTCTTCCATCCCGGCTACATGCGGATCCATCGGGATGCCGGCTTGGTTCTCGGACAGCCTCGGCTCGCCGTGTTCCGCGGCGAGGGCGGCGAGATCGAACGGCGTCCGGGCAAGCCCTGCGACGTGATGATGGTCGTCGATGGGAAGGGGCTCGAAGAACGCTGGCCTCCGATGATCGATGAGCCGCGCCAGGCGCCCGACGAATCGATGGATCTTTCGCGCCTCGCCGCCTTGTGGCGCGGCGACCTCGAGGACGCGTACGGCGAGGCCGCGGTCGTCGGCACGCTCGCGATCGCCTTGCGGACGCTGGGCGTCGCGGAAAGCGCGGCCGAGGCGGAGGCGAAGGCGAGAACGATGTGGAGCGCGCGGAAGCGGAGCGGCCTCGCGGCGGCGGCCTGAGCGAAGGCGCGACGTTTGCGGAGCTCACGGGACGGACCTGATGCGCGATCTGCCAATTTTCGTCACCATGCGCGACCGCCGGACGGTCGTGGTCGGCTCAGGCGTCGTTGCGGCGCGGCGGGCCGAACTGGCGCTGCGCGCCGGCGCACGGGTCACCGTGTTCGCGCCCGAGCTCAGCGACGAGTTCGTGCGGTTGCAGGATCTGCCGAACTTCCGCCACGCGCCGCGCGAACCCACGCCGCAGGATTTACCGCCGGCCAGCCTCTGCTTCATCGCGACCGAGGACGACGGCGTGATCGAGCGGGCGCGTAGCGCCGCCAGAAGCGCCGGCGCGCTGGTCAACGTCGCCGACCGGCCAAAACTCTCCGACTTCATCATGCCCTCGATCGTCGACCGCAGCCCGCTGGTGATCGCGGTCTCCACCGGCGGCGCTTCGCCGATCCTCGGGCGCATGCTGAAGGCCCGGCTCGAGTCGCTGATCCCATCCGCCTACGGCCGGCTCGCCGGGCTTATGAGCGGCTTTCGCGACCGGCTCGCGACGGCGATTCCCTCGCAAACCATGCGGCGCCGGTTCTGGGAGACCGTGCTCGAAGGTCCGATCGCCGAGGCCGCGCTCGCGGGCAACGAGGACGCGGCGGAAACCCATCTTGCGGCCGAGATCGAGCGCTGGGCGTCCGAGCGCGCCTCGCCCGCGGGCGAAGTCTATCTGGTCGGCGCCGGTCCCGGCGACCCGGACCTCGTCACCTTTCGCGCCTTCCGCCTGATGCAGAAGGCCGACGTCGTGCTCTACGACCGCCTGACCGATGACCGGATCATGACTCTCGTGCGGCGCGAAGCCAGGCGCGTCTATGTCGGCAAGCGGCCGGACCATCACGAATTGCCGCAGGAGGAGATCAGCGCGCTCTGGTGCGCCTCGCCCGGGAGGGCCAGCGCGTGCTGCGCCTCAAGGGCGGCGATCCGTTCCTGTTCGGCCGCGGCGGCGAGGAGATCGAGACGCTGGCCGAGCACGGCGTCCCCTTCCAGGTGTGCCCGGGCGTGACGGCGGCGATCGGCGCCTCGGCCTACGCCGGCATTCCGCTGACCCACCGCGACCACGCCCAGGCCTGCGTGTTCGTCACCGGCCATGGCAAGGACGGGCGGATCGATCTCGACTTCGGGGCGCTCATTCAGCCCCGCCAGACGGTGGCGATCTACATGGGGCTGCGCAATCTCGAACCGCTCATGCGGGAATTCCTCGCCCACGGCGCCAGCCCCGATCTTCCGGCCGCGATCGTCGACAACGCCACCCGACCCAACCAGCGCGTCGTGTCGGCGACCCTCGGAACCCTGGCGGCGGAGGCCGCCGCCGCGGACCTGCGGGGTCCTTCGATCGTGATCCTGGGGACGGTCGTCAGCCTGCGCAAAAAACTCGAATGGTACGCGCCCAAGCTGGCCCCCGAGGCGCCTGCGCCTTAGGGTCAAAACTCCATCCGTGTTGACGGCGGCGACCGGCAAGGGTCCGGAAGCGGACTTTCTTGCACTACTTCGCCAATACCATTGCACCCATCGCGAGGGCAGGATAATCAAAGGGGCGAATATGGCGTCGTTTCTGATCACGTTTAGGCCCGCTTCGGAGAGCCCCGAGCACGGATTTCCTCTGGAGGAACTCCAGAACTTGGTACGACGTCTACGTGACGGGGATACAACTGAGGTAAGGTGGCGATTCCGGAATAATCACGCAACTCCCGGTGAGCGTGTTTTCCTCCTGGTCCAAGGGAGGCTCGGACCAGCAATAATCGGCTATGGCCGAGTTAATAGCAATCACGAAACGGGCACTTCTGGAACTCCAGTCGTTTCGATCAAGTTTGAGAAGCTCGTCGACCCTTCGACGGAACAAGTTTTAGCCAGCAAAGATACGCTTCTCGCTATAAAGCGATCTGAGTGGATCTGGCGTACACCATTCAGCGGCAGGTTACTTGGCGACGGCGTCGCCGCTGATCTCGAAAAGTTCGTCGTAGGAAAAACACCGGCGACAGATTCCGGTTCGAGCGAAAACACCGGAGTGGGTCCACGTGGAGCGGCCGGGGGCTGGCCTTGCGCTCCCGACGCCGCGCACAACGCTAATGTCGAGGCTGCCGCTATCGCCTTCGTGCGGAGTTGGCTTGGCGAGGAAACGCGCGACCGGCAAAGAGATAATTGCGGCTGGGACCTAGAATGCACGCAGGTTGGCAGGAGCCTATGCGTGGAGGTGAAGGGACTGTCAGGCTCTGCTCTAGCCGTGGAGCTCTCGCCTAATGAATACGCGGCGATGAAGCGGGCGATGAATGAAAGCTTCTCTGAAGGACAATACCGGCTCGCAATAGTCCGCAACGCCCTGACTGCACCGGAGCTTTTCCTGTTTGCCCACGGAAGCGGAACGGACTGGATTTGCGAACTAACGTCCACACACATCAGCGTCGCGGAGCGTATTGCCGCTCGCCTAAGCGAAGTCTAACACCGATCTCCCGCCAAGTCGCATAACACTCATTATTTGAAGGCGGCGCGACGGACTTGCCTTCTCGTCGCAGGCGCTTTCGTATTCGCGTGCCCTTAGCTCAAAAATCTAAGGATTTTACGTATTTTCGCGTGGTGCGAAATTCTTGATTTCTTTACCACATTGAACCTCCGCAACGGGTCGAAACCAGGTCCAACGGATTGGGTTTTCGTCCTAGGGACCACCGAGCGACTCTGCGCCTGAGTAGGCGTACGGACATCGCGGAAACGGTTGAACTATTGGACTGCCGCAGGCGTCGAGACTCGCCGCCCTCGCGATTGACATATTCTAATATTCAAATAATATTGACATTTGAGAGACGCCCCTGTGAGGCGGTCCGGCAACTTCGGAGGAATAAGGACGTGGCTGACATTGTGATCATGGGCGCCGGCCTCAGCGGCGCGATCATGGCCTACGAGATGAAGGGCCAGATGCGGCCCGAGGACAAGCTCACCGTCGTCACCAAGGACCCCCTCTATCATTTCGTTCCGTCGAACCCCTGGATTCCGGTCGGCTGGCGCAAGCGCGAAGCCGTTGCAGATCGATCTCGAGCCGACTTTCGCCAAGCGCGGCATCGGCTTCAAGCCGAGCCCGGTGACGAAGCTCTCGCCCGAAGGACAACACGCTCGAAACCGCCGACGGGTCGAAGCTGCGTTACGACTATCTGATCATCGCGACCGGGCCCGAGCTCGCGTTCGACGAGATCGAGGGCCTGGGGCCGGACGGGTTCACCACATCGATCTGCCACATCGACCACGCCGAGAAAGCGGGGGCCAAGTTCGAGGCGTTCTGCAAGAATCCCGGCCCGATCGTGATCGGCGCGGCGCAAGGCGCCTCCTGCTTCGGCCCGGCCTACGAGTTCATGTTCATCCTCGAGACGGAACTGCGCCGCCGCAAGATCCGCGACCGGGTGCCGATCACCTTCGTGACCGTCCGAGCCCTATGTCGGCCACCTCGGCCTCGACGGCGTCGGCGACACCAAGGGCCTGCTCGAAAGCGAGATGCGCGACCACCACATCAAGTGGATCACCAGCGCGCGGATCAAGAGGGTCGAGGACGGCAAGATGACCGTCGAGGAGGTCGCCGACGACGGCTCGGTCAAGGCGACGAAGGAGCTGCCGTTCGGCTTCTCGATGATCCTGCCGGCCTTTCGCGGCATCGCGCCGTTGCGGGGCATCGAAGGACTGGTCAATCCGCGCGGCTTTGTCATCATCGACAAGCATCAGCAGAATCCCGACCTATCCCAATGTCTTCTCGGTCGGAGTTTGCGTCGCGATCCCGCCGACCGGCCCGACGCCGGTGCCGTGCGGCGTGCCGAAGACCGGCTTCATGATCGAATCGATGGTCACGGCGACGGCGCGCAACATCGGCCAGATCCTGCGCGGCGGGAAGCCGGGCTTTCAGGCGACGTGGAACGCCATCTGCCTCGCCGACTTCGGCGACAACGGCATCGCCTTCGTCGCCCAGCCGCAGATTCCGCCGCGCAACGTCAACTGGTCGTCGTCGGGCAAGTGGGTGCATGCGGCCGAAGATCGGCTTCGAGAAATATTTCATCCGCAAGATGCGCAAGGGCGAGAGCGAGCCGTTCTATGAATTGCTGGCGCTCAACATGCTCGGAATCGAGAAGCTGAAAGCCGTGCAGCCCGATGAGACAGCCGCAGCTGACCGCTGACGGGCGTCAGGGCAGTGAGCGGGAGCGCGAAAGGCGCGCCGCACCTTGGATTTGGCTGGCCGTTCTCCTTCCCCCATAGCCCGTCGAGAAACGGGCGTCTTTCGACGCCCTATGGTGGGGGAAGGTTGGGATGGGGGGTCTCGCCGACCTTGCAAATACAGATCTCGCTCCTTGCGATGATTGGGCGGCGCGACCCCCCTCCCTCCCTCCCCCACAAGGGCTACGGGATGCACACATCTTTTAGC
>CAVYON010000043.1:0-24865 GCA_963770035.1 uncultured Alphaproteobacteria bacterium | reverse complement strand
GGACCGCAGCCGTGACGCGCACCTCATCGTCGTCGGCATGCCGGTCTTTTCCGCGCCCTGGTGGAAGGGCCGAGGACTTCACCGCCGCGACGCTCGACGCTCCGCTCGGCTCCGGGGCCTACAAGGTCAAGACCTTCGAGCAGGGGCAATTCATCGAGTACGAGCGCCGGACCGACTACTGGGGCGCCAAGCTCCCGGTGAACCTCGGCCAGAGCAATTTCGACCGGCTGCGGTTCGAATACTACCGCGAGCGGCAGGTCGCCTTCAAGGCCTTCAAAGCCGGCGCGATCAATTACCACGAGGAGTACACCTCCCGCTTCTGGGCGACGGCTTACGACTTCCCCGCGGCGAAAGATCAAGAAGCGGGTGAAGAAGAGTACGCTGCACAACGGCGAGCCGTCGCGCACGCAAGGCTGGTACCTCAATACGCGTCGCGACCAGGTCAAGGACCCACGGGTGCGCGAGGCCATCGAACTCGCCTTCGACTTCGAGTGGACCAACAAGAACATCATGTATTCCGCTTACAAGCGGGTCGTGTCGTTCTTCCCCGACACCGACATGGAGGCCAAGGGCAAGCCGGGCCCGGCCGAACTCGAGCTTCTCGAGCCGTTCCACGACAAGCTGCCGGCGTCGGTGTTCGGCGACCCCTATACGCCACCGGAGAGCGATGGCTCGGGCTTCGACCGCAAGCTGCTCAAGCAGGCCTACGATCTGCTCATCGCCGCGGGCTGCCAGCGCGACGGCGCCGTGTTGAGGCTGCCGGGCGGCAAACCCCTGACCATGGAATTCCTCGATTTCTCCAGCGCGCTCCAGCCGCATACGATGCCGTTCATCCAGAACCTTCGGCAAGCTCGGCATTCAGGCCAACATCCGGATCGTCGACGCCACCCAGTACAAGGCCCGCACCGACGCCTTCGACTACGACGTGGTCACCGCGGCGAACGGCGGCTCGTCAACTCCGGGGGCGGAATCAAGGTGGCCTTCACCTCCGAAGCCGCGGCGAGACAGGGCTCGCGAATCTGGCCGGCGTCTCCGATCCCGTCGTCGACGCGCTCGTCGAGACGATTGCCGACGCCAAATCGCGCCAGGCGCTGAATACGGCCTGCCGCGCGCTCGACCGCGTGCTGCGCGCCGGGCACTATTGGGCGCCGATGTGGTACCGCGACACGGCCTGGGTCGCCTATTGGGACGCCTTCGCGCGGCCCGAGCGCCAGCCCAGGCTCGGCGTCGGCGCGCCCGGGACGTGGTGGTGGGACGAGGCGAAGGCCAAGGCGATCGGCTTGTGATCGCCGCTTGACGGCTCGCTCGCCACAGGCAAGTTGACCATCGCATGCTCGCTTACCTCGCCCGCCGCCTCGTGCTGATGATCCCGACGATTTTCGGCATCATGGCCGTCTCCTTCGGCATCGTGCAGTTCGTGCCCGGCGGACCGGTCGAGCGCGCGATCGCGCAGCTTCAGGGCGCGGACCAGAGCTCAACGGCGGGTTTTGGCGGCGGCGGCGGACAGATCGGCGGCGGCGGGTCGCAGGCGGTTGGCGACATCGCCTCGCGCTACCGCGGCTCACAGGGGCTCGATCCAAAATTCATTAAGGAGCTCGAGAAGCAATACGGCTTCGACAAGCCGGTCCTCGAGCGCTTCTCGATTTTGTGCGCGACTACGCCACCTTCAACTTCGGCAAGAGCTACTATCGCGATACGCCGGTCTTGAGGCTGATCGAAGAAAAGCTGCCGGTGTCGATCTCGCTCGGCATGTGGATGACGTTCCTTTCGTATGCGATCTCGATACCGCTCGGCATCCGCAAGGCGGTCAAGGACGGCACGCGCTTCGACACCGCCACATCCGCGATCGTCATCTTTGGCTACGCCATCCCGAACTTCCTGTTCGCCGTCCTGCTCATTGTGCTGTTCTGCGGCGGCTCGTTCTGGCAGATCTTTCCGCTGCGCGGCCTGACGTCGGACAATTTCGCCGACCTCGACTGGCCCCGCAAAATCCTCGACTACCTCTGGCACATCACCCTGCCGGTCACCGCGCTGGTGCTCGGCTCGTTCGCTACGACGACGCTGCTCACCAAGAACTCGTTCCTCGACGAGATCAAGAAGTCCTATGTGCAGACGGCGCGGATGAAGGGCCTCAGCGAGCGCAGAGTGCTTTACGGTCACGTCTTCCGCAACGCGATGCTGATCGTGATCGCAGGCTTTCCCGGAGCGTTCCTCGCCGCCTTCTTCACCGGGTCTCTGCTCATCGAGCAAGTGTTCTCGCTCGACGGGCTCGGCTATCTTTCCTACAATTCGCTCATTCAGCGCGACTATCCGGTCGTGCTCGCCAACCTGTACATCTTCGCCCTGCTCGGCCTTGTGGTGAACCTGATCTCGGACCTCACCTACACCTGGATCGATCCGCGCATCGATTTCGAAACGCGGGAGGTGTGAGAGTGCGAACGCCGGCCGAGGACCGTCATTGCGAGGAGCGGAGCGACGAAGCAATCCACGCCGCTGCGCCTTACGTTTGTGGATTGCTTCGCTGCGCTCGCGATGACGGCGGGACTCTCGATCAACGGTCATTGCGATGACCCGCCGTCTTGCCCTCTCGCCGATGAACCGCCGCCGGCTCGACAATTTCCGCCGCAACCGGCGTGGCGCGTGGTCGCTCGCGATCTTCCTCGTGCTGTTCGTCGCCGCGCTGGGCGGCGAGTTCATCGCCAACGACAAACCGCTGATCGCGTCCTACAAGGGTCATCTCCTGTTCCCGATCTTCATCAACTATCCGGAGGAGATGTTCGGCGGCTTCCAGGCCAAGACGGACTACCGCGACCCGTTCGTCGCCGACGAAATCAGAGCGCATGGCTGGATGATCTGGCCGCCTATCCAATTCGCCAATTCCACCACGATCCTCGACCCGGCGACGCCGCTGCCGACACCGCCGACCTGGCTGCTCACCGACGCCCAGTGCCGAACCGCGCTCGAGAAACAGAAGTTTCCTGGCGCCGAGACGGTCACGAAGCCCTGCTCCAAACTCGAACCGCTCTGGCTCGGCTCCGACCAGGACGGGCACGACATCGTCGCGCGCCTGCTCTACGGCTTCCGCATCTCGGTGCTGTTCGGCCTGATCCTCGCCGGCGTGTCGTCGGTGATCGGCGTCTTCGCCGGCGCCGTTCAGGGCTATTTCGGCGGACTGCTCGACCTCGTCATGCAGCGGGTGATCGAGATTTGGTCGTCGCTGCCGCATCTCTACATTCTGATCATCCTGTCGGCGATCCTGGCGCCGAGTTTCGTCGTGCTGCTCGTGATCCTGCTGCTCTTCTCGTGGGTGAGCCTTGTCCATGTCGTGCGGGCCGAGTTTTTGCGCGCCCGCAATTTCGAGTATGTCAATGCGGCGCGGGCGCTCGGACTTTCCAATGCCAAGATCATCGTCAAGCACGTTCTGCCGAACGCGATGGTGGCGACGCTCACTTTCCTGCCCTTCATCGTCAATTCGTCGATCAGCACCCTGACCTCGCTCGACTTCCTTGGCCTCGGCATGCCGCCGGGCTCGCCGTCGCTTGGCGAACTCCTGCTGCAAGGCAAGTCCAATCTTTCGGCGCCGTGGATCGGCATCTCGGCCTTTGCGGTGATCGCGCTCCTGTTGTCGCTGCTCATCTTCATCGGCGAGGCGGTGCGCGATGCCTTCGACCCGCGAAAGACCTTCTCGTGAAGGCCGACCCGCCGCTGATCGACGTGCGCGATCTCTCGATCGCCTTCGCCCAAGGGGACGAGCGCAACACCGTGGTCGACCGCGTCTCCTTCCGGCTGGAGAAGGGCAAGGCGCTGGCGCTGGTCGGCGAGTTGGGCTCGGGGAAGTCGGTCACGGCGCAGGCGCTGGTGCGTCTCCTGCCGCAGCCGGCGGCCAGCTATCCGACCGGCGAGATCTTGTTTCGCGGTCGCGACGTGTTGAAGATGACCGACTCGGAACTGCGCGAGATGCGTGGCGGGAACGTCACCATGGTGTTCCAGGAGCCGATGACTTCGCTCAATCCGCTCCACACGATCGAGCGGCAGGTCGGCGAAATCATCGCGCTCCATCTCGGCCGCGCCGCGGCCACGAAGAAGCGCATCGTCGAGCTTTTGACCGAGGTCGGCATCGCCGACCCGGCCGAGCGGCTCGGCGCCTATCCGCACCAGCTCTCCGGTGGGCAGCGCCAGCGCGTGATGATCGCCATGGCGCTCGCCAACCGCCCCGACCTCCTCATCGCCGACGAGCCGACCACCGCCCTCGACGTCACCGTGCAGGCGCAGATCCTGAAGCTGCTCAAGGACCTGCAGCAGAAGATGGGCATGGCGATGCTGTTCATCACCCATGACCTCAATGTCGTACGCCGCATCGCCGACGAGGTGATCGTGATGCAGAGGGGCGAGATCGTCGAAGCCGGCCGGATGGCCGAGGTTTTCGCCGACCCGCAGCACCCCTATACGAAGGCGCTGCTCGCCGCCGAGCCGAAGGGCGACGCCCCGCCGGGCGACCCGAGCGCGCCGACGATCGCCAGCGCCGAGGACCTGAAAGTCTGGTTCCCGATCCGGCGCGGCCTCTTCCGCCGGACTGTCGGGTACGTGAAAGCAGTCGACGGCGTGAGCCTGGCCGTGCGCGAGGGCCAGACGGTCGGCGTCGTCGGCGAATCAGGCTCTGGCAAGACCACGCTCGGCCACGCGATTCTCCGCCTCATCCGCTCTGAAGGCCCGATCGCCTATTGCGGGCGGCCGATCCAGGGTTTTACGGCCAAGCAGATGCGCCCCTTGAGGCGAGATATGCAGATCGTGTTCCAGGACCCGTTCGGCTCGTTGTCGCCGCGCATGTCGGTCGCCGAGATCGTCGAGGAGGGATTGATCGCGCAGGGAACGAAGCGCAATTCCGCCGAGCGGCGTCGCGTGGTCGAGCAGGCGCTCGCCGACACGGGGCTCGACCCTTCGACCCTCGACCGCTACCCGCACGAATTCTCCGGAGGCCAGCGCCAGCGCATCGCCATCGCACGCGCGATGGCGCTCGATCCGAAATTCGTCGTGCTCGACGAGCCGACCTCGGCGCTCGACATGTCGATCCAGGCGCAGATCGTCGACCTGCTGCGCGATTTGCAGAGGCGGCGGAACCTCGCCTATCTATTCATTTCGCACGATCTCAAGGTCGTGCGGGCTCTGGCGAGCGAGATCATCGTCATGCGGCGCGGCAAGGTGGTCGAAAGCGGTGAGGCGAAAGCGATATTCGCCGCCCCGCAGAGCGCCTACACCCGTGCGTTGTTCGCCGCCGCCTTCTCCAACGAGGCGACGCTCTCGGGCGTCGTCAGCCAGTGAGGCGCCAATGGCACGCGCAATTCTCGTTGTCCTCGATTCGGTCGGCTGCGGCGGCGCCGGGGATGCTGCGACCTACGGCGACGAGGGCTCCGACACGCTCGGCCATATCGTCGAGGCCTGCGCGCTGGGCTTAGGCAACCGCGACGGACTTCGGCGTGGGCCGCTTGAGACCCCGCGTCTTGCCGCGCTTGGGCTCGGCCACGCGATGCGGGCCTCGACAGGCCGCGCTCCGCCGGGCTTCGACCTCGCGGGTTCGCCACGCGGGCAGTGGGGCTTCGGGATCGAGACGTCACGGGGAAAGGACACGCCGTCGGGTCACTGGGAGATCGCCGGAACGCCCGTCGATTTCGACTGGGGTTATTTCCCGGAGGAAATTCCCACCTTTCCCAGGGAGCTGACCGACTCGCTGATCGCCGAGGCCAAGCTCCCTGGCATTCTCGGCAATAAACGCGCGTCCGGCACAATCATCATAGAGGAGCTCGGCGAAGAGCATGTCCGCACCGGCAGGCCAATTTGCTACACCTCGGCCGATTCGGTGTTCCAGATCGCGGCGCACGAAGAGGCGTTCGGACTCGAACGGCTCTACGAACTTTGCCGCATCGCTCGGCGCCTGTGCGATCCGCTGAAGGTGGGCCGGGTCATCGCGCGGCCGTTCGTCGGAACGAACGCGAAGGACTTCGTCCGCACAGCCCATCGCAAGGATTTCGCCGTGGCGCCTCCGGACGGAAACCTCCTGCAGCGCGCTACGCAGGCGGGACGCGCCGTCGTCTCGATCGGCAAGATCGGCGACATCTTCGCCCATCGCGACACCGGTCGCGAGATCAAGGGCAAGAGCAACGACGGCAACGTCGACCTGCTCATCGCGGCGTTGAAGGACACGCCCGACGGCGCGTTGATCTTGGTGAACCTTGTCGATTTCGACACCGAGTGGGGCCACCGCCGCGACGTGCCGGGCTTCGCCGCGTGCCTGGAATTGTTCGACAGCGCCTCGCCGAGATCGAGGCCGCGATGCGGCCTGCCGACTATTGCCTGATCACCGCCGACCATGGCAACGACCCGACCTACAAGGGGTTCGACCACACGCGCGAGCACGTGCCCATTCTCGCTTTCGGTGGCGGCGCGCCGGCCGGCCCGATCGGGGGGCGCGCCACGCTCGCCGACATTGCCGAGACGCTCGCGCAAAAGCTCGACCTGCCGAAAGGTCTGCACGGACTGGCTTGGCCGGCGTGAGCTTTTCACTCGACGCGCGGCTATCGCGCGACACGGATTTCGTCGGCGACCTGCCGCTCTGCCGCGTTCTGCTGATGAACGACTCGCGCTGGCCGTGGCTCGTTCTCGTGCCGAGCCGCGACAACCTGGTCGAGTTGACCGATCTTGAAGCGGCCGACCGCGCCCGCTTGATCGAAGAGGTGGCGCAGACCGCCGAATGGCTCAAGGGCTACACACAGGCCGAGAAGATCAACATCGGCGCCCTCGGCAACATCGTGCGGCAGTTGCACGTGCATGTGGTCGCGCGCTCGGCGGGCGACCCCGGCTGGCCGCTCCCCGTCTGGGGCTTTGGCGCGGCGGTCAGTTACAACGATGCCGAGGCGAAGTCGCTGATCGAGGCGGCGCGCCAAGGCCTGGGACTATAGCCCGCGACCGTCATTGCGAGGAGCGACCCCCGGGTCGAAGAGCCCGGGGGACGAAGATTCCATGGGGGTGGATAGCGGCCGGTCTTTGGTCAGACTGGGGTTGCTGATCCACCACTCTGGAGACGACCGATGTCGCTTGACCGCCCTTTCACAGAGACTGCCGCTATCGGTTCGCAGCTTGGCGCGATTTTCGTTTCGTTGGAACTGAGCCGTTCGACGTGGCTTGTGACTTCGCTGTCGCCGGGGGCCGGCGAGAAGATGTCGAAGCACCGTCGAGGCCGGCGACGTTTCGGGACTGCTCGGCTTGCTGGCCGAACTGAAAGCGCAAAGCGGAGGCGCGGACCGGGACGCGCTATCCGATCATCACAATCCAGGAGGCTGGGCTGGACGGCCTTTGGCTCCACCGGGTGCTCGAGGAGGAAGGCTGCGAGAGCCATGGGGTCGACCCGGCCTCGATCGCGACGCCGCGCCGCCGACGGCGGGCCAAGACGGACAAGATCGACGGCGAGGCGCTGTTGCGCTCGCTGCTCGCCTTATAAGCGCGGCGAGCCCCGGGTTTGCTCGATGGTGCGTCCGCCGACGCCCGAGGCGGAGGACGAGCGGCGGATTTGCCGCGAGCGCGCCGAACTGATCGAGGAGCGCGTTCGGCCCGTCAACCGGATCAAGGGGCTGCTGTTCTCGCAAGGGGTGGGAGACTATGAACCGTTGCGCCGGGATCGCCGCAAGCGCCTCGCCGAGCTGCGCACGGGCGACGGCCGGCCGCTTCCGCCGCATCTGAAAGCGCAGATCGAGCGCGAACTCGACCGGCTCGAATTGCTGCTCAAGCAGATCAAGGCGGTCGAGGACGCCCGCGACGGTCTCGTCGCCCGGCTCGCCGAACGCGTGGGCCCGAACGCGGCTGCGCCCGCCCAGGGGCGGCCTTCGCCCGTCGCCCAACTCATGGGCCTGAAGGGCATCGGGCAGGAGTTCGCCGCCGTGCTCTGGACCGAAGGGCTGAGCCGCTCCTTCGCCAACCGCCGGCAGGCGGGCGCCTATCCCGGCCTGGCGCCGACGCCCTGGCGAAGCGGAAAGCTCGAGCACGAGCAGGGCCTGTCGAAAGCGGGCAATCCACGGCTGCGCTGGAAAATGCTGCAATTGGCCTGGCTGGGGCTGCAACATCAACCGACGTCGGCGCTGGCGCAGGGGTTCCATCGGCGGCTGCCCGGCATGACGGGCAAGGCCGCGCGCAAGCGGCTGATCGTCGCGCTCGCCCGCAAGCTGTTCGTCGCGCTGTGGAAATTCACCAGCGCCGGCGTCGTCATCGAGGGAGCCGTCATGAAACCCTCCGCCTGACTTCGGATTCAACTCCACCCTCTTCCTCATCTGCCGAGGGCTGATCAGCCTCGGCCGATCCGGGTCGGCGACCGATGGATTGCTTGGCTTCAAATGCCGCAACGAAGAATGGAACCGCCTCCCGAGCCTCGCCGCCGAAAGCGGAATCCTGGGGCGGTCGCTGAACAACGCGACGACCGGATGTGAGGTTGGTCCGGCCTACAAACCGGATCTCGCAAACAGGCTCGAACCACGGATCGGACGCCAAAAGCAAAAGGAGCGCCTCATGCCAACATGACCCCCCTTGACCAGGCAAACCCCCATGCGAGCAATCCATGCCGCCGCCGCGCCCTCCGGCATGGATTGCTTCGCCTTCGGCTCGCAATGTTGCCGGCGGCGAGAATCCGCGCTTATCCGGCGGCTCGCCAAGCCAAGCCGTAAGAAGTCTGCGGAGGAGAACGATGCGACGCTGCCACGCCACCGATCTCTGCGGTCGATTTTAGCGAGCGATAGATCCCTGTAAACGCTGGCCTTTGGCCACCGCCTCCGGCGGCTTGCGGCGTTGACAGGGATCTATCGCTCCGCACTCAGCCCGCCAAGATTTCAGCGCAAAACCTGTGCCAGTTTTAGCGCCGCCGCCGGATAAGCGCGGATTTAGACCGCCATCGACACGCAAAGACGGTCGCGGGTTGTTTGGATGGATTCAGGAGTTTCAGTACGTCGCCTTACGCTTGGCGCGCCGGACGCGGGTCAGATCTCCCGTGGGTCGCGGGCGTGGCAAGGTCCGCAACCACCGAGTCAAGCAGCGGAGCGCCGGCGGACGTCACCCGAAGACGGCCGTTGAGGTCGCGCTCGAGGAAACCGTCTTCGATCAGGCGAGCCTGTCTTTCGCGGTTCAGTGCGCGGCCGTTGAGCGCCTGATATCGACCGGAATCGATCCCTTCCGCGAGTCGCAGGCCCATCAACAGGTACTCGTCGCCCTGCTCTTCGGGCGTGAGCGGCGTGTTCTCGATCAGGCCATGCCCCTGCGCCTCGACCTGGGCCAGCCAGGTCTCGGGATGGCGCTCGCAGGCCTGGGCGAGCCGGCCGAGCGGCGTGACCAGCCGTCCGTGCGCGCCAGGGCCGACGCCGGCATATTCGCCGTAGCGCCAATAGACGAGGTTATGGCGGCTCTCGCCGCCCGGCCGCGCGTGATTGGAGACTTCATAGGCCGGCAGGCCGCGGGCCTCGGTCAATTCGCGGGTCGCCTGGAACAGGGCGAGGCTCAGATCCTCGTCGGGCAGGCTGAGATGGCCCGCATCGCGCAGGCGCTCGAACGGCGTGTCCGGCTCGATGGTGAGCTGGTAAAGCGAGATGTGATCGCCGGCGAGATCGAGCGCGCGGGCGAGTTCGTCGCGCCAGGCCGCCTCGTCCTGCCCTTGCCGGCCATAGATGAGGTCGAAGGTGAACCGGGGGAAGAGCGACGCGGCGAGCCGCAGCGCGGCGAGCGCGTCTTCGACGCTGTGGCGGCGGCCGAGCGCCCGAAGGTCGGCGTCGGCGAGTGCCTGAACGCCGATCGACAGCCGGTTGACGCCCGCGTCTCGGTAACCGCGAAAGCGCCCGGCCTCGACGCTGGTCGGGTTGGCCTCCAGCGTAATCTCGGCCCCGGGCTCGACCCGCCAGTTCGCCGCGATCGCCTCGAGCACGCCGGCGACGGTCTCCGGACGCATCAGCGAGGGCGTGCCGCCGCCGAAGAAGATCGAGCGAACGGCCCGCCCCGGCGCCAGCGCCGCCCGATGCGCGATTTCGGCGCGGAAGGCGGCGAGAAACCGGCGCTGGTCGATCGCGGCGGCGCGCACGTGGCTGTTGAAGTCGCAATACGGGCATTTCGACAGGCAGAACGGCCAGTGGACGTAAACCCCGAAGCCCGGATCGTCGCCGGCCATAGGCTCAATGGCGCTCCCGGCGCGCGCAAGGTCGGACAAGATCATCGAGTCCTTATGACACATATCCGCCGGCCGGGCTCCCGCCTCCGAGCCTCGGCCGCCGTCGCTCGTCACCTCGAGGTCCTCGTCGTCAAAACGTCGAGACAATGATTTTCGCCGCCTGTTCATGCACGGCGTTGCGTGCGTCCATCGCCTCCCGTCCCTCGGTGTAATAGACCGCCGCGAGCAAGGGCGCGCGGTTCGGTGGACGAAGGATCGCGATCGTGTTGGCCGTGCCATGGTCGCCGCTGCCGGTCTTGTCGCCGATCCCCCAGGTCGGCGGCAGCCCGGCGCGCAGCCGCCTGTCGCCAACCTTGTCGGCGATCAGCCAGGCCTCGAGGGTCTTCCGCGAAGCGTCCGACAACACGGCGCCGATAAAACCGTCTGGAGGTCTCGCGCCATGGCGAGAGGAGCTCGTTGTGTCGCGCGGATCGCCGGGGATCGCGGTGTTGAGCGACGGCTCGTCGCGATCGAGGCGGGTCACCGAATCGCCGAGCGATCGGGCGAAGGCGGTGAAGCCGGGCGGACCGCCGATCGCGTTCAAAATCAGATTGGCGGCGGTGTTGTCGCTCCAGTCGATCGCGGCTGCGCAGAGCTCGCCGAGCGTCATGCCGCCCGCGGCGAGATGCGCTTTGGTCACCGGCGCGTATTGCAGAAGGTCGGCCTGTCCGTAGCGAACGAACCGGTCGAGAAGTCTCCTCGCCCGCGTCCACGCGCTTCAACACCGCGGCGGAGGCGAGCGCCTTGAACGTGCTGCACATCGGAAAGCGCTCATCGGCGCGATGAAGCAGGGTTGCGCCACTGCCCGTGTCGATGACGGCGACCCCGAGTCGGCCGCCGGCGCTGCGCTCGAGCGCGGCGATCCGGTTGGCGGCCTCGGCGAGGCGGGCGTCTGAAGCCGCGTCGGCGCGCGCCCCGCCGCCCGCGGCGAGCGCCGCCGCCATCCCCATCAGGACGGCGCGGCGATGCACGAATAGGGCCGGCCGAGAGTGTTTACAATTCGATACTTCGCGCCAAGCCTTTGAAATCATTGGAGTCCTGTTCTAAGAATCGCTCAAAACGACCCTTAAGTCCTTGATATTACAGCACTCCCGTCAGAAAAACGCGGTCACGGGCCGGCAGCTCCTACCGACGGAGGGGCCAAACGCCCGGGGAGCGCTCCCGCGCAGGCTACGCCTTCCCGCCCAACTCGTCCTCGACATGCGCCCGCACGATGTCGTCGAACGAGGTCTCGGCGCGAAAGCCGAGGGCGAGCGCCCGGCGGGCGTCGAAGTCGCGCGGCCAGCCGGCGACGATCCGCTCGATCGCCGGATCGGGCTCGCGGCGGATCAGCGCCGTCGCCTTGCGCCCCGCGATCCGCTCGAGCGCCGCGATCTGATCGCCAACGGTCGCCGAACAGCCCGGCAACGTCAGGCTGCGGCGGGCGCCGAGCGCGGCAAGGTCCATGTCCGCGGCGTGCCGGAGGAACCCGATCGCCGAGCGCGGGCTCGCGTGCCAGTGGCGCACGTCCTCCGTTACCGGCAGCACGGCCTCTTGCCCGACCAGCGGCTCGCGGATGATGCTGGAGAAGAACCCCGACGCCGCCTTGTTCGGCTTGCCGGGCCGGACGCAGATCGTCGGCAGGCGCAGCCCGATCCCGTCAAAAAAGCCGCGCCGCGAATAGTCGGCCAGCAGGAGCTCCGCGATCGCCTTCTGCGTCCCGTAGCTCGTCAGCGGCGTGGTGAAGAACTCGTCGCCGATCCTTTCCGGAAAGGGGGCGCCGAAAACGGCGATGGAGGAGGCAAACACCACGCGCGGCCGATAGCCGGAGCCGACGTTCGCCGCGCGGATCGCGTCGAACAGGCCGCGCGTCGCGTCGAGATTGATGCGGTAGCCCTTATCGAAGTCGGCCTCGGCCTCGCCGGAGACGATGGCGGCGAGATGGAAGACGATGTCCGGCCGGCTGGCGATCATGGCCTCGGCCACGCCGGGCGCGGCGATGTCGGCCGCGCGGGCGACCGTCCGTTCCGCGAGATCCGCCGGCGCTTGCGGCTCGACCACGTCGATCAGCGTCAGCGCGTCGACAGGCTTTCCATGAGGTCCGCCGCGCCGAACGAGGCTCTCCGTCAGCTTGCGGCCAACCATCCCAGCCGCTCCGGTCACCAGAATGTGCATAGGCGCCCTCAAAAAAATAGCGCCTCGGTTCGTTCGAGCCGCGGCGCGCGTTAGGGACGAACAGTCGACCGCTCTACTGGGAGATTGCGGCGTACTTGCCGTCGCTCCATTTGTTGAGGTCGAAACGCGGATCCTTCATGTCGCCCTTGGCGTCGAGGGCGATCGGGCCAAGCACCGTATCGAAGGGCTTGCCGCTCTTGAGAGCCTTGGCGACCGCCTTCGGGTCGTCGGAACCCGCTGTTTTGACGCCGTCGGCGATCGCCTGGACGACGGCATAGCTGATCAGCGTGAAGCCTTCCGGGTTGACGCCCTGCGCCTTGAACTGTTCGAGCGCTTTCGCCGCGGCCGGCGAGCGGCGCGGATCGGATGGGAAGGTGAACAGCGTCCCCTCGCCGGCGGGTCCAGAGATCTGCCAGAACTCCGAGGTGGAGAGCGCATCGGCGCTCATCAATTGCGGCTTGTAGTTCTGGTCCGCCGCCTGGCGTAGGATGAGGCCGGCCTCGGGATGATAGCCGCCGAAATAGACGAAATCCGCGCCGGCGCCTTTCAGCTTGGAGACGATGGCGCTGTAGTCCTTCTCGCCCGGATTGAGGCCCTCGAACAGGACCTCGGTGACGCCGGCCGCGTTGAGCTTGTCCTTGACCACGGTCGCGAGGCCTTTGCCGTAGGCCGACTTGTCATGCAGGATGGCGATCTTCTTGCCTTTGTAGTGCTCGACGATCCAGGGCGCGGCGAAGGCGCCCTGCGCATCGTCGCGCGGGTAGAGCCGCAGGATGGTCGGAAAGCCCTTTTCCGTCAGGGTTGGGTTCGACGAGGCCGGGCTCATCATCAGGATGTTGTTCTCCGCATAGACCTCTGAGGCCGGAATGGACGAGCCCGAGCAGGCATGGCCGTCAACGAACTTGATCTGCTGGCCGACGATCAGGTTCGCCACCGCGACCGCCTGCTTCGGATCGCAGGAATCGTCCTCGACCACGATCTTGATCTTGCGGCCATTGACACCGCCGGCGTCATTGATCGCGGCAGCGGCGGCTTCCGCGCCGCGCTTCATCTGGTCGCCGATCGAGGCGAGCGGGCCCGTCATCGGGCCGGCGACGGCTATGGCGAGGTCGTTCGCCAGCGCCGGCGTGGCGAACGCCGACAGGGCGACGCCCGCCAGCGACACAATGAGAATATTACGCATGAACGATGTCTCCTTGGGAAGGGCGACCGTCTTCATGCCGCGGCGCGCGGCGGCGGCGTCTCCTTCGCCGCGCATGGCCTAACCGGCAAGGGACGTCAGCGCAACCGCGACAAAGGCGCACAGGCGGCCCCGCGTCCGCGAGAATGCGGGCGTCTTGCAAGGCGTTTGCGCCGCGGCCTGATCGAACCGCGACGCACGGCTCGATGGCTTTACTGGGCGACTGCAGCGTACTTGCCGTTGCTCCATTTGTTGATGTCGTAGGTTGGGTCTTTCACGTCGCCCTTGGCGTCGAGCCTGACCGTTCCGAGCACGGTCTCGAAGGGCTCTCCGCTCTCGAGCGCCTTGGCGACAGCCCTCGGGTCGTCGGACCCCGCTTTTTTGACGCCGTCGGCGATCGCCTGGACGACGCCGTAGCTGAACAGCGTGAAGCCTTCCGGATTGAAACCCTGCGCGTTGAACTGCTCCAGCGCATGCGCCGCCATCGGCGAACGGCGGGGGTCGGTTGGGAAGGTGAAGAGCGTGCCTTCGCCGGCAGGTCCCGAAATTTGCCAGAACTCGGAGGTGGCGATGCTGTCGCCGGTCATCAGCTGGGGCTTGTAACCCTGATCGGCCGCCTGGCGCAGGATGAGCCCGGCCTCGGGATGATAGCCGCCGAAGTAGACAAATTCCGCCCCATCGTGCTTCAGCTTCGAAACGATGGCGCTGTAGTCCTTCTCGCCCGGGTTGATCCCTTCGAACAGAACTTCGTTGACGCCGGCGGCGTTGAGCTTGTTTTTGACAACGGTCGCGAGGCCCATTCCGTAGGCCGATTTGTCGTGCAGGATTGCGATTTTTTTGCCTTTGAACTTGTCGGCGATCCAAGGGGCGACGAAGGCCCCTTGCGCGTCGTCGCGCGGATAGAGGCGCAGGATCGTCGGGTGGCCCTTCTCGGTTAGCACTGGATTGGAGGAGGCCGGGCTCATCATCAGGACGTTGTTTTCGGCGTAGACCTCTGAAGCGGGGATCGACGACCCTGAGCAGGCGTGTCCGTCGACGAACTTGATCTGCTGGCCGACGATGAGATTGGCCACCGCCACGGCCTGCTTGGGGTCGCAAGCGTCGTCTTAAATCACGATCTTGATCTTACGGCCGTTAACCCCGCCGGACTCGTTAATGGCGGCGGCGGCCGCTTCCGCGCCGCGCTTCATCTGATCGCCGATCGAGGCGACCGGACCGGTCATCGGACCGGCGACGGCGATGACGAGTTCGTCCGCGAACGACGGCGTCGCAAGGGCCGACAGGGCGGCTCCCGCCAGCGACAACATGACCAAATTGCGCATGAATAACTTCTCCCGGCGCGAGGGGTGGTCCTATGCTCGCCGCCATACGCGGCGGGCCGCCCCTCACTCGGGCAAGGCCTAGCCGGGTTGCCTCGCCGAGGCAACCGCGAGGAAGAAGCGGTTCAGTCGCGCGGGCTCCAGCGCAAGCGCAGCGTCGGCAGGCCAGACAAGGCGCTCGCGCCCCGAGTCACGGATGCGAAGCCTTCGCGTTGATAGAAGCGGCACGCCCGCTCATTGGCCTCGTTGACGTCCAGTTCGATAGCTCCGCGGGCCAACCGCTTTGCATGGTCGAGGAGCGCTTTGGCGAGCCCAGAACCGCGTGCCTCCGGCGCGACGCAGAGTTGGTCGAGATAGCCGCTTTCTCGATCGAGCGTGACGAAGCCCGCCAGCCGGCCGTCGTCGTCGAGGCCCACCACGATCTCGCCCCCGTCAGCGCGATGGGCGGCGACTCGCTGGACCAGCCAGGCCCGGCGCGATTCGAAATCGATGTCGAAACCGCTCGTCCGCCAAGCCGCGATCCATAGGTCGGCCAGCGCCGGGAGGTCCTGCTCATCGAAGTCGCGCAACGCCCAGACAGAGACGTTCACCGCTCGGTCAGCTTCAGTTCGATGCGGCGGTTGCGCGCTCTTGCGGCTTCGTCGGTTCCGGGGTCGATCGGCTGGAACTCGCCGAAGCCTGCGGCGGCAAGTCGGTCCGGCTCCACCCCCTTCGACACCAGATATTGCACCACAGCCACGGCGCGCGCCGCGGAGAGCTCCCAGTTCGACTTGTACTGGCCATTCCCGCTGATCGGCTGGTTGTCCGTGTGGCCGTCGACCCGAAGGATCCACGGGATATCCGGCGGGATCTCGCGCTCGAGGTCCATGATGGCGGCGGCGAGTGAATCGAGCGATTGCTTGCCTTGCGGGCTGATGTCGGCCTTGCCGACGTCGAACAGCACCGAGGACTCGAATACGAACCGGTCGCCGACGACGCGAATGTCCGGCCGCGAGCCGAGGATCTGCCGCAAGCGGCCGAAGAAGTCGGATCGGTAGCGGTTCAGTTCCTGCACTTTCTGGGCGAGTGCGACATTCAGCCGCTGGCCAAGATCGGCGATCTTGGACTGCGACTCCTTGTTGGCGGCCTCGGATCCCGAGAGCGCGTCCTCGATTGCGGCGAGTTGCTTGCGCAGCGCGGCGATCTGTTGATTGAGGACGTCGACCTCGGCCAGCGCCCGGGCGGAAATCTGTTTTTCCGCGTCGAGGGCGCTTCCGACGGCCGCGGCCCGCCCGGCGGCGTCGACGGAAGCAGAGGCGTCCGCCGCCGCGTCTTTCAGGCGCCTCTGCTCGCGCTCAGCTGAATCGAGCGTGGCCGTGAGAGTCGCAATCCGGGATTCGTCCGCGCCCTTTTGGGTGCGCTCGAGCGCCAGCAGGTTGGTCAGTTCTTCGATCTGTCGATTGAGCCGCGTCAAGGCTTCGTCCTTCCCGGTCACCTCGCGCGACAGAAAGAATTGGGCCAGCATGAACACGGAAAGCAGGAAGATGATGATAAGGAGCATTGTCGACAGCGCGTCGACGAACCCCGGCCAGTAGTTGACTGGCTCGTAACGGCGACCCCGCGACAGCGGCATGGCGTTCCCTCCGTTGGCCCTTCCCTCAGTGGCCGAGAGCTCAGCGCGTTGTCAATTCTTCGAGCAGTCGCCGCAGTAGTTTGCCAATGTCTTCCTGCTGCTGGGCCTGGACGTCGACCCAGTTGCGGATCTGTTGCTGCTCGGTGCGCATATGTCCGACCAGCGCTTGGATGCCCTCGGCGAGCGTGGCGATCGCCGCGGCGTTCTTCTGATGGTCGACTTGCGCTGGGGCTATCATCGCCGGCTGAGGAATGGCGTCCGTTTCGACCGCCGCAGTCCGGACGTGGCTCGCCAGAAACTCCTCGAACTCCGCATAGAATCGATTCTGCGCCTGTCCGGCCTGCAAGTCGAGAAAGCCGAGAATCAGGGAACTCGCGAGGCCGAATAGCGACGAGGTGAACGAAACACTCATGCCCGCGATCGGGGCGGAGAGGCCAGACTTGAGATCCTCGAACATCGACGTCGTGTCCGAGCCCGTCTTCATGCTTTCGATCACGCCGCTAATCGAATGGACCGTCTCCAACAGACCCCAGAACGTGCCAAGCAAACCCAGGAATACAAGGAGTCCAATTAGATAGCGGCTGAGTTCGCGCCCTTCGTCCAGCCGGGTGGCGATCGAATCGAGGATCGCGCGTGTGGTCAACGTGGAAAGACCGCTTGCACCCGCTCCGGCATTCAGCATCGCGGCCATTGGCGCGAGCAGGAGCGGCTGTTTCACCTTCCGATCCTCGTACGCGCCGGTCAAAGAGTTGACCCAACGGATCTCGCGAAAGAGCCGGAAGACCTGGCGGAACGTGAACAGCGAGCCGATGCTTAGTACTCCGAGAATGAGGCCGTTTAGGCCCGGATTCGCGGAGAAGGCGAGTTGGAGCTGCTTCAAGAGAATTAGGACGACAAATCCGACAAGTCCCAAAAACGCCGCCATCCCGACCAGAAAGATGCGGGGCGAGGTGAGAAGGCGGATGTCCGGTTCGTTCGCCATAGATCGCTAGGTCAGGTTCCGAGAGGCCGATAGCTCCTGATGATGACCGTGGCAAGTCTGGAAGGAGACAACTGACTCTGGACGCAGATGGCGTGATCGTCGAGCGAGCGCGTAAATCGCGCCGTGCCGGAGGCGGCACTCAGCGCCGCCCGGGCTCGTGCAACAAGATTTGCCAAGTCGCTTGGCAGCGAGCGACCAGACCCGGCTGAAGGCAGAATTGCAACAGCAGGATGGGCGCAACTCGCCCAGACACAGAAGCCCTCTTTAGGATATCTTGGGGTTGGGCTGGTGCTGCAAGAGAGGATTGAACTCTCGACCTCTCCCTTACCAAGGGAGTGCTCTACCACTGAGCTACTGCAGCGTCGCGACGCCGGGCACCGAGAAGCGTTGTGCTTTTGCCACAGGCGGGGCCGCATGGCAAGCTGGTGGATTTGGCGCGGCGGCAGGGGTGCGATTCAAACCGATGCAGGGTAGGTTGGGTTGAGTGATTTGGCAGGAGGCGACGGATGGCGGTCGGGGAGTTGAGCGATGAGGGGCTGGTTGCGGCGTTGCGGGCGCATCCGGAGCTCCGCAAGCGGGTGTCGTCGATCGTGGCGGCGATCGAGGGCGCCGATGGCGAATTGAAGGAAGCCGACGCTGCGGAAGAGCGCATCGTGGATGAGATGCGTCTTTTGGGGCGTGAGGCGCTGAAGAGTTGGGCGGAGAACCGGGTCGAGGCGACGGAGCGGGAGATTCGCCAACGCCCTCGGATGCATCGCCAAGGCGAAAAAAACTCCGCTGGCATACGAAATTTGGCGAAATAGAGGTCCGGGAGCCGCAATATCGGTTCGGGACGCAACGGGTGCGTCCGTTCGTGCTCGGGGCGAAGGTGAGCCCGCTCGGATGTTCGCGGCCGCTGCAGCGCGCCCTCGTCGACTTCGCGGCCGATCAGCCCTTCGCGCAGGCGCGCGCCAAGTTGCAGGAGCACTACGGCTTCGCGATTGGCGAGAGCACGATCCAGCGGATCACGTTCGCCCACGCCCAGGCGATGCACGAAAGCAGGTGTCGGGATTTGGAGTTTCCGGAAGCGCCGGGCCTTCGCAAACCGATCGTCGTCGAAACGGACGGCGGCATGGTTCCGATCGTCGAGCCGAGCAGCGAGGGGAAAGACAAGCGCAAGGGCAAGACGCTGTCCTGGCGGGAGGCGAAGCTGTCGCTGGCGCACGCGCAAGGGAACTGCACGCCGGTTTATGCGGGCTCGATCGAGGGCGGGGTCGAAGAGGCCGGGCGTCAGTTGCTTTCGTGCGCGGTTCGCGCCGGCTTCGGGGCGAACTCCCGGGTTCACGCGGTCGGCGACGGCGCGCCCTGGATCGTCGGCCAAGTCGAGGCGCAGTTCGGTGATCAGGGCTGCTACCTGATTGATTTCTATCATGTCTGCGAATACCTGGGCGCCGCCTCGGCGGCGATCGCGCCCGACCCGGCCGCGCGCAGCGCCTGGATGGAGACGCAGAAGGAGGCGCTCAAAGGCGGCCGTCTCGACGCCGTCCTGCGGGCGCTCGCCGGACATTGCGAGCCCCCCGAGGTCGATGACGAGCGTGCGCCCGTGCGAACCTGCCATCGCTACCTCGGCGCCCGCGTCGGCCAATTGAACGATCGCCAGGCCCTGGCCGACGGGCTGCCAATCGGCTCGGGCGAGATCGAAAGCGCTCATCGCTACATCGCCCAACAACGCCTCAAGCGGCCGGGCGCCTGGTGGCGCGTCGAACATGCCGAACACATGCTTGCCTTGCGGATAAATCGAATCAACGGCGACTGGGACGCCTACTGGAAAGCCCTCGCCCAACCCAGCTCCGCTGTCGCCAATGACAACGACCCGAAATCACTCCGCCGCACCGCCTGATTGCATCACTTTGGATCGCACCCTACGACGCTTCCGTTCGGTGACGCTCTCGCTGGCGGCCCGAGGCAGGGGGTCATTAACGAACGGGTTCGCTCAAAATTGTGGACGCAATCACTGGTCGTGCTAGAACTTTCCGTTCGAAAGGAAGGGCACGAATCGCATGGCGGCGACGCGCGAAACCAAGAGGCGCGGACAAGCGGCGAGATTCGCTGAACCGGCGGCGAGCGCCGCGGATCGAGCGCGCGCGGATATTCTCGACGTCGCCACCGCCGCGTTCGCCGAGTACGGATTTGCGGGCGCGCGGGTCGACGAGATCGCCGCTAAGACCCAGACCAGCAAGCGGATGATCTATTACTATTTCGGGGACAAGGAGGGCCTGTTCACCGCCGTTTTGGCAGAAGAGTACCGGCAGATGCGTGCGCTCGAACGCGCGCTCGACGTCGAGCACCTGGATCCCGAAAGCGCGATGCAGGCGCTGGTCGCAACCACCTACGATTATCAAGCCTCTCACGAGCGGTTCGTGCGCCTCGTCGTCGTCGAAAACATTGAACGCGGAGTCCACCTCGCAAAAACGGGAATTGCCGGTTCTCTCGGCAGCGGCGCGCTGCAGACCCTCGGCGGCATCTACGAACGAGGTGTCGCCGCGGGCGTTTTCCGGCCGGGCGTCTCGATCCTTCACCTGCATATGACGATCAGCGCGCTGAGTTTCTTCAACGTCTCGAACAATGCGACGTTTTCGCTCATCTTCAATCACGACATGACAAGCCCCGAGGCTCTCGCAGAGCGACGCGACGTCGTTGTCGAGACCGTTTTGCGGTTCCTACGAAGGTCGACGCCTTCCACGCCGTCTTCTCCGACGTCAATGACGACGAGGGATTCCTCAAAGAGGTCGAACTGATCGAGCGGTTGGGATCCCGATGGCAAGTCTTTGTCAATCCGCGCAAGATCGACCTTCTGCACAACACCTTCGTGGAACGTGGCAGTGATTCAGTTCGTAGTCACCGCAGACGACGCCGGCGTAAGGCTGGGTTCGCGGCTTCGATGGAGAGGCGACAAAACGGTCGCCTCCCTAAGCACAGAAGGAAGACTGTAACTGCCAAGCCACCTACCCCCGGTCGACTTTTGGCCGGCGCTGGGCGTCCAGAGCTGGCCTCAAGAATCTGAACAGGTCGATAAGTGGATTTTCTGCCTGACACCGGCGAGATTGGCCGAGGATCAGGAGATCAGATGACGAAGCGCACGCGTCGGAACCACACACCGGGCTTCAAGGCGAAAGTGGCCTTGGCGGCGATCAAGGGCGAGAAGACGCTGGCCGAGCTGGCGCAGCAGTTCGATGTCCACCCCAACCAGATCACGCAATGGAAGGGTCAGCTTCTCGAAGGGGCGGCCGGCGTCTTCTGGCATGGCCGGGTCGAGGCCGGGCCGGCGCCGGTCGATTTGAAGGCTCTTCATGCGAAGATCGGAGAGCTGGCGCTGGAGAACGATTTTTTGGAAGGCGCGCTCACCAAGGCGGGCTTGCTGAGCGCAAAGCGATGATCGATAGATCGCACGATCTCCCGATTACCCGCCAGGCGAAGGTTTTGAACATCAGCCGGGGCGCGGTCTATTACAAGCCGCGTCCGGTCTCGCCCGAAGACCTGCGCCTCATGCGGCGGATCGACGAGCTGCATCTGGAGCGTCCGTTCGCGGGCGCCCGGATGCTGCGCGACTTTCTCGGCCGCGAGGGCATGGCGGTCGGCCGCCAGCATGTCGCGACCCTAATGAAGCGCATGGGAATCGAGGCGATCTATCGCCGTCCGAACACCAGCAAACCCGCGCCCGGCCACAGGATCTACCCGTATCTGTCAATCGGCGTCCAAAATTGACCCCCCTTGTGAAGGGCTCGGACGGTAGCGCTCGCCCCGGTGGAGCTGGTCGGGGTTGCGCAGCCGGGGCGAGCGCGGTTCGGTGAGGCGCCGGCGTTGGTCACGTGCGGTTCTTGAAGCGCCGGCTCTTGTGCCGAGCGGACGTAGCGCGGGTCAATCTCGGCCGAAGCCGCGGGGCGGAACGATCGCCTGGAGTTCAGTGAGGTCGAGGTCGCAGATCGCCTGCAACGCCTCGGCGGTGGCGCTGTCCTCAAGGTTCTCCGGCAGAGCTTCCAGCCAGGCGGCATACTGACCCTGCAAGGTGGCCAGCTCGGAGACAGCGTCGCGCCAACGCTTGGCGCGACTGCGGTGATCGAGGGGTCGCCATATCCGGACTGCCGGCGTCCCGGACTCCCGAGCGGCGCGACAGCGCGCCTGGCGCTCGGCGTCGGTCATCGGTCGCTCGCCGATCGGCTTGCGCGGCATGGTCCACTCCGAAGCGTGACGTCACGAAATCCCGGTCATGAGACAGCGCTCAGGCGCGGTTCTTGAAGCGCCAGCTTTCGTTCCCGGTCTCGACGATGTCGCAGTGATGGGTGAGGCGATCGAGGAGCGCCGTGGTCATCTTTGGGTCTCCGAACACGCTCGGCCATTCACCGAAGGCGAGATTGGTGGTGACCAGGATCGAGGTGCGCTCGTAGAGTCGGCTGACGAGGTGGAAGAGAAGCTGGCCGCCGGCCTGGGCGAACGGCAGGTAGCCGAGCTCGTCGAGGACGACGAAGTCCATGCGGGTAAGATAATCGGCCATGCGGCCATGCGGCCCTGGCGCCCGGCGCGCGTCTCGGCCTCGAGCTGGTTGACGAGATCGACGGTGGTGAAGAAGCGGCCGCGCCGTCCGGCGCGAATGCAGCTTCGCGCAATGGCGATCACTGCGTGCGACTTGCCGGCGCCGGTCGAGACAGCGACATGGCGCCGGGATTCTGGCGAGCGAAGAGACAATCTACTATGCCTTTCATCCGCTCGCTGGCAGGGCGGTGGCCACGGGCGGTCGGCGCGTCGTTTTCGGGGACGATGTCCATCTCACGATTCGTCTTGCCGACGGCACGCTGACATTGACGCCAGAGTGGATGTTGCGGCCTGCGGCTGCAGCCTGTGAGATTCGTATGGCTCCGCGGCTTTGCCTGGCGCGCTTGCGTGATCTGCGCGCTTATCTCGATGCGGTTCTAGGCTCCGACCGTGGGGATTCGCCCCTGACCGACGGAGCTGATCATGCGCCTGAAACGCCGACAACCGGACCTGTTCGAAGAGCCGCCGCGCCTGCAACCGATCCCGAACGAACGCCGCCGGGCGATGGTGGAGAGTTTGCGAGCGCTTCTGGCGGAGGCGCTTTCGCAGAAGGTCTCGGCTTCGATCCGGAAGGAGGCGCGCCATGAGCCGGATCGAGGCTGACCATCTCGCCCGGGAGGCGATCGTCTATGTCCGTCAGTCGACGGTCGATCAGGTGAACAACAACGTCGAGAGCCGTCGACGGCAATATGGGCTGGTCGAGCGAGCCCGGCAGCTCGGCTGGGCCGAGGTCAGCGTCATCGACGACGATCTCGGCCGCTCCGGCTCGGGCGTCAGCCGCCCCGGGTTCGAGAAGCTGCTGGCTGCGATCTGCGAAGGCCGGGTCGGCGCGGTGGTGTCGATCGAGGCCTCGCGCCTGGCCCGCAACGGGCGTGACTGGCACACGCTGCTCGAGTTCTGCGGGCTCGTCGGGACGCTGATCGCGGATGAGGACGGCGTCTACGATCCCCGTCTTCCCAACGACAGGCTCCTGCTCGGCATGAAAGGCACAATGAGCGAGATGGAGCTGACGATCCTGCGGCAGCGCGCCCATGAAGCGCTCAAGCAGAAGGCGCGCCGCGGCGAGCTCTTCACCTCGGTCGCCATCGGCTACGTGCGCGACCACCACGATCGGATCGAGAAGGACCCGGACCTTCGCGTGCGCGAAGCGCTTGCGCTCGTCTTTCGGAAGTTCGAAGAACTGCAGAGCGTGCGGCAGGTCCATCTCTGGTTTCGGCAGGAGAGGATCTTGCTCCCCGCCGTCTGCTACGGCGCGGAAGGCAGGGGCCTGGAGTGGAAGCCGCCGGTCTACAATACGATCCATCACATCCTCACCAACCCGATTTACGCCGGCGCCTATGCGTACGGCCGGTCGATCAGCAAGACGAGAATCGAGAATGGCCGAAAACGCGTCACGCGCGGTGTTCGGGTCGAGCGGCCTGAGTGGGACGTTTTGATCCGCGACCACCATGAGGGTTATATCGGCTGGGATGCCTTCGAGAGGAATCAGCGCCTGATCAGCGACAACGCCAACGGCAAGAGCTGGGCGAGCCGGGGCGCCGTGCGGCGAGGGGAAGCCTTGCTCGCCGGCTTGTTCCGCTGCGGCCATTGCGGGCGCAAGCTGCATGTCGCTTATGGCGGAACGAAGGGCGACGTCGCGCGCTATCACTGCCAGGGCGCATTCCTCAACCACGGGACGAAGCGCTGCATCTCCTTCGGCAGTCTTCGCGTCGACGCCGCGGTCGCCGCCGAAGTCATCGAGCGCATTCAGCCTCTGGGCGTCGAAGCGGCTCTGGCGGCTCTTCAGGAACGTGGACGCGAGGACGTCGAGAAGCGCCGACAGGTCGAGCTGGCGCTCAAGCAGGCGCGTTTCGAGGCGGCGCACGCTCGACGGCAATATGACGCCGTCGATCCCGACAACCGGCTGGTCGCGGGCGAACTCGAGCGGCGCTGGAACGAGCGCCTGAAGGAGGAGCGACGGCTTCAGGACGAACTCGATGCGTTCAGCGCCACGCCTTCGAACGGCGTAACTCCAGATGAGCGGGAAGCGCTCATGAGGCTCGGCGCGGACGTCGAGCGCGCCTGGCATGCGGAAGGGACGACCATCGCCACACGCAAGCGGATCGTGCGCACGCTGATCGAGGAGATCGTCGTACGCGTGGAGGATGATGGTCTCGATCTCGTCATCCGCTGGGCGGGCGAGGATCATACGCCACTCCGCGTGCGCAAGAACCGCACGGGGGAGCACCGCTGGCGTGTCGACGCCGATGTCGTCAATCTGGTGCGGGCGATGGCCCGACAGATGCCGGACATGGGGATCGCGGCCGCTCTCAATCGGACCGGGAAGACGACGGCCAAGGGGCATTCGTGGACGCGAACGCGGGTGGCCACTCTGCGCAACATTCACGGCATCGCCGTCTACCGAGAGGGCGAACGCGCCGAGCGCGGCGAGGCGACGCTGGAGGAGGCGGCCGAGACCCTCGCCGTCAGTCCCGCGACCGTTCGCCGCCTGATTGTCGAAGGCGCTCTTCCCGCAAATCAGATCTGCAAAGGGGCGCCTTGGGTCATCCGCACCGCCGATATCCAGAGCGCCGAGGTCGCTTCCGCTGCCGAGCGGCGAAGGAAGCATGCGCCCAGAACTCCGCCGTCTGAAGATCAGCCGGCGCTACCCCTGAACTTTCAATGAGATGGCGAGGTGAGCATTATGAATCGGGCTCGGTTCCGCCGACGAATACGGTGTTGCGCTGCTGTTCGAGGAATCCGCCGCCGGCGAGGTCGCGAACGAGCGCCTCGTTGATCGGCGTGTCCTTGAACACGAAGTCGTCGAGATCCTTGGCGAGCG
>CAVYON010000042.1:0-8103 GCA_963770035.1 uncultured Alphaproteobacteria bacterium | reverse complement strand
GCCTCAAGATGAACCGGCATGCCTTGCCTCTCCTGGCTCGGCGTCCGCGACGCCGTTTTTCGTCCTCTCCGTGGTTGACCGGCTGGCCCCATAAGGAAACCGCTCATCAGCCCACGCCAACCTTGGACGCAGGTCCGGCTCGCCCGTTCCGACACAGCGTCGGGCTGGAAGTTCTCGACTTTCATGGTTAATGATTGGTTTCTTTCAGACCGGATTACCGCAAGGCGCAGCGGAGGACCTCGCAAGGCAAATTCGGTCGCGTCGGCTGATTCCCGCCGAATGCTTCTTCACCGATAGCTGATTGAGGCGGAAGACGCGTTTTTCAACCCGATCGACGGGCTCCCATTGTCGAGCGGTCGACCAGGAACGACTAGAACTCCACACGTCAGAGGCTTCCCAATTCGACAATACCCGGATCGAGCGCGCTCGACGCGAAGCGGTCAGCTGGAGTTCGACGGGAAACGGACACCGGAAATCACTACGTGTGGATGGCGCACTTGGCCGTGTTCACGGTCGGCGCGTACTTACCATTTCTAAGCCCAAGCGCGCAGGCGTCCCAGTCATCCGATAGCTCAACTCGAGAAAAGGCCTATCGCATGCATGCATCGAATTCGCAAAGGCGCGTTCGTCTGCACGGCGACAATTAAGATGGCCGGTTCATCGACAATTATCTTGGCCGGTTAGGGCGTCCGGCAGCGCCGGTTGAAGGGAGGGGCGAAAGCCCCGACCGGAAAGCGGCGCTGCCGGACGGCGGTTTCAATGTCCCCCTGAGGGACGTCGGCCGTTCGGCGTCGAGGGTGGTATCGCAGCTCAATAACCAACGATCTGAGCTCGATGCCGAACCTTCATGTGACCGACCGCCAGGTGATGCTCTACATGACCTCCCGTTCCCGACATCAAAACCAGGAAGCCGCAGCGGCCAGCGCCGGCTTCAGCGCGCGCACCGCGCGTCGCATCGATAACGACGCGCGTTTGCCATCACAAAAGAAGCAGCCGCGAACCTGGCGAACCCGGGCCGATCCGCTGACGGAGGTCTGGCCGCGGGCGCGGGAGATGCTCGAGATCCCCGGCGTCATGGCGGTGACGATTTTCGAGGACCTTCAGGATGAACTCGGCCCGGACGCTCTGCCCGACAGCGTCCGCCGCACGCTCGAACGTCGCATCGCAAAATGGCGCGCCCTTCACGGCGGCGACAAGGAGGTTTTCTTCCCTCAGCGCCATGATCCCGGCCGTCAGGCGCTTTCGGATTTCACCGTCGCCGACGGCCTCGCCGTCACCATCGCCGGCGAGCCCTTCCCTCACCGCCTCTATCATTTTCGGCTGGCTTGCAGCGGCTGGGAGCATGTGCGGGTGATCCTCGGCGGCGAAAGCTTCTCAGCCGTCGCCGAAGGCCTGCAGGACGCGCTTTGGAAGTTGGGCGGCGTCCCGCGCGAGCACCGAACCAACTCGCTGTCGGCGGCTTTCAAAAACCTCGACCGCGACGCCGAGCTTGATTTCACCAGGCGCTGCGGCGACTTGTGCCGGCACTACGGCATGGAGGCCACCCGCAACAATCCCGGCGTGGCCAATGAGAATGGCAGCATCGAGGCCGCCAACGGCCATATCAAGATCCGCCTCGACCAGAGGCTGCGGCGCCGGGGAAGCCGGGATTTTGACAGTCTCGGAGCCTACCGCGCCTTCGTCGGCGGCGTGTGCGACCGTCACAACGCTCGCCGCGCCAAGGCGGTCGCCGCGGAGCGCGAGACGCTCAAAGCGCTGCCCAAGCGTCGAACCACCGACTTCGCGACGGTGACTGCGAAGGTGACGCGCAACAGCACCATCAATGTCGATAAGGTCCTCTATTCCGTCCCGTCCCGGCTGATTGGCCACAGAATCGAAGTGCGTCTCTTCGACGACCGGCTGGAATGCTTCCTCGGTCCGGACCCGGTCATGCGCATGACGCGGGTGCGGACGGACCGCGCGCGCGGCCACGCGATCGATTATCATCATCTGATCGGCACGCTGCGCCGGAAGCCGCAAGCCCTGCGATACCTCGTCTACCGCGAAGCCCTCTTCCCGCGCGCCGCCTACACCCGCGCCTGGACCGTCCTGGACGACGCCCTGCCGCCCAGAGACGCCTGCCGGACGATGGTCGCATTGCTGGTTTTGGCGTCGACCCATGAAGCCTGCGAGATCGCTCTGGCCTCCCGTCTCGATGCGATCCTGGACTCCGGCCAGCTGCCCGACATCGCCAAACTCGAGAAGGAGTTCGCGAGCAAACCGATCCTGTCGAGCGAGGTCACGATCCCCGCGCCAAACCTCCAGGCCTATGATCGGCTTCTACCCTCCGCTTGCGAGGGAAGGCCATGACGGACACGACCATGGCCGACGCAACCTTCCTCGCCTCCTTGCTGACCGAACTGCGCCTGCCCAGCATCGCGCGCAATTGGCGGCGCATCGCCGAGTCCGCCGATCGCGACGGGTGGCCGGCCCAGAAAACGATCGCCGCGCTGATGGAGATCGAAGTCGCCGAGCGCGCCTCACGCCGCATCCAGCGTCATCGCGATCAATCCGAAGCGCCGCCCGGAAAAACCTTCGCCAGCTTCGATTTCGACGTCGCCCCGGGGGTGCGCAAACAGCAACTTCTGTCCCTCGGCGCCGGCGGAGACTGGATCAGGAACGGCGACAATCTCTTGCTGTTCGGGAAAAGCGGCACGGGCAAGAGTCACGCTATGGCGGCCGTCTGCCATGCCCTCATCGACGCGGGAAAGCGGGTGTTGTTCACCCGGACCATCGACATCGTTCAACGGCTTCAGACCGCGCGGCGTGACCTTTCCCTGATCGCCGCCCTGGAGAAGTTGGACAAATTCGACCTCATCGTGCTCGACGACCTCTCGTATGTCCGTAAGGATCAAGCCGAGACCAGCGTCCTGTTCGAACTCATCGCGCATCGATACGAACGGCACAGCATCGCCATTACCGCAAATCAGGCGTTTTCAGCCTGGAACACCGTCTTTCCGGACGCCGCCATGACTGCGGCGGCGGTGGACCGATTGGTCCATCACGCGACGATCATCGAAATGAATGGCGAAAGCTACCGGGAGCGCTCCGCCGCCCGCAGAGCCGCAAAGGAGGAAACCCCGGACTTGGCTTAGCTTTCCATCAGAACCCGTCGCGGGTGATTGCCGCTCACCGGACCCCCCACGACAATTACTCGGGCCACCGCCGAAAACAGTCAGCGACAAATAAAGTAGTTGTCGCCAAGACACCCTCTTGCAAAACGACAACTATGTAGTATCTTGCGCACCGCTACTCGACGACTGCCCGATTTGGCCAGTCTAATTGTCGCTAAGCGGCCTCCGTAATTGTCGCGCTGCACTTTCTTGGCCGCGCCGAGTTTGAGCAATAGCTCGTCGCGCGTCAGGTCTTGCGCCTGGAGTTCGCGGAGACGCTTGATCAGCTTGCGTAGGCGGCGACGGCGCATCGCCTGTTCCTTCTCGCGCCGGGCTTCGCTCCGGGCGAACACGTAGGTCTCTACCCCGTCTTCGATCAATTTGACCCGCACGCTCTCGCGCACGTTTTCCCACGGCTTGACCGCGAGCGCCTTTTCCAACTTGGTCAGCCGCCCGCGCGGCGTGCCCATGAGATAATGGATCGGCGTCGACGAGCCCCGCATCTCGGCCAGGACCTCCTCGGTCGGAACGCCGCGATCCATCACCCAGGTGCGTTTGGCGGCGCCGTATTGCGCCTCGATCTTGGCTAAAAACGCCTTCAGCGTCGTCTTGTCCGAGGTGTTGCCGTCCATGACCTCGTAGGCCAACGGAAAGCCGTCCGGTGTGACGATCAGCGCGATCACCACCTGCACGCAATCGGAACGCTTGTCGCGGCTGTAGCCAAACTTCCGCTTGCCCTCTTCTGGCGGATCGCATTCGAAATAGGGGCTCGTCAGATCATACAGCAGCACCTCGAAATCGGCCTGAAACAGGTCCTTCCAGCGCTCGCGCAGAAACGTGAACAGCGCTTTCTTGTGCTCCGCCAGCTTGTCCAGGCAACGATAGAGAGTGTTGGGCAGTGCGAGGGCGGCATCCTCGCCGAGCAGATCGCCCATCGCGCTCTCATCGAACCATTGCCGATGCAGCCGCCACTCGCTGCCCGGCGAGATCAGCTGATAGCTCGCCAGCGTCTTCAGAATGTTCAACCAGCTCGTTCCCTCGCGCGAGGGCGGCAGCGCTGGCCGCCAGAAATCGTCCAGTCGCAATTGCTCCCAAAGCTCCATCGCCAGCCAGCACGCGCCCCATTGGCGCGGCCGGCGCAACCGCATCTCGCTCAACCGGATCGAAACCACGTCGCAGTCGAGGGCCGGCGCGACGCGGTCCTCGGGGAAAAGCGCGATCTCGGTCGAGCGTCCGCCTTCGTCGAACGCCTCGATCGCCCGGCTCCAACCCGCGCGCTGGCTGTCGTTGATCTCTCCGAGATAGAGCACCTGCCGTTGAACGACCCGCCCACCCTCGACGCGCCGATTCTCCACCACCGACCAGGCCCGATGCTCCTTGCCGTCCTTGCGGCGAATCTTGTGGCGCAAAAACATGCCCGAGACTCGCGCCGCCCCGAACGCCGCGCAAGGGCCTTGGTCGGCACTGCAGACGATTCTCGGACACTCGGCCCAATACAATCAATGACTTGGCGCGCTCGCATACCCCGAAAATCGCAAAAATCGGCGCGAGTTGGTGAAGTCGGGCTAGCCATCCGGCAAGCCGGCGAGGCGACTGAGGTGGTAGAGCGAACAATTATCACGCCGGTTCGCCGGACCGTCGACGCAAATCAAGTTCCAGGCTGTCCACAGCCCGATATCCGAGGCTTCGATATCCGGTCTTCCGCTTGACCGCCATCTTTGCGAGAATCGGCTCGTTCCCATCGACGTAGTCGTAAATGAGGACATCGCGTTTCGCGGAGTGCAGGCGGTGCAGCCGACCGGCATATTGAGCAAGGATTCCGCGCCAGGAAATCGGCATGGTCAAAAACAGGGTGTCGAGCCGCGCATCGTCGAAACCCTCGCCGAGGTAGCGACCCGTCGCCACCAGGACCCGTTCCTCGCCCGCCGGAATTGTGGCCAGGGATTCGGTCGCCGCCCGCAACTGCCGAGCGCTCATGCCACCACGGAGAACAATGACGTTCTTCGCGAACTTCGACAGGCGATCCGCCAATAGGTCGAGATGATCCTTGCGCTCGGTGATGACCACTGGCGAGCGCCCTGCTTCAAGCGCCGACAAGACGTCATCGAAGATGAGATCGTTTCGCGCCGGGTCTTGAGCGAGGCCTGCGTAAAGCTCCTGGATGGCCGGCTTTTCATCGGGTGTGCTCCACACGAACCGGAACTCCGTGCGCCGGAAAACGACCTTGTGATCGAAGGGCCGGGCGGCGGCCTGCTTTTTGGCATCTACGCGATGACGGATCGGGCCGCATTGCATGAAGATAATCGGGTGATGACCATCCTTCCGCGTCACCGTCGCGGACAGGCCAAGGACGTATTGGGCCTTGGCCCCCCGCGCGATGGCTTCGAAGCCCACGGCGGACAGGTGATGGCATTCATCAACAACGACATGCCCGTAATCAGCGACCAGATCGGAGACGACACCCTTTCGTATCAAGCTCTGCATGAGAGCCACATCGATTTTTCCGGTCGGCTTCTTCTTCCCGCCATGGATAACACCGAGCGTGTTCGGCGGAATATCCAGGAAGGTATGGAGACGCGCGACCCATTGATCGAGAAGCTGCCGACGATGGACGAGAACCAGGGTGTTCCGATCCCGCGCCGCGATCATTTTCGCGGCGATGACAGTCTTGCCGAACGCCGTGGTCGCTGCAAGCACCCCAGTTTCGTACGGGAGAAGGGCCGCGACAGCGTCATCCTGTTCCCGCGTCAGTTCTCCGAGAAACCGTGTCCCGATTGGCTGCCCTTCCTGGCGTTCGTCGCGCAGCGCGGCGACGATGCCTAAGTCGCCGAGCAGGCTCAACAGGTCGTCGAGACATCCCCTTGGGAGGGCGACATGTTTCGAGAACAGTTCGCTACAGGAGATGATGCGTGGCTTGCCAAACGTCGGCAGGCGCATGGCCTGCGCCGCGTAGAACTCTGGGTTCTGGAATGCAGCCAGCCGTGCGATGCGATTTACGAGAGCCGGCGGGAGCTTCAATCGGTCGATATAGACCTGATTGCCCAGCACGATCTCAACCGAACCGGGAAGCTCGCCCTCGATCGGTGGCTCCTTGCTGCGGCGGGACGGTAGCGCAGCCCAAGGCTCGTCGTCCTCTTCCGTCGAAGGGAGCCGCACGCCGATAATCTGTCCCGAGGCGGCAGCTTCGGCCACGATCGACATCAGTTCGCCGCGCGATAGCCGCCTGATCGTTGACAGATACGCCCACTGGTCTTCGTAAGGGCGGAATTTATCATCGACAAAGACGCTGTTGCCGTTCTCGCGCGGCCGGTTCTGAAGCGGGAGGGCGATAAGATTGCCGAACCCGCCGGCCGGCATAGTGTCCTGGCTCGGGAAAAACCGATCGTAGGAATTGAAGCCGATATCAGGGCAGCGATCCATCGTCGCCGTAACCAATAGTGAGCCGAGGCGTCTGGCATCCGCGGCCGACACCGGCTCTTCAAAGAAAATCCAGGCGTGCGCGCCATTGCCAGACCGTGATCGTTCGATGGCGATCGGAACACCCTTCGTCCGCGCCGTGTCGCGGAATGCGGCAACGTCCTGCATCCAGGACCTCTTGTCGAAATCGGCGGCAAGGAACCAGCATGTTTCATCCGGGAGCATGGAATAGACACCCACGGTGAAGTCCGCCGAGCTGCCGGCTGATTTCCCCGCAAGATGCGAACGAAGGATATCGTCTCCGACAGGGACAAATGCCTGATTTGGGCATTCTCCGCATTTGATCTGCGGCTTACCGCAAACTCCCCGGACCCACTCGTTCCGGCAAAGGGGCGCATAACCCGCCTTCCCTGTCTTCGGGTTTTCCCACCGCCGCGGCAACACATCCTCTCTGCCGCGAAATAGCCCGCGAAAAAGCGCGATCTTCGCAACTGTCGGAGAGGCCATTGTAACGGTGGCGGCGTGCGCAAGCTGTTCGGCCTCGTCCTGCGCCTTCCTCCGCTCAAGCACACCCAATCGTTCGGCGATTTCGGACCGTTCCCGGTCGAGCGCGATCAGCCGACTTTTCAGGGCCACAATCTGCCGAGCTATGTCGTCCGAGTGTGTAATGGTATCGAGCCTTTCAGTCTCGGCGCACTCCTGTAAGCCAAGTCGAGACGCCGTGGCAGGCGCGCTAGGCACCAGTGGCAATCACGGCTTGGAAAACGCTTGTCGCGGTAGAGACAGGGATTGCTCCCCGCCCCCCGCTCAGATCCCGGCGTGCGGCTTTCCCGCACCGGGCTCTTGTCCTGTGCCCGGGGCATCGCCTGTCGCCTGCCGTCCCTCCGACCGAAACCCCTTCCCTCCACGCCCTCCGCCGCCGCTCCTCACGCCTCTCCTCGCGGCCTTGTTCGGGCGCTTCACCGGTACTACGAGGCTCGTCCGACTCCTCGCCTTCCCGCCGCAGCCCGAGATCACCTAAGCGACTGCGGGCCAGATGAGGTCTCCCAGGTTCCAACGCGATCCTTTCGTGCGTGATGTGGCCTCAGACCCCGGCAGGGCGACAGAGCTGGCTCCGGTCGTCTGCACAGTTTCCGCGTTTCGATAGGTGGCGTTCTGCCGGGTTTGAGGGGCTTCTTGCCGCATAGGGGTTGGGACGAAGGGAGGCCGTAGGCCGACCGTGTGTGCCTGGCATGGGCACTGGATTGGAGGTGAAAGTCCTTCCCGGGGCGAGATGGTAGCAACCGCGAGCCGGAGGCAACTGCACGCAGTCTTCGCCGTCGTGAGACGCTGGCGCTGGGGCCGTGAGGCCGTGTGGGGAAGAAGCCCGAGGCGAACCGCAGCACCGAACGAAAGGTAATCCCTGTGCAAGCCGGACCGGCCGGGTCAGCGTGTTTGGAAACGCGACGCCCAAAATCCATTCGAGGCCGGGGCGGTAATGGGGGCGGGGGCGGCGGGACATCCAGTGAACTTACCCAGGGATGTCAATCGGCGT
>CAVYON010000041.1:0-214346 GCA_963770035.1 uncultured Alphaproteobacteria bacterium | reverse complement strand
TCACCCGCGACGGGTTCTGATGGAAAGCTAAGCCAAGTCCGGGGTTTCCTCCTTTTCGGCTCTGCGGGCGGCGGAGCGCTCCCGGTAGCTTTCGCCATTCATTTCGATGATCGTCGCGTGATGAACCAGGCGGTCGACCGCCGCCGCGGTCATGGCGGCGTCCGGGAAGACGGTGTTCCAGGCTGAAAACGCCTGGTTGGCGGTGATGGCGATGCTGTGGCGTTCGTATCGATGCGCGATGAGTTCGAACAGGACGCTGGTCTCGGCCTGATCCTTGCGGACATAGGAAAGGTCGTCGAGCACGATGAGATCGAACTTGTCCAGCTTGTCGAGGGCGCCGATCAGGGAAAGATCGCGCCGCGCGGTCTGAAGCCGTTGAACGATGTCGATGGTGCGCGTGAACAACACCCGCTTTCCGGCATCGATGAGGGCATGGCAGATGGCCGCCATGGCGTGGCTCTTTCCCGTGCCGCTTTTCCCGAACAGCAGGAGATTGTCGCCGTTCCTGATCCAGTCTCCGCCGGCGCCGAGCGCCAGAAGATGCTGTTTGCGCACGCCCGGCGCGGCGTCGAAATCGAAGCTGGCGAAGGTTTTCCCGGCCGGCGCCTCGGATTGATCGCGATGACGCTGGATGCGGCGGGAGGCGCGCTCGGCGACTTCGATCTCCATCAGCGTGGCGATGGTTTTCTGGGCCGGCCAGCCGTCGCGATCGGCGGCCTCGGCGATGCGCCGCCAATTGCGCGCGATGCTGGGCAGGCGCAGTTCCGTCAGCAAGGAGGCGAGGAAGGCGGCGTCGGCCATGGTCGCGTCCGTCATGGCCGAGCCTCGCAAGCGGAGGGCAGAAGCCGATCGTAGGCTTTCAGGTTTGGCTCGGGGATGGCGACCTCGCTCGACGGGCTCGGTTTGCTCGCGAACTCCTCTTCGAGTTTGGCGAGGTCAGGCAGTTTGCCGGCGTCGAGGATCGCGTCGAGACGATCGGCCAAAGCGATCTCGAAGGCTTCGCGGGTCGAGGCCAGAACCAGCAATCCGACCATCGTCCGGCAGGCGTCCCTGGGCGGCAGGGCGGCGTCCAGGGCCGCCCAGGCGCGGGCGTAGGCGGCGCGCGGAAAGAGGGCTTCGCGGTAGACGAGGTAGCGCAGGGCTTGCGGCTTGCGGCGCAGCGTGCCGATCAGATGATGATAATCGATCGCGTGGCCGCGCGCGCCGTCGGTGCGCACGCGGGTCATGCGCATGACCGGGTCGGGCCCGAGGAAGCATTCCAGCCGATCATCGAACAGACGCACTTCGAGCTTGTGGCCGATCAGCCGGGACGGGACGGAATAAAGCACCCGGTCGACATTGATGGTGCTGTTGCGCGTCACCTTCGCCGACACCGTCGCGAAGTCGGTGGTTCGGCGCCTGGGCAGCTCTTTGAGCGTCTCGCGCTCGGCGGCGACCGCCTTGGCGCGGCGAGCGTTGTGACGGTCGCAGACGCCGGCGACGAAGGCGCGGTAAGCTTCGAGACTGTCGAAATCCCGGCTTCCCCGGCGCCGCAGCCTCTGGTCGAGGCGGATCTTGATATGGCCGTTGGCGGCCTCGATGCTGCCGTTCTCATTGGCCACGCCGGGATTGTTGCGGGTGGCCTCCATGCCGTAGTGCCGGCACAAGTCGTCATAGCGCTTGGTGAAATCAAGCTCGGCGTCGCGGTCGAGGTTTTTGAAAGCCGCCGACAGCGAGTTGGTTCGGTGCTCGCGCGGGACGCCGCCCAACTTCCAAAGCGCATCCTGCAGGCCTTCGGCGACGGCGGAAAAGCTTTCGCCGCCGAGGATCACCCGCACATGCTCCCAGCCGCTGCAAGCCAGCCGAAAATGATAGAGGCGGTGAGGGAAAGGCTCGCCGGCGATGGTGACGCCGAGGCCGTCGGTGACGGTGAAATCGGACAGCGCCTGACGGCCGGGATCGTGGCGCTGAGGGAAGAACACCTCCTTGTCGGCGCCATGAAGGGCGCGCCATTTTGCGATGCGGCGTTCGAGCGTGCGGCGGACGCTGTCGGGCAGAGCGTCCGGGCCGAGTTCATCCTGGAGGTCCTCGAAGATCGTCACCGCCATAATGCCGGGGATCTCGAGCATCTCCAGCACCCGCGGCCAAATGTCGGTCAGCGGATCGGCGCGGGTTCGCCAGGTTCGCGGCTGCTTCTTTTGTGATGGCAAACGCGGGTCGTTGTCGATGCGGCGCGCGGTGCGCGCGCTGAAGCCGGCGCTGGCCGCAGCGGCTTCCTGGTTTTGATGTCGGGAACGGGAGGTCATGTAGAGCATCACCTGGCGGTCGGTCACATGAAGGTTCGGCATCGAGCTCAGATCGTTGGTTGACTGAGCCGCGATACCACCCTCGACGCCGAACGGCTGGCGCCCCCTCAGGGGGCCTTGAAAGCGCCGCCGTCCGCCAGCGCCGCTTTCCAGTCGGGGCTTCGCCCCTCCTTTCAAACGGCGCTGGCGGACGCCCTAACCGGCCAAGATAATTGTCGGCGAACCGGCCAGCTTAATTGTCGCTGTGCACGCAACATATGGCGCCTCATCTTCTTCTTTTCCACCCAGTCCTTCACGAAGCCGAAGCACTCGCTGGAATGTCCTGCCCTGAAGTAATTCACCCACCCGCGCAGCACCGGGTTGATCAGGCTTGATGACTCATCGACCGGTTGCGATTGGTGGCGGCGGAAGACATCCTTGAGCTTCGCCAGCAGCGCCGTCCGCATCTTGAGCTTGGGCGTGTAGTGGTGCCCCGCAGAATTCGGCGGATTACGATGACCAACCGTCTTTACCATTTATCCGGTCGCCTGCATCGATCGGGCCGTACGGAACCACCTTCCCCTGCTCAGGCCGGTGAGGCGCGCTCGGTTTAACTAATGTTCTGTAAATCAGAAATTTCTCTTGCCTCGCACGATAAAGCGTTCTACCTTCGTTCTAGCGTAAGCGGGAGACCCCCGGCTATGCCGGGGTGGCAGTAGCAGTTTGACGTTTCCTGCAGTCCATCAGCGAAGTTCCAACGTGAGCAGCCACTCACACGAAAGGAACTCCGCCGATGGACGAGTACGAAAGCCTAAGCCACACGACTTGGGACTGCAAATATCATGTTGTCTTCATCCCGAAATGTCGCCGCAAGACTTTGTATCAGGAGCTGCGTCGGCATTTGGGCGAAGTGTTCCGCAGGCTTGCGCTTCAGAAGGAATTGAAGGTCGAAGAAGGGCATTTGATGCCCGATCACGTGCACATGCTGCTATCGATCCCGCCGAAATACGCGGTGTCGCAGGTGGTGGGTTTCATCAAGGGCAAGAGCGCGATCCACATGGCCCGGGTTTACGGAGAGCGCAAACGCAATTTTGTGGGGCAGCATTTTTGGGCCCGGGGATTCTTCGTCAACACGGTGGGGCGCGACGAAGAAGCCATCCGCGCCTACATCCGCAATCAGGAGAAGGAAGATCAGAGGTTGGAGCAGATGAACCTCTGGCGCTGACAAGCCGCCTTGGGCGGCTGCAATTTCAAGGGGCCGCGTCAGCGACCCCTTCTGCCGCTTCGAGCGGCTCCAATTCTAAAGCCCCCGGCTTTGCCGGGGATACTTACTACCCCCTGCAACGGAGAACGCCGCCGTGCCCAATCCTCTCAATTCCGCCCCGCCGGCCGCCTGCAACCCGCCGGCCCGGCCCGCGCCGCGCGGCTCACCAAATTCAAGCGCGAACAGCTGGTCGTCGATTATCTCAACCGCGGCGTATCGGTCGCCGAGATCGCGGCGCGCGTCGGGGTCGGCGAGAAGCGGATGCGCGCGGTGATCCGGGAAATTCTCGCCCGGCGCATGCCGGCGCCGCCCGAGGAATTCGTGGCGATCCAGGTCAGCCGCCTCAACGAGGCGCTGCTCGTCGCCTTTAGCGCCATGTCGCCGACCAACCTCAAGGCGGTCGGCCAAGTGGTCAAAATCGTGCGCGAGCTCGACCGCTACGGCGGCGCCTTCGCCGCCGAATGGCGCCGCCCGGAGGCGTCCGGGCTCGATGCGCGCGCGGACGAGGATGCGGCGTTCGCGAGCGCTTGGCTCTATGGCGCTGAGCCCGCGCTGCAGAACTTTGAAGCCGCTTCTCCCGGCTCCGGGGGCGACGATCGCCCGGAAAATCTGGCGCAACGTCTTGAAAAGGTTGAATCCGCGCCCGGGTTTGCCGCGACATCAGCCGTCGCCGCGCGGCTAAGTACGCCTCGAGACCCGACCCATTGCATCGCTCCTGAACATGAGGGCCGGGAGAGTCCGCCCGCCGCCTCGGCAGGCGACGGCCGCTCGCAAAATCAGCCGCAAGGCCTTGAAAAGGTTGAATCCGCGCCCGGAATTGCGGCGAGCCCAGAAACCTCGGAGCTCGCCGCGCAAACAAGCCCGCTTCAAGACGTGCCGCCTTTCGTCGCTCCGCGGCACGAGGGCGGAGACGTTCCGCTCGCTGCCTCGCCAGGCGACAAGCGCCCGCAAAATCCCGCGCAAGACCTTGGAAAGGTTGAATCCACGCTCGGACACGGCTGGCTCGCCCAAGCGGCGTGAGCACCTCAGCAAGCGGCCGTCAGCCCGGCGGTGCCGAACTCTGGCTTCCGATTCTGCAAGGTCCGGATGACGCTCAACGTCGTCATTGGCCTCATTTGGTCACTTCCCCATAACCTGAGAATGCTTCCACTGACATCGTTGACTATTCCGGCGAAATTGGTCGCATAAATTGTCCCATTTGGCCGCATATCCTGAGAATGCTACCCCAATTGGCCTCATATCCTGGGAACGGCCTCGGCGGCCATCCCGGCGCATCGTCCTCCCGACGACCTTTTTGAAAGTGTTTCACAGTCGATCGGCCCCGGCAACAGCATTCGAACGCCGATGCTGGGGCGGGACGCCCCCTGAAAGTCTTGCCAGAGATGCCGGATACGCCGGAGCGGAGTCCAACTGAACGCCCGGTGACGTATCGGAGGTGTCCTGCCAAGCGCCGAGGCGGGGGAGATCGCCATTGGTCAGAAGGCGGACTTTATCCGCGGCCTGTTGAGGGCGAAGATGCAGGTTCCGGTGGATGTTGGGACGCCCGAGACGGCTCGGATTTAAGGGATTATTTATCATCCATAATATGACATTACAGCTTGTATATCACGCTTATAATAATTCCGTTGACACATTAGCTTGTAGATGATAAATCATCCTCTAAGTCAATTTATGGATATTATATCATGCGCACATCCTCTCGTGATGCGATGCCGGCCAAGGTGGCGCGAGCCCTCAAGAAGCTTGGTCAAGACATCTCCCTTGCCCGCCGCAAGCGCCAGCTTACCGCAGCGATGATGTGCGAACGAGCAGGCATCTCAAAACAGACATACCAGCGCACCGAAAACGGCGACCCCACCGTATCGATGGGCGTCTATGCAATGTGCCTATTCGTGCTTGGACTCGACGGTGGTCTTGGCGACCTCGCCGACCCGCGCGGGGACAACTCCGGGCTGCTGTTCGACCGGGAGCGAGTGCCAAAACGCGTCAGGACTACGCGGAACGAAGGAGAGGCGATGTGAAGAGGAAGATCGGAGTTTACCTCGGCGACCAAGCCAGGCGGATCGGGACGCTCGACTTCGCCGCCGATGGCAACCGGCAGGCGGCGGTGTTCGCCTACGATGCGGAATGGCTCGCCGCCAAGGACAGGTTCGCCCTTGAACCAAGTCTCCCGCTGGTGCGAGGACCTCAATTTCACAGACCACCATCGCACTCGCACGCTTCGGTATTCTCCGGCTGCATCGCCGATACAGAACCCGATGGATGGGGAAAACAGGTGATCCGTCGCGACCATGCGAAGCGTCGCAAGGAGGCTGAACAGGAAGGAGGCGCATTTGACGCAACGCCGCTCAATCACCTGGACTTCTTGCTCGCGGTCGACGATTTCAGCCGCATCGGCGCGTTGCGCTTCAAGGACGAATCCGGCCAGTTCGTTCGCCCGGTGCAGAAAGGCGGACGATCTGCGCCGCCGCTGATCGAGCTTCGCGCGCTTCTCGCGGCGACGCGCGCAGTCGAAACCAACACCGATACCGCACGTGACTTGCAGTACCTTCGTGGGCGGGGCACGTCGCTCGGCGGCATGCGCCCAAAGTGCAGCATTCTCAACGACGACGGAGTTCTCAGCATAGGCAAGTTCCCGAGCGTAGGCGACGAGCGGTCGGTGACGCGGGCCGAGGTGCTGGCCCTTCGGCTCGCACGAAACGCGGGCATCGAGGCGGCGCGCGCGCGCGCGGTTCTCTCCGAAGACACCCCGGTCGCCATGGTACGTCGCTTCGACAGGATCGGAGAACGGCGCCTGATGTATGTTTCGGCCAGGACGATGCTCGGGGTCGATGACGCCGATGAGCACTCTTACACCGAAATCGCCGACGAGATCAGGAGGAATGGCGCGAACGTCACGGCGGACCTTGAGGAACTTTGGCGCCGCATCGTCTTCAGCGTGCTGATCACCAACGTGGACGACCACCTCAACAACCACGGCTTCGTGCATGTGGCCAACGGCAAGTGGCGCCTCTCGCCGGCCTTCGATCTCAACCCCTTCCCGGATAAAGCGCGCGTCCTCAAGACGTGGATTTCAGAGGAGGACGGGCCGGACGCGAGCATCGACGCGGCCCTGCGAGTGGCGCGCTACTTCCTGATCAAACCCGGCAGGGCACGAGAGATACTCGGAGAAGTATCGCAGGCCGTCATTCTCTGGCGACAGGTCGCACGCGAGCCTGAGGTTGGCATGACGTCACCGGAAATCGAATCCTTCGCCGACGCATTCGAACATCCGGAGATGACCGTTGCTCTCAAGGTGGTGGCAGGCTCACCGATGGTGGCGGCACGCATTCAGAAACCTTCTGGCGTCACGGCCGAGGAGTCCGACGAAGACGACCACGCCCACAAGTCGGGAAGATAACGACCAACAACGCGACAGCAGGCGACCGCTTCTCGGTCGGGGTCGTAGGACGAACGCCCCATCATCAAGGCGCCGGAGTCCGGCGAGCCGCCCCGGCAGGTCCACGCGGCGAATTCAGTCGCGCCTGCATCCGCCGCGGGCGTCCGCGTAACGGACTCGCTAGCTCCTGGCGTCGAATCTATACGCTTTTTCGACCTCCACGAGGTCCAGCATAGACGCAATCATTCCGACGACGAGAACCCCGTCTATACCGTGAAACACCCCATGCGCGCTTTTGTCGATGTAACGCTCACGTAATCCATAAGCAAAACGCCCTTCGCGGGCACCCGGCGAATGGCCCGGCCATTCTCACTTATGGGTGATTCTCACTTTATGGGTAAGTGTCCATCATTAGGCCTCACACGTCCAGGTTCGACACGCTCAGCGCGTTGTCCTGGATGAACTCGCGCCGCGGCTCGACCACGTCGCCCATGAGTTTCACGAAGATATCGTCGGCCTCGTCGACCTCGCGGATCTTGACCTGGAGGAGCGAGCGGGCCTCGCGATCGAGCGTGGTTTCCCAGAGCTGGTCCTTGTTCATTTCTCCAAGGCCCTTGTAGCGCTGGATCGCCACGCCCTTGCGCCCCTGGGCGTTGACCGCTTCGAGCAGGCCGGAGGGACCGGAGACCGTTGTCTCCTCGCCGCGGCGGAGCAACGCGGCCGGCGAACTGAAGGCCTCCGCCAGGGGCCGGGCGTGCTCGTCCAGGCGGCGGGCGTCGGCCGAGGCGATCAGGCCCGCGTCGAGGATCGCCGCTTGCCGCACGCCGCGAACCTCGCGCGTGAGGATGTAGCCGTTCGCCTCGATGCGGCCGGACCAGCCGCGCTCGGTTTCTTCGGCGATGGCGTTCATCCGCTCGGCGAGCACGCCGGCGCGGGCGACGCCCTCGGGATCGTCGGCGTTGGCCAGAGGCCTCAGCGCGCCGGCGAGCGCCGCCTGCTCGACCGCGGCGCGGTTGTAACGGGAGTGCAGGCCGATCAGCAGGCGCCGCATGGCGCGCGCTTCCTCGACCAGAGCGCGAAGATCTGCGCCGACCCGCACCTCGCCGCTCGCCAGCCTGACCGACGCGCCCTCGAGACCCGTCTCGACCAAATAGTCCTCGAGCGCCCGCTCATCCTTCAGATATTGCTCGGACTGGCCGCGTTTGACCTTGAACAAGGGCGGCTGGGCGATGAACAGGTAGCCGTTCTCGATCACCTGCCGCATCTGGCGGAAGAAGAAGGTCAGGAGGAGCGTGCGGATGTGCGAGCCGTCCACGTCCGCGTCGGTCATGATGATGATCTTGTGGTAACGGATCTTCTCGACGTTGAAGTCATCGCGCCCGATGCCGGCGCCAAGCGCGGTGATCAGCGTGCCGACCTGCTCGGACGACAGCATCTTGTCGAAACGCGCCCGCTCGACGTTGAGGATCTTGCCGCGCAACGGCAGCACCGCCTGGTACTCGCGGTTACGGCCCTGTTTGGCGGTGCCGCCCGCCGAGTCGCCCTCGACGATGAAGATCTCGGACTTGGCCGGATCGCGCTCCTGGCAGTCGGCAAGCTTTCCCGGCAGGCTTGCGACATCGAGCGCGCCCTTGCGACGGGTGAGTTCGCGCGCCTTGCGCGCCGCCTCGCGCGCCTGCGCCGCCTCGACCACCTTGCCGACGATGACCCGCGCCTCGGCCGGATGCTCCTCGAACCATTGCTGAAGGAGTTCGTTGACCAGCCCCTCGACCGCCGGTCGGACCTCTGAGGAAACCAGCTTGTCCTTGGTCTGCGACGAGAATTTCGGATCGGGGCACTTGACGCTGAGGACGCAGGTCAACCCTTCGCGGCAGTCGTCGCCGGAAAGGTCGACCTTCTCCTTCTTCATCAGGCCCGAGCTTTCGGCGTAGCCGACGACTTGCCGGGTCAGAGCGCTGCGCAGGCCGATCAGGTGCGTGCCGCCGTCGCGCTGCGGAATGTTGTTGGTGAAGGGCAGCACGTTCTCGTGGTAGCTATCGTTCCACCACAGCGCCACTTCGACCCCAATGCCGTCGCGCTCGCCCCGGATCAGGACCGGCTTCTCGATCAGCGGCGTCTTGGCGCGGTCGAGATAGCGGACGAAAGCCTCGAGACCGCCCTCGTAGAACAGCTCCTCGCGCCTGGGTTCGGCGGCGCGCGCGTCGGTGAGAACGACACGCACGCCGGAGTTCAGGAAGGCGAGCTCGCGCAATCGGTGCTCGATGGTCGAGTAGTCGAACTCGACCATGGTAAAGGTCTCGGACGACGGCCAGAAGCTGACCTCGCTGCCACGCTTCGGCCTGCCTTCGACCTCAGGCGCGGGGCCGACAACCTTGAGCGGCGCGACCACGTCGCCATGGGCGAACTCGACAAAATGCTCGAGGCCGTCCCGCCAGACGCGCAACACGAGTTTCGTCGACAAGGCGTTGACGACCGACACGCCAACGCCGTGCAGGCCGCCGGAGACCTTGTAGGAGTTCTGGTCGAATTTCCCGCCGGCGTGCAGCTGGGTCATGATGACCTCGGCCGCCGACACGCCCTCCTCCTCGTGGATGCCCGTCGGAATGCCGCGCCCGTCGTCGGTGACCGTGCACGAACCATCGGCGTTGAGGGTCACGGTGACGAGCTTGGCGTGGCCTGCGAGCGCCTCGTCGATGGCGTTGTCCACCACCTCATAGATCATGTGGTGCAGGCCGGAGCCGTCGTCCGTGTCGCCGATGTACATGCCCGGACGCTTGCGCACCGCATCCAGGCCTCTCAGCACCTTGATCGAATCCGCGCCGTATGACTCGCTCGCACTGTCTGCGCGGCGGGCGAGTTCCTTGATTTCGTCGTTCAATAGACCAGCCTTTTCGTGGAGATCGCAAGGCGGGACAAACCGCAATTCGCCGATCCCGTCATTCTAGCGGTTCGCACCCGCCGTTGCACGACAAAAGCATCCTTGCTCGCCCGTCGTAGGGACCGCCGCGGCTTTCTTCAAGCTCCTGATATTTAGTACGTTTTCGCGTCCTTTCCAGGTCCGGGCGAGGGCTGGCCGCGCGCTGCCTCAATCTCGGCCCTGGCGGCGGCCCGCAGGAAGGCGCCATCCGATCCCACCGAGCACAATTTGAGGCCGAGCGCAGCCATCGCGCCGGCGTCGGCGCCGTCGTAGCAAAACATGCCGGCGTATTTGCCGTGGGCCTGGGCGCGGGCCACGACCCGAGCCGCCGCCTCGAGAACCGCCGCGCCGCGGGGGTCGCGCGTAGCGCCGTTGTTCAGGGCAATCGACAGGTCAGCCGGGCCGATGAACACCCCGTCTATCCCAGCAACGCCGAGAATATCGTCGAGCGCCTCCAGCGCCTCGCCTGTCTCGATCATGGCGACCGCCTGGACGAGCCGATTGGCCGAGGCGAGATAGGCTTGTGATTCGAGGCCGGTGAGCGACAGCGCCGCGCCGGGTCCCCAGGACCGTTGCCCGATGGGCGGGAACTTGACGAACGAGACGAACCGTTCGGCGTCGGTCCTGCTGTTGACCATCGGCGCGATGACGCCGGCGGCGCCAGCGTCGATGACCCGGCTTGCAGTTGCGAAGTCGTCGACCGGTGTTCTTACGATCGCGGGGAGGCCGGCGAGCGCGACCGCAAGAATCGCCCGCGAAGCGCCGGCGAAGTCGAGCGCGCCGTGCTGCATGTCGAGGATGACGGCGTCGAACGCTTCGCGCGCCAGCGCCTCCGCCACGGCCGCTTCGTTCATGCCGACCCAGGCGGTGAAGGTCGGCGCGTCCGCAGACAGGGTTTTCGACAGCTTTCCGATCACTGCGTCAGTCATGCGCACTCCAATCTCGGGCCAGGACCCTCAAAAGGATCATTACGGCGAGTTCATTTGAATTTCATCCCCGAGCGGCGCACTTTGAGGTCGCAAATGAACCGAAGCTCCTCCCCAAGCTTCGGCTCTTCGGAGCCCCACCCCAGGCTCCGACCCCGGAAGACGCGGTCGCTCCCCTCGGCCGCGTCTTTCTTTTTTGGCCGAGCCCGGCCGTCATCAACTTTCCATGCTACGGGTTTCTAGTCGCGCAGTGTGCCAGGGCTCCCGCCCTGGCGTGAAACGTCAGGGAGAATTGATCATGCCGACTGTTCGCGGTTCACTCCTCGTGGTTGTCGCGGCGGCCTGTTTGACTGTGGCCGCTGGCGCCAACGCACAATCTGCCAGCGGTGCGGCCGGGACCTCCGCGCCGGACGCTCCGAAATGGATGCAGCGCTGGATGGACGATCGCGAAGCCATGCTCGACGCTCGGCTCGCGGGGCTCAAGGCCGGGCTCCAGCTCACTCGCGATCAGGAGAAGCTGTGGGGGCCGTTCGAAGCGGCGGTGCGCGATTTCGCCCAGATGCACATGACGCGCATGCAGAGCATGATGGAGCGCGCCGAGAAAATGGGCGAGGACGAGGACGCCGCCGGCAAGGAGGGCCCGGCCATGTCGCCGATCGACCGGCTCGACCGGATCGCGACCCGGCTCACGACCGCAGGCGCGGCGCTGAAGGGGATCGCCGACGCCGCCAAGCCGCTCTACGCCAGCCTCGACGACCAGCAGAAGCGGAGGTTCGGCTTCCTTTCGCACGAGATGATGATGATGGGACGTCGGGGCGGCCACATGGGTATGGGTTCGATGATGGGGCCGGACCATCATCATGACGATGCCGAGGACGACGACTTTGACGAATGACAGCGGCGCGCCCGCATTGCGTCGACGGTCGCGCGGCGCGGTTTCGCGCGCGGAGGTTTGGGACGGGACTGTGCGGAAGGAGGGAGATCATCCATGATCGCGCACGCGAAGACGCACGCGCCGCTGGAGGTCTATGCGACCACCGTCGCCGGCGACTGGATCGACTACAACGGCCACATGAACGACGCGGCCTACGCGCTAGTGTTCAGCCGCTCGGTCGACGCCCTGATGGACCGGATCGGGCTCGACGCCGCGGCCCGCAAGCGCACCGGCCAGAGCCTTTTCACTGTCAAGATGATGCTCCACTATTTTCGCGAGGCGCGCGAGGGCGAGGCGCTTACGGTCGCCTGCCGGCTGATCGAGCACGACGACAAGCGGATACGGGTCTGGCTTGAAATGTTCGACGCCGGCGGCGAGCGCCTTGCAGCCTCCGAGCAGCTGCTTCTGTCGGTGGCGCTGACCGCGGACGGCGCGGGCGCCGCGCCGTGGACCTACGAAAGCAAGGCGGCGCTCGACGCCCTGCAGAAACTGCATGCGAGCCTGCCACAGCCGGCGGAAGCGGGCGCGGGCGTGGCGATGACGCCGCAGCGGTAGGCCGAGGGCCGGTCGGCCGTCGGCCGCGCTGGGTTTCATTTTTGCGTGCGTCCTTGCGAAATCAAGGCGTTAGGCGAAGATTGTGATTCCCGAGCGGCTCGGACGGGGGCGTTCGCCATGATTTTGCCTTATTTTGACCAGCCCTCGACGTAAAGAATCAAATGATTTGAATGACTTATGTGTTTACGCGCGTTCTCGCGAGCCGCGAAAGGCGACCCTTTGCTTTGCGAACGGAGGCGCGGCCGGCTCGGTCGCGCGGTCCCAGCCGCCCGCCGGGGCGCGGCCGGGGCCCGGGCGGCCAGGGGCTGGCAGCCGCTCCCGACCTCGCGTCGGCCAGCGGTCAGCCGGGCCGTTCGCGAGGGCGCATTGCCCGTGACCGATGCGGCGAATTGTAACCGCGATCGCGGATCCACAAGTCAGCCCGCGGACGGCGAACGCGGCCACCGTGGCTAACGACTGCGTCTCCAGCTAACGCGGTCAACGACCGCGTCTACAGCGCCCGACTTGCGCAGCCCCACTTCGCGCTTATGCGGACTCCTGCAGCGCTTGCAGCACAGCGAGCGCCCTCTCGGCCATTCCGGACGGCGCGAAGATGTGGTCGTGCCAGAAGGCGGCGACGACGTTGCAGGGGATGCCCTCTCCCGCCAGCGCCGAGGCGACCGCCGCCGTCAGGCCGATCCCGTCGAGAGCGGAATGGACGGTCAACTCGATCCGGCGCATCGGCAGCGCGACCGGGAAGCCCAGCGCCTCGGCCGTAGCCCGCGGCAGGATCAGCGACACGCCCTCCGCCTCGCGAAACGCGCCGAGCGCGAACGGCTGGGCCTTTTCCGCCAGCGCCTCGTCGGCGGTCGAGCAGAAAACGACCTCGTCCGCGTCGAGCCGCGGATTCATCTGCGCCAGCATTTGGCGGGATTGGCGAACGGGTTCGGGCATGGTCTTCGTCTTGACTTCTCTAACCTCGCCGACGGCTTGTCGAGTCTCGTCCCGAGCTTGTCGAATCCCGTCCTGAGTTTGTCCAAGGACGCCTCAGAACGCGCCCGCACCACCCGCTTCACGCGCCCGTCTTTGAGCCGCAATATTGTGCAAAACGCCCGCCGAAGAAAATGACCCCCTTGCTATCCTTCCCTCACCATCCATATACCATCCAGACAGATGGCGCAGCGCGGATGGAATGGCGATGGGCGAAATTCACAAGCTCAGAGAGCGGCAGGCCGACAGCGAGAAGATCACGATCAACCTCGGCTTCGTCGATCTCGGCCATATCGATCTCCTGGTGCGCGAGGGGTTCTATTCCAATCGCACCGACTTCATCCGCACGGCGATCCGCAATCAGCTCGCCTCGCATACCGACGCGGTCAAGCAGTCGATCGTGCGTCACACCCTCGAACTCGGCCTCCGAAGTTTTGGCCGGCAAGAGCTCGAGGCGGTGAAGGCCGAGGGCGGCCGGCTCAAGATCCAGGTGCTCGGGCTCGCCGCCATCGACGACGACGTCACCCCGGAACTCGCCCGCGCCACGATCGAATCGATCACCGTGCTGGGCGCCCTGCACGCCAGCAAAGAGCTCAAAGCGGCGCTTGCCGATCGCATCCGCTGATCGCCCTCAGCTTTCCATCGACAAGGATCGAGCCCATGAAAACCGACTTCGGCGCCGCCATGCGCCAGGCCTTGCAGCTCACGCGCGGGCAAAATCTGATCGAGGCGACGAAGGTCATCCAGCGCGCGCTTGGCGGATTGGAGCCCGCGCCCGCGGCCGACCGGCCGGGCGCAAATGCGCGCGCCCTGCCGCCCCCGCCCAAGGCCTCCGAAACCCCGGCTGCGCCGCCGCCGCAGCCTGTCCCAGCAGCGGACGCCAGCGCGGCCAACGCGCCGCGCCGGCCTTCCGGGCGCGCGCGGCGTCCGCTCGGCGAGGTTTTGAGAGTGCTGCGCAAGGTCGAGCTCGCGGGCATTCGTCGTGGGCCGGCCCCGGCGCCAGGGCTGCGGCCAGCGCCGCCCGTCGCCGCGCCGGAGGGCGCCGCCTGGCTCGCCAAAAGCTTCGCCTCGGCCGCCGGCGCGAGGGACTACAAGCTCTATGTCCCGATGAGCGCCCATGGCCGCACGGTCCCGCTGATCGTCATGCTGCACGGCTGCACCCAGGGGCCGGACGACTTCGCGGTCGGCACGGGCATGAACCGGCTGGCCGAGGAGCGCGGCTTCATCGTCGCCTATCCGGCCCAGCTTTCGAGCGCCAACCCGTCCGCCTGCTGGAACTGGTTCGATCTCGCCCATCAGGAGCGCGATGCAGGCGAACCGGCGATCATCGCCGGCATCACCCGCGCCGTCATGGCGGAGTTTTCTGTCGACCCGGCCCGCGTCTATGTGGCCGGCCTTTCGGCTGGCGGCGCGATGGCGGCCACGCTCGGCGCGACCTATCCCGAACTTTACGCCGCCGCCGGCGTCCATTCGGGCCTGCCGCACGGCGCCGCCGCCGACCTGCCGTCGGCCTTCGCCGCGATGCAGGGCGGCGCGAAGCCGACGGCGGGCAAGCGGCGGGCGAAGGCGAGCGTCCGCACCATCGTCTTTCACGGGCAGAGCGACTCCACCGTTCACCCGGCGAACGCCGAGGCGATCCTCGCCGACGTCCGCGCCGGGCTCGCCGATGCGGCCCCGGACCTCCTGCTGGACGGCGTCGCCGGCGGCCGCGCCTACGCGCGCACCCTCGTCACCGACGCGCGCGGCGTTCCCCATGCCGAAGTCTGGGCGATCAAAGGGCTCGGTCACGCCTGGTCCGGCGGCAGTCCGGAAGGCTCGTTCACCGACGCATCCGGACCGGATGCCTCGCGCGAGATGGTGCGTTTCTTTTTGGAGAGGGAGCGGACGGGAAGGTAGGGGCCAGAATACCGCGCTGGGATCCCAGTCGACTACCAGAGTCGGACCCGGCGTTTCGGATCCCGTCCGCGCGCGAAGGGCCAACGCGAAGGTCCTATCGCGTCACGAACTCATCGAAAGAGGCGTCAAGGTTTACAGTCCGGCTTCCCCAACTTGAAATTTGGGGAAGCGCAGAACGGCAGCGCCAGTTGGCGCTCACCACTTCCCCTTTTTTGCCGCGAGCCGTCCATTGCTACGCAATGTCTTTAGTTAGTAGCCTGCGCAGCGGACAATCCGGCAACACTATCAGAGCTTGCTTATCCTCCGCAAAAATGTGCGTCCGTCGCCTTGCTTACGATAATCGCAGCCATCCTGTTCTGCGACTCTGCCGTTTTATCGTCAGTTGACACAAATGGCAGGCGCTCGCCGGTCCAGCACATCTGTATCCGGTTCTCTGACACCTTGTTGTCATACACCAAAGCTTCGAATACTGCGTTGGCGCGTCTTTGTGATAGGTGTTCGTTGAATTCCGTGGAGCCAACGGAATTGGGTCTTGCCAAGGATTGTTCCGACGAAGTCTGGATTGCTTTGCATCATTGCAGCCACGTCCTTGACCTGGGCTTCGTCCTTGGCATCCAGCGCATAGCCGCCAGTGGGAAAATAAATAAAATGGGCCGTAGCGCCTGGCGGTAGATTCTTCACCTCTTGCGCTGTCGCGGCGTTAGCTACAAAGAAGCCGACGGCAGCCGCTGCAAGGCTCTTCGTTACATTGCCTCTTGTCATTTCACTCCCTTTCCTATTTTTGCTTCTTACGTTGAAAAAATCGCTGCCCTCAGAAGGGCAGCCGCCAGCTCACATGAACAACTGAACACTTGAGCTGTTTCAAGAGAGCCACTAGGCTCTCCGCTACGTATTCCCACAAGCGACGCATCGCTGCCCGTTTGCTGACCGTAGCTGGCCAAAAATTAACCACGAAAGCGCCAAGTTCGCAATGGCTTCGTTGGGCCGTAGAACCACGGGCAGCTACTCTTGCCGGTTGGAGAATCCCCGAAACTTGCTTGCTCGCGCCGGCGCGCCGCAATACCGACGCTCCGCACGTTGATTTGCCAGCAAGCTTAGGAGATCAAAGCGAGGGCGCTGAGGACGCTCATTGCGCGCATTTCTTCAGCGTTGTGGCGAGCACCGAATTGCCGGAAGCGCTGTAGACGAGTTCGGTGGCGGAGCGGAGCGTGATGACCGTGCTGCGGGACGTGAAGCTAATCGCGTCCGCGCATTCAGCGCTCACCTTGAGCGCGCCTTCCACTTCAGACGCGCTCTCGATCTGGCAGGTGGAGGAAGGCAGAAGGATCCTCTTCGGCGACTCGACAATCGCGGCCTGGGCGAACTTGTCCACCGGCTGCCGGTAGACCCAGCCGTCGCCGCGCCGCTGGAAAAGCTTGTCGCAATCCTCCGTGGAATAGGCCCACGCCCCGACCAGTTGAGCGAGACTCTTGGGCGCGTACTGGCCTTGGGCTTCCGGCGCCTCCTTTTCAGGCGCGGGCGGCAGAGGCGCTTCGGCGAGCGGGGCGGGAGCAGACGGAGGTGGGGGCTTCGGCGCGATGACGGGCGGAGCCGGAGACGTCACAGACGGCGCTGGAGCAGGTGGCGAAGCGGCTTGTTGTGCCGCACCCGCAGCCGGCGCGGGAGCGGTCGCGGCAGGAACGGTGGGGGTTGTAGCCTGTTGCGCGACCGGGGGCGCAGGTGAGGGTGGAGGCGAGAGCGCGGCCTCCTGCGCGGTAGGGGTCGGAGTCGACGAGGCCGCGGGTTTCTGGGCGACCGGCGCAGAAGTGACGGGCGCGGGAGTGACGGGCGCGGGAGCGACGGGCGCCTGGCTTGACGAAATAGTGGGGGTGACATCCGTCTGGTTGCTGGCCGTCCAGACGACGGCCGCGATCCCGACGAGGACGACGCCCCCGAGCAAAACCCATAACCAGCGCGACATAACATTCCCTTCGCGTCGCTCGGAATTGCCTCCCATGATGGGCGTTCCTTACCCCAGTGTCGAGTTGTGGGCGAGCGGTCGCGGGGCGGCTCGCAGTCGCGATCTGCCAGGGCGCGTATGACGCCGACGGCCGGTGGAGGACGGGAGCCTAGTGGTCAAGAAACGCCGCGTGAGTTTCCTGCGGTCGACCGGAGTTGAAGCGGGAATGCCGATCGCAAACACCGAACATTTCCCTTGGAGCAGAACGCCGTCGCAAACCTGTGTGATCGGGAGGAGGGGAGCGCGCCCGAAGCGAGGGTTAGCCGCCAACATGATTTCGAGCTGCGATGTCTCGAATGGTGGCAAAAACGACCTATGCCAACTTCGGTCCAATGATTAACAATAGTGATGCTTAGTCGAAGATTTTCGGTAGCGGCAAAGAAATGCAATATAGGGAAGTATTAGAGGGAGTCCAGGTGATCAGCGTCGGGTTGAAGCGTATCTTCAACGACCGATCCTTCCAGAGGCGCCGAACCTCCGCTGTTACGACCGCGCTAGCTCGGCCAACCAGTTGATCGCAACTCTCCGTGGTCACCGGCCGGGAAGAGGCCTTGAAGTTCGTCCGGACTAATCCCGGCGACCTTGCAAAGCTTCGTAAAGTTCCTGTTGGTGACCGTCTCCTGCGGCGTGCTCCGCCGCTTCAGGAATTCGGGCCGCGCGTTGCAGCGCCTGCGGCCGCATCGTCGGGCCGCCGCCGCGAGCCTATTCTGCGGCGCTCCGGCCTGCTCCCCCGCCTTGTCGAGCGCGTGGATCAGGTCCTCGATCAGGTCGTCCGGATCTTCCAGTCCGACCGACAGCCTGAGGAGGCCGGGGCTGATGCCGAGCGCCGCCCGCTGTTCGGGCTTCAGGCGCTGGTGGGTCGTCGTCTCGGGATGGGTGATCAGGCTCTTGGCGTCGCCGAGGTTGTTGGAGATGCCGATGATCGAGAGCGCGTTGGCCATCCGGAACGCCGCCGCCTTTCCTCCCGCCACTTCGAAGGCGACCATCGTCCCGCCGCCGCTCATCTGGCGGCGGGCGAGCGCGGCCTGGGGATGATCGGCGCGGCCGGGATAGAGGGTGCGGACGACGGAAGGATGGGCGGCCAGCGCGTCGGCGACCCGCGCGGCCGCGCGCGCCTGCGCCTCGACGCGGATCGGCAGCGTCTCCAGCGACTTCAAGAGCGTCCAGGCGTTGAACGGAGACAGGCTCGGGCCGGTCTGGCGCAAAAAATTATGGACGTGGTCGGCGATGAATTTTTCGCTGGCGAGAATGACGCCGCCGAGCACGCGCCCCTGGCCGTCGATGTGCTTGGTGGCCGAATAGACCACGCAGTCGGCCCCGAGTTTGAGCGGATGCTGGTAGAGCGGCGTGGCGAACACGTTGTCGACCACCAGCGTCGCGTCGGCGCCGTGGACGATCTCGGCGACGGCGGCGATGTCGATGATTTCGAGCGTCGGGTTGGTCGGCGATTCGATGAAGGCCGTCTTGGTGTTGGGCCGCACGGCCGCCCGCCACTGATCGAGGTCGGTCCCCTCGACGAGCGTTGATTCGACGCCGAAGCGCGGCAAAAGCTCCTCGACCACGTAGAGACACGAGCCGAACAGGGCGCGCGCGGCGACGACATGATCGCCGGCCTTGACCTGGCCCATCAGAGCCGCGGTCACCGCCGCCATGCCGCTCGCGGTGGCGCGCGCCGCCTCTGCGCCTTCGAGCAGCGCCATGCGCTTTTCGAACATGGCCACGGTCGGATTGGCGAAACGCGAATAGATGAAGCCCGGCTCGTCGCCCTTGAAGCGCGCCTCGGCCATCTCCATCGTGTCGTAAAGATAGCCCTGGGTGAGGAACAGGGCCTCCGAGGTCTCGTCGAATCTCGAGCGCAGCGAGCCGCCGTGGACGAGCTGGGTTGCGGGCCTGAGGGTTTTGGGGTCGCGGGATTTGCGCGGGCTCGTCATCGGATCTCCGTCTCCGGGCATTCCGCCCGGGAGCTGAAAGACGAGGCGTTCACAGAGAGCCCCGATCTTTTAGCCCCTTGTTTAACGTGGCGGCAAGCCGACCGGCTCAAATGACCACGGGATGCGATGACCTTTAGCGTCGGAGCGGGGCGAGGTCAACGACAGGCTTGTGGCGGGACCTCTCTCAACGGCCGGCCAGCGCCTAACAATATGGCGCGGCGCCGCAAACCCTCACCCGGCCGCTTCGCGGCTTCCGTCTCCCGGTGGGAGACTACGGGATGCACACATCTTTTAGCAGGCGTGCGCCGCTCAATGGCGGCTAGCGTCCCCGCCCCCCTTGTGGGGGCGGGACAGGGTGGGGGGTCGCGCCGACCTCTCATTCGGGGGAAATGGCGCCAAGTTTTCGAAGTTCGGCGCGACCCCCCTCCTCAATCCTCCCCCACAAGGGGTGAGGAAGCCGCCCTCCGCGGGTCGGGCACGCCGGCAGCGAGCCGCGGGAGATGTGTGCATCCCGTAGCGGTGGGAGAGGGGCGGCCCCTTCCCCTTTGGGGGAAGGTGGCCCGAAGGGCCGGATGAGGGTTTTTGGCGCGAATTGATCAGAAATCCTCGCGGCTCTTATGCCGCGTGCGGACTTCAGACGTAGAAGGCCGAAGCCTTGAGTTGGCGGATCAGGCGGCGATTGAACTGGCGCTTGGTTTCGGCGACCGTTTCGGGCGGATAGTCGAAGATCCCTTGGCCGGACTTGACGCCGAGCCGGCCCTCCTTGACCGCGGCGTGCAGGATGGGGCTGGCCTGCGTCGAATTATCCATGTCTTTGAGGAGGTTGTCGCCGACGATGCGCCAGATGTCGAGGCCGCCGAAATCGGCGACCTCGAGTTGGCCGGTCGTGGCGTAGCGAAAGGCCGGGCCGAATTTGAGCGCCTTGTCGATGTCGGCGGCGTCGGCGACGCCGCGTTCGAGCAACGAGAACGCCTCGCGGGCGATGCCCTGGCCGAGGCGGTTGGCGACCAGGCCGGGGACGTCCTTCAAGACCTTGATCGTCTGCTTGCCGATCCGCCGGTAGAGTTCTGCGACCTCGTCGAAAACCGCCTCGGACGTGTTGCCGAAATACGAGAGTTCGACGAGCGGAATGAGGTGGCCGGGGTTGAACCAATGGCAGACCATGAACCGCGCCTTGCGCGAGGCCGGCAGGGGCTCCGCCATCGCCTCGAGCGCAAGGCTGGAGGTGTTGGAGGCGAGAATCGCCTCCGGGCGCATCAGGCCGTCGAGCCGGCGCAAGAGATCGTGTTTCAGGGACAGTTGCTCCGGGGCCGCCTCGAGCACGTAGTCGCGGTCGGCGACCGCGAAGGCGAGATCGGCGGTGGTGTGGATCCGCGCCAGGATCGGCTCGACCCGCTCGGCCGAGACGTAGTCCTCCTCGACCATCGTCTGCAACGCCTCGCCGATGTGGGCGAGCGCGCGCTTCAGCGGCTCCTCGGCGACGTCGTAGAGGCGCACATCGACGCCGTGCAGCGCGAAGGCAAGGGCGATGCTGTGGCCCATCGTCCCGGCGCCGATGACGCCGACAGTCTCGATCATTGGATGTTTCCTTTCGGTGAAAGAATTGAGCGCGCGTCGACGGGGCTCGCCGGCGCCGTGTTGGCTTCGCGGATCAGGCCGGCGGCGTCCGCCTGAAGACGACGTGAGGGGAACCTATCCCAATTCGCCCGCTTTCGGCGACTGAGGCCCTGAGGCCAATTGTCGCCCGATCGCTGAAGACAGGGGCTTCGAACGGCCCGCCCGACAGCGCTCGCCGTCTGCGCCGTAAGTTGATGGATTCCTTATGAGCCGCGGACGCTTCCCGTATCGATTTTTTATGCGCGCGGGGCGCATGCGTTGCCCGGTCCGAGCCCCGCCTGCGACCCGACGGCCGGACGCGTTGGGGATGCGCCATGAGCTTGATTTCAATTGTGTTCTGGGCGCTCGTGCTGATCACGGCGCTGGTCGCTTTGCGATGGGGCGCCATGATCGGCCTCATCGGCTTCGTCTTCGCGCTGATGATCGGCGCGGTCGTCGTTTCACGCATCGCGCCGCCGAGGAGCGGCGTTGGCGCCGAGCAGGCTCTCATGTCCGAGAGCCGCCTGTCGCCAGCGCGCGGAGAGGTTTCATCTATCGCGGAGCAACGGAGTCCGCTCAGCGCCGCCGCTCCGCGCGCCATCGCGCTGGCGTCGCTCCTGACCAGCCCTTGAAGGCGCGGGTGAAGGCGCTCGCATCGGCGAAGCCGAGCCGGGCCGCCGTCTCGGTGATCGACTGGCCCTTGATGAGCCAGCCCTGCGCCGCCTCGTATTTGGCCTCGTCGGCAAGGCCCGTGTAGGTGAGTCCGCGCGCCTCGAGCCGATGGACGAAGGTGCGCAGGCTCAGGGACAGCGCGCGGCAGACGCTGTCGCGGGAGAGCGTCCCGGCGGCGAGCTGCGCGCGGATCGCCGCGCGCGCCGTCGACAGGAAATCGCCCTGCGCGTTGGCGGCCGCTTCCTGCAGAAGCGGCGCGAGGATGTCGGCAATATGCGGGTCGCGGCCGTGCACGGGCCGACCGAGGACGGCGGCGTCGAACACGAGGCAGGCCCTGGCGGCGCTGAATTCGACCGGCGCTTCGAAAAATCGGACGAACGGCGTCCTGTCGCGGGGCGGCTCGCGGGTCAGGCGCACCGCGTCCGGACGCCAGGCGGTTCCGCAAAGCTGACGCATCACGTTGAAGGCGATCGCGATTGCGGCGTCGACGATCTGGTCGACGCTTTCGATGGCTGGCGCGGTGACCCCATAGCCAAACGACGCGACGCTGCGGCGCACGTCGAGGAAGGTCGCGCCGCCGGTGTCGCTCGTCTGCAGAGTCGCCGTGATGACCTCGAGTCCCTCGCGCACGGTCGGCGAATGGATCGAGACGAGCCCGGTGAGACCCATTCCGGTCGGCCGGGTTTTCATGCCGACCCGCAGGCCGAAACTTTCGCAGGCGGTCGCGGTGACGCACTTGGTCACGAGCCGTCCCAGCGCCGAAAAGGGTAGGATGGCGTCGAGGTCGGAGAGGAGCTTCGGGTCGATGCCCGCCTGACGGATCACCGCGTCCGGGTCGGCGCCGAGCTCGGCGAGGGTTGGCAGAATCCCGGCGAGGTTCCGGACCTTGACGGTCGGGATGCGCAGTCCGGGTCGAGCACGAGTATCCAACGCCTGTCCGCCGTCTGCGGCGCCCCATTCCAGGCGCGCCGCTATCGTCCTCTGATCGACCTCGTTCTCCCATTTAGTCAATTCTTGGCCCGTAAAGTCAATGACCTGTCATCGTCCAGCCGCTAGCTTGCCGCAGTTCGACTGGGGCGACGACGCACGCGCCGGGAGCGAACGTCGATGTGGACCCTATGGGCCTGCCAGAGATCGCCACGCGGACGGAATGCCCACGGGCATTCGGAGGAGGGAACTCGTGACTATAGGAGCGAAGTCGGCGCTGCGGCTAATGTTGGGGACGGGCGTCGCGATCGTCATGTCGCTTGGCGCCCCCGCCGCGCAGGAGATTCATGGGACGCCGGGCGCGCCCAATGCGACGACGACGATCGACGGCCACGTGCTGCCGCCGCCGCCGCAAAAGTTCGGCGGTCAGATCGAGCTCAACGCGGCGCAATCGAAGCCTTACTGGCCGATGCGCGTCGTGCCGCCCAAGGGCGCGCCCAACATCCTGCTCATCCTGACCGACGACGTCGGCTTCTCCGCGCCCTCGACCTTCGGCGGGGTCATCCCGACGCCGGCGCTCGACCGGATCGCCGCCGGCGGCCTGCGCTACACCAACTTCCACACGACCTCGCTCTGCTCGCCGACCCGCGCCGCGCTGATCACCGGGCGTAACCACCACTCGGTCGGGTTCGGCGTCGTCTCGGAGGCGGCGAGCGGCTTCCCCGGCTACAACAGCGTCATCGGCAGGGACGCGGCGACGGTCGGCCGAATCCTCAAGGAGAACGGCTATCGCACGGCCTGGTTCGGCAAGGACCACAACACGCCGACCTATCAGGCGAGCCAGGCCGGGCCGTTCGACCAGTGGCCGACCGGGATGGGGTTCGACTATTTCTACGGCTTCATCGGCGGCGACACGAGCCAGTGGGAGCCCAACCTCTTCCGCAATACGACGGCGATCCACCCCTATGTCGGACAGCAGGGGACATGGAACCTGACGACAGCGATGGCCGATGACGCCATCCACTGGCTGAACCAGCTCAACGACATCGACCCCTCGTTGCCGTTCCTTCTCTACTACGCGCCGGGCGGCACGCACGCGCCCCATTCGCCGACGCCGGAATGGATCGACAAGATCAGCGCCATGCATCTCTTCGACAAGGGATGGAACGCGCTGCGCGACGCGATCTTCGCCAACCAGAAGCGCCTCGGCGTGATCCCGCAGGACGCCAAGCTGACGCCCTGGCCGCATGATCTGATGAAGAACTGGGACGAGCTCAACGACGAGGAGAAGAGGCTCTTCATCCGTCAGGCCGACGTCTACGCCGCTTTTCTCGCGTATACCGACCATGAGATCGGCCGGGTGATTCAGGCGGTCGAGGACATGGGCAAGCTCGACGACACGCTGATCATCTACATCAGCGGCGACAACGGCGCCTCGGCCGAGGGCTCGCCGAACGGCACGCCGAGCGAAGTGTTGCAGTTCAACGGCGTCGAGCTGCCGGTCGCCGCCCAGATGAAGTTCTACGACGCCTGGGGCTCGCAATACACCTACAACCATATGGCGGTGCCGTGGGCCTGGGCCTTCGACACGCCCTATAAGTGGGTGAAGCAGGTTCCGTCCTTCTTCGGCGGCACGCGCAACGGCATGGCGATCTCCTGGCCCGGTCACATCAGCGACAAGGGCGGCGTTCGCTGGCAGTTCCACCACGTGATCGACGTCGTGCCGACGTTGCTCGAAGTCACCGGCATCCCGGCGCCCGACATGGTCGACGGCATCGCGCAAAAGCCGATCGAGGGCGTCAGCATGGCCTATACCTTCGACAAGGCCAACGCGGATGCGCCGTCGCCGCACAAGATCCAATATTTCGAGATGCTCGGCGTGCAGGGCCTCTACAATGACGGCTGGATGCTGAGCGGCGTGCCGATCCGGCCGCCCTGGGATCTTTTGGGCAAGTCGATCCAGGACCCAGCCACCGCGTTCAAGTTCGAGCTCTATGACGTGCGCAAGGACTGGACGCAAAATGACGACGTTGCGGCGGCGCACCCCGAGAAGGTCAAGGAGATGACGGACCTGATGTTCGGCGAGTTCGCCAAGCATCAGGTGCTGCCGCTCGACGCGTCGGCCGCTACTCGCCTCGTCGTGCCGCGTCCGAGCCTCATTGCCGGTCGCAAGCTCTTTACCTATTCGGGCGAACCGGTGAGCGGCATTCCACCGTCGACCGCGCCGAACTTGCTCAATACCTCCTACACCATTACCGCCGATGTCGAGGTTCCGCAGGGCGGCGGCGATGGCAATATCGTTAGCCAAGGCGGGCGCTTCGGCGGCTATGGCATGTATATCGTCAAGGGCAAGCCCACGTTTACCTGGAACCTGCTCGACCTCAAGCGGGTGAAGTGGCAGAGCGATCTTCCGCTGGACCCGGGCAAGCACACGCTGGTCTACGACTTCAAGTACGACGGCCTCGGCTTCGCGACGCTTGCCTTCAACACCATCAGCGGCATCGGCCGCCCCGGGACGGGAACCCTGTCGGTGGACGGCAAGGTCGTCGCGACCCAGACGATGGAACGCACGATCCCACTCATTCTGCCCTGGGACGAGACCTTCGACATCGGCTCGAAGACCGGCACGCCGGTCGACGATCAGGACTACCAGGTCCCGTTCGCCTTCACCGGCAAGATCGACAAGCTGACCATTTCCGTAGCCCCGCCCGTGCTGACGGAAGAGGACCAGAAGAAGCTGCTCGAAGCCTCGCACGCGGCGCAGGACGCGAACTGAGCGTCTGGCGAGGCGCGGCCCTTCACTCGAGCCGCGGCCCGCTTATCATGGGAATTCGCCGATCCGGCGAAACTTAGGGAGGTGAATTGATGGGAACGAAGTTTAGCGCTGCGATGATGCTGTCGCTGGTCCTCGCATTTGCGGGGTCCGCGGCGCCCGCTTTCGCGGCGGGTCAGTTCACGTATTGCAAGGCGGACATCGAGCGGCTTTGTCCGGGTGCCGCGCCGGGTGGCGGTCGGATCGTTAAATGCCTCAAGGAACATAAGGATGAGATCAGTATCGGCTGCGGCAAGGAGCTGAAAAAGCTGAAGGGCTGAGTGGGTCGTTTGTTGGCGCGACTTGCGGCTAGCTCCGGGGGGCTGCAGTGCCCGTCGGGCTGGTTGGAGCCGGCCTACTACTCCAACGGCCTTCAATCGGGCCGGACCAGGCCAAACTGAACAAGGCCATGCCTTCCATGAACGGATTACGCGTGCTTTTTCGCGCTGGGGGATGCGTTGTGTGCGCGTAACGAAGCGTCAATGGGAGTCGGACTTCGGCGTTGCGCTTGTTCACATGGAGTTCACGGGGCATGGCGCAAACTGCGTCAATCGGAGTTCGAATGGAAAAATATTCGCTGATCTCAAGCATCGCGATGCTGGCTCTCGCCGGCGCCGCGAAGGCCGATCCCGTCGACCTCTCGGCCTATGCCGACGCCAACGGCTATATCGACGTGCAGGCGCTGACCTGCGGCCAGCTCGCCAACACCTTCCAGGAAGACGCCAACGCGCTCACGACCTGGTACAGCGGCTGGTACAATGGCCTCGCCCACAAGCACTACGCCGACTTCAAGAAGGGCAAGATCGCCGAGCACCAGGTGATTGAATATTGCAAGGCGCACCCGGATCGAGAAGATCATTCACGCCATCGCCGTGATCCTCAAGGAGGACCGCGCCGAAGGGCTGATGATGGAAAAGTGAGCGGGGAGGCCTAGGAATCTAGAGGAACGCTCGCGCTGGAGGACCAAAGATTGGCTTCGAGCGCGGTCAGCGTATCCATGGGAGGAGGGTCAGGTGAGGACATTGGGCTATTTCGCCGCGCTAGCCGCGGCCCTGTTGATGACGGCTTCGACTGCGGAGGCCGCGCCGTCGGCGATGGCCAAGGCCTGCGCCAAGGACATCAAGTCGGTCTGCGCCGACGTGAAGCCGGGCGGCGGCAAGCTGAAGGCCTGCGTCAAGGACCATTTCTCCGACCTGTCGACCGATTGCCAGGTCGCGATCGTCAAGGCGGCTGCGGTCGGGCGCGCCTGCAAAGCGGACATGAAACAGTTTTGCGGGGACGTGAAGCCGGGCAAGGGCGCCAAGGCGGATTGCCTGAAGTCGCATGCGGCCGATCTCAGCGACGGCTGCAAGGAAGCGCTCGCCAAGGTCGAAGCTGGCAACAAGTAACCGTCGTTTCAAACGTGCGTAGGCGTTCCCGGGCTGGCCTCGGGCAAGCGTTCAGACATCAAACAAGGACATCAAGCATGAAAGCTATCGCTTCGGCCCTATTGGTTGCGGGCCTGCTCATCGGATCCGTCGCGGACGCCAACGCGGTCGTGTGCGCTCGCGGCGCCTACCACGCCGGCTGCGCCGGTCCGCACGGCGCGGCCGTGACGCACCGCGGTTATGCCGCTCCCGTGGCCCGCCACTGCTATTACCGCGCTGGGGTGCGCGTCTGCCGCTGATCCGGTAGACCTGACATAGCGCCCGGCGGTCGAGGCTGACCTCGACCGCCGGCGTTCGCTCTTGATCGGAAAATCAGGACGCGACGAATCGCCGGCGCCGGCGGCCGAGAATTTCAGAAGCTGTATTTCACGCCAGCGAAAGGACCATACATCCATTGCTGGTAGCGGAAGCTGCGGTCGGCGCCGGTAAGATTGTTGAACCCTGTGTCCTGCCTCTCGTAGGTGTACAAGACCCGGTAGCCGAGCGTGGTCGACCAGTTCTGGGTCCAGTTGTAGCCGACCGACGCAAGCGCCTGTCCCGTCGCGCTGTCGCTCCAGCCGCCGAGGTCGCCCAAGACGTTCATGAACCAGCGGTCGTCGAAACGGTATTGCGCGGCAAAGCCAGCGACCGGGTTGACCCAGTCCTTGTTGACTGACTGGCTGTTGCTGAAGCCGAGCGGCGTGGTCAGCGCGACCGTCGTTCCGCTGTACATGTAGCGGGCGCCGACCGTGCCGTAGAGTTCGAGATTCGGCGGACCGATCGGAATCCGGAGACCGCCGAAGGCCGTCGCAAAGCCTTCGGTGAGGTTGAGATCCGCGCCGAGCGCATTGGCGGGGAGCCGGGAGACATTGATGGTCCCCGACCCGCCGATCCGCGACCAGAACATGTCCAGGCCGAGGATATACGTACCGTTGCGCGCCAGCACCGAGCCCATGAGCGCGCCATTGAGATGCTCGAGCACTTTGCCGAAGCTTGCGTAATAGGGCAGCGTCGGAAGCCCTCCAAATCCCGAACTGCCGGCGATGCTCGACGCCCAGCCGTAGCCGGTCAGTTCGATGCGCCAAGGGGACGCCAAGACGACCGGGACAGGCGCCGGAGCCGGCTTCTTGGTCGGCAGATCGGCCGCCATCGCCGCGCTGGCGGCGAGCGTCGCCGCCAGCGCAAAAATCGCCTTGACCAGCCCGTTCATCCCGCCGCCCCTCGCGCCCCGCCTGGCCGCGCTCGGCGCCGCCTGTCCGGAATCGTTAGTCAAGACGTTCGCGAGGGGCAAGCGCTGGGCGGAAGTCGCCGACGCAATTGCGCGCCGGGCCGCGGAAATCGAGACGCCGTTGCAGAAACGTCACGCATGGCCGGGTCGCGGAAATTCGCCGCGAGCGCTCGACAAGCCACAGGCCCGGCGGATAATGAGGGGCGTCCGCGGCGAGTCGATAGCGCCCGCCGCGGGCGCGGAGTTCAAGACGATGGCGAAGGGGCTGGGGTTGCGGGCGCTGCTCGCGGTGGCGGGCGTGGCGCTCGGATTCGCGGCCGGCGGGCCCGCCGAGGCGCAGTTCTTCGCTCCCGGCTATCCCGCCGTGATCGTGGTCCCGCCGCCGGCGCAAGGCATGGTGCTTCCGAGGAGGACCCGGCCAGAGGCTACACCTCCGGCCGTTCAGCCGCCGCCTGCCGACAACGAGCCAGGGCCGAACCACACCTGCAGCTACCAAGGTCGGACGAGGGTTTGCGAGTAGGCCCGACCGTTGCGGCTTACTGGACGGCCGGGGCGTACTGGATGCCGCCGTTGTCCCACAGCGCATTCAGGCCGCGCGGGATCGCGAGCTTGGTGTGAGCGCCGACGTTGCGGTCAAAGATCTCGCCGTAATTGCCGACGGCGCGAATCGCGTTGGCCGCCCAGGCGTTCGACAGGCCGAGCGGCTTGCCGAGGTCGCCTTCGGTCCCGACCAGCCGCTTCACCGCAGGCTTCTGCGATTGAAGCGCCTCGTCGATCGTCTTCGACGAAACGCCTTGCTCCTCCGCGTCGATCAGGGCGTAGTTCATCCACTTGACGATATTGAACCATTGCATGTCGTCCTGGCGCACGACCGGCCCCAGCGGCTCCTTCGAGATCACGTCCGGCAGGATCATATGGTCGCCGGCCTTCGGGAACTGGGAGCGCAGCGCGAAGAGCTGCGACTTGTCGGTCGTCAGCGTGTTGCACTTGCCCGATAGATAGTTCGTCACGATCTCCGCAACCGTGTCGCCCTCGACGATGTCGTAGGTCACGTGATTGGCGTCGAAGTAGTCCTTGGCGTTCTGCTCGGACGTCGTGCCCTTCTGGACGCACACCTTGGCGCCGTCGAGTTCGAGCGCCGACGTGGCGTTGCGCGACTTCGGGACCATGAACGCCTGACCGTCGTAATAGGTGACGCCGGCGAAGACGATGTTCGAATCCTCCTCGCGTCCCATGGTCCAGGTCGAGTTGCGCGACAAGACGTCGATCTTCTTGTCCTTGAGGGCTTCGAACCGCTCACTCGCGTTGAGCGGCACGAACTCGATCTTGGACGGGTCGTTGAAGATCGCCGCCGCGAGCGCGCGGCAGAAGTCCACGTCGAAGCCGGACCAGTCGCCCTTGTCGTCCTTGATCGAGAAGCCGGCGAGACCCTGGCTTACGCCGCAGATGAGTTTGCCGCGGTCCTGCACCGTTTTCAGCGTCTGGGCGTCGGCCGCCCCCACGGCCGCGAACGCGAGCGCCGCCGCGGTGGCGAGCAGTGTTGTAAAGATGCGCATATCCAGCCTCGAATCCTGCTTTGAGTCGCGATCAGAGCGTCACGGCCTGCTTGATGACGACTTTGGTGCCGACCGCCACGCGATTGTAGAGGTCGATCACGTCGTCATCGACAAGGCGGAAGCAACCCGATGAGACCGCGTGGCCGATGGTCTGAGGCTGGTTGGTGCCGTGGATGCGATAGACCGTCTTGCCGAGATACATCGCCCGAGGTCCAAGCGGGTTACCGGGACCGCCCGCCATGAAGCGCGGCAGATAGGGCTGGCGTTCGATCATCTCCGGCGGCGGCCGCCAGTCCGGCCATTCCTGCTTGCGGGATATCTTTTCAATGCCCTGCCACTGGAAGCCGTCGCGGCCGACGCCGATCCCGTAGCGCAGGGCGCGGTTGTCGGGCTGGACCAGGTAGAGAAAGCGATTCTTGCTGTCGATGATAACGGTTCCCGGCGCCTCGCTGGTGCGGAAGAACACCTCCTGGCGCTCGTAGGCGCCGTTGAGCTGCTGCTCTTCGGGCGTCGGGACATAGCCAGGTTGCTCGCCGACGTTCATGTCAACCTGTTCGGCGATTGCCAGCGCGCCGGGAAGGAACGCCGCCGCGGCGACCAACGTCGCAGCCGCCACCCGAGCCAGGAAAGCTGTTTTCGCGTTCATGTCTGCTCCGTGGTCGAGGCGGCGGAACGGCGCCTCACTTCTTCTTCTGCCCGCACCGCTCGTACACCGAGGTGCCATAGCGGGCTGCGTTGTCCGGGTCGACCCAATTCGTCGTGAACGAGTTGGCGTCGACGTTGGTGACGATCCGATCGTCAGCCGTCCCGGCGTCTCCGGGCGGCCCGAGATAGGTCGCGCCGTCGGGCCCCGCCTTCAGCACGAGTTCCGACAAAGTCGCCTGGTCGGCGAGATTTATCATCACGCCGCCGCTTGGGCCCTTGGCGATCACGTACGGCTTGTTGCACTGGGCCAGCGCTTCCTTGCTCGTGCGCTCCCGATCCGTGTCGCGGTGATAGGCGGCGAAGCCCCATTTGCCCACGAGCTGATCGGAACTGACGCTCGGCGCGGCGACTACGGGGGCGGGCGGAGGCTCTGTCGCGCAGCCGGCAAGAAGCGCCGCTCCGAGTCCCGCAAGCGTCAGCGCTGCGGTGCGAAATGCGATTGCCATGGGCGCCCCCCCAAAAAACCCAGCCGCTCCGGACCTCAGCGTCGCGAATTGCGCAGGAGCCGGCGACCTTCCGATAGGGGAGGTTGCTAGCAAACGGCCCGAACCCGGTCAATCGCGCTGAAAGGCGGCCCAACGGAAGTCATTTGCATTTCCCCTCATCGCTGCAGCCTTGTCGAGCCGATCCGCCGCGCCTAAGGAGGGGACGAGCGAGCCGAGCCAGCGGTCCGGCGCGCCGAACGCCGAGGGAGAGTCCGACATGTTGTCCGCCGCCGAGAGAGAGACGCGCCAAAGCATCATCGACGCCTGCCGCTCGATGAACAGGCTCGGCATCAATCAGGGGACGTCCGGCAACATCAGCGTGCGGAAGGGCCAAGGCATGCTGATCACGCCGACCAGCATGCCCTACGACGAGATGCAGCCCGAGGACATCATCGAGATGCGCTTCGACCATATGGTCGTCGGCAATGGGCGTCCTTCGACCGAATGGCGCTTCCATCTCGACATTCTGCACGCCCGTCCCGACGTGAACGCGGTCGTCCACGCCCATCCGATCTACTCGACGACGCTCGCGATTCTCCAGCGCGGCATCCCGCCCCTGCATTACATGGTCTGCGCCGCCGGCGGCGACGACATCCGCTGCGCCCCCTATGCGACGTTCGGCACCCAGGAGCTCTCCGACAACGCGGTCGTGGCGCTGAAGGACCGCAAGGCCTGCCTGCTTGCCCATCACGGCCTGATTGCGGTCGGCGACAGCCTGAAGAGCGCGATGTGGCTCGCCGTCGAGGTCGAAAACCTCGCCCACCAGTATCACAATTGCCTGCAACTTGGCCGCGAGCCGCCGCTGCTTACGCCCGAAGAGGTCGCCAACGTGGCCGCGCGGATCGCCAATTACGGGCTCTATTCCGCGCCGAAGTGACGGCGGCTCGCGCCAATCAAAGGCCACCGCCGACAAGATGCCGCGCAATCAGGCCGAAGCCGAAGGCGATCACGAGCAGGACACCGAGGCGCGTCAACATTTGCCCAGGCGAGGGCGGCTCGTGGCTGCTGGCGGCCTCGTCTTCAGCGGAGGCTCTGTCCGCGGCCGCGGACACGGCGGTGCGCATCGAACCAAACTCCGAATTGTTTTCGCCGCCCACCATGGCGCGGGTCCCGATAAGCGATCGAGAGCGAATCGCGGGCAGGGGCGTAAGGGAAGCGTAAATTTCCTGCTTCCCGGCGCCGCGCTCAACGGAACGGATCGTCGGTCTCGAGAAAGTCGCGCACGTAACGCCTGAGGCCTTCCTCGAGCGTGGTCGTCGGCTCTGCGAATCCGGCGGCGCGCAGTTTTTCCATGTTCGCGCATGTATAATATTGGTACTTGTCCTGCAGGTTGTCGGGCAAATCGATGTATTCGACGTTGAGGTCGACCCCGAGCTCCCCGAACAGGATCTTCGCCAGGTCCAGGAACGAGCGCGCGCTTCCCGAGCCGACATTGTAGATCCCCGAAGTCGCCGACGGATGCTCGAGCGCCCACAGCGCCGCGTTGACGCAGTCGCCGACCCAAACGAAGTCACGCAATTGGCCGCCGTTGGAATATTCGGGCTTGTCCGAGCGAAACAGGCGGACCCGGCCGTGCTCGCGTATCTGCGCGTGCAGCTGAACCGCGACCGAGCGCTGGCTTCCCTTATGATACTCGTTCGGCCCGTAGACGTTGAAGAACTTGAGCCCCGCCCAGCGCGGCGGAGCGGAAGCGCCCGTCTCGATCGCCCGCGCGACCCAGCGATCGAACACGTGCTTGCTCCAGGCGTAGGGGCTGAGCGGCCTCAGGCGCGAAAGGTAGTCGGCGTCGGACCGGTCGTCGAAACCCGATCGGCCGTCGCCGTAGGTCGAAGCCGACGACGCGTAAATCAGCGGAATGCCCTCCTCGGCGCAGTGGGTCCACAGATCGATCGAGAGGCGCAGGTTGCTGCGGATGACCGAATCGACGTCGGTCTCGGTCGTGGTCGAAATGCCGCCCATATGCATGACGCCTCGAACCTTTCCACGGGACCGTGCGAGGAAGTCGGCGAGGCCGGACGGCGGCACGATATCGCGGACGCGGCGCTTGGCGATGTTGCGCCATTTGATGTCGCTGGAGCCGAGGCGGTCGCCGATGACAATATCGGCCCCGCTGTCGTCCAGAGCCGCTGCGACGTTCGATCCGATGAAGCCGGCCCCGCCGGTGATAAGATACATTCCGCTACCCTAGCTTGCCCGGGCGTAGGTCGACGCTCGCCAGGGCCAGTAACCGTCCCTCTGGCGACCGCTTGGCTCGACGAAGACACAGAGGCGTTCGGTTAGCTCTACCGCGAACGGGGCGATGGGGAAAACAACTTCGACGAGATGAAGAACCAATGGGGCGCGGCTTCACGACGCATGATCTTGCGGGACAGGCGGCGAGGCGGGCGAAAACGAGGGGGCAAGACTGGACGCGGCCAGTTTCAACGCGCCGCCAGGGTTCCGGTTCCTTCTGCCTTTCGCTACGGCGACAGTTCGCCGAACACCGTCGGCAGCAATTCTGACACGGTCGGATGGATGGCGACGACGCGGGTAAAGGCGGCGGCGCCCTCGCCGGCGCCCATCGCCTCGATCACGGCGTGGATCGCCTCGTCGCCGCCGACGCCGAGGATCGCCGCGCCGAGAATGGCGTCGGTGTCGCGCTCGACCACTACCTTCATGAAGCCCTGGGACTCGCCCTTTTCGACCGCGCGGGCGACGCGGGTCATCGGGCGCCGCCCGATGCGGACCGCATGGCCCTTCGCCCGTGCTTCCGCTTCCGTCATCCCGACCCGGCCGAGCGGCGGGTCGACATAGAGCGCATAGACGGGAATTCGGTTTGTCACCTTGCGCTCTGCGCCGTCGAGGAGGTTCGCTGCGACGATTTCGAAGTCGTTGTATGAAGTATGGGTGAAAGCGCCGCGGCCGTTGCAGTCGCCGAGCGCCCAGATGTGCGGCACGCTGGTTCTGAGCGAGTTGTCGACGACAATATACCCCCGCTCGTCGAGTTCGACGCCCGCGGCCTCGAGCCCGAGATCGTCGGTGTTCGGCCGGCGCCCGACGGCCAGCAGCACATGCGAACCGACCACGGTCGGGTCTCCGCTGTGGCAATCGACGCCAACCTCGATATCGGCTCCGTGCGGCGCAAAGCGGATGCATTCGGCGTGGCGACGGATCGCGATCCCTTCCGCCTCCAGGATCGCCTGGATCGCATCGGACACCTCCGAGTCCTCGCGGGCGACCAGGCGCGGCGATTTTTCGATCACCGTGACCTCGGCGCCGAGCCGGCGGAAGATCTGGGCGAACTCGAGCCCGATATAGCTGCCGCCGACGACCACGAGATGACGCGGCAGGCGATCGAGTTCGAGCAGCGTCGCATTTGTCAGCGTGTAGACCTTATCGACGCCCGGGAAGTCCGGGATCACGGCGCGGGCGCCGACATTGATGAAGACTTGGCCGGCCTCGAGGGTCTCGCCTCCGACCTCGACCGCGTGCGGCGAGACGAACCGCGCCTGGCCATGGATCACCGTGCAGGCCTTCGTGTCCCGCAGCCAGGACTCGAGGCCCGAGCGCTTGTCGCCGACAACCCGATCTTTCCGCGCCATGACGGCGGCGAAATCGACCGTGACGGGCCCTGCGCTGACGCCGAAATCGGCGGCGCGGCGCGCAAGGTGCGCGGCGTAGGCGCTCGCCACCAGCGTCTTGGTCGGCGTGCAGCCGGTGTTGACGCATGTGCCGCCGAGCCGTTCGCGCTCGATCAGGGCGACGGTCCGGCCGGCGGCGGCGAGGCGCGCGGCCATCGGCGGTCCGGCCTGACCGGCCCCGACGACGATCGCGTCGAACCGGCGGCTCATCGGAGCGCCACGACGACGATGAGGCCGAGGACGACGGCCGCGACATCCTCGATCACGGCGGCCGGCAGGTCGCGGCCAAGGGCCTTGGCCATGCGGGCGCGGATCTCGGCGCCGCCAAAGGTTCCGATCACCGCGCCGATCACGCCGGCGACGAGCCCGGCGATCCAGGACGCCCCCGAGGCGCCGATCGTCGCGCCGCAGAGGGCGCCGCTGACGATGCGAGCGCCGAACTGCATCGGGACCTTGCGGCTGGGCGTCGAGGGCAATTGGTCCATAACGAACTCGACGATCGCCAGGGCGGTGAAGATCCAGGCGGCCCACAGCGAAGCCATGAAGGCGAGCCACGTTCCCTCGAGATGGAGGGGGCCGAGAGTGGCCGCCCAGCTCACGGCTGCCGGCGCGGTGAACGTGCGTGAGCCGGCGACGATCCCGGCGAGCAGTGCGAGCGCATACAGCATTGCCATCTCCGGTCCGATGAAGCGCCTTGGACGGGGCGCCCGTGAGGTTTTCAGCAAGGACTGGGGCGCCGGCGCAACCATGTCGTAGCGACGAAATTCAGGCGCCTTGAGAAAACAACAAAAGCGCGAGTCGACCGCGATCCACGAACAACCACATCAATCAGAGGCGCGGGCGGACCCGCGTGTCGCGATAAAGGCAGGCTAGCCGGTCCGTCGCCGGCCGGCAAGGCGCACCTCGATTCGCGCCGGGCGAGTCCGGCCGCGGCGCGGAAGGAACCCGCGCCGACCCCATTGCGGATCGGCGGCGCGGGGGTCAATATCACGAGACATCCATGGAAGGGCGCCCGATGCCCGACGACGGCTCGCAGCGAAGCCTCTTCAGCAGTCACAGGCTTTCGGACGAGGACCTCGTGCGCTCCGAGCGGCGTGTCTTCGAATGATCGCGCTCTTTACCGATTTCGGGCTCGAAGGGCCATATACCGGCCAGGTGAAGGCGGTGCTGCATCGGATGGCGCCGGGCGTTAAGGTGATCGACCTCTTCGCCGACGCGCCGATGGGCGATCCCAAAACCTCGGCCTATCTGCTGGCGGCCTATGCGCCGTGGTTTCCGGAGGGGACCGTGTTCCTCTGCGTCGTCGATCCCGGAGTGGGCGGCGAGCGGTCGGCGGTCGTGGTGGAGGCCGATGGGCGCGTTTTCGTCGGCCCGGGCGGCGGCCTCTTCGAGCTCGTCCGGCGCCGCGCGGACACGACGCGAACGCTTGAGATCGTCTGGCGTCCGGAACCCCTGTCGGCCAGCTTTCACGGACGCGACCTCTTTGCGCCGGTGGCCGCCATGATCGCCCGCGGCGAGAATCCGCCCGGCCGCCCGATCGACGAGCGCGCCTTGATGCGGCCCGATTGGCCCGACGATCTCGCGGCCATCGTCTACGTCGACCATTTCGGCAACGCCATGACGGGGCTCAGGGCGTCCGCCTTGCCGCCAAGCGCTCGGCTCGTCGCGGCCGGGCGCATTCTCGATCGGGCGCGCACCTTCTCCGACCGGCCGCGGGGCGAGGCCTTCTGGTACGAGAATTCCAACGGCCTTGCCGAGATCGCGGTCAATCTCGGCCGCGCCGACCACGACCTCGGCCTCGCCGTCGGAACGCCGGTCGAGATTGCTGTCCCGTAGCAAGCGGCAATCGCCTGCCACCCACCTCGTCCTGAAAAGCGGCGCCGCAGGCGACGCGTATCGAAGGACGCTTTAGCGCGCACTGAAGGGAGCGCCAACTGGATCATCCTTCGAGACGCGATGCCTTGCATCGCTCCTCAGGATGAGGGCCGTTAGGTAATGCTAAAGCACTTCGAACACACTGTAGATCGGACCGTCGGCGCGACGCTGGCCGACGCCGATGGCAACGATGCCGTTGAGCCAGGTGTAACGCTCCGCCGCCGTCTCGAAGAAGCAGGCGGTGCGGAAGTAATATTCGGCGGGGTCGACTGGCTCGCCGCGATCGAGGCGCGCGACGACCTCGGCGGCGCCATGGCGCAAGCCGCGATAGGTCATGCCGATCAGCGCGTGGTCCGCCGTCTTGAGCACGAGCCTGACGTTGAGCGTGACGCTGCCGTCGCGGCGGACGTCCTGCCAGTCGGCGCCGCCTTCGAGCAGCGTTCCGGAAAGGCGCTCGCCTTCGAACACGCCGCCAGGCACGACGCCGATGCGGCGAAAGGCGCCCGGGGTCGCCCCGACGACCTGAAGCGGCAGCACGTCGAGGCGCATCACGAAGAGAGGCTTCGTCCGGATCTGCCGCAACGCGTCGGGCAGGCCGTTTTGAAGGCTGGTCGTCATCAAGGTCTCCTCTCCCGTTGCAGCCCCGTCGCAGGCCGCGCAGCCCATCAAGACGGGAACGCATCCACCGAACATCGGCCGGCTGCTCTTCGACCCGGCTCGACCGACCTCATCCTGTAGCACATCCCAGGGCTCGGCCGGGCGCGTCCTCAATCCTCAAAGATATCGGACGCAATGGCGGCGGGGGGAAGTCCGTGGCCGGACGATCAGGGGCTCGGGTCCGAACCCGTGCGCCCGAGATCGGCACAAAGGACTGGCGCGCCGTGATTTTCATAAAATGGTATGGAATCGACATTTTCTTGCAAAAAAGAGAAAACTGCGTTAGCCTGATCCGAATGCCAGATCGAACCTTCTCGATGACGACCGCCATGTTCCCGGCGCGCCCGGCCGCTTTCGCTTGCCGAGGCGCATTGGCGCGGTCGAGCTTCGGATCGAAGCCGACCGGTCGCTTTTCGACCGTTTGCCGGGGAAAGCACCCCCCTCATGAAAAAAATGGCCCTGGGGTCGCTCGTAACCCATTGAAAAGGCTCATTTCGGACGAGAGATTCCAAGGAATTCCAAATAAATCCAACCGCCTAAAACCCGGGAATTCGCGGAGCGCTGATGCACGGCCGCGTAGGCCTGAGGAAATCCAAATGTCTCGCCCCGAGCGAGAATCCGCGGCAACCTAGCCCAGGATCTCCCGTGGCCTGGAGGCGCCAGACCTCGGCCGCGTTCATCCATGGCGCTCTCGCAGGGATGCGCTAATCCCACAAAGGTCGGCAAGCGGCGGCGCCCTCGGCGTGGTCTGTGGGCGCCCTTGCCGGTCTTCGCCATATTGCTCTCCCCCGGCGCTCCTATATTCGAACTCGCGCGATCCCTCGTGTCCAGCCCGGAGGCCCCATGACCACGCAACTCCACAACTTTCCGTCGATCGATCCGGTCCGGCTCGGACGTCTGGCCGAAATCGCCGTCAAGGTCGGTTTGCGGCTTCAGCCGGGGCAGGACCTCTTCCTGACCGCGCCGATTGCGGCGCTGCCGCTGGCGCGCAAGATCGCGGAGGAGGCCTACAAAGCCGGAGCGGGGCTGGTGACCCCGATCTTCTCCGATGAGGAGATGACGCTGGCGCGCTACCGCTTCGGGACGGACCCGGGTTTCGACCGCGCCCCAGGATGGCTCTACGAAGGCGTCGGCAAGGCGTTCGCCGCCAATACCGCGCGGCTTGCGATCGTCGGCGAAGATCCGATGCTGCTCTCGGACGCCGATCCCACGAAAGTCGCGCGGGCCAACAAGGCCAACTCGATTGCCTACAAGCCGGCGCTGGAGAAGATCGCCGGCTTTGACATCAACTGGAACATCGTTGCCTATCCGAGCCTGTCGTGGGCGAAACGGATGTTTCCGGGCGACGCCGACGATACCGCCGTCGCCAGACTAGCCGACGCGATCTTCTCGGCCTCGCGGATCGACGGCGACGATCCCGTCGCGGGTTGGGACGCGCATAATTCCGCGCTTGCCGTCAAAACGCTGTGGCTGAACGCAAAGCGCTTCCACGCCCTGCATTATTTGGGCCCGGATACGGACCTGACCATCGGGCTCGCCGACGGGCACGAATGGCACGGCGGGGCGGCGACGGCGAAGAATGGCGTGACCTGCAATCCGAACATTCCGACCGAGGAGGTGTTCACCACGCCGCACGCGTTGCGCGTCGAGGGCCATGTCGTCAGCACCAAGCCGCTGTCCTATCAGGGCACGCTGATCGAAGGGATCGCGGTCCGGTTCGAGGCTGGCCGCATCGTCGAGGCGCGGGCTTCGCGCGGCGAGGACGTGCTGAAAAAGGTGCTCGACACCGACGAGGGGGCGGGCCGGCTCGGCGAGGTCGCTCTTGTGCCGCATTCCTCGCCGATCTCGAAGAGCGGCCTGATGTTCTTCAACACCTTGTTCGACGAGAATGCCGCCTGCCATGTGGCGATCGGGCAGTGCTATTCGAAGTGCTTTCTCGGCGGCGAGACGCTGACGCCCGAGGAGATCGCGGCGCGAGGCGGAAACGCGAGCCTCATCCATATCGACTGGATGATCGGCTCCGACAAGATCGACATCGACGGGCTCGACGCCAACGGCGCGCGCACGCCGGTGTTCCGCAAGGGCGAATGGGCGTGACGGGCGGATTGTAGGGCGCGCTTCCATAGCCCGCCGGGGAGACGGGCGTCGCGATGGACGCCCTACGGAGCGCCGAGGGCGTCAGCGTCTCGCCGCCCGACAGCGCCGCGAGCCCGAATTTGGGCTTCCGAAGACCGTCGACCGAGCCTATATTGGCGCCATGATCCTGATCGCCGGCACCATCCGCTTCCCCGCTGACAAAATCCACGACGCGCGCGACGCGATGGCGAGTATGATCGTAGCTACGCGCGTCGAGGACGGTTGCGTCAAATACGCCTTCGCTGAGGACGTGCTCGATCCGGGATTGATCCATATCAGCGAGCTATGGCGCGATCAGGCAGCGCTCGAAAAGCACGCAGCGTCCCCGCATATGGGCGTCTGGCGAAAGGCCGGGCGGGAATTTGGCGTCGGCGAGCGAAACCTCAGGATCTACGAGGTCGACGAGGGACGTCCATTGTAGGGGCCTAGGCGAGTTTGTCCAAGGCCACGCGGGCCACCAAGGCGCTGGAGCAGGCGGGCGTCGCGTTCACCGTTCACGCTTACGCCTACGATCCCGACGCCGACAAGATCGGCATCCAGGCGGCCGAAGCCTTAGGCGAGCCTCCCGAGCGCGTGTTGAAGACGCTGATGGCGCTGGTCGACGGCAAACCGGTCTGCGTGATCGTCCCATCCGATCGAGAAGTGTCGATGAAGAAGCTCGCCGCAGCTTTCCAGGGCAAGTCGGCGCAGATGATGAAGCCGGCAGATGCGGAGCGGGCGAGCGGCTACAAGGTCGGGGGCATCAGCCCGTTCGGCCAGATGAAGCCGGCACGAGTTGCGCTTGAGGAGCAGGCGTTGACGCACGCGCACGTGTTCATGAACGCCGGCCAGCGCGGCCTGCAGGTCCGGCTTAGTCCGCGCGAGGCGGCCCAAGTCCTCAAGGCGATCGTCGTCCCGCTCGTCGCCTGAGGCGCCGGCAAAGAAAACGCGCAATGTTCGGTCAGATTTGGTTAGCTCCCGAAATTTTGGGGCGCAAGCTGGCATGGAGGCATGCGATGTCGGGCGAGGGCGAAGGCAATTCCATCGAAGTCGGTCCGCTCGTCGAGCGCGCCGCGGCGACCATCACCGCGGCGCCCTTCTGCTGGCTGGCGACCGTGGACGAAAGCGGCGCACCCCGCCTCAGGCCCATGGGCCGCCTGCCGCCCGAGGCCGGGGAGGACGCCTGGACGCTCCGCTTCGTCACCGACGGACGCGCTCTCAAAGCCGGCAACATCCGGCGAGCCGGTCGGGCGGACCTGGTCTTTCGGCGCGAAGCGGAGGACGCGTTCGTCGCGCTTGCCGGTACGGCGCGGCTCGAGGAGCGCGAGACCGAGGTTCGCCGGCGCTGGAAACGCGCATACGATGCGTTCTTCCCGAGCGAGGCGGACAAGGCGAGCGCGGTTTTCCTGACCGTCGAAGCCAATCGGCTCGATCTCTGGATCCGGGGCGTCACGCCGGAGCCGTTCGGGTTGAAGACCACGACGCTTGAGCGAGGCGCAGACGGCGTGTGGCTGCTGAAGGGCGATCGCGGGGCGGCATGACGCAAGGCCGGCGTCGCAGAATTGGCTTGGCCAGCGCGCTTTGCCGCGGCGCCCTGCTGGTGGCGTCTTGCGGTGCGGCGCCCGCTCTCGCCGGCGGACGGGTGCTGACCCCGATGGACGTCGTCACCATCCGGATCGTCACTGCGCCGGACCTCGATATGACGGCGCGGGTCGAGCCCGACGGAACGATCGCCTTTCCCTATCTCGGCCGGATCAGGGCGGCTGGTTTGACCGAGGACGAACTTGCGCGGCGGATCGAGCGCGGATTGATCGACCGAAGGATTCTCGCCGGCCCGTGACGCGCCGGCAGAAAGATCCTCGCCATGTCACACTCCGCTCGGCCGCCTCGTCATGATCTGACGAAGTCGCAACAATGACGGTGATGACCATGACCATGACCCCGAGACCGAACGCGTTTGCCGCCGCGCCCCAGCCGATGAAGGCGTGGCTCGAGTAGGGACGGAGCGTCGCCAAGCTGGGACTCGAGGCCAGTCTCATGGAACTCGTCAAGATCCGAGCGCCGCAGATCAACGGATGCGCCAGGACAAGCTGAGACATTTGGCGTGTGTCAGTTCACTGACAGACGGGATGCGGGCTTGCCGCCGGTTCAAAGCGCGAGGGAGCCCTGCGCCGGCTGGGGCGGCGCGAGATCGACGCCTTCAAGCCGCAGCATGCGCGCCTTCGTCGCCGCACCGCCGGGCGCCGAAAAGCCGCCGAGCTTGCCGCCCGCCGCCAGCACGCGGTGACAGGGGATGAGGAGCGGCATGGGGTTCTTCGCCATGGCTTCGCCGACGTCGCGCGCGGCCTCGCGCGATGCGCCGACGACGGCTGCGAGCGCGCCGTATGTGGTTGTGCGGCCCCAGCCGACCCGGCGCAGCGCGTCGTAGATCTGCGCGAAGAAAGGGTCGGCGTGGCGAAGGTCGAGCGGAACGGACGAAAAGTCGGCTGCCTCACCGGCAAAATAGCGCCGCGCCTCTGCGATCGCTTTGGCGACCTCGGGCGGCGGCGCGCTCGGTTCCGCGCCGGGCGCCCGGCGCCTCAGGCTCGTTTCAGCCGCCGACGAACGCCCCGGCAGAATAAAGTGCGTCACGCCGGCGTCGCTCCAGACTATGGCGCAGAAGCCGGCGGCCGTCTCGAATACGCATGAACGTAGCGTGAATAAGGTCATCGCGCTGGTTCCCTCTTCGTAGCGCGAGTTTGACCCGGCGCGGGCGGAAATCAACCCGATTCCTGCGCCGTCAGGCTCAGGCGCGGTACTCCGTCTTCGGCCCCAGCAGGACCGATCCGGTCTCCAAGAGCGACTTGAGGTTGGAGAGAATCTGCGGCCATCCGTCCGACACCGCGGCGATAAATTTCGAGTTTTCGCGCTCCATCACATGCGTCACCGTGAGCTTGACGGCCTCGCCCATCGGCTCGAGGTCCATCGTGCAGAGCGACCAACCCTCGGCTTTGAGCTCTGGCCTGAACTCGTTGCGCCAGCGGATCGCGAGGCGCTTCTCCGGCTCGAATGCGACGATCTCGCCCACATCGCAGATCCGGCCGTCGGGGAGCGCCAGCTTCCACGACCCGCCGGCCTTCCACTCGGCGTCGGGCCACGCGCCCCGCCAGTATTGGCGAGCAAAATCGGCGCTAATCAGCGCCTCCCAGAGTTTGGCGGAGGTCGTGCGGATGTAGGTCACGTAGACGAAGCGGCTTTGGCCGGATTGGGTCATGGCTTGTCTCCTTCCAGGCTGGCTTTCAGGGCCGCGAGCGCGATGAGGTGAGCGCGCTCAAACTTGTGGATCCATCGCTCGGCGATCGCGTTGATCGGAACGGGATTGAGGACGTGGACTTTCTCCCGGCCGCGGCGTTCGGAGGCGACGAGGTTGGCCGCCTCCAGGATGACGAGATGCTTGGCGACGGCCTGGCGCGTCATGGCGAGACCCTCGCCCAACTGCCCGAGCGTCAGGCCATTCCTTTCGTACAGGCGATCCAACAGCAGGCGGCGGCTCGCATCCGCCAGCGCGTGGAAAACGGCGTCGTCATCCCTGCCAACCATACGCAACCATTTGGTTCCCTATAAGATATAGGCAACCACTTGGTTGCCTGTCAACGGATGTTCCCCCCTCTTTTGATGCGATTTTTCGTTTTTGTGTTTGTGGGTCAATAGGTTGTCAGGATTTTGCGGCGCCGTGTGTAGCCACTAAAATATAGATGTTTGGCTTGTCATTATAGGCGAGAAGGCGTAATGTCATAGCCATAATGTTCGTCGACAGCTCGCCCACCTGCGTCAACGGCAAGACCTACCAGCGCCACCTGCTGCGCGAGACCTATCGCGAGGACGGCAAGGTCAAGCATCGGACGCTGGCCAATCTCACCCATTGCAAGCCGGAGGAGGTCGAGGCGATCCGGCTGGCGCTGAAGCACAAGGGCGATCTGCCTCGCATCCTGGCGTCCGCCGCCGAGGGCGGGCCGGAGTTAAAGCAGGGGCCGTCGGTCGGGGCGGTTTGGGTTCTGTCGCAGTTGGCGCGCGAACTCGGCCTCGTCGCCGCCCTGGGCTCGGACCGACAAGGCAAGCGGGCGCTGTGGCAGGTCATCGCCCGCGTGCTCGACCAGGGCTCGCGCCTGTCGGCGGTGCGGCTCGCGGGCGGCCATGCGGTCGGCGCGGCGCTCGGCATGACCGGGTTCGACGAGGACGACCTCTACGGCAATCTGGACTGGCTGGCGGACAATCAGGCCGACATCGAGAGCCGGCTGTTCGCCCGGAGAGAGGCGGCCTCGGCGCCCGACGTCTTCCTCTACGACGTCACCAGCACATACCTCGAAGGCGAGCACAACGCCCTCGCGGCGTTCGGCTACAACCGCGATCGCAAGTCGGGCAAAAGGCAGATCGTGATCGGCCTCCTCGCCGACGCCGACGGTCGCCCGCTGTCGATCGAGGTCTTCAAGGGCAACACGTCCGACGTCAGGACGTTCTCCTCGCAGGTGAGCAAGGCGGCCGCCCGGTTCGGGGCCGAGCGGGTCACCTTCGTCGGCGACCGCGGCATGATCAAAGCCCCGCAACGCGCCGAGATCGCCGCCGCCGGCTTCCATTACATCACCGCGATCACCAGAGCGCAGATCGACGGGCTCATCGCCGCCGGCGTGCTGCAGATGGACCTGTTCGAGGATACGCTGGCCGAGGTCGAAGGCGCAGACGGCGAGCGCTACGTTTTGCGGCGCAATCCGGCGCGCGCCCAGGAGCTGGCCGCCTCGCGCGCCGACAAGCTCGGGGCGCTGCGAGCCGCCGCCGAAACGGCGAACACGTATCTGCGCGACCATCCGAAAGCGGCGGCGAAAACGCAGATCGCCAGGCTGAAGGCCAGGTGCGAGACGCTCGGCCTCGACAAGTTCGTCGCGGTCGCGGACGAGGAGCGGCGCGTCGTCGTCGCGGTGGACGAAGCGGCCCTGGCGGAGGCCGCGCGTCTCGACGGCTGCTACGCGCTGCGCACCGATCTGCCTAAGACCGCCGTCGACAAGACCATCGTGCACGACCGCTACAAGGACTTGGCCCGGGTGGAATGGGCGTTCCGCGACTCGAAAACCGTGCAGCTGGAGATGCGGCCAGTCTACCTGCGCGACGAGGACCGCACGCGCGGCCACGCCCTCGTGGTCATGCTGGCCTATCTCCTGGTGCAGGCGCTGCGCCGGCGATGGCGCGACATCGACCTGACCGTGCAGGAGGCTCTCGACCGGCTCGCTAGCCTCTGCCTCATCGAGGTGAGCGTCGGCGGTCGGCCTTCCTACAATCAGGTCCCTACGCCGCGCGACGACGTGCGCCGCCTGTTCGAAGCAGCCGACGTCGCCATCCCCACGGCGCTCCCCCTGGCCTCGGCCCGCGTAGCCACTAGGCAAAACCTCCCACAGCGCCGGAAAGCAAAATAAGTTCAGCCTCTTATCGGGAGCACGCCTCGCATCAGACGGGGGAACATCCGTGTCAAGCGCGATCGTGTCGACGGCGGTTATGCGGCTTGTAACAAACACGGCGGGGGGACGTACTGTAGCGCAGATGCCGATGGCGGCGGGATGCGAGCCTTGTTTTATGTTGCAGTGCACCTATATCCGGCTGCGTGTCCATGGACGGGTCAAACGATCTTCACACTCTTCGGCTACGAAAACCCGAGAGGACAGAATCCTTGTCCCAGCGTGAAGCGCTGAATACCTGGACCAAACATTTTCGGTTGATCCGCTCGTTACGCAAGACCGGAAAATTCAAGAAAGAAACGGAGACCAACATGCACCGTCTGCAGACGTCTGCGAACGGCGGGGCGAGGTCGGCTTCGCCCCTGCTCGTCAACGACCTTTGCGCCCAGCTCACGCCGCTGAACCGCTACGGGCCGACCGGGGCCGGCGCGGCCATTGCCTCGGCGCTGCGCGCCCTTACCGGCCGGGCTCGACCGGCGCTTTGCACGGTCGCCGGCTGCCGCGACTGAAGGCTGTTCCGCTGACCGGGAGCCTGAGCCCCGGTCAGCGGAATGACGGCTCAGGCCACCTTCTCGATCAGCGCGGCGGCGGCAAGAGGGTTACGCGGCTTGAAGCCGGAAATCACGTAAAGGAACACGTCCCGGCCCTTTGCCTTCGACGAAGGCGTCAGGCTGGCGAGATCGCGAGGCGTATCGCCAGCCGCCCAGGTCTGGCACCGCTTCGCCCACGCCTCCAGCCGCTCCTCTGAATATCCCCGGTCTTCCTCTTCGCGCGTCCCCATAATGCGCGCATAGACGAAGGGCGCCGTGACGTCGGCGATCAGCGGAAACTCGCTGTCGCCCGCGATCACGACAGCGACGCCGTGCGACCGCGCCAATTCGACGAATTCCCCTGTCTGAAAGCTGGCGTTGCGGACCTCGACCGCATGGCGCAGCGCGACGCCGTCGACCGCGCGCGGCAGCAATTCCAGGAAGGCGCCGAAGTCGTCCGGTTCGAAGCGCTTGGTCGCGGCGAACTGCCAGTTGATCGGGCCGAGCTTGTCCTTGAGTTCGGTAATGCCTGTCTGAAAGAAACGCTCCATCGACGGGCCGGCCTCCGCCAGGACCTTCCGGTTGGTGACGAAGCGCGAGCCCTTGACCGCGAAGACGAAATCGTCCGGCGTCTCGTCGCGCCACATTCGGAAGATTTTCGCCGACATGCCGCGATAGTAGGTGCTGTTGATTTCGATCGAGCTGAGCCTGCGACTCGCATAATTGAGTTCGCGAGCGTGCGGCAGCCCCTCGGGGTAGAAGGTCTTGCGCCAGGGTTCGAAGGTCCAGCCTCCGACGCCGATCCGGATGCGCCCGGTTTCGCTTTCCGACACGCTTCAAAGCCTCCTGTGGCAATACGCCTATCAGCGCGCGATCGAGGCGATGGTTCCTTGGGTCAGGGCGACAAGGTCGGCCGGTGTGAGGCGGAAGACGGCGTTCGGCGTGCCCGCCGCGGCCCAGATCGCCTCGAACCCCATCAGCGCTTCGTCGATGAGCACGATCGGCCGGCTTGCATGCCCGATCGGGGGCACGCCGCCGATGGCGAAGCCCGTCGCCGCGCGCACGAAATCGGCGTCGGCCCTCGCAATTCGCTCGCCAACATGCGCGGCGGCCTTCTTCTCATCGACCCGGTTTGCGCCGGATGCGATCACCAGCACGCCTCGCCCGCTTGCCGACCGGAACACCAGCGACTTGGCGATCTGAGCCACCGTGCAGCCGATCGCGGCCGCGGCGTCCTCGGCCGTGCGCGTGCTCGCGCCGAATTCGAGCACGGTGAAGGCCGGCCCGAGCGCGGCCTGAACCTTGAGCGCCGAGGGGGCGGTGGCGGGCTTCATGGGACCGGCGTCAACAGCCATGAGGCCGCGCGGCGAAAAATTCAGCGCTCATGTGCTTCGCTCCTGTCGAAGGCGAAGTTGGCGGGCATGCGCCCGCGAAAGACCTGCAAACGCTTCACGGCGATCACACGGTGCGAGTCTGGAGCTCTGCCCAGGTTCGCCGGCGCCGGCCACGATTTCGACGTCGTCGCCCTCTTTGAGATTGGAGTTCTCAACAATTTCGGACGGCAGGCGGATCGCGAGGCCTCCGTCCCACGTCTCGATCTTGGCTACATACACTTTGGCGTCCACACCTGCATCGTGCAGCTTCGCGTCGTTCGGGTCAAACAGCGCTGATGCCGCCATCGGCGCTACGCTTGCCAGGGTATCGTTGACGTGTGCCGAGGGTCGCGCCATTGGTGAGCGACAAACTCCGGACGCAACTCCATGGACGCCGAGTTCACCGCCGCCGCCGACGCGATCCTGCAAGAAGCGGTGACGGGTGAGCCGCGCGTCCCCGGCGTCGTCGCGATGGCGACCGACCGGAATGGCGACTTTTATGAAGGCGCGGCTGGGGTGCGGCGCCTGGGCGACCCTGCCCCGATGACGCCTGACACCGTCTTCGCGCTCTTTTCCTGCACCAAGGCGATCACCGGGACTGCGGTCCTGCAATGCGTCGAGGAGGGCCGTCTCGACCTCGACGCGCCGGCGAAGCGCTACGTTCCGGAGATCGGCGAGCTTCAGGTGCTCGACGGTTTCGACGAAGCGGGCGGGCTGAGGCTCAGGCCGCCGAAGCGCGACATCACGACCCGCATGCTGATGCTGCATACCGCGGGCTTCGGTTATCCCTATTTCAGCGCGGCGCTGAAGCGGCTGGCCGCCGAGCATGGCCAGCCTGATCCGCGACAAGGATCGAAGCGCGGACTGATGACGCCGCTCCTGTTCGATCCCGGCGAAGCCTGGCAATACGGTCTCGGCGTTGACTGGGCCGGGCAAGTGGTCGAGGCCATCGTCGGCGAGCGCCTGGACGTCGCGCTGAGGGACCGGGTGTTTCATCCCCTCGGCATGGCCGACACCGCCTTCGTCCTCACCCCATCGATGCGGACGCGCCGCGCCGCCATGCACCAGCGCGGCCGCGACAGCGGCCTGACGCCGATCGACTTCGAACTGCCGGAAGCGCCGGAGGTCTGGATGGGCGGCAGCGGCCTCTTCGGGACGGTCCCCGATTACCAGCGCTTCCTGCGCATGTGGCTGAACGACGGGATGGGGGAGGGCGGTCGGGTGCTGAAGCCGGAGACCGTCGCTTTCGCCGCGCGCGACCAGCTCGCCGGCATGACGATCCGGCGCCTGACAAGCGCCAGCCGCAGCGTGACGCACGACGCGGAGTTCTTCCCGGGCCTGCGGAAGACCTGGGGCCTGACCTTCATGGTCAACGACGAGGACGCGCCGACCGGACGGCCTGCCGGCTCGATCGGCTGGGCCGGACTCGGCAACCTCTACTACTGGATCGACCGCAAGAACGGCGTCGCAGGCTTCTGGGCGAGCCAGTATTTCCCCTTCATGGACCCGACCGCCTATGAAGGGTTTCTGGCCTTCGAAACGGCGCTTTACGAGGCGCTCCGGCGGCGTCGTCGAGGCGCTTCGGTTCGACGCTTGGGCGGCTCTCAGGTCGTCTGATCGACGATCGTTCCGCCGGCGACCGCGACGACCTGGCCTTCCTTCAACGGTTCCCACCTGTCCTCGCTCAGCGGCACGCTCGCGAAAAGGGCGATCGGTCGCGCGTCAGGGGCTGCCGCGAACATGACTCCGGCGGCTGATAGGGCGTCTTCGCCAACGTCGCGAGGCGTTACGAGGACGTGCAGACCGGGTGGAGCGATTGCGCCGTCGCGCTGCGTTCGGCGATCGCCGTGAGCAAACAGGACCTCACCGTCGCTATAGAGGAAATTGGCCGGGCCCAGCTCCCGCAGTTCCGCCGCGAAGCGCTTCACGACCGCCAGCCTTTCGGCGACCGCGGGCGGTTCCCGTCGCCACAAATGCTCCAGTCGATTGAGCAGCGCACAGAACGCGACCTCCGAATCCGTCTCCCCGACCGGGCGAAAACGTCGTTCGGGCGAGTCGAAGGCATGGTCGATGTCGGGGAGCATTCCGTTATGGGCGAAGACGTGCATCCGCCCGCCCAATTCTCTTACGAAGGGCTGCGTGTTCGCAAGGCAGACTCCGCCGCGCGTGGCATGCCGGATGTGCGCGATGACGAGCCGGCTGTAAGGCCGGCCGGTTTCAAAAACATGCGCCAGCCGTGGGCTGTCGCCGGCCGGTTCCGGCTCGCGCAGGACGCGCACGTCGCGGCCATCGTAGCACGCGACGCCCCACCCGTCGGCGAGCGAACCGCCGGGCGTCCCACGCTCGGCCAGCCGGCCGAGGGACAGCGAAACACGGGTCGGCGACGGGCTCGAGATCGCGAATAGCTCGCACATCGGGCGAAATCTCCCACGCCGAACATCAATTCTCAAGCTCTCGTTCGGCGCCGGACACAGCGCTCCCGGCCGGCGGCGCGGGGCCGGCCGTCGCCTTTCAAGGGCGATCAGGCCCCCGCTTCGTGCTGCCGAGGCGCGATTGCGCCAAGTGAGCGATACAGGGAGATACGAACAGGTGGCCCTTCCAGGCGCCGTGGATCGTACGGGCCGCGACCATTGTCCACGCCGCAGCCAACCCCACCGCGAAGAGCGCGCCGGCGGCGCCGAAAAAGGCCAGGTCGAGCGACGCGCCGAGCCGCAGGGTGGCGGCGGTATAGACCCCGAGCGGGAAGGTGTAGCCCCACCAGCCGAGGTTGAACGGCACGCCTTCGCGGAAATACCGGACCGTGATCATCGCGGCGAGCAGGAGCCACCACAGGCCGAAGCCCCACAGCGCCAGGCCGCCAATCACGCCGATCCCTTGCGCGACCACGCCGACAGGGGCGAGCCCGTGGGCGGCGAAGATTGCGGGCGCGTCGCCGCCAAGCACAAGCAGGCCGAGCGCGCCGGTGCCGATCGGGCCGAGGGCGAGCCAGCTCGAGGCCGCCATGCTGTTGTGCGGCAGCTTGTGCAAGGCCATCCGCAGCATCAGGATCGAAAGAATGCCGAAGGCGACCGGCACGGAAAAAGCCCAGAGCGCGTAGCTCGCCGTCAGCACGGCAAATTGCGCCGCCGCGCCTGCCAGATGCGGCGCCAGCAGGCCTCCGCTGGCGGCGGCGACCTCGGCGGCCACGACCGGCAACAGCCAAACGCCCGTCATCTGGTCGATGCTGTGCTCCTGTCGGGTGAACATCATGTAGGGAATGACGACGCCGCAGGCGAGCGACATCGCGGCGTCTACGATCCATAGCGCCGCCGCGATCGCAATCGCCTGCTGGCCGATCAGCGGCACGCCGAACACGATAAAGCCGTTGACGATGGTGGCGAGCCCCATCGGGATCGTGCCGAAAAACATCGAGACGACGCTGTGGCCGAAGACGCGCCGCGCCTCGTGCGGGAACATCGCCCAGCGCGCCGCATAGAGCGTCGAGAAGATGGCAAAGAGCGCGATGTTGGCCATCCACAGCGCCTGGCCGGCGCCGACGAGCGCCGGTCCCACCCCCGGAACCTGCGGCAGGACGAGCGACAGGATGCCCGTGCCCATGGTGACGGCGAACCAGTTCGGCGTGAACTGCCGGATCACTTCGCGGGGGTGATCGAGACGGCTCAGCGGCCGGAAGCCGTCGATGACGTCGGCGAATGTGTCGAGGCTCAAGGCGCGGGTCCTTTCATCAATTCGAGCAGGGCTTCGACAGCCTTGTGACGGCGCCGCTCCTTGTGATGGAGGGCGAAGAACGCGCGCGGCGGCAGGTCGAGCGGGGCGGCGTGCAAGGCGCCGGCCTTCAACGCGTGGCGAACAACGAGGGCGCTGAGCACCGCGACGCCCGCGCCCGCTTCGACCGCCGTCCGGACCGCCTCGTTCGAGGGCAGCGTCATGGCGATCGTCCGGGTCGAGGGATCGACGCCGAGCGCCGCGAGCGCCGTCTCGGCGCTCGAACGCGTCCCCGACCCGGGTTCGCGGACGATCCACGCGGCGGCGGCGAGCCGCTCCGCGTCGACCCGGTCGAACGGGGCGGCGGAAACCAGAACCAGCCGATCCATCGCGACCGCGAAACGGTCGAGCGCAGGATCCTCGATTTCCGCCTCGACGAATCCGAGCGCCTCATCGCCGCTGCGCACGCGCGCGGCCGCGCCTTCGCTGTTGTCGACCGAAACCTCGAGGACGACGCCGGGGTAGCGCGCGCGGAACGCCGCCAGATAGGTCGGCAGCCAGTAGCCGGCGATCGTCTGGCTCGCGACGATCCGCAGCGTCCCGCGCCGGAGTTCGCCGAAGTCGGCAAGCGCAAGCTCTGCGCTCGCGGCCTGGCCGAGCACGGCGCGCGCCTCCTCGAGGAACATCCGGCCCGCCTCGGTGAGCGCGATGCCGCGCCCGACGCGGTCGAACAACACGACCCCATGGCGCGTTTCCAGCGCTGCGATCGCCGCGCTGGCCGCTGATTGGGTGACGTTGAGGGCCTCGGCCGCGCGGGTCATGTGCTCGCGCTCGGCGACGCCGACGAAGATGCGAAGTTGCTCCAGCGTCATGGCTTCCTGCTCATTGGGGCGATTTATGCGCTGCGCTGATCGATCAGTCCAACGAGTTATTCCGTTCGGAATGATCTGAATTCATGATTGCCATGCGCGTGTCGGCGAAAATGCTGAAGTCAGCGGAATAGCGTGCCTACCCGGTCGCGCCGCCGCAATTCGCCTAAAGCCCGGGCCAAAGCGCCTGCTAGCAGGCGTTTTTCTGCTTGCCAGCGCGGCGTTCATCGGAATTAAACGTAGGGTTTGCATGTGCTTATGAGGAGGTTCTGCAGTTCCGCGGGCCCTCGGGAACAGGGAATTTCAGGCGCCGGAACAGGGTCAAAACTGACCAAAACAGGTGCAAAACCGCCGGAACAGGTCAGGATCAGGCGGGCGGGGACCCCGTCCGTCGCACGGGACCAGAAAATCCCTACAACCGACTGAAATACATCGATAATCGTCGTTATGCGCGTCAAATTCCTTGACTCCGGCCCGGATTTTCGGTAAATTCGAACCATGGCGATCAATGGCGCCGGCGATCCGCACCTGAACGGCCGGTCCCCAGGAGTACCCGCCCAACACAACGACGCGCGTTGGCGCCAGCAACCTCACCGGCGGCATTCAAGGCCGCCACCCGCTCGCGCGAAAGCCGGTCGGGAGTTGGGCGTCGCATGGCGGCGAGCGAAGCGAAAGGAGCCCAAATGGCCAAGCCGGAGACATCGCAGGAGGCCGTTGACGACGGCGGCGAAGGCCGAGGGGGCGGCGCGGGCCTCCTCCGGCCGCCAAGGCGCGGGCCGAAGCGCGTCGCCTCCACCCAGCTCGCCGCTGCGCAGGCTGTCCGCGCGCGCCGCGCGCACCGCGCCGCCGCACCGCTCGCCGTCGTCTGGCGGCCGCTAGCCGCGCTGACCCCCAACCCGCGCAACGCCCGCGCCCATTCTGCTAAAGCAGATCGCCGGCATCGCCGAGAGCATAGCCGCGTTCGGCTTCAACGCGCCGATCCTCATCGACGCCGCCGGCGTCGTTCTCGCCGGCCATGGCCGCCTGCTCGCCGCTCAAAGCCTTGGCCTCAAGGAGGCGCCGACGATTGCGCTCGGTCACCTGAACGCGGCCGAGCGGCGCGCCTTCATGATCGCCGACAACCGGCTTTCCGACCGCTCCGGCTGGGACGAGGAGCGGCTCGCGTTCGAGCTGAAGGCGCTCAAAACCCTCGATCTCGATTTTGCCCTCACAGCGACCGGATTCGACCTCAACGAGATCGATTTGCGGATCGGGACGCCAGCTTCGGCTAACGCTCCACGTTCCGATGAGGGCGCCGCCACGCCGGCCGGTCGCCGGAACCGAGGCGCGAGCAACGGCGCAGGCGAGGCCTCCCGCCAGGAATTCGCCCAGGAACCCGGCAGCCTCGCGGGCTACGACTCCAACCAGGAAACCGGCGCGGGCGCCGACAGGCGCGTCTTTCCGCGGCGGGTTCACGAGGTGCGCACGCCGGGCGGCGGCGTGGCCCAGACCGCGGCGGCGCGGCCGGGGGACGTCTGGGCGCTCGGCCCCCATCTCCTTCTCTGCGCCGACGATGGCGACGGCGCCGACCCGGCCGCCATGGCCGCGATCGACGCGGCGATCTCCGCCTGGGAGGAGGCAATGGGCGAGAACGCCCGGCTCGATCCGACCCAGGAACCCTTCGAGACGATCGCCCGCGTCTGGCGCGCATCGCTCGACCACTGAGGACTGTTTCCCATGACCGAGACCCAGGATAACTCGTCGCTCGCTTGGCCGGACGACCCGGCGCCGACCGCGCCCGTCGATGACGACCGGCCGTCGAACGCCGGCCGCTTCCGGCCCGGCCAGTCCGGCAATCCGCGCGGGCGGCCACGTTATTCGTCGCGCAGGCTCGGCGCGATCGTGACGCGCACGCTCTGCGAGACGATCGAAGCCCAGGAGAACGGCAAGCGGCGGCGCATGACCAAGCTCGAAGCCGCCGTGAAGCAGCTCGTCAATCACGCGGCCGGAGGCGACCGGCAGGCGGCGCAGTTCGTCTTCGCGCTGATCGACGATGACGCCGCCGGCCCGCGCCGCGCCGCCCGCCGGCCGAGCGAAGGCGACGCCCTCGTCGTCGCCGAACTCGTCCGCCGCCTGTCGCGCGGCAAGGAATGAGGGCGAGGCCCGTCGCCGGGACTACGGGATTCACAAATCTCTCGCGAGCTCGCTGCCGCCGTGCCCGACGCTCGGAGAGCAGCTTCCTCCCCCCTTGTGGGGGAGGATTGAGGAGGGGGGTCGCGCCGAACTTCGAAAAGTTTGGCGCCCTTTCCCTCCAATGAGAGGTCGGCGCGACCCCCCACCCTGTCCCGCCCCCACAAGGGGGGCGGGGACGCTAGCCGCCGTTGAGTGGAGCCCTACCGCAAAATGATGTGTGCATCCCGTAGTCGGCGAGGAGAGGGCGGTAGCCCCTCGAGAGACGGGCCTCTTCGACGCCCTAGGGTTGAGGGGCCTCGCAATTAGCCGCGCTCGCCCCGCTCCTCGCTCTCCTCCCCCTGGTGGCCCTTGTGGGGGAGGATCAAGGAGGGGGGTCGCGCCGACTTCGGAATTTGCCTTGTTCACGTCCCCCGCTTGAGAGGCTTGCGCGACCCCCCACCCCAACCCGCCCCCACAAGGGGGGCGGGGGAGTCCCGGCCCCAACCAAAGTCCCCGCCCATGTCTGCCCTCCCCCGTCCCGACTTCCGCTCCCTCATCAGGGAAGAGTTCTATTCGTTCCTGATGCGCGCCTTCGCCGAACTGCATGCCGGGCAAAAATACTCGCCCGCCTGGCACGTCGAGGCGCTGGCGGCGAAACTGCAGACGCCTGCGGTACGGTGAGACCCGCCGGCTGATCGTCAACGTCCCGCCGCGACACCTGAAGTCGCTCGCGACGTCCGTCGCCCTGCCGGCCTGGCTGCTCGGCCACGACCCCACGTTGAGCATCGTCAACGTCACCTACGCCCAGGACCTCTCGGAAAAATTCGCCCGCGACTGCCGCCTCGTGATGACCGCGCCCTGGTATCGGGCGCTGTTTGAGACCCGGCTCGCCTCGGCGCGGCAGTCGCTCGCCGAGCTGACGACGACCAAGGGCGGCTTTCGTCTGGCGACTTCGGTTGGCGGCGTCCTGACCGGCCGCGGCGCCGACGTCATCATCATCGACGATCCCCTGAAGCCGATCGACGCGCATTCTGAGAGCCGCCGCGCCGCCGCCAACGACTGGTTCGAATTCGACCCTCTATTCGCGGCTCAACGACAAGGCCAAGGGCGTCATCGTCATCGTCATGCAGCGCCTGCATGAGGACGACCTGACCGGCCATGTGCTGAAGCAGGAACCCTGGGAGATGGCGGCCTTTCCCGCCATCGCCGAGGACGACGAGGCGCATGAGGTCGAGACGCTGAACGGGCCGCACGCCTTTCAGCGCAAGGCCGGCGAGGCGCTCGATCCGGCGCGCGAGCCGCTCGCGGTGCTCGAGCGGGTCCGCGCGGCGCTCGGCGAGCAGAACTTCGCCGCCCAGTACCAGCAGCGGCCTGCGCCGGCCGGCGGCGGCCTGATCAAGACCCAGTGGTTCCGCCGCTACGGCGAGCGCCCGCTCAAATTCGACCGGATCGTGCAGAGCTGGGACACCGCCAACACGGCGGGAGAAGCGTCGGACTGGTCCGTCTGCACCACCTGGGGACTCAACGGGTCGGAGTTCTACCTCATCGACGTCTTGCGCAAAAAGCTCGCCTACCCCGACCTCAAGCGCGCCGTGACGGAGTTGGACGCGCGCTTCGCCCCCGACGTGATTTTGATCGAAGACCGCGCCTCGGGCACCCAGCTCGTTCAGGAATTGATCGCCGCCGGCTGCGCCCACGCGAGGCGCGTCTCGCCGCAGGGCGACAAGGTCACGCGGATGCAGGCCGAGAGCGTGACGATCGAGAACGGTTTTGTGTTCCTGCCGGAAACCGCGCCCTGGCTCGCCGACTACCTCGCCGAATTCCTGGCCTTCCCCAAAGGCCGCCACGACGACCAGGTCGACTCGACCGCCCAGGCGCTGGCCTGGGCGAAGCCCAAGCGAGGGAACGCGGAGGGCTGGCTGGAGTATTATAGGCGGCTGGAGGTGTAGGAGGCGACGGATGACCGTGGCGCCCTCGGCTGTCATGCCCGCGAACGCGGGCATCCAGATCGCGGCCGCCGTCGGTTGCGGAATCGAGGCGCCCTCTGCGGCGCTGACCCTGGACCCCCGCGTTCGCGGGGGTGACATCCTGGCGTTCGCGAGGGGCGCCCCGACTTTCGCGGAGGTGCGCGCGAGCGCGAGCGCGAGCGGCAAGGCCAACCTCCCGATTGCCCTTTGTACGCTACAAGCGTATAGCTAGGGGTCCCGATGGATTTTAATGGGACGACGTCAAGAGCGACCAAAACCTGCGCCGGCGAGGCTTCGGTTTCGACGTCGCTGCGTGTGTCTTCGACGGCCCGACCATCGAGGCTGTCGACGATCGGCGCGCCTACGGCGAGATTCGGACCCGCGCTATCGGCCTGGTCGATGAAAATGTCCTTGTCGTTGTCTATACCGACCGCAACCAAGTCCGCCGGATCATTTCCGCCCGCAAAGCCAACAGATAAAGAGCGCCAGCTATGGCAATCGTCCGTAAATCCTTAGACGATCTGCGATCTGCAAAGCCGGTCGTCGACCTCGTCAAAATCGCTGCCGCCACCGAGGATGAGATTCGTCGACACGCCATTGAGGATGGCGAAGATCCCGACGCGCCTCTCGCGCAATTCGATCTCGTCATCCCGGTCCACGCTGTCAGGCGCAAGCTTGGCATGTCCCAGGCCGAATTCGCCCGGGCGCTTCGTATCCCGATCGGTACGATCCGAAACTGGGAGCAGGATCGTGTTCAACCTGACCCAGCGGCGCGAGCGCTGCTGACCATCCTCTACCGTCAACCCGAAGCCGCGCTCAAGGCCCTCCAAGCCGCCTGATGGCCAACGGGGATCCCGGGGACACGGGATTGTCGCGACACATGCATCATTCCTATTTCCGAAGTCTGTGCAAAAGGGGGCGGCGATCGGCGCCCCGGCCGTGACGGCGTGAAACAATTTTTCCGACTCGCGTTCCCCGCTGCGAAGAGGGCCGCGCCGGCGGGTTGCCTGAGGGTGCAGCGCGTTGCGACATAGCCCTTACCCGCGTCCTCGCGGGGTTCGGCCCGGCCATGACGAGGCGCCGTCGGTCGCTCCGTGAAACAATGTTCAAACGGCGATCGGTCAGCGAAGTCGGACCGCGGCCTTGCGCCGCAATGTCGCTTCCCGCCGAATATCGCTAAAGGTTTGCCCCGAACGGCTGTTGAGCCGAACCGAGCGCGCGCCTTGACTCGACGCCTTTTGGTCCTTGCGGTTCTGGGCGCCCTTGTCCTCGGCGCGGCGTGGGTCCTGTTCCGCCCGAAGCCGCCGGCGCCGGTCGCCTGGCAGGGCTATGCCGAGGCCGATTTCGTCAAGATCGGTCCGACGCAGGCGGGCCTGCTCACCGCCGTTCGGGTCGCGCGCGGCGACCGCGTCGCCAAGGGACAGCCCCTGTTCGACCAGGACGACGCCGACGACCGCGCCGCGGTCGATCAGGCGCGCCACATGTTGCAGCAGGCGCTGGGACAGCTCGACAACCTGCAGTCGCCGGCGAAGGCGAGCGAGATCGATCAGGCGCAGGCCAATCTGCGCGACGCCGAGGCCGCCCGCGACCGGGCGCAGGAGGATTTGCGGCGCAGTTCGCAGCTTTTGAAATCCGGCTCCGCCACTCAGCAGGTCGTCGATCAGGAGGACGCGGCGCTGCGCTCGGCCGAGGCGAAGGTCGCGGCGGCGACGGCGGCGCTGGCGACCGCCCAGGCGCCGATGGGCCGGCCGACGGAAATCGCGGCGCAAAAAGCGATGGTCGACGCGCTCGAGGCGGCGCTGAACCAGGCCCAGTGGCGGCTCGACCAGCGGTCCGTCGCCGCCCCGGAGGCCGGGCAGATCGCCGACGTCCTCGCCTTTCCCGGCGAGACGCTCTCGGCCGGCGCGCCGGCGGTCTCGCTGCTGCCGCCCGGAAACATTTTCGTCCGCTTCTTCATCCCCGAGCGCGAACTCGCCAAGGTGCACGTCGGCGACAAGGTCGAGTTTGCCTGCGACAATTGCCCCGCGGACTTGGTGGGAACCGTGTCTTTCATCGCGCCCAACGCAGAATACACGCCGCCGTTCATCTATTCCGAATCGACGCGGGGCAAGTTCGTCTTTCTCGCCGAGGCGCGCGCCCCGCCGGAGCAGGCAAAGCTCCTCAATCCGGGCGAGCCGGTGACGGTGACGCCGGCGGCGCAAGGGCCAGCGCCCACGGCGAGCGCGCCATGACGGACGCCGTCATCGACGTGCGCGGGCTGCGCAAGAGCTTCGGCGACCTCAGGGTGGTCGAGGGCCTCGATCTCACAGTCGCCGAGGGCGAGATCTGCGGCTTCCTCGGCGCCAACGGCAGCGGCAAGACCACGACCATCCGCATGCTGTGCGGTCTGCTCAGGCCCGACGACGGCGCGGGGACCTGCCTCGGTCACGACATCCTCGGCGAGCCGCACGCGATCCGCCGCCAGGTCGGCTACATGACGCAGCGGTTCAGCCTCTACGACGATCTGACGGTCAACGAGAACCTCGACTTCGTCGCCCGCGTCTACGAGATGCCCAACCGGCGCCAGGCGGTGCGTTCGATCCTCGACCGGATGGGCCTGATGAACCGCCGCGACCAACTCGCGGGCCAGCTTTCTGGCGGGTGGAAGCAGCGGCTGGCGCTCGCCGCCTGCGTCCTGCACGAACCAAGGCTGCTGCTGCTCGACGAGCCGACCGCCGGGGTCGACGCCAAGGCGCGCCGCGAATTCTGGGATCTGATCCATGACATGGCGGTCGAGGGCCTGACCACCCTGGTCTCGACCCACTACATGGACGAAGCCGAGCGTTGCAAACGGATCGTCTATCTCGCCGAGGGACGTATCGTGGTCCAGGGCGCCGCCGCGGCGGTCGTCAGGCAGTCCGGCCTCGCCGCCTTCGAGGGGACCGGCGAGGACGTCGATCGTGTCGCGGTTGCACTCCGCCATACGCCGGGCGTCGAGGCGGCGGCGGTGTTCGGCCGGGCGCTACGCGTCGCGAGCCTCGACCGGGAGGCGCTCAAACAGGCGATCGACCGCCAAGGCGGCGGCCTCGTCTGGACGGAGGTCGAGCCGCGGCTCGACGACGTGTTCATCCATATGCTGAGCGTGCAGGAGGAGGCCAAATGAGCGCCTTCTCGTTGGCGCGCCTCAACGCGCTCCTGCGCAAGGAATCGATCCAGATCCTGCGCGACCGGCTGACGCTCCGGATCATCATCATGATCCCGATCATGCAGCTCTTTCTGTTTGGTTACGCGATCAATTCGGACCCGAAGCACCTGCCGGCGGGGCTGCTGTCGATCGAGGACTCGAAATACACGCGCACAATCGCCGCCGCCCTGACCCATTCGGGCTACTACGACATCCGCGTCCTGCGCAGCGAGGCCGAGGCGGAGGCCGGTCTTGCGCGCGGCGAACTGATGTTCGTCATCCAGATGCCGCCCGACTTCGACCGCGCGGTCGACCGCGGCGAGCAGCCCGGCGTGCTGATCGACGCCGACGCGACCGATCCGAGCGCGATCGGCAACGCCGTCGGGACGCTCGGTCAGGTGGTCGCCGCCCTCAACCGTGACCTGCCGCCGATCCGCCAGATGGCGCCGCAGGCGCCGCCGTTCCAGTTCGTGGTGCACGCCCGCTACAATCCCGAACAGCTGACCGTGCTCAATGTCGTGCCGGGCCTCGTCTGCATTGTGCTGATGTTCTCGACCCTGTTCGTCACCACCATGGCGATCACCAAAGAGCGCGAGCGCGGCACGATGGAGAACCTGCTGGCGATGCCGGTCAGGCCGATCGAGGTGATGATCGCCAAGATCGCGCCCTATGTCGTGATCGGCTACATCCAGGTCATCCTGATCCTGGTGGCGGCGTCGATCTTTTTCGGCCTGCCGATCCGCGGCTCGGTGCCGTTGCTGCTCGCCGCGCTCGGCGTCTTCATCGCCAGCAATCTCGCCCTCGGCGTCACCTTCTCGACGGTTTCGGCGAACCAGATGCAGGCGGTTCAACTCGCCCAGTTCACCTTGATGCCGTCCTTCATGCTGTCGGGGTTCATGTTTCCGTTCCGCGGCATGCCGGTCTGGGCGCAATGGCTCGGCAACATCTTCCCCACCACGCACGCTATGCGGATCGTGCGCGGCATGTTGCTCAAAGGGGTCGGATGGACCGAAATCGCCCCGGAGATCTGGCCGATGGCGCTGTTTGCCGTCGCGGTCGTCGCCTTCGCAGCTGCGGTCTATCGTGAAACGCTGGACTGAGGCCGCGGACGCTCGGCCCTCGTCCTGAACTTGTCGAACGACGCAGCAGCGCGCGTCGCGATCCAGGGGCCGCAGGACGCTCTACGCTCCCCTGGATCGCCACGTCGCCCTGCGGGCTCCTCGCGATGACGGACAGGGGCCCCCACCTTGGCAATTCCGAATTTCGCGCGCCTCGCCGTTCGTGCGGAATACGCCCCGGATTGCCGCGCGTGTGAGCGACGTCACTGCAGGCGTCGGGGCATTTTGGATAATCCCCTGCCGTCGAGCGGCGAACGCGGGTTCGGATACGGCGCTCGGCAGGGCGCCGCCGGCGGTCGGTAGCCCGCGCATTTCGTCTTTCCGGATTGCGTCGCCGGCGACCGGAAGGAACCATTCGGCGGACATCGGGCGGCGCCTGCAAAGGGAGAACGATCCCATGAGCATCCCCCTGGCCGGCATCCGGCTGACGCTTCAGCGCATCCGTGCGGAGATTCGGAGCGAACAGGCGAAGGCCCTCGTCGCCTCCAAGAGCAAGCGGCCGGGCGATCCGCAACTGGCGGAATTCTGGCGCCGCCTGGCGAGATACGAAGCCGACCTGCGCCGCGTTCAGCGCGACCTGTCGAGCCGGCTCCACTCGCTCGAGCATCAGCGCACCCAACTCTGGAACGTCCCGCGAGACCTGCGACACAGCGCGCGTCAGTCGATCGACGACCGGGAGGCGGTCACGCAGGCGTTGGTCGACGAAGCGGCGGCGATCCTGCGCGATCTCCTCAACTTTTCCGGCGACGTCGGCCTCATGAAGCCCGCAGATTGGGAGAGCCTGTTCGAGGATCTGACCAAGTTCGGCGATAAGATTGACCACGGGTTCTTCCACACCGTCGCCCAACAGGTGCAAAAGGGGCCGGCGATCGGCGTCCCGGCGCCGCTCATGTTCTCGCTCGCCGATTTCGCCCCGATGATCGGGCTGATCGCCGCCATCATCTCGGCCCGCCTGCGCAAGCGTGCGTAGTCACAGGCCGGACTGCCGGCTGAGGCTCACCGGAGTTCACGACGACCGGTCGCCTCGACCCGATGAGCCGCTCGCCTGGGCCAAGCGGCCGGGGAGCGGAGGGCCGGCTGCGGGATTGTGCGCAGATGGCGGGGTAGGGGCGGGGGCGCTACCTTACCGGAGAAGAGCGGAAGGCGGGGGGGCGCCGCTCGGACCGACCGGGCCAGCGGTTTGACGCAGATCAATAGGCTCGGCTTCCAGCATGTTTACAATGTGATCACGCTGCGGAACTTCGCCAGCAATAAGGCAAGCGGATCGCCACCATCGAGACGGAGGCAAGGTCATGAAAGCGATCGCTCTCGTCGGGCTTTTCCTGGTCCTCGGCGGATCTGCAACCGCTGGCTGCTATGACGTCTTCGGCTGCAGCGACCACGACCTTTTCCGCTTGCGCGATCTCGAGGACGGACCAAATTGCGAATTCTTGTACACGATGCGGAACCAGATCTATGCCGACCATGGCTATTGCTTCAAGACGGCGCGGGCGATTTCAGTATTTGGCAACCAAGGCTGCAGGAGCGGTAATCCTGAGGCTTTGGGTCTGAACGCCGTCGAACGGGCGAATGCGGTGACGATCCTCAAAGCCGAGAGGGCGCTCGGGTGTGCCGAATAATTTCGAGCGCGGCCGGTCGGATTGCCGACGCTGTCATGCCGCCAAAGGGCGCTCAAGCTGGGGCGGCGTTGAGAGGAGCAAAACAGTGAAAACGATCGCATTGTCACTGATGCTTGCCGCCCTCTTCCTGCCCGCTCTGTCATCCCAAGCGTCAGCGGCCTATTGCGAGGCGCGGAGCGCCACGGGCTCCCGCGGCTGGGCGAGAAATTACGTGTTGGCCAAAGCGCAATACTATGCGCTCTCTCAATGCGCTCTCCGCACGCCGCGCGGCGTCATTTGCTACATTACCTTTTGCAGATGGTGAGCATGCCCGGCGCCGCCGGAGAGCGGGACGCTCGAGATCGGCTTTTCCTGGCGCCTTGGGGGGCGCTTGGCTCGCCGACGATCTTTCGAGTTCATCGCATTTCATAAACCGCCGCTGCGAGGGCCGGGCGACTCGGCCGCCCGTCTCGCCGAAGGGCGATAAATCATGTAAATGCACACGGAATACGCGACGATTTCCCAACGATTCCAGCGTAGCGTCGGCAGTTGTCGGATGACGTCCGCCAGCCGACGCCCACCACCAATCGGCTTCCGCCATGACGGTCTCCGCTATAACCTCTGTCACAGACGCCGCCCCCGCCGCCAAATTGGTCAGGTTGCCGGACGGCGAGTATACGCAAGCCTCGGTCCTCTGCGATCCGACCGAACCAGCCAGGTTGGGCCTGGTGAAGGAAGCGGACGGCAATTACGGCAAGCCGCCGCTTCCTCCTGCCGCAATGGCTCCCTCCGCTCAAAGTCCGCCAACTGTTTTGGCGACATTGGAGTTGTTGAAGCTCGGCGGCGAGTAACTCTCGGAGGACCTTGACGCCCACGACACGGGCTTCAATTCTGCCGGGATTGCAGAGACGGCCCCGGGAGGACGGAGGTTACGATTACGGTGTCGGGTGGTTCAATTCCCATTTCCGACCGTCTTCCTCGACGAAGACCTCCCGCAAAGCGGCTCGTCCACCAGAAACTTGAGCGCGCGGCGATCGATTGCGACCGCGCTTCGCCCTCAATGGCGTCGGCAAACATCCAAAAAGCGGATTGACTCCCGACATTAACTCCTCGTAATGTTCCGGTTAGACGGCGGCAACCTGCGTCGGCCGCATCGGGGGATGCGAGACCGGGGTGGGGTAGTTTGCGGGTTGCCGCCGTTCGTCTCTCCCAGCGGGATGATTGTGCGACTTCCGACCGGATTAGCCCCGGGGATCTCAAGTGCCGCCTGTGAAGAAAAATAGAGTTCGCCCCCTGCCGTCATTGAGCGCCAGCTTCGCCACCCGGTTTCCGGGCGCGCCCCGTCATTGCGCAGACTTTGCCGCCCGTCGACGTCCAGACCCACGTAAGCTCGCTGGCCTAATTCTGCAGCGAAGGATCCCGAGACAGGGTCGTCGGGCTAACAGATATGTCAGTGCGACATTTGTGCGCTTGTTAACCGAGAAGAAAGCGCTCTTTGTCTAGCAACAGGGAGCGTTTCCCTTCAATCTCGGTGCGCGGGCCGGGGAGATTGCATATGAGTTTGAGCGGCGTGCTTGATGATCTCGATGAGACATTGACCCAGAGCAGCAAGGTGGCGGCGTCAATGGGCGATGCTTTTCTGGTCTATGTGTTGGACATGGCGATCCTGCATGTCAGAAAGAAAGCGATTCACGCCAACGATGATACTGAGCGACCAGCGCGAAGACCATCTTCGCGCCATGCCAGGTCGTTGAAGCGCGCTCCGGCCGAGATGGAGCAGCCCGCGGCCCTAGCTTAACGGGATGCCGACTTAAAGCGCTTGGCCGAAGCATCTCACAGCAGCTACGTGCGCATACATTTCCGGCTGACGGGCGAATCCCCGCAGATTGCTGGGAACGCGGCCTGACGGGTTGCGGTCGGACGGGGGGTCGCGACGCACGCCTCGCCGCTGTGCGACAAGGCCGTGCGGAAGCACGCCGAGCGCGCCAAACCCCGCAATTTCGATGTTCGACCGCGGGAGGCGGCGTCGCCCCCGGCTACGGATAGATTGGTCGTGACGGAATGCCACATTGCGCCAAACCGACCCGAGGGTAAGACTAACAGCCGAAGGAGGTCGCCCGCTCCGGTCGACTTATTACGGAACGAAGGACGAGTTCTCCCTTCGCAGCGTCTGCACTTGGTCGCGTTGGGCATCGATCGACGTCATCGCCCCTGGGCGATGATTATCACGGGAGGACTTCCATGAAGACTTGCCGGAAAACGAGGCGCGCGGCTTCCGATTTCAAAGCCATTCCATCGCTTGCGCGGCGAGCGTCCGGCCGTCTTGTCTCTCCCGCGTCGCCGGATGAAACATTGTGCTTGCTGGAAGCCTTCTTGAGAGTTTCAAACCCGATCATCCGCTCGGCCATTATCGACGTCGTCTCCGAGCAGGCGGCATACGGCTGATCGACCGCCATCAGAAGGCCGTCGGTGAACGGGGAGATCTCGTCGGACTCGGGTTTGATCTGGGTCGAAGGAGAGAATTGCCAAAGTAGCGGCGCGCTGGGCGCCGCAGCGCCTCGACCGTGCGGCTAGCGTCAGCCCGGCGGGGCGCCGAACGCGACTTTGGCGAGAGCGCGCTGGACCTTGGCGGCCGGCCATGTGACCACCGGCCAGGGCCGGCCGTCGGCAAACAGCATCGTTCCCTCGCCCTGTTTCAGCGTGACCGTCCCGCGCCTGCCGGTCACGGTGACTTCGCCGCTTAGCGCCAGGACGCCGAAACCGTTGTCGATCGGTCCGCCCCACACCGTTGTGCCGCGCACGCCGATCGCCGCCGCCGGGGTGCGAATTTGCACGTCCGCGCCAGGAACCCTTTCGATCAGGCCTCCGACGAACAGGAATGCGCCCTTGGCAAAGCGGACCGCCAACTTCCCACGCGACGCCGCCGGGTCGTAGACGAAAGCGTCGACGACGAGCGTCGCGCGCTCGCCGAGCGTCAACTTTGCGCCGTCTTTCAGCGTCGCCTCCATGCGCGCGCCGTTGCCGCCGCGGCATTGATCGAGGAAATAGAGGTCCGAGTTCGCCGCAAGCGCGCGGCTCTGCCCGGCCTGCGTGGCGTCGACCTGCGCCCGCACCCTGTCGACCGCGCCAATGCTCGTTGGCCCGGCGACGGCGACAGCGGCGCCGACAACCCAGAAGACCAACAACGCCGATACCCGCCGCATAGCCGACATCGCTTCCTCTCCCTCACGCCGATGGCGGCGCGTTCGATGCGGTTATAGTACGCGCGCGCCGGCCTTGCAGACGTCAGGGAGAGCGCGACGGAGGCGTTTGCGTCGCAGAAAACGCGAGCAGCGTACGGTTGCCGCGCCGCCGCGCCTGCCCGCTCAGCGGCTCGCCGTCGCGTCCGAGGCAGAGGCGACGTCAGGCAGTTGCGTCTGATTCCACCCGCCGCCGAGCGCGACGATCAGGTTCACGGCGTCGGTCTGGAGCTGCGCCTGGGTGGACAGCAACGCCTCTTCTGCCGAGAGTTGTTGAGCCTCGGCGACCACAACGGCGGTGAACGCCTGAGTGCCGGCGCGATATTCGTTGAGCGCGATCTGGGTCGCCTGTCGCGAGATGCGAACGTCCTCGGCCTGCACTTTGACTTCCTGCGACAGGATTCGAATTCCGGCGAGATTGTCCTCGACCTGCTGGATCGCGGTCAGCACGGTCTGGCGGTAGGTCGCGACCGTGGAGTCGTATGCCTCACGGGCCGCCTCCACCTGAGCGCCCGTCAGACCGCCGTTGAACAGCGGCTGGGCGAGCGAGGCGCCGAACGACCAAACGGGATTGGACGGGCCGTACAGCGTTGCGAAGGGATTTCCGGAATAGCCGGTGAGGCCTGTGATGGTCACAGCCGGGAAATACCCGGCAAAGGCGACCCCGATCTCCGCGTTGTTCTGGCGCATGGTCTCCTCGGCGCCGGCGACATCGGGGCGGCGCTCGAGCAGCGCGGAGGGCATGCTCGCCGGGATCGACGGGACATGGGTCGAGAGTGGACGGTGCGAGATCGAAAGCCCCGCCGGCGGCCGGCCCACGAGAACCGCGACCGCATGCTCGCTCTGGGCCCGAATGACTCCCGCATTGATGAGCTGCGCCTGGGCATTGAGCACCTGCGCCTGGGCCGTGATCACGTCGGACTTCGCCGCTGTTCCGGCGTTGTACTGGTTCTGGGTGATCGTCAGCGAGCGTTTGTATTCGTCGACGGTTCTGGTCAACAGGTCCACCAGGGAATCGGCCTCACGCACCTGAACGTAGGCCAGCGCGAGCGCCGATTGCTCCGAAAGGGTTGCGTTTGCGAGCGTGGCGGCGCTGGCCTTCGCGCCGGCTGTCTGCGCCTCGATCGCGCGACGCACCTGGCCCCATACGTCGAGCGTCCACGATCCGGACGCTTCGGCGGCCAGGCTCGTTGCGGCCGGGGAACTGCGCGTCGCCGACCCTGTGCCAGTGACGGTTGGAAAAAGGCCCGCCCGCGCCTCGTTGATCAAAGCGAGCGCCTGCCGGTAGTTGGCCTCATCCGCCTTGAGGGTCTGGTTGGAGATCGCCACGGCCGCCTCGAGACGGCTGAGCTCCGGATCGTGGAACACCGCCCACCAGTCCCCTTTGGGCTCGCTCGCGCGGGGCGTGGCGACCTTCCACCCCTTGATCTCCTTGAACTCGGGCGAGACGATCGCCGCCGGCTTCAGAAAGTTGGGACCGACCGGCGCGCAGCCGACCAGCGCCGTCGCGGCCAGCGCCGAGGCGACGATCGCCCTCGCGAGGCGCCCGATGTCCCGGCCGCTCATCTTCTGACGCTTACGCTTCAAACCTCGCCGCCTCTGCGACCCGACCCCTTGCGCGCCGCACGGGACGCGCCAGCCCCTAGCGGCCCCCCGGGTCGCTGGCAAGCGGCCGGACTATGGCCGTCGGAGGGCGGGGCCGCAACTTCGAATGCAGACAAGCCGCGACCGGCGACCTCAGGGACGCGTCGTTATGTCGCTTTGACCGAACGGAATGCGCGGCCTTCACTGAAAAAGCAGGCTGATGCGCGCCTTCGACGGGGGCGTCGATCCGGCGCCGCCGGAGATCGGCCCGGCTGGGGTGTCCCATGATAGGCGTCGCCCGAAAATTCGGGCTCGCTGGCTTTCTCCTTTGGATCGCGGCGGCGATCGCCTTCGCGCCGGCTCCCGGCGTGGCGGGGGCGTGGACCGAGCCTCAGGGCGAAGGCCTGATGATCGCGAGCCTATGGGGCTGGACCGGCGTCGGCGCGCCCTGGGGCGGCGACCCGGCTGTGAAGCAGAACCGCGCCGACCTGCAAGTCTACGCCGAATACGGGCTCAACGACCAGTGGACGATCTTCGGGCAGATGGCGATCGAGCGCTATGCGCTGAGCCGCCCAGAATCGAGCCTTTACGGCGGTCTCGACTATTCCGATCTGGGGTTGAGGGCGAAGCTCTGGGCGAGCGGGCCTTGGATCGTGGCGAGCGAGGCGACGCTGATGCTGCCCGGGGCGTGGAATCCGGCCTCGCCTGCGCAGGCGGGCGACACCGGCGGGGCGGTGGACGGGCGGATGCTGGCGGGTTACAGCTTCGCCATTGGCCCTGCGCCCGGATTTGTCGATCTCGAACTCGGCTATCGCGCGCGCACCGCCGGCCCGCCCGGCGAATGGCATTGCGACGCGACGATTGGGCTCAAGCCGGCGCCGGGCGTGATCCTGATGCTGCAGGACTTCGCCGTCGTCACCATGCCCTCGGCCGATCCGTCCTTTCCCGCCTGGCGGCAGAACGTGGTCGAGGCCAGTCTCGTCCTGCCGCTCATGGACCGCTGGCAGGCGCAGATCGGCTGGTTCACGTCCACGCTGGCCGTGAAGACGAACACCGAGCGCGGCGCAGCGCTCGCGCTGTGGCGGAGGTTTTAGAGTATTTCCTTCGCCTCTACAGGTTCGCCCGTCGAGCGCGATCACTGATCGCCCCTACAGCCTCACCCCGACTTCGCGAACAGCTCCCGCCCGATCAGCATGCGGCGGATCTCGCTGGTGCCGGCGCCGATCTCGTAGAGCTTGGCGTCGCGCAGCAGCCGCCCCAGGGGATAATCGTTGGTATAGCCGGCCCCGCCCAGAACCTGGATCGCGTCGAGGGCGACCTGGGTCGCGCGCTCAGCGGCGTAGAGGATGGCGCCGGCGGCGTCCTCGCGCGTCGTCTCGCCGCGATCGCAGGCCTTGGCCACGGCGTAGACGTAGGCGCGCGAGGCGTTGAGCGTCACATACATGTCGGCGAGCTTGCCCTGGACGAGCTGGAACGTTCCGATCGGCTGGCCGAACTGCTTGCGCTCGTGCGCATAAGGGAGCGCGACGTCGAGCGCCGCCGCCATCAGGCCGAGCGGACCGGCCGAGAGCACCACGCGTTCGTAGTCGAGCCCGCTCATCAGCACGTTGACGCCTTTGCCGACGCTGCCGAGCACGTTCTCCTCCGGAACCTCGCAGTCGGAGAAGACGAGTTCGGAGGTGTCGGAGCCGCGCATCCCGAGCTTGTCGAGCTTCTGGCCGTGGGAGAAACCCGGAAAACTGCACTCGACCACGAAGGCGGTGATGCCGCGGGCGCCGGCGGCCGGGTCGGTCTTGGCGTAGACGATCAAGGTCTCGGCAACGGGTCCGTTGGTGATCCACATCTTCGCGCCGTTCAGCAGCCAGCGGTCGCCCTTCTTGTCGGCGCGGGTGGTCATCGACACAACGTCGGAGCCGGCGTTCGCCTCCGACATGGCGAGGCCGCCGACGTGCTCGCCGGAGATGAGCTTCGGCAGGTAGCGCTTCTTCTGCTCAGCATTCCCATTCCGCACGATCTGGTTGACGCAGAGGTTCGAATGGGCGCCGTAGGAGAGGCCGACGGAGCCCGAGGCGCGCGACACCGCCTCCATCGCTACGCAATGCTCGAGATAGCCGAGCCCCAAGCCGCCGTATTCCTCGGGCGCAGTGATCCCGTGCAGGCCGAGCGCCCCCATTTTCGGCCAGAGGTCGCGCGGAAAGAGGTTGTCGCGGTCGATCGCCGCGGCGCGCGGCGCGATCTCCTTCTCGGCGAAATTCCGCGCGCTGTCGCGGATCATGTCGGCGCTCTCGCCGAGGGCGAAGTCGAACGGTCTTGCGGCGTTGGGGATCATGGCTTTGGGCTTTGTGGTGGCGTTATGCGGGCGCAGATTGGTCGGGAACGGTGGCGATGTCCAGATTCGCATGCGAAACGGCGCCATTGGGAGGGCGTTGGTCGCCTTTGGCTCCCGTGCCACACGCGCTCGACGGAATGGTGCAAAAACCGGTCATTCAGAGGTTTCGGAGGAACGCGCGCCCTGCGCCGGTTTAGGAATTGTTCACATCGGGTCCCTATGAATAAAGCGCATCGACGGTCGCGCGTTTGAGAGTTTAATTCGCGCTCGCGGCATGACGCCCCACCGTCCGATCCACAAACGAGATCCCGCCGTCGCGTGTTGCGATTAATCTTGTCACCGTTTGCGGTATGCTTTCAAGGAATCTCGAATGATCCACGAACTCATCGCCATCAATGTCCGCGGACAGGAATTTTGCGTAAACGTACAGAATGTGCGCGAGATCCGGGGCTGGTCGCCCGAGGCGAAACTGCCCCATGCGCCGGATTTCGTGCGCGGCGTGGTCAACTTGCGAGGCGCGGTCCTCCCGATCGTCGATCTCGGATTGCGACTTGGCTTCGAGACCGCAGAGCCCACGGCGCGAAATGCGATACTGGTTGTCGAAGTCAACGAAACGCTCGTCGGCCTCCTTGTCGATGCCGTGTCCGACATCTTCAAAGCCAACGACGCCGAAATCCAGGAATTGCCCGACGCCGCGACAGACGCCGCCCGGGAGTTCATCAGCGGCATCATTCCAAGCGGCGATAAACTGATCAGCCTTGTGAACACAAAGAGTCTCGTGCCAAAAATGGCGGACGCCGCGTAGACTTGACCGGGTCCCTACGACCCCACAGTCGGTCGCAATGACGGTTGAGGACCGAGCCTAACGTCATCCTGTTCCAGCTACTTCGCTTCCCAGAGTTTGCAGTCGTGCTCGCGCGCAATCATTTCGGGCGAAAGCACGTACGACCCGTCGCCGGCCTGCAGCGACAGCACTTGCCTGCCGCCGTTGAACAGGGGCCAGGAGATCCCGTCCTTGTCGGCAGGAACGCCCTGTTTGACGAAGGCGCCCCAATAGGACTTCATGCTTGACGCGAGCGCCCGTTCGCCTGCGTTGAACAGCGGCGTGATCGGCTCGCCATTGTTGAAGCTCGGGAACAGGTAGGCGAGCTCGGCGGCGTGACCCGCCCCCCATTGATAAGCGCCGTGTTCGCGCGTCAGGCCGGGACCGGTTCGATGGCCGAATTCATAGGCGTAGACGGGGGCGTATTTCGATAGGTCCTGGGCCAGCTCGAAGCTCGGGCAGCCGCCGATTCCCACAGCAAGACCGGCGTCGGTGAAGATCGCCCCTGAGAGATACGCGCCCGCATACGCATCCGCGTTGTTGGGCCAGGGATACTGGGCAAGCACCTTGTCGGCCTTTGCGCCGAACGTGTCGGAGACCCATTTCGTGTAATCGCTTTCCTTCCAGCCGATGTCGCCCTGGCGGAAGGTCCGGCCCTCGTCCCGGTTGGAGCCGAACACGATCGCCACGCGTTGGAAATTCCCCTCGGCCACGGCCTTGCGCGGCGCAATCGGCAAGAGGCTGGTTCCGTCGGTGGGAAGCGCAGCGATGCCGGGGTAGGGGACATCAATGAGCTTTCCCACTGGAGCGGCGCGCAGGCAGGCGGCTGCGTCCGCGCCCTTGCACCCGACCTGGTCGGCGATCGCGGCGGCTCTTTTTTGAGCCTCAGCCAAGGGTATGCTGATGCAGGACCCGCTTTGCATCATCGCCTGAGAAAACAGCCCGGCTGACCCGGGAGCGGCCAGATGGGCGCAGACGGAATAGCCGCCCGCCGACTTGCCGCCGATGGTCACGCGCGCGGGATCGCCGCCAAACCCGGCAATGTTCTCATGCACCCAGCGAAGCGCCGCCTGCTGGTCCATCAATCCGAAGTCGCCGGAATCCTCGGTGATCGAAGGATAAGAGAAAAAGCCGAGAGGGCCGAGCCGGTAGTTGAAACTGACCCCGACGACCCCGGTTTGCTCGACGATCTCCGTCATGTCCGCTTGGTTCGAGCTGCCGTTGACGAACCCTCCGCCGTGGATGAACACATAGACCGGCAGCCTCGCGTCCCGGTCGGTCTTGGCCGGCCTCCAGACGTTGATGAACAGGCAATCCTCCGCTTCCGATCGCGGGCCATTGGTGCTCTTGGCGGCGGCGCAATAGGCGCCGAACTTGCCCGCGTCACGGACATCACTCCAGCTTTGAACCGGCTGCGGCGGGCGCCAGCGCTGCTCGCCGACCGGCGGGGCGGCATAGGGAATGCCCAAGAAACCTTCGACGCCGCCATTCACGAATCCACGGACGGGACCCGAGGCCGTTGGCGCCACGGGCGCAGCCTGATCCTGCGCGAAGGAGGATTGCGCGCACAAAGCGATCGCGCAGGTCGCAAGAGCCAAGATGAGCGAACGCACAATAAACCTCCCAGCTGTGCTGATTGATGTGACCGCGGTCGGCCGACTCTCGGGTTCGAGAGGACCCGCCGCCGCCATCCTTCGCCGCGTCTGCGACAAAACGAAGACTGGACCCGCGTTGGAAGTCGCTTTGCCGACGGGTCTCAACGTCCCTCGCCCTCACGCCACGCCCCGCGTCCGTCCCTGCCAATACGGCGCCCGGAGCGCCTTGCGGTCGACTTTGCCGAGGCCTGTGACCGCAATCGCCTCGACGAACTCGATCGACTTCGGCGCCCAGGGGCCGCCCCGCTTTTCCTTCACATGCGCGTGCAGCGCGTCGAAATCGGCGCTCGCGCCGGTTTTCAGCACGACGAACGCCTTCACCGCCTCGCCCCATTTGTCGTCCGGCACGCCGATCACCGCAGCAGAGGCAACGGACGGATGCGCCATCAACGCGTCCTCGACCTCGCGCGGGTAGATGTTGAAGCCCCCCGAAATGATCATGTCCTTGATGCGGTCGACGATGGTGTAGTAACCGTCCCCGTCCTCGACCGCGACGTCGCCGGTGTGCAGCCAGCCGCCGCGGAACGCGTCCTCGGTCGCCTCGGGACGTTTCCAGTAGCCGTTCATCACCAGCGCGCCGCGCACGCAGATCTCGCCGGCTTCGCCGCGCTTGACCTCGTTCATTTGCAAATCGAACAGCTTGACTTCGACCAGGGGATTGGGGCGTCCGCACGAGCCGAGCCGCCGGGGATGGGCGGGATCGTGGTCGACCTTTCGCAGCGACGTGATGCATTGCGGGACTTCGGTCTGACCGTAGAATTGCACGAACACGGGGCCGAAAATCGTGATTCCCTCGAGCAGGCGATCCGGCGACATCGGAGCCGCGCCGTAGATGATCATCTCGAGCGAGGAGAGGTCGTAACGGGCGCGAATGTCCTTGGCGTCGATCAGGGCATAGATCATCGTCGGCACAAGCATGGCCGTGTTGATCTTCTCGGCCTCGACCGTCCGGCAGAAGACCTCGATGTCGAAGCCCGGCAGCACGCGGGTGAAGCCGCCGCGCATCATGATCGGGAAGATGTTGACCCCGCCCGCATGCGTGATCGGCGTCGAGGCGAGATAGCGGATGTCCTTGGGCCACTCCCAGTCGGAGAAGATGATCGCCGACATGTTGACCACGCAGCGGTGCGCGATCATCACGCCCTTCGACCGCCCGGTCGTGCCGCCGGTATAGGCGAGCCAGCAGACCATCTCGGCCTCGGCTTCGTCGATCAGCGGAGCGGGCTCGGCGGAGCGCATCTCGGCCAGAAGGTCGCGGCCGCCCTCGATCGGCTCGTACGACAGAAGATGCCTCACCCCCGGCGCCCGGCCGAGGATGGCGCGGCCCCGCTCGGCGAACCTCTCTCCTTCGACGATCAGCGCCGCAGCTTCGGCGTCGTCGACGATGAAGGCGTGATCGTCCTCGGCGGCCAGCGGATGCAGCGGCGTGTAGCGCAGGCCCATGATCGCCGCCGCGGTGACGACGGCCCAGGTCTCGACCCGATTCGTCGCCAGCAGCGCCACCCCATCGCCCTTGCGCAAGCCGAGCGTGCGAAAAACCGAAATCATCCTCGCCGCCGCGTCGCCAAGCTCGCTGTAGGTCCAGCGGGTCCGATTGTCCGCGATGGCCGGCCGGTCGGGGTACCGGCGGATCGCCGTGATGAGCATCGCGCCGACCGTGCCGCCTTCGTGCAGCGATCCCATGATCGTTCCTCCCTCGCGTTTATTCGCCGTCAGATTAGCGAAGGCTTCGGCGGAGGCAACCGGCGCGGGGGAGGTGATGTCGGCTGCTGCTCGGGGAGCGCGTCTCGCGCTTCCGCGGCGAGCCGTCGACGCGATGCCCTGGATGTCGCAGGATCAGCGCGCCGCCGCCCAGTCGAGGCCCTGTTCGAGCCGGTCGTCGCCCCAGAACAATTCGCCGTCCTCGGTCACAAGACTGGGCGCGCCGAAAATGCCGATCTCCGCGGCGAGGGCGCATTCGGCCTTGAGGCGCGCCTTGTTGGCCTCGCTCTGGCCCCGGGCGAGCGTCGTCTCCGGGTCGAGGCCGAGGTCTCCGAGGAGCCTCGCGAGGATTGCCCGGTCGGCGATCGGCAGCCCTGCGCCGAATTCCGCGGCGTAGACGCGCCGGGAGAATTCGGCGCGCATCTCGCCCTCGAGCGCGTGCGCGACGCGCGCGGCGAGCAGGCTGTTTTGCGGGAAAGGCTCCGGACGCCGGAAGGGCAGGCCGGCCGCGGCTGAGATCCGCTCGAGATCGCGCCACATGTAGCGCCCCTTGGCGGGATAGATGTTGAATGGCGAGTCGCGCCATCCCTGGCCGGCGAAAATCGGCCCGAGCAGGAAGGGACGCCAGATGAGGTCGACGCCGCGCGCTTCGGCGAGCGCTCCGACGCGCATGGCGGCGGGATAGGAATAGGTGCTGGCGAACTCGTACCAGAAATCCGCTGCGGCCATGACGCTCGCCTCCGGCCGCGAACGTCGCACGGCTGCGAGGACTGCGAAAGGCGGCGCATAAAAAAACCGCCCCGTCCGGAGACGGGGCGGGCGCGAAAGGAGGCTTGCGACAGCCCCTTGAAATCAGCTCTTCGGAGCTTCGGCCGGCGCGGCGGGCGCCGCCGGTTCCATGGTCTTCTTGGCGCTGTGCTTCTTCTTGTGGGTTTTGTGCTTCATCGGCTTCGCCGGCATCGAGGTGTCGGCGGGCGCGGCGGCGGCGCCGGCGGCAGGCGCAGCGTTATCGGTCTGGGCGAGCGCCGCGAGAGGCGAAAGGGCGAGAGCGGCGACGAGGCCGATGGCGGCGACTTTCTTGAGCATTCAGGGTCCTCTTCCGATGCGGGCTCTTCGGCCACGGTTGTTTCACGAACAGGAGATTGCGCTTACGCGGATGAATTGGGGATGAACGGTCGTCCGACGCCAAACGGCCCTGGACATTGTCGCGGAGGGATAATTGTCGCGCCCATTGCGCTCGCGACGGAACGGCCTGCCAACGCGGTCGGGCGGCCAATTCGCAAAGTGCGGCGCGAATCGCCTGCTAGCAGGCGTTTTTCCGCGTGCTGGCGCGGCGTCATGCGGCATAAAATAAAGAAAGTTCAATGGCTTATCGTGAAGTCTTGCAGGTCCGCGGGCCGGCGGGAACAGGGAATAACAGGCGCCCGAACAGGGTCAAAACTGACCAGAACAGGTGCAAAACGGCCGGAACAGGGCATGATCAGGCGGGCCGGGACCACGGTCGTCGCACGGAATGATAAAGGCCAAGCAAGTCCCTGATATTGATGATTAAATGTCGTCCTGCCTGCTACATCTTGAATTCGGGCCGTCTTTTCGGTCAATTCGAACCCTGGCGATCAAGAGCGCCGGCTGACCCAGGCTGGGAGGGCCGGTCCCGCCCAAGAGATTGGCCCTGCCGGACGACACGCGTCGGCGCCGGCAAACCTCGACCAGCGGCCTTTTGCCGTCGGAACGCCGGGCGCCCGACGGGGCGGCCCCGTCCGTCCCCGCCGACTAGGCGAAGGACGCAGGGGCGGCGGGCTCACATCTTCTGCGGCGTTTCGCCGCCCTTCATCGCGTCCGAATGCATCTTCGTCTTCGTCATCGGCTTTTTGTGCATGGAATGAGGCTTCATCATCGGCTTTTTCGGCGCCATGGACTTGTCGGACATCGGCGCGCCCGTGTCGGTCTGGGCGAAGGCGGCGAGCGGCGAGAGCGCCAGCCCGATTGCGAGGCCGGCGGCGGCAAACGTCTTGATCATGGAGATCTCCCTGAGAGCCACGGCGGCTCAAAGAGGTTTCGCGAGCGGCGCCCGGTCTGTTACAGGCCCATCGTCCGCTTTTTCGCGGGCGGCGCGCGTCGGTTGACGCCGTCCAGGACGGGTCGGTAGGGAACCCCCATGTCGCACAACACGTTCGGCCATCTCTTCCGGGTCACCACCTTCGGCGAAAGCCACGGGGCGGGGATCGGCTGCGTGGTCGACGGTTGTCCGCCGCGCCTGCCGCTCGACGTCGCCGACATCCAGGCCGAGCTCGACCGCCGCCGGCCGGGGACGTCGCGCTTCACCACCCAACGGCGCGAGCCGGACGAGGCGCGCATTCTCTCGGGCGTCATGGCGGATGACGCGACCGGCCGCCAGGTGACGACCGGGACGCCGATTGCGGTCTTCATCGAGAATGTCGACCAGCGCTCCAAGGACTACGGCGAGATCAAGGACAAGTACCGGCCCGGCCACGCCGATTACGTCTATGACGCCAAATACGGCATTCGCGACTACCGCGGCGGCGGCCGCTCGTCGGCGCGCGAGACCGCCGCAAGGGTCGCGGCGGGAGCCATCGCCCGCAAGGTCATTCCGGCCGTGACCATCCGCGCCGCGCTCGTCCAGATGGGCAAGCTCAAGATCGACCGGGCGCAATGGGACTGGGACGAGGTCGGCAGAAACCCGTTCTTCTGCCCGGACGCCGAGGCGTCGCGACGCTTCGCCCACTATCTCGACGCCATCCGCAGGGCCGGCTCGTCGGTCGGCGCGGTCCTCGAAGTCGTGGCCGAAGGCGTTCCGCCCGGCTGGGGCGCGCCGATCTACGGCAAGCTCGACGCGGAGCTCGCGAGCGCCCTGATGGGCGTCAATGCGGTCAAGGGGGTCGAGATCGGCGACGGCTTCGCCGCGGCGGCGCTGAGCGGCGAAGACAACGCCGACGAGATGCGCGCCGGCGACGACGGCCAGCCCCGCTTTCTCTCCAACCACGCCGGCGGGATTCTCGGCGGCATCTCGACCGGACAGCCGATCGTCGTCCGCTTCGCCGTCAAGCCGACCTCCTCGATCCTCAGCCCCCGCCTGACCGTCACCCGCGCGATGGAGGAGACCGAGATCGTCACCAAAGGCCGCCACGACCCCTGCGTCGGCATCCGCGCCGCGCCGGTCGCGGAGGCGATGGTCGCCTGCGTGCTGGCCGACGCGTTCCTGAGGCATCGTGGCCAAGTGGGCGGCTGACCAAGGCGTCGTGGCTAAAGGCGCCGGTCTTTCGCTTGGCCTCGCACCCGCCCGTCGGGAGATGGTGGGCGTCGACCTTTTGACAGCCTCTCGTTTGTGCGGCGGGTTGCTCATCTCGACTACAGGCCAAATGTCGCCTTCACCGCCACGACAAAAGCCTCGGCCTTGTCAACCGCCGCTTGCGCCTTGTCGAGCGGCGGCGGCTCGCCGCTGTAATCGGAGACAAGCCGTATTTCCTGCACCTTGTTGAACGCGCGGCCATGCGTTGGGTCGATCTGTCCGCCGAGCACGAGCCTCTTGCCGAACTCGGCAATCAGTGTGTGATGGGCCTTGATGATCGCGTCCGGCGTCTCAAAGCCGGTCGCGAGCAAGGCGGCATGCGCCGCATCGTGCATCGCGTAATAGGCGCGGCTGCAAGCTCCTTCGGTCTTTCCGGCCTGCAAAAGCAAAAGCGCCTCGCTCAATGCCCGCTCGGCCTTCCGCATGTAACCGGCGACAAGGGCGGCGTTGGTCGTCATAGCCGAAATCCCTCGCGCCTGATGTTCGCAATCAAGGCGGGATTGCTGAATTGTTCGGGCTGCCGAAACTCCTCTTCCCAAAGGGGCAGGGGCGAAACCAAAACGCCTGTCTCCATCATTACGTCGAAAGCGATGCCCGCCATATCGCCGGAGACTTCATAGCGGTCGCCGCGCTTGCCTTTGAGGATCACGGCAAGGTCGGTGTCGCTGTCCGGCTTGTGGTCGCCACGGGCGCGGCTGCCATACACAAGCGCCTCAATCGCAGGGTACTTGCCTTCGATACGCTGCATGAATACCCGCGCGGCGCGTTCCGTCTCGGCGTCGAGCGCCGGTCGAACGGTCAAGGGGAGAGGCGCAGCCTTCTCCGCCAGACGTGAAACCGTGCTCTTGCTGACATTGAACCGGCGCACCAGGTCGGCCTGCGTCGCCGCGCCCGACGCGAGCGCCTGCAAGCCTTCGCGCCGCTGCGCGGGGGTCAATTTCGGCGGGCGTCCCATATGGACGCCTCGCGCCTTGGCGCGGACGCGGCCTTCGCCGGTGCGGGCGCGGATCAGCTCGCGCTCGAACTCCGCAAGCCCGCCAAGCACGGTGAGCATCAGGCGGCCATGCGGCGTCGTGGTGTCGGCCCATGCGTCGCCGAGCGAACGAAATCCGGCTCCGGCCTTCGCTATCGCGTCGAGAATGTTCAGGAGGTCGCGCGTGGATCGCGCGAGCCGGTCGAGGCGCGTCACAAGCAAGGTGTCGCCCGCGTCGAGGGCGCGGACCGCTTTCGCCAGCTCGCGCCGGTCGGTCTTGGCTCCGCTCGCCGTCTCGTGAAACACCTGCACGGCTCCGGCTGCCGTCAACGCCGCAACTTGAGCGTCGAGCGTCTGCCCGTCCGTGCTGACCCGTGCATATCCGTAAATCGCCATGTGCAAGCATAGCAAAAATCCAGCCACTTATGCAACTATCTTTTGAAACTGCTAAGCCACTGATTTATTTGAGTTACAAATTCGTCCCGAAACTCTTAAATTTTGAACGGCGCGATGTCGGCTTCGGGCGGAGACCGCGCCTAAAGGGTTGGGCTTGTGCGCCCGCTTCCCCGCTCTTTACCCGCCGTTCGCCCAACTGTCGCTCACCGCCCTGTTGCGCCGTTGGCGGTCGGGCGCGCCAAGCTTTTGATCTGAACCCCTGGGCGGGCGCCTGATCTGACGGCCGCCGGTGGCGCATGCATCCGGCGATTGCCGCTCGACTTCAGCGCGGCTTTGCCTTATGAGGCGCGTCTCAAAATGAAAACAGCGCGCCGAAGCGCTCGCCGGCTCTCTTGAATCCGGCGCACGGCAGGAGTTTTGTCATGAACGTCATCGAGCAGATCGAGGCCGAGCAAGCCGCCAGATTGCCCGGCGCCAAGATGCCGCCGTTCCAGCCTGGCGACACCGTCGTCGTCAACGTCAAGGTCACCGAAGGCGATCGCACCCGCGTCCAGGCCTACGAGGGCGTCTGCATCGCCCGCAGCGGCAGCGGCCTCAACGAGAGCTTCACCGTCCGCAAGATCTCCTACGGCGAAGGCGTGGAGCGCGTCTTTCCGGTCTATTCGCCGATGATCGACTCGGTTCGGGTCGTGCGCCGCGGCAAGGTGCGCCGGGCGAAGCTCTATTACCTGCGCGACCGCCGCGGCAAGTCGGCCCGCATCGCCGAGCGGACCGAGACCCCGGCCGCCAGGGAGGCCGCGAAGGAAGCGGCCAAGGCACAAGCCACGGCACAGGCCACGGAACAGGCTAAGACTCCGGCCGAGAGCTGAAGTCCTCGTCGGAGGCAAGCCGACCAAGCGTTTTGAGAGGATCACCATGGCCGAACCCATCGTCGCCCAGAAGGCGCCGTATGCCAAAGAGCTCGAAGCGGGCAAGACCTACTACTGGTGCGCCTGCGGAAGGTCCGCCAACCAGCCGTTCTGCGACGGCTCGCACAAGGCCGTCGGCATGGCGCCGACAGCCTTCACCGCCGAAAAGAGCGGAACCGCCTATCTCTGCGGCTGCAAGACCAGCAAGAACGCGCCCTATTGCGACGGCTCGCATAAGAGCCTGTGACGGCTCCGCGCGGTCTTCTGATAGCCGGGGCAAGCGAAGCCCCGTCGGCCGTTTGGCGGAATGAGGCCGTACCGGCGTCGGCACGGGCGTCAGCCGTAGGCGAGCGCCCCGTCGTCGAGGTCGATCTTCGGAAACAGATCCTTGTCGACCCAGTAGTCGTGCGAGTGACGCCACTCGGGCTTGTCGCCACGCCTCGGCAATAGCCCCATGTCGCGCATGAGGTAGCCGGGATTGAAATCCTCCGGATCGACCCAGGGCGAAAGCGGCATGTCGCGCTCTTCGTCGCGCAGGGTCGGAACGACCGTCTGCAGGCCCTTAGCCTTCATGGCATTGAGGAGCCGGCAGACGAAGTCGGCGACAAGGTCGACACGCAGCGTCCAGCTCGAACGGAAATAACCGAACACCCAGGCCATGTTCGGCACGCCGGTGAACATCATGCCCCGGTAGGTCACCGTCTGCGAAATATCGAGCGGCTGGCCGTCGATGTAAAAACCGATGTCGCCGAGCACGCTGAGATGGAAGCCGGTGGCGGTCACCACGATGTCGGCCTCGACCAGCCTGCCGGACTTCGTGCGCACTCCCGACGGTTCGAATCGCTCGATCTCGTCCGTGACCACAGACGCTTTCCCGGATTGGATCGCCCGAAAGAGGTCGCCGTCTGGAACGAAGGCGATGCGCTGACGCCAGGGCCGGTATTTTGGGGTAAAGTGGGTTTCGATGTCGTAGTCGTCGCCAAGATAGGCGCGAACCGCCGTGAGCAGGTCGTTCTTGACGGCTTCCGGCTCCTCGAAGCAGCGGCGCGTGAAGGCGGCCTGATCATAGAGGACTTTCCGGCGGGTGATTTCGTGGATCCACGCCTCGTCGACTTCGAGCGTGCGCAAGGTGTCGGTGAGATCGTTGGCGTTGCGCGCCGGGATGTACCAGGTCGGCGAGCGCTGAAGCATGGTCACACTCCGGCAGCGATCGGCGATTGCGGGAATGAGCGTGGCCGCGGTCGCGCCCGACCCGACGACAACGACGGTCTGGTCGGCGCAATCGAGATCGTCCGGCCACGCCTGCGGATGAACGATGCGGCCGCCGAATGTTTCCATGCCGTCCCATAGGGGCGTGTAGCCGCCATCGTGCCGGTAATAACCCTGGCACATCCATAAGAAGCTGGCGGCGATGCGGACGGGTTGTCCCGTATCCGTTCGTGCGCCCTCGAGCGTCCACAGTTTCTCTGCGCTCGACCAGCGCGCCGCCGAGATCGCATGCCGATAGCGGATATGAGCCTCGATCCCGTTCTCGCGGACGACCTCGCCGAGATAGGCCAGGATCACCTCGGCGGGCGCGATCGGATTGCCCTTCCAGGGCTTGAAGCGGTAGCCGAAGGTGAACAGGTCGCTGTCCGACCTGATGCCCGGATAGCGATGGGTGACCCACGTGCCGCCGAAAGTCTCCTTGGCTTCAAGGATCACGAAGCGCAACCCGGGGCATTGGGTTTTCAGATGATAGGCGGCGCCGACGCCCGAGATTCCGGCGCCGATGATCGCGACGTCTACGCGCTCGGAAGCGTCGGGTCCGGGCTCCGAGGCCGCCGTTTCCCGCGCCATGTTTCCTCGCTCGCCCCTGTCGTGGCCCGAATTTTCGACCTTCGGTCTCTGCGCAAGGGGCCCAAGGCATCGGACCACAATCCCCTGCGAATGGCAACGCGCTGGCCTGACGTCGACGCGCGTGGGCGGTTCGCATGCTAAACGCGTGGGATGCTTCCCCCGCGCCCGCACGATCCCCGCCCGACGCTGCAAAACGCCGTCGTCGACGTGCTCGTGCCGGTCGCCGTCGACACCGCCTACAGCTATCGCGTCCCGGCCGACCTCACGCTCGCACCCGGCGCCTTCGTCAGCGTGCCGCTTGGGACGCGCCATGCGACCGGCGTCGTCTGGGCCCAGCGGGAGGCCGGCGGCGACAACCTCAAATCCGTCGCGGGCGCGCGCGACTGGCCGCCGCTGCGGCAGCCTCAGCGCGACTTCATCGACTGGGTCGCGCGCTGGACGCTGGCCCCCCGCGGCATGGTGCTGCGCATGGCGATCCGCGCTCATGAAGCGGTCGAGCCTCCGGCGCCCCGTTTCGCGGTCGTCGCGACGGGTAAGCCGCCGATGCGCATGACAGAGGCGCGGGCGAAGGTTCTTGCGGCGATGGCGCAGCCCTCATCCGACCCTTCGGGCCACCTTCCCCCCGAGGGGGAAGGGATAACGCGCCGCGACGCCTCCCCTCCGGGTGGAAGGGATTGACGGCGCCGCGACGCCCCTCTCCCCGGGGAGAGGGAAGCGGCCGAAGGCCGCCGGGTGAGGGTCAGCGATCGCGAACCGCAATCCCCCATCGCCAAGGCCGCGCTCGCCGAGCTCGCCGGCTGCTCGGTCGGCGTGATCGACGGCCTTGTCGAGGACGGCGCGCTGGCGCTGGTCGCATTGCCGCCCGAGCCGATCGCCGCCGACCTCGATCCGGATCATCGGCCGCCGCTCCTCAACGCCGACCAGAGGCCCGCGGCCGACGATCTCGCCGCCCGTGTCGCCGCCCGCGCCTTCTCCGCCACCCTGCTTGAAGGCGTCACCGGCTCGGGCAAGACCGAGGTCTATTTCGAGGCGATCGCCGAGGCGCTGCGGCAGGGCCGTCAGACGCTCGTGCTCTTGCCCGAGATCGCGCTGACCGCCCAGTTTCTCGACCGTTTCGCCGCCCGCTTCGGCGCGCGCCCGGGAGAGTGGCATTCCGGCCTCACTGCGCGCCAGCGCGAACGCACATGGCGGGCGGTCGCGAGCGGCGAAGCCCGCGTCATCGTCGGCGCGCGCTCCGCGCTCTTCTTGCCGTTCGCCGATCTCGGCCTGGTCGTCGTCGACGAGGAGCATGAGGGCGCCTACAAACAGGAGGACGGCGTTGTCTACAACGCCCGCGACATGGCGGTGGTGCGCGCGCGCCTCGAGGCCGCACCGATCGTTCTCGCCTCAGCGACGCCGGCGATCGAGAGCCGGGTCAACGCGGAAACCGGCCGCTATCGATGGCTGAAGCTGCCGAGCCGTTTCGGCGCCGCGACCATGCCGGTTCTTGCGACCGTCGATTTGAAGCGCGAGGGGCCGCCGCGCGGACGCTGGCTGTCGCCGAAGGCGATCGCGGGGATCGAAGGGGCCTTGGGGCGGGGCGAGCAGGCGCTTCTCTTTCTCAACCGGCGCGGCTATGCGCCCCTCACCCTCTGCCGCTCCTGCGGCCACCGTTTCGAGTGCCCCAATTGCGCGGCATGGCTGGTCGAGCACCGCTTCCGCGCGGCGCTCGTCTGCCACCATTGCGGGCATGTCGAGCCGAGGCCGAACCTCTGCCCGGAATGTCACGACGTCGACAGCCTCGCCGCCTGCGGACCGGGCGTCGAGCGATTGGCGGAAGAGGCGGCGCTTCTTTTTTCCGAAGCGCGCACACTTGTGCTGTCGTCCGACTTTCCCGGCGGACTGGAGACCCTACGCCGGCAGCTCGACGCCGCCGCACGCGGCGAATTCGACATTGTCATCGGCACGCAACTGGTGGCCAAGGGCCACAACTTTCCGCTCCTGACCTTCGTCTGCGTGGTCGACGCGGACGTCGGCCTCGCCAACGCCGATCCGCGCGCCGCCGAACGCACCTTCCAGCTTCTGCGCCAGGCGACCGGGCGGGCCGGACGCGCCGAGCGCGAGGGCCATGCGCTGCTGCAGACCTGGCAGCCCGATCATCCAGTCATCCAGGCCCTGGTTTCCGGCGACGCCGAGCGCTTTTACGCACAGGAGGCCGAGCAGCGGCGGATCGGCGGCCTGCCGCCGTTCGGGCGTCTCGCGGCGATCATCGTCTCGGCCGAGGATAAGGGGGCGGCGGAGGCGCATGCGCGCGCGCTCGCCCGCGCTGCCCACGCCATGCCGGCGGGCAAGGGCTGGCGGGTCGCGCCGCTTGGCGGCGAGCGGCGCGCAGACGAGATCGCGCTCTTGGGCCCAGCCGAGGCGCCGATCGCGGTGTTGCGCAAGCGCCACCGTTTCCGCCTCGCCGCCAAGGCGCCGCGCTCAGCGGATTTGCAAGGGTTCCTGCGCGCCCTCCTCGCCGCCGCCCCGCCGCCGCGCGGCGGCGTGAAAGTGGCGATCGACGTCGATCCGCAGAGTTTTCTCTAGGACGCGAAAATCCTCAATTTGAGTTGACACACTGTTTACGGCGTTGACTTAAGCGCTTGGTTTGTGCCATCATGTGAGCGGAGTGGTTTTGCTCCATCTTGGGGGAGATATTCATGAGAGCGATGCTTTTGGCGACTGCGCTGGCGACCCTGGGATTTGCGACAGCGGCGAACGCGGCGACGACATCATGGACAGACTGGACCTCCGGTACGGTGGGGACCGGCTCCAGCGGCGCCGCTTCGGGTATGTTGGGCGGCGTCGGGGTGAGCTACGCCGGCGAAATGGAATGCCTGAATTGCTATGCTTCGAACTGGTCGCCGGCCAGCACTTGGGAAGGCGGTCCGGTAACCAACGCGCCGCCGGATAACAGCGGCATCCGGCTGATTGGCGGCCCATACGGCGGCGCCACCGATACGATTACATTCAGTTCCCCCGTGACCGATCCCGTGATTGCGATCGTCAGTTTGGGTCAAGGTGGGATCACTGCGGAGTTCGATTTCACCACCAGTGATTTCAGCCTTGCGGGCGGCGGCCCTTCAAGCACATGGGGCGGCCAGGCGCTGACCAGCGCTGGCGACATTGTCTACGGAGCGGAAGGCAACGGACTGGTCGTGTTCCATGGAACGTACAGCTCGATCAGCTGGACCAACCCGGTTGCTGAAAACTATTATGCCTTCACCGTCGGCTCCGCTGTTCCAGAGCCTTCCACCTGGGCAATGATGGGCCTCGGCTTCGCCGGTCTCGCTTTCGCCGGTTTTCGTTCGCGCCGCACCGCGGCCGCGACCGCGTAAGTCTCGCTCTTTCCAGCGGACGGAAAGGCCGCCTCCGGGCGGCTTTTTCATTGTCCGCGTCCCGTGGACGATCGGCCGCGGCTCGGAGGGCGGCGCCGCCATTGTCAGGCCGCCCGGATTGCGCGCATTCTCATCCCCCGAAGTGATCCGCCGAGGCGCAGACTATGACCGACCGCACAGTCGGAACTGGAGGGCGAGAGGCATGCGGCGCGCCGCATGCCTCTCGCTGAGGAGAAGGAATTCACCCGGGCGAGCGCCGTGCTGGCCATGAATCGCTGCGCTATGCCGTGGCGCAGAATGGACAAGCGCTATCGCTTCGCCCGCCCGGCCAATCCGCTGCTCGAACTCACGGCGCTTGGCCGCCAGGCGGGCGATCTGCCGTTCCCGATCAGCTGGGTCCGGCTGCATGACGAGTACGGATCCTGGGCGGCCGGACAATATGCTGCAGGCGGTTGTTGGACTTGTCGCAATCCGGCCCTAATGTGGAGACGTAGAGCGGGCAGTTCGTGCTCTCAGAGGGTTTGACGTGCATTTCGATCCGCTGTTCCTGTCGCGGCTCCAGTTCGCCTGGGTCGTGGCGTGGCATTTTCTCATGCCGGCCTTTACGGTCGGTCTCGCCTCTTTCATCGCGGTGATGGAGGGCCTGCACCTTGTCACCAAACGTGACGTCTACCTTCGCATCTCGATCTTCTGGACCAAGATCTTCGCCGTCTCGTTCGGCATGGGGGTCGTTTCCGGGATCACCATGCCGTTCCAGTTCGGCACCAACTGGAGCCGCTTCTCCGACGATGTCGGCGACGTCATCTCGCCGCTGCTCGGCTACGAGGGGCTGACCGCGTTCTTTCTCGAGGCGGCCTTTCTCGGCATCCTGCTGTTCGGCCGCAAGTTGGTGCCGCGCTGGGCGCATTTCTTCGCGGCGCTGATGGTCGCGCTCGGGACGCTCGCCTCGACCTTCTGGATTTTGGCGACCAATAGCTGGATGCAGACCCCGGCGGGCTTCGACATCGTCAACGGCCGGTTCCAGCCGAAGGACTGGCTCGAGATCATCTTCAACCCGTCGTTTCCGTACCGCCTCGCCCACGTGGTCACGGCGATCTACATCACCACCGGCTTTGTCGTCGTCGGGGTCGCGGCCTGGTGGCTCCTCAGCCGGCGCTTCTACGAGGAAGCGCGCACGATGCTGTCGATGACGCTTTGGCTGCTCACTGTGCTCGTGCCGCTGCAGGCGGTGATCGGCGACCAGCACGGCCTCGACACGCTGAGATATCAGCCGGCCAAGCTCGCCGCGATCGAGGGGATCTGGGACGGCGGCCGGAGGCTGCCTTGGGTGGTGTTCGCCATTCCCGACGACGCAGCGGCGAAGAACCTCTACGAAGTTTCGATCCCGCTGGTCGGCAGCCTCATCCTTACCCACAATCCAGACGGCGAGGTGCGCGGCCTCAAGGACTTCCCGCCCCAGGATCGCGCGCCGGTCGCGCCGCCGTTCTTCGGCTTCCGCATCATGCTGGCGTGCTGGGGGCTCATGGCGCTGACGGTCGTGCTCAGCTGGTGGCTGCGGTTCCGGAGGGAATTGTTCGACTCCGACTGGTACCTGAGGTTTTGCACCTTCGTCTCGCCGATCGGCTTCGTCGCCGTCATCGCCGGCTGGGTGACGACCGAGGTCGGCCGCCAGCCATGGACGGTGTACGGCCTCCTGCGCACCGCGGATTCGGTGTCGCCGTCGCTCACCGCTTCCGACGTGACGCTTTCGCTCCTTGCCTACGCCGCCGTGTACATCGTGATGTTTTCCGCCGGCGTCGCCATGATGATGCGCATCTTCAGGCAAGGGCCGACGGCGGTGGACATGCCGGACTTCATTGAGGCCGGGCGACCAAAGTCGCCTGTTCGCGCTGTGCCGCCAGCCGGATCGGAGACCTGAGATGAGCGCCTATGTTCTCGATCTCGTGCCGATCTGGACCCTCATTCTCGGCGTCGGCGTCTTTCTCTACGTGCTTCTGGACGGGTTCGATCTCGGAGTCGGCATCCTTTACGGCTTCGCGCCCGACCGCGAGTCGCGCAATCTGGTGATGAACTCGATCGCACCGGTGTGGGATGGCAACGAGACGTGGCTCGTGCTCGGCGGCGTGGCTCTGCTCGCGGCCTTCCCGCTCGCCTTCGCCATCATCCTGCCGGCGGTCTATTTCCCGCTTCTGATCATGCTGCTCGCGCTCGTCTTCCGCGGCGTCGCCTTCGAGTTCCGGTTCCGCGATGCCGAAAATCGCACCTTTTGGGACCACGCCTTCTGTTACGGCTCGGCCCTCGGCGCCTTCGCCCAGGGCGTCGTGCTCGGCGCGTTCATCCAGGGCTTTGCGGTCGACGGCCGCCATTTCGCCGGCCATTCGCTTGACTGCTTCACGCCGTTCTCGGTGCTGACCGGCGTCGCGCTGATGTTCGGCTACGCGCTCCTCGGGGCGGGCTGGCTGGTGCTGAAAACGGAGGGGCGGCTGCAGGAGATGGCGCGCCGGCTTGGCCGCTACGCCTTCATCGGCGTCCTCATCGCGATTGTCGGTGTGAGCCTGTGGACGCCGACCATCCATCCGGCCATCGCCGAGCGTTGGTTCTCGTGGCCGAACATCGCCTGGCTCGCCCCGGTGCCGCTCGTGACGGCGCTGGTTGCGCTGGCCGAATGGCGGGCGCTGAGCGATCGCTCGGAGGGGGCGCCGTTCGTCTGGGCGGTCGCGCTATTCGTGATGTCCTATCTCGGCATCGCGATCAGCCTCTTCCCGTACATCGTGCCTTACAAGTACACGATCTGGGACGCCGCCTCGTCGGAGGCGACGCAGGCCTTTCTCTTGATCGGCGCGCTTGCCCTCCTGCCGATCGTGCTCATCTACTCCGGCTGGTCCTATTGGGTGTTCCGCGGCAAGGTGCGGGCGGACATCGGATATCATTGAGTTCGCCCGTGGTCCGTGGACAGGCGGGCGTCCTCACGGACACCCTACGGGGGGGACCGCGCCCGGGCCGCGCGATTTCCGTTTCCTTCCAAAGCCTTCCAAAAATTTCAATTTCTTTCCGCGGGGGCTTCCAAAAATTTCAATTCATTTCCAGAAGTTGCAAAAAATTTCCGCGATTCGGGACTTATCAATCGGTTACGGGCGAGTGAAGGGAAAAATATTTGCGGCCGCGCCGTTCGTCCGGCGCCCCGTGCGCAGCCCGGCTAAATGGCGTCGTCCGCCTCACCCGCCTCTCCTCGTCCATGCTGTCCTCACTCGCCCCGCCCACTGCGGGGATGGTTCTTCGATGAGAACTACCATAGCACGCAGTTCCAAGTTCACAAAGCATTTGTCGTTCGGCTCGTAAATCGCAAGCGTCCAATCTTCGGGGGAGGGACCCGCGAAGGGCACATCGCCGATAGGCCGGCGGGCAGACGCATGGCCAGTTGAGCAGCGGGCGTCTTTCGCCTTATGGGTGAACGGCGGCGCCAACGACAGGACCCTTGCGAATGCCTGCATCTCCCGAAAGCCTCGTCATTCTGCTGCACGGCGTCGGCGCCAGCGGCGCCAATCTCGTGCCGCTCGGCGAGGCGCTGGAGGCTTTCCTGCCCGACGCCATGTTCGTCGCGCCCGACGCGCCGGAGCCGTTTGCAGGCGGTGGGTCGGGGCGGCAATGGTTCAGCATTATCGGCGTCAGCGACGCCAACCGGGAAGAGCGGGTTCTCAAGGCGCGCGCCGGCTTCGACCGGGTGGTGGCGCGCGAGATCGAGCGCGCGGGATTCGCCGGCCGGCTCGACCGCGTCGCCTTGTTCGGCTTTTCGCAGGGCGCGATCCTGTCGCTCGATGCGCTCGCGGACGGTCGCTGGCCGGTCGCGGCCGTCGTCGCCGCCTCGGGCCGGCTCGTTCCGCCGGTCGGGCCGAAGGCCGCCCTGTCGACGCCGGTGCTGATCCTCCACGGCGAACGGGATGAGGTCATCGCAGCCGCTGAGGCGGGCCGGGCGAAGCGCGCGCTCGAAGCCGCGGGCTTCGAGGTCGAGGCGCACGTCTATCCCGGCCTCGGCCATGGCGTATCGCCCCACGGTCTCGAGACGGCAGGCCGTTTTCTCGCGCGACGGCTTGCGCATTGAGCGACTCGGACGCCGCCGCGCAGCGATCCTGACGAGCGGTCTTCCGCTCCGCTCCGCGCCGCATTGTGACAACGCTGCGAAAATATCGGAAAAACTGATACAAAGACCGAGGCCTCTCGGAGCCGGAGTCGGAACGGGGAATGACGCGCAATTTTCTGGTGATCGACCCCGCGGAGCGGCCGGACGTGCTGCACGGCCTTGCCTCGCCCGTCCGGGTCCGCATCCTCCGGCATCTGCACCGGATGAAGGGCGTCAACGTCAACGACATCGCCGAGGCGCTCGGCCTGCCGCAGTCGACGGTATCGTCCAACCTGCAGATTCTCGAACAGGCCGGTCTCATCCGCACCGAGACGCAGAAGGGACAAAAAGGGCGCCAAAAGGTGTGCCACTCGGCCTTCGACGAACTTTTGGTGATGTTCCGGGACGAGCCAGTCGGCGCCGACGGCAATCGCATCGACGTTTCGATGCCGATCGGCCTCTACACGCGCTGCGAGGTCAGCGCGCCCTGCGGCCTGTGCTCGCCCGAAGGAATCATAGGGCTTCTCGACGTTCCGGGAACCTTCCTCAACCCCGACCGCATGAACGCTGGTCTCATGTGGTTCACGCGCGGCTTCGTGGAATACCAGTTTCCCAACAACGCGCGCCTCGTCGGCAAGCGGGTCGCGGCGCTCGAGTTCTCGATGGAGCTGTCGTCGGAGGTGCCGGGCACCTCGGCCGACTGGCCCTCCGACATCACCGTCGCGGTGAACGGCCGCGAAATCGGGATGTGGACCAGCCCCGGCGATTTCGGCGACGAGCGCGGCGTTTTTACCCCCGGCTGGTGGAAGCTGAAGGGCAGTCAGTACGGCAAGCTCAAGAACTGGCGCGTGACGCCAGAGGGCTCGTTCGTCGATGGCGTGAGGACGTCGTCGCTGACGCCCGACGACCTCGACATCTCCGGCCATCACTCGATCCGGCTCAGGATCGAGGTCAAGCCGGACGCCCGCCACCCCGGCGGCGTCAACGTCTTCGGTCGGGGCTTTGGCAACTACGATCAGGACATCGTGCTGCGGCTGACGACCGCGCCGTAAAGGGCGGGGCGCACGTCCTATTGTTGATCGAGCTTGGCCATCCAAGCACGGTTTTCCGCCGATATAGCCCCCTCGCAATCGCGTACAAACCCGGACCACTCCCTTGAAGGCGCCGTCTTGCCGCTGGCCTTCCAATCCTGTGCGAGATCGACGAGTTGGCGAGCCGTTGCGAAGTACGTCGTGGCCTGAAAATCGTACCGGCCTGCCGCAGCATGGGTTGCGATGCTGCCGCCGATGGTCGTCAGCACGGCGACCCACGGACCCAACGATGTCGATCCTGCGGTCTGCGCGAAAGTCGCGAGGGCGCTCAGGACCGCGGCGAGACCGGCGACAGCTATCGAGGCCCAGCGAAACCGCGCGGCAAGCTTAGCGTTCTCCTTCGCTTTCGGTCGATAGTAGTCATCGATCTGCTGGTACACCCGCAAGTTAAGATAGGCTTCGGCGTCGAGGGGAGGGGGCGCCGGACTCGTCGGGGAGCCGACACGAGCGCGTTCCAATTCCAGGTTTTTCCCCCACTTCTGTATTTCTCTGATTTTCTTTCGTAATTTGTCGATGGCGCCGGGGCCGACGTACGGCTCGGCGCCCGCGCGATACATGAAAATCTCGGTTTTGACCCCCTCGGAAACTGACCTCGACCGCAACCAATTCTGTGTGTCCTTGGAAGTTAGAAAGTAGCCCACGAGGAAAGGAACGAGCGCGAGGGCGACGGCGCTCAGAACACCCGCTGCGAATCCGACCGGCGAGGTCTTCACAGTCGCCGCCAGCGTCTGCAGCGCCGCCCCGGAAATCGTGAGGAGCAGGACGACGAAGCGCCAAAAGCTCCGACTCGACTTCAATCGATCGGCGGTCTCGGACCAACCGACGTGCTCTTCCCACAGTTCTTGGACAAGATCGGCGCTCACGTCTCCATTCCCCGCAACTCTTGGAGGATGGCTGGATCACCCTTCAACTTGTCCAACAAGCTGGCGACGCCACGTGAGATCGTCTCGAGCTGCCCGCGAGGCGGTTGCAGTGCGTGAAGTTTGTCGAGAGCTTGGCGGACGCCTTTTTGGTCATTGCATACGAGCGCGGCGCTAAGCGCCGTCGCATAGGTCCATACATTCTGCTCGCGCAACTCGCGCAATACGCGGCCGACCTGTTTGTAGACATCCTTCGCTTTGTCGACCTCGCCCAATTCCACCAGGACCTGTCCCAACCGGTCGCCAAGATAGTAGGATTGCGGAATGTTTCCAAAGGCTAGCGCTAAGGTGTCGCGGGCGCCGATGAGATTCCCGTTTTGCTGAAATAAGCGCGCCTTGAGCGCCGCATTTTCGGCGTTCCGCTCGAATGCCGCTTTGTCGAGAGCTTCGATCTCGCTGAGAACGCCATTGGCTTTCGTGTTGTCCTTCTGGTCCAGATACGCTTGGCCAAGACGGCGCAAGAGAAAGATGTCGCGCGGCGCCAGTTGCCGGGCGAGCTCGAACTGACGAGCCGCATCGAGGGTTCGGCCGGCCAGTCTGTAGAGTTCGCCAAGTCGACGATGGATACGCAAATCGAGCGGGCGCTGTTTGTCCTGCGCGTCTCTGCCAAAGGCGACGTCAAGCCAATTTTCCAAGACCTCGGTCTCAGAAAAGCGTTCCTCGCTGCGAAGCTCGTCCAGCCGTCCAAGCCACTCCTCAACGGCCGCTTCCGTAACGACTAGAGGCAGCTTCAGCAGGATCGAATTGACGCGGCCGATATAGTTTCCGACGAATTTCTCTTTGTTGGCGCCCACCCGCTGCCAATCCTTTGGCGCGAAATCCTTGCCGAACCGCGCGAGGAGTTCGTCGACGATCTTCTGCATGTCCGCCGAATTGGCGCCGTTGACGAGCTGAGTGTTCGCAAATGGAGTTGGAACCTCGGCTGACTTTATCCCGTATGTCACGGGAAGAACTCGAGCTTGCTCAGTGGAAGTGGCGAAGGCTGCGCCCGCCACCGCCCCGGCTTCCCAGATGACCCAAGGCTTCTGGATCGACGACGGCGTTAGAAGAATCAGAGCGACATCGGCGTCCCGAACCTGGTCGACGATCCAGCGGAACCAATTCTCTCCCGGAGTAATGCCGCCCTCACGTTCCTTTTTGGAGGAATAGTTTACGAGCACCCGCTCCCCGAAGATCTCGGCGACGAGCTTCGCGAGCGCGTCGGCAATCGGTTGATCGTTGTGGGTGTGGCTGATGAAGATCCCGCTCATCGTAGCCGAACCTTTCTGTATGCCGCCACTGGTTTCGCGGCTGGGACCGGCGCTCCTCAGGACGCCCAGTCCTTGCTATGTTGCCAGGACTGCTGATTTTCTCAAGCCTTTCGTCGGCTTCGCGGTGCGTGCCCGCAGGTCACGAACTTCGGCTGCCGCTGCAGGTTGGTCGAATCGACATCAAGCGCTTGATCTTACTCGTCGCCGCAGGCCCTCCCCCCGCCGTCGACCCGAACCCCGACCCGCCTACCTCCGGCCATCACTCGATCCGGCTCAGGATCGAGGTCAAGCCGGACGCCCGCCACCCCGGCGGCGTCAACGTCTTCGGTCGGGGCTTTGGCAATTACGATCAGGACATCGTGCTGCGGTTGACCACGGCGGGGTGATCCACTCGAGAACGATGTGAACACGCTCTCTTGGCGTAGGCTCTCGACTGTGTGATTCTCCCGCGCGATCGGCAGGGGAGGCGAGCATGACGGCGGCTGTGGACGTTCTTGTGGTCGGCGCGGGCCCGACGGGTCTGCTCCTGGGCGCGGAACTCTGTCGGCGCGGCGTCGCCTGCCGGATCATCGACGAGCATTCCGCGACTTTGCCTTGGGACCGTGCGACGGTCGTCCATCCGCGTACGCTCGAGATTTTTGAGACGCTCGGAATTGTCGAGGGTCTCCTCGCCATTGGCGTGAAGCAACGCACGGCGCGAATCCACTCCGACGGCCGGGTGCTTGGCGAGATCGACCTGTCGAGTTGCGGCAGTCGCTACGGCTTCAACATCGGCGTTTCGGAGGAGGTTACCGAAGAGATCCTGGCGGATTACCTGCGCCAACGGGGCGGCGCGGTCGTTCGCGGCTCCCGCCTTGTCGGCGTCGAACATCAGGACGGCGGGCTCTTGGCCACAATTCAGCATGGCGGCGCGACCGAGCAGGTCGCGGCTCAATGGGTCGTCGGCTGCGACGGGAGCCACAGCGTCACCCGAAAGATCGCCGGCATCGCGCTCGAGGGCCGCGAAATCGAGGAGCCCTGGGCGGTGTTCGACGCGACAATTCCCGGCTGGCCGGAGTTGTATGAGGGGAATTACGCCTATTTCGATGAGCTGCCGCTGATCTTGACCGCGCTTCCCAAGCAGAGGTGGCGCGCCTACTTGAGGCCGCGTTCGGCGGACTCCGATCTCGTCGATGACGCATCGGCGACGATGCGTCGCTATCTGCCTGCGGGCGGGTTCGCCGACGTCGCCAACCCGACGCGCTTCCACTGCGCCTCGAAAGTGGCGCAGCGCTATCGAGCGGGTCGGATCCTGCTGGCCGGAGACGCCGCCCATCTTTGCTCTCCCGCCCAAGGTCATGGGATGAACAGCGGTCTGCAGGATGCGTTCAACCTCGCGTGGAAACTGGCGCTCGTTTGCCAGGGGCGGGCGTCGCCGGGCCTGATCGACAGCTACGAAACCGAACGGCGCCCGGTGGCGCAGGCGATCGTCGCCTCAGGCGATGAGGTCGAGCACGCTCAGCTGCTCGCCGATACCGACGCGCGCCGTGCTCGCGACGAGGCGATTCGCGCGAGATTTGCGAAGCCGTCGAACTCGGCATAGCGAGGCGGTCGCCGAGGCGGAGCTCGATATCGACTATGCCGGCTCTCCAATCGTCATGGGCGACAAAAGCGAAAGCCTCGGGCCTGGCCAACGACTGCCCGACGGGATCGCGGTTCGACGCGCGAGTGGCGAGTCCTGCCGCATGCATGAACTCGCCAACCATCGAGGCCACACCGCGCTGTTGATTGGCGGCGCGTTCGCGCAGAATCCGGAGTTGGCCCGGCTCGAAGAGGACGTTCAAGCCCGCGAAAGAACGGGCGTGATCGACGCCGCCATCGTCGTTTCGGCCATCCCCAGCGAAGAGCGCGCCTATGCGCGACTCGAATCCGGCGCAGCCGCGCAGCTTGGCGTCGGCGGCGTGACTCTGCTCGTCATGCGTCCCGACGGGCATGTCGGCCTTCGCGCCGACCGAAGGCATGGCGAAGTCCTCGCCGCCTATCTCGAAAAGCTGTGCGATTTTCCGGCGGAGAATGAGCTGCGGATATAGCGCGAGCCCAAGCGTTCGGCGACCGTGCGTTACCCCAACCTCCAGAGCGGGCGGAGTGATGCCCGAGGGACCTCTTGTCGATGGGGTGAGGTCGTCGTCGCTGACGCTGACGAATCGGGCATTTCCTGCCATCACTCGATCCGGCCCAGGATCGAGGCAAGCCTGACGCCCGGCGCCAGGGCCGCCTCAACCCCTTGCCGCCATCCTCGCCCAAGCCGATGGAGAAGAATGAGCGCCACGTCAGGCGGTCTTGTCCGGACCGGCGCGAGGAGGATCAAAGATGCGCGTTCTCGATTCGCCAACACCTGCGATCGGAACGGCGGATCACTAGCCTCCGTCGTTCCGACCCAGTCGAAGCAGGCGCTCCTGCGGCCTTACTCGTCGTCCGAGTTGTCCCGGTCGTCGTTCGACGGCGGTCCCATCATGCCGTGGCCCATCATATTGCGCATCATGCCCATGCCCCCCATGCCGCCGCGGCCCATCATCTCTCCGCCGCCGCCGCCCATCATGCCCATGCCCCCCATGCCGCCGCGGCCCATCATCTCTCCGCCCATGCCGCCCATCATGCCCATGCCGCGATGGCCATGCCCCATCATCAGGAGATGTCCGCCGAGCAGGCCGAATAGCCGCTTCTGCGAGTCATTGAGGCTCGCATAAAGAGGCTTGGCGGCGTCGGCGACGCCTTTCAGCGCAGCGGCTCGCGCCGCAAGCCGCTGGGCGAGCGCGTCAAGCCGATCGACCGGCGAGACAGCGGGAGTCATCGCCATGCTGGACGTTTCGCTTTGGTCCTGCTTCTCCTCGGTCGACTCCGGAACCTCCCGCATGCGCGTCGCCATTTCCTTCATCTGCGACATGCGGGACTTCGCGGAGTCCCGGACCGCCTGCTCGAAGGGCGGCCAAAGCTTTTCCTGGTCGGCGGTCAGTTTGAGGCCCGCCTTGAGCCCAGCGAGCCCGGCATCCAACATCGCCTCGTGATCGGCGGCCCAGTTTTGCATCCTTTCCATGCCGGGCGACCCCATGGGTTCGTCTTGGCCGGCTTGCGCTTGGACCCCCCATGCGCAGACGGACAGAGCGGCGAGCGTCGAGAGAAGGTAACCTTTCATGTGTGCCTCCTTGGGCTTCAAAGCACGGCGAGATCGCCGCGATAGCGGGTAAAGAGTTTCGCTCCAGCCCCGCTGAATAGTACGACATCGTAGACCTCGGGCGAGGCGCCCGTTTCCATGCCGGGCGACCCGGCCGGCATGCCCGGAGCAGCGAGTCCGATCGCTTCGGGTCTCTCTTCAAGCAGACGAAGAATTGCGGTCGCCGGCACGTGGCCTTCAATCACGTAGCCTTCAATTTCCGCCGTGTGACAGGACTCCAATGCGCCGGGGACTCGGAGGCGCGTCTTGACGGCGGACATGTCCGGCTCGTCGACGATCGTTACGGCGATGCCGGCTTTTCGGATTTGCGATACCCAGGACTCACAGCAATCGCAACTGGGCTCTCTGTGCACGATCATGCTCCGGATCGCCTCGGCTTTCGTTGCAACGACAGGCGCCGCCATTATGGCGATAATGCTGCGGACGAGTGTCCGCCTGCACACGTTCAACATGGGTTTCTCCGAATTTGAATAAGCCTCACCCGGACGGGCAGGCCATTTGACGGAGTTGGCGGCAGTGGCCGGCCACCTTCTCGGAGCGCGCGCGGCCGCGCGCCGTTGGGCCGGCATGTGACGCCAGCCCGACTCGGAATCTAGGAACGAGGCGGCCCTAAGGGCGGCGGAATCGAACGGCCCCATGCAATTGCGTCGGAAGCCATCGCGAACACGATCGTAAGCGCCGGCGCGATCTCAATGGAGAGGTCGTCTTTGACGGCGGGTGAGAGAGCGCAGGAACCGACACAACATGCTCCGCCGCCCGCAGGATCGTGACAAGCGCCATTTTCGCATGGCGCGCCTGTCCGTGAATCCGTGGGGCTCGCCGCCGAGGCGACGTTCCACGCCATGTGGGGATGCTGACAGGGATGCGCCTCGGCGACGGCCACGGGCGCGACAAGCAGCGAGGCGGCGAACAGCGCCGCCCTCATCGCCCACACGATTGCCGCCAATCTCACCATTTAAAGGGTATCCTGCCGAGGCGCGAGAGCGCTCGTCAAGCCGCCAAAGTGTCGCGGACCGTCGCCGATAGCTGCGGAACCTTTTGTGGTAAGGGGAGGAGGCAGTCCCGCTCACCGACCCGACACAAGCCCGTCTACAGCGCTGCCCCGTCCGCGCCAAAAAGATGCGCCTGCACCTCGTTCAGGGCGAGGCCGATCGGCTGGCCGGGGCGGGCGGCGAGGGCGCCGTCGCCCTGGACGATCACCTGGCCTGCGGGCGTGTCGACATAGATGATCGTCGCGTTGCCCAGGTGCTCGACGACCGAGACGGCGCCGGGCAGCGCCGAGGCCGCATCGCCCGGATCGACGAAGCGGAAGTGCTCCGGCCGGACGCCGAGTTCGACGGCGCCGTGCAGCGGCGCGCCGTTGCGGACGGGGATGCGCGCCGAGCCTCCGCCGGGCAGCGCGACACGCGCGAAGCCTGCCTCGGCGCCCGCGGCGTCGACGGCGAGAAAGTTCATGCTCGGCGAGCCGATGAAGGCGGCGACGAACTTGTTGGCCGGGCGGTTGTAGAGATCAAGCGGCGAGCCGACCTGCGACACGACGCCCCTGTCGAGCACGACGATGAGATCGGCCAGCGTCATCGCCTCGATCTGGTCATGCGTGACGTAGATCATCGTCGTACGAAGATCGGCGTGGAGCTTCGCCAGCTCGAAGCGCATCTGCACCCTGAGCTTGGCGTCCAGGTTCGACAGCGGCTCGTCGAACAGAAAGACCTCCGGCTTTCGCACCAGCGCGCGGCCGATGGCGACGCGCTGGCGCTGTCCGCCGGAGAGCTCCGCCGGGCGGCGGTCGAGGTAGGGTTCGAGCTGCAGGATGCGCGCCGCCTCCAGCGCCCGCTCGTGCTGGACCTTGCGCGAGGCGCCGGCGATCGACAGCGAGAAGGCGATGTTGTCCCTGACCGTCATATGCGGGATAGAGCGCGTAGGACTGGAACACCATGGCGATGCGGCGCTTGGCCGCCGGCATATCGGTGACGTCGACTCCGTCGATGAAGCACTGACCTGCGGTGATTTCCTCGAGGCCGGCGATCATCCGGAGCAGCGTCGACTTCCCGCATCCCGAGGGGCCGAGGAGCGCGGTGAACGATCCCTTGTCGACGGTGAGGCTGAGATTGCTGATCGCGGTCACGGCGCCATAGCGCTTCGTCACCCTGCGCAGTTCGACATGCGGGCCGCCGTTGGCGCTTTTTTGTGGCTCGTTCATCCCTTGATACCCGCCGACAGCATGATCGCCTGAGTCACCCGACGCTGAAAGATCAGATAGACGGCCGCGACCGGAAGCGCCGCCAGCATCGCGACCGCGAGATCGCGGCCGTAGGACACGCCGAAGGCGTCGTGCACCTGGGTGATGCCGACGGTGATGTTCATCTTGTCCTCGGAGTTCACGGCCAGGAACGGCCAGAGGAACAGGTTCCAGGCGCCGATGAAGGTGATGATCGCGAGCGCCGTCGTGACGCCCCAGTTCATCGGGAGATAGATGCGGAACAGCAGCTGGAAGTCGTTGGCGCCGTCCATGACGGCCGCCTCGCGAAAGTCCTTCGGAACGGAGTCGAAAAACTGCTTGTAGATGATGACCGTCACCGGAGCGATCAGCTGCGGGGCGACGACGCCAGGGAGCGTGTTGATCAGGCCGAGCTGACTGAGCACGATAAAGTGAGTGACGATGAGCGCCGGGATCGGCACCATGAAGCTCGCGAGGATCATCCACCAGAAGAATTGCCGCCCGGGAAACGTCAGCTGCGAGATCGCGTAGCCGGCTCCCGCAGCCATGATGATGACGATGACCGTGACGGCAGCCGAAGTGATCAGCGAATTGATGTACCAGTAGCCGATCTTTGTTTGGAGAAGCACGTGGACGTAGTTTGTGATCGTGAAGTGCTCCGGCCATAGCTGCACGCCCGGACGCACGATCTCGTATTCGGGCTTGAACGTGGTGATGAGCCCCCAATAGAGGGGAAAGGCCCATACGACGGCGCAAACGAGCGTCACCAGCGTGATGGCGAGCCCGACCGCGTCGAAGTGGCGAAGCCGCGCGAGGCGACGCGTCGTCGGCGGGGCGGCCAGATGATCGGCGGCAAGTTCGGCCGACGCGGTCATCTCTGGCCTCGCGCCCGCAAGAGTTGATATTGCAGCACCGAAAGGATCACGATCAGGAAAAACAAGACGACGGACGCGGCCGAGGCGAGCCCTCCTTTGTTCATTTGAAAGGCCTCCTTGTAGATGTACTGCACCATGACCATCGTCGGATCGTAGCGCGCGCCGAGCCCGGCGAAGAGATAGACCTGGTCGAAGATCTTGAACTGAAGGATCATCTGGATCGTGAACACAAGCACCGTGACCGGCCAGATGAGTGGCCAGGTGATCCGTTTGAACTGCGCCCAGCGGCCGGCGCCGTCGAGATTTGCGGCCTCGTAAATCTCGCTCGAAATGTTGCGCAAGCCGGCGATGTACAGCAGCACGCTGAATCCGAGACACCACCACACCGTTACGAAGGCGACCGCCGGCATGAATAGGGGGATAGTGCGAAACACCGAGATGTGCTGCCCGTCGTTGAAGGGCGCGATGGCGTATTGCGCGACGCCGAAATCCTTGTCGAACATCCAGCTCCAGATCCGGAACACGACCGACACCGGCAGAATGTACGGCAAGAAGAACGCGGCGAGAACGAGGCTCTGCAGCCAGCCCTTCAGCCGGTTCACGCCGAGCGCCACCAGAAGCGCGACGAGGGTGCCGGGAATGACCGAGAGCGCGACGAAGTAAAACGTGTTCCAGACCGCGGTCGAGAACAGCCGGTCGTTGTAGAGCCGCCAGAAATTGTCGAAGCCCACCCATTTGCCCGGCCCGATCAGCGGGGCGTTGGTGAAGCGCGAGATCGCACCATCTTCAGGGTGGGGTAGACGAACAGCACGCCGTAGATGACGACGAACGGCGCCATCATGATCGCGGCGGTCAGACTTTCGGTGCGGCGGCTTCGTGAGCATCGCGCCTCGACGTCGTTTCTTCCCCTGGGCTGCTCCGGGCCGCCTTATGTCGGCGTCCCGGAGCAGGATCCTCGTTACGCCTATTTCGTCAAAGCCTGCAGATCGTCGCGGATCTTCTTGGCGGCCTCAGCCGGCGCGATTTCGCCGTTGAGGGCCGGGATCATGTAATTGCCCGCCGCGTCATACACGGGCGACGCGACGCCGGCGTAGATCGAGACCGGATCGAACACGGCGGTTTTGGCGAGCGACGCATATTCGGAGTTCGGCTTCAGCGCCTTGAACTCCGGGCTCTCCTGCACCGGCAGATAGGCGGGGACATGGCCGCCGCCCGCCCATTCGAGCGAGTGCGTGTTGAACCAATGAATGGTGTCGAGCACGACCTTGCGCTTCTCCGGGCTCACAGGATTGCCCTTGCGGTCCGGGATGGCGAAGGCGTGGGAATCCGCCCAGGTGGCCGGCTGGGAGAAGATGACCGGGATCTGGACCGCGCCCCAGTCGAACAGCTGGCCCTTCTTGGCGAGGTCGACCATCGTCGGCACTTCCCAGACGCCGTTGATGTGCATCGCCGCCTTGCCGGAGGTGAACAGCGCGATCGAGGCCGGATATTCGGTGTTCGTCGGCGCCCAGCTTGTTCTTCGTCCACTTCTGCATTTCGGCGAGCGCGGCCGTCGCCTTGTCGAGATTGTCGCCGTCGAGGAACTTGTTGTCCTTGAAGAACTGGCCGCCCTGCTGGTTGAGCAGCGTGTAGAAAATGCGCCAGCCCGAGCCGCCGTCGTTCGGCACCGACAGTCCGTAGACCCCATTGGTCGTGAGCTTGGCGAGCGCCGCGTCCCAGTTCGCCTCGCCGTCGAGGCCCTTCGGCTTGCCGTCGTCGCCCGAGCAGGCCAGCCTTCTTCAGCATGTCCTTGTTGTAGTAGAGGATGATCGAATGGATATCGAGCGGCACGGCGTATTGCTTGCCGTCGGGCCCTTGCGCCGCCTTCCAGTTGGCGGCGCCAAAGTCGCTCGCCTTGATGCCGGCGGCGGCGAGTTCGTCCGGCGTGAGCGGGCTCAGCGACGCCCTCCGAGATGCCGAGCGGCATGCGCGATTCGTGATAGGTCATGACGTCCGGCCCCTGTCCGATGGCGGCGGAGGTCTGCACCTTGGTGTAGAAGGGCACGCCCCATTCGAGGGTGGTGGCGTCGATCTGGACCTTGCCCTCGTGCTCCTTGTTGAACTGGTCAAGCATGGACTTCATGCGGACGCCGTCGCCGCCACTGAGGAAGTCCCACCAGACGATCGTTTCGGTTGCGTAGGCCGCGGTCGTCATGAGCCCGACGCTCGCAAGGCCTGCGAACAAGAGTTTGCGGATCACGTCAATTCCTCCCAAAATGCCAGCCTGGCCGGCCGCGCGTTTGCGGCGCGCTTCGCTTGCTGCGACATTGTCGAATAGCGCCAGAGATTATCCTACCGCCGAAACAGCCTATCGGCAAGCGTGTTCATCCGGTTTTTTGATATTGTAGTGGGCCGCGCGCCGCTCACCGGATGGTCCCGCCAAGGAGACGGAACACTGGTTTCCAGGCAATTCCAACCGGTTTTCTGCAAGCGAAGGGGTTCCGGGACGACTTGACGCGATCGCCGGTTTCGGCGCATATATTCCGAGATCCTGATATAAAAGGCGAGGAAACATGAAAGCGTCCGCCACCGCCCACCGCGATTATCCGATCGCGACCATCGACGACCGGCTCTACGGCGCGTTCCTCGAACACCTCGGCCGCGCCGTCTACACCGGCATCTACGAGCCCGGCCATCCGACCGCCGACGCCAACGGCATGCGTCGTGACGTCATCGATCTCGTGCGGGAACTCGACGTGCCGATCGTCCGCTATCCCGGCGGCAATTTCGTGTCCGCCTACAACTGGGAGGACGGCGTCGGCCCGCGCGAAAAGCGCCCGACTCGGCTCGACCTCGCCTGGCACACGTCCGAATCGAACGCGGTCGGCGTGCACGAGTTCGCTGAGTGGTGCAAGGCGGCCAACACTGAGATGATGCTGGCGATCAACCTCGGATCGCGCGGGCTCGACGAGGCGCGCAACTTCGTCGAATACGTCAACGGTCCGACCGGCAGCTACTGGGGCGACCTGCGCAAGGCGAACGGCCGCGCCGAGCCGTTCGGCGTCAAGCACTGGTGCCTCGGCAACGAGATGGACGGGCCCTGGCAGATCGGCCACAAGACGCCGCACGAATACGGTCGGCTCGCCAACGAGGTGGCCAAGACCCTGCGCGCCTTCGACAAATCGCTCGAGCTGATCGTCTGCGGCTCGTCGAATTCCGACATGGCGACCTACCCGGAATGGGAACGCGTCGTGCTCGAGCACTGCTACGACGCGGTCGACCACATCTCGCTGCACATGTACTTCAACAACAAGGCCAAGAACACGGCCGAATATCTGGCGCTGAGCGACAAGCTCGACGCCTATATCGGCACGATCGCCTCGACGATCGAGTTCGTCCGCGCGCTCAAGCGCAGCCGCAGGAAAGTGACGATCTCCTTCGACGAGTGGAACGTCTGGTACCATTCGATGGCGCAGGACCGCGACATGCTGGCGGGCGAAAAGGGCTGGCCGCAGGCCCCGGCGATTCTCGAGGACGTCTACAATTTCGAGGACGTGCTGCAGGTCGGCTGCATCCTCAACACGTTCATCCGACGCTCGGATGTGGTCAGGATCGCCTGCATTGCGCAGCTCGTGAATGTCATCGCGCCGATCATGACGCAACCCATGGGCGCCGCCTGGCGGAATACGATCTTCTATCCCTATTACTTCGCCTCCCGATACGGGCGCGGCGAGGCGCTGAACTTCAGCGTCAAGTCGCCGGGCTATGACGCCCAGGTCGCCGACAATGTGCCCTATCTCGACATCGCCGCCGTGCACGACGCAAAGGGCGAAATGCTGACCGTCTTCGCGGTCAACCGCCACGGCGGCGAGCCGCTCGATCTCGAACTCGCCCTCGAGGGCTTCGGCCCGGCTCGCCTCGCCGATCATCAGGTCATGACCAGCGCGAAACTGGAGGACGTCAACACGCTCGCCAATCCGAACGCCGTCACGCCGAGGGCGGGCGCAGGGGCCGCGATCGCGGATGGCGCCCTGACGGCGAGGCTCGCGCCCCATTCCTACCAGATGTTCCGCCTGAAGCTCGGCGCTTAGCCATTCGATAGCCTCGTCCCGACCCGGTCGAAAACCTCATCCTGAATTTGTCGAAGGATGATCCCAGCGAGCAGGGGGGTCGTGCGAACAGCGCGTCCTTCGCTTCTCGGGCTTGACCCTGGGATCAGGATGAGGCGCAACGGCCCACCACGGAGGGAAGGCAATCCTGGTCCTCCCTACAACCCGGCGGCGCCAGTCGTCCGTCTTCGCTTTCGCTGCCTGTTCTTTGCCTGCTGCGACCTGATAGTGACCTGTTAATGCTGTTTTTGCCCTGTTAAGTCCCCCGTTCCGCGCCCGCTGCGGCCCGCAACTGACAGGTTGTAAAACAGGCAACGCCATGATATTGCAGGACTTCCTGGACGGGATCGCCCTCTGCGGCGCACGAAAACCCCCCGCTAGCAGGCAAACCCGATTGTCGCCGACCCCTATTCAGGCGGCCCGATCGTCAGCGTGATGGTCCCGACGCCCTCGATCTTCCCCTCCAGCCGGTCGCCCGGCTTCACCGGGCCGACGCCTTCCGGCGTGCCGGTGAAGATCAGGTCGCCCGGCGCGAGATGGTAGAAGCGCGACAAGTCGGCCATGATCTCGGCCACATTCCAGATCAGCTTGCCGACGTCTGAGCTTTGCCGGACGGCGCCGTTGACCTCGAGCGCGATCGCGCCGCGTTCGATCAGGACGCCCGGCGCCGGCACGATCTCGGACACGACGGCGGCGTTCTCGAAGTTCTTGGCGAGGTCCCAAGGCCTACCCTTCTCGCGCGCGGCGAGCTGCAGGTCGCGCCGCGTCATGTCGAGCCCGCAGGCGTAGCCGTAGACGAGCGCGCTCGCGCGCTCGGGAGCGACGCGAAAACCCGCGCCGCCGAGAACGACGACCAGTTCCATCTCGTGATGGCAATTCGCCGTTTCAGGCGGGTAGGGGATGGTCGCGCCCGATTCGATCAGCGCCTGCGGCGATTTGAGGAAGTAGAACGGCCGGTCGCCGCCCTTCTCGACGGCCGCGTGTCCCATTTCGGCGGCGTGCGCGGCGTAGTTGCGGCCGACGCAGAAGATGCGGTTGACGGCCGCGCGTTCGGTCAGGCCCTTGACGGGAAGAGTGGGGATGGCGGGCGGCGGCCAGAGCGCGGCTTCGGTCATCAGGCTTTCCCGATCGGTTGCGGTCACTGCCTTCATACATCGCGCCGGCCAACGCCGCGAGGCCCGATCCAGATGCGCGCCAAGGGCGTAGCCTGCGGCTTGCGACATTTTGCCACAAAGCAGTCTGAATTGCGCTTCAATGTTGCGCCGCCGAACCGGGCGCCGAGGCGCGCCGCGGTCGGACGCGTCGGGGCCGAGATGGCGTCGTCGGCTCGCGCCGCGTCGCCGTGCCAGCTATCGAGGGCGTTGGGAACACCGCCTTGGCGAAAGAGCGCGCCGGCATGTCTGAAGACTGTTTTGAGGCCGGTTGGGTTCATCGCACAGGAAGAGCGCTGGCGCTCGGCTTGGGCGTACTGGCGCTCGCGGGCTGCAACGCCAAGAACGCCTACGTTCCGCCGCCGCCGCCGAAAGTCGTGGTCGCCCAGCCGCTGCAGCAGCCGATCACCCTCTACATCGAGCTCACCGGAAACACCGCCGCCTTCGCTTCCGTCGATCTCGTCGCTCGCGTCCAGGGCTTTCTGAAGATCGATCAACTACACCGACGGCGCCGCCGTGAAGAAGGGCGACCTCTTGTTCGGCATCGAGCGCGACATCTACCAGGCCCAACTCGATCAGGCCAACGCGACACTCGCCTCGGATCGGGCCGAATTCGCCTACGACGACGCTGAGTACGAACGGCAGGCGGCCCTGGCGAAGAACGACTTCGCCAGCAAGGCCGTGCTTCAGCAAGCGCAGGCCAACCGCGATAAGGCCACCGCCAGCATTCTCAACGCCCAGGCGTCGATCGAGCTCGCTCAGACAAACCTCGGCTACACGCGTGTAGATGCTCCCTTTGACGGCGTCGTCACGCACCACCTTGTCGACATCGGCGCGCTGGTCGGCGTGTCCGGACCGACCAAGCTCGCCTCCATCATCCAGACCGACCCGATGTACGTCTACTTCAACATGAGCGAGCCCCAGGTCCTGAGGATCAAGGAGAGCAACGCCAAGGCGGGTCTCCCGTTCCGCACCACCGATCTCTCGAGCATCCCGGTCGACATCGGCCTGCAAGGAGAGGAGGGGTATCCGCATTCGGGGCACATGAATTACGCTTCGCCTCAGGTCGATCCCTCGACCGGCACGCTTCTGGTGCGCGCGTTGTTCGACAATAAGGACGGCCGGCTCCTGCCGGGCCTCTTCGTCCGGGTGCGCACGCCCGTCGGCCATCTGGACAAGGCCGTGCTGACGTCGAACGCCGCGATCGGGACGAACCAGGAAGGCTCTTACGTGCTGGTCGTTGGGCCGGACGATGTCGTTAAGCGCAAGATCGTCAAGACCGGTGACCGGCAAGGCCAGCTGCGCGTCATCGAGTTGGGGCTCGATCCCGGCGATTGGGTGGTGACCGAGGGGCTTCAGCGCGCTTTTCCAGGAGCGAAGGTCGTGCCTGAGCGGACCACTCTCGCGTCTGCGGCGACGGGCTCCTCCGGCGCCGGCCCAGCCGATCCGGCGGCCAAATGACGGAGCGCGAGACCCCTTCGCCCGGAGAACCGCCGCCCGCGCCGGCAGGGCGCGCCGGCGCCATCTCGCGCTTCTTCATCGAGAGGCCTGTCCTCGCCAACGTGATCGCGCTGGTCGTCGTGCTCATTGGCCTCGTCGCGCTCATCCAGTTGCCAAACGCACAATATCCCAACGTCGTGCCCCCCACCGTCCAGGTGGCCACGCGCTATCCGGGCGCGAGCGCCCGTACGCTCGTCGATTCCGTCGCGCTGCCGATCGAGCAGAACGTCAACGGCGTCGAGAACATGATCTACATGCAGTCCACCAGCGCAGACGACGGCACGTACACTTTGGCCGTTACCTTTGCGATCGGCACGAACCCAGATTTGGCGCAGGTTCTCGTGCAGAACCGGGTGGCCGTCGCCCTCTCGTCGCTGCCGCAGGAAGTGCAGCTCCAGGGGGTGACGACAAAGAAGCAGTCGACCTCGATTCTCGAATTCGTTGGGCTCGTCTCGCCCGACAGCCGCTTCGACAGCCTGTTTTTGTCGAACTACGCAGTCATCAATGTGCAGGACGAGTTGCGGCGCCTCGACGGGGTCGGCGACGTGACGGTGCTCGGCGCCGGACAATACGCCATGCGCGTCTGGCTGAATCCGGACCTGCTTCAGGCGCGGGGCCTTGTGCCGCAGGATGTGATCAACATCATCCAGCAGCAGAGCCAGGAAGTGACTGCGGGCCAGGTCGGCGCGCCGCCCGCGCCGAAGGGCCAGGATTTTCAGTACACCCTCAACCTCAAGGGACGGCTCGACGACGCTCCCGAATTCGAGAACATCATCGTCAAAGTCGATCCTGCCAACGGCGGCCAGATCACGCGGGTGCGCGACGTCGGACGCGTCGAACTCGGCGCCCAGACCTACAGCGAGTCCTTCAACCTCGACGGCCGTCCGGCCGCCGGAATCGCCGTGTCGCTTCTGCCGGAAGCCAACGCCATCGCCGTCTCCAACGAGGTGAAGGCGAAGATGGACGAGCTGGCGACCAGCTTCCCGCAGGGGCTCCAGTACGTCATCCCCTACGACACGACAAAATTCGTGCGGGCGGCGATTTTCGAGGTCTACCGGACGCTGATCGAGGCGGCGATCCTGGTGCTGATCGTCATCCTCGTCTTCCTGCAGGACTGGCGGGCGATGCTCGTGCCGGCGACGACCGTGCCGGTCACGTTGATCGGCGCCTTCGCAGCCATGGCCGCGCTTGGCTTCTCCATCAACCTGCCGACGCTGTTCGCCCTCGTGCTGGCGATCGGCATCGTGGTCGACGACGCGATCGTGATCGTCGAGGGCGTCGCGCGCTATGTCGAGGCCGGGCTGCCTGGCCGGGAGGCGGCGGGGCGGGCGATGGACGATCTGACCGGGCCGGTGCTCGGCATCACGCTGGTCCTGATGGCGGTCTTCATTCCGGCCGCCTTCCTGCCCGGGTTCACCGGGCAGCTCTACCGGCAATTCGCGCTCGTCATCGCCTCGACCGCCTTCATCAGCGCGGTCAACGCCCTGACGTTGAAGCCGACCCAGTCCGCCTTGTGGCTCAGACGGCCGAAGCCTGTCGCTCAGCGCAATATTTTCTCTCGCGCATTCGAAAGAGGCTATGAGACGGTGGAAGGCGGCTACGCCCGCCTCATCGGCGCGATGACGCGGCGCGCCGCGATCATGGTGGTCCTTGCGCTGGCGCTCGTGGGAATCGCCATCTACGGGCTGACCCGCATCCCGACGGCGTTCCTGCCGGTCGAGGACCAGGGGTATCTGATCGTTCCCGTGCAACTGCCCGACGGCGCCTCGAAGGAGCGCACCGACGCCGTGATGCAGAAGGTCGCGAAGATCGCCGGAGACGTGCCGGGCGTCGAGCACGTGGTCACCGTCAGCGGCATCTCCATTCTCGACAACAGGGCGAGCCTCTCGAATGCCGGCGTCGCCTTCGTCGTGCTGAAGGATTGGGACGAGCGCCTCAGGGCGAAGGGGCAGGACGCGCGTTCGATCACCATGGGTCTCAATCGCGTGCTGCAAGGCGTTCCGGAAGCGTTTTCGTTCGCGCTTCCCCCACCGCCGATTCAGGGCGTCGGCAATGTCGGCGGTTTCACCATGCAGGTCGAACTCAGGAACGGAAACTTCGACTACGCCCTGCTCCAGACCCTGACCAACGCCGTCGTATCGAGCGCCAACGCGCAGTCTTCGCTGTCCCGCGTCGCTACGACGTTCAGGGCAGACGCGCCTCAGCTCTTTGTGAGCGTCGACCGCATCAAGGCGGAACGGATCGGGGTCACGGTCGGGCAGGTCTTCTCCGCCCTCTCCGGCTATGTCGGGGCGGGCTACGTCGCCCAGTTCAATCGGTTTGGGCATGTCTTCCAGATCTATACCCAGGCGGAACAGGGCTACCGTGCGAGCGCGGACGACATCCGCAACCTGAAGGTCAAGGCCGGCGACGGGACCATGGTGCAGATCGGCACCGTGGCCGACGTCACGGACGATCAGGGACCGCCCCTGATCAGCCTCTACAATCTCTATCCCTCATCCACGGTGGTCGGCAGCGCGGCGCCGGGATTCAGCTCGGGCCAGGCGCTCGACATCATGGACCAGATCGGCAAGGCGACCCTGACCAACGGGGCCGGCTTCGACTGGACCGCCATGTCGTTCCAGGAGAAGCAGGTTGGAAACCAGATCTACTATGTGTTCGGGCTGGCGCTGCTGCTCGTCTATCTCGTGCTCGCGGGCCAGTACGAGAGCTGGATCCTGCCGCTTGCGGTCATCCTCGGCGTGCCGCTCGCTCTGCTCGGCACCGTCGCCGCGCTGACCTACCTAGGCGCAACCAACATCGCCGCCGCCCAGGCCGGCGTCGCCGCCACCAACCTCTACACCCAGATCGGCCTCATCCTGTTGATCGCGCTCGGCAGCAAGAACGCGATCCTGATCGTTGAATACGCGAGAACCCGGCGGGCCGAGGGCATGGACATCGTGCAGGCGGCGGTCGAAGGGGCAAGACTGCGCTTCCGCCCGATCATCATGACGTCTTTCGCCTTCATCCTCGGCGTGCTGCCGCTGGTGCTGGCGACCGGCGCCGGCGCCTCGGCGCGGATTTCGATCGGCATCGCGGTGTTCTACGGGATGATCGCCTCGACCTGCCTGGTGGTGGTGTTCGTGCCCTCGTTCTACGTGGTGATGCAGCGCCTCGACGAACGGGCGGCGGGCAGGAAGCCGGCGGCGGTGACCAAGGCCGCCGAGGCGGGGGCGCCGTCGGGCGGCTAGAGCCGCGCGCCCCGTCTTCCCCGTGACGTTTTTTGCGGGCAAGCCCATGATATCAAGGGCTTGTGCTTCATTTTCTGACTCGCTCGAGGCCTTGGAGGGCTGTTTGCCGCAATTTCGCCGCGATCGGTTAACCACGTTTCGCGCGTCGCCCCAAGGATTTCCGAGGGTTAGCGCCTCCGCCGCCGTCGCGGAGCGACCGCAACCCGTCCATTTCTTTTCCGAGCGACGACGGCCTGGACGACAAGCGCCCGTCTTCCGGTCCGACCAGCGCGCTGTCGTCGTGAAGCCGGAAACCCGATAAAGGTGGCCCGCATGAAGACAATCGGCTTCCTCTCGTTCGGCCACTGGACCCCCTCGCCGCAGTCGGCGACGCGCTCGGCGGCCGACGCGCTGCTGCAATCGATCGACCTCGCCGTCGCCGCCGAGGCGCTCGGCGCGGACGGCGCCTATTTCCGCGTCCATCATTTCGCCCGCCAGCTCGCTTCGCCCTTCCCCCTGATGGCGGCGGTCGGCGCGCGGACGAAGCGCATCGAGATCGGCACCGCCGTCATCGACATGCGCTACGAGAACCCGCTCTACATGATCGAGGACGCCGGCGCGGCCGATCTCATCGCCGGCGGCCGGCTGCAGCTCGGCATCAGCCGCGGCTCGCCCGAACAGGTGATCCACGGCTGGCGCCATTTTGGCTATCGCCCGGAGGACGGCGAGAGCGACGCCGACATGGGCCGGCGTCATGCGCAGGCGTTTCTCGAGCTGCTCGGCGGCCAGGGCTTCGCGCAGCCGAACCCGCGGCCGATGTTCGCCAATCCGCCGGGCCTCCTGCGCCTCGAGCCGCATGCGCAGGGCCTGCGCGACAGAATCTGGTGGGGCGCGGGCTCCAACGCGACCGCGGTCTGGGCGGCCAAGCTCGGCATGAATTTGCAAAGCTCGACGCTGAAGGACGACGAGACCGGCGAGCCGTTCCACGTCCAACAGAGGAGGCAGATCGAGGCCTACCGCGAAGCCTGGAAGGCCGCGGGCCATGCGCGTGAGCCGCGCGTCTCGGTCAGCCGCAGCCTCTTCGCCCTCGTCGACGATCGCGACCGCGCCTATTTCGGCCGCGGCCGGGCGGAGGAGGACCAGATCGGCTTCATCGACGAAAAGACCCGCGCCATCTTCGGCCGCAGCTACGCCGCGGAGCCGGACAAGCTCGTCGACGAACTGCGCAAGGACGAAGCGATCGCGGCCGCCGACACGCTGCTGCTGACCGTGCCGAACCAGCTCGGCGTCGATTACAACGCCCACGTGATCGAGGCGATCCTGACCCACGTCGCTCCGGCGCTCGGGTGGAGGTGAGGCGGGGCAGGCGGCGCCGGTGGCGGGAGGGCCGGCGTTCGAAGCCGACGTCGGAGACGAGGGCAATGCGCAACGCGCGGACGTTCGCGGGCGGTCTTGCGAGCAGGTCGTAGCTGGCCCTTTGCTACGGTCCCAGTCGGCGATGGCCCAAACCCCACACGGAAGCGGTCCCTGGCGGACGTGGGCACGCTCTTGTAACGAGCGCCAACAATAGCCACATAACGCTGAGCGTCAGGTTGCCGCCGAGAGGCGGAGCGTTTGCTCGCAAGCCGGTCGGGCAGTCGAGCCGAAAGCGATTTTCACGAAATTTCGTTGCAGCCTGGCCGCGTCGTGATCCGCCGTATGGGAGGCGGGAACGTGACGAAAGGCGGCGTCCGGTGAACGAATTCGAAGGGACGGTTCGACCCGCGTCTTCGCCCAATTTCGTCGGCCTCGGGATGCAACGCATACGCGAGGACCGGTCCCCGCTTCTCCGCGGCGACATCCTGCGGCAGAAAGGTCAAATTGAAAGTCTTCCTGCAGAGCGCCTTTCAAGACGCTCGCCTGTCGTCGCCGTGGAATAGCAAAGAACCCGTTCGTGAAGAACTCTTCAGCGTCGAGCGCCTAGAGGATCATGCGCGCAGCCTTGCGGTTGCGCAGATTGTGTCAGCTCGAACGACCAAGGGACGACTTCTGGCCAAGCGGCTCGGCGAGAATCGAGCGGTGCTGCTTGACGCCTATCGCTCCGCCGTGAGGGCGATCAACGATGGCCGCCCGATCACGCCTGCGGCGGAATGGCTGGTCGACAATTATCATCTTGTCGAAAAGCAAATTCATGAGATCCATTCGGACCTGCCGCCCGGCTACTATCGCCAACTCCCCAAGCTCGTGGTTGGACCGTTCGCCGGCTATCCTCGGGTGTTCGGCATCGCCTGGGCCTTCGTCGCCCATTCCGACAGCCGCTTCGACCCCGAGAAGCTGGTTCGATTCGTAAAGGCCTATCAAGAGGAGCAGCCGCTCACCATCGGCGAACTCTGGGCCGTGTCGATCACGCTTCGGATCGTCCTGATCGAGAACCTTGGACGCCTCGCGCGGCAGATCACCATGAGCCGCGCGGAGAGACAGACGGCGGACATCGTCGCCGACCGTTTATTGGGCGAGGGCGGTCGAGCGGCCGAGACCGCAAGCGCCGTGCTTGCCATCCATGAGCGCAAGCCGCTTTCGAACGCGTTCGCAGTTCAGCTCGTGCATCGACTGCGGGACCAGGATCCGAAAATCACGCCGACGTTGAATTGGCTCGACGAACGTCTGGCCGTTCAAGACACGACGACGGACACGGCAGTGCGCGATGTCCATCGCCAACAGGGCGCGGCGAACGTTTCCGTTCGCAACATCATTACCAGCCTCAGTCGAATATCCGATGTCGATTGGAAGCAACTGTTCGAACGGTTGAGCCTTGTCGACGTCGTCCTCGCGGCGGACAGCGACTTTGAGAGCATGGATTTTCCGACGCGTACGCTCTACCGCAGCGCGGTCGAGGACCTGTCGCGCGGCTCGGGCCGTACGGAGCTCGATATCGCCAGTGCAGCGATGCTGGCGGCAAAGCAAGCCGCGGACGAAGCGCCGGCGACGGATCGGGCCCGAAGGGGGGACGCGGGATACATTTTGCTATCGGGCGGCCGCCGCGCTTTCGAACAGGCGATCGGCTATCGGCCGCCGATGCGAAATTGGCTTGCGCGCCTCAATACGTCGGTCGGCGTCAGCGGCTACTTGGCGGCGATCTCCGTTGTCGCGGCGATCCTTCTTGCGGCGCCGCTGCTCACCCTATTTTTTTTCGGAGCTGGGTCTGCGCTTCTCGCCCTGCTTGCCGCGCTCGGGGCCATTCCAGCAATCGACGCCGCGGTAGCGCTGGTCAACCGCGGGGTGAACGTCGGATTCGCCGCGACTCTTCTCCCGGCTATGGATCTCATCGACGGCGTGCCCGCTGATCTGCGCACGCTCGTCGCTGTTCCAACTCTGCTTACCTCCTCCGCGGGGATAGAAGAGCTGATCGAACGGCTCGAGATCCATCACCTCGCTAGCCCGGAAGGCGATCTCCAGTTTGCGCTGCTAACCGATTGGACTGACGCGGCGAGCGAAAACGTCGACGGAGACGCAGCGCTGGTCGCTGTGGCGGCGGAGGGCATCACGCGGTTGAATCGCCGTTATGGCCCCGCCCCTGGCGGGACGCGTTTCCTTCTTTTGCACCGACGACGCATCTGGAACGCGGGCGAATCGCGGTGGATCGGGTGGGAGCGCAAGCGCGGCAAACTTCACGAACTCAACCGGCTGCTGCGCGGCGCGACCGACACGACTTTTATCGACGTCGGGTTAGGGACGCCCGCCGTCCCGGCCGGCGTCCGATACGTCGTGACGCTCGATTCGGACACGCGCCTGCCCCGCGACGCCGTGCGTCGCCTGATCGGCAAGATGGCGCATCCGCTGAACCGGCCGCGCCTCGACAGCGATGGGCGCCGGGTGGTCGAGGGCTACGCCGTCCTGCAGCCACGCGTGACGCCGTCTTTGCCTACCGGCCGCGAAGGCTCGCTGTTCCAGCGGATCTTCTCGAGCGTGAGCGGAATCGACCCGTACGCCTCCGCAGTTTCCGATGTCTATCAGGATCTGTTCGGCGAAGGATCCTACGCCGGAAAAGGCATCTATGACGTCGACGCATTCGAGGCCGCGCTCGCCGACCGCGCTCCGGACTCGGCCCTGCTTAGTCACGATCTCTTCGAGGGCGTGTTCGCGCGCGCAGGTCTGGCTTCGGACGTCGAGGTCGTCGAGGAATTCCCCGCCCGCTACGACGTCGGCGCGATTCGGCATCACAGATGGGCGCGCGGCGACTGGCAATTGCTGCCCTGGATCTTTGGCCGCGGACCGTCTCAATCCCGGACCGAGTCGTCGTCGAGCGTCCTTCCGGCAATCGGCCGTTGGAAAATGCTGGACAACCTGCGCCGTACACTCTCTGCGCCGGCCGCAGTCGTCGCGTTGCTGATCGGTTGGACTCTGCCGCTTCATTTGGCGCTGATCTGGACGCTGTTCGTCGTGCTGACGATCGCGCTGCCAACGCTCATTCCGGTCCTCGCCGCCATTCCTCCGCGCCGCTCGGGCGTGACCCTGTCGAGCCATGTCCGCGCGCTCGGCCACGATGCGGGCCTTGCCGTTACCCTGTCGGCGCTGACCGTTGCATTCCTGGCGGACCAGGCGTGGCTGATGGCCGACGCGATCGGCCGCACACTCTGGCGCCTCGGCGTAAGCCGGCGCCATTTGCTCGAATGGACCCCGGCCGCGCAGGCGGCGATCGGTCCGCGCCTGGACTTGATCGGTTTCGCGCGTCGAATGGCGGGCGCGATCGTCATCGGCGGGATCGCGGCGATTGTCGCGCTGACGGCTCGGCATGGAACCTGGCCGGCGGCGCTTCCCTTCGCAGCGCTGTGGCTGGCTTCGCCCGCCGTCGCGCGCTTTGTAAGCCTGCCTGCCGCCGCGGCCTCCCATTTGCCGATGACGGGCGACGACGCGCAGGCGCTGCGGCGGACAGCGCGCCGAACCTGGCGATTCTTCGAGACTTTCGTCACCTCGGCCGACAATATGCTGCCGCCCGACAATTATCAGGACGATCCGACGCCAGCAGTCGCGCACCGGACCTCGCCGACGAATATCGGGCTCTATCTCCTTTCGGTCGTTTGCGCGCGCGAATTCGGTTGGATCGGAACCGGTCAAGCGATCGATCGGCTGGAGGCGACGCTCGCGACGATGAGTCGCCTGGAACATGTGCGAGGTCATCTTCTCAATTGGTACGACACGCGCGATCTTCGGCCGCTGGAGCCGAGATACGTTTCGACCGTCGACAGCGGCAATCTGGCAGGCCATCTCATCGCGCTCGCTAACGCCTGCAAGACATGGAGGGATCGTCCGCTCGACGCGGCGCGGCGTTTAAGCGGGATCGCCGATGCGCTCGACGTGACCCGCGTCGAATGCGACCGCCTGCGCGACGGCCGCCAGACGCAGACTGTCACCCTGCATCAGCTTGACGACGAACTGGCCTCAGTCTCGTCGGCCCTGCAACAGGCCTCGGTATCGCAGGTCGATTGTCAGGCGCAGCTGGCCGACCTCCGCGCCAGCGTCGAGATCATGGTCGACAGCGCCAGCGCCCTGGCGATTGAACGGGGCGATGGGTCGAGCGCGGAAATGCTGGTTTGGGCGCGCGCCGTGTTGAGTTCGATCGAGGCTCATAGTCAAGATCTTGCTCAGGCGGCAGAGACCGCCAACAACCGGCGTCAAAGGCTGACCATTCTCGAAAACACGGCGCGAACGATGGCGCTCGCAATGGAGTTCGGCTTCCTGCTCGATCCCGCCCGGCAATTGCTGTCGATCGGATTTCTCGTCAACGAAGGTGCGCTCGACCAAAACTGTTACGATCTCCTGGCTTCCGAGGCGCGACTGGCCAGCTTTTTCGCGATCGCCAAGGGCGACGTCGCGGCGAAACATTGGTTCCGCCTTGGCCGCTCCGCAACGCCCGTCGCGTACGGCGCCGCGTTGGTCTCGTGGTCGGGATCGATGTTCGAATATCTGATGCCGTCGCTCGTGATGCGGGCGCCGGCCGGCAGCCTTCTCGCGCAAACGAACCGACTGATCGTCGGCCGACAGATCGCCTACGCGGCGAAACTGGGCCTTCCGTGGGGCATATCCGAGTCCGCCTATAACGCGCGTGATCTGCAACTGACGTATCAATACTCGAATTTCGGCGTTCCGGGCCTTGGGCTGAAACGCGGCCTCGGCGAAAACCGGGTCATTGCGCCCTACGCAACCTCGCTGGCCGCGATGGTCGACCCGCAGGCGGCGGTGACCAATCTCAAGCGATTGGCGGCCGTCGGGGCTCAAGGGCGCTATGGGTTCTACGAAGCCTTGGACTACACGCCCGCGCGCCTTCCTGAAGGCCAGAGCGTTGCGATCGTCCATACCTTCATGGCGCATCATCAAGGCATGACGATCGTCGCCCTTGCCGACGCCCTTCTGGAAGGCCGGATTCGGGCGTGGTTCCATACCGAGCCGATCGTCAAGGCGACGGAGCTGCTTCTGCAGGAGCGCATACCCCGCGACGTCGCGGCGACGCGTCTTTGGGCCGCGGAGGTGAAGTCGGCTGCCGGCGCTCGCAACGTCGAACCGTCCGGCGGCCGGCAATTCGCCTCTGCTCAACAGGCGACGCCAGCGACCCATCTGCTTTCGAACGGCCGCTACGCGACGATGCTCACCGCCGCGGGCTCGGGATACAGCCGCTGGGGCGACATGGCGCTGACGCGCTGGCGCGAGGATGCGACCTGCGACGACTCGGGCTTCTACATCTATGTCAAGGACCTTCGCACTGGCGTTGCGTGGTCGGCGGGATTCCAGCCGACCGGGGTCGAGCCGGACGACTACGCTGTCGCCTTCGATGAGGACCGCGCTGAGTTCACCCGAAGCGACGGCTCGCTGACGACGACTTTGGACATCATCATCTCGGCCGAGGGCGACGCGGAGGTTCGCCGGGTGTCGATCACGAATTCAGGAAGTCGTCCGCGCGATATCGAGATTACCTCTTACGCAGAACTCGTGCTCGCCCCCCAAAGCGCCGATATCGCTCATCCGGCGTTCTCCAAGCTGTTCGTCGAAACGGAATATCTTCCGGATGTCGGAGCCATCCTAGCCACGCGGCGAAAGCGGAGTCCGGGCGACGCCGAAATATGGGCGGCGCATCTGACCGTGATCGACGGCGAGGCCGTCGGCGCGCCGGAATTCGAAACGGATAGAGCGCGATTCCTCGGCCGTAGCCACACCGTTCGCGCGCCGATCGCGATTATGGATAGCCGCCCGCTCTCGAACTCGATTGGAAATGTCCTCGATCCGATTTTCTCCATCCGTCGGCGCATTCGCGTCGCGCCGGGGGCGACGGTCCGGGTCGCCTACTGGACGATCGCTGCGCCCAGTCGCGAAAAGCTTCTCGACGGCGTCGACAAGCATCGGGACGCCACCGCCTTCACGCGCGCCTCGACCCTCGCCTGGACTCAAGGTCAGGTGCAGTTGCACCACCTTGGCGTCACCGCAGGCGAAGCAAGCCTGTTTCAACGTCTCGCGGGACATGTGATCTACGCCGCGTCGGCCATGCGGCCGTCCTCGGATACAATTATGCGGGGCTCTGGCGCGCAGTCGGGTCTGTGGGGGCAGGGCATTTCCGGAGATCTGCCGATCGTTCTCCTACGCATCGCGGAAATCGAAGACCTCGAAATCGTGCGAGAGCTTCTTCAGGCTCACGAATATTGGCGGATGAAACAGCTTGCTGTCGATCTCGTCATCTTGAACGATCGCCAATCCTCGTACGTCCAGGAACTTCAGATCGCGATCGAGACTTCTGATTCGGGCAAGCCGGCCGTCGCCGCTGCCGGGGACAGAGCACCGTCCGGGTCGCGTGTTCCTTTTGCGCGCCGATCTGATCGCCGCCGAGACGAAGGATCTCTTGGCTTCTGTCGCGAGGGTGGCGCTTTCCGCCCAACGCGGCAGATTGTCCGAACAGCTCGAGCGTATCGGAGAGCCCGCAGCGCTCGAGACAGCAGCGCCGAAGCAAAGCGTGCCCCGTTTGAGGGGCCCCGACCAGCCGCGCGCTCTCGGCCTTGAATTCTTCAACGGTCTCGGCGGCTTCGCACGAGACGGACGCGAATACGTGACCGTCCTCGGGCCCGGCCAATCGACGCCGGCGCCGTGGATCAATGTCATCGCCAACCCCGCATTCGGCTTCCACACGAGCGCCGAGGGCGGCGGCTACACGTGGTCGGTCAACAGCCGGGAGAACCAGATCACGCCGTGGTCGAACGATCCGGTGAGCGATCGACCCGGCGAGGCGTTCTACCTCCGTGACAACGACACGGGCGACCTTTGGACTCCGACGGCGACGCCGATCCGCGATCTTGCGGCCACCTATGTCGCCCGCCACGGTCGGGGATACAGCCGCTTCGAACATGTGGCCCACGAGATCGCGTCCGACCTGCTTCAGTACGTGCCGGTCGCCGATTCGATCAAGATTTCACGCCTCGTGCTGACCAATCGCTCTAGCCGTACCCGTCGCCTCCGCGTGACCGCCTACGTCGAGTGGGTTCTCGGTCCGTCGCGTTCCGCGACCCTGCCTTTCATTTCGACCGAGATCGACGCCGTGACGGGCGCGATGTTTGCCCGCAATGCCTGGAATGCGAGCTTCGGCTCGCGGATCGCGTTCGCCGACTTGCGCGCGGCTCAGACCAACTGGACCGGCGACCGGCGCGAATTCATCGGTCGAAACGGTACGCTCGCCGAGCCCGCCGGTCTGTCCGGCGCCGCGCCTCTTTCCAACACCGTCGGGGCGGGCCTCGATCCGTGCGCAGCGTTGAGCGCCACGATCGTACTGCCGCCTGGTCAAGCCGTCGAAGTCGTCTTCCTTCTGGGCGAAGCCAGAAACGACGAAGCCGCGCAAAACCTCGTAGGCCGCTATCGCGCCGCCGATCTCGACGCGGTCGAGGCGGAGATCGAGCGTCAATGGGACGACATCCTCGGCTCGGTCGTCGTCAAGACGCCTGACCGGTCGATGGACGTCATGCTCAACGGCTGGCTCCTCTACCAGACGCTGAGCTGCCGCGTGTGGGCGCGATCCGGCTTCTATCAGGCCAGCGGCGCCTATGGTTTCCGCGATCAATTGCAGGATGGAATGGCCCTCGCGGTGACCCGGCCCCAGTTGACTCGCGAGCATCTTCTGCGCGCCGCCGCACGACAATTCGTCGAAGGCGACGTCCAGCATTGGTGGCTGCCCCATTCAGGTCAGGGCGTGCGAACTCTCTTCTCGGATGATCGTCCTTGGCTCGCATATGCCGTCGCTCACTACATCGAGGCGACCGGGGACTTCACGGTCCTCGATGAACGCGTGCCTTTCCTGGAAGGTCAAACGCTCGAACCGGGCGAGCATGACAGCTTCTTCAGTCCGACCATATCTGACCAGAAGGCAACCGTATTCGAGCACTGCGCGCTCGCTCTCGACGCCTCCCTGGCGGTCGGTGCGCACGGACTTCCCCTGATGGGGACCGGCGACTGGAACGATGGCATGAATTGAGTCGGTGAAAAAGGCGCGGGGGAAAGCGTTTGGCTCGGGTGGTTTCTGTACGCGGCGTTGGCGGCTTTCATTCCCATCGCCGAGGCGCGAAAGGAGACGGACAGGGCGGCCACATGGCGCGCGCACTCCGATACTCTTGCCGCTTCGCTGGAACGGGAAGCCTGGGATGGAGAGTGGTATCGACGCGCATTCTTCGACGACGGCGAACCCCTGGGCTCGTCGGCGAACACAGAGTGCCGCATCGATTCGATCGCGCAATCCTGGGCGGTCTTGTCCGGCTCGGCGCAGCCCGATCGGGCGGCGAAAGCGATGAGCGCGGTCGAGCGGGAGTTGATCCTGCGCGACGAGGGCCTCGCGTTGCTGTTTGCGCCGCCGTTCGACAAGACTGCGACCGATCCCGGTTACATCAAAGGCTATCCGCCAGGCGTCCGCGAGAACGGCGGACAGTACACGCATGCGGCCTTGTGGTCGGTGATGGCCTTCGCGGCGCTCGGCGAAGGCGACAAGGCGGCTAATCTGTTCTCGTTGCTCAACCCCATCAACCATGCGCGCACCCGCGCCGACGTGCACCGATACAAGGTCGAGCCCTATGTCGTCGCAGCAGACATCTACGCGAGCGCGCCGCACGTCGGACGCGGCGGCTGGACGTGGTACACGGGTTCGGCCGGTTGGATGCAGCGCGCCGGGGTCGAAAGCATTCTTGGGCTCAAGATCTGCGGAGCAGCCTTGCATCTCGACCCTTGCATTCCGAAGACCTGGCCGCAATTCGAGATGACGGTGCGCCGGCGATCCGCGCGATACGACATTACGGTCGACAATCCGGCCAACGTCAGCCGGGGGGTCTGCTTTGCTGAAGTGGACGGGATTGAAGTGTCTGAGCGACCCGTGCGAGTCCCGATCGTCGACGACGGCGCCGTCCACCGCGTTCGTATAAGGTTAGGGTAGAGAGCGAGGTGCGGCCCGTCTCTTCAAACTTTGCCGAGCCGGACGGCAAGCGCGACGTCGCAGGGGGAATCGTGGCCGGTTCCCCTCTCTTCGTTCAAGAAGAGAGCGACGGTCGTCGCAGGCGTAGCGGCGCCCTCAGCTTGCCTTTCCGCGGCGCGCGATCAAGGACGCAACCAGCGCCGTCCATCCTGTCTGATGCGAGGCGCCCAATCCTTCGCCGGTGTCGGCGTTGAAATACTCGTAGAAAAACGGTCGCTCCGTCCAGGCGGAGCCCGGCTTGAACAACGGGCTTGGGCCGTCCGCGGGCCTGCGCCCGTCAGCGCCCTTGAGGAAGAGCCTGATGAGCCGGCGCTCGATGTCCTCGGCCGCCGCGCCGAGATGCGCGCGCTTTCCGGAACCGGTGGGCAGCTCGATCGTGAAGTCGTCGCCGAGCACCTGGTGCAGCGCGCGAAGCGACTCGACGGCGAGAAGGTTGAGGGGAAACCAGACCGGTCCGCGCCAGTTCGAGTTGCCGCCGAACAGGGGCGTCGTCGACTCCGCCGGCTCGTAGTCGAGCCGCGTCTCGGTCCCGCCGAGATCGAGGACGAGCGGATGGTCGCGGTGAAAGCGCGACAGCGAGCGCAGGCCATAGGGCGAAAGGAACTCGTTCTCGTCGAACATGCGCGCGAGCACGCGCTCGAGCCGCGGCTTGTCGACGAGACAGATGAGCTCCGTGCGTCCGCCTCGGGTGAAATACCGCACAAAGGCCGTGAGGTGGGGCATGTTGTCGATGAACCAGCGCGCCCGCTCGCTGAAGTTCGGCAAGCTTTCCCACAAGGCGGTGGGCAGTTCCACGGAAGCGAACACCGGCAGGAGCCCGACCATCGAGCGCGCCCGCACGACCATGGTCTCGCCGTCGGGCTTGCGCAGCCGGTCGTAGAAGAAGCCGTCCTCATCGTCCCATAATCCGTTCATCGCCTGGGCGATGGAGGCGAAGTGCTCGAAGAACTTGACCGCGATGTCCTCGTAGGCCCGGTCGTGATTGGCGAGGCGCAGCGCCATCTCCAGCATGTTGAGGCAATATTTCGCCATCCAGGCGGTGCCGTCGGACTGCTCGAGCACGCCGCCGCCGGGCAGCGCCATCGAGCGGTCGAACGGTCCGATATTGTCCAGCCCGAGGAAGCCGCCCTCGAACACGTTGTCGCCGAGCGCGTCCTTGCGGTTGACCCACCAGGTGAAATTGATCAGGAGCTTGTGGAAGACGCGGGCGAGGAATTCGAAATCCTGGCCGCCGTCGATCTGGAACACCGCCAGCGCCGCCCAGGCGTGAACCGGCGGGTTGACGTCGGAGAAATCCCACTCGTAGGCGGGAAGCTGGCCGTTTGGATGCATGTACCATTCGCGAAACAGCAGCAGCAGCTGGTGTTTGGCCGCCGCCGGATCGATGCGGGCGAGCACGACGCAGTGGAACGCCAGGTCCCAGGCGGCGAACCACGGATACTCCCACTTGTCCGGCATGGCGATGATGTCGTGGGCGTTGAGGTGCCGCCATTTGCAGTCGCGACGGGTCAGCCTCGACGCCGGCGGAGTAGGCTCGCTCGGGTCGCCGTCGAGCCAACGTTCGACGCTGAAGTGATAGAACTGCTGGCTCCAGATCATGCCGGCGTAGGCCTGGCGCATGATCCCGGCCTCTTCGTCATTCGCCTCGGCCGGCCGCAGGGCCGCGTAATACTCGTCCGCCTCGCGACGGCGCGCCGCCAGGACGTCCGCGTAGCCTGCGCCGAGATCGGGAGCGGCGCCGGCGTCGTCGCGCTGAAGGCGCAGCCGAAGCTCGACCTCGCCGCCGGGCGCCACCGTCACCCGATAGCGCGCCGCCATTTTCGTGCCGCGCCGTTCGGGGTTGATCGTCGGAGCGCCCGAGACGACGTGGTCGTTGATTCCATCCTTCGGGTATGGCGTCGTCGGCTTGCCGCCGAACAGGAGCGGAAGGTTGGTCTCGTTTTCGCAAAAGAGGAGCTCCGGCGGATGTCCGTTGGGATCGGCGCCCGCCGCTAGGCGCCAGGTCGCGCCTGTCTCGTCCTTGGCGATCGCGAGGGCTTCGCCGGCGCGCTCGGCCGTCGCCGCGTCAATGTCCGGGCGGGCCGCGCCTTTGTCCCATGTCCATCGGTTTCGCCACCAGAGCGTCGGCAGGACGTGCAGCGTCGCCGCATCCGGCCCGGCGTTGCGGATGCGGATGCGGACGCAAAGATCCATGGGCGCCGCCTTGGCGTAATCGACGGCGATCCGCCACCAGCGGCCGTCGTCGAACACGCCCGTGTCGGCGAGTTCGAACTCGGGCTCGCTCCGGCTGCGGCGGGCGTTCTCCTGGCGCAGCCGCACGTAGGGAAACTCGGCCTGCGGGTAGTGATAGATCCAGCTCAACCAGGAGGCGGTCGGCGTCGCGTCGGCGTACCACCAATACTCCTTGACGTCCTCGCCGTGATTGCCCTCAGGGCCGGCGAGGCCGAACAGGCGCTCCTTGAGGAACGGGTCGCGCCCGTTCCATAAGCTCAGGGCGAAGCAGAGCGTCTGGTTTCGATCGCAGACGCCGGCGAGCCCGTCCTCGCTCCAGCGATAGGCGCGCGAGCGGCCATGCTCATAAGGAAAGTACCGCCAGGCGTCGCCGTCCGCGCTGTAGTCCTCGCGCACGGTTCCCCAGGCGCGCTCGCTGAGATAGGGGCCGATCGCTTTCCATAGGCCCGGACGGTCGAGGGCGGACTTGGCGAGGCGCGCATGTTCGGCCGTGGGAGGCGTGGATGCGGCGAGCGATGGGTCGGACAGTTTTTCCTCCTGCCGCACGCAGCGGTCTCGATCCGGATGGCGTTGCAGCGCAGAGGATAAGAAAAAAGGGGCGCTCGCGCGAGCGCCCCCTCGTCATTTTGGCTGGCCGCCGCCGTCAAGCGGTCGAGTGGGCCTTGCGTCCAAGCGCCGCCTGAGCGGCCGCGAGGCGGGCGATCGGGATGCGGAAGGGCGAGCAGGACACGTAGTCGAGCTGCGCCGTCTCGCAAAAGGCGATCGAGGCCGGATCGCCGCCGTGCTCGCCGCACACCCCGAGCTTGATGCCGGGCCGGGTCGCCTTGCCGCGCTCGACCGCGATCTTGATCAGCTCGCCGACGCCGACCGTGTCGATCGACACGAACGGATCGGCCGGCAGGATGCCCTTGCTCGTATAAAGGCCGAGGAACGAGCCCGCGTCGTCGCGCGAAATGCCGAGCGTCGTCTGGGTGAGGTCGTTGGTGCCGAACGAGAAGAACTCGGCGCTCTCGGCGATCTCGCCCGCCCGCAGGGCCGCGCGCGGCAGTTCGATCATCGTGCCGACCTGATAGGGCACCGTGACTCCGGTTTCCTTGGCGACCGCCTCCGCCGCGGCGACGATGATCGGCTTGACCAGGTCGAACTCCTGCTTGCCGAAGATGACCGGCAGCATGATTTCCGCTGTGACCGGTTTACCGGTCTTCTTGCCGGCGTCGACCGCGCCCAAGAAAATCGCCCGCGCCTGCATCTCGGCGATTTCCGGATAGGCGACCGCCAGACGAATGCCGCGGAAACCGAGCATCGGATTGAACTCGTGCAGTTCGACCGAACGGGCGCGGAGCTTGTCGGCGGACACGCCCATCGCCTTGGAAACCTCGTCGATCTCCTCGTCGGTCTTCGGCAGGAACTCGTGCAGCGGCGGGTCGAGCAGGCGGATCGTGACCGGCAGGCCGCTCATGATCTCGAAGATGTCCGCGAAGTCCTGTCGCTGCATCGGCAGCAGCTTGGCGAGCGCGGCGCGTCGGCCTTCCTCGGTTTCCGCCAGGATCATTTCGCGCATTGCGACGATCCGATCGCCTTCGAAGAACATGTGCTCGGTGCGGCAGAGCCCGATGCCCTCGGCGCCGAACTCTCGGGCGTGGCGCGCATCCTCGGGCGTCTCGGCGTTGGCGCGCACTTTCATGCGCCTCACCGCGTCGGCCCAGCCCATGAGGATGGCGAAATCGCCGGTGACTTCCGGCTTGATCATCGGCACCGCGCCGTTAATGACCTCGCCCCTCGCGCCATCGATGGTGATGACGTCGCCTTTCTTGAGCGTGACGCCGCCGGCGGTCATCGTCTCCTTCGCATAGTCGATGCGGATCGAGCCCGCCCCCGCCACGCACGGCTTGCCCATTCCGCGCGCAACGACGGCGGCATGCGACGTCATACCGCCGCGCGTCGTCAAGATGCCCTCGGCGGCGTGCATGCCGCCAATGTCCTCAGGCGAGGTTTCGACGCGAACCAGGATGGTCTTGCGGCCGGCCTTGCTGGCGGCTTCCGCGTCGGCGGCCGAGAAGACGATCGCGCCGGTGGCTGCGCCGGGAGACGCGGGCAAGCCGGTGGCGATCGGGGCGGACTTCGCTTTCGGATCGAGCATCGGATGCAAGAGCTGATCGAGCGCGGCCGGTTCCACCCGGGTGATCGCGTCATTGCGGGAGATGAGCCCCTCATTGGCCATCTCCACGGCGACCTTGAGCGCGGCGCGGGCCGTGCGTTTGCCGTTGCGCGTTTGCAGCATCCAGAGCTTGCCGCGCTCGACCGTGAACTCCATGTCCTGCATGTCTTTGTAGTGCTTCTCCAGCAGCTTCGTCGTGTCGACGAACTGATGGAACACCTTGGGCATGAGCGACTCGAGCGAGGGCTTGTCGGATCCGGCCGCCTTGCGCGCGACTTCCGTGATGTTCTGCGGCGTGCGGATGCCGGCCACGACGTCCTCGCCCTGGGCGTTCACCAGGAACTCGCCGTAAAGCGCGTTTTCGCCGGTCGACGGGTTGCGGGTGAAAGCGACCCCGGTCGCCGACGACTCGCCCATGTTGCCGAACACCATCGCCTGCACGTTGACCGCCGTACCCCAGTCGGCCGGAATGTTGTTGAGCCGGCGATACGTGATCGCGCGAGTGTTCATCCAGGACGAGAAGACGGCTCCGATTGCGCCCCAGAGCTGGTCCTTTGGCTCCTGCGGGAAGGGCTTGCCGGTCGCCTCCTGAACCTTGGCCTTGTACTCGACGATGACTTCGCGCCAATCGCCGGCCTTGAGGTCGGTGTCGAGCGAATAGCCCTTGCCGTCCTTGTAATGCTCGAGGATGTCCTCAAAATTATGGCTGTCGACGTCGAGCACGACGTTCGAATACATCTGGATGAAGCGACGATAGCTGTCGTAAGCAAAGCGCTCGTCGCCCGAGGTCTTGGCGAGCGTGACGACCGAAGTGTCGTTGAGGCCAAGATTGAGGACGGTGTCCATCATGCCCGGCATCGAGGCGCGTGCGCCCGACCGAACCGACAGCAGGAGGGGATTGGAGGCGTCGCCGAACACGTGGCCGGTGTGGCGCCCGACCTCCGCCACCGCGGCGTTGACCTGCTCGGCCAGATCGGCCGGATAGGTCTTGCCGTTGGCGTAGAAGTAGGTGCAAAGTTCAGTGGAAATGGTGAAGCCGGGAGGCACAGGCAGCCCAAGATACGCCATTTCGTGCAAATTGGCGCCCTTGCCGCCGAGCAGATTTTTCATCTCCCCCCGTCCTTCCGCGCGCTCGGCGCTGAAGGAATAGACCCATTTTGTCATTGTTTGCTCCTTATGTGATCTTGGCCGCCACGAAGTCTCAGCTCCGCGCGTGCAGTCCTAGTCCGAAACTCACCCATCCGGCGCCGTGGAAAAGAAGGTCGACGCCGAGCAGAGTCCCCAAAACGTAGACACTGTCCATTGGCCAGTGGGTGACGATGACCAAACCCAGAAGAATTGTGATCGCAGCCGCAACGAATATCAGCAGGCGAGAGGGAACGGGAGGCAATCGAAAGGCTAACGCGAGGCGCACCAGGCCCGCTGCGACGAGGCCTGCGCCAAGCAGAAGCGTCAAGACGACCGAGGCGAGCAAAGGGTTGACGATGCAGATAACGCCGGCGGCGAGATAGAGAACGCCGCCGATCACCCAGAGAAAGAACAGGCCCCACGTCCGCGAATGCATGCCGATCGCGATTTCGGCGGCGCCTGCGATCAGGAACAGGACTCCGTTCAGCGTTACCGTCGCGACGGTGGCGATGAGCGCGAAGGCCAGTGCGGCAAAGCCCAGAATTGCGAGCAGGACGCCGAAGGCCGCGATCGAGGCCCACTTGCATTCGAGGCGTTCGATCGACGAACCGAGACTGTGCGTCGATTCTACGGCGTTCGACATGAACCGCGCTCCCTTCCGCCGTCCCGCGTCAACGAGATCGTTTGAGATCGCCGAGCACTTGCGCAGCATACTCGACCATCGGCACGATGCGGCCATAGTTCAGTCGCGTCGGACCGATGACCCCGAGAACGCCGGCAATTCGATGGTCGCCGCCGCGTAGCGGCGCTGCGATCATTGAGGATCCGGACAGCGAAAATAGCTTGTTTTCGGAGCCGATGAAAATCTTCACCCCGTCGCCGGTTTCGGCCCGATGCAGGAGTTCGATCACGTCGGTCTTGGTCTCGAGGTCGGCGAACAGCGTGCGAATTCTTTCGATGTCCTCCGCCGCCCGGACGTCGCCCAAGAGATTGGCCTGGCCGCGGACGATAAGTTGATCGCGCGCTTCCGCCGCGCCGGCCCAAGAGGCGAGCCCGGCCTCGACAAGACGCGCCGCGATTGTGTCCAGTTCGCCGCGCGCGCGCCGTCGCTCGGACTCGATCTCCGCGGTGACCTCAGAGAGCGTCCGCCCGCGAATCCTGGCGTTCAGATAGTTGCTGGCCTCGGTGAGCGCCGAGGGCGGCAGCCCGGCCGGCGTCACAATGACGCGGTTCTCGATGGATCCGTCTTCCGCGACCAAGACGGCAAGCGCCTTTTCCGGCTCCAAACGTAGAAACTCAACGTGCTTGAGCGACGGGTCGGACTTGGTCGTCAGCACGATTCCGGCGCCGCGGGTGAGTTCCGAAAGGATACTCGTCGTCTCGGCCAGCGCGCCTTCGAATCCGCCGCCCTCCGCGGCGGCCCGCACCTGGGCGTCTATCCTTGCGCGGTCCTCGCGACCGAGATCGCCGAATTCCAGCAGCGCGTCGACGAACAAGCGCAAGCCCTGCTGGGTCGGCAGCCGGCCCGCGCTGGCGTGCGGCGCGTAGATCAGCCCAAGCTCCTCGAGGTCCTGCATCACGTTGCGCACAGAGGCCGGCGAGAGCGAGATCGGCAGCATGCGCGACAAATGGCGGGATCCCATCGGGTCGCCGGTCGTCAGGTACAACTCGACGAGGCGTCGAAAGATTTCACGCGCTCTGGCGTTCAAACTGGCGAGCACGCCGAGTTCGACGGCGGGGCGGTCGGCGGAGGAAGCCATGACGGAAAACACCATGGCGGGAAGGCTGCCCTTTCGCAAGGCGATCGCCCGCGCCCGATCGTCGCGCCCGACCTTTTGCGGCGCATAGGCGCTCTGCTTGCTCGGATCGGTTTCCGACGCGTAGAGTGCCGCCCCCGCAATCTCCGGACTCCCCGCGCCCATGTCCCTGCCAACGCTCCGCACCGGCGGGCAGCTTCTCGTCGACCAACTCGTGATCCAGGGCGTCGAGCGCATCTACTGCATCCCCGGCGAATCTTATCTGGCCGCGCTCGACGCTATGTATGACACGACGATCGAGCTCACCGTCTGCCGGCAGGAGGGGGCGCCGCGATGATGGCGTTGACGGAGGGGCGGCTTACGGGTCGCCCAGGAATCTGCTTCGTCACCCGGGGACCGGGCGCGACCAACGCCGCCCACGGCGTTCACATCGCCGAACACGATTCCGCGCCGATGATTTTGTTCGTTGGACAAGTCGAGCGCGCGATGCTCGGGCGCGGCGCCTTCCAGGAGATGGACTATCGCGCCCTGTTCGGCTCGGTCGCCAAGTGGACGACTGAAATCCAATCCGCGGCGCAGATCCCGGAGGTCGTTCAGCGCGCATTCCACGTCGCCATGCAGGGGCGGCCCGGCCCCGTCGTGATCGCGCTGCCCGAGGACATGCTGCTCGAGACGGCCGAAGTCCCAGACGCGCCGAAAGCGTTTCGCGTTCCGATCTGGCCGGGGCTCACGCAGATGGCCGAACTGCAGAGGATGCTGTGGGCGGCCGAGCGGCCGATCGCCATCCTCGGCGGTCCGGGCTGGACCGAGCGGGCGGCGGCAGCCTTCGCGCGGTTCGCCGAGCGATTCGACATGCCGGTCGCTGGCTCGTTCCGCCGCGCCAGCGCTTTCGACGGCGAGCACGACAATTACGCCGGCGAGATCGGCTTGTCGGCCAATCCAAAGCTGAAGGCCCGGATAGAAGGCGCCGATCTCGTTTTGTTGGTCGGCGGGCGCATGTCCGAGGCGGCGGCCCAGGGCTACACGCTGTTCGACATTCCCGCGCCGCGTCAGCGGCTCATTCATGTTTACCCCGATCCGCTCGAGATCGGCCGCAACTACCATCCGACGCTTGGCGTCATCGCCACCTCGCCGGAATTCTGCGCCGCGCTCGAAGGCGTCGAACCGCCGCGGGTGATCCGCTGGTCGGCAGAAACGCGACAGGCGCGCGCCGACTATCTTGCTTGGAGCGAGCAGGCCCGGGTCAATCCTGGCCGAGTGCAGATGAGCGAGATCATGTTCGTGGTGCGCCGACGCCTGCCGGAGGCGATCTTCGCCACCGGCGCCGGAAACTTCACCATCTGGGTCAATCGTTTCCTGCGCTTCCGCCATGTCGAACAGCAGCTCGGACCCACCTCCGGATCGATGGGTTTTGGGCTGCCGGCGGCGATCGCCGCCAAACGCGCATTTCCCGATCGTCCGGTCGTCTGCTTTACCGGCGATGGCGATTTTCTCATGAACGGACAGGAATTTGCGACCGCGGTCCAGTATGGTTTGGCTGTCGTCGTCATCTTGATCGACAACGGCGCATACGGGACGATCCGCATGCATCAGGAGCGTGCTTATCCCGGCCGGATGGTCGCCTCGGACCTGCGCAATCCCGATTTCGCCGCTTACGCCCGCGCGTTCGGCGGGCACGGCGAGACGGTCGAGGAAACGGCCGAGTTCCTGCCCGCCTTCGAGCGCGCGCTGGCCTCGGGGGCGCCGTCGATCGTGCATGTCAAGATTGACCTGGAGGCGATCACGCCCTCCACGACGCTCAGCGCCATTCGCGCCGCTGCGCTCGCCAAACGCGCGGAAGGATAAGGGCGTCGATCCGGCCCGCCCAGTGAAGAAACTCATGCGAAGGCATCGGCAATGAACGCTGACGAGGCGCTGCGACTGTTTGCGGAGAACCGCGGCTTCCCGCGGGAAGCAATGGCCTGGGCCCTAGAGCGCTGGGAGGTGGCCGCGCCGCGCTTCATCGCGAGGCTGCGCGCGTTCGCGGCGGGAGCAGCAGACGGCGAAGCCGTCGAGTACCAGGTGTTTTATATCCTTCACCTGTGCGGGCAGATGCGCGAGACGCGCGCTTACGAGCCGCTCTGCCGTCTGATCGCCGGCGATCCGGACATCGAGCTCTGGCTCAGCGACGCTATCGGCGAGACGTTGCCCGGCATCCTCATCAAGGTGTTCGACGGCGATGTCGGACCGCTTCTGACCGCGATCGAATCTGCGGCCGGGGATGAATTCGCGCGCGGCGCCGCGCTCGAGGCGCTCGGTTATTTGGTGCGGTCAAAGGGCGTTTTCGACGACGAAGCGATGCGCGAACTGCTACGGCGCCTGCGGCGCGAGTCGCTCCCGCGCGACGTTTCGGGTTTCTGGTTCTGTTGGGCGGAGACCGCCGCGGCGCTCGGCTACGAGGACCTCAAGATGGAGGCCGCCCTTCTGACCAAGGAGGGTGTGCTCGACGCCGCCGACTTCGGGCTTGCCGACTTCGATGAGGTTGTCGGTCTCGCGCGGAGCGATCCAGCGGGTCTCGCGGCGTTTCGCGATCGGATGGTGCTTCCGTTAGACGACGCAATCGGAGCGCTCGAGACCTGGACTTTCGGCGACGACGATAGCGACGAACTCGGCGAGGACACCGCCGGTCCCGAGGACAATTCGTCCGATACGCCCTACGTCAACCCACTCCGCGGCGTCGGCCGCAATGATCCGTGCCCCTGCGGCAGCGGCAAGAAATACAAGAAGTGCTGCATGGCGGCGTGAGCAGGGCGGGCGCATTCGAGCCCGCGCCGGCGTCTCATTCCGATACAAAACGCCGCGCGCCGCGATGGGGGGATTGACGCTTCGTCAGCGCCATTGTGCGCACGGAAGTTCCCGGAATGTTCGCGCGCCGGCCGAGATTGAGGTAAAAATTGCTTCAGTCTGGCTCGGCACGACCGATGCAACTTGCGCTGCGACGTACGCAGAAAGGGTTGCACATGCGGATCGACGACAACGCTCCTATCCTCCCCTGGGTCGACGCGCTCAATGCGCTCGACATCGAGAATCCGCCGCGCGAGTTCCTGTCCTGGGCCTCGGGGAACTGGGACGACGTCTCGTCGCGCCTGATCCGGCGGCTTGGCGAATTCGCGGCGGGACGACGTGAGGCCCTCTCCGGGGCGCAGGCGTTCTACATTGTCCATTTCTGCGGCGAGAGGGCTGAGACTCGAAGTCTATCCGATCCTGTGCAAGCTCATAGGCGAGGACCGACGCATCTCGGCGTGGCTTGACGACGCCGTGACGGAAACGCTGCCTGGCATCCTCATCCGGGTGTTCAACGGCGATTCCGAGCCGCTGCGCCGGGCGATCGAGTCCGCTAAGGGCGACGAATTCGCGCGCGCCTCGGCGCTCGCGGCGCTGGGCTACCTCGTGCGGGCCAGGGGCGCGATGACCGATGAGGACATGCGGGCCTTTCTCGCGCGTCTCCGCCAGGAGGCGGCCCCACGCCGCGAGTTGGTCGTTTGGATGACCTGGGCCACGACCGTGGCCAACCTCGGCTATAGCGACATGCGCGCCGAGGTGGAGGCGCTCAACCGCGACGGGCTCTTTCCCGAGGGAGATTTCACCCGCGAGGAATTCGATCAGCGGGTCGCACGTGCGCAGTCCGACCCTTCCGGACTGGCCGGTTTCCGAAGCGACCTCATCGCACCGCTCGAAGATGCGTCCGCCGCCATCCTGTCGCTTACGGGCGTTGTCGCGAACCACGCCGGACGCCACCTGCGCGCCATCGCCGGGCAAAAGGATCGCCGGCGCGATTGACCTCGGCCCTTCAACCCGGGGCGTAAGACGCCGGATCGAGCGTCTGCGGGCGGCCTGGCAGCGCCAGCGCCGTTTCGCGCGCCGGCGTTCGCGCAATAACGCGTCCGCGTCGCAGAACCAGGAGCCGCGTCGCCCGCAACCGTACGGCCTCGATCGGATCGGCCGCCTGCAACAGCACGAGGTCCGCGTTGGCGCCGACCGCAACGCCATAGTTCTCGAGGCCGAGGATGCGCGCGGGAATAGCGGTGACCGCGTCGAACGTCCAGCGGATCGCCTCGCGGCTGGTCATCGGAGCGCCGTGCACCGCCATATGGGCGACGTCGAGCATGTCGGCCCCGCCGAGGCCATACCACGGGTCCATGACGCAATCCTGCCCGAGCGCGACGGGAATGCCGAGGGCGCGCATCTCGGCGATCCGCGTCACGCCGCGCCGGCGCGGATACGAATCGTGACGTCCCTGCAGGGTCAGGTTGATCAGCGGGTTGGCGATGGCGTTGATCCTGGACTCGGCGATCAGCGGGATCAGCTTCGAGACGTAGTAATTGTCCATCGAATGCATCGAGGTGAGGTGCGATCCGGTCGCCCGCCCGCCGAGGCCGAGACGATGCGCCTCGGCGGCCAGCGTCTCGACGTGGCGCGACAGAGGATCGTCGCTCTCGTCGCAATGCAGGTCGATCATGAGTCCGCGCTTCGCGGCGATCTCGCACAGCGCTTTCACCGAAGCGGCGCCGTCCGCCATCGTGCGCTCGAAATGCGGAATGCCGCCGACGACGTCGACGCCAAGGTCGAGCGCGCGTTCGAGATTGCGCGCGGCGGTCGGCGAGCGGAAATACCCGTCCTGCGGGAACGCGACCAGCTGCAGATCGAGGTAAGGCTTCACCTTCGACTTGACGTCGAGCAGCGCTTCGACCGCGAGCAGTCTGTCGTCGCAGACATCGACATGGCTGCGGACCGCAAGCAGCCCCTGCGACACGGCGAGGTCGCAATAGCGGAGCGCGCGCTCGGCTACGGCCTCGTGCGTCAAGTGCGGCTTCAGTTCGCCCCACAGCGCAATGCCTTCGAGCAGAGTGCCGGACTGGTTGAGGCGAGGCTGACCGAGCGACAGCGTCGCATCCATGTGGAAATGGCAGTCGACAAAGGGCGGCGCCAGGAGATAGCCGCGGGCATCGAGCGACTCGCGCGCTTCGGCCTCGATTTTCGAGCCGATCGCGGCGATGCGGCCGCCTGAGACGGCGACGTCCTGCCCCTTGCGCCCATCGGCGAGCGTGGCGTTGCGGATGATGAGATCGAAGGCCATCGGATTTCCCTTAAGCGGCGTCTCTCCAGACCGTCAGTCCACCCGGACGCCGCTTTGGCCCGACTCGCCGTAGGTCGGGCTCGGAAAGCGATTGGAGGTGTAGCGGATGACGAGAACGGCGAGCGCAAGGATCAAGGTCGCGCCGGCCAGGATCAGCACTCCGAGGTCCGCCCCCGTCGTCTCCTGGACGTAGCCGATCATGTGACGGGTGAGAGCCGTGATGCCGACGTAGAGCAGGAAGCGGACAGGCATATGATGGGTGCGAAAATAGATGCCGACCATCGAGCCGATTTCGAGATAGATGAAGAGCAGCAGGAGGTCCTCGATCGAAGGCGAGCCCCTCTGCATCATCCCGTAAAACGCGGCCGCCGCCGCCCAGACCGTCGCCGCGCCGATGGCGAACAGGCCGAGCAGGTGGAAGCCCTCGGTCAGGAGCCGGCCCACAGGGTCGGCGAGCGAGCGCATCTGCTTGTCTGCGGCGTGTATTCCGCGTGCCGGATCGGCCATCGCCCGCATGTCTCCCTGCCGGCGCGCCGCCTGCCGGAGGTTGCGCGCATTGGCCCGGGATCATTGAGCGCGACGACGAACGGCGGAGTCAATGTCCGTCCGACTTGGCCAGCGGCGATAGGGCGCGAAAAAAGCGCCCGTCTTCTTGATGAATGACGGGGCCAAAGCGATCCAGCGGCGCGACCGAGCGTCCGTCCTAGCGCCGGGGCCGCTTTTGCCGAGCGTGAGATTTGGATTTCCTCAGGCCCGCGCAGCCGTGCATCAACGCTCCGCGAAAACCCGCCAAAACGATGGTTGCAAAGTTTGGATTTCCTTGGATTCTCTCGTCCGAAACGAGACTCTTCAATGGGTTACGAGCCGATCCGGGGGCAAAAAAATTATCGACGCGCCTCTTTCCGGCGAAGACGGCCGCCAACCGGCGCCGGCGAGGCCGGCGGAGGAGGAATCTGGCGTCGGATCGGATCGCGGCATGGAGGCAGACTAGCGCGATTTCCGGTTTTCCGCAATAATTTGCTCACGCAATTTTGCTGACGACAGAAGACTTCGCGCCATCGGCCTGGCGCGAGAGGAGCGCCTGCGTCCCCCCTCGAGCCGAATTTCAAACTGAGGCTCGGCTCACGCGTTCTCGCAATCGATGCCTGCTCGCCAACCCTGAGGAAACCTCATCACAATGATCGCCTGCAAAGGGTCGAATGAAGAAAGCGACTTCACGGGAGAACGGGCGCTTGTCGCCGCCTTGAACGAGGGTGGCGTGGACAACTCTGAATTCGTCAAGCGCCCCTGATGGCGCTTGGCGCCGGGGCGTCGAATAGAGTAGCGTCTGCGAGGCTCGAGAGGCTTGTCGTCCATCCGTTTGGTGACAGGAGTCCCGCCCATGAGCGAGCAAGGTCCCGAGGCGACCGCAAGGACCCGAGCCGACTTCGCGGATTCGACGCCACCCCAGCACACGCCTGCCGCTCCCGCCTCGCCGACGCCCGCCTCTCCGGGGCCTCCTGGCGCCGGGGCCGTCCCGCCACAGAAGCCGAAGGCCACGGGGCGGCGAAGAATCCTGCTTGGAGTCATCGGCCTCCTGATCCTGGCCGCCGCCCTCTGGTTTGGAATTCCGTGGGTCCAGACGGCCCTCAACACGGTGTCAACGGACGACGCCTACGTCAACGGTCACGTGACCTTCGTGGCCGCGCGCGTCCGGGGTCAGGTCGCGCGCGTTCTCGTCGACGACAACTACCGGGTGCGCAAGGGAGACCTGCTCGTCCAGTTGGACAAGGAACCCTTTCAGATCGCCGTCGCGATCAAACAGGCGGCTGTCGATACGGCGACTGCGGAGCTGGCGGTAGCGAACGCCAACGTGCGCGGCATCGAAGCGGAGGCCATGAGCCGGCGCCGGGCGCTCGAGCACGCCATCGAGACCGTCGACGACCGGGTCTCCCTGCTCCAAGCCCGGATCGCCGATGTCGATAAGACCAAGGCCGCGCTCGCGCTGGCTCAGCTTGACTTCGATCGGGCCGCCAAGTTGGTGGTGACGAACGATATCCCCCGAGAGGTGTACGACCGGCGGCAGGCGGAGTTGTTGGCGGCGCGCGCGGACGTTGTCGCGGCGCTGGCCGATGTCCGTCAAATCCGCGCCTCTTTGGGATTGCCGCCGCAACCCGACGAGGCAAAGCTCGGCCAGGTTCCGCCCAATCTCGATCAGACCTTTTCTTCCGTGCTCCAGGCGCAGGCGGCGATGATTCAGAGTGCGGCTCAACTCGGCGTCGTCCATTCGTTCGACGAAGGGCCCCGTCACATGGTCGAGGCGTTCGAAAAGGAGGGCGACGTCAACAGCACCTTCGCTCGCCTCGCGGCCGACGCGCCGGACGTCAAGCAGGCCGAGGCCAAGCTCGAGGTCGCCAAGCGCGATCTCGCCCAGGCGCAGCTCGATCTGCGCTACTGCGACGTCGTGGCGGAGATCGATGGCGTCATCACGCGCCGGAACGTCAATCCGGGCGACAATGTGCAGGTTGGCCAGAGCCTGATGGCGATCCGCTCGCTCAATGAAATCTGGGTCGACGCCAATTTCAAGGAGACGGAGCTCGGCGACTTGCGGATCGGCCAGCCGGTCGATCTGTACGTCGACATGTATGGCGGCCGCCACGTGTTCAAGGGGCGCATTTCCGGCTTCACCGAGGGGACCGGATCGACCTTGGCGCTGCTGCCGGCGGAGAACGCCACGGGCAACTTCGTCAAAGTGGTGCAGCGACTGCCGGTTCGCATCGACCTTGAGAACTACGATCCGGACAAGAACCCGCTATTCATCGGCACGTCGGTCGTTCCCTACGTCTACTTCAAAGAGCCGCCCACCGGGCCCAACGCCGGGAAGTTCCTCCAGGCGGCCTCGCCTCAATCACAGTCCGGCGGTTCGATCGCCAACCCGCCGGGCGCAAACAAGTGACAGCCGCGGCGCTTTCGCCCGCCCGATCCCATGCCGCCCGAAGCCCCTGGCTGGTCGCCGCCATCGTCGTCGTGCCGGCGTTCATGGAGGTGCTCGACACCACCATCGCTCTGGTGGCGCTGCGCTACATCGCCGGAGGCCTGTCGGCTGCCGCCGACGACGCCGAGTGGGTGATCACCAGCTACCTTGCCGCCAATGCCTTCATCCTGCCGATTACCGGCTGGCTCAGCGCTCATCTGGGTCGCCGCAACTACTTCCTGGCGTCGATTGCAATCTTCACCCTCAGTTCCTTGCTGTCCGGATTGGCCGGGAGCCTCAGTCAGCTTATCCTGTTCCGCGTCATCCAGGGGCTGGCGGGCGGCGGTCTGCAACCCGGCAGTCAGGGGATCTTGCTGGACGCCTTCCCTCGAGAAAAGCAAGGCGTCGCCATGACGCTGTTCGGTCTTGCCGTGCTGATCGCGCCGGTGGTCGGGCCGACCTTGGGCGGCTGGATTACCGACACTTACAATTGGCGCTGGGTGTTCCTGATCAACGTGCCTGTCGGTCTTCTAGCGATCGGCGGGTGCTATGCCGTGCTTCGCGATCCTGACTATCTCGTCGCCCAGCGTGCGGAACTGAAGAGGCAGCCGTTCCATTTCGATGGGATCGGTTTGTCGCTGCTGGCCATCGTCATGGTCTCGTGGGAAGTGCTGCTCAGCAAGGGCCAGGAATGGGACTGGCTGGGGGATCCGTTTTGGCGCATCCAGACGTTGACGTTTTGCTTTGGGGCGGGCCTTATTACATTAGTTATATGGGAGTTGCGTCACCGCAATCCGGTCGTCAATTTCCGCGTGCTGACGGAACGCAACCTCGCCGCGTGCTGCATCATGACATTCTGCGCTTATGTTGCGCTCTATGCCTCAACGAAGTCGATGCTTGGGCTGCTTCAGTCGCTGTTTGGTTATGACGCTCTGAGCACCGGGTTGGTGATGTCGCCGGCCGGATTTTTTGCCGTCATGGCGATGCCGATCGTCGGCCGCCTGATCGGGCTGCGGACGGACGCCCGCTGGCTGATCGCCGCCGGGCTGTTGCTGATGACCGTTGGAAACTATTGGATGTCCCAGCTGAACCTCGACATCAGCCCCGGTCAAGTCGTTTGGCCTCGGGTGGTCCTGGTCGCGGGACTGGCGGTATTTTTTGCTCCCGCGAACGTCGCCGCGTATCTCTATACGCCCGTGGCGTTGCGCGGGGCCGCCATTGGGTTGGCGAGTCTCCTACGCAACGAGGGGGGCAGCGTCGGGGTGTCCTTGTCCCAGACCTTTGAAGAGCGGCGCGATCAGTTTCACGTCCTTCGACTTGGCGAATCCCTCGATCCCTTCAACCCGGCTGTCAATTCCTTCCTCGCGCGGGCTCAAGCGTTCTTCCTTCAGCAAACCGGCGATCCGGTCGCCGCGCAGCAACTCGCTTGGCGGCAACTCGCAAACTTGCACCAGCAGCAGGCGTCGTCGCTCGCCTTTTTCGACACCTTTTGGATGATGGCCGTGCTGACCTTTGCGGTCACGTTCTGCGTCGTCTTCATGAAACGCTCTGTGGCTGAGAAAGGCGCTCACGTGGGTTCGGAATGACGGATTGCGCCTGAGCAAGGGCGTGATCGGACCAGTGAACGGCATGCGACGCGGACTCCGCGGCTGAGCCCGTCCAGGACGAACTCGCGCCGGCTATGCCGCTTCTCCGAAGCGTATTCGCGACCAGCTCCGACAGGGAGGTGAAGATGAGGTCCACGAGCATCCGATCGACGGCCACGGTTGTGGCGCTGCTCGCTGCGCTGGGCGGCATCGCCCTTGCTGCACAAGACAAGTACGCCTTGCAGGTGCCGGGCGGTCTCGCCTTCTCCGAGTTCAGAGGATACGAGGATTGGCAAACCGTCGCTGTCAGTCAAAATGGAGATACGATCGAGACAATCCTCGGCAATCCCGCCATGATCGGAGCCTACGAGGCAGGCATTCCCGGCAACGGCAAGCCTTTCCCCGACGGCGCCAAGATGGCGAAGATCCACTGGAACGCGAAGAAGGCTGACGATGAGCCCGGCGACCCGACAGTGCCCGGCGCTCTCCATGACGTGGATTTCATGGCGAAGGACGCCAAGCGGTTCGCCGACAGCGGCGGATGGGGATATGCCGAATTCGAGTACGACCCTGCAGCCGATACGTTCAGGCCCGGCGACGTCAATGACACGCCGCCGCAGGAGCACGACGCCAAATGCGGGTTTGCCTGCCACACCCTGGTTGAGGCGAAAGACTACGTTTTCACGGCCTATCCGAAGCGGTGAAAACGCCTGACTTCAGTTCGTGCGACGCCATCTGCAGGCGCGCAACGGCTCAGGGGAGATCCGACACGCCGCCATGAAATCAAGTCGAGGGTTTGAGCACTGCGACCACGATCCTCCCTCTTGTAAGCGCAGCAATGCCGGCCATTGTTCAACGACCACCGAAAGGAGCGCATCATGAAAGTCCTGATGGTTCTGACCTCCCACGATCAGCTCGGCAATACGGGGCGCAAGACCGGTTTCTGGCTCGAGGAACTGGCGGCGCCTTACTATGTCTTCAAAGACGCCGGCGCGGAGGTCACCCTGGCGTCGCCGAAGGGGGGGCGTCCGCCGCTCGATCCCAAGAGCAACGAGCCGAGCTTCCAGACCGACATCACCCGGCGGTTCGAAAAGGACGCCAACGCCAACGCTCAGCTCGACAGGACAGCGCGCCTCGATAGCGTCAAGCAGGACGATTACGACACCGTGTTCTACCCCGGAGGCCACGGGCCGATGTGGGATCTCGCCGAAGACAGGAACTCGATCAGGCTGCTGGAATCCTTCCTGGCCGCCGGCAAGACGTTCGCGGTGGTCTGCCACTCAACCGGCGCGCTGCGCCATGTCAAGACGCCGGACGGCAGGCCGCTCGCAGAAGGCAAAACCGTGACCGGCTTCACCAATGGCGAGGAAGAAGCGGTAGGATTGACGAAAGTCGTCCCCTTCCTTGTCGAGGACGAATTGATGAGCCTCGGCGCCGTGTTTTCCAAGGTCAAGAACTGGGGCGTTCACACGGTCGCCGACGGCCAGCTGATCACCGGCCAGAACCCGGCCTCGTCGGGCCCGGCCGCCAGGCTTCTGATCGATACGCTCAACAAGAAGGCGAGATAGACAGGCCTGCCAATGAAGGCGGCGCACCAGCCAGGGCAAGCCGAGTTCCGGGCTATCCTTCCCGAGGAGATCGACTGGAAGCCGTTCTCAGCGTTTCCACCGTCCGTGCGGCTCGCGGTCGTCATCGGCGAACCCTCGAAGCCGGGCCCCTACCTGATCCGGGTGAAAGTGCCGTCCGGGGTGAAGCTCATGCCGCACAGGCATCCGGAGGATCGAAATCTACACCGTCATGTCCGGCGTCTTCTACATTGGGCTCGGCGAGGCGTTCGATGGGGACAAGGTAACCGCCTATCCGCCCGGCAGCGTCATCGTTCTGCCGGGCGACACTTGGCATTTTCACTACGCCAAGTCCGGCGAGTACGTCACGCAAGTGACGGCGATTGGTCCACTCGGTCTCGAGTATTTGGACCCGCACGATGATCCGCGCCAGGAAAGTCGCTGATGCCGGATAGCCGACGAATGGGTCTCGGGCCGGCCCTGCGGGTCGGAGGAGGGATCGGCAACCTGCGCAGTGGCGCAAACAGGCGGCCAGCTCCCGTCCTCCGGGACCCGCGGCTGCCGTCACAAATCGACAACGACGTCGCCAACCGGGCGCGAACAGCAGATGAGCAGGTTGCCCGTCGCCGGCGAATCGAGCGGCTGAGGCCGATAGACGACCGTTCCCGAGATGAGACCGCTCTCGCAGCTGTGGCAGACGCCGGTCCGGCATGCCCAGCGCACCGGGACGTCGCACGCCTCGGCCAGTTCCAGCAGGCTCTGATAGGCCGACGGATTCCAGTGGGCGGCTACGCCGCTGCGCGCGAACGAGACGAGGGGGCCGGTTGCGAGGTCGACCGGCGGCCGATGCGGAGTTTTCGTCACCGCGCCGACGACGCCCGGCGTCCGCGGGTCGCCACCGCTGAAGATCTCGTTGTGAATGCGCTCCGGGCTGAGGCCAAGCTCCGCCAGGGCCGCTCTCATGTCCGCCATGAAGCGGCCCGGCCCGCATAGGTAGACGTCGGCGTCCGGCGTCAGGCCGACCTTGTCGAACACCGCCCGCGAGAGACGGCCCTCGGCGTCAAAGTCCGTCCCAAGCCGGTCGGCGGCCTCGGGCCGGCTGAATGAGACATAGCTGCGGCCGCCCCCCAGGTCCGCGACAAGGCGCCGAACCTCGGCGGCGAACGGGAAGTGCCTTCCGTCGCGCGCGGCGTGCAGCCACAGCACCGAACGCGTCGAATGGGCCGACGATAGGGCGTGGAGCATCGCAAGCACCGGCGTCGCCCCGATTCCCGCGCTGAGGAGCGCCACGGGCCCCGCGCCGGACTTGAGGATGAAGGTTCCGCGCGGCGAGCTGACCTCGAAACCATCGCCCACCCGAACATGGTCCCTCAGATACGGGCCCGCCGCGCCGTTGGGCTCGATCTTCACGCTGATCCGGTAGTGATCTGTCGAGGGGGGTCCCGAAAGGGAGTAGCTGCGAAAGAGCGGCGCGCCGCCGACGCTTGGCCGAAGGCGCACGACGACGTACTGGCCCGGCAGCGCTTCCGGCAGCGGCTCGCCGTCGGAGGCCTGCAACGTCAGTGACACGACATCGGCCGACTCCTCGTCGATCGCCGTCACCTTCAGCGGCCGGAATCCGGGCGCGGCCGGGCGCGCGGCCGCCGCCGGCGCGAGTCCGGCATTGCCGTCCGACCGGCTGCCCAGCAAGGCCATGAAGGACGACCGCCAGCCGGGCGAGAGCGCGGCAATCTGCGAGGCCCGTTCCACTCGATCGCGCGGATGCGGAGGCGAATAAAGGAGCGCGTTGACCTCGGCGACCGACATCCGCGCTCGATCCTCTTCGACCTTCACGATCTCGTCGCGGGCGCCAACCTCGCCCTCCTTCAGGACACGGAAGTAGAAGCCGGGCCGTCCGCTCGACGTCAGGAGCGCGGCCATGCGGGGCTCATTCATGCGAATGCCGACGCGATAGCAGGTGACCCTGGGCGCCGCGACCTCGAACACCGCGCTGCCGATCGCGTAACGATCGCCGATGCAGACGCCGTCGTCGGGCAAATCTTCGACGGTGAAGTTCTCGCCGAACTGTCCGTAGACGAAGTCGGTTCTTCCGAGCTTTTCCTGCCAGTAGCGGTAGGACTCGATCTGGTAGACGAACACCGCCCGATGCTCGCCTCCGTGCCCGGCGAGATCGCCCTGACCGTCTCCGTCGAGGTTTAGCCGACCGACGCGACAGCGGCCCGGCGCCGGATCCTTCCAGATCCCGGTGTGCACCGTCATGCCCCTCCACGCGATGTCGCGTGGCAGACCGACATTGACCGACAACAATCGCGGCATGGCGTCAGCCCGGACCGCGCCGTCGGCCGGACCTCTCATTTGCCAGCCCGAATGACTTCCACGCCGCGCCCACGGGGAGCCTCCTTTGCCTGGTCCGCCCAAACCGACGCGGTTACGCTTGCTCAAGGCTTCGCAACCGTTCGTAGACGATGGCCTTGTCAAGACTATGGTCGTTGCTCGAAAACTATGTTTGGACCCCTTGGTAGGATTGTTGTTTTTCGTTGTGGCCGACGCGCAGGAGAAAGGATTTCCAACCGCCGTGACCTGGTCTAGACTTGGGTTTGTCGTCAGAAGCGCCTGGCCGAACCGTGCGTCGCCCCATTCTTCGCGCCGCCGAATGTCCTCGTGGGCGGTCAATGTCCGCTGGCGTGGCGCCGTCGGGACATCAGCCACCAGGAACGGGAGCCGAAGTAGGATGGACGAGAACCAGATTCGAGAGGCGCTCAACCGCCACTGGGCCGCCTCGGACGCCAATGACTTCGATGTCGAGCACGACATCTACCGGGAGGACGCCGTGCTCGAGTACCCGCAATCGGGCGAGCGCATCAGGAGCCGGCAAAATATCCAGGCCTCTCGCGTCGCGCAGCCGAACGCGAAGCGCTTCACGGTGCGCCGCATCGTAGGCGCGGGCGACCTCTGGGTCACGGAATTCATCCTCGCCTACGACGGCCGGCCGTCCTTTACGGTGAGCGTCATGGAATTCGTGGACGGCAAGGTGGCGCGCGAGACCCAATACTTTGCCGACCCGTTCGAACCGGGACCGTCTCGCGCGCGCTGGGTCGAGCGCATGGAATGATATCGGCGGGTTACGCCGATATCGAACCCGTCCCGCGCCGGATGCGGCCGGCGGCCTCGGACAAGGGAGTGTGAGCATGGCGACCCCCGATACGCTTCGCTTTACGAGGATTCCTCTCAACAATGGATCTGGCGCGATCCCCGCCGTCGGGTTCGGCACGCTGATCCCCGATCCTCTCAAGACCAGGGAAGCGGCGAAGACCGCGCTGGAAGTGGGTTTCCGGCATTTCGACTGCGCGGAACGCTACCGCAACGAAGACGCGATCGGCGACGCGATGCAGGCCGTGTTCAGGACGGGGACGGTTCGACGAGAGGACGTCTTCGTCACCACCAAGCTATGGAACACCAATCATCGTCCGGAGCGGGTCAAGCCCGCCTTCGACGCCAGCCGGCGACGGCTGCAAATTGATACCGTCGATTGCTACATCATCCATACCCCGTTTGCCTTTCAACCCGGCGATGAGCAGGACCCAAGGGACGAACACGGTCAAGTCGTCTATGATTCCGGGGTGACGCTGATCGAGACGTGGGGAGCGCTCGAACGCCTCGTCGACGAAGGCAAATGCAAGTCGATCGGCCTGTCCGATATCAACTTGGAGACGCTGCGAGAGATCGTCGCCGCCGCGCGGATCAAGCCGGCTGTGGTGCAAGTCGAATCCCATCCGTATCTGCCGGAATGGGAGTTGCTCGACTTCTGTCGGGAGCATGGCATCGTGCTGCTGGCGTTCGCGGCACTGGGGCACGGCCTCGATCCGAAAGTGCTGGATGACCCGGTGATCATCGCCATCGCAGAGCGCGTCCACAAAACGCCGGCCCAAGTCGCGCTCGCCTGGGCCGTGCAGCGTGGCACGGCTTTCCTGACGACCTCAACCACGCCTCGCCGCATCCAGGAGAACTTTGAGATTTCGACGCTCCCTGACGAGGCCATGCAAGAGATGCGGGATCACATAACGACAAGCGTCCGGTTCAACGCCGTCGTGGGGACCGGCGTGCCGGGCTTCATTCCCCGGGCCGGTTGAACAACGGGCTTGGGTCGCGTTCGCCGGGAATGGGCGATCAAACTTCGCGCGCCAATCCAGAGCCTGCCGCGCCGAAAAGCGGCGAGATGCAACGCAAACCGGGTTGCGATCGGTCGGCCGCGAAACACTTGATTTCGACCTATCCTCTCCGGTGTAACAGTCGCCGGCTCGCTGGCGTATGATACGAGCGGCTGTTCGTGCCGCTGAGCCTTGGAGTCCTTTCGCATGATCTCCCGCCGCTCGCTTTTCGTCGCCGCCGCCCTCGCCGCGCTGTTCCGGGCGCCCGCCTTCGCCGCCGAGACAATCGACTATTCGCCGACCGCCTTTGATGCTGCGCTCAAGGACGGAAAGTCGATCCTGGTCGAGATCCATGCGCCGTGGTGCCCGACCTGCAAGGCGCAGAAGCCGATTCTGGCCGAGATCGAGGCGAAGCCCGCGTACAAGGACCTCGTTGTCGTCCATGTGGATTTCGATAGCCAGAAGGACGCCGTGCATCGCTTCGGCGCGCGCATGCAAAGCACCCTCATCACCTTCAAGGACGGCCAGGAGACAGGCCGGTCCGTCGGCCAGACGGATCCGGCTGCGCTCGCCGCCCTGGTCGCCAAGGCGATCTGAAGCGGCCATGACCTTCGGCGCCTTCGGGATCGCGTTCGTCGCGGGCCTGCTGTCCGTGTTGTCGCCTTGCGTGCTCCCGCTGCTGCCGCTCGTGTTCGGTGCGGCGGCGAGCGACAGCCGCGTCGGTCCCTTGGCTCTCGCGATCGGGGTGGCGCTTGCGTTCACCGCGATCGGCCTGTTCGTCGCGACCGTCGGCTTTGCGATTGGGCTCGACGGCGCGGCGTTTCGGAGCGCCGCCGCCGTGCTGATGATCGGAGTGGGCGCGCTGCTGCTCGCGCCGGCCGCACAAACCCGGCTCGCGACGGCGGGCGGCCCGGTGACGGCCTGGGCCAACGCTCGGATCGACGGGATCTCTTCGCATGGCGGTTTCGGCCAGTTCGGCATCGGCGTCCTGCTCGGAGCGGCCTGGAGCCCGTGCGTCGGCCCGACCCTGGGCGCGGCGTCCGTGCTTGCAGCGCAAGGCGCTTCGCTCGGGTCGGTTACGCTGACCATGCTCGCGTTCGGGATCGGCGCGGCCGCGCCGCTCGCCGTCATCGGCTCGGCTTCCCGGCAGGCGATGGCGCGTTGGCGCGTGGCCCTGATGGCCGGGGGCAAGCGCGCCAAAAGCGCGCTCGGAGTCCTGCTCGTGGCGCTCGGTCTCCTGATCGTCAGCGGACTCGACAGGCGGCTCGAAACCGCGCTCGTCAACGCCTCGCCGCAGTGGCTGACGGAGCTGACGACGCGGTTCTGACGACGATCGGACGCGCTCTCACCGAAGTTCGTAGCAGTTGATCAGCGTGTGGGGATGGCGCGTGACATCGAACAGGATGCCGCACTGGACGAGCGCGTTCACCCCGGGATGGCGGAAAAGAATGAGGGAGGTGCGGTTGTCGTAGCCGCTCGCATAGCCGGCAATCTCCCAGCCGTCCGCCACCAGGCCTTCGACCGTCAGCGGCGGCTCCGCGGCCGCGGAGCCGCCCAATGCGGAAAGCAGGATTGCGAGGCCCAAACTCAGGCGCATCGGAAGACCTCCTGTTGCAGGAACTCCGGCCCGCTCGTCGCCTTGCCTCCGGTCCCGGCCCCTGATATTCCCCGCGCCCAATTCCTTTCCTTCAAATCTAAGGATTTCGCATGGCCGCGCGCCAGTTCATCTACCACATGCAGGGCCTGACCAAGACCTGGCCAGGCGGCAAGAAAGTTTTGGAGAATATCAACCTTTCCTTCTACCCGGACGCCAAGATCGGCGTGCTCGGCGTCAACGGCTCGGGCAAGTCGACGCTGCTGCGCATCATGGCCGGCCTCGATACCGAATTCGTCGGCGAGGGATTTGTCGCCGAGGGCGCTCGGGTCGGCTACCTGCCGCAGGAGCCGCATCTCGACCCGGATCTCGACGTCAAGGGCAACGCCATGCTCGGCGTTGCCGACAAGCAGGCGATCCTCGATCGCTACAACGAGCTGGCGATGAACTATTCCGACGAGACGGCGGACGAGATGACGCGGCTGCAGGACGAGATCGAGGCCAAGGGCCTGTGGGATCTCGACAGCCAGGTCGAGCAGGCGATGGAAGCGCTCGGCTGCCCGCCCGACGACGCCGACGTGACCACACTCTCCGGCGGCGAACGCCGCCGCGTCGCGCTGTGCCGTTTGCTGCTGGAAAAGCCCGAACTGCTGCTGCTCGACGAACCGACCAACCACCTCGACGCCGAGACGGTCAACTGGCTCGAAGGGCATTTGCGCAATTATCCGGGCGCGATTCTGATCGTCACCCACGACCGCTACTTCCTCGATAACGTCACCGGCTGGATCCTCGAGCTCGATCGCGGCCGCGGCATCCCGTACGAGGGCAACTACTCGTCCTGGCTGACGCAGAAACAGAAGCGGCTCGAGCAGGAGGGCCGCGAGGACGTCGCGCGGCAGCGGGCGCTGGCCGAGGAAAGCGAATGGATCGCGGCCTCCCCCAAGGCGCGACAGGCGAAGTCCAAGGCGCGTATCCAAGCCTACGAGGAACTGGTCAAGAAGAGCAGCGAGAAGGCGCCGAACACCGCCCAGATCATCATCCCGGTCGCCGAGCGGCTCGGACAGAACGTCATCGACTTCCTCGATCTGTCGAAAGGCTACGGCGACCGGCTTTTGATCGACAAGCTGTCATTCAAGCTGCCGCCGGGCGGCATCGTCGGCGTGATCGGCCCGAACGGCGCCGGCAAGACCACGCTCTTTCGCATGATCACCGGGCAGGAGAAGCCAGATTCGGGCGCCATCAAGATCGGCGAGTCGGTGCAACTCGGCTATGTCGACCAATCGCGTGACGCACTCGACGCCAAGAAGACGGTGTGGGAGGAGATTTCTGGCGGCCTCGACATCATCGCCCTCGCCAAGCGGGAGATGAACTCGCGCGCCTACTGCGGCGCCTTCAATTTCAAGGGCGCCGACCAGCAGAAGAAGGTCGGCATGCTGTCGGGCGGCGAGCGCAACCGCGTGCATCTGGCAAAGATGTTGAAGAGCGGCGCGAACCTGCTCCTGCTCGACGAGCCGACCAACGACCTCGACGTCGACACGCTGCGCGCGCTCGAAGAGGCGCTGCTCGACTTCGCCGGCTGCGCCGTGATCATCAGCCACGATCGCTTCTTCCTCGACCGCATCGCCACGCACATGCTGGCCTTCGAGGACGACAGCCACGTCGAGTGGTTCGAGGGCAACTTCGCCGACTACGAGGAAGACAAGAAGCGGCGGCTGGGGATCGATAGCGTCATCCCGCACCGGCTGAAGTACAAGAAGTTTTCGAGGTGAGGGGGAGCTACTCTTCGAAGAACTCTTCGTCGACTGCCTTTATGTACAGCGTTTCCTCGATGCGACATCCGACACCGTATTAAATCATCAATGAGTCGATTCCGCTCCATCAATAAGGACAATTCGCTTACTCAATCTTTTGCAGTTCGACGAGCGCTTCAGTGAACTCGACGTCTCATAAACGAGGCCCTTCGCAGACTTTAATCGATCGAGCGCTTCGAGAGTAATCTCGTGATCGCGCTCGGGCCATATGCGCTTTTCACCATAGCGCTTAGCTTGAACATACACGCGGTGAAAGGCCTAAACCGGCGCCGATGCGATGACAGCCGTCTACGCCTCCATCGCCGCTCTTTCCTATCGCCCGTTAGCGGCGGCAGCCGTAGTCCCACCGTAGCCCATGCCGGTCAGAAGCTTTATGACCAGGCGCTCGAAGTTAGAGGGCTTGGAGCGCATCGATGGGTTCCAAAAGGTCTTGCGCCAGGTCCTCGAGATACCTCAAGCTGTTTTTGAGCGGCTCGCATCGTATCGTCAGGGGTCAGCGCATCGTGTTGCGGCGAGCCCTTTCCTTCAGCGTCGGTTCAGGCGGCGCTCCCGTGACATGTCGAAACGACTTTGACACTGCGGGTAAGACCTGATTTCTCAACCTGAAATTTGCTAATCGATTCGTTTCGCCGGGCGAGGTGGCACGCGTTCGTTGGGTTCCGTCCAATCCGATAATCGTTGTCGCGTTCCTGTGGCTCAACCAATGACCGCTTTACCGTACGTTGCTCTTCGCCCAGTGAACTCCGTTGCGGAGGGTCGAGCACACACAAGAGGTGCCGAAATTCTGGGGAAAAGTGATCGTTTCAGCTATCTCGGTCAGCAAATTCCTGAGCCGACGCCATATCGGCGCTGATTTTCGTCTCCGACGAAAGCTGGCCGAGCGCGACACGAGCTTTTTGGATCATTTGCGAAACAAGCCCCCGGGCGCACGCGAAACCATATCGCGAAGGTCCGTTCCGAGGTCTATCCAGGGAAGCCGGAGTTGGAGGCGTATACAACGGAGATCGCGCCTGGGTGGTGGCTGGGAACAAACATTGCAAATCGCGACAAGGACAGACTGGTCAAAATCGCCTGCGATGTGTCGGGATTGAAGTTGGGGAAGGACCTCAGCATCGAGTTTCCAAACGCGAACGCCTAATCAGCGGTTCGCACCTAAAAGCACTCTTGCCAGATAACCGAACCTATCCCACCTTCTCGCTGAGGCACATCTTGATCAGCGAATAATAGGACGCGTCACGTTTGTGAGTAGCGATATTGACCTTCGAGCAGGCTGATCAGAAGGCGCAGGGAAATCGCGTCATGCTCGGCGGGAGCTTCGCGACGGCGCATTTGGCGCGACGCCAGACGAGGTCGGCCCCCCGACGTTCACTCCAAAGGGACAACCTCCGCGCCGCGCATTTGCGCTGCCTCGATGAGCCGCTGGTCGAAGCTCGCCAGTTTCGCACCGGCATTGATGGCGGAGGCCAGATGGAGCGCATCGGCGGCGACGAGCTTGGTGGAGAAATCGCGCACAATGCGCGCGGCGAGCAAGAAATCGGCGGCGCCGTGGCTCAGCGGCTCGCAATTGGCGCGCATGGCGTCGAAATCCAGGAGAGCGCTCTCGACCCCGCCTTGAGTCAATCGTCCGACGCGCAGGTGCCGCGACAGGACCGCGCTGACCTCCAGATTGGCCAGATCACTGACGACAACCGTCGCGCTCACACCCGAATACCAGGCGCTGGCTTTGTCCGTATTGGCGTCGGCGACCAGTAGAGACAGGAGAACGGAGGCGTCTAGATAAATCAATCCAGTTCGCCGTCCCGCATACGTCGAATGATATCGACCGCGTTCTCGCCGAGACTTGGGCGAGATTTGGCCCGCTCCACGATCTGCGCCACCAATTCACGAGTCGGTTGTCGAATTGGGCGCTCGACGGCCGAACGGACATAGGCGACGACCTTCCCGTGGCGACTGATCGCCACCTCTTCGCCCGCGGCGGCCTCGTCGACCAGTCTCGACAAATTGTCCTTCGCCTTGGCGATCGAATAAACGAGCATACCGCCTTCCATTCTGGCCAGTGATGGCCAATATACGCTTCGTCCCCGATGATCGCAACCCACGCGCCCTATCCCACCTTCTCGGCGAGCCACATCTTGATCAGCGACTGATAGGGAACGTCGCGCTTGTGGGCGGCGATCTTGATCTGTTCGAGCAGGCTGATCGGCAGGCGCAGCGAAATCGCCGTCGTGCTCGGCTGAAGATTGGGCAGCCGGACGCGCTCCGCGCGGCTCCAGTCGAGGTCAGCCCCCGAATCCGCTCGCTCCCAATGGGCGCGCTCTTCCGCCTCGCTGGCGAAAATGGGGGGAGCTTTACGCGCTCTGCTCATAGACCATCCTTTCCTTGGCGCTCGTGCCGCGCGCCGAGATAACCCTGATCAAGGTGCTTTCGAGGCGCAGCGTAAACGTGACGTGCAATCGCCTCATCGCGTTTGTTCGTCCGAGCGCGTGAAACCGCGGCTCACTGACGCTGTGGCGGTCGTCCTCCAGCGCCAGCAGCGGCTCATTGAGAAAAGGCTGTTCCGCCTCGGCGCGGGTAACGCCATGTTTGTCGAGGCTCTTGCGTTCGTTACCAGCGTCCCAGTCGAAACCAACGACCCCATTCAAATCCAACATCGACGTATATTGTTGCCATATACAAGATGTCAAGATATAGGGACGTCCCGCATCCATCCGATCGACCCGGCGCCTGTCGAATTTTGGCCTTTCCAGTTTGCGCTTTGCGGACCAAAATCCGGCGCGCGGATCGACCACGGCCGATGTGGCGTTGGCTCGCGCTGGGCGAGCCTGGCGTCGGGGGAATGGAGACTAGACCCATGGACACTGCAACTCGCGACAAGATCGTCGCCATTCTCGGCGGCGGCAGCGAGATGACCATCGCGACGGTGCGGCCTGACGGCTTTCCGCAGGCGACGACCGTGAGCTATGTGCATGACGGCGTGACGCTCTATTTCGGCACGGCGGCCGAACTCGCAGAAGGCGCGCAACATCGGGCTCAACGACAAGGTGTCGTTGACCGTCAATCTGCCCTACGACCGGACGGAGGAAATACTGGGCCTGTCGATGGGAGCGCACGCGGCGCGCGTCACCGATCCCGCCGAGATCGCCAAGGTGGGCGAGCTGATGCTCAAGCGCTTTCCCGAAGGCGCGGATTTCGGGCCAGACGAGGCGGACGCCATCGCGATCTTTGCGGTGAAACCCGTGGTCATTTCGGTGCTCGACTACCGCAACGGGATCGGCCACACCGACATGGTCACGATCTGAGGGGCCGCAGTCCGGCTGGATGCCGCCCGACCCACTATCGCCCCTGCAACTCCACCGCCACTCCGTTCGGATCGGCGAGAAAAATCTGGCGGAGGCCGGTGCCGGGCTGCCGGGTAGGCGGGGAATAGCGCAAGCCGAGTTCGTCCAGTCGTTTCTGCGCCGCATCGAGGTCGTCGAAGGCGAAGGCGATATGAGAGACGCTCGCTCCGCCGCTCGCCGTTTCTGGGCCCGCCAAGGTCAGGTGGACCACAGGGGTCTCACCGGCGTAGAGCCACGCGCCCGCAAATCCGAACGGCGGCCGCCATCCCTCGGTAAGACCGATCGCCCGGACATAGAAGTCGATTGTCGCCTCCAGGTCTTTGGCGCCGACGTTGACGTGATTGAGAGTGACCGCCATTTCGCCTCCGATCGCCCCGCGCAACAAGCCTACCGGATTGGAACTGATCGCGCCACGAAGCGTTTTTGGTCACAGGAACGCCGGAGTTTCTGCATAATGCTTAGGAGTTCGTTAAGCAGGAGTCGCGGCGAAACAGCGGGGGACGAGAAGGGCGGTCGGAGGAGAGCATGAGCGGCCATGTGATTATTCACCGAGGGCCGGGCGTCTCGCAAAAGGCCCAAGTCTTGAACGGTCATTTCGCGTCGATCAGGAAGTGGCGCGCCACGGAGCAGCGCGAGTCTCTGGCGACGGCGCTGTTCATCGGTCGTCGTCGGGTTTGGGTGACGGAGGAGGCGGCGAAAGAAGGAAAGCGCCGCAGCCTGATTGACGACAATCCGTGTTCCGGCTGACGCCCGTATCCGAGCAGGCAGGCGAGACGGAAAGCGCAAGACGCTAGTCGCTCGTAGCGGCTGAATACGCGAGGCCGGCGGTCTCAGGACTGGCGGCGAAGGATGCTTGCGCGGCGGTCCGTCGGGGGAAGGGAAGGGCAATGGCCAGCGAGCGATGGCGAAACCGGCGTCTCGGCGATCGGGCGCTCGCGCCCGAAACCCTGATGATGGGCTACGGTTATGACCCGTTCCGGTCGGAGCGGTCGCTCAAGCCACCAATCTTTCCCACCTCCACCTTTATCTTCCGCACCGCCGAGGATGGAAAGGCGTTTTTCGAGCTGGCGTACGGCTTGCGGCAAAAGCGGCCGAACGAAGAACCCGGCCTCATTTACAGCCGGATCAACAATCCCGATCTCGAGATGCTCGAGGACCGGCTGGCCATCTGGGACGAGGCGGAGGACAACCTCGTGTTCGCCTCGGGCATGGCCGCGATCTCGACCACGCTCTGGGCCTATGCGCGGCCGGGCACGGTCATCGTCCATTCGGGGCCGGTCTACGGCGGCACGGACTTCTTGTTGACGCGGATCCTGCCGCAATTCGGCGTGACGGCGATCGCGTTCCCCGCCGAAGGCGGAACGAGCGCGATGGACCAGGCCATCGCCAAGGCGCAGGAGCGTGGCCCGGTCGCCGCGCTGTTCCTCGAGACGCCGGCGAACCCGACCAACGGCCTTGTCGACATCGGCCGCGCGAGGCGCCTGGCCGAGGACCTCGGCGGCCCCGAGGGGCGGCGGCCGGTCCTCATCGTCGACAACACCTTCCTCGGTCCCCTGTTTCAGACGCCGATCGCCCACGGCGCCGACCTCGTCGTGACCTCGCTGACCAAGTATGTCGGCGGGCACTCCGACCTGATTGCGGGCGGGTGCTCGGGAACGGCGGCCGCGCTCGATCCGGTGCGCGGCATGCGCACCATTCTCGGCACGATGTGCGACCCGCACACCGGCTGGCTGCTGATGCGCTCGCTCGAAACGCTAAAGCTCAGGATGACCGCTTCGGCCGAGGGCGCGCGCACGGTCGCCGCCTTCCTGAGGGACCACCCGCGGGTCGCCTCCGTCTGGTATCTCGGCTTCCTGCCCGAGGATCATCCCGACCGGGCGCTGTTCGAACGCCAGTGCCGGAGCGCGGGCTCGACCTTCTCGTTCGAGATCAAGGGCGGCGAGGCCGAAGCCTTCGCCGTCCTGGACCGGCTCGAAGTGTTCAAGCTCGCGGTCAGTCTGGGGGGCACCGAGAGCCTCGCCTCTCATCCCGCGTCGATGACCCACTCCGACATTGCGCCCGAGGAGCAGGTGCGGCTGGGAATTACGCCGGCGCTGATCCGGCTGTCGGTCGGCATCGAGAACCCCGACGACCTGATCGCCGACCTCGCTCAGGCGCTCGGATGACGAGAACAGAGAAGTCACGAGTGGGTTGACTTTAGGTTCGCGGGTATTCGGGCCGCCTGCTAGCAGGCGATTTTTTGCGGCCCATTCGCCGCTCTCATCCTAAAAATCATTAATATCAATGAATTATCCGCTCTACATCCCGCCGATTGCGGGTCGGAGCGGGTGCGGAACAGGGACCTTAGCAGGACCGGAACAGGCGCCGAACAGGGCAAATCCGGTTGGATCAGGGCAAAAACGGGCGGGCGAACAAGGGCGCGAGCCGGCGCGGGCCGGGTTGCAAAGGCGCGGCCGACATTCCCTTTCCGCAAGGGTGAAACGTGGCCCTGGATGACTGCTCGCCTGCTCTATCCCCGGGCCCGGGCGACGCTTTCGAGACGGGCGAACGATCTTCCACCAGGCTCATGTGGTGGAACATCGCGGCATGCGCGGCGGCGGCGTCGCAAGCCACGATCGCCTTGACGACGGCGCTGTGCTCGACATGCGAGCGCGACGTCCGGCCCTCGGTTCGGAACTGGGCGCGGGGGGTCAAGGGAGTTGACATCGCGAGGTCCGACCAGGCACTGCGATCAGACTAACGCCGCCTTCGCTTTTTTACAAGATATTGTCGATTGGGCGCCCTTTTTGCAAAACGTCCGCGGACAAGGTCGCCGTAGACGCAGTCCCTAACTCCATGGCCGCGCCACGTAGCTTTTCATCTATTGCCGCGCATCCATGGAAAAGGTCTCCGAAGCCCATGCGACAGCGCGAGGTCCAGCGCGGTCGGCGGCCGCGACGCACGTGCCAACTTGTCAAGGTGTCGCCCGGTGCGATTATGATGCCAAAGCGATTCGACCGGAAGTTACATCATGCCAATCGATTACCCTGAGCCGCGTCTGTGGACAAACGCGTTCAAAGGTCATTCCCCGAAAAATTGCGATCCGTCTTTAAGTGATCACCTCGTCGCTGAATTAGGCCGCCTAGAGAAGCATGTTTCCGATTTATTACTGCGAATTCCAGGGGATTGTGTTGGACTAACTGTCCACGACGTTCGTCATAGTCACCAGCTGTGGGACGTCGCTTCAAAAATTGTTGGGTGTGATTACCAAATTAACCCCCTTGAAGGATTTGTTCTAGGGTCCGCATTTTTGCTTCATGACGCCGGATCTGACCGCATGCGCCTATCCCGGAGGCACCAAAGCGCTGAAGGAGTTGATCCAATATAAAGATCTGCTCCAAATCGAGGTAAACCGCACTCTTGACGTCAGAGCGGAACGACGCCCGATCGAGGACGCGGACGATGTCCAAAAAGATTGCGCCCTGTTTGCGCTTCTCCGCCGAGTCCACGCGGACCGCGCGCTGAAACTTCTCGAAACGACATTTACCCATCCAGTTCTCCGCACCAGTTGGAATTTCGTTGGGCCAGATCTGCTTATGGACGTTGGAGATATAATAGGAAGAATATCTGCGTGTTATCACTGGAACATTGCCCAGGTTGAGAACGAGTTTCGGACTTTCCATTCCCCTCCAGCGCAGTTTCCGGAATGGACTATCGACGCCCTAAAATTAGCATGCATTCTGCGATGCGCAGACGCCTGCGCCATCGATGAGAGGCGCGCACCGATTGTGGCCTTCATCTTAGAGGCACCCTCGGGAGTCTCGCGCGACCATTGGTTATTTCAGAGTAACTTAAAGCCGGCATACCGTCCGCCCGATGGAGATGCCATTATCTACCAATCCAAAATACCGTTCGATCGGCAACATATGGACGCGTGGTGGTTGGCGTTCGAGAGCACCAAGCTCGCGGACAAAGAACTGCGGGACGCCGACCGCGTCCTCAGGCACAATGGCCGTTCCTGTTTTGCTGCCAAGCGCGTGGAAGGGGCTAATAACGCCGATATACTCAGGAGTTATGTTCAAGTCAAAGACTGGGTTCCCGTCGACACGAAAATTCGCATTAGCGATCCTGCTGGGCTAGTTGATCTATTCGGGGAAAAAGCTTTACGGTAACGATTATACCGCATCGGTGCGGGAGATAATACAAAATGCCGCTGACGCTGTTCGTGTAAGGCGGTTGATGAGCGATGGCTATCAGCCGTCACCGAAAACATACCCTGGCCAGATTTGGCTTTCTCTAGAAAAGCAGGGACAGAATTATGTTCTCCGCATAGAAGATGACGGCATAGGAATGCCGGCTGATGTATTGAGTACCGTCCTTCTCGAATTTGGCCAGTCGCTGTGGCGCTCCGAGAAGCTTGCTGATTTGTATCCGGGACTAAGCTCAAATCAAAAGTTCAATCCTACAGGCAGGTTTGGAATTGGTTTTTTTGCATCATTTATCCTAGGTAACAAAGTAAAAGTTATGAGTAAGCCCTACCGGGCTGGTGACGATACCAGAACAGTTCTGCAGTTCAGGGGAACGCGCAGTCGTGCCGAACTTCGGGGATACGAAGAGACGCTTGATGGGCCGTGGCCTTTTGGCCGAAGTACTATTGTAGAAATTGCAATTGACGACGCCCAATGGATTGGACGTTTTGCCGGTCTATCCTACTCCGGAGGGGGAACAATTATTTCGGAAGACAGCGAGGAATTTTGGCAGATGTTCGCTTTAACTGTTAAGAGACTTGTATTTTGTCTAGATGTTAGTGTTGCAGTCAATATTCCCTTAGTTGGTGAATTCGAAGCCAATAAAACAGATATTTTTGAGATCAAGAGCAATGAATTCGTAGAGTTATTTAATAGAACGTTCTCAGGTAACGGCAGGACGTCGGCTATTTCGGACGAATTGTCAAAACTAGTGGATACTGTCGGCGACCCAGATAATAGGAGCCGCGGAACCGTCTCGGTTGATACGTTTATAAGCGGGATTTATCACATAGGAGGTCTTACTGTTTACAGTGCAGACGGGTTTGGTGTTGTCGGTGCAAGATTTGTAACTGGCGCACATCAAGCATTTACTGAGACAGCTTCTCGTCAGATTGTGAAACGAGCTGCCACGCCGGACGTGTTAACCCATTGGGCTAAGCGCCAAAAGACCGAGTTGGAAATCTATTGAACTCAGTGACTACAATCTTGGCGAAGGCTTGCTATCGCTATTAGGGCTTGGTCTAGATTTAGACGACAGCTTCTTTTTGTACGATGCGCAAGGAAGAATTGTTTATTTTCGTCGGATGGAGATGGCACCAGGTGATCTAATTTTTATAACGTGTGGTAGACTGCATCCTAGTTTTGATAAGGTCTCTATTTCAAACCAGGAGTCGTCGTTCTTATTCTGTAAAACGGAATATAAATATTATTCAAAGGAATATCGATACGTTTTGCAATTTAACTCGTCGATGGATCCAGAGTATGGGAATGTCGAGACATTCGGTCACAGCTTTCTAGACGACGAATCAAAGGCCATCTGCCAACTCCGCCGGGAGATTGTCAGACGCGGCCTCGGAGCCTTATTTTCTGACGTACAAACTATACAAATTGGTACCTACATTGGCCCAGACGGAGGGGGAATGGATGATATCTACTACAAGAAGGTAAGAAATGGAGAGCCAATAATGAGAAAAGGAATGGTGCTTCGCGTGCTCGAGGGTGAATCGCTGTCACCGGAGCCCGTGCAGGCCGTACGCGCGGGGCGTGACAGCCGGTAATCGTGGTCGGTGGAGACACGGCGCTGAAATCGCGCTCGCTGCGCCGAGCTCTCAACCGCACATTTCGACGGGACCGGACCATGAACGTTCAAGCCGCCTCTGAAATCTTCCCGATCCCGAGCATCCATAACTGCATCTCCGCTCCGTATGATGCCTGCCTTTCGACGGGCAATAGAGCGCGGCTACGATTGGTGTCTCAACCGAAACGCAATTTGCGCTACCCCTTCGCTCGGGCGACCCCTTCGAGACGCGCAAACGAATCTTCCACCAGGCTCATATGGTGGAACATCGCCGCATGGGCGGCGGTCGCGTCGCAAGCTTGGATCGCCCTGACGACGGCGGTGTGCTCCCCATGCGACCGCGATGTTCGGCCCTCGGTTCGGAACTGGGCGCGCCGGAAGGGCGCAAGGCGGCGCCGCAGCCCCTTCGCGAATTCGCCTAAAATGTCGTTGTGCGCGCCAAGATAGATCAGCGTATGGAACTCGACGTTGGCGACGGCATAGGCCTCGCGGTCGTCGCGCAGGACCAGGTCCGCCATCCCTTCATGGCGACCTTGCAGCCGGCGGCGCTCGATCGGAGTCATGCTCACCGCCGCGAGGCGGGCGCAGGTCGCCTCGATCTCCGCCATCGCGCCAAACAGCGTCTCGAGCTGAGCCGAGGTCGCCATCGCGACATTCGCGCCCCGCCTTGGCTTGACGTCGATCAGGCCGGTCGAGGCGAGCAGCCGGATCGCTTCGCGCACCGGCGTGCGCGACACGCCGAAACGCTCGGCCAGCGCCGTCTCGTCAAGACGGAATCCGGGCGGGAACTCGCCCGACAGGACGGCGTCGGCGATCGAACCGGCCAGGCGCTCGGCCTGCGTCGATGTGTCGGATTTGCCGTGCCTCACGGGCGCGCCCCGCTCTTTTTCGCCTGTTTCTTGCGCAGCCATAGCATCCTATTTCAGCATACAAAATGACAATATAGGCATACAGATTCCCTAGATTGCATACATAATGATGGCGCGCATACGGCTTTCCGCAAACGAACAGAGGGAAGCGGGAACGATGGACATCGCAGCCGAGCCCTATCCTTTCGCGTTGGCGCCCGAGCGCGCGGCGCTTCTGATCATCGACATGCAGCGGGACTTCCTCGAGCCTGGGGGGTTTGGCGAAATGCTGGGCAATGACGTCTCGCAACTTCGCCGCACCATCGAGCCCAACCGCCGCCTGCTGGCGGCATGGCGTTCGGCCGGCCTGCCCGTGTTGCACACCCGCGAGGGGCATCGGCCGGACCTGTTCGACTTGCCGCCCGCCAAAAAGGCGCGCGGACGCGCAAAGACCAGCATCGGCGATCCCGGGCCGATGGGTCGCATCCTCGTGCGCGGCGAAGCCGGCCACGACATCATCGCCGAGCTTTATCCCGAGCCCGGCGAGCCGGTGATCGACAAACCCGGCAAGGGCGCGTTTTTCGCGACCGACCTCGACGCGATGTTGCAGCACCGCGGCGTGAAGCAACTCGTCGTGACCGGCGTGACCACCGAGGTTTGCGTCAACACCACGGTCAGGGAGGCCAACGATCGCGGCTACGAGTGCCTCGTGCTCGAGGACTGCGTCGGGTCGTACTTCCCCGAATTCCATGAGATGGGCCTCAAGATGATCAAGGCCCAGGGCGGCATCTTCGGCTGGGTCACGAGCTCATCGGAGCTGATCAGCCGCATTGCGTGAGGGTTCTCTCAAGATCGACGAAAGGAGCTGAACGATGACCATGGCGGCGACGGCAAAACCTATGGAGCGCTGGTGGGTACCGGGCGACTGGAACGCGTTCTTCGGCTTCGGCACCAATATCCTCGTCAACGTGCTCGTGCTGACCGGGCTCCTGCGCTTCGTGCTCAAGATGCCGGACGATCTGGTGTTCGGCCGCATCCTGCCGGCCCTCGGCCTGATGCTCTTCCTCAGCACCGTCTATTACGCGTGGCTTGGCTACCGGTTGGCGAAGTCGACCGGACGCAATGACGTCTGCGCGCTGCCCTCGGGCATCAGCGTGCCGCACATGTTCGTGGTCACCTTCGTGGTCATGCTGCCGATCCTGGCCAAGACCAACGATCCCGTTCAGGCCTGGGAGGCAGGGCTCACCTGGGTCTTCGTGCAGAGTTTCGTTCTGATGGCAGGCGGCTTCATCGCTCCCGTCATCCGGCGGATCACGCCGCGTGCCGCGTTGCTCGGCTCGCTCGCCGGCATCTCGATCACCTTCATCTCGATGCGGCCCGGCCTGCAGATCTTCGAAACGCCGCTGATCGGCATGGTCTGCCTCGCGATCATCCTGGCCAACTGGTTCGGCGGGGTGCGCTACTACGGCGGCGTGCCCGGCGGCCTCGTCGCCATCGTGGCGGGCACGCTCATCGCCTGGGGATCGAACCTGTTCGGACTCGGCTATGGCGGCCTGAGCACTGCGCAGATCGGCGACGCGCTGTCGCATTTCGGCTTTTCGTTCCCGATCCCGGCGGTCGGGCATGTCTTTCATGGGTTCCAGTATTTGGGAATCATTCTGGTCACGGCCATCCCGTTCGGCATCTATGATCTCGTCGAGGCGATGGACAATGTCGAGAGCGCCGCGGCCGCCGGCGATTCCTTCCCGACGACCCGCGTGCTCAGCGCCGACGGCGTCATCAGCCTGATCGGATGCCTGCTCGGCAACCCGTTCATCAACGCAGTCTACATCGGCCATCCCGGCTGGAAGGCGATGGGCGGGCGCATCGGCTATTCGGCGGCGACCGGCGTAGTGGTCCTCGTCCTCACCTGGCTCGGTATCGTCGCGCTCGTTTCGAGCCTCATCCCGGTCGTCGCGATCCTGCCGATCCTGCTCTACATCGGCATGCTGATCGGCTCGCAGGCTTTCCAGGAGTCGCCAAAAGCGCATGCCCCGGCGATCATCCTGGCGATGATCCCGCAGATCGCCGCCTGGGGCAAAACCATGATCGACGGCGCGCTCGGCGCCGCCGGCACGAATGCGGCTACAGTCGGTCTCGCCAAGCTCGGCAGCGTCGGCATCCTCTACAAGGGGCTCGGCACCTTGGGCGGCGGCGCGACTCTGGCGGGCATCATCCTCGGCGCGGTCACCGTCTTCATCATCGACCGGCAACTCGAGAAAGCCGCTTCCTTCGCCCTCGCCGGGGCGGCTTTGACCTTCTTCGGCTTCATTCACGGCGAGGAGATCGGCGTCGGGCAATCGCCGATCGTCGCGCTCGCCTATTTCGGCGTGGCGGCGATGCTGTTCGCCTTTGCCCGCTACGCCCACATTGCGCCCGCCACGCCTCATCCGGAGCACGGCCACGGCGAACTCTCGGCCCAGCCGGCGGAATAGCTCGGCTCGATTTCGGCAACGATCGACCGCAGCATGAATCGCGGCGCCTCTCCCGGGGCGCCGCGATTTCTGTCTGGGGCCGCCTCCCCGATCATGCGGCGCAAGTCGACAGCGAAAGGTCATATTTCGCCGATCGCGAGAGGCGCGGCGACCGCGTCAAGCGGGCGCGGTCGAGACCTCCGGGCTCCAAGGGACGCCGCAACGAACAGGGGAGTACGCGCCGCCTTGCCGTTCGCCTCCTGACGAACGCAAATCCAAGAGTTGGCGATCCTCTGCGAATCGGCTTCGTAGTCGCCCTAAGCAGCCACAAAGCTCGCGCCTCCGAAGCGGATTTTGCCCTAAGTTTTCAGACCGAGATCCGGCTATTGACGGCCGCTAACTTGTCCTTAGTGTCAGTGACGGCGCGGGGTCCGTGGCCTTGGGGGAGATGAAATGAACCTTTCACGGCGCGGCGTTCTCGCCGCAACGGCCGCCGGTGGGGCGGCGGTCACCGCGACGCTGGCTCGGGCCGCGTCCTTCGGCAATCCGGATATGCCCCCGGAGGGCGCGGTCAACGTTACCGATCCGCGGGCCCTGGCGATTCCTGGCCCACACGATTCGGGCTTGGCCCAACAGATGCCTGCGTTCCTCGATCCGCCGCCGACCGATGTCGGCAGCCTGCCGGAGTTCTGGGCCTCCTTCAACCTTGCGCCGCGACGCATCCAGGACGGCGGCTGGGGGCGTCAGGTGACGCAGGCCGACTTCGCCATCTCGAGCGAAATCGCCGGCGTCAACATGCGCCTTTCCGCCGGGGGCATCCGCGAACTGCATTGGCACCAGCAAGCGGAATGGTCGATCATGACCTACGGGCGCTGCCGCGTGACCGTTCTCGACGCGCAGGGCCGCCCTTATGTCGCCGATGTCGAGGAGGGCGATCTCTGGTATTTCCCGGCGGGTCTGCCGCACTCGTTGCAGGGCCTGGGTCCCGACGGGGCCGAGTTCGTCCTTGCCTTCGACAACGGCGTCTCGTCGGAGTTCAGCACGCTGCTGGCGACCGACTGGATGGCGCATACGCCGCCCGAGGTGCTTGCGAAGAATTTCGGCGTCCCGGCCGAAGCCTTCAAGAGCATCCCGTTGCAGGACCGCTGGATCTTCCAGGGCAAGGTTCCTGGTCCGCTGGCCGATGTGCAAAAGGCGATGGCGAGCACGGCCGGCGCGCCCGAATACCCGTTCACCTTTTCACTGTCCAAGGCGCCCAAGGTGAACGAAAACCGCAGCGGATCCCTTCAGGTCGCCGACAGCTCGAACTTCCACGTCTCGAAGTCCGTCGCCGCGGGCCTCGTCACGATCAGACCCGGCGCTCTTCGGACGTTGCACTGGCATCCGAACGCGGATGAGTGGCAATACTACCTCAAAGGCACGGCACGCATGACGGTGTTCAACGCCGGGCCCTCCGCCAACACCGCGAACTTCCGGCCCGGCGACATCGGTTACGTCAAAAAGGGGCTCGGCCACTACATCGAGAATACCGGCGACTCAGACCTGGTCATGATCGCGGTGTTTCGCTCCTCCCGCTATGAGGAGGTTTCGTTCGCCGACTGGCTCGCCCATTCTCCGCCGGAGATGGTTGCAGCCACCTTCAATCTCGATCCTGAGACCGTCGCACAATTTCCGAAGAACAATCCAGCATTCATGCCGGAATAGGCGAGCGACTTTGAGCGGGTGGGGGGAACGGCATGACGACATTGACGGCGGGTCGTGCGAGCGGAGCGGCGGACGCGATAACCGCAGGAAGCGCCGACTGGCGCTCCGCGGCGATCGCGATGCTGTCGGTCCGAGTCATTCAGGGGTTCATCTATTGGGGCGGCGGGTCGCGGCGTTTCATCTATGCGCCATCGAAACTCGATCCCTCGCAACCGTCATGGATGGCCAACAAGCTTCAGGCGGCGATGCCCGGCGCCCTGTTCGGTTCCGATCAAATTGTCGCCTTCCTGCTCCACCATTTCTGGCTTCTGTACGCGGCGATCGTCATCTTCAGCGCCGCCGAATTGATTGTCGGCATGGCGCTGATGGCCGGGTTCATGACACGTCTTGCAGCGCTTTTCTCCGTCGGCGTCTCGATCTCGCTGATGCTGCTGTTCGGCTGGCAGGGCGGCACGTGTATCGACGAATGGACGATGGCGACCTGCAACGTCGCGATGGGCGCGTCCTTGATGCTGGCCGGAAGCGCCGCCTATTCCCTGGACAGCGTGTGGCTTCGTCGCAACCCTGGCTTGGCCAAGCGCATGTGGTTCCGCTGGGGCGGCGGAGCCTTGAAGCTGCCGCTGAACGACGCGGGCTTTCGCAAGCTCGCGCTCGCCGTCCTTGCCTTCGTTCTCGTCTTCGACATCGGCCTCTACAATTATTACCGCGGCTCGGTGTTGACGCCCTATCACAAAGGCCCTGTGGGTGCCGCAGCGCACCATTTCACGCTCTCCCAGGCGATGCTGCTCAGCGACGGCGGCGTTCGCTTCGCGCTCTACGTCGACGGAGGAACGCCGGCGGTGCCGGCCCACATCATGAAAGTCGAAGTTGTCGGGCTTGACGGAGGAGCTCTTGCGACCTGGAATTGGCGGGCCTTGTCCGCCCTTGCCCCAACCGCGATCGCCAACGACTTCGCCTACAACAGGGTCAAGCCCGCCGCTTATGGACTAGAGGCGGGCGTGGGGGCCAAGGCCATGGTCACGCTTCCCCCTCCCGCCGACGCCCACGCGACGGGGGCGGGGGTGAAGGTCCGCATCACCGACGTGAGCGGCAAGACGTTCGACTCAAGTCCGCCGCCGGCCTGACCGTGCCTCCGCCATTCGGTGTGGACAATCACTGGGCGTTTCCTGACGCGTCCGGCCTGCGTCAGGTCCGCCGGGCCGCGGCCGAAATGGCGCTGCCCGGACGAAAAGGTCAGGGGCCCCGCAAGCGGTCGGCACGATCGCTTTGCGGGTGCGCCACAGACGATCATCCGCCTTCGCAAAGTATGGAATTAGAACAATTCCAATTTGAAGCTCCGCTCTTGATTTTCCGCCCCGCGGGCGCGACTGAAAAGCCGCGGTAAAGGTCGGGAGAGCGCCATGCTTATCAGGGTTGTCTTGTTGGTCGCAGGTCTACTGGTTTCGAGCGCGGCCTTCGCGAAAGAAACTCCGATCGGCGAGGAGCGACAGCAATCCGGCATGACGATCGGCGCCGTCTATCTTCAACCGATCGAAATGGAGCCGGAGGGTATGATGCGCGCCGCGAGCAACTCCGACATTCATCTCGAAGCCGACATCCATGCGGCCAAGGGCAATCCGAACGGCTTCGCCGAGGGCGACTGGATGCCCTATCTTGTCGTGACCTATCAGCTTGTAAAGGAGGGGGGAGCGACCCAGTCGGGCGCCCTCATGGCGATGGTCGCCAACGACGGCCCCCACTACGGCGACAACGTCAAGCTGCAGGGCCCCGGAAAGTATAAGATGAAGCTGACGATCGCGCCGCCGATGGCCGGTCCGCACGCCATGTTTGGCCGGCATGTCGACAAGGAGACGGGCGTTGGCCCGTGGTTCCAGCCGTTCACGCTCGACTACGAGTTCGTCTTCGCCGGCACGGGCAAGAAGGGCGCCTATTGATGACGCGGGCGCGGGCGGCCATGGCGGTGGCGGTTCTTCTTGCGGCCGCCGCGTCCATCCGCGGATGGGCGGGCGACGAGGGGCCGACGTTCCGGATCGTCTTCAAGAACGGCGTCATCGATCCGCTCCGGCTCGAGGTTCCGGCCAAGACTCGGTTTCGGCTGGAAATCGTAAACGAGGACGACGCGCCGGCCGAGTTCGAGAGCGTCGAGCTTCACAAGGAGAAAGTCCTGGCGCCGAAATCTCAGACCGTCATGGTGATCCGCACGCTGGACCCTGGGGAATACAATTTCTTCGATGATTTCCACCCCGGGTCGGCTCCCGCGGTGCTCGTCGCAAAGTAGGCGCATCATGGGCATGCAGGATTTCAACACCGCATTCGTCGTCTGGCGGGAGAGCATCGAAGCGCTTCTCGTCGTCGGCATTCTCAACGCTTGGATCGGTCAGAGGCCGGAGGCGGAACGAAAGCGGGGGCGCGCCTCGTTGTGGTCCGGCGTCGCGGTCGGCGTCGTCGGCGCAGTCTTGCTCGCCACTGCGCTCGTGACCGTCGGCGAGGAACTGAGCGACGACGCGCAGGTCTACTTCCAGACGGCGATCGTTCTCGTCGCAGCGGCGCTGATCGTGCAGATGGTGTTCTGGATGCGTCGTCACGGACGCACGCTGAAGCGCGAACTCCACGCGAAGCTCGACCGGGCCGCAAACCGCGCCAACTGGGCCGCCGTGTTCGTTCTCTCAGCGATCGCGGTCATGCGCGAAGGCTCTGAAGCGGCCGTGTTTCTGTATGGCACGATGGTGAACTCCGGCTCGTCGATCCTGCGCTCTATCGTCGTTGCGGCCTTGGGCCTCGGGCTCGCGATCGTCACCTATGGCATGTTGCAGGCGGGAGCGCGCGTGTTCTCATGGCGCACGTTCTTTCGGGTGACGGAGATCATGCTGCTCTTGCTCGCCGGCTCGCTGCTGTTGACCGGCGTCGACAATCTGGTCTCGCTCGCCCTCGTTCCGGAACTCTCTGGCCGGATATGGGACACTTCGCGAATTTTGCCCGATGGCGGCGCGCTCGGCGGGCTGGTGTCGGCGCTGACGGGCTATCGCGCCAGGCCCGTTCTCATTCAGCTCCTTGTGCTGGGGGGCTACTGGATCGTGATGATATGTCTACTCAGGCGTCAGGTTTCTCGCACCGCGTAGCCGCCGCTCCGCGCTCTGCGTTCCGGATCGCCCCGGTCGGACTCTGGCTGCGTGACCACCAGCGCGTGGTTCGCCGGACCCAGTGGAGCATGGTTGCGATCTATGTGGGGTTGATGATCGTCCCGCTCTTCGCTCCGGAGCCGACCCGGACGTCGCATATCTGGAACGATATCGTGCTGTTCGCTCAGTTCGCCTTCTGGGGAATCTGGTGGCCGTTCGTTCTGGTCAGCATGGTGCTGATGGGCCGGACCTGGTGCGGCGTCTTCTGCCCCGAGGGCGCGCTCTCCGAGATCATAAGCGAGCGCGGCCTCGGGAGGGCGACGCCGCGCTGGATCAAGTGGCCGGGATGGCCATTCGCCGCCTTCGTGGGCACGACGGTCTACGGCCAGATGATCAGCGTCTATCAATATCCGAAGCCGGTGATTGTCATTCTCGGCGGTTCGACGCTCGCGGCGATGGCGGTCGGCTTGGTCTATGGCCGCGACAAACGCGTGTGGTGCCGCTATCTCTGCCCGGTCCAGGGCGTATTCGCGCTGCTCGCGAAGCTGGCGCCCCTCCATTACGCGGTCGACCGCACGGCGTGGAACGCTTGGCCGCGCGGGAAGGGTCCGGCGCCCGCTCTCAACTGCGCGCCCCTGGTTCCCGTGCGCAACATGCAGGGCGGTTCGGCCTGCCACATGTGCGGCCGCTGCGCCGGCTTCAAGGACGCGGTCGCGCTCGAAACCCGGCCGACGTGGCAGGAGATCGTGCGTGTCAGCGGCCAGACCGCGAAGCCCTGGGAGACGGCGCTGATTGCGTTCGGCCTGTTGGGCGTCGCGCCGGGCGCGTTCCTGTGGTCATCGAGCCCTTGGTTCGTCGCGGTCAAGCAGCGGCTTGCCGAGTGGCTGGTCGCGCATGGCATGGTCTTCCTGCTCGAACCGAGCCTGCCGTGGTGGATCCTCACCAACTATCCGGCCCGCAACGACGTGCTGTCGCCGTTAGACGGCGCGCTGTTGATCGGCTACATCCTCGCGACGGCGGTCGTCCTTGGGGCGATCATTGTCGCGTGCCTTGCGCTGGGGATGCGGGCGCTGGGTCCGTTCGCCGCGGCGAGGGTGCATCACCTCGCGCAGAGTCTTATCCCGATCGCGGCTTGCGGTGTATTCCTCGGTTTGTCCGCAACGACCCTGACCCAACTCAAGGCCGACGGCGTTTCGCTCGCCTTCGTTGCGCCGCTTCGCGTCTCTCTGCTGCTCGGGGCGTCCTTGTGGAGCCTGAGTCTGGCATGGTCGATTACCCGCCTTTATGCGCGACCGGCGCTGGCGCGGGTAACGGCGACGGCCCTTGTCGGCGTCGCGGTCGCGCTTAGCGCCTTGAACTGGGTCCTGTTGTTTTGGATATGGTAGTCCGGGCCTTCCCCCGCAGCCGGCGGAGGGCGACGGCAAACCGCTCTCCCCACGCAAGCGGAGTGAGGGCAATCTAGACCTCCCTCAGCCGCGCGGCCGCGGCCTCCGGCGTCAGGTCGCGCTGGGGCGAGCCGAGCATTTCGAAGCCGACCATGAATTTCTTCACCGTCGCCGAGCGCAAGAGCGGCGGGTAGAAATGGGCGTGCATCTGCCATTCGGCGTGGACGGCGCCGTCCGTCGGCCTTTGATGGAAGCCCATCGAGTAGGGAAACGACACATCGAACAGCCGGTCGTAGCGCCGGGTGAGATCGGAGAGGGCGGCGGCGAGCGCGGCCCTTTCGTCGGCCGTCAGTTCATTGAAGCCGCCGATGCGCCGGCGCGGCAGGATCATGGTCTCGAACGGCCAGATCGCCCAGAATGGCGCGAGCGTGACGAAATGGGCATTCTCCGCCACGATCCGCTCGCCTAGGCGCAATTCCTGGGCGAGATAGTCGACCAGCAGCGGCCGGCCATGCGCGATGAGATACTGCGCCTGAGTGTGGGTTTCCTTCTCCATCTCGTTGGGCAGATGGCGGGTCGCCCAGATCTGGCCATGCGGATGCGGGTTGGAGCAACCCATGATCTCGCCGCGGTTCTCGAAAATTTGTACCGAAGCGATATCCGGCCGGCCCCCGAGCGTGATCGTCTCCTCGACCCAGGCGTCCACCACCCGCTCAATGTCGGCGACTTCCATCATGGCGATCGTCAGGTCATGGCGCGGCGAGAAGCACAGGACGCGGCAGACGCCCGACTCGCCTTCGGCGATCAGAAGGCCGCTCTCGGTGCGGGCGTCTGGCGCGTCCGGAGCGAGGGCGGCGAAGTCGTTGTCGAACACGAAGGTGTGCGGGTAGTCGGGATTGCGCGCGCCGTTGGCGCGCAGGTTGCCGGCGCAGAGGTAGCAATTCGGATCGTGCGCGGGCAACCCGGAGGCGGGGATCGCCTCGCGCTTGCCCTGCCAGGGGCGTTTCATCCGATGCGGCGAGACCAAGACCCATTCGCCGGTCAGCGGGTTGAAACGCCGATGCGAGGTGTCGCCGAAGTCGATCGTCATGCCGGGGCCTCGAGATCGACGAAACCGGCGCCGTCGGACGGCGAGCAGACGAACACCTCCGCGTCGAGCCCGAAGGCGACCCGGTAGGCGTCGACGAGCAGTTTGCTCAGGCCCTCGACGGCGTCCGCTTCGACCAGGCTCACCGTGCAGCCGCCGAAGCCGCCCCCCGTCATGCGCGATCCGTAGACGCCTTCGACCCCATGCGCAAAATCGGCAAGGAAGTCGATCTCCGGGCAGGTGATGGCGAAGTCGTCGCGCATCGAGACTTGCGAGGCGTTCATCGCCGCGCCGCAGGCGGCGAAATCGTTCGCCTTCAGCGCCTGCTCGGCCTCGAGCACACGCGCGTTTTCGGTCACGATATGGCGGCAGCGGCGATAGACGAGGTCGGGCAGGGCGCGGCGCCAGAGCTCGAGATCGCGCGGCGAGACGTCGCGCAGCGCCGCGATCGGCCCGAGATGCGGCTTCAGGAGCCGCACGCCCTCCTCGCAGGCGGCGCGGCGGTCGTTGTACTCGCCGCCGGCGTGCTGATGGCGAACGTTGGAATTGGCGATGACGAGGCGGAGGTTCGGCGCGATCGGGACCGGCCGCGACGTCAGCAAGCGGCAGTCGATCACGAGCGCGGCGCCCGCCACGCCGCAGGCGGCGATGTACTGGTCCATGATGCCGCAGCGCATGCCGACAAAGTCGTTCTCGGCGCGCTGGCAGATGCTGGCGACTGCGACCGGGTCGAAGGGTAGGCGCGAAGCGGCGAGGAGGGCATGGGCGACGCTGACTTCGAGCGCCGCCGAGGAGCTTAGGCCCGCTCCGAGCGGCACATCGCTCGAGACGACGAGGTCCGCGCCGGCGAGCCGCCGGCCGTCCTGTTCGATCATGGACGCGACCCCGAACACGTAGTCCGACCAGTCGTGACGGCCGCTCGGCGCGGGACGATCGAGGTCGAACTCGCGCGTTTCGTCCATGAACACGGAATAGACGCGGATCTTGCGGTCCGCCCGCGGCGCGCCGCCGACGAGGGTGGCGAAATCGAGCGCCGCCGGCATGACGAAGCCAGCGTTATAGTCGGTGTGCTCGCCGATCAGGTTCACCCGGCCGGGCGCACGGCTGACTCTGACCGCCGCCGCGCGGCCGAAGCGCAAGCCGAACTCCTGCGCGACGTCGCGCGCGTCGGCGGCGAGCGAGGACATGGCGCGTTCCTCGGAGCCGTCAGCCCTTGCGCTTCTGGTAGACGTCGACGTAGACGGCGGCGAGCAGCACGAGGCCCTTGACCACTTGCTGCCAGAAGATGCCGAGACCGATCAGCGACATGCCGTTGTTCATGACGCCCATGAACAGTGCGCCGATGACCACGTTCATCACCTTGCCGACGCCGCCGGAGGCCGACACGCCGCCGATGAAGCAGGCGGCGATGACGTCGAGCTCGAACGAGTTGCCGGCGCTCGGGGTCGCCGAATTGAGGCGGGCCGCGACGACGATGCCGGCGAGCGCGGCGAGCAGGCCCATATTGGCGAAGGTGAAGAAGATCAGCCTTTCGGTCTTTACGCCGGAGAGCCGCGCCGCGAGGACATTGCCGCCGAGCGCATAAATGCGCCGCCCGATCACGGTCCGCGTGGTGATGAAGCCGTAAAGCAGCGCCAGCACCGCCATGATCACCAGGATGACCGGCAGGCCCTTGTAGAGCGCGAGGTTCCAGGCGATGCCGACGATGATTGCGGCGAACACGACGTTCTTGCCGATCAGCAGCGGCAGGGGCTCGACTTCCATCGCGTCCGCTTTGGACCTGCGCCAGCGCCGGAAGCTGGAGACGAACATCGCCACGGCGCCGATCACGCCGATCAGGAACGACACCCAGCGGATCTGGGCCCAGTCGGGCAGCGAATGGGCCAGTCCGACCATGTCGGTGAAGTCGGGCAGGAAGCCCGAGGCGATGTCCTGGAAGCCCTTCGGGAAGGGCCCGACGAACTGCCCGAGCAGCATGTTGCCGGTAAGGCCGCGGAAGATCAGCATGCCGCCGAGCGTCACGATGAACGACGGCATCTTGGCGTAGGCGACCAGATAGCCCTGCGCCGCGCCGATGATGATCCCCGTCGCCAGACAGATGAGGATCACCAGCGGGTAGGGGAGCTTCATGTAGACGATCAGCGTGCCGCCGACCGCGCCGACGAAGCCGACAATCGAGCCGACCGAGAGGTCGATGTTGCCGCCGACGATGATCAGCAGCATCCCCAGCGCCATGATGACGACGTAGGAGTTCTGCATGATCAGGTTGGTGATGTTGACCGGCGCGACGGACGCGTGGTCCTGCGTGATGAAGTAGAAGAACAAGACGATCAGCAACAGCGAGCCGAGCAGCCCGTAGTCGCGCAGATTGTCTTTCCATAACTGGCCGCGGACTTCGGCCTTGAGGGCGGCGGCGTCCGCCTGGACTTGCGAGCTCATTGGAACGCCCCTACGTATTGGCGCATGATCGACGCCATGATCTTCTCCTGGCTGGCTTCCTTGGCGGGCATTTCGTCGACGAACCTGCCCTCGTTCATCACGTAGATCCGGTCGCAGATGCCAAGAAGCTCGGGCATCTCCGAGGAGATGACGATGACGCCTTTGCCTTGGGACGCGAGGTCGTTGATGATCGTGTAGATCTCGTATTTCGCGCCGACGTCGATCCCGCGCGTCGGCTCGTCGAGCATCAGGACCTTCGGCTCGGTGAACAGCCATTTGCTCACCACGACCTTCTGCTGGTTTCCGCCGGAAAGGTCGAGCGTTCGCTGATGGATGCTGGAGGAACGGATGCGCAGCGCGCTGCGATAGCGGGTTGCGACCTGCTCTTCGCGCGCGTCGTCGATGACGCCGCCGTCGGAAATGCCGTCGAGTTTCGCGAGCGTGATGTTGTGCTTGATGTCCTCGTTGAGGATCAGTCCGAGCTGCTTGCGATCCTCGGTGACATAGGCGAGGCCTGCCTCGATCGCATCGTCGATCGTATCGAGCTTGACGTCGCGCCCCTCCAGCATCGCCGCGCCGGTGATGTTGCGGCCATAGGCCCGACCGAACACACTCATGGCGAGTTCCGTGCGGCCGGCGCCCATGAGGCCGGCAATCCCGACCACCTCGCCGCGCCTCACGTGCAGGTTCACGCCCTTCACCACCGCGCGGCCCGCGTGCTGCGGGTGCTCGACGCGCCAGTCGCGGATCGAGAACAGTTCGGCGCCGATCTCTGAATTGCGAGGCGGATAGCGCTCGGTCATCTCGCGTCCGACCATGCTCTTGATGATCCGGCTTTCGCTGACTTGTCCGGCGCGGCAGTCGATGGTCTCGACAGTCGACCCGTCGCGCAGCACGGTGATCCAGTCGGCGACTTTGGCCAGCTCGTTGAGCTTGTGTGAGATCAGGATCGACGTCATGCCCTGCTTCTTGAACTCGAGCAGCAGGTTGAGCAGGGCGGCGCTGTCGGCTTCGTTGAGGCTCGCGGTTGGCTCGTCGAGGATCAGGAGCTGCACTTTCTTGGACAGCGCCTTGGCGATCTCGACCAGTTGCTGCTTGCCGACGCCGATGTTGGTGATCAGCGTATTGGGCGATTCCCTTAAGCCCACTTTCTGCATCAGCTCCCGGCTGCGGCGGAAAGATTCGTTCCAGTCGATGACGCCGTTTCGGCCCGGTTCGTTGCCGAGGAAGATGTTCTCGGCGATCGAGAGCTGCGGCGCGAGCGCGAGCTCCTGGTGGATGATGATGATGCCGACATGCTCGCTGTCGGCGATCCGGTGGAAGCGCCGCTCCTCGCCCTTGTAAAGGATCTGGCCTTCATAGGTTCCGGAAGGATGGACCCCACTGAGCACTTTCATCAGCGTGGATTTTCCGGCGCCGTTCTCACCGCACAGGGCGTGGATTTCGCCCTCCTCGACGGCGAAGCTCACGTCGCGCAGGGCGATAACGCCTGGGAATTTCTTGGTGATTCCCTTCATTTCCAGGATTACAGGCATGTCTCGGCCCTGACCATGTTCTGTCGCACTTTAGCCACAACGCGGACGGCGGGCCAAGTCCAATCGGCGGCCTCCGCGCCGGAGCGCGGAGGCCGGTTTCGGCAACTGCTTACTGCAGCTGGTCGAGCTTGTAGTAGCCGCTGTCGACCAGGACGTGCTTCCAGTTGGTCGCATCGACCGGCACCGGCTTCAGCAGGTAGGACGGCACGATCTTGACCTTGTTGTTGTAGGTCGTCGTGTCGTTGATCTCGGGCTTCCCGCCCTTGACGATCGCGTCCACCATGCCCGCCGAGACCTTGGCGAGGTCGCGGGTGTCCTTGAAGATCGTCGAATACTGCTCGTGTCCGATGATCGACTTGACTGACGGGATTTCGGAGTCCTGGCCTGAGATGACTGGCATCGGCTGGTCCGCGGTGCCGTAGCCGACGCCCTTCAGCGCCGAAATGATGCCGATGCTGATGCCGTCATAGGGCGACAGGACCGCATCCACCTTCTTCTTGGTGTAATAGGCCGAGAGGAGGTTCTCCATGCGGGTCTGGGCGGTCGCCGCATCCCAACGCAGGGTCGAGACCTTGTCCATGCCCATTTGCTTCGACTGGACGACGAGAACGCCCTTGTCGATGTACGGCTGCAGGACGGACATAGCGCCGTTGTAGAAGAAGAAGGCGTTGTTGTCGTCGGCCGAGCCGCCGAACAGCTCAATGTTGAACGGACCCGTCTTGCCCTGGTCGAGACCGAGGCCGTGGACGAGCGTCTTTGCCTGTTCGACCCCGACCTGGAAGTTGTCGAAGGTGGCGTAGTAGTCGACGTTCGGCGAGCCGACGATCAGGCGGTCATAGGAAACGACCTTGATCCCCGCGTCCGCAGCCTTCTGCAAGGCGTTCGACAGCGTCGTGCCGTCGATCGCCGCAATCACCAGGACCTTCTCCTTCTTGGTGATCATGTTCTCGATCTGGTTCAGCTGGGTCGGAATGTCGTTGTCGGCGTACTGCAGGTCGGTGTTGTAGCCCTTGGCCTGCAGCACCTTGACCATGTTGTCGCCGTCCGCGATCCACCGCGCGGAAGATTTCGTCGGCATCGAAATGCCGATCGTCGGCTTGTCGTCCGCCTGCGCGGCGGTCGCGACGGCGAGAACGCCGAACGCGAGCGCCGCCGCAAATTTCATCAACTTCATGCCTTCCTCCTCGGCCAGCTCCTGGCCTCTTCATACCCGACCGCCGGACGGCGGACTTCCTGCGTCGGCGAAGCCGGCGCACGGATCCCTGCACCGCGCGGCCCAGGTGATCCGGCCCGGCCACGACGGCGATGATTGCCTATGTCAGTTCGGCTCGACGACGGCCGCCTTTCGACGAGGATCGGCGCCGTTCTGTCGCCCTACTGCGTTATCCTCCTGCTTGCGCTGTCGCCGCGCCGCCGTGTATCGGTCAACGCCCTGGCATGCAAGCGCCCTGCTCAAAACCGCGCGGCGTTCCGATTCCCCGCGTTCCGCCTGTCCGGCCGAGCTCCTTTTCGAGATCCTGGGCGCAACCGCCTCTGCCTGTCGCCGACCCGCAATCGCCGCGCGTAGGCCCCAGAGCGCTAAACTCATATTGTAATACTATTGCTCCGGTCAACAGGCTCGCGCCTCGCGCCCGGCGTCCTGTTTCCCGGCCCGGGCCGGAAACAGGACGGCGTCGATCGGCAGCCTAACGGCGCGTCCGTCGCATCGCGCTGAACGCTCGGCGAAGCGAGCCGGCAGGGGCGGCGCCGGTCAGCCCCAGGCCAACCGCCAGCATCGGAAAATAGACGGCCACGCCTAAAGTTGCGAGGAGCCCGAGACGGATTTCGCGGCCGAACCGCACATGCGCAAGCAGGGTCATGAGGGCGGGATCGGCGAGCGTCAGAGCCAGCGCGAGGGCGCCGGCGGCAAACACAGTGGCGGCGGCGGCGCCGAGGAATTTGTCGTCGGGCGCCGTCCAGCCGCGCCGGCGCGCGAGGGTGTAGGTTCCCGCGACTTTTAGCCACAGACCGGCGGCCGTCGCCAACGCGAGGCCCGGCGCGCCGAGCGGCCGATAGAGCAGGATCTTGAGTGTAACGTTCAGCGCGACCCCGACGAGCGTCACCTTCATCGGCGTCGCCGTATCGCCGCGCGCGAGAAAGCTCGCCGCCACGATCCGGTCGACGAACAGCGCCGGCATGCCCAGCGAGTAGGCGGCGAGCACCGCCGCGGCCTGATGGGTCGCGCTGGCCTTGAACGCGCCATGCTCGAAGGCGGCGCCGATGATCAGGTCCGGAATCAAGAGGAAGACGACGACGAACGGCGCGCCGAGCGCGACCGTTAGTGACGCCGCGCGATTTTGCGCATGCAGGGCCGCCTCGTCATCGCCCCGGGCGATCAGGGCCGCCATTTCCCGGAGCAGCACCGATCCGGTCGCGATGATGATCACGCCGCCGGGCAGTTGATAGAGGCGGTCGGCGTAGCTGATTGCCGAGAGGCCGCCGGTCGGCAGGAGCGAGCCGACGATCTGGTCGGCGAGCGCGCCGATCTGATAGCTCGCCGAAATGCCGATCGCGGGCCCGAGCATCCAGAAGAACTGGCGCACCTCGGGCGTCCAGCGCGGTCGGGTGAGGCGCTCGAGCAGGCCGCGCCGGCGGGCGTCGACCATGGCGATGGCGAGCTGCGTCGCCCCCGAGGCGAGAAAGCCCCAGCTCGCCATCGCCGCCACGCCCGGCGACACTTTGGGGAAATACGCGGACCAGGCGAGGAAAGCGATCATGCAGACGTTCGCCGCGGCGGGGGCGGCGGCCGGCACGCTCCAGGAATTGTTAGCGTTGAGCGTGCCCTGGTGCAGGGCGAAGATCGCGATGAACGTGATGTAGGGAAACATGATCCGCGACATCGCAACCGCGTTGGCGAATTTCTGCGGCTCGCGTGTGAATCCCGGCGACGTGAGCTGAACCAGGAGCGGCATGTCGAGATAGACGAGGCCGAGCAGGACGACCTGCGACAGGATCAACAGCGTGAACACCTGGCTGGCGAAACGGCCCGCCGCTTCGGGCCCCTTTGTCGTCAGCACGCGGGTGTAGGTCGGCAGGTAGGCGGCGTTGAACGAGCCTTCGCCGAAGATCTGGCGAAACTGATTGGGCAGCTTGATCGCCGCCACATAGGCATCGTTGAGCGCCCCGCCGCCGAGTAGGGCCGCCAGCGCCATGTCGCGGCAGAAGCCGGTCAGGCGGGAGACGATCGTCCACCCGCCGACGGAGAAAATGTTGCGGACCATACCCGGCATGCCCCGGCTTTAGCCGGATTCGGGCGGCCGCGGCAAAGCGGGAGGGAAGGGGGGCCCGAAGCGGGGCGCCTCAGCGCCCCGCGTCGCTTCTTATCGGCAGGGAGGCTGGCCGGGCTTGCCGCACTCGTGCGCGGGGACTTCGGGCCGCGGCGGCTTGTGTTCGGCTGCGCCCGGCGGACCCTTCGCCTCGGGCCGCGGACGTTCGGCGCCGGGCGCAGCAGCCGCCGGCCCAGGTCGCGGCGCCTCCGGCGCCTTCGTTTCCCGGTCGGGCGCCGGTTCCGGCCTTGCGGGTTTCCCGGCCCCTTCCGGCTTCAACGCTCCGGGAGCCTTCGTTTCCGGTTTGGGCTCGCCCGTCGAACGGGCTGGCTCCTTGGCGCCCTCCGGCTTCGTCGGCCCGCCGGGCGCCTTCCGCTCCAATGTCTTCTGCTCCGGCGCTTTCTCTTCCGCCTTCGTCGGATTCTCGTTCGGCGCCGTTTCTTTCGGCGCGATCGGCTTCTCGGCGGCGTTCGGTTTTTGCGGCTCACCGGGCGTGACCGGCTTCGCGCCCGCTGGCTCGCCGCCTGCTCCCGGCGGCTTCTGGCTGGGCCGGAGTTTCTGTTCGCCGTTCGGCGCTTGCGCGGGCTGAACCTCGGCCGTGCCCGCCGCCTTGGCCGGCACCGCGCCAGGGCCCTTCAACTCGCCGGGCCGCTCGGTCGCGGCGACCGCGGGCTTGCCCTTGTTGGCCGAATTGAACTGCACCGCCTCCATGCTGGCGCTACGCGCCTGTGTCATCTGAAGCTGGGTCGGTCGGACGTGCTGCTCGGTAGTGAGCCGCTCCTGTTCCGGCGTCGGCTTTAAGGCAATCCCACCAGGGCCGCCGTTGTAACTGACACGCGCGGCGCCGGGGGGACCGTCACGGTCTGGGAATAAACGTTGGCGATGTGGGCGCCGCCGAAATTGTTGACGGTTGAGTTATAGACGAAGCGAGAGCCTTCCCATCGGCCGCCCTCGTATCCGAGACCGTTGTATCCAAAGCCGTAGTTGATGCCGCCGTAAAATCCGACGTGCGGCCCCCAGAAGCCCTGATGGAACAGATAGGCGCCCCCGACGAAGGTCCAGTAGCTCGGCGTCCAAAGGAGGTTCGGCTGTGGCGGGGGCACCCAGACGCCGGGCACCCAGTAGTAATCGTAATTGTTCCAGGCCCAATATCCCGGCGTCCAGATGTAGCCTGGCGTCGGAATCGGAGGCTGCTCATAGACCGGCAGAGGGGGAGGCGGCTCCTCAGCCTGGATGACCGGGCCCGAATAGGCGGCTCCCGTCGGCGGGCAGGCGCAGGTCTGCGCGAAGGCGGGCGCGAGGAGGGCGGGCGTCGCGACGCCAATCAGAAGCGCGGTCAGCGCCGATCGGACGAAACGCATGGCGAATCCTTTCCGTCATTGATCGAAGAGAAGTTGAGAGGCTGCTGCGTCGGCGCCTGCGCCAGATAATGGCCGCTCCCGTGAGAAAGGCTGAGCAATTCTTCAGGTTTTCCCTACCGCGGGCCAGCTCTGATTCGCGCCGCTTGTCCTCTGTCCTCGGATGCAGGACGAGATAACCATTTCCCCCATGAACGACGCTTGAACAGGGCGGCGTTTGCCCTTCGCTTACGGTGCGGCGGTGAATGCTGTCGGGTTCGCGCACGAAGATCCACGACGGTGGATCTGCGCGATCCGCGCCCGCGTCGTCTCGTCGATCTTGCCGAGCCCCTGCGCCGCCAGTCTGCGCGGGTGATGGGGCGGCTCATAGCGGAGCGCCGCGCAAGAGGCGGGGCGCTCCGCGGTCCGCGCCGCCCGCTTCGAGAATGAGCCGGTCCTTGAGAAGCGGGGCGCGATCGACCAAGCGAAGGCCGAGGTCGCGAACCAGCCGCAGCGGACCGATGTCATTGGAGAACAGCCGGTTCATCAGGTCCATGCCCATGCCGCTCGCCGCCACGTCGAAGCGCCGCGCCCGTTGGTAATCGGCGAGCGCGCTCGCTGCGCCGGGATCGAGCCCCAGCCTCATCGCATTCACGATCGTCTCGGCGAGCGCCGCAACGTCTCGCAGGCCGAGGTTGAGACCTTGGCCGGCGATCGGGTGGACGACATGGGCGGCGTCGCCGACAAGCGCGAGCCGTTCGCCGACGAACCGCCGCGCCACCTGGAAGCGGAACGGAAACGCCTCGACCCGCGAGGCGAGGCGGATCTCGCCCAGTTTCGGGGTGAACCGGAACATGAGGCGCCGAACAAAATCATCCGGGTCGAGGGCGACCAGCGCACGCGCGTCCGCGCGCCGCTCGTTCCAGACGATGCTCGATTGGCGGCCCGGCAAAGGCAGGATGGCGAAGGGTCCGGCGGGCAGGAAATGCTGCCCAGCCACGCCCTCGTGGTCGTCCTCGTGGGCGATCGTAGCGACAATGCCGGACTGGTCGTAGTCCCAGCCGTAGGCCGGTATCTCGACCAGCGCCCGGAGCTTCGACCGCGCGCCGTCCGCAGCGACCGCCAGCCGGGCGCGGAGCGTGCGGCCGTCGCCAAGGCCGAGTTCGGCGATTCGCTTGCCTGGCCGCCAGGCCGCAATCGTCCCGGCGATCCGGATCACGCCGAGCCGGTCGCACGCCGCCGAAAGCGCGGCGACGACGTCCGCGTTGAACGCCATATGGGCAAGCGGTTCGCCCTCGCGCCCGTCGAAATGGAGATGAGGCAGGCGCACGGCGTCGCGCACCCGGCCGTCCATGATCTCCATCTTGACGATCGGCTGGGCCTTTGGCGCGACGGCGGCCCAGGCGCCGATCCGCTCGAGCAGCCGCCGCGGCCCCTCGGCGATGGCGACGGTGCGCAGCGACGGCCGCGGCGCGGGCGGAGGCGCCGGATCGACGAGGGCGACCGTGGCGCCGTCACCGAGCGCCTGTTTGACCGCCGCCGCCAAGGCGAGGCCGGACGCGGCGCCGCCCGCGACGACGAAATCGAAAACCGGAACGGATTCAGTCACAGGCGGCTCCTCGCAGCGCGGCCATTTTCGTCCGTTTCCCCGACCCGCGCAATTGCGGCCGGTGATTGCGCCGCTGCGCCGCCTTCATCTTCGCGTCGCGGGCGCATAGTCTGATGCGGTTTTTCATGACCGGAGGCGCGTGATGGGGGGACACAGGATCGAGGCGACGCGGCGCGAAGTGTTGATCGGCGCCGCCGGGGGGCTGGCGCTGGCCGCGATCGAGCCGGGCGTCGCGATGGCGCAGGGGGCGACGGTTTCGGGCGTCGTGTTCGAGGACCGCGACGGTTCGGGCGCAGCCGGCTCTGGGAATCCCGGCCTTGCGGGCGTGCTCGTCTCCAATGGCCGCGACGTTGCGGTCACCGGCGCGGATGGACGTTACACGCTGCCGCTGCCAGACGTGGCGACGATCTTCCTCGTCAAGCCGGCGGGCTTCATGCCGCCGCTCGATCCCACGACCAATCTGCCGCGCTTCTACCGCCTCCACCAGCCGCAGGGCTCGCCGGCGTCGTTGAACCTGCTGTTCGAAGGGATCGCGCCGACCGGGCCGATGCCCGCCTCGCTCGATTTTCCGCTCAAGCGCCAGGACGAGCCGAACGCATTCGACGTCGTGCTCGTCACCGACCCGCAGCCGGAGACGGAGGCGGAGGTCGATTTCGTCCGCGAGGACCTGATTGAGGCCCTCGCCCACACCGACGCCAAGTTCGGCCTCACCGCCGGCGATGTCATGTTTGACGACCTGTCGCTCTATCCGCGCTTCAACGCCATCATCGGCACGATCGGGCTGCCGTGGTGGAACATCGGCGGCAATCACGACCTCAATTTCGAGGCGCCTGACCGCGCCTACAGCCGCGAAACCTTCAAGCGCGTCTACGGGCCGAACTACTACGCCTTCTTCTATGGCCCGACCCTGTTCCTTATGCTCGACAACGTCGACTATCTCGGGCCGGATCCGGCGAAGCCGCGCGGGTCGGGCAAGTACGAGGGCCGGTTCGACGACGCTCAGCTCGACTTTGTCCGCAACGTGCTGGCGCATACCCCCGACAACACGCTGATCATCGCCGTCATGCACATTCCGCTCACCACCTTCCTCGGGGCGGACGCCTACCAGAACACGGCCAACAAGGAGGCGTTGTTCAAGCTCTTCGACGGGCGAAAAGCGACCGTCAGCTTCTCCGGCCACACGCATACCACCGAGCATCATTATTTCGGCGTGGCCGACGGCTGGACCGGCGAGGCGCCGCACCACCATCACGTGCTGACGGCGCTGTCCGGCTCGTGGTGGAGCGGGCCCTTCGACCACCGGGGCGTCGCGACCGCCGACAGCTGGGACGGCACGCCGAACGGCTTTCATATCCTCTCGGTCGACGGGACCCGCTACGCGACCCGCTTCGTGCCGGCCAAGGAGCCGAACGGGCGTCAGATGCGGCTCTCGATCTTGAGCCGGTTCCACGGCATCAGCCGCGAGGCGGACGTGGACTTCCGCGAGGTGCAGTTGCTCGGCTCGCCCGTGCCCCACGCGAAGATCGGCTCATCGACGCTGATCGCCAACGTCTTCGACGGCGGGGAAAAGACGAAGGTGACGGCGAAAATCGGCGACCGGCCGCCGGTCGAAATGGTCCGCGCCGCCCGGCCCGATCCGTTCGTCGAGGAAGTGTTTTCCCGCAACGAGGCGACCAAGAAAGCGTGGGTGAAGCCGCAGACCTCCTCCCACGTCTGGACCGTGCGATTTCCGGCTGATCTCGCGCCTGGCGCCTTTCGGGTCGAGGTCGAGGCGGTCAACGAATACGGCAAGCCCGTCACCGGCCGGCTGGCGCTCGAGGTGACGGGGTAGGCGCCTGATACGCCCTGTTTTTCCGTCTTTTTGCTTGGGCGGCGCTGATCGTGCGGCGCGAAAAATCCTTTAAGATCAGTCTGTTGATAGACAACAATCCGCCGGTTGGGCCGGAGCGCGCGACCAAGAACAGGGGGTTCGAACAGGACGTTAACAGGGTCAAAACTGCAATAACAGGTCACGAACAGGCAAAGAACAGCCGGCGGGAATCGGGCTGCAAACCGAAATGCGATCGGGTTGCATCGCCTTCCGTTCCCCTCCCGCGCCGACGCTGCTTTAGCGCCCGATGGCGGTGAGCACGCCGGCGAACTGGCAGGCGGCGGCGACGGCGACGAAGGCGTGCCAGATCGCGGTCTGAAACTTGAGGCTCTCCCACAAAAAGAAAGCGACGCCGATCGAATAAGCGACGCCGCCGGCGACGATGAGCGCCAGCGTGTCCGTCGGCAGCGCCTCCGCCAGCGGCTTTATCGCGAAGATCGCCGACCATCCGAGCGCCAGATAGAGCCTGACGGCGAACCGGTCGAACCGGCCGGGCAGGAAAATCTTGATCGAGGCCCCGAGAAGCGCGGCAATCCAGACGACGGTCGCCAGCGCGACAAGGCTCAGCGAAGCGCGCGCCTGGGAGAGGAGCGCCGTGTAAGTGCCGCCGATCATGAGGTAGATGGATGCATGGTCGAAGCGCCGCAGGATCGCCTTGGCGTGCGACGGCGGCGTCATGTTGTAGGCGCAGGAAAAGCCGAACAGCAGGAAGAAACCTGCCGCATAGGCGGCCATCGCAAGGCCGTCCCCGAACGCGCCGTGCAGCGCAATCTTCTGGAACAGCACCGAAAACCCGATCACCCCGGCGACGATCGCCGCGGCATGCACCGCCGCATCGGCGATGATCTCGCCGGCACTGTACTGGCGGTGACTGAGAAACAGATGCGGGACATTCGAAGACACAAGCCACGCCCCCCCGAGACGAACAATGCGGAAGCTTGCAGTGTAATCATGGCGAAGACATGAATGTCAGCGTTCTGGCCCCTCACCCCACAAGCGATGCGCCGCCGAGCGGTTCGTCCCACGTGAACTGCGCGATCGAAACCACGAGGGAATCATGGTAGGCGGACCGCTCCTCAATCCGTTGAAGGCCGCTGGGCAAATTCGATGGGCACGACCGCCGACAAAATCGCCAAGGCCATCCTCGCGCGCGAGCGCTCGGGCGTCATCGACCTGTCGTCCTATCGCGCCGCCAAGGCGGCGGTAGAGGGCGCGCGGCTGGGCGACGATCGACTTCGCGACCTGCTGGCGAAGGGTTACGATCCCGCGCATGCGGCCTACATATATGCGCAGAACTTCGCATCGTTCCTGTCGGAACAGATGAGCTCTCTGAAGGAGCTTCGACAATTCGCTGGCATCGTTGGCGAGGCGGAAGATGATTATCTTCCAAGCTTTCCGCCTCAGAGCCCGGTCACGACGAGCCATTTCACGATGTGGGCGCTTTTCGACGTCTTATTCGGACAAAGCCACGAAACCATCGGAACCTGCCTTCTGCGCCTGGCGCGGGAGATGCCTTTCCCGGGCTGGCTCGTGGACGCGCTGGGGGCAATGCAGACGTCACGCATGGGCTTTTACGTGCATGAGGGTTTTGAGGATCGCTTCGTCCGGTTACGCGAAATCGACGGCGAGATCGTGAAGCTCTGTCACACAGCGTCGGGCTATAAGGGCGCGCAAGGCCAAATCTGGTTCGGACGGCTGGCGCCGCCGATGAACGACTTGATAAGCTATCACATCGTCTTCACCACCCCCTACATCGTGGCCCAAGCGACGGAAACCATGATCTCGGCCTATATCAAGCGCGAGATCGAGCGCCTGGCCGGCAGGCGATTGCCCCGCGGGATGGACGCGCGCGACTTCGTCCTGAAGCACGGGCCGTCGCCAAACCACTGGAACGAGTATATTTTTTGCGCCTATAGTAACTATCGAAACGACGCCGTGTTCATCGCAGGCGTTCCCGATGACAGGAAAAGTCTTCCCCATGGCCGCTTGATGCGTGCGACTCGACCTTGAACTTTGTGGCGCTGAGACCATGAACATGATCGACCAGATTGCTCGCGCCATCGCTGAAGCTGACGGCAGCGACTTTCAGGCCGAATCCGCAAGGTATAGACGATTAGCACTGGCGGCATTGCGGCCGCTGGCAAATCCTTCGGACGCGATGGTCGATGCGGCCCACAAAGCAGCCTCTTTCGACGACCTATGGGCCATCAACAGCCGCCGCGACTTCAAACGCGCAGTTAAAGCAATGCTCGCTCTTGCTGTACTCGCGACGGCTCCGAAGCAGGTGCGGGACGCCTGAAGACACAAGCCAAGTCCCCCAAGCATGCACAGGGGAATCTTGAAGCTTAATTATGGCGGTCAGAAAAACATCCTTTATGCGAGGGCGAGCCGTCGATCGCCATCGGCATCGATTCACTCGATTGGCGTTGGCAAATCCCCGGGCAGAACCAGCTCGGGCGTCTGGGCGAAGCTCCAGACCTCTCCGCCCTCGCTGTCGAACACCCACACCATATCGAACCTGTGGCCGGGCCATGGCGTCGGTATGTTGGAGGAACTTCCCCGGATCAGGCTCGCGATTTCGGGGATCGCCTCATGCTGCCACGCAATCAGGACGCTGTCGTCCATGGACTTCGCCGCCGCGACGAGGCGAGACTCCTGACCTTTGCGGAACGTCGTATCGATCGGGAGCGCCATCGCCGCGCTCAGCGGCTCGATCGTTTGCTTGGGCCGAAGGCTGTTGGATCCGCAAGCGAACAAGCGGTCAGGCCGGGCGAGATGGCGGGCGAACTGGCCGTTCGGAGGATCAAAAAAACCGACAAGCGCCTTGGCCCGCTTCCATCCGGTCACGGTCAACGCTTCCGGATTTTCGGTTCCGTCAGGCATCACGCCGGGTTCGCCGTTGGGCTTCTCGGCATGGCGGATAACCATGATCTTGGTCATGTTCGTCCTCGACCTGTGGCCCGGCGCTGCTAGCGGCCGCGGGCCGGTTTGGATTTATGCGCTTTCGTCGACCTTGCGTCCCCCACGTCGGCCGCGGAATGCGGCCCGACCGCCGGCGAAAGGCCGCCCGTCTGCGCCTGAAGGGCGGGCCGCGCGCGGGTCGAGGCCTCGACGTTCGGCGTCGGCAGCGCCTCCGTCGACGGCGACGCCGCGAGCCAGAAATTGAGCTCGGCCGACTTCACCTGATTGTCGGCGGTGAAGTAGGAGTCCTGCCAGCCGTCGTCGGTCGACAGGAAATGCCAGGCCTTTTCCTTCTCCGTGCTCAGCCAATAGCGCCAGGCATAGTGGTCGTAGACGTCGAGGCAATGGGCGGCGTAGGCCTCCGCGACTGCGCGATGATTGCGGATGATCGCCAAGTTTTCGTCGTTGTTGTAGGACGCGCGGTAGCCGAGGTTGTGGCTGCCGGTGATCACGACGCAGGTGTCGGAGAACGGATCGACCACGACGATCTTGTCGTGAATGACGGCGTGCCCGGCCTGATTGAGTTCGGCCTCCCACTGGCCGAAGGCGTCGCTCTTGGAAACGCCGCGGGCGTGAATGACGCGGTAGTCCTCGGGAACGGGCGGATCGCCCTTTTGATGTTTGTGCGGCTCTGCGTCGCCGTCGCTGCTGATCGCCGTCATGAACTCGCCGGCCGAGTCGGACGCCGTGACGGCGCCGCGGACGAACAGGGCGGGGTTCGCCTTCTGCGCCTCGGCGATCGCGTCGACGATGCTCGGGCGTCCCGGCTCGAAGGCGAGAAATACGATCGCCTGCCGCGCCTTGGCGATGATGTCGAAGACTTCGGCAAGATCCGGCGGCGTCTCTTCCTCCCTGCCGGGCTTGCTTGAGCGCGCGTGCTCCGTGTTGGGGGAGAACCACAGGTCCACCTCGCCGCTGCCGTCCTCGAGCGGGATCGGGGCGAGCGCCTTGGCGTTCTCCTCGCGGAATTGGGTCGATTGCATAGCCTTCCCGCCCTCGCCCGGAGGATCGGTGTCGTCCTTCAGGCGCTTCCAATAATCGAGATACGCGCCTGCGACCGCGGGCGAGCGGGCGACGACGGCGTTGTTGGTCTGGGCGCAGAGCGCGTGTGCGGTCCAGTTGGTCGAGCCGAACAGCACCGCCTGCGGGCCGTTGTCGACCAGCACCTGGAACTTGTTGTGGCCGATGTGGCCGCTCGGCATGAAACGGTCGATCACATCGAGGCCGGCGTGGCGGATGTCGTCGCGCTCGGCGGCGTAGGTGTCCTTGGTTTTGTCCTCGCCCTTGCCGCCGCCCGGCATGTTCGAGAGCACGACATGCGCGTGGCCCCCGAGCTTCTTCAGGTGATCGATCGCCTCCGGGTCCTCGAATTCGTAAATGGCGCAGTAGGTGTCGCCGCCGTCGCCCGCCGCTTCGTCGGAAAGCGTGGTGAGAGCTTCGATCAACTGCCCCATCAGATCGTCGCGCAACGGATCGCCCGGCTTATCGATGTGCTCTTCGAGCGTCTCGGGCGTCTTGCCGCCGTCCTCGTCGAGCCTGTGCGCGGTCGCCTGGGTCGCGAGGATGCCGCGGTTGAAGTAGACGCTGAGTGTCCCGTAGTGGGGGCTGAGCTGGATCGTGTTGCTGATCGCCGGACCAAAAGTCATCGGCTGCAGATTGCCGGGCGTTCCGCCCATCGGCACAATCTTGTAGCGGTAGGTCCCGCCCCGCTTGGCGTAGACGTCCTTCCAGTAGAACTTCTGGACCGGGTCGTCGGCGGTGGTCCGCCCGGGCTTGGAGGCGTCTTGATCGGGAAACGTCGCCATCGCGGGCAGACAAGTTTCCGTGCCCGCCCGAACGTCGATCCGGTAGACGGCAAATCCCAGGCATCCGGGCACTTTTCCGCCAAAGGTCCAGGCGACGACGGCGATATCGTTGTTGGCGAACGCAACCGATTTCATGGCTCGCTCCCGGGGCCGGCGCGAGGCGGAACTGCCTCCGCAGGATATGGCTAGCACGTGAGGCAAGAAGGGAATGTGACCCCTCTCACGGTGCGACCAGAAGGCTACGCCGATTTTCGGCCCTGTCCGAGCTGGGACACTAGTGATGGAAATTAGGAGACGACGCGAATAGGCGGTGATTCGCCAGATACTGTCTTTTCTGTCACTCTGCGAAGAGGAGGAGCGGGGACAGCGATGATGAAAAAGGACCCGGAGCGAATCGAAGAGGCAGAGATCAACAAGGTCGTGCTCGGCATCACTGCTGTCCGGTTGACTGAAGGGTCGTCTCTTGGAGATCGGCTGATTGATTGGGTTTGCGGGGGAAGATGGGCGGTGTCGACTTGAACCGAGTGGCAGGGCAGTCTCGCGGGTTTTCCTGTGGAGATGGCCATGTACTTGGGCAAAACGCTTTTCGCGCAACTCATGGATTTTGTGCCTTGGACGACATTCACGAGGATTGTCTCCCGTTATGGCGGCGACCATCGGGTGCGGGTTTTCCCCTGCGCCGAGCAATATCGGGTCATGGCGTTTGCCCAACTGACCTACCGGGAGAGCCTGCGCGATATCGAGACCTGCCTGTCCGTCCAGGCGTCGAAGCTCTACCACATGGGTTTGCGCGAACCGGTCCGGCGCTCGACGCTGGCGGACGCCAACGAAACGCGCGACTGGCGCATCTACGCGGATTTGGCCCAGCGACTGATTGTCCAAGCGAGGAAGCTCTACGCCAACGAGGACCTTGGCCTGGACCTGACCAATACCGTCTATGCCCTGGATTCGACAACGATCGACCTGTGTCTGTCGGTCTTTCCCTGGGCGCATTTCCGGACGACCAAGGCGGCGGTGAAGATGCACACCCTGCTCGATTTGCGGGGCAATATTCCGAGCTTCATTCATGTTTCGGACGGCAAGTTGCACGACGTCCATGCGCTCGACCTGCTGCTTCCCGAACCCGGCGCCATTTACGTCATGGATCGCGGCTACGTGGACTTCACCCGCCTTCACGCCATCCATCGGGCCGGGGCGTTCTTCGTGACGCGGGCCAAGTCGAACATGAACGCTCGCCAAGTCTCTTCCACGCCGACGGATCGTTCGACCGGGATCATCTGCGACCAATCCGTCGCTCTCAAAGGCCATTACACCGGCGCACATTATCCAGAACGCCTGCGACGCGTCCAATTCAAGGACGCCGAGACGCGCAAGACGCTGGTGTTTTTGACCAATCACTTCGGCCTTCCGGCCTTGACCATCGCCGCCCTATACAAAAACAGGTGGCAAGTGGAACTTTTCTTCAAATGGATCAAGCAGCACTTGCGGATCAAGCAGTTCTACGGCACGTCGGAAAACGCCGTGAAGACGCAGATATGGATCGCCGTCTCGGTTTATGTCCTCGTCGCCATCGTAAAAAAGCGCCTCGCCTTGGAGGCGTCGCTCTACACATTGTTGCAAATTTTCTCGATCGCCCTCTTCGAGAAAATGCCAATATATCAAGCGCTTACAATCGACCAAACAAAATCCAATACTTTACAAATAACTAACCAATTGAATTTATTCGATTTTTAGCCGGACAGCAGTGCTTCGACATATTGGCTGAACACCCTACTGGTAGGATGACCGTAAAAGCAATTCGCGCGGAATTCCCGAGGTTTGTCCGCCTATCCGCGAAAGATCAAATTGATTCGGAAACCAGGGCTAGAGCGGTTTCCGATCAATCCGTATCGTATCCGCAGGACCTAAAGTAATTCACGCATTCGTCAGATTTGAAGATTTCGGCGCAGGCTTCGAGTGCGTTCAGGAGGCCTGTGACGGTTCGCTCGGCGATTTTGCGCAGGAAGGCCTTGAGCTTTGAGTAGGCTTTTTCGATGGGATTCATGTCGGGGCTGTAAGGCGGCAGATAAAGCAACTCGGCTCCGGCGGCTTTGATGAGTTGCTCGACCCTTGCTCCCTTGTGGCTCGACAGATTGTCCATGACGACGACGTCGCCTTGCGAGAGCGTGGGAGCGAGGCATTTCTCCACCCAGTCCTCGAACGTGGCCGCGTTCATCGGCCGGTCGTAGGCCTTTTGCGCCACGAGACCGGAAAGGCGTAGGCCGGCGACGAGCGTGATGGTCTTGTAATGGCCATGCGGAATGCCGACCCGCAGTCGTCGCCCGCGCCGGCATCGTCCGCCCTTGCGCGCCAGATTGGTGGAAGCCCCCGTTTCGTCAATGAACACGAGCTTCCTCGGATCGAGATCGAGTTGCGCCCCAAACCACTCCTGGCGCCGCTTCAAAACATCGGGGCGCTGCTGTTCCTCGGCATGCGCGGTTTTTTTTTGAATGTGATCTCGTGCCGATCGAAGAAGCGCCAGATCACCGACAAAGAAAAGCGCTCGCTGCAGTTGGCGATCAACCGCTCCTGGATTTCCAACAACGTGATGTCCGGCTGACGACGAATGAGGCCAAGCAGATAATCGCCATGCGCCTCAATGCGGTCCGAGCGTCGATCCCCGCCCGTCGGCGCCGGGGAAATCTCGCCGGTGGCCTGGAAGCGCCAAACCCAACGGATGGCGCTGGCGATGCTGACCCCGAAACGCTTGGCCGCCGCGTTGCGCGACAGGCCGCCGGCCACAACAGCCTCCACCACACGTGTGCGAAGATCTTCGGATAGCGCCATCCCCGCCGCCTCCTTCACGCGGCGGAGCCCATGAATCATGAACAGCCCTGATTCGGGAATCCCCCGCGAATTCATTTCGCTGGGAAACCGCTCTAATCGCGCCAATACGATTTTCTCTCGTTTTCCCCCTAGACGGAGCTTCTTTCTTTCGCGAGGGTCAAGTCTCTGATTTTGCGCATCTTTGGGGCTGGCGAGGGGTGAAAATGTAGCCATGTAAATCGGATATTGTTGTTGATTTTGCGAGTTTCTCCGCTATCCTGCGTCCATGTATATCGAAACCGTCCCCAACCGCGGCTCCCCACCGGCGATCCTGCTGCGCGAGAGCTATCGGGACAGCGGGAGGATACGGAAGCGCACGCTGCTCAACCTCTCCCATTGGCCGGCCGAGCACGTCGAAGGGCTGCGCGGCGTCCTCAAGGGCGGGGTCGTGCTGCCGCCGGGCGAGCAGCCCTTCGTCGTCGAGCGCTCGTTGCCGCATGGGGCCGTCGCCGCCGTGTTGGGCGCGACGCGCGCCATCGGCCTCGACACAATCATCGGACCCAAGCAAGCGCGCGGGTCCGATCCCGAGAATTGTCGGCCGGTCGACCTCGTCCTGGCCATGATCGTCAGCCGCATCATCGCCCCGGCGTCGAAACTCGCCACCGCCAGGGCGCTCGATCCCGTCACCGCCGCATCCAGCCTCGGCGTCGAATTGGGCCTCGGCGACGTCCACGAGGACGAACTCTACGCCGCGCTCGACTGGCTCCTCGAGCGTCAGGGCGCGATCGAGACCGCGCTCGCGAAGCGCCATCTGAAGGGCGGGACGCTGGTGCTCTACGACGTCTCGTCGAGCTACGTCGAAGGCCGCTGCTGCCCTCTGGCCAAACGCGGCTACAACCGGGACGGCAAGAAGGGCAAGCTGCAGATCGTCTACGGCCTTCTGTGCGCGCCCGACGGCTGCCCCGTCGCCATCGAAGTGTTCGAAGGAAACACCGCCGATCCCATGACCCTGGCCGATCAGGTCGCCAAACTCAAGCGCCGCTTCGCCATCGACCACGTCGTTCTCGTCGGCGACCGCGGTATGATCACTCAGGCGCGCATCGACGAGGACCTGCGTCCGGCCGGGCTCGACTGGATCACCGCCTTGCGCGCCCCCGCGCTCAAGGAGCTGGTCGGCGGCGGCCATCTGCAGATGTCGCTGTTCGACCAGCGCGACATGGCGGCGATCACTTCGCCCGACTTTCCCGGCGAGCGGCTGATCGTCTGCCGCAACCCCGATCTCGCGCGCGAGCGCGCCAGAAAGCGCGAGGACCTCCTCGCCGCCACCGAGCGCGATCTGGCCAAAATCACAGCCAGCGTCACGCGCAAGACCCGCCCCTTACGCGGCGCGGCCGAGATCGGCATGGCCGTCGGCGCCGTGCTCGACAAGCACAAGATGGCCAAGCACTTCGACCTGACGATCGCCGACGACCGGTTCGCCTTCGCCCGAAAGCGCGATGAGATCGCCCAGGAGGCCGCGCTCGACGGCCTCTACGCCGTGCGCACCAGCCTGCCCGAACAGACCCTCGCCGACGAAACCGCGGTCAAGACATACAAATCCTTGTCCATGGTGGAACGGGCCTTTCGATGCCTGAAGACGGTCGATCTGCACGTGCGGCCGATCCACCACTGGCTCACGGAGCGGGTCCGCGCCCACGTGTTCCTGTGCATGCTGGCCTACTATGTCGAGTGGCACATGCGGGCGCGCCTCGCCCCGATGCTCTATGACGACGACGACAAGGAAGCCGCCGAGGCCCTGCGCGACAGCCCGGTCGCCAAGGCGCAGCGTTCTCCCGCCGCGCTGGCCAAAAGCGCCACCGGCCGCGCCGCCGACGGCGCCCCCGTCCACTCCTTCCAGACCCTGCTCGCCGATCTCGCGACCCTCGCGCGCAACACCGTCGTGACCGCGGGCGCGCCCGACCGCCCCTTCACCATCCTCACCCGCCCGACCCCGATCCAGCAAAAGGCCTTCGACCTCCTGGGATTCCCCATCGCCTGTACCCAGTAGCAGCGACCCCACAGCCGCTCGCCCCGAGCGAGATCAATGGCTTATGCTTCGTGAAGAAAAGAAGCTCCGACTACTAGCCCCCTCCAGGAATGCGAGCCGAAGAAGGAGCGCGAATTTGCGACCGGCCTTTTGCATTCCAGCCGCAACAAACCCCTCGGCGCTATTGTAGGGGGGATTAGTTACGATGTTGTCGGCCTGTCGTTTCACAGTCAGAAAATCAATCCCCACATCGCCATAGCCACGATTGTGCAGGTCTGAACTGAAAACCTGACGTCCGGTCTTATCTAGCACGCGAGACATCGCACCGTCGCCGCAGGCGCTCTCCCAAATGTCGCCCGAGAATTTCTCGTTGTCGATAAGGGCGTAGGTTGCCCATGCGGGCGTCGGGAAGAAATCAGGGCCATCCAGATCGGCGAAACGCTTAAGTGTTGGCTTAAAGCCGCCTGCTAAATTGTACGTCGCGTCCACTGATTCCGGCTCCTGCTTTGCAAGAACACTAAACGAATCGCAGGGTTAATAAATATCCTGATTACGCGGTTGCGTCAGCTTGAGAGTGCGTCTAGAACGAAACAAGAACAAGTTGGTCTGCAAGGAGTTCGGCGATGGCGCGCAATCGGGTCCAATTCCAGAAAGGCCTCAGCGAGGCCGCTTTCGACGAAGCCTACGGAACCGAAGAGCAATGCCATGCGGCGCTCGTCGCATGGCGTTGGCCGGACGGCTTCGAGTGTCCGGATTGCCGCGGCCGGAAGCATTGCGTCGTCAGGCGCGGAACGCGGCGACTGTTCCAGTGTAACACGTGCCGCAAACAGACGTCCGTCAGGGCGGGAACGATTTTCGCCTCGAGCAAGCTGCCGCTGCGCCTCTGGTTCAAGACGATCTATCAGATCACGCAATCCAAGGCGGGCGTTTCCAGCCTCGAATTGGCTCGCCGGCTCGGCGTCACCCAGACGGCGGCGTGGATGATGAAACACAAGCTCGGGCAGGTCATGTTGGAGCGCAACGCGAGCAAGCGATTGACGGGAAAGGTCCAGATGGACGACGCTTATATTGGCGGGGCTCATTCCGGCCGGCGCGGGCGTGGGGCCGAGGGCAAGACTCCGTTCGTCGCCGCCGTCGCCACCACCGACGACGGCAAGCCCGATCAGATCATCCTGCGGCGCGTCAAGGCGTTCAGCAAAGTGGCGATCCGAAACCTTTCCAGCACGGCGATCCTCGCCGGGGCCGAGGTCGCCTCCGATGGATTGGCCTGTTTCCAAGCCGTCACGGAGGCCGGCTGCGCTCACGTGGCCATCAAAACTGGCAGTGGTCCGAAAGCCGCAAAGACGCCAGCCTTCAAGTGGGTCAACACCGTGCTCGGCAACATCAAGGCCGCGTTGGTTGGAACATATCGCGCCGTCCAGGAAAAACACGTGTCCCGCTATCTCGCCGAATTCGAATACCGCTTCAATCGCAGGTATGACCTCAAAGCCATGATCCCGCGCCTCGCCTTCGTCGCGCTGCGCGCCCCGCCAATGCCCTACCGCCTCCTAAAGATGGCTGACCCAACCGCGTAATCAGGATAAATATTGAACGGCGACTCAAATTGAGCCGCCGTTATCGAAAATTTCGGCTTTGCGGCCGCGTCGTCCCTTGGAGCCACCCCGTCAGGTCGGAAGCGTCCACCTGCGGCCCCCTACGCCGCCCCCTCAGCAGCCCTCGACCGCTCGGCCCGCTTGCGGTCGTTCGGGTCGAGCAGGGCCTTGCGCAGGCGGATCGACTTCGGGGTCACTTCGACGAGTTCGTCGTCCTGGATGTAGGCGAGCGCCTTTTCCAGCGTCATCTGGATCGGCGGCGTCAGCCGCACCGCCTCGTCCTTCGAGTGAGTGCGGATGTTGGTGAGCTTCTTGCCCTTCATCACATTGACTTCGAGGTCGTTGTCGCGCGTGTGCTGGCCGACGATCATGCCCTGATAGACCTTCCAGCCCGGCTCGATCATCATTGGGCCTCGGTCCTCGAGGTTCCACATCGCATAGGCCACCAACTCGCCGGCGTCGTTCGAGATCAAGACGCCGTTGCGCCGCCCGGCGATTTCGCCCTTGTAGGCGCCCCAGTTGTGGAACAGCCGGTTCATGATCGCGGTGCCGCGCGTGTCGGTGAGCAATTCGCCGAGATAGCCGATCAGGCCGCGGGTGGGGGCGAGGAAGACGAGCCGCAGGCGATCGCCGCCCGACGGGCGCATCTCGATCATCTCGCCCTTGCGCTCGCTCATCTTCTGCACGACGACGCCCGAATGCTCCTCGTCGACGTCGATCACCACTTCCTCGATCGGTTCGAGTACTTCGCCGGCATCGTCCTTGCGGAACAGCACCTTGGGGCGCGACACGCCGAGCTCGAAGCCCTCGCGTCGCATGGTCTCGATCAGGATCGCAAGCTGCAGCTCGCCCCGGCCGGAAACGATGTAGGAGTCGGAATTGGGAGCGGGCTCGACGTGGAGAGCGACGTTGCCCTCGGCCTCCTTGAAGAGACGGTCGCGGATGACGCGGCTCGTCACCTTGTCGCCTTCGGCGCCGGCGAGCGGGCTGTCGTTGACCGAAAAGGTCATCGACAGCGTCGGCGGGTCGATCGGCTGCGCGTGCAGTGGTTCGACCTCCTCGGGGCTGCACAAGGTATCGGCGACGTTGAACTTCTCCAGGCCCGCGATGGCGACGATGTCCCCGGCCCCTGCCTCGTCGATCGGCGTGCGCTCAATGCCGCGAAAGGCGAGGATCTTCGACACCCGGCCGGTCTCAACCAGATCGCCCTCGACGTCGAGCACCTTGACCGGCGCATTGGTCTTGATCTCGCCCGAGAACACGCGGCCGGTGATGATGCGGCCGAGATAGGGATTGGCCTCGAGCAGCGTCCCGAGCATGCGAAAGCCGCCGGCGCCGACCTTGGGCGGCTCGACGTGCTTGAGGACGAGATCGAAGAGGGCCGCCATGTTCTCGCCCCGTTTATCCGCCGACTCCGACATCCAGCCTTGCTTGGCCGAACCGTAAATGATCGGAAAGTCGAGTTGGTCGTCGGTGGCGTCGAGCGCGGCGAAGAGGTCGAACACCTCGTTGACGACCTCGCTGGGCCTGGCGTCGGGCTTGTCGACCTTGTTGACGCAGACGATCGGCTTCAGCCCGATCTTCAGCGCCTTGCCGACCACGAATTTGGTCTGCGGCATTGGCCCTTCGGCCGCGTCGACCAGAACGATGGCGCCGTCGACCATGGAGAGAATGCGCTCGACCTCACCGCCGAAATCCGCGTGGCCGGGGGTGTCGACAATGTTGATGCGGATGTCCTTCCAGACGACCGAGGTCGCCTTGGCGAGAATGGTGATGCCGCGCTCGCGCTCGAGGTCGTTCGAGTCCATTACCCGTTCGGCGACGCGCTGGTTTTCGCGGAAGGCGCCCGACTGCTGCAGGAGACGGTCGACCAGCGTGGTCTTGCCATGGTCGACGTGGGCGATGATGGCGATGTTGCGAAGCTTCAGCATGGGAATGGGTGCTCGTGAGCGCGGGAGCGATCTCCAGCGCGATCAGGGAAACGCGAAGGTTACGGGAGTGCGGGAGCCGGCGCTAAGAGCGCGGCGCCTTGCGGTTTTGCGGGCGCTCATACACGAAACGCCGGGCCGAGGGAAGGGCGGAGCTCTTTTGAGAACCCAGCCATCGGCCTACGGTATCGCCCTCTGAAGCTAGGCGTGGCTTGCGCGATCCTATCAACCAGGGAGCCGGCGTGATAAGGGCGATCGGAAGGCGCTATGCGCAGATCACACGCTACAATGTAGGGCGTCAGTGAAGAGGAGTACTTTCCCACCGAGCCGCCTTTGGCCGACTCCGGCTGGACGGTTCCCTATAACGAATTGCTGATCGCCTGCTACCAAGGGACAATGGATGCTTGCGATCGGGTCGCGTCCGATCGGGGAATGGTTTTTGATACCCCTATCTACAACTATGCAGCCACTTGTGGCGGTCGCCTGGATATGGCGACGGCGCGGCGTCTGAGCGCCCGGATGCTGGAAAATGGCATTCGAGGAGGGACTTGCTCCTATATCTTTACGCCGCAGTGAAAGTCGATAGGCGGCGCGCTGCTCATGATCGCCGGAATCTATGCGATTTCGAGGTTTTAGGCGCCGGTGGCCCCCGTGGACCGCGGTTTCAGCGCCGCGATCGCCTCCTCGGCCGCGCGGACCCCGGTGTCATGCGCGCCGTGGGCGGTCGAAAAATCGCAGGGGTGGGTCGCCTCGCCGGCAAAGAAGATCCGGCCGTCGAACGGACGCGCCAACTCTGTGCGGGCGGCAGGGCGACCGGGCAGGGCGTGGCTATAGCCCCCGCCGATCCATTGGGTCCGCGTCCAGCTCGAGCCGGCCAGCGGCTTTAGCGACCGCCGCGCGTCCTCGCCAAACAGCGCCGCGAGTTCGTCCGTCGCATGCTGAAAGCCGGCGACGAGCCCCTCCTCCGCGACGATCCCGGCGCCGGGGCCGCCGAGAAAGCACTCGATCACGGGTCGTCCGAACGGGCGGATATAGTAGGAGCCCGCCCGGGCGTCGCGCGGATTGCCGTTGACATGGCTTTCCGGCGCGAAACTGTTCGGACCGGAGATCTCGAGAAACAGTTTTTCGTTGCGCCCGAGCGGCAGCTGTTCGGCCGCGCGCCCCCACGGGTCGAGTTCGGGCGGGAGCCTGATTGCGCCGCTTGCGAGCGCGGTGGTGGAAATGGTGACGATGGCCGCGGATGCTCGGACCTCGCCCAAGTGGGTGGTCAGCGACACCCACCGGCCGGCAAACGCGATCGCCTCGACTGGCGCTGCGAGCCGCAGGTCCGTCCTCGCGGGGAAAGACGCCGCGATCAGCGTCCCGTAGCCAGCCGGCGCGCGCCAGTTCGAGTTGGTCGCCGCCTCGTCATAGGCGAGCATGTCGGCTGCGGAGATGCGGTCGAGGGTATCTCCATTCATATAGCCGCTGATCGCGTCGATGTAGCCGTTCCATTCGCAGCCCGGCTCCAGCGCGTCCGCCGCGCGGTCGGTGGGCGGCGGCGCGGTTTCGAGGCGGGTAAACCAGGCGGCGTAGGCGCGGCGCGCCGCGGTGCGTTCGCCGGCCGAAAACCCGCGGTCCTTGTCCTGGGCGCCCCAGGCCCCGGTCCTGTGATCGACGGCGAAGCCCGTCCTTTCGGCGATGCGCGCCCAGGCGTTGCGCTCGGCTGAATGCAGCCAGCCGCAACCGAGATCGAGCGCCATGCCGCCGACCTCGTGCGTCCAGGCCCTGCCGCCGACCCGCGCGCTCGCTTCGATGACGACCGCCTTCAGGCCGCTTTTCGACAGTCGCCGCGCCGCAGCGACGCCCGCGGCCCCGGCGCCGACAATGGCGACGTCATAGCTTACGCTCATGGCGGGGAGAATGGCGCGAAACCGGCCGGCGGCTCAAGGGCGAGGGTCGCAACCTCGCGAAACCGCCGCTCCGGAAATTCAAATATGGTGCTAAGCTGGCGAGCGACGGCGCGCCGGACGCGGCGCCTCATGAAGCGGAGAGGCGCGGGACGCGGACCGCCACTGCGACATGGCGAAGCGCGACAGCTCAAGGTGAGGACAAGGTCATGGCGAACGAAAAGATGAAAGAGCAGATGTCGAGCAAGGGCGGCTTCATCGCCGCTCTCGACCAGAGCGGCGGCTCGACCCCGGGCGCGCTCCGGCTCTACGGCATTCCCGATAGCGAATACGCGGGCGACGACGCCAAGATGTACGAGCTCATGCACGCGTTCCGGGTCAGGATCATGAGTGCGCCCGCCTTTACCGGCACCAAGGTGATCGCAGCCATCCTGTTCGAGCGCACGATGGGCGGCGAGGCGAAAGGCAAGCCCGTGCCGTCCTATCTGTGGGAGGACCGCGGCGTCGTGCCGATCGTCAAGGTCGACAAGGGGCTCGAGGCGGACAAGGACGGCGTGCAACTGATGAAGCCGATGCCGGGGCTCGATGCGCTGCTCGCCCGCGCCGCCAAGCTCGGCGTGTTCGGCACCAAGATGCGCTCGGTCGTCAACCACGCCTCGAAAGGCGGCATCGCCGCGATCGCCAGGCAGCAGTTCGAAATCGGCGAGCAGATCGCGGGCCACGGCCTCGTGCCGATTCTCGAGCCCGAAGTGTCGATCAAGGCGCCCGACAAGGCGGCGGCCGAGACCATGCTGCTCGACGAGTTGAGGCGCGGCCTCGACGGTCTGCCGGCCGGGCGGCAGGTGATGTTCAAACTGACCATTCCCGACGTTGCCGACCTCTATGCGCCGCTGATCACGGATAAACGAGTTATGCGCGTCGTCGCGCTCTCGGGCGGCTACACGCGGGACGACGCGTGCCGGCGACTCGCCCTCAACCACGGCATGATCGCGAGCTTCTCGCGGGCGCTGACCGAGGGTCTCAAGCGCTCGATGAGCGAAGCCGAGTTCGACAAGGCGCTCGGAGAGGCGATCGACGAAATTTACCGGGCGTCGGTCGACAAGGTCGCAGCCTGACCCCAGGGGCGAGCGCGAGTCGCGCTGAAGACCTTTAGCTTTTGGGCCGGATCCGTGCGGGCGACTGGCGTTCCCCGCGGCGTGGAGCGCGTCCTATCGCCATGCAGGGCGTAACCCCTGTTTCCTCCATAGGACTATCCGATCCGCGAGGGAGAGGGGAAGGCGCCTCCACGACGAGACGACGACTTCGCGCGCGGGCCCCTTGCGCCGCTTGACGGGCGTTGCCATAAGGCCGCCCTCATCAAATCCGACCTACCGAAGCGAAAAGCGATGGCGACCTTCCCCGAGCGCGTGTTCTCAGGCGTTCAGCCGACCGGCAATCTCCACCTCGGCAATTACCTTGGCGCGATCAAGCGCTTCGTGGCGCTGCAGGAGACCCGTCCGTGCCTCTATTGCGTGGTCGATTTGCACGCGATGACCCTACCGCACGAGCCGGCGCAACTCGCCAAGACCACCCGTGAAGTGACCGCGGCATTCCTTGCCTGCGGCATCGATCCGAAGGTCAACGCGGTCTTCAACCAGAGCCGCGTCGCCGAGCACGCCGAACTCGCCTGGGCGCTCGATTGCGTCGCCCGCATGGGCTGGCTCAGCCGCATGACCCAGTTCAAGGAGAAGGCCGGCAAGGATCGCGAGAACGCCTCCGTCGGCCTCTTCAACTATCCGGTGCTGATGGCGGCCGACATCCTGCTCTACAAGGCAACGCATGTTCCGGTCGGCGACGACCAGAAGCAGCACCTGGAACTCGCCCGCGACATCGCCCAGAAGTTCAACAACGATTTCGCCGAATCAATCGCCGCCCAAGGTCATGGCGACGCCTTCTTTCCGCTGCCCGAGCCGCTGATCCAGGGCCCGGCGACTCGTGTCATGAGCTTGCGCGACGGCGCCAAGAAGATGTCGAAGTCGGACACGTCGGAAAACGCCTATATCGCGCTTACCGACGACGCCGACACGATCGCGCAGAAGATTCGTAAAGCCAAGACCGACCCGGAGCCGCTGCCCGGCCACCTGGACGGCCTCGCCGGGCGGCCCGAGGCGGACAATCTCGTCGGCATTTTCGCCGCCCTCACCGACCGCACCAAAGCCGACATCGTGCACGAGTTCGGCGGCGGCCAGTTCTCGGCCTTCAAGACCGCGCTCGCCGACGTGACGATCGAGAAACTCGCGCCGATCCGGGGCGAAATCCTCCGTCTTGCGGCTGACCCCGGCTACGTCGACTCCGTGCTGGCCGAGGGCGCCGAGAAGGCGCGCGCCATCGGCAGGCCGAACATGGAGGCGGTCAAGGACATTCTTGGCCTGATTCGCTAAGGCTGCGACCGACCCGGGGGCAGAAATCTTTTCCGTGTCGCATGACGCGCGTTAACCGTCGCACCAGTAGATATGTCATATATATTGTTGTCTGCTTGGGCTCGCCATCAAGATATTGAAAATCGCCGGCATTTCGCCAGGATTGTGGCCCCCGTGATGGTTAACGACTTTGCGGCAAACATTTCGTAATCCTGTTGAGGGCTGATTCGGGCCTTCCTGGCGGAAGAGACCGGTCGGCGCGACCGCACGGCGGCGCGATGCGCCGACGGCACTTGAGGAGGCCATTCGTTGCCGGGGTTCAGCGCCAGGGGGCTCGCCGGGCAAGCTATGGGGACGCGACACCGCTGGCGCACGCTTGCCGCCGCGGCGCCGGTCGCGCTCATGGTCGCGGCGAGCGCGCGCGCCGACGAAGCGCTCCGGGGTCTCGACGCGCCCGCAGCCTCAGCGGCCGTCCTGACCTCGGGCCAGGGCGTCGCCATCGGCTTCGCCGTCCTTCTTGTCGCCCTCGCCGCGACGGCGCTCGTCCATCTCGCCGCGCGGCGCCGGTGGGGCCACAGGCTCAGCGAACTGGAGACGGAATTCGCCGCCGCTGCGGCCCGGGTCGATCGGGCGGCTCTCATCGTAAGGAGCGATCCGCAGATCGTCATCGCCTGGGATCGGTATGACGTCGAGCCTTCAATCGAAGGCGATTTCGGCCTTTTGGCCGACATGGCCGCGCCACAGCGCGTGCTCGACTTTGCCGCCTGGCTCGCGCCGGAGGCCGCGTGCGGTGCAGAGGACGCGGTGGCGCGCCTCCTCAATCGGGGCGAGGCGTTCTGTCTGCCGGCGCTGAGCCTGCACGGGCGCCATCTCGAAATCCTCGGCCGTCCCGTGTCGGGCAGCGCCGTCGTGCGGGTCCGGGATGTCTCGGGCGATCGGCTGGAGGCGACCCGGATGCGCGAGAAGGTCGCCGAGGCGGAAGCGGCCGCAGCCGCTGCGCGTCTCGCGCTCGAAACGGCTTCGGTCCTCGCGTGGGGACGCGACGCCGAGGGGCGGATGGTCTGGTGCAACGCTCCCTATGCGCGGTCGGTCGAAGCGGCCGACGAGCGCGCGGCGATCGAGCAATCCGCGGAACTGTTCGATCCGGGGCTTCGCCGTGAAGCGGCAGCAGCTGTGCATGCGAGCGGCGTCTGGAAACGCCGCGCCAGCGCGGTCGTCAGCGGGGAGCGACGCACCTTCGAGGTTGCCGAGGTCGGAACCGCCTACGGGTCGGCCGGCGTCGCCTACGACGTGTCTGAGGCCGCTGCGCTGAAAGCGCAGATGGACCGCAACGAGGACGATTATTCCCGCATGATCGACCGTCTCTCGACCGCGGTTGCGATCTTCGACAAGTCGAAGCGGCTCACCTTCTACAACGCGGCCTACAGCCAGATGTGGTCGCTGGATCCCGGGTTCCTCGACAGCCATCCGACCGATGGAGAGGTCCTCGACCGGCTCAGGACCAAGCGTCAGCTGCCGGAGCAGGCGGATTTCCGGGCCTGGAAAGCCCATCTGATGGAGGCCTACCAGGCGATTGAGCCGATCGAGACCGTCTGGTATCTGCCGGATGGCCGCGCCTTGCGCGTGGTGACCAGCCCCAACCCGAAGGGCGGCGTCACGTATCTCTACGACGACGCCACGCAAAGTTATGCGCTGGCCTCCCAGGTGACCGCGTTAACCCACGTCCAGGGCGAAACGCTCGACGCGCTGAAGGAGGGCGTGGCGGTATTCGGCGCGGACGGCCGGATGAAGCTCTTCAACCCGGTTTTTGCGGCGATGTGGGGCATCGAACCCTCGCGGCTCAGCGACCATCCGCACATCGACGCCATCGCGGAAGACTGTCGCGCCCTGTGTCGGGAGCCAGCGGCCTGGGACGGTCTAAGGGGCATGGTTGTCGGCCTGCATGAGCATCGCAAGGGTTTGACCGCCCGCATCGAGCGGGCCGACGACCTAACCTTCGACGCCGCCGCGCTGCCGCTGCCCGACGGAGCGACCCTTCTTGCCTTCCTCGACGTGACAGCGAGCGCCAACGTCCAGCGCGCGCTGACCGAGCGCAACGAGGCGCTGGTGGCGACCGAGAAGCTGCGCAACGACTTCGTCAACCACGTGTCCTACGAGCTGCGAACGCCGCTGACCAACATCATCGGCTTCACCCAGCTGCTGGCCGCCGGCAGCGTCGGACCGCTCAACCCGAAGCAGCTCGAATACGCCGGCTTCATCACCAATTCCTCGCACGCGCTACTCGCGATCATCGACGACATTCTCGATCTCGCCTCGATCGACGCCGGCGCGCTCGAACTTCGGCTCGAGCCGGTCGACGTCGCCGAGGCGATGCGGGCGGCGGCGGCCGGCGTGCAGGACCGTCTCGACGAGGCGTCGATCGAGCTGCGCATGGTGATCACCGATGGCGTGGGCGCCTTCACCGCCGACGGGCGGCGCGTCCGCCAGGTGCTTTTCAACCTGCTGTCGAATGCGATCAACTTCTCGGAGCAAGGCCAGACGGTGACGCTGGCTGCGATGCGGCGCATGGGCGAGATCGTGTTCAAGGTCAGCGACCGCGGCCGCGGCATCTCGCCGGACATGATCGACCGGGTCTTCGAGCGGTTCGAGACTTTCCCCAACGGGTCTCGGCATCGCGGCCCCGGCCTCGGGCTGTCGATCGTCAAGGCGATGGTCGAGTTGCACGGAGGCCGGGTGCTGATCGACACGGCCGCTCACGAGGGCACCACCGTCACTTGCATTTTTCCCGTCGAACCGGCCGCGCCGGAGGCGCGGACCGAGGATGCGCCCGCGAACCCGGCGGCGAAACCGAAGATGGCGTGGTAGATCCTGATGGCCGACCGCGCCCAGGACGACCGGGAGCCGAAGGTCTGGAGCTTCGAGGCTCCGGAGGAGGCCTCGACCCTGACCCTCGCCGCGGCCCAGGCGGCGTGGCTCGATCCCGGCGACTTCGTGGCGCTTTTCGGCGACCTCGGCGCAGGCAAAACCTTGTTCGCCCGCGGGCTCATCCGCGCCCTGGTCGAAGACCCCGAGCTCGAAGCGCCGAGCCCAACCTTCACGCTCATGCAGATCTACGACGGGCAGCGCGGGCCGGTCGTCCATGCTGACTTTTATCGTCTGCGCGGACCGCTGGAGCTCGATAATCTCGGCTGGGACGAGGCTATCGACGACGCCATCGCCATTGTCGAATGGGCCGACCGCATCCCTGAGGCGCTCCCCCCCGATCGGCTCGAAGTGACGATCCGGTTCGACGCCTCGCGCGGGCCCGACTTCCGCCTTCTGGAGATGCGCGGTCGCGGCCGGATGGGCCGCCGCCTGGCGCGGGCGCTCAGCGTCGGAACGCTGCTGCACGGCGTGGGCTGGATCGAGGCTCGGCGCGAATTCCTGCAGGGCGACGCATCGGTGCGCCTTTACGAGCGCCTGACCCGGAGCGACGGCTCGACGGCGATCCTGATGGTGTCGCCGCCCCGGCCGGACGGGCCGATCATCCGCTTCGGCAAGCCCTACGCGGCGATCGCCAAGCTTTCGCCGGACATCCGCGCCTTCCTCGCCATGGCCGAGGCGCTGAGGGCCCTCGGCTATTCCACGCCGAGGATCTACGCCTCCAGCGTTGAGGACGGACTGGCTCTGATCGAGGATTTCGGCGACGCTCTCGTCGTCGAGAACGACGCGCCCAATCCGGGCCGCTACGCCGAGGCTGTCGCCCTGATCGGCGATCTGCACAGGCGCGACCTGCCCGATGCGGTTCCTGCCGGCGAGGACCTCTATCGCCTACCCACTTACGACATCGAGGCGATGTTGATCGAAGTCGAACTCGTCATCGACTGGTACGCCTCCGCCGTCGCCCGAACCACCGTCCCCTCTGGAACGCGCATGCAGTTTCTCGGCGTCTGGCGCGAGATCCTGGCGCCTATTCTCGCCGAACCGACCACTTGGACGCTGCGCGATTTCCACTCCCCGAACCTGCACTGGCTGCCGGATCGCGACGGTCTCGCCCGCATCGGCCTGATTGACTTCCAGGATGCCGTGATTGGGCCGCCGGCCTACGACCTCGCTTCGCTTCTGCAGGACGCCCGGGTCGACGTGCCGGACGAGCTTGAAATGCGACTGATGGCGCTCTACGTGCGCCGCCGCCTCGGCGCCGACTCGGCCTTCGACGCCGAGCGGTTCGCGGCGGCCTACGCCGCTATGGCGGCCCAGCGCGCGACCAAGATTCTCGGCATTTTCGCGAGACTCGACAAGCGCGACGGCAAGCCGCAGTACCTGACCCACCTACCCCGCATCGAACGCTACCTCCGCAAAAACCTGGCGCATCCGTTGCTCCGGCCGCTGGCGCTCTGGTATCAGAACCACCTGCCGCGGGCGCTCGGACCTGAGCCCGAGCCGCCGGCGCTCTAAGCCGCGGCGTTCAGGAACGAACAGACGATGAGCGCGCCGATACCGAAAACGGCCATGGTGTTCGCGGCCGGCCTGGGCCAGCGCATGCGCCCGATCACCGAAACGTTGCCGAAGCCGCTCATCAAGGTCAATGGACGGACGCTGATCGACCATTGTCTCGACCGGCTGGCGGCCAACGGCGTCGAGACGGCGATCGTCAACGTCCACTGGCTCGCAGACCGGGTCGAGGCGCATCTCGCCGCTCGCCAGACTCCGCGGATCGTCATTTCGGATGAGCGCGACCAGCTGCTTGACCAGGGCGGGGCGATCAAGCGCGCCCTGAGGCTGATCGGCGACGCGCCGTTCCTCGTCTGCAACACCGACGCCTTCTGGATCGAGGGGCCGCGCTCGAACCTCGCCCGGCTCGCCGAGGCCTTCGACCCGAAGACGATGGACATCGCCCTTCTGGTGGCGGCCGCCGCTGGCGCGGTCGGCGTCGACTGGCCAGGCGACTTCACCATGAGCCGGGATGGGCGGCTCGAGTTGCGCGAGCCCCGCCATGTCGCGCCGTTCGTCTATTCCGGCGTCGGGATACTAAAGCCGGACCTGTTCGCCGACGCGCCCGACGACGTCTTCCGCCTCGCCCCCTATTTTCATGCCGCCGCCGCTGAGGGGCGCCTCTACGGCGTCCGTCTTGACGGCCTGTGGCTGCACGTCGGCCGGCCGGAGTTGATCGCCGAGGCCGAGGCGGCGATCGAGCGTTCGATCTTGTGAGGCGCGCGGAGCTTGCTGGCGCGGGACGATTTGAGGCCTGCGACGGGGACGATTCTCACACCGCTCGCGGCGCATCGGCGTGTCGCTTCGCTCACGCCGTCGCCCGGCGCTCGCAATGACCTTGCCGCGGACGCACAGCGCCCCCTCGTTCGCCGGAGAGAGCGCATCACCCAGGCTGGCCGCCGGCTTTCGCCGGCTGGTCGAGCTCCGGGTAATGGCGGAAGATGCCGGAGTCGTTGAACGGAATGCGCCGGTCTGAGGCGAGATAGCGGGCGATGCTGGGGCGCTTCTCGACCGCGGCGACGAGCGCGGCGAGCTTCGGGTATCGCTTGGCGGCGTCGGCGAAGGCCTGCGGGAAGGCGTAGGCCATGCCGGCCCAGAGCTGGAACAGCGACAGATCGACGGTCGTCAGCCGGTCGCCGACCACATGCGCCGGTCCGGCCGGATTGGTCTCGAGTGCGTGTTCGAAATAGCCAAGGTATTTTGGGACGCGATGGTCGAGAAACGCCTTCGAGCGCGCCTTGGCCTCCGCCTTCTGGTCTTCGTAATAGAGACCCGTCGCGATCGGATGGTGGGTGTCGTGGACCTCGGCAACGAAATCCGTGATCGTTAGTTGCAGGCCGTGAGCGTAGAGGCTCAGCGCCTGGTCTTTGGGGGCAAGGCCAAGCGTCGGGCCGAGATAGGCGAGGACGTTGGCGACATGCGAGACGAGGATGTCGCCGTCGCGCAGGAACGGCGGCGCAAACGGGGCGAACGGCCGCTCGCCCATCAGCGCCGTCATCGCCTTGACGCCGCGCCCGGGCCCATGGCCGCGGGCGACGTCGACATAGTCGGCGCCGGCCTCCTCGAGCGCGAGACGGACGAATTCGCCGCGGCCCTGGATGCCGGGCCAGTAGAAGAGTTCGTAGGGCAACTGCGCCTCCATCGCTAGCGTCCCTCGTCCCGCATGAGCGGGGCGAGGGACGAAGGGACTATGTCTGCGGCCGCATCCTGTCGGCCGCTTTGACGAACCGGCGGGCGTGGTCGAGAAGCTCGCCGTCGGTCGGATGGTCGGCGCTTTCGACGGCCTCGACATGCGACCGGATCTGCGGATGCCTTTCGGCCAAAAACTTGGCAAATCCGTCCTTCTCCTCGGCCGGACCGACGATCAGGATCGCGCCGGCGCCGGCGATCGCTCCGGCGACCTTTTCGAAGAAGGCGCGGTCGTCGGCGACGCGGTGACCCGTCCGCTTCTCGCCGTGATGGACGTCGCGGACCGCGTGGTCGGGACGGATCACGGTCCTGTCCGACTCCTCGACGTTGAAGTGAAAGACGCGCGCCTGAGCGTGATCGATCCAGACGACGGCATGGTAATGGTCGGCCATTGGCGGGCTCCGAGAGCGAGGTCCTCGGGCGAGTGTCCGCCCGGCGCCGGCGTCGTGTCGAGTCTTTCAACGCCCCGGCCGCGAGTCGGTTTCCGTCGGGCTATCCGCTCTCTCCTCGCTGCGCTAAGACGCGCCCATGCGCAACGCCGCCAAACCCGAAGCGACGCCGGCCGCCGCCACGCCCGAACAGGTCGCACTCTACGCCATCGGCGAGGACGAGGCCGGCATGCGGCTCGACCGCTGGTTCCGCCGACGCTTCCCCGACCTGCCGCAGTCGCACCTGAACAAGATCGTGCGCAAGGGCGAGGTGCGGGTGTCCGGCAAACGCGCCGAGGTCTCGACTCGGCTCGCGCCCGGCCAGACGGTGCGCGTGCCGCCGCTGCGTCTCCCGGCCGCGCCGGCGCCGGGTGAGAAGCGCGTCGACCCAGCCGACGCCGAGGCGATCCGGGCGATGACGCTCTATGAGGACAAGGACGTCATCGTCTTGAACAAGCCCTACGGGCTCGCGGTGCAGGGCGGCTCGGGCACCAAGCGCCACATCGACGGCATGCTCGAAGCGCTCGCGGCCAAGGACGGGACCCGGCCGGTACTGGTCCATCGGCTCGACCGCGACACCTCGGGCGTGCTCCTGCTGGCGAAATCGCGCAAGATGGCGGCCGATCTCGGCGAGATTTTCCGCTCGCGTCAGGCGAAGAAGATCTATTGGGCGCTGGTCGAGGGCGTGCCGAAACCGGCCCAGGGGCGGATCTCGATGTTCCTCGCCAAGGGCGAGGCGATGGGGGATGACCGTGGGGCGAAGGGGGCGGAGAGGGCGGATCTCGAACGCATGCGCGTGGCGAAGCACGGTGACCCCGACGCGCAGCATTCGCTGACCCTCTACGCGGTCGTCGACAAGGTGACGCCGCGGCTCGCCTGGCTGTCGATGCGGCCAATCACTGGCCGCACCCACCAGCTCCGCGCCCATTGCGAGGCGATCGGCCACCCGATCGTCGGCGACCCGAAATACAACCGCAAGGCGGTCAACGATCCCGCCCGCAGCGATCCGCTGCGCGCCGTTCCGCCGGGGATCGAGCCCAAGCTGCACCTGCTCGCCCGCCGGCTGATCCTGCCGCATCCGCGCGGCGGCGTGATCGACGTGACCGCGCCGCTGCCCGAGCACATGAAGGCGAGCTTCGCCATGTTCGGCTTCGAGCCACCGGCGCGCGACCCGATCGAGGACGCGCCCGATGCCTGAGCCGAAAGATACGGATCCCATGCGAGCCGCCCAGGCCAACATGCGTCCGGCGCCGATCAAGCGGTTCTACACCAAGGCCGAAGCGCGCGAGGGGGACGGCCTCTACGGGCTCACCCTCGACGGACGGCCGGCGCGCACGCCGGGCAAGCGGCCGCTTGCCGCGAGGCGCCGCATCCTGATGCTCAAAGTCGCGGAGGAATGGGGGCGGCAGGGCGAGACCGTCGATCCATCTGACATGCCGCTGACGCGGCTGGTCAATTCCGCCGTCGACGGCGTTGCCGAGACGATGGAGGAGACAAGGGCCGAGATCGTTCGCTATGCCGGCTCGGACCTCCTCTGCTATCGCGCCGAGGCGCCGGAGTCGCTCGCCGAGCGCCAGCGCGCCGCCTTCGAGCCCGTGCTCGACTGGGCGGCGGAGGCGCTCGGGGCGCGGTTCGCTCTCGCCGCCGGGATCACGCACATCCAGCAGCCGGCCCAAGCGATCGAGGCTGTCCGCGCCGCGGTCGCCGCGTTCGACGACCCGGTGGCGCTGGCCGCGCTCAGCGTCATTACCACGCTGACCGGCTCGGCCGTGCTGGCGCTCGCGGTGGCGCGCGGGCGCCTGTCGGCGGAGGAGGCCTGGCGCATCGCCCACACCGACGAGGATTTTCAGATCGAACGCTGGGGCGTCGATGAGGAGGCTGCGGCGCGGCGGGGGGCGCGCTGGCGCGAGATGGCGGCGGCGGCGGTCGCGCTGGAAGCGCTGCGACAGAATTAGGAGGTTCCGTCGGCGCGGCGGCTCCTGTTGCGACCTTGTCATCCGGTTGAGGCAAGGCCGCGCCACGGTGGACGGTTCTCGGCTGGAAGGCCGGGCGGCGAGCGGCAAAAGGCTCGCTTCAAACGGAGAGGTGAAGGACAATGACAACAACGCGCATAATGGTTGGGGCGGCGCTCGCGGCCATGATTTCGGCGGGAGGCGTGTTCGCCAGCGTGACGCCGGCGGGAGCAGCGGTCGTCTATTGCAAGACGGTCGGCTATCCGAAGGGCTGCGTCGCACGGCCGGCTACGGTCGTGCATCCGGCGGCGGTGGTGCATCGGGGGCCGGTCGTCTACTGCAAGCGCGTCGGTTATCCGAAGGGATGCGTGGCGCGCTAAAGGCGCGAAGCGCCGGCCTTGCTGCCGGCGGCGGTGGTCGCGGTCGCTGCGGGGGCGGTCTAACCGCCGACGCGCCTTCGGAGGGTGCGCGTCTTGCGCACCTCGGGCGGCGAGACGCCGCCCCTCCAGTCACGGCGATGTCCGACCCCGTGCCGCTGCGCCGTCGGAGGGTGCGCGTCTCGCGCACCTTGGGCGGCGAGACGCCGCCCCTCCGGTCACGGCGATATCCGACCCCGTGCCGCTGCGCCGTCGGAGGGTGCGCGTCTCGCGCACCTTGGGCGGCGAGACGCCGCCCCTCCGGTCACGGCGATATCCGACCCCGTGCCGCTGCGCCATGGAGAGCGCCCGTCTCGGCGCCGCGGCCGGCGAGACGCCGCCCCTCCAGTCACGGCGATATCCTTCCCCAGCTCTGCTGGGGAAGGTGGCGCAAAGCGCCGGATGGGGTGTGGCCCACCGCTCCGGCTCAAATCGGATTGCGCGACCGTCAGCGCGAACTTTCGTCGGACCCTACCTGCTTTCCGCACCCCATCCGGCCTGCAACCACCTTCCCGCTTCGCGGAGAAGGGAGCGCACGACGGCTCGGCGCATCCGCGGCCTCATCGCTCTCCTTATTGCGTCGGAATCGCGCGAAGGTCCGCAAACGGCGGCGCGCCGTCCTCCCAGCCGTCGCGCCGCCGCCGTTCCTCGCGGCGGGTTTGGCGCCTTGAGGGACATGACAGCGCATGCGCCAGTACGACTTTCGGGAGTTTGGCCGCCACATTAAGCCTTCTCAAGGAAGGGCGAGGCGCGTTCGAATAACGCACCGGGTCGACGGCCGATCCGGGCCAAAACGTTCACTCCCCGGGCGCCAACTCGCGAAGCTCGCCGAGCCACGGCTCGTACCGCCGCCAGCGCTCAACGGAGGTGCGGTAGATCGGCTGGCGCGCCTGCCAGACGCTGGCCGTGTTGATCCTGCGGGGGTTCCGATGCGGTTCGAGACACGCGTCGTTCCATTCGAGCCCGCAGCCCGCGACGAGGCGTCGGGCGTGGGGTTCCGGATCGGCGACCAGCGTCTCGTAGTCCACTTCGATGAACCGATCCGGCGGCAGGACGCTGCGCCAGTGGTCCATGAGCCGCTGGTACTGGCGGTAATAGAACACGAGATCGCTGCGATCCGACGCGTAATCGAAGTTCGTCTCGAAGTTCGTGGTGAAGATGGATAGCGCAGTGTCGATCGGATCGCGCCGGCAATGGACGACGGTCGCCTTGGGAAAGATGCGCCGAATGGCGCCGAGGAGGAAGAAATTGGCGAGCGCCTTGTCGGTGACCCGCTTCGCCTCCGGGCCGAACGCCCGCAACGCCGCAAGATAGCCGTCTGCGAGGCGCCTGGCGGCGCCCGGAGCGGGGTTCCAAAGGTCTCCGGCCTGGTTCTCGGCCGCACTCCAGAAGCCCAGTTCGGCTCCGGCCGCAACCTCCGGATGGCTCGAGAGAATCTGTTCGGTTAGGGTCGACCCCGAGCGGGGCATGCCGACGATGAGAACCGGAGTCGCATCGCCAATTCCCCAATCGGGCAGGCGATGGAAGGAGCTCGCCCGCGTTGACTCGATGATTCGGTCGACACGCCGGACGAGCCCCTCGCGATCGAAGCGGCCCCCCATCGCGCGCAGCCGGTTGCCTGCTTCAAAATTTCGCATCGCCGCTTGGTATTCGCCCCGATCGTCGTGCGCCTTTCCCAGCGCAAAGTGGAGCATCTGGCGATGCCGAGGCATCAGCTTGGGTTGCTCCAATGCGGCGGTCATCCGCGCAATCAAACGGTCGTCGGCTGCCGTGATCTTCCGATTGATCGTGATGCCGATCCAGACGGAGTTCATGTCCAGGGTCAGCTCGGAGGCCCGCTCGAATTCGGCCGCCGCCTCTGCGGACAGGCCCTTCTGGGTCAGGAGGTTGGCGAGGATCGCACGGGCTTCTCCGCTCTCCGGATGCGCCGCGACGGCGGCCCGCACGGCGGCGAGGGCCGCCTCGAAGTCGCCGGACGCTTCGAGACCGCGCGCCTCGGCGATACAGGCGGTTTCGGAGCTCAACGCTGCAGCCGTGGCTGCGGCGCGAAACGCGGTCGCCGCCTCGACTCGCATGTCGCGCGCCAGATAGAGGTCGCCGAGCCGCATCTGGGCGTCGACCAGATCCGGCTTCAGGGCCACCGCGGCCTTGTAACCCGCCATCGCCATCGCTTCCTGGCCAAAGCCGTCGAAGATTTGCGCGAGGTAGGAGTGCGCAGTCGGCATGCGCGGGTCGAGGCGGATGGCGTGGGCGAGCGTGTCGGCGGCCTCTTCGACCCGGCCCGAGGCCATCAGCGCGTAGCCGAGGTCGAGATGGCAAGATGCGGCGCCGGGCCTGAGTTCGACTGCCCTTTTGAGCACGGCGATGGCTTTCCTGAGGCGACCTGCACGAATCAGACGTTTGCCCTCGCCGGCGAGCCGGTCCGCTTCGTTCTCGCGAGCCGAGCCCTGCGCCGATTTTTTCGCGATCAAAGGCGAAGCGGACGCCTCAAGCGAAAAAATTCCTCCAGGCGCCTGAAGACCGATCGCGGGGCGGATGTGCGGCAGCCCCTCCGCAGAGCCCGGCGCCGGCTCCCTGGCGCCGATACCCGGCGAGGCGGACGACGACCTGACGGGGGCGCTGCTCTTACTCGGTGTTTTCGCCACGGATTTTCGGTCCAATCGCAGCCAGCGTTGCGCGTGCTTATCATCCAAACACGCACGCATGAAAGTGATCTGCTTTTGGATTCGCCTCTCAGCTCGATGCTAAATCAACAGATAATAACAGTGTAAAAAAAGAACTTGACCTGGTGTCAACATTCGCCAACAACAGGCGTGCGACATTGTGTCGCTATTCGTCGTTGGGGGCCTCTGGCCCGAGGTTCACATCAAAGGGGAAACGAAATGGAAATTGGGAAACATGCGCCCTCCGCCATTCGTCTGTCGGCGATTGGTCTGTCACTGATCGCCTCGGGTGCCTGGGCGGATCCGCTGCCGAATCTGCAGAACCAAAATTTCACCCAGTTCACGGGTTCATCCCCCAAGGGGTCCTTTACCTCTGTGGATCCGGTGGGTTGGACCGGCGGCAGCGGCCTGATTTTCATCGATTCGCAGACTTATCCAAACTCGGCCGCCGGCCCGATTTATCTGACCACGTATAAGAACCCGGTGGGATCCGTGACAGGAAACTACGTCGAAGCCGATGGCAATCCCATTTTCGAGAGCGGATTCAACTACACCGTGACGGGTCTGACTGTGGGCAAGACCTACACCCTGAGCTTCTATCAGGGCGCGAGCCAACAGACGGGATTCGTCGGCACGACCACGAACCAGTGGATCGTTTCGCTGGGCACGACCGGGCTCACGACCTGCAACGGCTGCGGCCCTTTCAATTCGTTTTTTGGCAGCAATGAGTCCACGTATTCCAGCGCCGACCCGAATGCGAGCATTGTTGCGTCGCCGCTTATGACGATCCCGACAGGGACGGCCGTGGGATGGAATTTCGTCTCGGTCAACCTTACGGCCGATTCGACCACCGACCTGCTGAGCTTCCTTGCCTGGGGCGACAACGGCACGACCAACAATCTTCCGCCGATCGCCTTCCTGTCGGGCGTCGACTCGGGGCCCGGCCTCGGCGCGACGACTCCGGAGCCGGCCACGTGGGCGATGATGGGTCTCGGCTTCCTCGGGCTTGGACTGGTCGGGCGCAAGCGGATCGCCAAGCAGCTCGCCGCGGTAGCCGAAGCCTAAGCAGACAATCGATTCGCGACCGCGCCCGGTAGGAGCTTTGCGTTCCTGCCGGGCGGGTGCGATTCAAACCGATGCAGGGTAGGTTGGGTTGAGTGATTTGGCAGGAGGCGACGGATGGCGGTCGGGGAGTTGAGCGATGAGGGGCTGGTTGCGGCGTTGCGGGCGCATCCGGAGCTCCGCAAGCGGGTGTCGTCGATCGTGGCGGCGATCGAAGGCGCCGATGGCGAATTGAAGGAAGCCGACGCTGCGGAAGAGCGCATCGTGGATGAGATGCGTCTTTTGGGGCGTGAGGCGCTGAAGAGTTGGGCGGAGAACCGGGTCGAGGCGACGGAGCGGGAGATTCGCCAACGCCCTCGGATGCATCGCCAAGGCGAAAAAAACTCCGCTGGCATACGAAATTTGGCGAAATAGAGGTCCGGGAGCCGCAATATCGGTTCGGGACGCAACGGGTGCGTCCGTTCGTGCTCGGGGCGAAGGTGAGCCCGCTCGGATGTTCGCGGCCGCTGCAGCGCGCCCTCGTCGACTTCGCGGCCGATCAGCCCTTCGCGCAGGCGCGCGCCAAGTTGCAGGAGCACTACGGCTTCGCGATTGGCGAGAGCACGATCCAGCGGATCACGTTCGCCCACGCCCAGGCGATGCACGAAAGCAGGTGTCGGGATTTGGAGTTTCCGGAAGCGCCGGGCCTTCGCAAACCGATCGTCGTCGAAACGGACGGCGGCATGGTTCCGATCGTCGAGCCGAGCAGCGAGGGGAAAGACAAGCGCAAGGGCAAGACGCTGTCCTGGCGGGAGGCGAAGCTGTCGCTGGCGCACGCGCAAGGGAACTGCACGCCGGTTTATGCGGGCTCGATCGAGGGCGGGGTCGAAGAGGCCGGGCGTCAGTTGCTTTCGTGCGCGGTTCGCGCCGGCTTCGGGGCGAACTCCCGGGTTCACGCGGTCGGCGACGGCGCGCCCTGGATCGTCGGCCAAGTCGAGGCGCAGTTCGGGATGTTGTTCCGCCCGAAGCCGTGGAGTTGATCGACTTGCTCAGACGCGAGATCGAGGCGCTTCGGGCCGAGAACGCCGAGCTTCGGCGACGCTTGAACCTGGACAGTTCCAACAGCTCCAAGCCGCCGTCGAGCCACTGACTGAAGAAGAAGCCTCTGGTCTTGAAGAGCTTGCGCACGCGCTCTGGCAAGCGGAGCGGCAGTGAGACAAAGCCATCGCAGCGACACGCTGCGCCAAGTCGCCGAGCCCGACGCGATCGTCGAGCACGCAGCCGAGGTCTGCGCGCATTGTTGAGCGCTGCTCCCAGCGTATTTCTAAGGTCGCCGAGGAGAGACGTCAGTTGTTCTATCTTCCAGAGAAGCCGCTGATCGTGACCGAGCACCGCGCAGCAGTTCACTACTGCCCATCCTGCCGTGGCGCACCCGCGCCACCTTTCCAGAGAGCGTGTTTCGCCATCCCAGTACTGCGAGCGCGTCAGAGCAGCAGCTGTCTATCTCAACGCCCAGCAACTCTTGCCCGAGAAACTTACCGCTCAGTTCCTGCAGTACCTGTTCTTAGCAGCAGCTTCCTGCTGCGCTAGCGTATCATCCTGTGTTCTCCTCAAGCCGAGGCGCTGTAGCCTTCTGGCGCTGCATCCGCGCGTGCGTCGCCGTGGCGCCGTGCGCTGCCTCTTCTAAACTCGCTTCCGCATCGCCTTCCTACCCTCTGGCTGCACACCGCCTCTACGCTGACCCACACGTTCTATCGCGCCGCGAGCCCCTCTCCGCCGTGCCCTAGTTCTAGAGCTGCGTTGTCTTCCACTACCACTGTCGCTCCTACTACGCCCTCTAAAACTTCCTTCACTCCTTCTGCAACTCCCATCTCCTGCGCTAACTTCAGTCTGTCAGCGAGCTCTACAAGGAGCCTTGCGCCGAGTCCCTGCGCGCGCCTCTTCTGTACGCCAACGAGGCCGTGCAAGCGGCCAAGGCGCAGTTCGCCTCCGCGCTCCCCTCCCAATGATCAGGGCTGCTACCTGATTGATTTCTATCATGTCTGCGAATACCTGGGCGCCGCCTCGGCGGCGATCGCGCCCGACCCGGCCGCGCGCAGCGCCTGGATGGAGACGCAGAAGGAGGCGCTCAAAGGCGGCCGTCTCGACGCCGTCCTGCGGGCGCTCGCCGGACATTGCGAGCCCCCCGAGGTCGATGACGAGCGTGCGCCCGTGCGAACCTGCCATCGCTACCTCGGCGCCCGCGTCGGCCAATTGAACTATCGCCAGGCCTTGGCCGACGGGCTGCCAATCGGCTCGGGCGAGATCGAAAGCGCTCATCGCTACATCGCCCAACAACGCCTCAAGCGGCCGGGCGCCTGGTGGCGCGTCGAACATGCCGAACACATGCTTGCCTTGCGGATAAATCGAATCAACGGCGACTGGGACGCCTACTGGAAAGCCCTCGCCCAACCCAGCTCCGCTGTCGCCAATGACAACGACCCGAAATCACTCCGCCGCACCGCCTGATTGCATCACTTTGGATCGCACCCCCTGCCGGGCGCTTTTCTTTTCAACTGGTCCCGGATCGTTTATTTGTCCAGCGCCTCGTTCAACTGAGGACCGCCGGTGACCTCATTCGTTCATTCGCTCCACCTCCACGCCTACCTGTTGCAGTTGCTCCGGGCGAGCGTATGGCTGGCGATCCTGGCGTTTGTCTTCATCCCACTCGAGTGGCTGTTTCCGGTGCACCGGGAAAAGCTGCTGCGGCCGACGACGGCCAGCGATCTCGGCTTCTACTTTATCAGCAGCTTCCTGCCGCCGCTCGTTTTGTCCCTACCTCTGCTGGCCGCGGCCTATTTCGCTTACTATGCCGTTCCCGCGGGCTGGCGCGCCGAGGTCGCCTCTTTGCCGATCTGGGTGCGGGGCCTCGCCGCCTTCATCGTCGCAGACCTAGGCTTCTACTGGGGCCATCGCTGGGCGCACGAGATCCCGCTGCTGTGGCGTTTTCACTCGATCCACCACGACCCGAAGCACGTCTACTTCCTGATCAGCGCGCGCGCCCATCCGGTCGATTTCGCCTTCATCCGTCTGTGCGGGCTCGTTCCGATCTACATTCTCGGCCTCGGCGCGCCGCAGAGCGTTCAGGGCACGCTCATTGCGACGCTGCTCATGCTCTTCATTACGTTCTGGGGGTTTTTCATCCACGCCAACGTCCGCTGGCGGTTCGGACCCTTCGAATGGGTGCTCTCGACGCCGGCCTTCCATCTTTGGCATCACACACTCTCGGGGCCGATCAATCGCAACTACGCGTCTTCGCTTCCGGTCTGGGACTGGCTGTTCGGCACCGCCCACCTGCCGCGCGAGTTCCCTGCTGACTACGGCGTGACCAACTCCTTGCCGCAGACGGTGGCGGGCCAAATGGTCTACCCCTTCGTGCCGCCTTCTCTGTCTCCGCGTGGACCCGTTGCGGCCACGACTCAGGTGTCCGGGGCGCGAGCGGACTGACGTCGCGGGCCCTTCTGGCCATGCAGAGTTCGGACGCGTGGGCCGCCGGCCCGGCTTGGTTGCTGGCGCGCGCCGGCGCCTGCTTGGTGCGGCAGTCGCTTTGGGATGCGAGGAAGCCGCGGCTCGTCCGGTCGCGGGATTGGCGGTTGCCGCGGCAGCGCTGAGGACGAAGGCGAAGCGTCGATGGCCTCCCGCAGGGGGCTGCTCTTACAAAAAGGTTGGCGCTGGATGCGGGTTTGAGTTGGCATGCACTTGGAGCCGGCTCGCATCCGCTTAGCGCCGATTTGGCTCGCCCTTGGATTTCGCCCCCGGAGGCGTCTGGCGCGACCGTCATGCGAATGTCGAACGCCGGCGCCGTTCCGGCCCGGCCCACGTCGTGGTAATCCAGACGCCGACCAAGGGTCCTGGAGCCAAGAAGTCCCGTGAAGAACATTCTCGCCCGTCTCGACGCCCGTCGCGCTCGCGCCCGCCTGGGGGGCGGCGAGCAGCGTATCGCGGCGCAGCACGCCAAGGGCAAGCTCACCGCGCGCGAGCGCATCGAACTCCTGCTCGACCACGACTCCTTCGAGGAGTTCGACATGTTCGTCCAGCACCGCTGCGACGATTTCGGCATGGAGGCGACCAAGATTCCTGGCGACGGGGTGGTCACCGGCTGGGGCACGGTCAACGGCCGCACCGTCTATGTTTTCGCCAAGGATTTCACGGTGTTCGGCGGGTCCCTGAGCGAAGCGCATGCGCAGAAGATCACCAAGATCCAGGACATGGCGGTCAAGAACCGCGCCCCGATCGTCGGCCTCTTCGACGCGGGCGGGGCCCGCATCCAGGAGGGTGTCGCGGCGCTCGGCGGCTATGGCGAAGTGTTCCAGCGCAATGTGCTGGCGTCCGGCGTGATCCCGCAGATTTCGCTGATCATGGGCCCTTGCGCAGGTGGCGACGTCTATTCGCCGGCGATGACCGACTTCATCTTCATGGTGCGCGATACAAGCTACATGTTCGTCACCGGCCCGGACGTGGTGAAGACTGTGACCAACGAGACCGTGACCGCCGAGGAGCTCGGCGGCGCGCAGGTCCATTCGACCAAGTCCTCGATTGCCGATCGCGCTTACGACAATGACGTCGAGGCGCTGTTGCAGATGCGCAGGCTAATCGACTTCCTTCCGTCGTCGAACCTCGAGAAGCCGCCGGTGCTGCCGAGCTTCGACAATCCCGACCGGATCGACATGTCGCTCGACACGCTTGTGCCGGACAATCCGAACAAGCCTTACGATATCAAGGAGTTGATCCTGAAGATCGCCGACGAGGGCGATTTCTTCGAGATCCAGGAGGCGCACGCCAAGAACATCGTCACGGGCTTTATCCGCGTCGAGGGTACGACGGTCGGCATTGTGGCGAACCAGCCGCTGGCGCTCGCCGGCGTGCTCGATTCGGACGCCTCGCGCAAGGGCGCGCGCTTCGTGCGCTTCTGCGACTGCTTCAACATCCCGATCGTGACGTTCGTGGACGTGCCGGGCTTCCTGCCGGGTACGGCGCAGGAATACGGCGGCCTGATCAAGCACGGCGCGAAGCTCCTCTTCGCCTACGCCGAAGCGACGGTGCCGAAGGTGACCGTCATCACGCGCAAGGCCTTCGGCGGTGCCTACGACGTCATGTCGTCCAAGCACTTGCGGGGCGATATCAATCTCGCCTGGCCGACCGCCCAGATCGCCGTCATGGGGGCCAAGGGCGCGGTCGAGATCATCTTCAGGTCCGATATGAATAATCCCGGCGTCATCGCCGAAAAGACGAAGGAGTACGAAGAGACTTTCCTCTCCCCGTTCATCGCCGCCGAGCGCGGCTATATCGACGAGGTGATCATGCCGCATTCGACGCGGCGGCGCCTGTCGCGGGTGCTCAACATGCTGCGCAACAAGAAGCTCGAAAACCCCTGGAAGAAGCACGAGAATATCCCGCTGTGAGGGCGGGCGGTTGGTCATTGACATAGGCAGCGCAGATCACGATTCGCCCTCGCCATTCGGCGAACCGACGTGGGCTGCGCGCCTTCCAGGGATTGCAAAAGCCGGCGCTTCGGTCGGTCGCGGAACCTCTTTGTTTTCCTTGATCTCGCGGGACTGCCGAAAAACCGACTTTCCCCTCTTTGTCGCGCGGCTTTAGGCCTTCTTGCCCGGAGCGCTCACGGATGACCCTCCTTTGCCTTGAGACTTCTTGTACTCGGAGGCATGGGACTTCGGCTTGTCCGACTTCGGCTTCTTGGCCTCTTTATTACCCTTCTGTTCACCCTTCGGCATGGATTCCTCCTAGCGGCCCCGCCTGAGGCCGGAACGGAAAGAGTGTCACATTCCCAGCGGCCGGACTACAGGGGTCGGGCTGTCAATCGGCGTCCAAAATTGACCCCCGATCGGCGTCCAAAATTGACCCCCCTTGTGAAGGGCTCGGACGGTAGCGCTCGCCCCGGTGGAGCTGGTCGGGGTTGCGCAGCCGGGGCGAGCGCGGTTCGGTGAGGCGCCGGCGTTGGTCACGTGCGGTTCTTGAAGCGCCGGCTCTCGTGCCGAGCGGACGTAGCGCGGGTCAATCTCGGCCGAAGCCGCGGGGCGGAACGATCGCCTGGAGTTCAGTGAGGTCGAGGTCGCAGATCGCCTGCAACGCCTCGGCGGTGGCGCTGTCCTCAAGGTTCTCCGGCAGAGCTTCCAGCCAGGCGGCATACTGACCCTGCAAGGTGGCCAGCTCGGAGACAGCGTCGCGCCAACGCTTGGCGCGACTGCGGTGATCGAGGGGTCGCCATATCCGGACTGCCGGCGTCCCGGACTCCCGAGCGGCGCGACAGCGCGCCTGGCGCTCGGCGTCGGTCATCGGTCGCTCGCCGATCGGCTTGCGCGGCATGGTCCACTCCGAAGCGTGACGTCACGAAATCCCGGTCATGAGACAGCGCTCAGGCGCGGTTCTTGAAGCGCCAGCTTTCGTTCCCGGTCTCGACGATGTCGCAGTGATGGATGAGGCGATCGAGGAGCGCCGTGGTCATCTTTGGGTCTCCGAACACGCTCGGCCATTCACCGAAGGCGAGATTGGTGGTGACCAGGATCGAGGTGCGCTCGTAGAGTTGGCTGACGAGGTGGAAGAGAAGCTGGCCGCCGGCCTGGGCGAACGGCAGGTAGCCGAGCTCGTCGAGGACGACGAAGTCCATGCGGGTAAGATAATCGGCCATGCGGCCATGCGGCCCTGGCGCCCGGCGCGCGTCTCGGCCTCGAGCTGGTTGACGAGATCGACGGTGGTGAAGAAGCGGCCGCGCCGTCCGGCGCGAATGCAGCTTCGCGCAATGGCGATCACTGCGTGCGACTTGCCGGCGCCGGTCGAGACAGCGACATGGCGCCGGGATTCTGGCGAGCGAAGAGACAATCTACTATGCCTTTCATCCGCTCGCTGGCAGGGCGGTGGCCACGGGCGGTCGGCGCGTCGTTTTCGGGGACGATGTCCATCTCACGATTCGTCTTGCCGACGGCACGCTGACATTGACGCCAGAGTGGATGTTGCGGCCTGCGGCTGCAGCCTGTGAGATTCGTATGGCTCCGCGGCTTTGCCTGGCGCGCTTGCGTGATCTGCGCGCTTATCTCGATGCGGTTCTAGGCTCCGACCGTGGGGATTCGCCCCTGACCGACGGAGCTGATCATGCGCCTGAAACGCCGACAACCGGACCTGTTCGAAGAGCCGCCGCGCCTGCAACCGATCCCGAACGAACGCCGCCGGGCGATGGTGGAGAGTTTGCGAGCGCTTCTGGCGGAGGCGCTTTCGCAGAAGGTCTCGGCTTCGATCCGGAAGGAGGCGCGCCATGAGCCGGATCGAGGCTGACCATCTCGCCCGGGAGGCGATCGTCTATGTCCGTCAGTCGACGGTCGATCAGGTGAACAACAACGTCGAGAGCCGTCGACGGCAATATGGGCTGGTCGAGCGAGCCCGGCAGCTCGGCTGGGCCGAGGTCAGCGTCATCGACGACGATCTCGGCCGCTCCGGCTCGGGCGTCAGCCGCCCCGGGTTCGAGAAGCTGCTGGCTGCGATCTGCGAAGGCCGGGTCGGCGCGGTGGTGTCGATCGAGGCCTCGCGCCTGGCCCGCAACGGGCGTGACTGGCACACGCTGCTCGAGTTCTGCGGGCTCGTCGGGACGCTGATCGCGGATGAGGACGGCGTCTACGATCCCCGTCTTCCCAACGACAGGCTCCTGCTCGGCATGAAAGGCACAATGAGCGAGATGGAGCTGACGATCCTGCGGCAGCGCGCCCATGAAGCGCTCAAGCAGAAGGCGCGCCGCGGCGAGCTCTTCACCTCGGTCGCCATCGGCTACGTGCGCGACCACCACGATCGGATCGAGAAGGACCCGGACCTTCGCGTGCGCGAAGCGCTTGCGCTCGTCTTTCGGAAGTTCGAAGAACTGCAGAGCGTGCGGCAGGTCCATCTCTGGTTTCGGCAGGAGAGGATCTTGCTCCCCGCCGTCTGCTACGGCGCGGAAGGCAGGGGCCTGGAGTGGAAGCCGCCGGTCTACAATACGATCCATCACATCCTCACCAACCCGATTTACGCCGGCGCCTATGCGTACGGCCGGTCGATCAGCAAGACGAGAATTGAGAATGGCCGAAAACGCGTCACGCGCGGTGTTCGGGTCGAGCGGCCTGAGTGGGACGTTTTGATCCGCGACCACCATGAGGGTTATATCGGCTGGGATGCCTTCGAGAGGAATCAGCGCCTGATCAGCGACAACGCCAACGGCAAGAGCTGGGCGAGCCGGGGCGCCGTGCGGCGAGGGGAAGCCTTGCTCGCCGGCTTGTTCCGCTGCGGCCATTGCGGGCGCAAGCTGCATGTCGCTTATGGCGGAACGAAGGGCGACGTCGCGCGCTATCACTGCCAGGGCGCATTCCTCAACCACGGGACGAAGCGCTGCATCTCCTTCGGCAGTCTTCGCGTCGACGCCGCGGTCGCCGCCGAAGTCATCGAGCGCATTCAGCCTCTGGGCGTCGAAGCGGCTCTGGCGGCTCTTCAGGAACGTGGACGCGAGGACGTCGAGAAGCGCCGACAGGTCGAGCTGGCGCTCAAGCAGGCGCGTTTCGAGGCGGCGCACGCTCGACGGCAATATGACGCCGTCGATCCCGACAACCGGCTGGTCGCGGGCGAACTCGAGCGGCGCTGGAACGAGCGCCTGAAGGAGGAGCGACGGCTTCAGGACGAACTCGATGCGTTCAGCGCCACGCCTTCGAACGGCGTAACTCCAGATGAGCGGGAAGCGCTCATGAGGCTCGGCGCGGACGTCGAGCGCGCCTGGCATGCGGAAGGGACGACCATCGCCACACGCAAGCGGATCGTGCGCACGCTGATCGAGGAGATCGTCGTACGCGTGGAGGATGATGGTCTCGATCTCGTCATCCGCTGGGCGGGCGAGGATCATACGCCACTCCGCGTGCGCAAGAACCGCACGGGGGAGCACCGCTGGCGTGTCGACGCCGATGTCGTCAATCTGGTGCGGGCGATGGCCCGACAGATGCCGGACATGGGGATCGCGGCCGCTCTCAATCGGACCGGGAAGACGACGGCCAAGGGGCATTCGTGGACGCGAACGCGGGTGGCCACTCTGCGCAACATTCACGGCATCGCCGTCTACCGAGAGGGCGAACGCGCCGAGCGCGGCGAGGCGACGCTGGAGGAGGCGGCCGAGACCCTCGCCGTCAGTCCCGCGACCGTTCGCCGCCTGATTGTCGAAGGCGCTCTTCCCGCAAATCAGATCTGCAAAGGGGCGCCTTGGGTCATCCGCACCGCCGATATCCAGAGCGCCGAGGTCGCTTCCGCTGCCGAGCGGCGAAGGAAGCATGCGCCCAGAACTCCGCCGTCTGAAGATCAGCCGGCGCTACCCCTGAACTTTCAATGAGATGGCGAGGTGAGCATTATGAATTGGGCTCGGTTCCGCCGATGAACACGGCGTTGCGCTGCTGGGCGATGAAGCCGCCGCCGGCGAGGTCGCGAACGAGCGCCTCGTTGATCGGCGTGTCCTTGAACACGAAGTCGTCGAGATCCTTGGCGAGCG
>CAVYON010000040.1:0-36323 GCA_963770035.1 uncultured Alphaproteobacteria bacterium | reverse complement strand
TCGAACCCCCGGTACGCTTGCACGTACTCCGCATTTCGAGTGCGGCGCGATCGACCACTCTGCCACCTCTCCGCGGCTGACGAAAGGCGAAAGCCTCCCGCAGGGTCGCGCGGGCGATACCACGAACCGGCTTCCGTTCGCAAGGCTTACGCCCCGCGCCCTGCCCGCGCACTCGCTGCCCCTGGCGCGATCACCGCCGTCCTTCGATCTCGTCCATCGCGAGCCGAGCCATCATCGGAACGGCGTTTCCGTATTGCCGGGCGCGCTCGGGGTTCGAGGCGTTGCCGTCGAGCGCGCGCTTGAACACGCCTTGCGCGATCGCAGCAATGCGGAAGAAGCTAAAAGCGATCAGGAACGTCCAGTCCGGAATTCCGTCAAGCCCCGCCCGACGGCAATAAGCCTCGACATATTCGCCCTCAGTCGGAACGCCGATCGCCTGCCGGTCGACGCCGCCCAGTCCGTTCCAGCTGTTCGGCAGCCGCCAATACATGCACTGATAGGCGAGGTCGGCGAACGGATGGCCGATCGTCGACAGCTCCCAGTCGAGCACGGCGAGAAGCCGCGGCGCATGGGCGTCGAAGATCATGTTGTCGATCCGCCAGTCGCCGTGCACCAGCGCAACGCGGCCGTCGTCCGCCGGAACGTGCGGCCCGAGCCAGGCGAGCAGCCGCTCCATGGCCTCGACACGCTCCGTTTCGCTCGCCCGATATTGATCGGTCCAGCGCTGCAACTGGCGGGCGAAGTAGGAGCCGGGCTTGCCGAAATCCGTGAGACCGACCGCCGCGACGTCGATCGCGTGCAGTCGGACCAGCCCGTCGTTCATCGCCTCGAAGATCGGCGCCCGCTCTTCGCGCTCGAGATCCGGCAGCGCCGGGTTCCAGAAGATGCGGCCCTCGACATGCGCCATCAGATAGAAGGCCGTGCCGATGACGCTGTCGTCCTCGCACAGCGCCAGCGCACGCGGGGCGGGAAAGCCCGCGCCTTCGACTGCCTTCAGCACGCGGAACTCGCGCTCGATCATATGCGCGCTTTTCAAGAGCTTTCCCGGCGGCTTGCGCCTGAGCACGAACCGCCCGCCCGGCGTCTCGATCAGGTAGGTCGGATTGGACTGGCCGGTCGCGAATTTCTTGGCGACGCTGGGCGCCCGCCAGCCCTCGACGTGCGCGCTCGCCCATTCATCGAGCGCGCTGGTGTCGTCCGGGAAGACTGCGCTCATCGCGCGGGCGCCTCGTTGGTGTAGCGCTTCATCTCGGCTTTCGCGATCACCCGCCGGTGCACCGCGTCCGGGCCGTCAGCGAGGCGAAGGGTGCGAACTTGAGTCCACATGCGCGCCAGCGGGAAATCCTGGCTGACCCCGGCGCCGCCGTGCAACTGCACCGCCTGGTCGATCACCTCGAGCGCGACGCGCGGCGCGATCACCTTGATCTCAGAGATCAGCGGCGCCGCGGCGCGCACGCCCTGCGTGTCCATCGCCCAGGCGGCCTTGAGGCAGAGGAGGCGCGCCATCTCGATGCTCATGCGGCTCTCGGCGATGATGTCCGGGTTGGCCCCGAGGCGGGAAAGCTTCTGGCCGAAGGCGGTGCGGTTGGCGGCGCGGCGGCACATCGCTTCCAGCGCCCGCTCCGCCTGGCCGATCGCCCGCATGCAATGGTGGATCCGCCCCGGCCCGAGCCGGCCTTGCGCGATCTCGAAGCCGCGCCCGCGCCCGAGAATCAGCGCCTCCTTCGGCACGCGCACGTCGGTGAAGCGGATGTGCATGTGGCCGTGCGGCGCGTCGTCGGCCCCGTACACCGTCAGCGCCCGCAAAACCTCGATCCCCTTGGTCGCGGCCGGCACGATCAGCATCGAATGGCGGGCGTGCGGCCCCGCCTCGGGGTCGGTCAGCGTCATGGTGATGTAGAGCGAGCAGCGCGGATCGCCGGCGCCGGACGACCACCATTTCTCGCCGTTCAGCACCCATGCGTCGCCTTCGAGGCGCGCGTCCATGGCGATGTTGGTGGCGTCCGAAGAGGCGACGCCCGGCTCGGTCATCAGGTAAGCCGAGCGCGCCCGGCCCTCGAGCAGATCCGGCAGCCAGCGCGCCTTCTGCTCGGCGCTGGCGAACCGCTCCAGCACCTCCATGTTGCCGGTGTCGGGCGCCGAGCAGTTGAACACTTCGGACGCGATCAGCGACCAGCCCATCTCCTCGGCCAGATAGGCATATTCGACGGTGGTCAGTCCGTAGCCCTTGTCGGACCCGGTCAGCCAGAAGTTCCATAAGTTCTGGGCGCGCGCCTTGGCCTTGAGCGTTTCCAGGATCTCGATCATTCGCGCCGTCGGCTTGAACCGATCGCCGCCGCGCCCGACCTCGGCTTCGTATTCCTCTTCGACAGGCATGATCTCGTCGCGCACCATGGCGCGAACGGCGGCGATGAGCGGGCGAACCTTGTCGGTCACTCCGAGATCCACGTTTCTCTCCCTAGACTGAATGAGCAGGTCCGCACGTTTGCCCCGCGAGGGGCGAATGCGCAAGCGGGACGCGGTTCTTTCGGGATCGGTCCGGAGGCCTGACGGGTCAGGGACGTCCGGCTCGCCGGGGCGTCAAGGCTCGGGCCGGCGCGCCAACGGGCGGGAGGCGGCGGCTTGGGCGGACGGTCGCAACAGGTGGGACGGAGAGCCTTCCGGCCCGGGTCCGAATGCGCAGAGAGCGCCCTGACCCCCTACGGCTCTGCCTTTTCTCGTGGCTACCGAGTTGCGAAAGGACTACTCTTTGCAGGGTTAAACCGGGCCGGCAACGTACACGACGCATCAAACAGGTGGTTTGCGAGTGCGCTCATGCTAACACGTCTTCGCCGATCACTTCCTCGGCGGATAAGATCCCCATCGACGTTAGGGCTGCGGCATGAAAGACACAACAAGCTCAAAATCTTACTCATCCCGTTTTCAATCAGTAACCCAACTCTGGCGGCGGCGAAGCGCCCAAAAGCCCTTGAGCCACGGGCCGCTAAAACTCGTGCTCACTTCGACTTGCCCGTTCGCTCGTCGCAATAGAATCTAAGGAGCCTCTCGTGACGTCGTTTCTACTGGGCGCGATTGTCTTCACTTTACTATTTTTATTAGCCACTGTCGGGGTACAGGATTTACCTGACAATTCCCGTATAGCTAATTTTGATAAAACCGTCCTTCTCGCCATGCTAACTTCTGTTGCGGCATCCGGTGCCTTCTTCATTGTAATCGAGACGTTCCGTCTCATAACCGATAAATCGCAAGCGCAACTTCGGACGCGCCTCGCTCGCTTTGAGACTGAATTCGGGCTCATTGACATTTTTCACAGTAAATCGCAAAATGAGGCAATCCAAGCGTACACTGCTGCAGTCGCCGATTCTACATTCCGTATTTGGGCCATTGGTATCTCAAATAATCAGTTCCTTGATCAACATTCTCATTCAATCAAAGTTAGACGTACCCTTTATCCCGATCTCGATCTTCGTGTTTATTTTTTCGATCCAGACGCGACCGTCTCTTCTCCTCAACTGAATACCGATCAAACGGATACCGACAAGTACAAGCTGATAACTCTATTTGACTTTCCGAAATCTCTATACACATCGCAGAAACGATCCGCAGACGTGGGACATTTCTCAAATCGGATGATTTCGGATCGATCATTAGGTGCCAAAGTGTTCTATCTTCTGATACCAGCATACTTTTCTGCCGCCCGCATTCGCCGTCTTGCGTTTCCCAGCGACTTTGCGTAGATCCCCGGCGCGAGGGCAGAGCAGGCGAGGCCGTGTACGTTCCGATAAGCGATGACGACGTCCCTGCGGTCGCGGCGTTGATGAACCGCGCCTACCGGGGCGCCGGCGGAACGCGCGGCTGGGCGGTGGAAACCGACTATCTTGCGGGCGATCGCACGACGACCGAAGCGTTGCGCGCCGACCTTGCCGCTGCCCCCGCCGCGACCGTGTTGAAATGGGTGGACGGGCAAACGGATGCGCTCAGCGGCAGCGTGTGGCTCGAACCGCTCAGCGGCGACGTTTGGTATCTCGGGTCCTTCGCCATCGACCCCGAGTTGCAGAACGGCGGGCTCGGCCGCGTCATGCTCGCGGCCGCCGAGGACTGGGTGCGCCAGCGCGGCGGCCGGCGCATGCGCATGACGGTCATCAATGTGCGCGAGGCGCTGATCGCATGGTATCTGCGGCGCGGCTATCACAAGACCGGCGAGACCGAGCCTTTTCCGTATGGCGACGACCGCTTCGGCGCGCCGCTGCGCGCCGATCTCTCGTTTGTCGTGCTGGAGAAGGACCTGGCGGCGGTGTGAGCGAGGCGCCGCCCCGATCCGTCCCGAACATGTCTTGACCGGAGAGACGCCGGCGGCGGACACTTCGCCTCGGCAAGCGGCATACCAGCCAAAGGGACAGCGCGATGAAGACGGCCCTCCTGTTCGCGGCGGCGCTGCTCGCGACGGCTCAGCCCGCGTGGGCGCGCCCGGTCACGCTGAAGGGCGCCGCCGCCGACGCGTTCATCGCAAAATACTTCCCCAACGCCTATATTCCCGGCCCCGTCGACGGGCCGTTCAGCGCCATCCGCCACGGCCGAAAGCACGTCGGCCATGCGAAGTGCAACGTGCCGGCGATGGGCGCCCGCTCCGACGGCGCCGTCTCCACCTGCGCCATCTGGTACTGAAGTGTCGTCGCGTCGCCGCGCGGGAACCGGTCGCAGGAAGAGCGTCCCGATGGGCGCCTTACGAAGGACGGTCGCCGAGGCCGCGCCGCGAAGGGCCCACAGCTGCCGAAATTGCATAAAAGAGTATCGAGTTCGACAATTCCTTGCCAAAAAGAGAAGACGGCCGTAGTCTGACTCCGATGCCAGAGCCGACCTCGCGACGCCGACCGACACGATCCCGATCTGCCCAGCCCGTTTCCGACGGCAAGGAGGCTTCGCGCTCGACCTTCGGAATCGAAGCCGGCCGGCTTTTTCGACCCATGCGGGCGGGGAAGGGCCCCCTGAAATAAAAATCGACCCAGGGTCGCCTATAACCCATTGAAAAGGCTTATTTCGGACGAGAGAATCCAAGAAATTCCAAATAATTCCAACGGCCGAAAAGCGCCAATTCGCGGAGCCCCGATGTCTCCCTGCGTAGGCCTGAGGAAATCCAAATATCTGGCGCCGGAGAGAACCACACAGCGAGACCGTGCTGCTTTCTCCCCACATCCCCGTGCGGGGCGCCCCAGCCGGCTTGGCGATCTCCTGAAATTCTGAAGACTCGAGCCTAGCCGAGGGCGCGAGTCCAGGCAGAGGATCATCCGGGCTGTATCGCCTGCGCTTTCCATGTGACACTCGCTCCGCCGACAAGCGCTTTCGGAGAGCGGAGTCCCAGCGCATGAAATACTGGATCGACACCGAATTTATCGCCCGGCCGTTTGCGGTCGATCTCGTCAGCATCGGCGTCGTCGCCGAGGACGGGCGCGAGGTCTACGCCGAGAGCAGCGAGGCGGACTGGTCGAAGGCGAGCCCCTGGACGCTCGAGCACGTGCGCCCGCAGCTCGACGGCCAGGGCATGAGCCTCGAGGCCATCAGCTACGCGCTGCGCAACTTCACCGACCACGACGAGGAGCCGGTGTTCTGGGGCTATTTCCCGGCCTACGACTGGGTGGCGCTGGTCGGGCTGTTCGGCGGGCTCGACGAGCTGCCGTTCCACTATCCGCAGCTCTGCCTCGACATCAAGCAATGGGCGATCGAGCTCGGCGACCCCGAATTGCCCTCTCAGGAAGGGACCCGGCATCACGCTCTCGCGGACGCCCGCTGGACGCGCGAGGCATGGGAGTTTCTGGCGCGCCTCCATCCGGCGGGCCGCGAGCGGCGCGGCGTCGGCCCTAAGAATCCGGGCCAATTCGGCTGCGGGGCGCGACTTGACTCCGGCCTTCGGCCCGCCGCATTTGGGCCTCAGTCAGTCCCCTGATCGGCGCGCCGTCGCCGCGTCGGAAACGCTGGAAGAATCACGCCGATGTCCGTTTCCGCTCTCGAGCGGCGCCGAGGCCCAGCGGCCCGCGTTTGCGGAGGCGCCGCGTGAGTGAACGCCGGCTCCATCACGCCGAGAGCGGCGCTTTCCGACAGGCGATGCGGGCGTTGTCCACGGGGGTGGCGATCGTGGCTTGCGGCGAGGGCGAAAGCCGCCACGGCTGCACGGTCACCGCGTTCGCTTCGCTGTCGCTGACCCCGCCGACCCTGTACATCTGCCTCGCCCGCACGTCCTCGACACTCGTCGCCTTGCGGGAGACCGGGGCCTTCTCCGTCAATCTGCTCGCCGCCCGGCACCAGGAGATGGCGCACCGGTTCAGCGGACGCGGCGGCGTTCACGGCGCCCGTCGCTTCGAGGGCGCCGACTGGGGAATCCTCGCGACGGGCGCGCCGATCCTCGCCGACGCGGTCGCCGCCTTCGACTGCCTGGTCGAGGAGGCGATCGAGCGGCATTCCCACGCCATCGTGCTCGGCGCCGTGGTGAGCCTCCGGGAGGGCGCGAACGAGCCGGCGCTCGGCCACGGGCGCGGCGCGTTCTTCGCCGCACGCTGACGGCGGCCTACCCCTCCGCGATCGCGTGAAAGAACGAGCCGGTGACCCGGCCGCGCCGCGATCCGGCGGGCGCGGGCGGCGCGCCGTAGGCGTCCGTGACCAGCGCGAACGGGGCGTCGCCGCCCGCCTGCGCCACCGTCGCATAATGGAACTCGTGACCCCTGATGACGGCGCCCGCCCGCCCGAGCGCGCAGTCCGCGGAGAGCCGCGCCTGACGATAGCCGAGGGTCATGCGCCGCTTGGCGAAGCTCGTCGTCACGCCGAGGAGCCCAGCCATCGCGTGCGCCGCGCCGGAGGCGTCGACGAGGCCTTGGCCCAGCGCCATGTAGCCGCCGCACTCGCCATGGACCGGCCTCGTCTCCGCGAAGCTTTTGAGCCCGTCACGAAACCGGCCGCTCGCCGCAAGCCGTCCGGCATGCAGTTCGGGATAGCCCCCAGGCAGCCAGCAGACGTCGCAATCGGCCGGCGGCGGCTCGTCGGCGAGGGGAGAGAAGGTGGCGATCTCCGCCCCCGCGCGACGCCAGCCGCTCAGAAGATGCGGATAGATGAAGGAGAAGGCCGCGTCGCTGGCGAGCGCGATCCGCTGACCGGGCGGACGCAGCGCCGGCTTGTCCGGCGAGGTTGGCGAGAGGCGCAGCGGACCGGCGAGCGCGCGGATCCGCTCAAGGTCGACGTGAGCCTCGACGAAGTCGGCCATGGCCTCGAGCCGCGCCTCGAGCGCTTCGGTCTCGCCCGCCTGCACGAGCCCCAGGTGGCGCTCGGGCAGGGCGACGGCGTCGCTGCGCGGCAGCGCGCCGACGACCGGGACGCCCAGCGCCTCGACCGCCTCGGCCGCAAGCCGCCCATGACGCTCGCTGCCGACCCGGTTCAGGACCACGCCCGCGACGCGCAGCCGGTCGTCGTAGGTCGCGCAGCCCTTGACGACCGCCGCGGCCGACTGCGCCTGCCCTGAGACGTCGAGCGCGAGAAGGACAGGAAGCCGCATGAGGGCGGCGACGTCGGCCGAGGCGCCGCTCCGTCCCGCCGGCGCGGGGACGCCGTCGAACAGCCCCATCGAGGCTTCGCAGAGCGCAAGCGCTCGGTCGGCGCAGACCTCGGCGGCTAGGTTCAAGATGAGCGGTGGCGGCATCGCCCAGGAATCGAGGTTCATCCCCGGCGTGCCGCAAGCCGCGGCGTGGAAAGCGGGATCGATGTAGTCCGGCCCGGACTTGAGCCCGACGACGGCTTCGCCTCGCCGCCGAAAGGCGCGCAGGAGCCCGAGCGTTAGCGTCGTCTTGCCGCTGCCCGAGCGCGGCGCTGCGATCATCAGGCCGTCTGTCATCGCCGGCTCGCGACGCCTGCGGAGCGGCAGGGCGGCGGGGAAATGGCGCGATCCGATGTCATGACGCCCTAGACTAGACGAGCGCCCCGCCAAGGGACAGCGCTTCGGATCAGCCCTGCGGCGCGCTGGGAATCTGAGGCAGCTTGGTCGCGGCCTCGATGCAAGCGTCCCGGCTAGACGATCCAGTTCGTCTCGCGCGTCGTCGCCGCGGGCGCGCGGCGCGCTCCGGATCGTGCTCGACCGCCCCACGGCTGACGGATCGCCGGGAGCCATGCGACCGTCGGCCGGGCCGCGCCCGGCAGGCGCGGTCCGCGGCCATGCCGACCGTCCTCGAGCTTGAGCCCCCACCCTGATCGGCGCTTGTTGTCAGGCCGAAAACTTCCGGTCTCCCGCCACCCACGTCTCGCTGACCTTGATGTCGGCGATGGCGTCCGGGCTGACGGCGTAGGGGTCGCTTTCCAGGATCGTGAAGTCCGCCTCTTTGCCCCTTTCGAGCGAGCCCAGGCGATCGCCCTGTCCGAGCTGGCGGGCGGCGTCGATCGTCACGGCGCGGATTGCGTCGTCAAGCGACAGGGCCTGATCTGGGCCGACGACGGAATTGTCGATGACGCAGCGCCGCGTCACCGCCGTGCTGATGAGCGCGAGCGGCCCTGGCGGCGAGCAGGGCCCGTCCGTGTGCAGCGTGAACGGCAGGCCGGCTTTCACGCAGGCCCCCGCGGGGTCCATGAAGGCGGCGCGTTCGGGCCCGAAAATCTGGTCGCGATAGGCGGCGCCGTAGAAGCGCACATGGTTCATCAGGAAGCTCGGCTGCACGTTGAGCGCCTTCATGCGCAGGATCTGGTCCGGGCGCGCCATCGTCGAGTGCTCGATCCGGTTGACGCCAAAGTCGGTCGCGCCCGCGTAGGCCGCTTCGATCGCGTCGAGCGCGATGTCGACCGTCAAGTCGCCGTTGCAGTGGATCTGCACCGGAAGGCCGAAAGCCTTCACTTCCGCGACCATCTGTTTCATCTGGGCCGGATCGAAGTTCGGCGAACCCTTGGAGGTCGAGTTCAGGTAGGGCTTGGTCTGGGCCCCTGTCTCGGTCTGGTTCGAGCCGTCGCCGACGATCTTGACCCCGTAGAGCGAGAACAGGGAATTGTCGACCGGCGCGCCCTTTCCCAGGCCCCGGCTGCGCCAGGGCGTCAGGCCCTTCATGTCGTCGAACATCACGCTCGCGCTGGTGCGGCAGGCGAGCGTATTCGAGAGCTTTGCGAACGGCTCGATCCATTCCGAGCGGATCGTGCCGGGCTCGTGCAGCAGGGTGTTGCCGACCGACGCGACATGCCGGGTGTAATCCGTGACCGCCTTGGCCGCGACGTCGGGCGTGATCTTGCCGAGGAAGTGGACCGCGAATTTGAGCATCGCGCTTTCCTCGTAGACCATGCCGTTGAGCTTGCCGTCCGGCCCGCGGCCGAAGTGGCCGCCGCCCGGCATTTCGCCGACATCGTCGGGGATCGCCGCGATCTTCAGCGCTTCGCTGTTGACGCAGGCGTCGTGCCCGTTCGTGTACCAGACGAAAATCGGATGGTCGGTGGATATGGCGTCCAGCTCCGTCCGCGTGAAATCCCCGCCTTGGAGAAGATTGTCGAAATTGGAGCCGACGATCCATTGCCCTTTCGGCGTGTCGGCCGCTTCTTGCTTGAGATGCGCGACAAGCTTTGCGCGGGTCGGATATTTTGCGTAGCCGACATCGTCGAGGAGCTCGAAGATCAGCGCAGCCAGGAGCGTATGGTTGTGCGGGTCGATCAGGCCCGGCAGCAACGTCCGGCCGGAGAGATCGACGACCTTCGTGTCGCCCGTCTTGAGGCCCATGATCGCGCTTTCGTCGCCGACCGCGAGCACCTTGCCGTCCTTGATCGCGATCGCCGAGGCGACCGGCGCGCCCGGCATCGGACGGATCGTCCCGCCCCGCAGAATGAAATCGGCGCGTTCGTTCGCCGCGAAGGCGGGAGCGGACCCGCCGGCGGTCAGCGCCGCGGCCGTAGCCACCGAATAGGCCATGAAGGCGCGTCGGCTGGGTAGGCCCGCCGCCTTGCCAAGCAGCCCCGCGATCCCCCCGGAATGAAGCTCGTTGCGAAGAAGGATCTGGTTAAAGCACCCACGGCACATCTTTGAATCTCCCCAACCCGGCAGCGCGCGGCTCCGACAACGTGAACGCAAACCGCAATAGACGGCGATCGTCACTCAAACGTGTAGCGGACAACGAAATTCAATCGGTCTCCGTCAGTTCCGCGCAACGCTGACCGCGCAGCCGCCCGGGGAGCGCCTTCTTTAGGCGGCGACTGCCGCAACCTACGGCTTGCCGACGCTGACGACCCGGAAGGTCAGAAGGTCGCCTTCGGCTTCGCGGATGGACACGTATTCGCCGACCCTGAACGCGTGGTCGCCGAAGCGGAATCCTTCGTCCTCGTCGTCTGCCGTAGCGCGCGGCGACTTCCATTCGAACGCCCAAGTCGAGCCGCCGCGCCCGCCGGCGCGGTGAACGAGCAGGCCCCGCATCGCGGGCTCGTCGGCCCAGAAGCGGTGGGCGAAGCATTCGCCCCGATGCGCCTTCCAAGCCTCGAGGTCGATCCGGCCGTCTTCGGTCAGCGGCGCGACGAAGTCATAGCCGTGTCGGATCGACCCGTCCGGAAATTCCTTCGACCGCGCGGCGTGAAGCGTCACCTTGTGCAGGGTTGCCGGGCTGGCCGCGGTCATGGCTGCGCTCTCTCTCCTCGCCGGCCCTCGAATTCGAAGCCGTTCGGAAGTTTCCGAACATATCGCGTCGTTCCGCGCAAGCGCCAGAAGGTCTGTTGCGACCGTTCATCGCGGCGCGCCGAGACCCGAAATGGTGCAAAGGCTTTGCGGAAAATCCATTACGGCTGCGACGTGGCGCTCTGCGGCCGACGAAAAAGGCCGCCTTTGAGGCGACCTTCTCTATTTCGCGTTCAGTCCGGCGTCGGCGTTTCGGGCAATGGCTTTGATATCGAGCCCGCCTCCGCGCGGGTCTCAGTTCGTCCCGCTCTGGGCGGCCGGCTGGCTGTCGGCCGTCTGCTGCTGCGTCGAGGACTGGTTCGACGCCGACGTTCCGTAGGAGCAGGCAAGCGCGGGGGCGACGACCGCCGCGAGGCCGAGACCAACCAGCAATCCGATAAGCTTCGTGCGCATGGCGACCCTCCGTTTGACCCCAGCATGCCACAGCGTAGCACGTCGGTCATGGCGCGCAAGCCGCGCCTGGCCGAAAGCGTCCGTCAAGTGTGCAAAGGCCTTCAACTCCTTGCGATTGGGGGGCCGCCTCGCCCGGCGCCACGCATTTTGCGCGTCCAACAAGCCGAGCGTCACCCCTCGAGCCGCCACAGCCGCCGTGCGTTGGCGGCGAACAGTTTGTCTCGCTCGTCAGCGGAGGCGCCGCGCGTGAGCGCATGGGTGGCCGCGAGCCAGATCGAGAGCGAGGCGGCGAGCGTGCAGACGGGCCAGTCGCTGCCCCAGACGACGCGATCCCAGCCGAAGCGCTCGATGACATGCTCGACAGTGGATCGAAGGTCGTCGAGGATCCAGGTCTTCGGGTCGACATAAGCGACTACGCCCGAAATCTTGGCCGTGACGTTGGGCCGCCGGGCGATCTCGACCAGTCGCCCGCGCCAAAGCTGGACCATGCGCGGAGTGATCGACTGCGCGCCGCAATGGTCGAGGACGAAGGGCACGTCCGGGCAGGCGTCGGCGAGTGCGATTGCCCTGTCGAGCTGGTCGGGCCGGACGCAGAGGTCGAATGGGCGCTTAGCGCCCGAAAGACGCCTGAGGTTTTCGCGAAAGAGCGGCCGCTCGCTGATCTCGTCGGGCACGACATGCAGCACCCGGCGAAAACCCTTGACGGACGGATTGGCGAGCGCCCGCTCGAGAAAGGCCGGGAAATCCGCGCTTTCGGGTCGGCAGGCGCTGATTGCGCCCTGGATGAGGGCGGCGCCCTCGATGGCGAGGTCCTGCACGTTGCGCGTTTCCGCCTCGATGTCGGGTTCGGCAACATCGACCTCCATGTGCAGCGCTCCCGTGACGCCGCAGCGACTCGCCTCTGCCGCGTAACGCTCGTAATGCGCATCGCGGTCGAGCGCCGGGACGGCGGCGAGCCAGGGGTAGCTCAGCCGGTCCCGGTAGACGAGGTGGAGATGGGCGTCGATGATTCCGGCGGAAGGCATTGGAGTCGCCCCGTCTTGAGTTGCCTGCGACGATGCTAGCAATTCTTTCGCACAAATTTCAGGCGTAAGGGATAGCGCGCCTTCGCCACGCGTCTTCGCCGCCGGAGCTAAGGCGCCGGGCGGGGGCGTCCGATCGGGCGCCCGGAGCCGCCATGCTGGAAGGGTGTCTTTTGAGCCGGGCGAAATCTGACGGAAAGATGCACGAGCGCGTCGGCGGCTGGGTTCTGGTGACCGGCGCGTCGGCAGGAATTGGAGCGGAGCTTGCTCGCGCCTTCGCGGCGCGCCGTTACGACCTCGTTCTCGCCGCCCGCAACGAGGCGGCGCTCGAGTCGCTCGGGCGCGAACTCGCCGCGAGTTGCGCAGTCAGGGTGAAGACGGCCCCGGTCGATCTGAGCGAGCCCGGCGCTCCTCGGGCGCTGGCCGATGCGCTGGCCGCGGCCGGCGTCGAGGTCGGCGTACTCGTCAACAACGCCGGCGTCCTGTGCGAGGGGCCATTCGCCGCCGGTCCGGTCGACAGCCTCATCAACCTTCTGCAGGTCAATGTGGTCGCGCTGACGGCGCTCACCCGGCTCTTCCTCGAGCCTATGATCGCGCGGGGCGAGGGGCGCATTCTCAACGTCGCCTCGATCGCGGCTTTCATGCCGGTCCCCGATCTCGCGGTCTACGCGGCGTCCAAGGCCTATGTGCTGTCGCTGACCGAGGCGTTGGGGGTTGAACTTGGCGGCACGGGCGTCACAGCGACGGCGCTCTGCCCGGGTCTGACCGACACCGCAATGGTCCGCGGGTCCAGGCTCGGCCGGGCGCCGGCGCTGATGACGATGACGGCGAAGGCGGTCGCGGAAGCCGGCTGCGCCGCGTGCCTCAGCGGCGAGGCGATCCTCGTGCCGGGGCTCGCCAACCGTCTCGTTGCGGGCGGGGCTCCGCTCGCGCCGAGGGCGATCGTCCGCGCGATCGGCGGCGCCCTGCGCAACGGCGGCCTTGAGCGGCTCGAGGGCGCGCTTCAGGCCCTTGCGCCCGCGAAAAGGCGAGGCAAAGGATGACCGCGCTCCAGGCGAACGGGATCGCCATCGAGTACCAGGAGCTCGGGCCGCCGAACGCGCCCGCGATCCTCCTCATCATGGGCCTCGGCATGCAACTCGTGGCGTGGCCGGATTCGCTTTTCGAGGGCCTTGCCGCTCGCGGTTTCCGGGTTGTGCGCTTCGACAATCGCGATGTCGGCCTGTCGACCCGGATGCCGTCGGCCGGCCGCCTCCGGATGAGCGGGATGATGGCGCGCGCGTTCCTTCGTTTGCCGGTGCGGCCGCCCTACACTCTCAATGACATGGCGCGCGACGCTGTCGGGCTGATGGACGGTTTGGGGATCGCCGCCGCCCACGTCGTCGGCGCGTCGATGGGCGGCATGATCGCCCAGATCGTCGCCGCCGAGCACCCGGACCGGGTGAAGAGCCTGATCTCGATCATGTCCTCGCCGGCCCCGGTCATGCCGGCGACGAAGGTTCTGCGCGCGCTCCTGAGGCCCAGGCCGCGCAACCGGGAACAAGCCGCGCATCGCATGCGCGATTTCTTCCGCCTAGTGGGCGGCGCCGGCTATCCGCCGACCGATGCCGAGCTCAAGGCGAGGGTCGAACGCTCGCTCAGCCGCAGCTACCGACCCGACAGTTTCGCTCGCCAGCTCGTCGCGATCCAGACCGGTCTGAGCCGCGTCGCCATGTTGCGTCGCGTGCGCGCGCCAACTCTCGTCCTCCACGGGGCTGACGATCCGCTGGTGCCGCCGATCGGCGGAAAAATGACGGCCGAGGCGGTCCCCGGCGCCCGTTTGCGCATCGTTCCCGGCATGGGCCATTTTCTGCCTGAGGCGCTGGTTCCGCTGCTGATCGAAGAGATCGCCACACATTGTCGCAAAGCCGAGGGCGCGGCGGCAGCGCGCGCTCCGGAAAACGCTGAGGAAACACCATGAAACGCCTGTCCGCGCTCGACGCGCTCTTTCTCTACATGGAGAGGCCCGAGACCCCCATGCATGTGGCGGGCGTGACGATCTGCAAGCCCGAGACGCCAAGCGACGATCTCTTCGCCCGCTTCCGCGCCCATACCGCGGCGAGGCTCGACCTCTTGCCTTCCTACCGCCGCCGCCTCGAATGGACGCCGCTCGGGCTCGACCACCCGGTCTGGGTCGACGACGACAAGCTCGATCTCGACTACCACATCCGCCGCGCCGCTTTGCCCAAGCCTGGCGGCATTGTGGAATTGAGGGCGCTCGTGGCCCAGTTGCACGCGGTCCCGCTCGATCGTACGCGCCCGTTGTGGGAGTATGTCTTCATCGAGGGGCTCGAGGACGGCGCCTTCGCGATCTACTCCAAGCTCCACCATTGCGCGATGGACGGCGTCGGAGCCATGGCGACGCTCGGCGTCATGTATGACTTCGGGCCCGAAGCCGAGCATGAATCCTTGCGCGCGCGCATCGTTCCCCCGGACTCCCAGCCGGCCGACGGGATCGAGCTCACCAGTACGGCGATAGGCGACTTCCTCCGCCAGGGCTGGCGCGCCGTCACCGCCTTGCCGTCGGTCGCGAAGGCGCTGAGCCGGACCGCCCCGCATTTTGCCCGCGACGCGAAGTTCCTCTACAGCTACGTGAAAGACATGCCGCGGACGCCCTTCAACGTCGCGATTTCGGGCCACCGTATCTACGCCACCGCCTCATTGTCCCTCGCGGAGGTCAAGGCGCTCGGCCGGGCTCGCGGCGCCACGGTCAACGACGTCGTGCTGGCGCTGACCGCGGGCGCGCTCCGGCGCTATTTCTCGGAGCACGGCGTCCTGCCGGAGAAGGCGCTGACCGCCGGCGTGCCCGCTTCGGTGAGGCCGCTCGGCGACGCGCAGCTCAACAATCAGGTGATCTTCACCCTTTCCCGCCTGCCGACAGACGTCGCCGAACCCCTGCCGCGCCTCGCAGCGGCCAAGGCTGCAGGCCAGGACGCGAAGAACCTCTTCGCCGACATGCGCGAGTTTGTGACGACCAACGTGTCGATCCTCGGCGCGCCGCTGGTGATCATGGGGCTTGCCCGTCTCTGGGCCGGAGCCCGAGCGGCGAACTACGCCTGGCCGTTCTTCAACGTCGTCGTGTCCAACGTGCCTGGGCCGCGCCAACCCATGTACTGCGTCGGCGCGAAGGCGACGCACTACTTTCCGGTGTCGATCCCCTACCACGGCTGCGCGCTCAACGTCACGGTGCACAGCTACCTCGACAAGATCGAGTTCGGCCTGATCGCCTGCAGCGAGACCGTGCCGGACGCGCAGCGGATCGCCGACTTTGTCGTCGAAGACTTCGCCGCCATGCAGAAGGCGGACGCGGAATATGCCAGGCCCGACGTCGTCGGCCAAATCGCCGTGGCGCCGGGGTCAAAGCCGGCCGTCGCGGCAAAACCCATCCGCCTCGGCGACGCGGGGGCACCGCACGCGGTCCCGCCGAAGCTGCAGGAGAAGAGCGAGCTTGCGCGCCAGGTCGACGCCCTCGGCGCCGCGACCGCGGAGCTGATGCGCCAGTTCGAAGCGAAGGGCGAGACGCCCGCGCCGCGGCCTGCGGAGGAGCCGAAGACAAAACCTCCAACGACCAAGGCCAAGGTCGGGGCCAAGCGGCCCGTCCGTCGCGCGGCCGAGCCGGCATTGAGGAAGGCGCCGGCCAAGAGGCCTCGACCGGCCGGCGCCGAGAAGGCCCCAGCCGGAAGGACGCGCCGGGCGCCTCAGGGAAGCGGTGGGCCGAAAGCGTAGCCGCATGCCGGGCGACCGCGCCGGTATCGCGCCGCCCCCGGCGCTGCTGCTCGCCCTCGAGGCGCGCGGCATTGCGAGTCCCATCAGCCTTCTCGCGACCGCGCCGTTTCTTATGTTCGCTCCGCGCGGCGCGCCCCAGGCGGTGATCGTTCTGCCGGGGCTCGGCGCGACCGACCGATCAACCTCAGCGATACGGCTTTATCTGAAGTCTCTTGGCTACGCGGCGCACGGCTGGAATTCGCGGGCGCAACGTCCGCGCCGCCGGGGCCGATCTGCCGGCCGTCGCGGCCCAGATCGCTACGCTTCGCGCCTCGACAGGGACGCCGGTCACCCTCGTCGGCTGGAGCCGTGGCGGCCTGATCGCGCGCGAGGCCGCACGCGTTGCCCCCGACGCGGTGCGTATGGTGATCACGCTTGGGAGCCCGTTCGCGGCGCCGTCGGCGACCAACGTCGGCCCCGCCTGGCGGCGGCTTACCGGGGCGGCCTTCCCGGCGCGGACCCCGGAGCAATGGAAAGCGCTCGCCGCGCCGCTGCCGGTTCCCTCGACCTCGATCTACAGTCGCGCGGACGGTGTCGTTGCCTGGCGGGCCTGCCTGCAGTCGGAGGGACCCCTAAGCGAAAACGTGGAGGTGCGGGGCTCGCACCTCGGGCTCGGCTTCAACCCTGCCGCGCTCTGGGTCGTCGCCGACCGGCTCGCCCAGCCGCTCGGGACGTGGACGCCTTTTCGGCCGAGCGGGCCCGCCGCCCCCTTTTTTCCGCGCCGTCGAAACACCGTGACGTAGCGCCGCAGTTCCGCTTGGCGCCTTTATCGGGGTTGTTGATCCGCGTCAATGCGCGCGTGAACGGGCGCGCTATGCGAAAATCTTAAAAAGCGGCAAAGGGAGGGAGAGCCATGCCCGTCAAGATCATTCCACCGACGCGTTCGGCCTATACGTATCCTTTGCTGATCAAGCATCTCCTGCATACGCCGATGACGCGCGCGCCCGATCAGGAGATCGTCTACCGCGACCTGCGCCGCCGCACCTACCGCGAGTTTCGCGAGCGCATCGGCCGGCTGGCGAGCGGCCTCACCCAGATCGGCGTCGATCAGGGCGACGTCGTGGCCATCCTCGAATGGGACAGCGACCGCTATCACGAATGCTACTTCGCCATCCCGATGATGGGCGCGGTGATGCAGACGGTGAACGTCAGCCTGGTACCCGAAGACATCGCCTACACGATCATCGACAGCGGCGCGACGACCGTACTGTTCAACGCCGACTTCCTGCCGCTGATCGAGAAGCTCGCGCCCCATCTCAAGGCGGTTAAGAATTATGTCCTGATGCACGACCGGCCGGAGGCGCCGCCGACCGACTTCCCCGTCAAGGTCGAATACGAGGCGCTCCTGTCGATCGGCTCAGCTTACTTCCCGTTCCCCGATTTCGACGAGAACGCCTGCGCGACCCTCTTCCACACGACGGGAACGACTGGCCGGCCCAAAGCGGTCCATTTCAGCCATCGTCAGATCGTGCTGCATACATTGGCGGTGCTCGTCGAATACGGCTTGACGCCCAAACACGGCCGATTCCATCGCGACGACGTCTACATGCCGATGACGCCGATGTTCCATGTTCACGCTTGGGGCGCGCCGTACACGACGACGCTGGCGGGGTGCAAGCTTGTCTTCCCCGGCCGCTACTCGCCCGAGATCTTCCTCGGGCTGATCGAGCGTGAAAGCGTGACTTGGACCCACTGCGTTCCGACCCTCCTGCAAATGCTGCTGACGGCGCCGGGAAGCGAAAACGTCGACCTGTCCAAGCTCAGGATGGTCATCGGCGGATCGGCCCTTCCGCCCTCGTTGGCGCGAGCCGCGATGGCGCGCGGCATCGACGTGTTCGGAGGCTATGGCATGTCGGAAACGGCCCCGATGCTCACCACGTCTCATATCAAGTCGAAGCATCTCGGCGGAGATTTCGAGGAGGAGCTTCGCCACCGGATCATGGCGGGGATCGCGGCGCCGCTGGTCGATCTGCGCATCGTCGACGAGAACATGACCGACGTCCCGCACGACGGCGAGGCGGTCGGGGAGATCGTCGTGCGCGCGCCGTGGTTGACCACGGGCTATCTCAACAATCCGGAGGCCTCGGAAGTCCTGTGGGGCGGCGGCTATATGCACACCGGCGACGTGGCTTCGATCGATCCGGACGGCTACGTCCGCATCGCCGACCGGCTCAAGGACATCGTCAAGAGCGGCGGCGAATGGATCTCCTCGATCATGCTCGAAAACATTATCATGGAGCGGCCGGGGGTCCGCCGCGCCGCGGTCGTTCCGATGAAAGACGTCAAGTGGGGCGAGAGGCCGTTTGCGCTCGTTATCCTCGACCCCGACCAGGTCGGCAAGGTTTGCGAGGACGACATCCGCCTGCACGTCGCGTCCTACGTCGAGCGCGGAATCATCTCGAAGATCGCGATCCCAGAAAACGTGCGCTTCGTGGCCGAACTGCCGCTGACTTCGGTCGGCAAGGTCGACAAGAAGAAGCTGCGCGCTACTTTGTTGTAGGGGGTCGTGGCCACACGTCACGCATGATGTGTCCGGGCCCACCGGCGTTTCCTTTCTTCGCGGAGTGGGGAAGGCGGCCCGCAAACCGTAGAAGTGCCGGGACACTGGCTCTCGAAATGCGTAGATCGCCTTGACACCTCGAAAGGTGGCCCGCTTCTGCGGGCCGGCTCGAACCTCGCCCGCTATTGGGCCGCCGCTGCTTGGGCGGTCGCGGCGGCATGGGCCTCCGCCTTCTTCTCGCGCTGGGCCCGGTACGCCTCCGGGTCGCAATAGACGAGGCGCCTCCAGCCCTCAAGGTGGAACGGTTCCCAATGCCCTTCCGGCTGCGCCAAGCGGTCGGCGAGGGCGTACAGCGTCGCGGGATGCGCGCCAAGCCCGAGGTGGCTCGATTCGACGACGATGTTCTCCGCTAGTGTTGGCCGGGGTTCGAGGCTGCAGCGCCAGGGCACAATTCCGTCCGTTGGGCTCCAGATCGATGTCGTTGGCACCGGCGGCGCCCAGCGGAGCGGCAGGTTGAAATCGTGCCAATCGACGCGGTGGCCGCTGGCGAACTCGTACAGACGCCAAGCGTTAGTCTCGCGCGGATGGCCGGTGAAGGGCGAACCGAGCGTGATCACCAGCCGAACCATGTCGGGAGAATGCTTGGCAAGTTCGCGAGCGTAAAGGCCGCCGAGGCTCCAGCCGACGAGGCTGACCGCCCGACCGTGCTCGAGCCATAGTTCGCGCATCCGTTCGTGCGCCCGCTCGATCACGCCTTCCCTCAGCCCTAAGTTGAGCCCCTGGCCCCAGCCGGACGGCGAAAACCCACGCGACTTGAGGAAGCGCCGCATGACCGCCGTGGTGGCGTCGCCCGCCGCCAGCCCTGGTAAGACGAGCACCGGATGGCCGTCGCCCCTCGGCGCCAGGCTCCAGGCCGGTCTCATCGCGAGCGCCGCATAGTGTTCCCAGAGCGCTCGCGCCTCCATCATGCGAAGAAGCAATCCTGGCGCCGGCTCAGGCGGATAGGGAGCGTGGGAATTAACCGTCATTCGACGTTTCCTCGATGTTTTGACGACATTGCAACCTCCTGTCATACCTTTGTCAAGCTCTTGGCGGACGCGTGTTCACAAATCTGGCGGCGAGGTCCGTTCGCCCGGAGAACGCTGTTCGAAGCGAGTTGTTTCCTTTGCTCCGCGGCTTGTGAGACCGACGAAGCGCTGCTCGCAATCTCAGCCCCGGCGCGGTCGCGTTCGCTGCTCGTCCTCGCCGGCCGGCGCCGTCTCGGGAAAGGCGAAATCGTCTTCCATTCTGGGCCCCGTCTGACCGGCGAGCCCGGCGTCGCCGTGCGCTACGAGCCGAGGCTAGGGAGAGAGAGAAAATGCCTGATCTGGCGGACATCGGCGTGGTGGGTCTGGCGGTCATGGGCGCGAATCTCGCGCGTAACGCGGCGCGTAAGGGCTTTGGCGTCGCGCTCTACAATAGGCATTCCGAACGGACGGACGAGCTTGTCGCCGAGCATGGCGCCGAAGGGCGGTTCCTTCCTTCCCGCGAGCTGCCCGGCTTTGTCGCCAGTCTCAAGCGGCCGCGCGCGATCATCGTCATGGTGCAAGCCGGTCGGCCTGTCGACGACGTGATCGAGGAACTCGCCCGCCATCTCGAACAAGACGATATCGTGATCGACGGCGGCAATTCCCTCTTCACCGACACGGCGCGCCGTTCCGACGCCTGCGCGGCGAAGCGGATCCGCTATATCGGAATGGGCGTGTCCGGCGGCGAGGTCGGGGCGCTCGAAGGACCGAGCATGATGCCCGGCGGGGATCGCGCCGCGTACGATCGGATTGCGCCGATCCTGAACAGGATGGCGGCGCAAGTCGACGGGACGCCGTGCTGCTCGTACATCGGCCCGAAGGGCGCCGGCCACTTCGTCAAGATGGTGCACAACGGCATCGAATACGCCGACATGCAGTTCATCGCCGAGGCCTACGATCTGATGAAATCCCTCTACGGCCTCGATGCTTCGTCGATCGCCGAGATTTTCGCCGACTGGAAGCAGGGCGACCTCGACAGCTATCTGATCGAAATCGCCGCGGCCGTCCTGAGGAAGAGCGACACGACCGGCGAACCGCTGATCGATGTGATCCTCGACGAGGCCGAGCAGAAGGGCACCGGACGCTGGACGGCGCAATCGGCCCTCGACCTGGGCGTGCCGCTGACCGCCATCACCGAGGCCGTGTACGCCCGCGCCCTGTCCGCCCAGCGTGACCGACGGCTGGAGATGGCGAAAAAGACCTCGCGAGCCGCCCCGGCGCCGCGCAAGCCCGACCGCTCGGAGATCGACGCCGTGCGCGACGCTCTCTACGCCTCGAAAATCGTCGCCTACGCGCAGGGCTTCGAACAGATGGCGGTCGCCTCCGGCGAGTTCCACTGGGACCTCAAGCTCGGCGACATGGCCACCATTTGGCGCGGCGGATGCATCATTCGCGCCCGTTTCCTCGATCGGATCAAGGACGCGTACGATCGGAATCCGAAGCTCGCCAACCTCCTCATGGACAACTACTTCCTCAACGCTGCGGTGAAGGCGGAAGGCGCCTGGCGCCGGATGGTCGGGCTTGCCGTCGCGAGCGGCGTCCCGACGCCCGCCTTCTCGTCGGCGCTCGCCTATTACGACGGCCTCCGTCGCGCGCGAGGGCCCGCCAACCTGCTGCAGGGCCTGCGCGACTATTTCGGCGCCCATACCTATCGCCGACTCGACAAGCCCGGCCGCTTCCACACGCGCTGGAGCGAAGACGGTGAAGAGGAGAGCGTTGGCCACTGAAGCCGGTAGGACGCGCTGGGGTTCGCTCACCCTCTACCTTGCCGATGGTCGCATCGGCATCGACAACAATCCGGCCGAGCGATCGCTCAGAGGTATTGCTCTGACAAGAAATAATTTTCTGTTCCTGGGGTCCGACGCGGGCAGTGACCCGGCCGCGATCCTCTATAACCTTTCTTGAGTCGCAAAGCTCAATGGGCTCGATCCCGAGGCGTACCTGGCCGATGTCATCGACCGCATGGCCAAAGTCCATCCGATCAACCGGCTGGCCGAACTTCTGCCCTGGAACTGGAACCGGCGGGCTGTCAAGCTGGCGGCACAAGCCGAGCGAGAACATGCCCGAATTGACCAAAGCCGACCTCATTTGGAACCGCGCCTGCGAAGGTAATGCGGGGCCACCCTGTCGCCAGGAGATCGGGCGCTGGAGGCCATGTTGGCTTTCCACAGCATAGCGATGAATGGCGGCGTCTTACACGCCCTTGAGCTCTTCGGGTCCGACCGATTGGAGGGTGCTGAGTTGGGGTATCGGTTCTTTGGCCTTGAGGACGTTGCCGATCTGCTGAATGAAGCGAAATCCATCTCGAAGACTGGTGACGATCTGGATCTATGGGAAGCTGAACTGGATAGGCGCTACGGCGCAATCGTTCCAGACGACTCGACGCTGGTTGCACGCTTCGAAATGATCTTCCGTCGCAACCCTTCGGAATTCGCACCAATCTGACAGGCCATCGTCCCCTTTAGCCTAAAAGTCCAGGTTCGCGTAGCTCGAGCTGGGCGCCATTCCGGGCAGGCGTTCGGCGAGCAGGGCGCGGAACGATGGGCGCGACTTGACCCGGGCGTACCAGACTTGCGCGGTATCGTTCTCCTCCCACTGCACGTCGCCGAGGTAATCGAGGCAGGAGAGGTGGGCCGCGGCGGCGAGGTCGGCGTAGGTCAGCCGGTCGCCGGCCAGCCAGTTGCGGCCGCGGATAAGGTGGCCGATGTAACGCAGATGATAGCGCACGTTGGAGCGCGCCGCACGCACGGCCTGCATGTCCGGGCCGCCGCCGCCCTGCTCGGCGGTCATGAAGCGTTTGTAGATTTTTTCGCGAACGATCCAGTGGCTGGCTTCGTTGAAGAACTTGACGTTGAACCAGGCCATCAGCCGGCGCGCCTCGGCCCGGTCCGCCGGCTTTTCGGGCAGCAACCGCCGGTCGCCGAGGCCGAGCCCGCGCGTCTCGTCAAGGTACTCGGCGATCACCTCGGCGCCGGGCAGGGCGGGCGGGTGGTTCTCGACCAGCACGGGCGTGGCCCCCTCCGCCGCCATCAGCAAAAATTCGCGGCGCCTGTCCCAGGCCCGCTCCTCCACGAGCTTCGGCTCGATCCCCATCTCGCCGAGGGCGAGGCGGATGAAGCGGGAGTGTGGGCAGAAAGGGTGGTGATAGAGCGTGACCATGCCAGCGCCGAAGAGGTGCAAATATCGAGCGCGCCCCCCCAGGCGCCGCTCCTTACGTCCCCTCCAATGCGGCGGGCGGAGTTAACTTGCGGTTAACCGGCGACTGGCGACGCGTGTCAAGAAGCCGCGGCGTTTCCTCTGGCCGCGGTTGTTACCAGAACGGCGGCGCCGGCCCGGGCGCCGCTCGCGTGCCGACCATGCATCGCCTCAGATGCAAAATGCGCTATTCCGCGGGCTGGCGCACAGCGTTCGCTTTGGGGGTCGGCGTCGGCGCCATAGCCTCGAACACCCCGTCGCGCCGAACCAGCGCATGGAACAGCGCCGCGGCGACATGCATGAGGATCACCGCAAAAAACAGCAGCGCGAGATAGACATGTGCATGCCATAAGAGCGTATGCAGGCCCTCGCTCTGCGGCGCGATTGGCGGCAGCTGGAAGCCTCTCCACAGGACGACGGGATAGCCGCCGGCCGACAGCATCGCCCAGCCGATCCACGGGAGCCCGATCATCAGCGCATAGAGCAGGTAATGCGACAGATGCGCCGCAAGCTTCATCGGCGCCGGCAGATCACGCGGCAGCGGAGGCGCGCCGAAGTTCAGGCGCACGCCGAGCCGGATCAACGCCAACACCAGGATGACGATCCCGAGCGGCTTATGGATTCCAATGTAGGTCAGGTAGTTGGGCGAGATGGTCGAAACCATGTGGACGCCGATGAACAGCATCGTCAGGATGCAGAGCGCCATGATCCAGTGCAGCGCGCGCTGGAGCGGTGTGAAGCGTGCGGCGGGGGTCATTGGCTCGCTCCTGTGGCAGTTCGCGGATAGTCCTTCGCCTCGGCCTCGCGCCGGTCGAACGAGACGCGGTAGGCTGAAGAGCGCGCGGCCGGGAACGGATCGTCCGAGGTCGATATCCCTTTCGGCAGCACCGTCGGATCGTAGTTGATGTCGCGGCAGGGGCCGTCCGCCTCGGGAACGATGGCCTGCACGGTCAGCGTTCCGACCTCGATCTTGCGGCGGTCGTCGGGCCAGGCCTTGCTCGGGTCCGCCGTCTGGTCGCCTGGATTGGCGACGGTGACCGCCATCGTCCAGCGCAACGAGCCGCCCTTGATGCGCTGCGCGATCTCGTCTTCGAGGAAATTCGTCCCGCGCTTCGCCAACTCCTCGGGCGGCACGGAGTGAGGCTCAGCCGCGGGGACGAACGACCACCGCACGGCATGGCGCGCCCCGGAGCTATCGGTAAACAGGAAGGCGTTGAGGCTGTTGTACGGTTCCTCGGCGTAGCTGCCGGTCCAGGGCGTGCTCTTCGCCCACCCGCCGAAGGTCGCAATCTCGGGATGCGCAGCCGCGAAGGCCGGCATGGCGCCGGGATCCTTGCTGGCGGAAGCCTTGAGGAGCTCAAAGAAGGCGTGAGGGGTCGAAACCGGAAAGAACGGCGGGTCAATCATCGCCATCCGCCATTGCTGGCCGTCCGGCGTCGTGATCAGGACGCCGAGGCCGCGGACCCTAACCGTCGCGTCGGCAGCGTCCGGGTTGGGCGTGCCGAGGTTGAAGCGCCCGATCACCGGATACTGGCCCTTGGCGAGCGCCTGAGCCGTCGAGAGCTCAGCGCCGGCGCCGTTCGCCTCGAAGACACCGGTGAAGCAGATCCCCTTGGCGTGGTTGCGGCGATGGCCGAGCGCCGGACCGGACGGCGCCGCGAACGCGTCGACCAGCAGATCAGGCGTCAGGCGATGGGGCGAAAGCCAGCCGCCGGTGTAGGCGAAGGCCGCGGCGGCGAATGCGACCACGGCGGCGATCAGGACCAGCGAACCAAAGGCGGAGCGGACGGTTGGTCGGACGGGCTCGGGCAAGCAAGGTCTCCATCGGACGGGCCCCCGTCAACTAGCTTAGGGCCTGTCAGGAATCAACTGCATTGACGAGCGAGGCGACTGAGGGGGCGATTGTGTAGTTCCATTCGCCGTGGAAATCATCGCGAGAGATGTTGAGGGTTTGCATCTGCTCGTCGGATACGAGGATTCCTTTTGGATATATTTTGTCGTCGAGTTCGCAGCGGACGGTCAAGCCGGTTTGCGTCGTCGTCGCCCCGATCAGTTCGACGATGACGCGATAGCTGAGCAGCGGTTTGGCGCGCCAGTTTTGCGTGATGAATGAGAATAGACGGTGTTCGATCTTGTTCCACTTGCTGGTTCCCGGAGGAAGATGGTGAACCTCGATGGATAGGCCCAGTTCATCGGCTAATCGCTGCAATTCGAGCTTCCACAATCGCACCCGCGAGCCGTTCGATCCGCCGCCGTCGGCGGTGATGACGAGACGCCGCGCGAGCGGATAACGAATGCGGCCGACCTTCCGCCACCAGCGACGGATCGTCTGAACCGCGAAAGCGGCCGTGTCGTTGTCGACGCCGACCGCGACCCAGCCCGCGTTGGCCGCCATATCATAAATTCCATAAGGCACGGCGCGGCCGAGTTCCTTGATCAGAAAGTCGTGCACGCGCACCTCTTCCGGATCGCCTTGGCGACGCCATTCCCGGCCGGCGTTCTTGAAATCGCCGGCCAATTCCTTCTTCTTGGTATCGACGGATATGACCGGCTGGTTCTCGCCGATGGCCGTTTTCACGGCCTCGTTGACGACCCGGAATTGCGCGTCCCGGTCGGGATTGTCGGCGCCCTCACGCGTCTTGCTGTTGGCCTGCAGGCTGAACTTCTGCTTCTTCAGCAATTCGCCAACCACCGTGTGGCTGATCTTGTGCCCGAGCTTGCCCAGTTCGTCCGCAAGGCGGCGCAGGCTCTTGCATGTCCAGCGCAGCGGCGACATCGGATCGCCGCGCGCGTCGGGCTCGACCAACGCGTTCAAGGCGTCGAGAAGACCGGGATTCGTTTCACTCAGCGATTTGCGGCCCCCGCCAGGCCGACGTACGCGATCAACAGGCGTCGTGGACGGCGCTTCCAGTTCCTTCAACCCCCGTCCGATCGTGCTCGCGGCGACCCCCGTCACCCGCGACACCGCGGCTATGCCGCCATATCCCGCCGCACGAGCTTCAGCCGCGACGAAAAGCCGGCGCTGACGTTCATCCAACTGAGGCGATAGCGCCGAGTGGCGCGTCTCCAGCTTGCGAAGCGACTCTTCATCGATCATCCCACAACGCTACGACGCCACGTCTACAATGGGAATCCCGCTACGCCTCTCCGCCCCAACCCGATTTGCCTATTGGCTGACAGGCCCTAAGGTCCGATCAATCCCGCCCCCGGGCATCCACGATCAGCGCCACCCGGTCGCCCAACTCGTCGGTCAGCCGCTTGCCGATAACCCGGCCGATAACCGACTGCGCCATCTCCTCGCCGTGGAGCACGTAGCGGTCCGTCCCATGCTCCAGACCGCTGTCGGTCAGCGCCCGATTGATGGCCTTCACGATGTCGCCGCGCTTACCCGGCGCCCGCATCGTCGGCTCTAGCAGCCCGTCGGACTTGAGGTTTTTGAGACGGGTAACATGGGAGGGCTTCGTCGGCGAGACCTAAGCGTTGTATAGCGGCGTCACGCGAGGATCCGAAAGTCCTTCGGGTTGATGACGCGGAAATTGTCGGTGATGGACGACGAGAATTCGTCGAACCGCTCCGGCACGGTCTTGCGCAGGAAGCCGAGCACGGCTTCGGCAAAATCGCGGAATTTGGCGTAGCATTTGTTGTGGGTGACGTTCTGGTGCATCACCTTCCACAGCCGTTCGATTGGGTTGAGGTGGGGGCAGTAGGTCGGCACGAAGTGCAGGACGATGCGCCGTCCCGGCTGCTGCATCCACTCCTGGACGGCTTTGGCGTGGTGGTAGCGGGCGTTGTCGAGGAAGACGTGGATGCGGCTCATCGTCGACTGGGCGTTCTCCAGCGCTTCGAACAAGTGGATCGTGCTTGTCGCGTCGACGGTCTCGACGTCCATGATGCGGGTCTGTCCGGTCTCCAGATCGATCGCGCCGTGCAGGTTCAGCCGGTCGCGCCCCGACGCCGAGGGGAGCGCGCAGCGCTGTCCGCGCGGCAGCCAGCGTCCCGCCGGCTGAGCTTGGTGGGTCGGATGGACGGCGTCGACGTAGACGACGGATTCGTCCAGGCCGAGCGAGTTGCGCAAGTCCTCGTGCGCGTCGATGAACTTCTGCTGGGTTTCCACGTCGATCTTGCCGGGCACGGATTCCGGCTTCTTCCAGTCAAAGCCGATCCGGTTCATCAGCTTGATCAGCCCGGAGCGGCCATAGTCGACACCGAACTTCTCTAGGATGAACTGCCCGATTTCGGTAGTCGACGTCGGCAGCACCTCCGTCGCCCAGGCGCGCAATTCGTCGATCTGGGGAGGCGACAGCGGGCTGGTTCCGCCCTTCAGGTCGAACAGGATGAGCCCCTCGACGCCGCCTTCGTTGTAGGCCTTGAACCAGGCACGGACGGTCGAATCGTCGATGAACAGCGCTTCGGCGACCTCGGCGTAGGACCATCCCTTGTCGAGCAGAAGGATGGCGTTCGCCCGACGGGTAATGCGGCTCTCCTCCAGCCCGTCCTTGGCGATCTCCGTCAGGATGGCCCGATCCGCCGGGCTGAGGAAATTTCGATTCGTCTTCACCCGGCGATTGGAATCGACCCCGCTGATTCGGTCAAACGATTTCCGGAAGGGCGAGGAATCCCGCGATAGCGTCTACATTTAAGTGAAGCGCAATTTCGCTTCATATTTCATGCACCGGGGATTGCCCCTGCCTGTCGAGCCGATGCGACGCGCCCACCGGCTCAAGCGTCGGGACAGCGTGTCAAATGGAGCAGGTCGTCCGCGCCCTTCCTTTCGGCCGCCTCCGGCAGCGTTGCGCCGCTTGTCGCCCGGTGGTCCAATTCGGGTCTCGATTGCGCCCCTGTCGGATTGGGGGTCGAAGCCACTTTTTGCGATTGCCAGGCGCCACACCGGGGTGCTACGACGCTTCGCGTCGCAGGCGTTTTCTTATTATTTTGCGGGACCTTAAGAGCGCTACCGGGGCCGGCTTCGAATTCTCCCGCCCCAGCCAGACAGAGTTCTTGACCGAGCCCTCAATCGAGGTGGGCGAGGGCGAGGTCGCCCCGTCGGCCATGGGGTGCGATCAGCGCGACCGGCGCCTCGGCGTTAAGCTGCGGTCTTCACGAATTGGCGTGTCGTCCAAGGGAGGCAGGTGCACTGCACTCCCGCACTTTTGTGCCATCTTCATCTCGGGCCCTTCGGAATATCGACCGAGCGTCATCCCGCTGCGCTTGTGGCCGACGATCGCCGCAATAAGGTCGCCTCTATAGCCCGCTCGTTCGGCCTTTGTGATGAACCAGCGGCGAAAGCTATGAAAGTTAACGAGTGAGCGCCGGAGACCTTCAACCTGCTGGTTTACTCCGCAAGCGCGGCGGTATTCAGTGAAGGCGTTGCTCGCCTTGAACGATCGTTCGCGAGGAGACCCTATCTTCTTTGGTCCGGGCCATTCAGGAAACAGATCGTCGTTGGGGTCCTTGCCGAGGGTCCGCATGGCGATGATCTCATGAAGATCACGATGAATGGGAACGTCGCGAGGGGCGCGTTCGCGCTTTTGCGGTTTGAATGTGAAGACTCCGTCTGCGGCGTCTTTCACTTTTAGATCAACAATTGCGTCAAGTCGCGCTCCGCAGAGCGCGGCAATCTTCATCAAGTCCATCAGCTTCGGCGGCGCGCCACCCACAAACAAGCTTCTGACTTCGTTGTCGGTGAAGGCGCGCTCCTCCTTGTCGTGCTCTTTTTGCTTTTGTCCGACACGCAGGCCCGTCCAGACGTTGGCACCCACTATTTCCCGCTTCACCAGGTACTGCCAATAGCGTGACACGCGGTTGAGGTATTTGTTCTGCGTCGCGGGCTCTAAATTGCTAGCGATTCCCTCAAGGTCCTCCATGAAACGAATGGCAGTCTTTCTCGTGATCGATTTCGAGCGACGCTGAAATGTCCTTTGCCGAGCACCATTCCGAAAGATATTTGATTGCGCGAATATCGTCTCCCTTTGTGCGGGCTTTGACATTTATCCTTGCCAGATAGGATTCGTGATGCAATTTAATCGGCGTTGCGGTACCTCGTACGATCCCGAGAAATTCCTCCGCGAGCGCTTCGCGACGGGGATTGTACACGGGGTCGGGCTCGCTGGCGTTATCATAGTGCCGCTCCGCGATTTGAGGTCCCAGAAGATCAGTTGCTCGTTCAGCTCGTGCCTATCCTGTTGAGGCAGACACCCACTACATGTAGTATTATCCAAACAATTTATGGTTTTAAGGAATTGTAGAACTGGAGCGCCGGATTATTCACAAATGATTTTGAGAATTGAAGTTCAAGGTAGCTCAATACGTCATATGGAGCGCGAGGATTGCTAATCACACTCTTTCGTGTCGCTTCGTCCTCACTTCGACTCAGATCGCGCAACAGACCGATGGGCGTGGACGGGTTCTTGGCAACTATTCGCGCCAGTGCATGGCTCTTTTCTGCGAGTGCTGTCAGCCGCTCAGGCGATGTCAATTTATCAGCTGCTTCCCGTCTGGGAGTGAGTTTCTTTGCTTTTTGCTGGGCCGACATCGGTATGTCCCATGATGCTCTATATGTGGCGTGAATTGTACCGCGTCTCGATCCTCAGCATAAATCAGAAATCAGTCAGTCCGAAACCAAAAATTGCTTGCGGGTGCTTTGATGAGGCGTCCTATATCTAGTGGGTGTCTGCGTTAACCGGATAGGCACGGTTCAGCTATTTCTCGCAGCGCGTCGTTGCTGGCAAACTCGCTCTCTGCTTCCTTCAGTTGTTCTCTCAGCGCCAATGCCTCCGCTATCGTTGAACGCGGAAGCACTCCGAGGGCTTCTAGCTCGCGAGTGATCGCCGTCCGAAACTCGTCGACGATCCGAAGCTTGCGCTGATTCGCGATCGCGAGGCTGTCAGTTTTGAGAGATCGCTTGAGCCGGGTTCCCAGCTTGGCGTGCAGGACCCTTGGGACCGCAAGCGTTACCCGCCACGTGCCCGCGTGCATCTCTAGCCAGCGGCGATCTTGAACAGTGCGCGCCATGAAATTCGCTCCCCTGGGTACCCGTACCGCGTACCCCTACGCGTACCCACATCGCGTACCAGCAGGCCCTTATTATAGTGAGGCACTTGCAAAATGTTTGGGAGCACTGGGTTGTGTTTCCGCAAGAGCGCAAACTTGGATTGATTTCCGAGCTGTGCCGATTTTGGCGGCGGCGGCCTGGGTCGATTTGTGCCGAGAGCGGCGTTTCTGAGCGCGCGCGGGCAATAGCTCGCCGAGCTGCCGATATTTTGGGAGGCTACGGGCTCTCTATGTTGCGTACGATCGCGATCGCTATGCGATGAGACGGATGATTTGGGTCACCGTGACGACCAGAATGCCGAACATCAGATGACACATCACTTTCGTGGGGCCGCGCACCTGGACGGTTCGACCGCCGTGATTGTCTTTGAGGTTGGCGTTGACCCGTTCGGCGCTGCTGCGTTCGTTGTAACGGATGTCCTCGGCCATGCGATGGCCCGCCAGCGCCTGACGCCTCTGCTCTCGCGCCAATTCTTGTTTGAGGGCGGCGTCACGGCGCGGATTGGCATCGATGATCGGCACGTGGCCGAGCGCGCGGCTGTGCGCCTCGATCTCGGCCGCGTCGTAGGCGCTGTCCATGAGATCGTAGAGATTGACCAGGCGTTCCGCCGTCATCGTAGCCAGCGGGATGGCGACCTGACTGTCATGGACGGAAGCCGAGGTGAGAACGCAACTGACGGGAATGTCGCCGTCGGCCGTATCCACGTGCAGCTTATAGCCGATCCATGTCTCTTGATGTCCTTTGGCGTTGCGCTTGACGCCGACGTCACAAGGCCGGGGCAGATCGGCGAGCATTTGGCTCAGGGTCATGCCGGCTTGGCGTTCCAGGCGCGTGGGCGGTTTGGGCGGGGGTTCCTCGCCCTTGCGCGGACGCCCGCGTTTGCGGGGCGCCGGCTTCGGCGCGGTCGGTTCGGGCTGTTCGGCGCGTCGCGGCTTTTCATGGCCTTCGATCGCGGTCGAATCGCGCGCGATGTGACCAACCAACCGGTCGGCGTGGGTCTGCCGGATCAAGGCCTCGTGCACACGCGAGGGCAGTTCGCTCTGGGCGAATTCGGCGAAGGCGCGCGAGAATGTCGATTCGCTGGGAACCTCGGACGGACGCGACCAACCGCACAGACGCCGAAGCGTTTTGTCGGCCTGGACGCGTTCGATCAGCATTCGCGTGGTCGGCAAATTGAAAACCGCCTTGGCCACGAAGGCTCTCGCCAACGCCGCCCGCTCGGCCAACGGGCGCCCGGGAAGTCCATGCCAGTGCGGGACGAAAGCCTCGAGCCGCGTCATATCCACGACCGTGACCAGCGCTCGATGCGATCCGGTCAGGAAACCCACAGTTTCTTCGAGAAAAGGGAAAAGTTCCCCTTGAAACTTCTCCCAGTACGAGGATAGGCTCTCCCGCAGCGACATCGTCGGCGGCTCCTGGCATCTGCTTGTTGTTCCTAGCAGAATCAGCATACCAGAAACCGGCCGCCAGCGGTTCGCAACCGTCGAAAAATCACCCGAAAATTCGAAAACTCTGGCCGAACTCCCAATTTTGCAACTGCCTCATAGTGCAACAATTATAGAAATCAATGTCTTGAATTGGTCGGGGGTTCGAATCCCCTCAGCTCCACCAAGAGCGCTTGCGCTACGCGGACGCTTCACGTTCGACACGCGACATGGCAAAGCCTCTTCCCCGGTTGCGAGGTCTGGCGCATCGGCGCCCGGCTGGACGCCCATCAGAACTTCAAGTCGGTTGAGCTGCTGTTTGGCTGATCTTCGACAGTTGGAGCATGGGTGCGGTGTGTAACCCATTGATATGATTTGATGCGGTGGGTGCCGAGCGTGAAAATGTAGTGCCACGCCTTGTGGGGATTTTCGTTGATTTTTGTGGAGGCAAAGCGGATACTGTGCGGACCAACATCGAGTCCGCGTCCGGTTCCCTCCCATGTATTTCCGCAAGAAGACCTCAGGCGGCCGCGCCTATCTTCAGATCGTCGAGAGCCGGCGCGAGGGCGCCGTGGTGCGCCAGCAGGTGATCGCGACGCTCGGGCGGATCGAGGATCTGCAGGAGAGCGGGCAACTGGAGCGGCTCTTGCGCTCTGGGGCGCGCTTCGCCGACAAGGCGATCGTGCTCGACGCGCTCGACCGCGGCGAGGCGACGGCGATCTCGGCGCGCCGCATCGGTCCGGCGCTCGCCTTCGAGCGGGTGTGGGAGGAGACCGGCTGCCGGGCCGTGATCGAGCGCCTGGCCAGCGCGCGCAACCACGAGTTCCCGCTGGAGCGCGCGGCGTTCCTGACCGTGCTGCACCGCCTCGTCTGCGGCGGCTCGGACCGCGCCGCCGACCGCTGGCGCGAGGATTACCGCATCGACGGCGTCGACGGGATCGAGCTGCATCACCTTTATCGCACGATGGCGTGGCTCGGCGAGGAGCTTCCGAAAGACCAGCAGGACGCCGCGACGCCGTTTTCGCCGCGCTGCGTGAAGGACGTCCTGGAGGAGGAGCTGTTCGCCGCCCGGCGCGACCTCCTGACCACGCTCGACATCGTGTTCATGGACACCACCAGCCTTTATTTCGAGGGCGCGGGCGGTGAGAGGCTCGGGCGGCGCGGCTTCTCGAAAGATCACCGGCCGGACCTCAACCAGATGATCCTCGCCGTTCTGCTCGACGGCGACAGCCGCCCCGTGTGCACCGAGATGTGGCCCGGCAACACCGCCGACGTGACGAGCCTGATCCCGGCGATCAATCGCCTGCAGCGCCGCTTCCGCATCAACCGCGTCTGCGTCGTCGCCGACCGCGGCATGATCAGCGCCGAGACGATCGCCGAGCTCGAGGCCCGCAAGCTCCTCTATGTCCTGGGCGTGCGCGAGCGGACCGACAAGTTGGTCCGCGACCTCGTGCTCAGCGATTCCGCGCCGTTCGTTCCTTTCGGCCTGTTGAAGCCGAGACGCGAGGTCGACTACGAGGCCAAGGCGGTCACGCTCGCCGGGCGGCGCTACGTCGTCTGCCGCAACCTCGATGAGATGAAAAAGGACGCCGCCAATCGCGCGACCATCGTCGCCGCGCTGGAGCGGCAGCTGAAGAAGGGCGACAAGAGCCTCGTCGGCAACAAGGGCTACCGTCGCTTTCTCAAGGACCCGGAGGGCGACGGCTTCGCCATCGACCGCCAAAGAATCGAGGAGGACCAAAAGTTCGACGGCGTGTTCGTGCTGCAGACCAACGCGAACCTCTCGGCGCTGGAGGCGATGCTCGTATACAAACAACGCTGGACAGTGGAACGAACGTTTCGAACGACCAAAAGCCTGCTCGGGACGCGGCCCATCTACCACAAGCTCGACGAAACGATCCGCGGCCACGTCGCCTGCAGCTTCCTCGCCCTCGTTCTGAAGAAGGAACTGGAAGACCGCCTCGACGCGGCGGGCGCCGGCGCCCGCGTCTCCTGGCCCGCCGTGATGGCCGACCTGGACTCGCTCACCGAGACCGAGGTCGAGCAGGACGGCAAGCGCTTCCTGCTCCGCTCGGCCCCGCGCCCCGAAGCCTCCCTCGCGCTCTCCGCCCTCGGCGTCGCCTTGCCGCCGACCCTGCGTCAGATTGTGGACACCTGATTTACGTACATTTTTTGTTTTGTAGTGCCGCGCGCTCACCGTAGCGCGCTTTTGCACGCGCTATCAGACACTTGGCTTCGCAGACTGTTGAAGATCAGTTTGAGCGCGGGCCGGAGAGGCGGGACGCTCCCAGTGGCAGGTCGCGAGCGCGGCGCTGAGTAGCAAGCTGCTCAGGCCGTACGCTTTCAAGGCTCCGATCGTCCGAGAAGCGCGGATCTGGCCTGACTGGGCCGGGTCTATCCGTCCGCGTCGTGGCCGGACCGTTCCCACCTTGACAATCGGGTGTCGGCCTTCGCGCCCGAACGTATCCTTTGCGACCAAAGCATCGACCTCACCACACCGCTAATTAATTGTATCGCTGAGCTTTTTTCTTGGCGCCCATCTTGCTCATCAACGCTCCTGAACGCCGGCGCCGAGCCGCCGGCTCGGAGGAGCACTATGGCCAATGTCACGTTTTCGTCCCCTGCGATGGCCAGGGACGTCGCCGTCTATGCCGTCGCCGGCGATCGAGGCACCATCCTGGCGATTGCGAAAGCCAACAAGATTCCGATCCCTTTCGATTGCCAGGATGGCGAATGTGGCTCGTGCCTCATCGAGGTCAAGCATCTCGACCCAAATGCAAGATACGCGATCGCCCTGACCGAAAGGGAAAAGAAGATGCTCAAGCAGCTCGGAAAGATTTCCAAGAAGGAGATCGTCGACGCCGAGGTCAACGACATGCCGCCTGGGCATCGCCTGGCCTGCCAGTGTTTCGTGCGCAATGAAGACATCGTCGTGTCGTTCGAGGGCGACCAGACGATGCCGATCGCCGCGCCGCATGTGACGCCCGCCGCCCGCCGCTTCAAGGGCGGCACCGAGATCGCCACGATCGAGGACATCCTCGGCTATGTGGCGATCGTCGAAGATGACGCGGCGGCTCACCTCAACGATCTCGCCAAGGCGACAGGAGCGAGCGGCAATTCGGACGTCGCTGTGCTCTTCCGGCAGCTTGCCGCCCAGTCCCGGCATAGAGCGGCCGAGGCGACGGCCAAGGCAGGGCCAATCAGCGCCGCCAAGGAAGTTCCCGCCGACTACGCCTGGCCGACCCACGCCACGCCCGACAGCACGCCCTTGTGGGCCGGCGACGCTTCGCTCTCACGCATGGACGCCCTGAGAGCGGCGCTGCAGGGCGAAAAGAGAGCTTACGAATTCTATTGCGCGGGGGAAGCAACGACCAAGTCCGCCGATGTCGCCAAGACGGCCAAAGCGCTCGCCAAGGCCCAGGCCGAACGCATCCGAGTCATCGAGGCCTGGATCACGCGCGACGAATGGGCGGTCAAGCAAACTGCGGCGCACGTGACCTCCTGAGCGCACCCAAGGCGGGCGCGCGACGCGCCTCGCTTCTCCGCCTGACGAAACACCGATTGGAGCAAGGAACACATGTTGGAATCGGTCGAGGAGTTTCTCGCTTATGCGGCGAGACTTGAGAAAGAGGCGGCGGACCGCTTCGGCCAGTTGGCCGACGCCATGAAATCCTGCGGCAATGTTGATGCCGGCAAGCTGTTTCGACGGCTTTCCGACTTTTCGAGGATGCATCTCGCAGAAGCTCAGGCCCGCTCGGGCTACCGCGACATCCCCAAGCTAAAGCCGAACGACTTCGAATGGCCGGATCTCGAGAGCCCGGAGACCGCGGCGATTTGGGGCGGCTGACCCGCTGATCTGGCGGGATCAGGCGCTCGAAATCGCCCTCAGAGCCGAGGCTGCGGGCCTTCGCTACTACCAGGCGGTCCTACGATGCGGCCGGAGATCCCGAGATCAGAGCCCTGGCGAAGCCGTTCGTCGAGGAGGAAAGCGAACACGTCGCCGAGCTCGAAAAATGGATTGAGGCGCGCAGGGCAGGCCAGCCGCTGCCAGTGGACAGGTAGGGAGAAGCGGTCCGACTGCCAAGACGGGCTGCCAAGACAAGGCCCTCATCCTTGTATGGGGCCTCGGGTCAAGAGGCGGGATGCAGGGGTTGGTTCATCAGGGGGCCGTTGTGGGGGTGCTTGATCTTCTCCGTTTCTTGGTTCGAGCGAAGAGCGTTTCTTCGTCCCGAGCACGGGGTTTGAACGCGGCGCGCGCAGCCGCGGTCAAGCCTAACCGAAGGACACCGCCGAAGGCGGCGCGCAGCGGGCTTGACGGCGGCGAGCACGGCGCGAAGCTTCCCGTTCGAGGCGAGGGGGGCGCCGCCATGGTCGGGCGGAGGTGGGGCGGGACTGGGCCATATCGAAGCGCGGCTTGGCCGCGACACCTTGTATCCGGTCGGGCGCGAAGGCCCGATACCCTGATCCTTCATGCAACGACGAAGGCGCGGCCCCACGAGAGACGGGACCTATCTGAGACAGCGGGGGCAAGCCCCTGGATGAGGGCGGTCAGACGTCTATCCTCGTTCACGTCCGCCGGCGGCATGGTGCGCCGGTCAGAAGCTCGGATGAAGCACGGCGCCCTCGGGGACGACGCCGGTCTCCAGATAGCGCCACAGCGCCACCATCAGCTTGCGCGCCAGAGCGACGATGGCGATGCGCCGAACCCGTCCCTTGGCGTCGCCGACCCGCGCCTTGAACCAGCTCGCGAGCGCGCTGCCGGGCTGCCAGTGGACCCACCGTCAGGCGAGTTCGACTGCGGTCGTGCGGGTGCGGGGATTGCCGGCCTTGCTGATCCCCTGGTCGCGTTGGTCCTCCGCTCGAATACGGCGTTCCCGTCAGCCCGAAGCAGCCGCCGACCTGCCGGCGATTGGCGAAGCGGCGGTAGAACGCCTCGTTGACCAGCACCTGCGCGTCATTGGCGCCGATGCCCTTGAGTTGGGTGAGTTGCACCATCTTCGCCGGGTTCGACCCCGGCGCGGCCTCGCCACGTTCGGCTTGCCGCGCAGCCTTGCGGCATTCGGCTTCCCGCTCGGCCTCGATCGCCGAAATCTGCCGGTCCAGCACAACGAGCCGCTCGTGCTCGCGCGCGATCTCCGCCATGAGCCGCGGCGGCAGCCTCCGCCCGTCGCCGGTGCGCATGTCCTCGAGCGTTCTTAACC
>CAVYON010000039.1:0-6777 GCA_963770035.1 uncultured Alphaproteobacteria bacterium | reverse complement strand
ACTCCAATGGCCAGACTGCCGGCGGACGAGGATTATGCGCGGGCCCTGCTGTCGATCTTCGAGGCGCGCAAGGTGAAGGCGCGCCAGTCGCTCCGCCTGAGCGAGGCGAAAGCCGACTTTTTGTGCAGGAATTTCGGCCGCATCGCCGATTTTGACGCAGCCCTGCAATATGCGATGAACCGTGGCTGGCTTGCCCTGGCGCTCGACATGGTCCGGCTCACCGTCCCGGGCGCCGACGAAATGCAATCGGTGGGGGGATTCCCATAACGCGCACCGCCGTCGGCCTTGCCAGCGACGATCCGCCGCAGCTCAGGAATTCGCTGTCCGATATGCGAGGCGGCAGTGGCCGGCGCAATAGGCGTGGCCCCTGGCGATGGGGAGACCGCAGTAGGCAAAGTCCTCCTGCAAGGGGTCGCCGATCGGCCATCGGCACTCGACTTCGCCGATCTGCGCGAGCGCGATCCGCCGCATATCACCGACCTCGGCCGTCGCGTACATCCATCGGTCCATCCGCAGCTTTTCGCGGGAAATGGCCGGCACACGACTCCGAGCGCGGGAGACCGACCGTCCGCGTGGCGCTTGTCCGAAGCGTCCGTCCGAGCGCGAGTTGTCGGCGCTCGACCGTGCGCGCTTTGGCCCCCAGGCCATCTCCGGCCTCGGCGGCTCCAGGCCCGACCGCACCGGCCCACCGTTGAGCTTGACCCCGATTCGATTGGCCTTGCCTATAACGGCGTTACGCGACGGCGCCCCCAGCGCCACGGCAATCCAGGCGGCGCTCTTACCTTCGTTCGCAAACCGCCTCAGTGACTCGATGCTCTGTTCCGTCCACATCCCCGCACCCGCTTTTTTCTTTTGCCATAGGATTTCAGTATTTGCTGCCGGCTCCCCCTTGAGCCGTGGATATCCGATGTATTCGCTTCGTCTGCCGTAGTATTCGTCTCATAAAATAGCCTGCGTATCACGTCCTTATGCCAACGGAACATTCGGATTTGCCCGTGTGATCTATTCGCCCAGACTATTTAGGCTTGCGAGGCCCTTGCGGAACCCCCGTCGCCATTTCTCTCTGCACCCTCTCCTTAATCGGTGGCATCCTTATCGTTAATACAATCTTAGGTTTCATCAACAGGAAAATTACAACCAAGATGCAACCTAATGTCGCACCCACAACTCGCCCCGGCGGTCCGCGTCTCGCGCGGGCTGACGAGCGCCGTCGGCACGGACAAGCTGCCGGCCCATCTCACGGCGCGCTGACGAGGCGCGGGTAATCGACTTCGGTCAACTCGCGCCGCAATCGCATCATCTGTTCGGCGAACGGGATGAAGAGCTGCAGATAGACGTAGATCTGATCGCGCGACGGGGCGTCGGCACCAGACGGCTGTCCGGCTTCGTTGCGCGCGATCCGCATAATCGACTGCATCGTGTTCAAGGCGTCGCCCAATTCTCGGGTCGCGGCGTCGGGCAGCAGATCGACGAGCGGCTTGACCGCCTCACCGAAACGCAGAATTTTCGCCCGAACGTTCAGTCCTTCTCCAATTCTGGCGAAGTACTTTCCATACATCTTGCTGTTTTTCGCCACATCGAGCAGTCGCATGAATTCGCATTCCGCGGCGAAGCTGAGCAGGACGCAGGACGACAACAGACAGCCGGTATAAAAAGCGGCAACCGCCTCTTTCGCGTAAACTGCGGCGTCGGGCGAAATATCGATCGATTCTGAACGCAGGGCTTTCATGAACTCGGCTCTATTGTGGAACCGGTAGAGGCCTTGTTGTAGGGCGCATTCGCCGAAGCGGCTGAGCCGCAGCCATGGCCAGCCCGGATTGGTTGCGTTGAGGCCGAGGGTTACGATCCCCTGCCGGAAAAGATCCCATACAATCTCCAGCAGCAGTTCGATGTCGTTCGGGTGCAATTGCGCTGCCGACCCGCAGGAAAAATGCTGTCGCGGCTGCTGGGGGCCTTCCTGCTTCCAAAGCTCGAGGCCAGTGCTTTCCAGGAGTTTCTCGAACCGATCGACCCCGTTTTCGTGAGAGTTCAACAGAACATTAATGGCGATCTCTCGCAACTCTTCGTAGCTGTGCTCCTGCTGGTTCGGATTCATGTTGCTCACCCCAATCGAGATGCAGTGATTCGCTCCAGCCACATCGGTGGCCCCGCCGGCAGGCTCGGGGGGTCACCTTTTGCGGGGCTTAATTCCACTTTGTTCCTGGCGTCCAACGCCGGTCGGACCGGTCCGGTTGTGCGCTTCGACGATGCCGCAATGCGCTTTGCGAACTGGCCAGGTGCAACGGAGGCGCTCGGCTCCGCGGCGCCCGTATTGGGGCTGCAGACGGCAACCAGCGTGTGAGCCCGGTTGACAAACGGCGCTGCAACGCGACTCTCGGGCGGGGAAGTCATGGCGTTCTCGGGTTTCGTCCGCTCCGGACGCGGGCAAAAGGCTCAATGCAACCGGACGATCCGCGGGTAGGGTCGCTCGTTCAACTCGCGCCGCAGCCGGAGAGCCTGGCGTGCGAAGGGAATGAAGAGTTGAAGATAGAGGTACACCTGGTCGCGCGAGGGCGGCTGGGCGCCCGAGGGCTTGCCCGACTGGTTGCGCGCAGTGCGGATCACGAATTGGACCATCTCGAGGTTATGATCCAACTCGTCGATCGCTGGTTTCGGCAGCTTTGGTCGCAGGGATGACAAGACGTCCTTGAATTGCGAGATCTTCGCGCCAAGGGTCTGCGAGTCGCCAATGCGTGAGAAATGCTGGCCGTAGATCGTGCTGCTCTTCGCGGCGCTGAGCAGTCTCAGGAATTCGCCTTCCGCGGCGATGCTGAGCGTGGCGCAGGTCGCCAGCAGGCAATCCATATAGAAGGCCGCGATCGCTTCTTTCAGATACACGGCGGCGTCGGGAGAGATGTCCGCCGCTTCCGCGTCGAAACCCTTCAGGCAGCCGATCCGGCTAGGATAGGGATCCTCGTCGCGGTGCAGGGCTCGCTCGCCAAAGCGGCTTCGTCTAAAGGCCGGCCAGTTGGAGTTCTGGGCGTTGTGGCCGAAAGTGAGGATTCCCTGGCGGACGAGATCCCATAGGATTTCGAGCGCCTGCTCGCCGTGACCGGGCTCTGGGTCGACGCCGAGTCCGTGTGAATTCAGGCGACTGGGCCCCGGTGAAACTCCGTCCCATTTGCGGCGTTCGAGGGCAATCTTCTCCAGGAGCTTGCCGAAAGTGGTCATGCCGGCGTCGCGCGCGTCCAGCATGACTTCCATGATGACCTCGCGTAGGTCGTCGCCGCCACGCCCTCGTTGGTCTGAATCCACTTCGTTCTCCCGGCTCCAAGGCTGATTCGTGGGCCATATCGGTGGCCCCGCCGGCAGGGTCCGGGGTTCGCCTTATGCCGAGCTTGTGTCCCCCGGCGTTTTGTCGGCGAACGAACCCCTCGGGTGCGGCGGCGCCGCGTGTGGCGGAATAGGGCGTGCGACCCACTGTCAGGCCTTTGGCGGCGGCCTTGGTCCGGCGCTATTCGGCGGCGGGGGCAGGCGGTAAAGGCCCATAGAGTTGGCGTCGTTTTGGGGCGATTTGGCGGGTCAGAAGTCGCGTGGCGGCGTTTACGTCAGTGTCGCCCGGCAGGAGCTGTCGGCGGAGCGCGTCCTGGATGTCGATTGCGTATCCGACCAGATCAGTTTTGTCAGGAACGAATCGCTAACGTCTATTCTCAATCCTATCGGAAAGTTTGGGAATGAGCGGGAATAAGTGAGAGAAACAAAGACTTAATGTTTGGACTGGTGCGGTCAAGAGGACTCGAACCTCCACTCCGGTTAAAGAACTAGCACCTCAAGCTAGCGCGTCTACCAATTCCGCCATGACCGCACGGAAGCTCCGCACCTTGCAGGCGCGAAGCGGAGGCGCGTCGTCTAGCAAAACGCTTCGATCATGACAAGCGCGCCGGCCGCGCCGGGTGCGATTCAAACCGATGCAGGGTAGGTTGGGTTGAGTGATTTGGCAGGAGGCGACGGATGGCGGTCGGGGAGTTGAGCGATGAGGGGCTGGTTGCGGCGTTGCGGGCGCATCCGGAGCTCCGCAAGCGGGTGTCGTCGATCGTGGCGGCGATCGAAGGCGCCGATGGCGAATTGAAGGAAGCCGACGCTGCGGAAGAGCGCATCGTGGATGAGATGCGTCTTTTGGGGCGTGAGGCGCTGAAGAGTTGGGCGGAGAACCGGGTCGAGGCGACGGAGCGGGAGATTCGCCAACGCCCTCGGATGCATCGCCAAGGCGAAAAAAACTCCGCTGGCATACGAAATTTGGCGAAATAGAGGTCCGGGAGCCGCAATATCGGTTCGGGACGCAACGGGTGCGTCCGTTCGTGCTCGGGGCGAAGGTGAGCCCGCTCGGATGTTCGCGGCCGCTGCAGCGCGCCCTCGTCGACTTCGCGGCCGATCAGCCCTTCGCGCAGGCGCGCGCCAAGTTGCAGGAGCACTACGGCTTCGCGATTGGCGAGAGCACGATCCAGCGGATCACGTTCGCCCACGCCCAGGCGATGCACGAAAGCAGGTGTCGGGATTTGGAGTTTCCGGAAGCGCCGGGCCTTCGCAAACCGATCGTCGTCGAAACGGACGGCGGCATGGTTCCGATCGTCGAGCCGAGCAGCGAGGGGAAAGACAAGCGCAAGGGCAAGACGCTGTCCTGGCGGGAGGCGAAGCTGTCGCTGGCGCACGCGCAAGGGAACTGCACGCCGGTTTATGCGGGCTCGATCGAGGGCGGGGTCGAAGAGGCCGGGCGTCAGTTGCTTTCGTGCGCGGTTCGCGCCGGCTTCGGGGCGAACTCCCGGGTTCACGCGGTCGGCGACGGCGCGCCCTGGATCGTCGGCCAAGTCGAGGCGCAGTTCGGTGATCAGGGCTGCTACCTGATTGATTTCTATCATGTCTGCGAATACCTGGGCGCCGCCTCGGCGGCGATCGCGCCCGACCCGGCCGCGCGCAGCGCCTGGATGGAGACGCAGAAGGAGGCGCTCAAAGGCGGCCGTCTCGACGCCGTCCTGCGGGCGCTCGCCGGACATTGCGAGCCCCCCGAGGTCGATGACGAGCGTGCGCCCGTGCGAACCTGCCATCGCTACCTCGGCGCCCGCGTCGGCCAATTGAACGATCGCCAGGCCTTGGCCGACGGGCTGCCAATCGGCTCGGGCGAGATCGAAAGCGCTCATCGCTACATCGCCCAACAACGCCTCAAGCGGCCGGGCGCCTGGTGGCGCGTCGAACATGCCGAACACATGCTTGCCTTGCGGATAAATCGAATCAACGGCGACTGGGACGCCTACTGGAAAGCCCTCGCCCAACCCAGCTCCGCTGTCGCCAGTGACAACGACCCGAAATCACTCCGCCGCACCGCCTGATTGCATCACTTTGGATCGCACCCGGCCGCGCCGGGCAGGGCAATTGCATTTCAAAACAGGGTCATTCGGCGGGCGAGGTAGGCTTCGTCCCAACCGGCTCGCTTGAACTTGCCGCGGAGCGAGCCTTTTTCGCGGTCTCTTTGCATGACGTTCAAGGCCATGTGGCGGAGAACGGCGAGATTGTGGGGACCGTTTCCCAGAGCGCCGCATTTCCGGTGCGCGGGTCGTCCAGACCGTCCCAGCATTCGATAAAACGATCCAAAACAATCTCCGCCCGGTAGAATCCATCTCGCTCCAAACGCAAAATCCGGCCGAACTGGCAACCGAATTCCAAATGCGATTCCCCTGCCGCGCCGGGTGCGATTCAAAGCGATGCAGGGTAGGTTCGGTTTGATTGATTTGGCGGGAGGCGACGGATGGCGGTCGGGGAGTTGAGCGATGAGGCGCTGATGGCGGCGTTGCGGGCGCATCCGGAGCTTTGGCAGCGGGTGTGGTCGATTGTGCTGGCGGTCGAAGGCGACGAGGGGGCATTGAAGGGTGTCGCTCCTTGCAACTATAGGATGGCGCGAGCCCCCTCCCTAGAAGGGCGACTGTAGCGGCGCCGGCATAGGAAGGCGAGGCTCACAATCGGGATGGGGGGACCCTCGCGGGCCTTCCCCTCTCACGACACCGTACTACGGTCCGCATACGGTGGTTCGGTCGACTATGCGGTTTGCTTCGAGCATGCGGCGTGGCCGCGCAATCGATTCCCGTTGCGCGCCGGCACCCGCCCGGCGCCTGTATCGCTTGCGCCACGGAAGACCAAACCGTGCCTATCCGGTTAACGCAGACACCCACTAGATATAAGACGCCTCATCAAAAGCACCCGCAAGCAATTTTTGGTTTCGGACTGACTGATTTCTGATTTATGCTGAGGATCGAGACGCGGTACAATTCACGCCACATATAGAGCATCATGGGACATACCGATGTCAGCCCAGCAAAAAGCAAAGAAACTCACTCCCAGACGGGAAGCAGCTGATAAATTGACATCGCCTGAGCGGGCTGACAGCACTCGCAGAAAAGAGCCATGCACTGGCGCGAATAGTTGCGAAGAACCCGTCCACGCCCATCGGTCTGTTGCGCGATCTGAGTCGAAGTGAGGACGAAGCGACACGAAAGAGTGTGATTAGCAATCCTCGCGCTCCATATGACGTATTGAGCTACCTTGAACTTCAGTTCTCAGAATCATTTGTGAATAATCCGGCGCTCCAGTTCTACAATTCCTTAAACCATAAATTGTTTGGATAACACTACATGTAGTGGGTGTCTGCCTCAACAGGATAGGCACGGACCAAACCTCGCCGAGGATGGACAATCCCCGAAACTTGCGCTTATTACGATCGGCCTTTTTGCTATATTGCGTCCATGTACA
>CAVYON010000038.1:0-318916 GCA_963770035.1 uncultured Alphaproteobacteria bacterium | reverse complement strand
GCGACGAGTTGTATGTAATACTGCCAGAGGTTTGCGGGGTCGTCGTCGGTCAGGTTGGTGCGCAACAGATAGCGGCCCTCGCGGCGTCTGACCTTGCGCAGCTTGTCCCGGTCGAGCGCATAGGCGAGCGCGCCGGTCTTGTCGACGTCGGTTTTGACCAGGCGCCAGGCGGAGGGCGCCTTGGAGCGCGCCGCGCCGAGCTTCATCAGCCTTTCCTCGCGCGAGATGTCCATCTCGGCGAGTTTCTTCAGCCGCGCCCACAGCCACTTGAGCTGCCGCCTGCGCATCGCCCGCTCCTTGCTGACGCGATCGGCGCTCTGGGCGAAGACGTAGAGTTCGTCGCCCTGGGCGAGGAGCTTGACCTCGACACCCTCGCGCGCCTTGCGCCACGGCTTGTCGACGAGCTGCTTTTCGAGGCGGGTCAGGCGTCCTTTGGGCGTTCCGACCAGATACTGGACGGGCGGATCGGCCATGCGCATCTCGGCCAGGACCTCCTCGGTCGGCACGCCGCGGTCCATCACCCAGACCCGCCGCGCCTTGCCGTACTGGCTCTCGATCTTTTCGAGGAACGACCGCAGGGTCGTGCTGTCGGCCGTGTTGCCGGGCAGGACCTCGTAGGCGAGCGGCAGGCCTTCGGGGGTGACGACGAGGGCGATGACGAGTTGCGGGCAATCGGGCCGCTTGTCGCGGCTGTAGCCGTGGCGGCGTTTCGAGCCCTCGGGCAGGTCGGAGGCGTTGACCTCGAAATAGGCGCTGGTCAGATCGTAGAGCAGCACGTCGAAGGAGGCGTTGAACAGGTCGCGCCAACGCTGTGTCAGATGCGAGAACAGCGCCTGTTTGTGTTTGAGCAGCTTGTCGTGGCAGGCGTAGAGCTTGTGCGCTTCCGCGAGGCCGAAGTCGGCGCCGAGCAGATCCGCCATGGCGCTGTCGAGGAACCATTGGCGATGCAGCCGCCATTCGCTTCCCGGGTCGATCAGGCGGTAGGTCGCCAGCACTTGCAGCCCCTGATCCGAGCGCGTCCCCTTGCGGCTCCTCGGCAGGCGTTCGGCCCAGAAACGGTCGAGTTGCAGCTCGCGCCACAGGACGCCGGCGAGCCAGCACGCGCCCCACTGACGCGGCCGGCAGAGCCGCATCTCCGACAGGCGCAGACGCACGACCGAGGCGTCGGCGGCCGGGAGGTCGCAACGCTCGTCGGGAAACAGGGACAGCGAACGGGGCGCGCCGGCGTCCTCGTCGAACACCTCGATCGCCTTGCGCCAGGCTTCAGCCTGGGAAGAATTGATCTCGCCGAGGTAGAGGACATGGCGCTGCACCACCCGGCTGCTGTCGAGCCGCCGGTTTTCGACGACGCTCCAGTAGAGATGCGTCTTCCCGTCCTTCCGCCTTTCGGTCTTCCGCAGAAACATGGCAGGACGCAGTGTGCCACGGACGGCCGAGTTGAGGAATCCTGCTCACGCAAACTTGGTCTTCACTACAGCCGTTTTTGGCGTTCCTTCCGATGCTCGCATCAATAAACTCAGATACATAAGCGTCGCGAAACGCCGCAAAATCAGGTTATCCACAGGCGAATCCGCGAAGACGGGTTAACGTTTTTCGACCGGTATCTTGGTCAATAGCTTGGAGCCCGTCGCGTCACAGCCCACCGCTCGGCCCGATCCGCGACCCTTACACAGAGCCGGACATCTCTGTCCTCGACGCGCTCGGCTTGAGGTTTGGCGCAAACGGCTCCAGCAATTGGCCTGTCAGGGTGCGCGGCATCGGGGTCGAGGCGCCGTAGGCCGCCGGCCATTCGCGCGGAAGATAGAAGGTGCCAAACACCCGATCCATAATCGGGAGCATGGACGCATAGTTGTGGTCCTTGTGATCCTCCAAGGTGTGGTGCCAGTGGTGAAAGGCGGGGCTGGAGAGCACTTCCTCGAACGGCCCGAGACGCCATCGCACATTCGCGTGAATGAAAAAGCTCCAGGCCGAGCCGACGAAAAGGACGATTGCAGGAACGAGGCCCGCATGCGGCCCGACCGGAGACGCCAAGCCCGTCGCGTAGAGTAGCGTCAGCCCACACAGGCGCGTGAACACCATATCGACAGGGTGAGCCCTCGTATTGACGAGAAAATCGATGGTCTCGGCGCTATGGTGCACCGCGTGGAACCGCCAGAGCAGGGGGATTTCATGGCTCCAGCGGTGACCCCAGTAGAAGCCGACTTCGCCCACGATCATCGCCAAGATCATCTTCGCCCAAAGCGGCAGTCCCGCCGTCGCGCCTGTCAGGCTTGCGGGAAGGACCGCATGGATGCTGATCGCGATCAGCGCCGAGGGGGGCCCCAGCAGGAAAATGGGCACGAGGCTGTTGACGAAATACCAGCCGAGGTTGGTGGCCCAGTCCCTGTGGAAGCGCTTGGCGGGCCGGACGGCGAAAAAGTACTCGAGCGGCGCGAAGACGGCGACCATCAGCGCCAGCCAGATGCAGGCGCGCACCACGATCAGCAGAAAACTTGCGATATGATGGTGTGAAGCCAGAAGCGATTGCATCGACAGTCTTCACTCCTGTTGGCCCGCATTCGCCCGGCCCGGCGCCTGGCAGGGAGAACCTTCCGAGATCATTGCGTTTGCGGCCCCTCCGCGCAAGGCATTGCCGGCCCGCCATCAAAAAAGCGCCGCCGATTTCTGATCGGCGGCGCCCCTCTGTTCGGCTTCCAGGACTCGGATCAAGCGGCGACGGCAGCCGCCTTCCTGCTGCGGGCGCGCGCAGCAAAGCCGATCCCCGCAAAGCCCGCAACGATCATCGCCCAGGTTGCAGGCTCAGGCACCGCGCCCGTCGTCAACGACACGTCGGCGAGCATCGCAAACGCCGGGTCGCCCGTGCCGACGGACATGAATTGCAGGGTATCGCCAACGCCGTCCCAGGTGAACGTCGCCGAGACTTCAGCCCACGGTGCGAAACCCTGGGACGGGACATTCATCGCCGGCGAAGTCCACGTCTGATCGCCCAGGCTGACATCGAACATCTGTACCGTGTCGCCACCGACGCTGTATTCCTGACTGCCCGCCTGCCAGAAGCTCAGGACGTATGTTTGTCCGGCGACCAATCCGCTGATCGACTGAGAAACGTAGCCATAGCCGCCCCCGGGACCGAAGCCGTTTGTTCCGTCAATTACGAGAGAGGCGTTCCCGCTCGGCGGGCCCACGAGGCCGTTGTCTACGCCGTAGCCAGGGCCCGCGGAGCCCAAAAGGCAACATTGCCAAGTCTGGTCGGCGCTTTGTCCCATCGGGATGTACCCGGTGTATTGGTCCTCGTTCAACCAGTTGGTGACGAACGTGCTCCCGAAGCTCAGCAATTGCGCGCTGGCGGCGCCGGGCGAATTGAAGTCGCCGTTCTGTACGAGATTTGCGGCTGAAGCGCCGCCGGCCGCGAAGCCCAGCGCCAAAGGCAATGCAAGCAACCACCCCGATTTTTTCATGGCATGTCCCCTTGTTCGTGCACTCAAGAGGTCTTGAGTGCGCCGCCTGCGATAAACTGCCGCAGCGAGCCGCGGCAGTTTGACGCACATCGAACGCTAGGGGTCGAGCGTCAACATGTCAAGACGCCCGTTTACCAAAGTATGACCGTGATTGAAAATTGCGGCAGCTCCATCAAGGGGCTGTCCGCTGAAGCGAGAAGGGCCGGGACGGTTCAGCGTTCAACGACAGCGAAAGTCGCGCCCCGGTTTCGGCAGCCAGTCGGTTCCCATTGGACTTGGGACGAATAGAACGCACCATCAGCGGAACTCGCGGTAACTTCGCAACTCCAGAACTCAGCGCGAATGCGATAACGACAGTCGTCGGGCGTTCTTTCCCTTGTTGACGATGACGGCGAGCCACAGGCAGGCGAGGGTCATCCCTGCGGCGAAAAGGCCGTAGGTGGCGAACCCCGCCCGGATGCCCCAGGTTTGCGCGATCGTGGACATGAGGAAGGGGAAGACAAACGCACCGATGCCGCCGCCAGTCGCCGCAAAGCCGACCGCTTGGCTCTGCGACAGCGGAAAACACTCGCCGACCAGAGTCATCACCGTCGGGTAGTAGATCGAGCAGCCCAGTCCCGCCAGGAACAACAATCCCCGGCCGACGTCGGCGGTGATCGCGTAGGCGGGCAGAAAACCCAGCAGCATGAGCAGGGCGATGGACGCCGTCGCCAAAGCTGAAAGTCCGACCAGCGCGGTCTCAGGGCGCGAGCTCTTGTAGAGCAACGGCACGCCGAAGCGGCCGGCCAATACGCCCAGCCAGAACAGCGAAACGAGCATGGCGCTGGCGTCGGGCGAATAGGCGAAGACGACGACGAAATACTCGGCGACCCAGTTCGAAACCCCCAACTCAACGCCGAGGTAGAGGAAGAGGGCGAAAAACGACAGCCAATAGGCTGGATTTGCGCTCAGTCGCTCGGGCGTTTCGTCGTGTTCAGCGGCTTTCGGCTGGACGGACGGCAAACCAGCAAACGCCATCAGCACGGCGAGTAGTACGAAAATCGCCGCCATGCCCCGGTAGACGACGGCCCACTCGAGGCCGCTCTGCATCACCAGGCTGACCGCGAACGGCCCAACGATTGCGCCAACGGCGAAAGCGCCATGCAAAAGGTTCATTGGGCGACCGGTGTTCCGCTCGTCCATCCGCAGGATCGTCGAGTTGAGGCCGACTTCCACGCCGCCCTGGCCGAGGCCGATGAGCGCGCTCAGCAGCGTGTTGGCTGCGGGATCAGGCGTCGTGGCGAAGAACGCGAGTCCGGCGATGATGAGCGCCAGCGCGAGCAGGATGGTCAGCTTGGACCCCCAGCGCTTCACCAGATAACCGGCGACGAACGTGGAGACGAAGTAGGCCACGGCGCCAGCGCCGAGGACAATTCCCGCCGTCAGGTAATCCCAGTGAAAGTTCGCCAGGATCTTCGGCAGCGTCGCGCCGATGATCGTCATCGATGTGCCGAACAGGGTGAACAGCGCAAAAACAGAGACAAACAGGCCGCGAAAACGCGGTTCGATCAACGTCACTTTTTTCCCTCCCGGCCGACGCCGGCTTCGACTTGCCGGTCCCCCCAGCCAAGCAACCTCGCGCCCATCAACCTCACCGGTGACTATATCTGGACAGATCCGTCGAGACTCTGGCGATTCCGACGAAGCCGCCCGTCTACAGTGGTATGATTGCGCCCAGAGCTACCTGGATGACGCCCGCCCCCTTTTAACGAAATGGTCCCGCCCAGGGCGTCGCGCGTGTTTGGCCGAGTGAGTTTCTTCCTCCGACGTGGTTTTTGGTCAAGCCGATTTCGGACGGCTTGCCGCGGACGCGGCGCAGGCCCTCGCCGGCCGGCTCGCTGCGATCGGCGTTGTGGACGAGGCGGTCCAGGATGGCGCCGGCGAGCGTGGGAACCCGATCAAGTCATACCAACTGTCCACGGGGAATTCTGGCTGGCGATGATAAGCGAGTCCCTGTCGTAGCGATCCTCGACGATTTCGAGCCGATCGCCCGCTTGATCGGGCGTGAGCGCTTCCGGTCCCCAATCAGTGGGTAACAGGGGTTGAGTGTCACCGTAGCCTCCCAAAACCAACCCCCGGGTGAGGGTCAGCCGGGGCGAACTTTACCGCGGCCCCGGCGTGACATGCAGCTCGATCCCCGCTCGTCTCTGCAAAAAGCCGATGATCCCGCAGAGGTTGCGCGCCTGCGGATTGCCGCGCGGGCCGAACATACGGATCAGGCTCTTTGCCGGCGTGTCCGTCGCCTCACCGAGTTTCTCGAAGCCGACCGTTGCCTTGATGTAGTCGCGCAGGATCGCCTTGCCGGTGTCGACATCGCCGGCCAGCATCGTGTCGATCCCCTCGCGCAGCAGGCTTTCCGCGAATGCGGCGTCGCACGCCACGCGGCGTTGCACCAAGTCCTTAAAGCTGAGGCAGTTGCAAAATTGGGAGTTCGGCCAGAGTTTTCGAATTTTCGGGTGATTTTTCGACGGTTGCGAACCGCTGGCGGCCGGTTTCTGGTATGCTGATTCTGCTAGGAACAACAAGCAGATGCCAGGAGCCGCCGACGATGTCGCTGCGGGAGAGCCTATCCTCGTACTGGGAGAAGTTTCAAGGGGAACTTTTCCCTTTTCTCGAAGAAACTGTGGGTTTCCTGACCGGATCGCATCGAGCGCTGGTCACGGTCGTGGATATGACGCGGCTCGAGGCTTTCGTCCCGCACTGGCATGGACTTCCCGGGCGCCCGTTGGCCGAGCGGGCGGCGTTGGCGAGAGCCTTCGTGGCCAAGGCGGTTTTCAATTTGCCGACCACGCGAATGCTGATCGAACGCGTCCAGGCCGACAAAACGCTTCGGTGTCTGTGCGGTTGGTCGCGTCCGTCCGAGGTTCCCAGCGAATTGACATTCTCGCGCGCCTTCGCCGAATTCGCCCAGAGCGAACTGCCCTCGCGTGTGCACGAGGCCTTGATCCGGCAGACCCACGCCGACCGGTTGGTTGGTCACATCGCGCGCGATTTCGACCGCGATCGAAGGCCATGAAAAGCCGCGACGCGCCGAACAGCCCGAACCGACCGCGCCGAAGCCGGCGCCCCGCAAACGCGGGCGTCCGCGCAAGGGCGAGGAACCCCCGCCCAAACCGCCCACGCGCCTGGAACGCCAAGCCGGCATGACCCTGAGCCAAATGCTCGCCGATCTGCCCCGGCCTTGTGACGTCGGCGTCAAGCGCAACGCCAAAGGACATCAAGAGACATGGATCGGCTATAAGCTGCACGTGGATACGGCCGACGGCGACATTCCCGTCAGTTGCGTTCTCACCTCGGCTTCCGTCCATGACAGTCAGGTCGCCATCCCGCTGGCTACGATGACGGCGGAACGCCTGGTCAATCTCTACGATCTCATGGACAGCGCCTACGACGCGGCCGAGATCGAGGCGCACAGCCGCGCGCTCGGCCACGTGCCGATCATCGATGCCAATCCGCGCCGTGACGCCGCCCTCAAACAAGAATTGGCGCGAGAGCAGAGGCGTCAGGCGCTGGCGGGCCATCGCATGGCCGAGGACATCCGTTACAACGAACGCAGCAGCGCCGAACGGGTCAACGCCAACCTCAAAGACAATCACGGCGGTCGAACCGTCCAGGTGCGCGGCCCCACGAAAGTGATGTGTCATCTGATGTTCGGCATTCTGGTCGTCACGGTGACCCAAATCATCCGTCTCATCGCATAGCGATCGCGATCGTACGCAACATAGAGAGCCCGTAGCCTCCCAAAATATCGGCAGCTCGGCGAGCTATTGCCCGCGCGCGCTCAGAAACGCCGCTCTCGGCACAAATCGACCCAGGCCGCCGCCGCCAAAATCGGCACAGCTCGGAAATCAATCCAAGTTTGCGCTCTTGCGGAAACACAACCCAGTGCTCCCAAACATTTTGCAAGTGCCTCAGCTTTCTGTCAGGGCCATATCCGCCTCCTTCCTTTCGGTCGCGGCATTCGGCGCTAGTAATCCGCCCAGCGGCTCTTGGCCGTCTCGATATCGCGTTGTTGCCGCCGCTTAGGGCCTGTCAGCCAATAGGCGAATTGGGTTGGGGCGGAGAGGCGTAGCGGGATTCCCATTGTAGACGTGGCGTCGTAGCGTTGTGGGATGATCGATGAAGAGTTGCTTCGCAAGCTGGAGACGCGCCATTCGGCGCTATCGCCTCAGTTGGATGAACGTCAGCGCCGGCTTTTCGTCGCGGCTGAAGCTCGTGCGGCGGGATATGGCGGCATAGCCGCGGTGTCGCGGGTGACGGGGGTCGCCGCGAGCACGATCGGACGGGGGTTGAAGGAACTGGAAGCGCCGTCCACGACGCCTGTTGATCGCGTACGTCGGCCTGGCGGGGGCCGCAAATCGCTGAGTGAAACGAATCCCGGTCTTCTCGACGCCTTGAACGCGTTGGTCGAGCCCGACGCGCGCGGCGATCCGATGTCGCCGCTGCGCTGGACATGCAAGAGCCTGCGCCGCCTTGCGGACGAACTGGGCAAGCTCGGGCACAAGATCAGCCACACGGTGGTTGGCGAATTGCTGAAGAAGCAGAAGTTCAGCCTGCAGGCCAACAGCAAGACGCGTGAGGGCGCCGACAATCCCGACCGGGACGCGCAATTCCGGGTCGTCAACGAGGCCGTGAAAACGGCCATCGGCGAGAACCAGCCGGTCATATCCGTCGATACCAAGAAGAAGGAATTGGCCGGCGATTTCAAGAACGCCGGCCGGGAATGGCGTCGCCAAGGCGATCCGGAAGAGGTGCGCGTGCACGACTTTCTGATCAAGGAACTCGGCCGCGCCGTGCCTTATGGAATTTATGATATGGCGGCCAACGCGGGCTGGGTCGCGGTCGGCGTCGACAACGACACGGCCGCTTTCGCGGTTCAGACGATCCGTCGCTGGTGGCGAGAGGTCGGCCGCATTCGTTATCCGCTCGCGCGGCGTCTCGTCATCACCGCCGACGGCGGCGGATCGAACGGCTCGCGGGTGCGATTGTGGAAGCTCGAATTGCAGCGATTAGCCGATGAACTGGGCCTATCCATCGAGGTTCACCATCTTCCTCCGGGAACCAGCAAGTGGAACAAGATCGAACACCGTCTATTCTCATTCATCACGCAAAACTGGCGCGCCAAACCGCTGCTCAGCTATCGCGTCATCGTCGAACTGATCGGGGCGACGACGACGCAAACCGGCTTGACCGTCCGCTGCGAACTCGACGACAAAATATATCCAAAAGGAATCCTCGTATCCGACGAGCAGATGCAAACCCTCAACATCTCTCGCGATGATTTCCACGGCGAATGGAACTACACAATCGCCCCCTCAGTCGCCTCGCTCGTCAATGCAGTTGATTCCTGACAGGCCCTTAGTCCCGCCCGTCCGCCGAGGCACTGTCGGCGCTGCAGGCCGTTTAATACCAACCGCCCTTGACTGATCTTCGACAGTTGGAGCGCCCCCGCCGGGTGTAAGGCGTTGATTTGATTGTGGGCGAGGGTGCGCGGCCGCGAGAATGTCGTGCCACGTTTTCCGCCGATTTTGCTTGATTGTTCTGGAATCTTGGCGGATTCTGTGCGCACCATCATCGAGTTGGCGCCAGGCTTTCCGCCATGTATTTCCGAAAAAGAGACCTCGGGCGGCCGCGCCTACCTGCAGATCGTCGAGAGCCGGCGCGAGGGCGCGACGGTGCGCCAGCAGGTTATCGCCACCCTCGGGCGGATCGACGAGCTGCGGGAGAGCGGGCAACTGGAGCGGCTCTTGCGCTCTGGGGCGCGCTTCGCCGACAAGGCGATCGTGCTCGACGCGCTCGACCGCGGCGAGGCGACGGCGATCTCGGCGCGCCGCATCGGTCCGGCGCTCGCCTTCGAGCGGGTGTGGGAGGAGACCGGCTGCCGGGCCGTGATCGAGCGCCTGGCCAGCGCGCGCAACCACGAGTTCCCGCTGGAGCGCGCGGCGTTCCTGACCGTGCTGCACCGCCTCGTCTGCGGCGGCTCGGACCGCGCCGCCGACCGCTGGCGCGAGGATTACCGCATCGACGGCGTCGACGGGATCGAGCTGCATCACCTTTATCGCACGATGGCGTGGCTCGGCGAGGAGCTTCCGAAAGACCAGCAGGACGCCGCGACGCCGTTTTCGCCGCGCTGCGTGAAGGACGTCCTGGAGGAGGAGCTGTTCGCCGCCCGGCGCGACCTCCTGACCACGCTCGACATCGTGTTCATGGACACCACCAGCCCCCGGATCGAGTCCCAGGGCTATCGCATGTGAGCAAAGAGCTCGTAGAAGAATTCTTTGCTCCATGCGGCGAGCATCATCTTGCGGGCAAGGGATCTGTTGTCGGGGTGAGAGCCCAAGATGTCGGCGGCCATGCGCCGGATCACGGCGAGATTCTGTGGGCCATAGTCCTTGCGGGTTCGGGCATCGTCTTCGTGGAAGACGACGTCGAGCGGCCAGTGCAGGTGATTTTCGACGCTCCAGTGCGTTCGATTGACTTCCAGCGTCCGCCTGGGAGAGATCTTCTTGGACAGCGCGACATAGTGCACCCAGCGAACGGTCTTGCGGTCGCCCTGCCGCCGCTCGGATTCGATGCGCCCGAGCGCCGCCAGACCGGGAAAGGCCGGGGCGTCCGACGGCGCGGCGATCACGCAGGCGCGGCGCCGCTCCCAGCGATCGTGTCCCTTCTCCGCCTTCTCGTAGGAGGGAAGTTCGCCTTTTGCGTCCGCGGCGGCGAAAGCCTTCAAGGCGCAAGCGAACAGCGGCCCGTGGTTGGCCTTCAGCTTCAACGCGTAGTGGCCCCCTTGGGCGCGGATCTGACTGGCCATGCGCGGATGGCAATGCAAGGCGTCGGCGGTGACGACGCAACCTTTCAAGGTCACCGCTTTCAAGGCCGCCAGGGTCGCCGCCACCTCGTCGCCGCCCGGCGCATGGCGGCTCGCCAGCGACAGGCGCGTCTCGGCGTCCCAGACGCTGATCATCAGCGGCGGCATGAAGGAGCGGCCGCGCTCGTAGCCGCGCCGCAAGCTCTTGCCGTCGACAGCCACGACGCCCTTGGCCGGAGGAAGCCCGAGTTCGGCGCGCAACGCCGTCTGAAACCGGGCGAACGCTTCGGTCATCTCTGCGGGATCGAGCAGACGGAACAGGCGACTGAAGCTGTCGTGGCTCGGCGCGCCGTGCGGCAGGTCGACGATCTGCGCCAACTCGGCCTCGTTGGCGGCGGCGAAATCGGCAATGCCGACGCAGGTCTTGGCCCCGCACAAAGTCGCCGCGAGAGCAACGAACAGCATCACCGCCAGATCGTGGCGTGCGTTGAAGTCGCGCGGATCGTGGACCTCGCGAAAAATGGCGATCAGCGCTTGCAATACGGGCTCCCTTCGAATCAGGAAGCCCCTTCAGAATCAACTTCTCCTTCAAGCGCAACAGCCCTCTACTCAACGGGTGCGATTCAAACCGATGCAGGGTAGGTTGGGTTGAGTGATTTGGCAGGAGGCGACGGATGGCGGTCGGGGAGTTGAGCGATGAGGGGCTGGTTGCGGCGTTGCGGGCGCATCCGGAGCTCCGCAAGCGGGTGTCGTCGATCGTGGCGGCGATCGAAGGCGCCGATGGCGAATTGAAGGAAGCCGACGCTGCGGAAGAGCGCATCGTGGATGAGATGCGTCTTTTGGGGCGTGAGGCGCTGAAGAGTTGGGCGGAGAACCGGGTCGAGGCGACGGAGCGGGAGATTCGCCAACGCCCTCGGATGCATCGCCAAGGCGAAAAAAACTCCGCTGAGGCACTTGCAAAATGTTTGGGAGCACTGGGTTGTGTTTCCGCAAGAGCGCAAACTTGGATTGATTTCCGAGCTGTGCCGATTTTGGCGGCGGCGGCCTGGGTCGATTTGTGCCGAGAGCGGCGTTTCTGAGCGCGCGCGGGCAATAGCTCGCCGAGCTGCCGATATTTTGGGAGGCTACGGGCTCTCTATGTTGCGTACGATCGCGATCGCTATGCGATGAGACGGATGATTTGGGTCACCGTGACGACCAGAATGCCGAACATCAGATGACACATCACTTTCGTGGGGCCGCGCACCTGGACGGTTCGACCGCCGTGATTGTCTTTGAGGTTGGCGTTGACCCGTTCGGCGCTGCTGCGTTCGTTGTAACGGATGTCCTCGGCCATGCGATGGCCCGCCAGCGCCTGACGCCTCTGCTCTCGCGCCAATTCTTGTTTGAGGGCGGCGTCACGGCGCGGATTGGCATCGATGATCGGCACGTGGCCGAGCGCGCGGCTGTGCGCCTCGATCTCGGCCGCGTCGTAGGCGCTGTCCATGAGATCGTAGAGATTGACCAGGCGTTCCGCCGTCATCGTAGCCAGCGGGATGGCGACCTGACTGTCATGGACGGAAGCCGAGGTGAGAACGCAACTGACGGGAATGTCGCCGTCGGCCGTATCCACGTGCAGCTTATAGCCGATCCATGTCTCTTGATGTCCTTTGGCGTTGCGCTTGACGCCGACGTCACAAGGCCGGGGCAGATCGGCGAGCATTTGGCTCAGGGTCATGCCGGCTTGGCGTTCCAGGCGCGTGGGCGGTTTGGGCGGGGGTTCCTCGCCCTTGCGCGGACGCCCGCGTTTGCGGGGCGCCGGCTTCGGCGCGGTCGGTTCGGGCTGTTCGGCGCGTCGCGGCTTTTCATGGCCTTCGATCGCGGTCGAATCGCGCGCGATGTGACCAACCAACCGGTCGGCGTGGGTCTGCCGGATCAAGGCCTCGTGCACACGCGAGGGCAGTTCGCTCTGGGCGAATTCGGCGAAGGCGCGCGAGAATGTCGATTCGCTGGGAACCTCGGACGGACGCGACCAACCGCACAGACGCCGAAGCGTTTTGTCGGCCTGGACGCGTTCGATCAGCATTCGCGTGGTCGGCAAATTGAAAACCGCCTTGGCCACGAAGGCTCTCGCCAACGCCGCCCGCTCGGCCAACGGGCGCCCGGGAAGTCCATGCCAGTGCGGGACGAAAGCCTCGAGCCGCGTCATATCCACGACCGTGACCAGCGCTCGATGCGATCCGGTCAGGAAACCCACAGTTTCTTCGAGAAAAGGGAAAAGTTCCCCTTGAAACTTCTCCCAGTACGAGGATAGGCTCTCCCGCAGCGACATCGTCGGCGGCTCCTGGCATCTGCTTGTTGTTCCTAGCAGAATCAGCATACCAGAAACCGGCCGCCAGCGGTTCGCAACCGTCGAAAAATCACCCGAAAATTCGAAAACTCTGGCCGAACTCCCAATTTTGCAACTGCCTCCGCTGGCATACGAAATTTGGCGAAATAGAGGTCCGGGAGCCGCAATATCGGTTCGGGACGCAACGGGTGCGTCCGTTCGTGCTCGGGGCGAAGGTGAGCCCGCTCGGATGTTCGCGGCCGCTGCAGCGCGCCCTCGTCGACTTCGCGGCCGATCAGCCCTTCGCGCAGGCGCGCGCCAAGTTGCAGGAGCACTACGGCTTCGCGATTGGCGAGAGCACGATCCAGCGGATCACGTTCGCCCACGCCCAGGCGATGCACGAAAGCAGGTGTCGGGATTTGGAGTTTCCGGAAGCGCCGGGCCTTCGCAAACCGATCGTCGTCGAAACGGACGGCGGCATGGCTCCGATCGTCGAGCCGAGCAGCGAGGGGAAAGACAAGCGCAAGGGCAAGACGCTGTCCTGGCGGGAGGCGAAGCTGTCGCTGGCGCACGCGCAAGGGAACTGCACGCCGGTTTATGCGGGCTCGATCGAGGGCGGGGTCGAAGAGGCCGGGCGTCAGTTGCTTTCGTGCGCGGTTCGCGCCGGCTTCGGGGCGAACTCCCGGGTTCACGCGGTCGGCGACGGCGCGCCCTGGATCGTCGGCCAAGTCGAGGCGCAGTTCGGTGATCAGGGCTGCTACCTGATTGATTTCTATCATGTCTGCGAATACCTGGGCGCCGCCTCGGCGGCGATCGCGCCCGACCCGGCCGCGCGCAGCGCCTGGATGGAGACGCAGAAGGAGGCGCTCAAAGGCGGCCGTCTCGACGCCGTCCTGCGGGCGCTCGCCGGACATTGCGAGCCCCCCGAGGTCGATGACGAGCGTGCGCCCGTGCGAACCTGCCATCGCTACCTCGGCGCCCGCGTCGGCCAATTGAACTATCGCCAGGCCTTGGCCGACGGGCTGCCAATCGGCTCGGGCGAGATCGAAAGCGCTCATCGCTACATCGCCCAACAACGCCTCAAGCGGCCGGGCGCCTGGTGGCGCGTCGAACATGCCGAACACATGCTTGCCTTGCGGATAAATCGAATCAACGGCGACTGGGACGCCTACTGGAAAGCCCTCGCCCAACCCAGCTCCGCTGTCGCCAATGACAACGACCCGAAATCACTCCGCCGCACCGCCTGATTGCATCACTTTGGATCGCACCCCTACTCAACCGCAATTCCCCTGCCTTGTGGGGGAAGCCCCCGGGTCACAGCCAGGACCTGATCCGGGGGAGGAGGGGGGTCGCGCCGAACTTCGAAAAACTTGGCGCCATTTCCCCGCAATGAGAGGTCGGCGCGACCCCCCACCCTGTCCCGCACCATAGGGCGTCCGAAAGGACGCCCGTCTCTTGACGGGCTGTGGGGGGCGGGAACGCCAACCGCCGTTGAGCGGCACACGCCAGCTAAAAGATGTGTGCATCCCCTAGTCTCTCGCGGGAAGCGCGGAGACAAAAGGGAACCTGATTACGCGGTTGGGTCAGCCATCTTTAGGAGGCGGTAGGGCATTGGCGGGGCGCGCAGCGCGACGAAGGCGAGGCGCGGGATCATGGCTTTGAGGTCATACCTGCGATTGAAGCGGTATTCGAATTCGGCGAGATAGCGGGACACGTGTTTTTCCTGGACGGCGCGATATGTTCCAACCAACGCGGCCTTGATGTTGCCGAGCACGGTGTTGACCCACTTGAAGGCTGGCGTCTTTGCGGCTTTCGGACCACTGCCAGTTTTGATGGCCACGTGAGCGCAGCCGGCCTCCGTGACGGCTTGGAAACAGGCCAATCCATCGGAGGCGACCTCGGCCCCGGCGAGGATCGCCGTGCTGGAAAGGTTTCGGATCGCCACTTTGCTGAACGCCTTGACGCGCCGCAGGATGATCTGATCGGGCTTGCCGTCGTCGGTGGTGGCGACGGCGGCGACGAACGGAGTCTTGCCCTCGGCCCCACGCCCGCGCCGGCCGGAATGAGCCCCGCCAATATAAGCGTCGTCCATCTGGACCTTTCCCGTCAATCGCTTGCTCGCGTTGCGCTCCAACATGACCTGCCCGAGCTTGTGTTTCATCATCCACGCCGCCGTCTGGGTGACGCCGAGCCGGCGAGCCAATTCGAGGCTGGAAACGCCCGCCTTGGATTGCGTGATCTGATAGATCGTCTTGAACCAGAGGCGCAGCGGCAGCTTGCTCGAGGCGAAAATCGTTCCCGCCCTGACGGACGTCTGTTTGCGGCACGTGTTACACTGGAACAGTCGCCGCGTTCCGCGCCTGACGACGCAATGCTTCCGGCCGCGGCAATCCGGACACTCGAAGCCGTCCGGCCAACGCCATGCGACGAGCGCCGCATGGCATTGCTCTTCGGTTCCGTAGGCTTCGTCGAAAGCGGCCTCGCTGAGGCCTTTCTGGAATTGGACCCGATTGCGCGCCATCGCCGAACTCCTTGCAGACCAGCTTGTTCTTGTTTCGTTCTAGACGCATTCTCAAGCTGACGCAACCGCGTAATCAGGAAAGGGAATGCCTGTGGCGAGCGTCCCGCCTATCTGCATTCTCGATCCTGACGGCGATCTCGTTCGCCGGCTTCGGCGGACGGGCGCGGCCTCCCCGTTTCCGTTTTGGCCATGCTATCATACCGATCTCGATGTGTTCCCGCTCGGCGACCGTGAGGTCGGCATCGTTGGACGGGCGGTCGGCGCGTCGTTCGCCGTTCTGGTGGCGGAGGAACTCGTCGCCTCCGGATGCAGGCTGCTCGTCAGCCTCACATCGGCGGGCCAGATCCTGCCGGCCGGTCCCACGCCCTACTTTGTCGTGATCGACCGCGCCCTGCGTGACGAGGGAACGAGCTATCCCTACGCTCCGCCGTCGGATTTTGCCAAGGCCGGCGGCAAACTCGCGGCTGCCGCCGCGGATGCCCTGCAGACGCTCGGGACGTCGCCCCTTTCGCGACCGCTGGCGGCGTTCCATCGCTTCATGCTAGGAGCGCGAGCGGCGCCCGTAGCTCAACTGGATAGAGCATCGGTCTTCGGAACCGAGGGTTGGGAGTTCGAACCTCTCCGGGCGCGCCACTCCGGATAAAACTGCGAACAGAGGCACTTGCAAAATGTTTGGGAGCACTGGGTTGTGTTTCCGCAAGAGCGCAAACTTGGATTGATTTCCGAGCTGTGCCGATTTTGGCGGCGGCGGCCTGGGTCGATTTGTGCCGAGAGCGGCGTTTCTGAGCGCGCGCGGGCAATAGCTCGCCGAGCTGCCGATATTTTGGGAGGCTACGGGCTCTCTATGTTGCGTACGATCGCGATCGCTATGCGATGAGACGGATGATTTGGGTCACCGTGACGACCAGAATGCCGAACATCAGATGACACATCACTTTCGTGGGGCCGCGCACCTGGACGGTTCGACCGCCGTGATTGTCTTTGAGGTTGGCGTTGACCCGTTCGGCGCTGCTGCGTTCGTTGTAACGGATGTCCTCGGCCATGCGATGGCCCGCCAGCGCCTGACGCCTCTGCTCTCGCGCCAATTCTTGTTTGAGGGCGGCGTCACGGCGCGGATTGGCATCGATGATCGGCACGTGGCCGAGCGCGCGGCTGTGCGCCTCGATCTCGGCCGCGTCGTAGGCGCTGTCCATGAGATCGTAGAGATTGACCAGGCGTTCCGCCGTCATCGTAGCCAGCGGGATGGCGACCTGACTGTCATGGACGGAAGCCGAGGTGAGAACGCAACTGACGGGAATGTCGCCGTCGGCCGTATCCACGTGCAGCTTATAGCCGATCCATGTCTCTTGATGTCCTTTGGCGTTGCGCTTGACGCCGACGTCACAAGGCCGGGGCAGATCGGCGAGCATTTGGCTCAGGGTCATGCCGGCTTGGCGTTCCAGGCGCGTGGGCGGTTTGGGCGGGGGTTCCTCGCCCTTGCGCGGACGCCCGCGTTTGCGGGGCGCCGGCTTCGGCGCGGTCGGTTCGGGCTGTTCGGCGCGTCGCGGCTTTTCATGGCCTTCGATCGCGGTCGAATCGCGCGCGATGTGACCAACCAACCGGTCGGCGTGGGTCTGCCGGATCAAGGCCTCGTGCACACGCGAGGGCAGTTCGCTCTGGGCGAATTCGGCGAAGGCGCGCGAGAATGTCGATTCGCTGGGAACCTCGGACGGACGCGACCAACCGCACAGACGCCGAAGCGTTTTGTCGGCCTGGACGCGTTCGATCAGCATTCGCGTGGTCGGCAAATTGAAAACCGCCTTGGCCACGAAGGCTCTCGCCAACGCCGCCCGCTCGGCCAACGGGCGCCCGGGAAGTCCATGCCAGTGCGGGACGAAAGCCTCGAGCCGCGTCATATCCACGACCGTGACCAGCGCTCGATGCGATCCGGTCAGGAAACCCACAGTTTCTTCGAGAAAAGGGAAAAGTTCCCCTTGAAACTTCTCCCAGTACGAGGATAGGCTCTCCCGCAGCGACATCGTCGGCGGCTCCTGGCATCTGCTTGTTGTTCCTAGCAGAATCAGCATACCAGAAACCGGCCGCCAGCGGTTCGCAACCGTCGAAAAATCACCCGAAAATTCGAAAACTCTGGCCGAACTCCCAATTTTGCAACTGCCTCAACATTTATATTATTGAAATTCCTAAAATCTCTGTGACCGCTGGCCAACGCGCCGACGCGCGATTTCGACGTTGGCCGCCTTCACCATCGCGTCCGCCGCCTCGATCGCCGCAACGAGCCCGACGGTTTCGACGAGTCCCAGGGCCTCACCCTCGACGGCCATATCCTTACTCCTTACGCGGTTGAGCCAAGATCAGGGGCAATTCGTCGCGGTGCGAAGGCGCGGCGGCAAAGCGCCTAAAGCCCATGGCTTTAGGCCCGCTCGTTTCCCGTGGCGGTATCGCCGCTGACGGCCTTCGTGAGGTGGGCGCTACCCCCATACAGCCTGACGATGGAGAGGCCGTCCTGAGCGGCCCCGTGCGCGGCTCCCCCCCGCGGCGCCCTGCGGTGCCCGAAGTCGGGGATCACATGCCGTAGTAGTGACCGATAGTCGCGAGTCCCTCAAGCTGATGTTCGACAGTACGTTTTATCAAGTTATTGATCGCGCGGGTAGAATCGCGCTGCGGGGCGGGCGTGGCACTACAAAACTAAACCGCTGCGTAAATCAGGCGTCGGCGATCTGGCGGAGCGTCGGCGGCAGGGCGACGCCGAGGGCGGAGAGAGCGAGGCTGGCGCCGGGGCGTGGCGACGAGCGCAGGAGGAAGCGCTTGCCGTCCTGGTCGACCTCGGTCTCGGTGAGCGAGTTGAGATCGGCGATGACGGCCGGCCAGGAGGCCTTGGCGCCCTTGTCGGCGGCGGCGAGGCGGTCCTCGAACGCCTTCTTCAGAACGAGCGCGAGAAAGCTGCAGGCGACGTGGCCGCGGATCGCGCCCGGGTCAAGCCCAGGGTCAAGATGCTATGGGGGTTGGCGGCCGCGAGATCGGGTATCCTGACGGTTCTCCAACACGTGAGCAGGAGCCTCCGATGAGCGAAGCTTTCGATCCGCGCAAATCCGCGACCGCCTTTGACCAGGCTAGCACCCTCGTGGCCGTTCTGGAACTGAGCGGCAAGTCGTGGCGGGCAGGGGCGATCGTGCCGGGCGTGTCGCGTCGTCCCTCACGCCAATTTGAGGCCGGGGACATTGGCGGCGTGCTGAGAGCGATCGAGCAATGGAAGAGCGAGGCGATGAAGGCCGGCCATGAAGTGAGGCGCGTGGTCGTGGGGTATGAGGCGGGCCTCGACGGCTTCTGGATCGCGCGCGCCCTGAGTGAGCACGGGATCGAGGTCTATGTGTCATGCATCCGGCGAGCATTTCGGTTGAGCGTCGCGGCCGGCGCGCCAAGACCGACCGCATCGACGTCGACATTCTTTTGCGGGCGCTTCTCGGCTGGCTGCGGGGAGAACCGCGCCACTGCACGATGGCGCCCATTCCGAGCGAGGCGGAGGAGGACATGCGCGAGCCGGGACGTCGGCGCGAGGCCCTGACCGTGGCGCGTCTGAAGGTCGAAAACCAGATGCGCAGCCTGCTCGCCCGCTTCGGCGTCGCCGATTTTCGGCCGCGTCTGAAGAAGGCGCCCGAGCATCTGGAAAAGCTGCGCACGTTCGATGGACGGCCGCTGCCGCCGAACACCAAGGCGAGCCTCGATCGCCTGATGGCGCAACATCGGCTCCTGTCCGAGCAACTGAAGGAGATCGAGACGGCCCGCGAGCGGGTCGTCGCCGTCGCCGATCCCGACCGGATCGAGAGAATGATCCAGCTCTTGGCCGGCCTCGTCGGCGTCGGGGTGGAGACGGCCACGACGCTGGTTCACGAAGTCTTTTCGCGGCGCTTCCGCGACCGCAAGGCGCTGGCGGGTTTCGTCGGCATGACCGGCACGCCCTACGACAGCGGCGGGTCGAGGCGCGAGCAGGGCCTGAGCAAGAACGGCAATCCGCGGGTGCGCAGGATCCTCACCCAGCTGATGTGGCGCTGGCTGATGTTTCAGCCGCAAAGCGCGCTCGCCCAGTGGTTCGTCGCGCGCACCGGCGGCGCCAAGGGCCGGATGAAGAAGATCATGGCCGTCGCCTTGGCGCGCAAGCTCTTGGTGGCGCTGTGGCGCTATGTCGAGACCGGCGTCATTCCCCAGGGCGTGCGTCTGGCGGCGGCGTAAGGTCAACCGAACCGATCCGACGAGAAACGAACAACCAGGCGACAGAGCGATGCTGACGTCTGCAACCGTCCAAGGTGGGCAGGGCGCCGTGCCGGGCTATGGCTGCAACACGCCGCCGTCAAGATTGGTCCTGCCCCCTTGGCTCCCCATTCGGCCCCAGCGAAAAGGGCATCATGGTCTGGCGCTCGCCCTTACGAGCGCCGCCGGATACGAGCTTGCGAGGCCGCACGCGGCCTTAAGCAAAGGGGAGCCGCCTTGGAACGGCCTTGCGCAACCGCACGTTTCGCCCGACGTCGACTGGAACACCTCCACGGAGCGGGACCTTCCCCGCCTCCGGCATGTCCGCGGTCCGACGGCGGCGAGGGCCTGAGCCGTGCTCGCCGTCAACCCCGCCTCGCTGACGCGAGCCGCCGCTTCGCGGTCGCTGACGCGAGGGTTGACCGCTGCGCGCGGCTCAGGCGTTGCGCATCCATGAAACCAGGAGCCGTGCTCAATCTGAACCGATCCCGAATGGACCCCTTGACAATCACTTCCCCATACGAGCCCGGGGGTCGGCCGGGTCTCGAGCAGGCTTTTGGTCGTTCGAAACGTTCGTTCCACTGTCCAGCGTTGTTTGTATACGAGCATCGCCTCCAGCGCCGAGAGGTTCGCGTTGGTCTGCAGCACGAACACGCCGTCGAATTTTGCGTCCTCCTCGACCCTGGCGCGGTCGATGGCGAAGCCCTCGCCCTCCGGGTCCTTGAGAAAGCGACGGTAGCCCTTGTTGCCGACGAGGCTCTTGTCGCCCTTCTTCAGCTGCCGCTCCAGCGCGGCGACGATGGTCGCGCGGTTGGCGGCGTCCTTTTTCATCTCGTCGAGGTTGCGGCAGACGACGTAGCGCCGCCCGGCGAGCGTGACCGCCTTGGCCTCGTAGTCGACCTCGCGCCGCGGCTTCGTCAGGACGAAAGGAACGAACGGCGCGGGATCGTCGAGAACGAGCTCGCGCACGAGCTTGTCGGTCCGCTCGCGCACGCCCAGAACATAGAGGAGCTTGCGGGCCTCGAGCTCGGCGATCGTCTCGGCGCTGATCATGCCGCGGTCGGCGACGACGCAGACGCGGTTGATGCGGAAGCGGCGCTGCAGGCGATTGATCGCCGGGATGAGGCTCGTCACGTCGGCGGTGTTGCCGGGCCACATCTCCGTGCGCACCGGGCGGCTGTCGCCGTCGAGCAGAACGGCGAGGATCATCTGGCTGAGGTCCGGCCGGTGATCTTTCGAGAAGCCGCGCCGCCCGAGCCTCTCACCGCCCGCGACCCCCGGACTCGATCCCATAGGCGCTAAGGGCCTGTCAGGAATCAACTGCATTGACGAGCGAGGCGACTGAGGGGGCGATTGTGTAGTTCCATTCGCCGTGGAAATCATCGCGAGAGATGTTGAGGGTTTGCATCTGCTCGTCGGATACGAGGATTCCTTTTGGATATATTTTGTCGTCGAGTTCGCAGCGGACGGTCAAGCCGGTTTGCGTCGTCGTCGCCCCGATCAGTTCGACGATGACGCGATAGCTGAGCAGCGGTTTGGCGCGCCAGTTCTGCGTGATGTGACAGAACATGCGGTGCTCGATCTTGTTCCACTGTGTGCTGCAGAAACATGTGAAGGAAAGGAGTAATGCCCGGAATCATATGGAAGCTGATTGAAAGATGATGGACGGCCCATCGGCATCGACTTTCAGGAGTAGGTGTCAAACCACCCCAAGCCGCTGCGGTTAAGAGTCGCGGTGGTGAGCGTTGGGGTTGAAGCTCGGGGACTACCTGTGCTGGTAAGTGTCAGAGAGACGAGCGCAAGCAAACCTTCCGCTGACGCGTCGTTAGGATCAAATTGTCGTCGAAACCAGAGGCGAGTGGAACTTCTGGGAGAAGCCTGCCGGGAGCCCTGATTACTGGGCAGGTGGCGACCGGCGTAAAGGGGGCGTGAATCTGACACAGGCTTTCAAACGGAACTGCAGGAACCAGTCGCTTCAATGCCAAGGGAGAAGTGCAAGTGGTTGAAGCCACGAGGCGAGCGTACCGACGTGGAGCACTGGGGCGGACCGGTCCGTACGAGCGATGAAGACCCGGTAATGGGGTCGGAGCAAAGGGATCGGGTCAGGTGGTTGATTCACCGTGCAACCGGAAACGGGATGAAGCGATGGATGCAACAAAGATGAAGCCGTTCAATATTGACAAGAGGCTAGTGTACGACGGCTACAAGGCGGTCAAAGCCAATGCGGGTGCAGCCGGAGTGGATAAGCAGACGCTTGAGGAATTCGACAAAGATCTGATGAGGAACCTCTATAAGATCTGGAATCGGATGAGTTCTGGCTGCTACTTTCCACCACCGGTACGCGCTGTCGCCATTCCTAAAAAAACGGGCGGACAGCGCATTTTAGGTGTGCCCACAGTGGCGGATCGTGTGGCTCAAATGGTGGTTAAGCAAGTCTTGGAAAGGACTCTGGAACCCCTCTTCATGGCGGATTCCTACGGGTATCGACCCAACAAGTCGGCGTTGGATGCCATAGAAACCACGAGCCGGCGATGTCGGCAGCATGACTGGGTTTTAGAGTTCGACATCCGCGGCCTGTTTGATAACATTGACCACACGTTGCTCATGCGCGCCGTTCGCAAACACGTAAAGTGCACATGGGTCCTTCTGTACATCGAGAGGTGGCTGAAGGCGCCGATGGAACTTGAGGAAGGAAGGCGGGTGGAAAGAACCCGTGGAACTCCTCAGGGCGGTGTTGTCAGTCCAGTGCTGGCGAATCTGTTCATGCACTACGCGTTTGATGCTTGGATGGCGCGAGAGTATCGGGACCTTCCATGGTGCCGGTATGCAGATGATGGATTGGTGCACTGCCGAACCGAAGCCGAAGCTCTTGCTATGAAAGCAGCGCTGGCAACTCGGCTGGCGGAATGCCAACTAGAAATGCATCCGGAAAAGACCAAGATCGTCTACTGCAAGGACGGGCGACGCAAAGGCCATTATCCGAATACGAAGTTTGACTTCCTCGGATACTGCTTCAGGACCAAGGCAGCCATAAATCGTAATCGCAAACTGTTTACGGGATATGGACCTCAAGCCAGCGCGTCATCCCTCAAAGCCATGCGGCAGAAAATCCGGGAGCTAAAACTACGCAGACGTACACATGTGCGGTTGACGGATATCGCCAGAGATATCAACCCCATCCTACAGGGTTGGTTGAACTACTATGGCCGCTACTCCCCAGCAGCACTGCATTCGGTGTGGAAGTACGTCAACGCCACATTGATCGCGTGGGCGATGCGGAAGTACAAGCGCTATGCAGGACGCAAAATACAGGCTGGCCAAATGATTGGTTCCATTGCCAACAAGCGGCGCAGACTGTTCGTACATTGGCATCAAAGCAGTATCGGCGCGTTTGCCTGATGGGAGCGGTGTGAGTCGAGAAACTCACGCACCGTTCTGCGAGAGGCCGGAGGTGCAATTCCTTCGGCCTACTCCCCTCGATGTCCCCGGCGGGTAGTGGCAGACCTGGATGATCAGCCCGGTTTCATCGGCAAGTTGCTGGAGCGCCAACTTCCACAGACGCAAGCGTGAACCGTTGGAGCCGCCGCCGTCGGCCGTGATCATCAGGCGCTTCATGCCAGGATACAGCCGGCGGCCGATTTGTTCGAGCCATAGACGAACCGCGTTGACGGCGAATTGCCCGGTATCGTGGTCGATTCCGAGGCTGACATAGCCGAGGTTGGCGCCGATGTCGTAGACGCCGTAAGGGACGACCTTGCCGAGCTCCTTGTCTTCGAAATCGTGGGTATTGACCTCGATCGGCTGGCCTTGCGGCCCATAGTCGCTGCCGCCGTTCTTGAATTCGCCGAGCAATTCCTTCTTTTTCGCGTCGATCGATAGCGTGGGTTCGCCGGCTGCCTGGAACGCTTCGACCTTGGCGTTGATATATTCGAACTGCGCGTCGCGATCGGGATGTTTGCCGCTCTCTTTGGTCTTCCGATTGTAATGGCGGCAGTATTTCAACTCCGCCAACAGCTTGGGAATGGTCGACGAACTCACCTTATGACCCGTCTGGCGAAGCGCCGTCGCCAGCTTGTCGTGGCTCTTGGACACCCATACCAATGGCCGCATCGGATCGCCCATCGTCGCGGGCTCGAGCAATCGTTGCAAGTCCGCCAGCAGCGTCGGATCTTTGCTTGTCAACCGAGGGCTGCCGCCGCCTTTCCGCCGCACCTTTCCTGTCAATGAACCGGGGTCCTGCAGGTCCTTCAGACCGCGTCCAATCGTGCTGCGGGCGACCTTCGTCGCGCGCGCCGCCGCCGCAACCCCACCGTAGCCCGCCGCCTTCGCCTCCGCCGCCGCGTTCAACCGCCGGCCCCGTTCGTTCAGAGAGGAACGAAGGGCTTCGTAACGGGCTCGCAGCGGTAATTCGTCGATCATCTATCGGCTATAGACCTTCAGCCCCGGCGACTGGAATCCTGCAAACAGCCCACGCCAGTAGAACGCCCAACCCAATTCACCAGTTTTCGGGCGTCGCCTAACTTGAACCTGGCGGCACAGTCTCGAAAACGGCGGGCGGGTCGGCTTCAGATAGAAGCTCGTGATGGTTTGTCGGATGATTTCTTCGCGCGCCGTGTCGAGCACGCGAAAGCCGTGGCGCCGACCCCGCGTTCGATCCATCAAAGACGTCACCGTGCCGGCCGCCCGGAACAGGCGGATCATCCGATAGGTCGTCGCGCGGCTGAGCCCGAGCTCCCAAGCCAATTCTGAGACGTCCTGCCCTTCAGGCCGTCGGGATTTCTATAGCGGCGTCACGCGAGGATCCGAAAGTCCTTCGGGTTGATGACGCGGAAATTGTCGGTGATGGACGACGAGAATTCGTCGAACCGCTCCGGCACGGTCTTGCGCAGGAAGCCGAGCACGGCTTCGGCAAAATCGCGGAATTTGGCGTAGCATTTGTTGTGGGTGACGTTCTGGTGCATCACCTTCCACAGCCGTTCGATTGGGTTGAGGTGGGGGCAGTAGGTCGGCACGAAGTGCAGGACGATGCGCCGTCCCGGCTGCTGCATCCACTCCTGGACGGCTTTGGCGTGGTGGTAGCGGGCGTTGTCGAGGAAGACGTGGATGCGGCTCATCGTCGACTGGGCGTTCTCCAGCGCTTCGAACAAGTGGATCGTGCTTGTCGCGTCGACGGTCTCGACGTCCATGATGCGGGTCTGTCCGGTCTCCAGATCGATCGCGCCGTGCAGGTTCAGCCGGTCGCGCCCCGACGCCGAGGGGAGCGCGCAGCGCTGTCCGCGCGGCAGCCAGCGTCCCACCGGCTGAGCTTGGTGGGTCGGATGGACGGCGTCGACGTAGACGACGGATTCGTCCAGGCCGAGCGAGTTGCGCAAGTCCTCGTGCGCGTCGATGAACTTCTGCTGGGTTTCCACGTCGATCTTGCCGGGCACGGATTCCGGCTTCTTCCAGTCAAAGCCGATCCGGTTCATCAGCTTGATCAGCCCGGAGCGGCCATAGTCGACACCGAACTTCTCTAGGATGAACTGCCCGATTTCGGTAGTCGACGTCGGCAGCACCTCCGTCGCCCAGGCGCGCAATTCGTCGATCTGGGGAGGCGACAGCGGGCTGGTTCCGCCCTTCAGGTCGAACAGGATGAGCCCCTCGACGCCGCCTTCGTTGTAGGCCTTGAACCAGGCACGGACGGTCGAATTGTCGATGAACAGCGCTTCGGCGACCTCGGCGTAGGACCATCCCTTGTCGAGCAGAAGGATGGCGTTCGCCCGACGGGTAATGCGGCTCTCCTCCAGCCCGTCCTTGGCGATCTCCGTCAGGATGGCCCGATCCGCCGGGCTGAGGAAATTTCGATTCGTCTTCACCCGGCGATTGGAATCGACCCGCTGATTCGGTCAAACGATTTCCGGAAGGGCGAGGAATCCCGCGATACCTATGAGATCGCGTATGGCCTCTTCGCGCCGGTCAGTTGGGTAAGGATCTCCTTCTTGCCCCGACCGCCTGCGAAGACATAGGCGACCGCCGGAGGCGCCGGCCCTTTCCATGACCTGTCATCCGTCGCATGCGCCCAGAACTGGCAGACTTTTGTTCGGCCTCGCCCAGGATCGAGCACCCGCACCGGCGTTTCGTCGCAGAACAGGCGGGGATGACTGTGCATGGCCGCGAGTTGCAGGTCATACAGGCCCTTCACCATCCACGCCGCCTGCTTCATCCAGCGCGCCAGCGTCTGGCGGTCGATGGCGAGGCCATCGCCGGCAAGGATCTGCGCCTGGCGATACAGCGTCGAGCCCCAGGCGAACTTCGCCGAGGCAATCCATGCGACGACGGCCGTCGAGACCATGCCGCTCTCGATCAGGCGCGGGCGCGCCTTGGCCTGAACCACCGCGCCCTCGCAGGCCCGACACGCGTATTTTGGGCGGATGGTGCGCAGGATCCGAAGCACCGCGGGAACTCGATCGACCACGTCGTTGACGTCCTCGCCAATGCGGTGCAACGCGCCCGCGCAGCAGGGACACCTCGTCGTCTCCGGCTCGATCATCACATCGACGCAGGGGAGATGCCTGGGCAAGGCCCCGATGTTGCGGTTGCGCTTCTTCCGCGTTTCCGGACCGGTCTTGTTCCCGCGCTCGTCGTCATGGCCGTCGTCATTCGCCGGCGACGAGAGCGCGGCATCGGTGTCGACAGCGAATTAACTTGTCCGGTTTTGGTAGCACACCAAATGTCCGCTTCTTCTGGTTCTGTTCTCCTGTGGGCATGTGGGCGAGGCGAAGCGTCGTCCACATGTCCACAGGCCGCGCCGCCGAGCGGATTTAAGCGGCGCTTTTCACGTCCCTGATCGCTCCTTGTGCGTCGTACCGGCCGATGCACCGTGGCCCGAGGAAGAGGCCGTGGGAGCCGTCCGGGTAGAGGTGGACTTTGACCTTCGCCTTGACGAAGTGTGGACGCAGGGGACTTTCCGGGATTTGCAGTTTGAGCCTATTGAAGGAAACGCAATTGTCGTTGCCGACCTGGCGCTCCTCCTGGACGCACAGGATCTCGTCGAGGTCGACGCCCGGGATCGCAACGAAGGCCGAGCCCGGCGCGGCCGGCGGCGCGGCGAAGCGCGCATTGTAGGCGGGCAGATAGACGTCGCGGAGGAAGGCGTCGGCCGCCTCTAGCCGGAGCTTCTTTCTTTCGCGAGGGTCAAGTCTCTGATTTTGCGCATCTTTGGGGCTGGCGAGGGGTGAAAGTGTAGCCATGTAAATCGGATATTTTTGTTGATTTTGCGAGTTTCTCAGCTATCCTGCGTCCATGTATATCGAAACCGTCCCCAACCGCGGCTCCCCACCGGCGATCCTGCTGCGCGAGAGCTATCGGGACGGCGGGAGGATACGGAAGCGCACGCTGCTCAACCTCTCCCATTGGCCGGCCGAGCACGTCGAAGGGCTGCGCGGCGTCCTCAAGGGCGGGGTCGTGCTGCCGCCGGGCGAGCAGCCCTTCGTCGTCGAGCGCTCGTTGCCGCATGGGGCCGTCGCCGCCGTGTTGGGCGCGACGCGCGCCATCGGCCTCGACACAATCATCGGACCCAAGCAAGCGCGCGGGTCCGATCCCGAGAATTGTCGGCCGGTCGACCTCGTCCTGGCCATGATCGTCAGCCGCATCATCGCCCCGGCGTCGAAACTCGCCACCGCCAGGGCGCTCGATCCCGTCACCGCCGCATCCAGCCTCGGCGTCGAATTGGGCCTCGGCGACGTCCACGAGGACGAACTCTACGCCGCGCTCGACTGGCTCCTCGAGCGTCAGGGCGCGATCGAGACCACGATCGCAAAGCGCCATCTGAAAAGCGGGACGCTGGTGCTCTACGACGTCTCGTCGAGCTACGTCGAAGGCCGCTGCTGCCCTCTGGCCAAACGCGGCTACAACCGCGACGGCAAGAAGGGCAAGCTGCAGATCGTCTACGGCCTTCTGTGCGCGCCCGACGGCTGCCCCGTCGCCATCGAGGTGTTCGAGGGCAACACCGGCGATCCCATGACCCTGGCCGATCAGGTCGCCAAGCTCAAGCGCCGCTTCGCCATCGACCACGTCGTTCTCGTCGGCGATCGCGGCATGATCACTCAGGCGCGCATCGACGAGGACCTGCGTCCGGCCGGGCTCGACTGGATCACCGCCTTGCGCGCCCCCGCGCTCAAGGAGCTGGTCGGCGGCGGCCATCTGCAGATGTCGCTGTTCGACCAGCGCGACATGGCGGCGATCACTTCGCCCGACTTTCCCGGCGAGCGGCTGATCGTCTGCCGCAACCCCGATCTCGCGCGCGAGCGCGCCAGAAAGCGCGAGGACCTCCTCGCCGCCACCGAGCGCGATCTGGCCAAAATCACAGCCAGCGTCACGCGCAAGACCCGCCCCTTACGCGGCGCGGCCGAGATCGGCATGGCCGTCGGCGCCGTGCTCGACAAGCACAAGATGGCCAAGCACTTCGAGCTGACGATCGCCGACGACCGGTTCGCCTTCGCCCGAAAGCGCGATGAGATCGCGCAAGAGGCTGCCCTCGACGGCCTCTACGCCGTGCGCACCAGCCTGCCCGAACAGACCCTCGCCGACGAAACCGCGGTCAAGACATACAAATCCTTGTCCATGGTGGAACGCGCCTTTCGATGCCTGAAGACGGTCGACCTGGATGTCCGCCCGATCCATCACTGGCTCGAGGATCGCGTCCGCGCCCACGTGTTCCTGTGCATGCTGGCCTACTACGTCGAGTGGCGCATGCGGGCGCGCCTCGCCCCGATGCTCTACGACGACGACGACAAGGAAGCCGCCGAAGCCCTGCGCGACAGCCCGGTCGCCAAGGCGCAGCGCTCCCCCGCCGCCCTCGCAAAAAGCGCCACCGGACGCACGCCCGACGGCGCCCCGGTCCACTCGCTTCCAGAGCCTGCTCGCCGATCTCGCGACCCTCGCGCGCAACACCGTCGTGACCGCGGGCGCGCCGGACCGCCCCTTCACCATCCTCAGCCGCCCGACCCCGATCCAACAAAAGGCTTTCCACCTCCTCGGATTCCCCATCGCCTGTACCCAGTAGCGGCAACCCCAAAACCGCTCGCCACGAGCGAGATCAATGGCTTACGCTTCGTGAAAGAAAGAAGCTCCGATTAGTCGAAAGGCCTGTCATGTACACGAGCGCCGAACTTCAGTTGCTTCGCAACGCGGATCCGGGAGTGCAACTCCCCGGGATCGATACGCCGGCAGGCAATCCGCTCGCGGCCGCCTCGCTCAAGCCGCTCTCTTCGATCCCCACCTCTCCCGGCGGCCCCTTGTATTACAACGCCAAAACCAACGTGGTTTCTATTGGCCAAGCCGGCGCGACCGTCAGCGGCTATGACTTCGGCAATGCGACCATTGCTGTGTGCGCCAGCAATATCACGATCGAGAACTGCAGCTTCGCCGCCACGACCGGGTACGACGCCATCCAGGTCAACCAGGGAACCAATACGACCGTAACCAACTGCACGTTCGACGGCGAAGGTATCCCCTCTCCACTCTGCATGTGGATAACGTCGAAGACCCGGATCACCGTCACCAACAATCGCTTTCTCGACACGCCATCCGACGGCATCGATGTGAACGGCGGGGGCCTCATCTCCGGCAACTACTTCTCCGGAGCGGGCTACGCGAGCACCGGTCTCCATCCGGACGCGATCACGATCAACGACAGCACGGCGCCGATGACCATCTCGAACAATTTCATCGACTGGACACTGAACCCGAACTCCGTCTCCTTTTCGAACGATTGCGTTCGCATCACCGCTATGAACGAAGTCACCACCAGCAATGTGACCGTGACCGGCAACTACCTGATCGGCGGTTCGGCCGTCATCGACGCCGGCAACATGGGAACGGGCACGTTCAGCAATATCTCCATCACCAACAACTACCTCGGCTTTAGTGTATATAACGACGACTTCTTTCCGGGTCCAATGTCCGGCGTGACAATGAGCGGAAACGTCATCTTGGACTACGGCAACTCCGCCTACTCCACCGCCGCATGGGCGGCTTACAACGCGGCGGGGCTGCCGACGCCAAATCTCCTCGTCTCGACCAACGCCGCCACCATCAACGCCGGAACGGAGACCGGCCCGACGACCCTGTACGGCAGCCCGAGCGCCCACCTGACGGGAGGCCTCCACGAAAACAATTTCGTCGGCGGCTTCGGCAAGCAGTTCTTCTTCGGAGGCCCGGGAGCCAACATCTTCACCTATCTCTCGCCCGCCAACTCGACGCCTTTCGGGCCGGACTGGATCAACTTCAATTTCGGCGTCGCCAAGGACGTCATCGATCTCAGCCATATCGACGCCAACCTGAGCGCCGCCGGCACGCAGGCCTTCACCTTCATCGGCACGAACGCCTTCACCAGCGCCGGCGCCCAGGTGCGCTACCAACTGGATCCGACCCACAACATGACCGTCGTCCAGGTGGCGCTCGCCGGGGACACCTCGCCCGACATGACCATCGACATCAGCGGCCAATTCAATCTCACCGCGGCCAATTTCGCTCTCACCGCCAGCCAGTCCACGACCGACCTCGCCAATGGCGCCGCGCTCTCTGTTGCGACCGTCCGGTCCGGTTCGGCGTTCGAATACCTCTACACCAACGTCAAGGGGCGGGCCTATTCGGCCTACCAATCGGTCGTCAACGGCGGCAACGTCGTGGCCGACGACCTGAACTTCAGCGCAACGTCGAACGAAATCGACCTGTACCAGAAGAACGTCACGCTCACCCGGTCCGGGCAGTCCGAAACCCTCGCGATCGGCAACGGCTCGTTCAGCCTCGCCTACCACGCCAACGAGACGATCCAGGCAGGCAACGCGAACGCCGGCGCGGAGACCTTCGCCTTCAGCGCGGGGTACGGCAAGGATACGATCTCCGGCTTTGCGGCCTCGGGAACGACCGCCGACAGGCTTGTCCTGTCGACCTCCGACTTCTCCTATCTCACCGGCGCCATGACCCAGGCCCAGGATCTGGCCGCGGTCCTGAGCCATGCCTCCTCGGCCTCAAACGGCAGCGTGATGATCGGCGACACCCGAGGCGACAGCGTCGCTCTTGTCGGCGTCAGCGCCGCAACTCTCACCGCCAACCCGAGCGCGGTCAAATTCGTCTGATCTCGCTGTTCTCGCATCTGACACAGCATTGGCGCGATCTGTTCAACGCCTCCTTCGACGGGCTGCTCTACGATCTGACCAGCACCTATTTCGAGGTCAACGCCTCCGACCTGCCCGAGGGCTCGAAACGCCGCCACGGCTACAGCCGCGACAAGCGGCCCGATTGCCCGCAACTCGTCATCGCCCTCGTCGTCACCCCCGAAGGCCTGCCGCTCGCCTACGAGGTCCTGCCCGGCAACACGGCCGACAGCACGGACGCTGCGGTCGTTCCTCGAAAAGATCGAGAGCCAGTACGGCAAGGCGCGGCGGGTCTGGGTGATGGACCGCGGCGTGCCGACCGAGGAGGTCCTGGCCGAGATGCGCATGGCCGATCCGCCCGTCCAGTATCTGGTCGGAACGCCCAAAGGACGCCTGACCCGCCTCGAAAAGCAGCTCGTCGACAAGCCGTGGCGCAAGGCGCGCGAGGGTGTCGAGGTCAAGCTCCTCGCCCAGGGCGACGAACTCTACGTCTTCGCCCAGAGCGCCGATCGCGTCAGCAAGGAGCGGGCGATGCGCAGGCGGCAGCTCAAGTGGCTGTGGGCGCGGCTGAAGAAACTCGCCGAGATGGACATCTCGCGCGAGGAAAGGCTGATGAAGCTCGGCGCGGCGCGCTCCAAGGCGCCCTCCGCCTGGCGGCTGGTCGAGACCGACGTCGACAAGACCGGCGCGCTGACCTACGCCTCGCCTATTGCCTGCAGATCACCTTGACCCGCCGTCTGCACAGCCTCGCCCCGGGTCTCACGGTGCGCAGCGCGCTGGCGAAGTTCGCCGCCGCGCAGATGATCGACGTGCATCTGCCCACCACCGACGGCCGCGAGATCCTCCTCACCCGCACCACCGGACCCGAGCCAGACCTGCGCCTGCTCATCGACCGAATGAGGCTGCAACTGCCCGCCCAGCCGCACCCCAAAATCACCGCCGCCAAGCTCCCCGCCTAACCCGACTTTCTCAACCGGAGCAGGCTGGGAACGAATTTTGGGGCTGGGAAGGAGCAAAAGACGAGTCGGATCAATGGCCGGGTTTTGAAATAGCCGTGTAGTGGAGACCTAGTATCTTTTCAGATTGCGCGTTTGGCGTAGACTGGGGTCGCCATGTATTTGCGACCGAATCGCCGTCTCAAGGACGGCAAGGAGCACTGCTACTGGAGCATTGTCGAGAGCAAGCGCTGCGCCGGCGGCAAGGTGGTGCAGCGCCAGGTGCTTTATCTTGGCGAGATCAACGACAGCCAGGAGGAGGCGTGGTGCCGGGTGATCGAAGCTTTCGACGAGGAGGCGCGACAGCCGACCCAATTGGCCCTGTTCCCCGCCGATCGGCCGCTGCCCGAACACGCCGAGGACCACGGCGTGCAGATCCGGCTCGGGGCCATGCAACTACACCGGCCGCGGCAATGGGGCGCGTGCTGGCTCGCCTGCCAGCTCTACGAGCAACTGGAACTCGACCGCTTCTGGGCGGCCCGTCTGCCCGATTCCCGCGAAGGAACCTGCTGGCGGCACATTCTCCAGACGCTGGCGTGTTACCGGCTCATCGATCCGGGCAGCGAATGGCGTTTACACCGGCTGTGGTTCGAGCAAAGCGCCATGGGCGATCTGCTCGGCGAAGATTTCGCGCTGGTCGAGAAGAACGCGCTCTATCGTTGCCTCGACAAGCTCGTCGAGCACAAGCCGGCGCTGTTCACGCACCTGCGCCGGCGGTGGCAGGATCTGTTCGGCGCCCGCTTCGACGTCCTTCTCTATGATCTGACCAGCACGTACTTCGAATCCGACCCGCCGGACGACGACAGCGACAAACGCCGCTACGGCTACAGCCGCGACAAGCGTCCGGACTGCGTGCAGGTGGTCATTGCGCTCGTGGTGACACCCGACGGCTTTCCGCTCGCCTACGAGGTTCTCCCCGGCAATACTTCCGACAAGACGACGCTGCGCGCCTTCCTTTCGAAGATCGAGGCGCAGTACGGCAAGGCGGAGCGCATCTGGGTGATGGACCGCGGCATCCCCACCGAGGACGTGCTCGCCGAAATGCGGCAATCCGATCCGCCGGTCGCCTATCTGGTGGGGACCCCGAAGGGACGCCTCGGCAAGCTGGAGAAGTCTCTCGTCGGCCTGCCGTGGCATGAGGTGCGGCCGGGCGTCGAAGTGAAGCTCTTGGCCGAGGACGACGAGCTTTACGTGTTCGCCCAGAGCCGGGCGCGCATCGACAAGGAGCGCGCCATGCGGAAGCGGCGGTTGAAATGGCTGTGGGCGCGCCTGGCGAAGCTGGCGCTGATGGACCTCACCCGCGAGAGCCTACTGATGAAGCTCGGCGCCGCCAAAGCCAAGGCGCCCGCGGCGTGGCGCCTCCTCGACATCAAGGTCGATCCCCACACCGCCGCCTTCACTTACGCGCTCAACCGCAAGAAGCTGCGCCAGGCGCGCCGGCGCGAAGGCCGCTACCTTTTGCGCACCAACATGTCTGGGCGCGATCCCGCCGACCTGTGGCGGTTCTACATTCAACTCGTCGAAGTCGAGGCGGCCTTCAAGAACCTCAAGGACGATCTGCAACTCCGGCCGATCTACCACCAGCTCGAGAGCCGCGTCGAGGCGCACATCTTCGTGGCCTTCCTCGCCTATTGCCTGCACGTCACGCTGCGCGCCCGGCTCCGGCCGATGGCCGCCGGCCTCACCCCGCGCGCCGTGCTCGACAAGCTCGCCGGCATACAAATGCTCGACGTCCACTTCCCCACCACCGACGGCCGAACGCTGATCATGTGCCGACACACCGAGCCGAATGTCGACCAGAAGCTTCTCCTGCAACAACTCGGCCTCGCCCTGCCGCCGCAGCCGCCGCCGCGAATCGCCGTTCCCGGTCCGGCGGCGCAGCTCCCGTTGCGCCCCATGTAGTGGAGACCTTCGGCAGCCTACCCTTGATTCCACGCGCCTTTCCGCTCGCGCGCTACCTCGGTTGAGAAAGTCGGGCTAGAGCGGTTTCCCAGCGAAATAAATCGCGGGGGATTCCCGAATCAGGGCTGTTCATGATTCATGGGCTCCGCCGCGTGAAGGAGGCGGCGGGGATGGCGCTATCCGAAGATCTTCGCACACGTGTGGTGGAGGCTGTTGTGGCCGTGCAGGCGGCCTGTCGCGCAACGCGGCGGCCAAGCGTTTCGGGGTCAGCATCGCCAGCGCCATCCGTTGGGTTTGGCGCTTCCAGGCCACCGGCGAGATTTCCCCGGCGCCGACGGGCGGGGATCGACGCTCGGACCGCATTGAGGCGCATGGCGATTATCTGCTTGGCCTCATTCGTCGTCAGCCGGACATCACGTTGTTGGAAATCCAGGAGCGGTTGATCGCCAACTGCAGCGAGCGCTTTTCTTTGTCGGTGATCTGGCGCTTCTTCGATCGGCACGAGATCACATTCAAAAAAAAACCGCGCATGCCGAGGAACAGCAGCGCCCCGATGTTTTGAAGCGGCGCCAGGAGTGGTTTGGGGCGCAACTCGATCTCGATCCGAGGAAGCTCGTGTTCATTGACGAAACGGGGGCTTCCACCAATCTGGCGCGCAAGGGCGGACGATGCCGGCGCGGTCGACGACTGCGGGTCGGCATTCCGCATGGCCATTACAAGACCATCACGCTCGTCGCCGGCCTACGCCTTTCCGGTCTCGTGGCGCAAAAGGCCTACGACCGGCCGATGAACGCGGCCACGTTCGAGGACTGGGTGGAGAAATGCCTCGCTCCCACGCTCTCGCAAGGCGACGTCGTCGTCATGGACAATCTGTCGAGCCACAAGGGAGCAAGGGTCGAGCAACTCATCAAAGCCGCCGGAGCCGAGTTGCTTTATCTGCCGCCTTACAGCCCCGACATGAATCCCATCGAAAAAGCCTACTCCAAGCTCAAGGCCTTCCTGCGCAAAATCGCCGAGCGAACCGTCACAGGCCTCCTGAACGCACTCGAAGCCTGCGCCGAAATCTTCAAACCCGGCGAATGCGGGAATTACTTCAGGTCCTGCGGATACGATACGGATTGATCGGAAACCGCTCTAGGACGGACAAGGAAGCCAAAGACTTTGTCGAGACCGCCGATTTGAGCGCTTACGATCTAACCGGAGGCCAGGTTGTGCGCTTTGAACTCAAGCGCAAGGACAAGCCGGTCACGCTGCGCTTGCCAAGCGAGTTGCTCGAAGCCGTCCGGGCGCGCGCGGAGCGCGCTGGAATGCCCTATCAGCGATTCATCCGCATGGCCCTCGAACAGGCGCTGCAGGAGCCGAAGTAAGGCGCCGTGACCTTACCGAACGCGGACATGCGCCTACGCCTCGGAACGCAGGAATGGCCCTGTTTCTACCGCGCCTGCGCCGCCACCGGCTTCGCCGCGGCCTCGACCTCCGCCCGTATCCAGCGGTGCGCCGGGTCGTCGTGGTCGCGGCGGCTCCAGATCATAAACTTCGGCAGGATCGGGCAGGGGACGGGCGGGGTCGCGCTGGCGAGGGCCTGAAACGGGCCGAAACGCATGAGGCTCGGCGCAGTGGCGAGCCGATCCCCGCCGCGCAGAAAGCGGGAACGCCGACGAAGCCGGGCGCCGTCACGACGACCCGGCCTCGTTCAACCGCGTCTTCGAGCGCGCGCCCTTGGCGAGAGGAGCACAGCAGCGGCCCCCGGCGATCTCGGCCGGTCCCGGCGCTCCCGGCGCAATCTCTCAGAGCCCGGCAGCCGGGAGCCCCGCCTTAAGATCGTCGGATGTCATGCAAGGCGACAAGTGAACGTCGCAGCCGATGGCGAAGAAGGCTTCGGCGGCTTCCGGGCACTGGTGCGAGCCCTTCATGTCGAAAACGAAGAAAGCTGTCCGCATGCCGCGTTCGAGTGAGAAGTACGAGGCTTCCGGTTTGAACGCCTCGGAGAACGTGGCGACCGCCTTTTGCAACGCCCCCGACTTCAGCGCTTCGGTTCCGTTGAGGGCGTCGAGGTGGACGCGCAACATCATTCGCATGAATTCCTCCCGTGTTATCGACCGCGCTTGTCCTGTGCGGCTTCAAAAGAATCCTAAGTTGGCAAGTCGAACACTGTCAATTGCCCCACCTGCGTCCTTGCGGCGGCACGGCGAGCTGAGATCCCCAGGCGTCTACCGCGCCTGCGCCGCCACCGGCTTCGCCGCCGCCTCGATCTCCGCCCGCATCCACCGGTGCGCCGGGTCGTCGTGGTCGCGCCGGCTCCAGATCAGGAACATCGGCAGGATCGGGCAGGGAATGGGCGGGGTCGCGCTGGCGAGCGCCTGAAACGGGCCGAAACGCAACAGGCTCGGCGCCGTGGCGATCAGATCGCCGCCACGCAGGAAAGCCGGAACGCCGGCGAATCCGGGCACCGTCACGACGAACCGACGCTTGATCCCCTTGGCCGCCAAATGCGCGTCGAGGTCGAGCGACCGCTGCGGCGGATAGACGACGGTGACATGATCCGCTTCGAGGTATTCCGCCCGCGTGCGCGGCGCGGCGCGCCGCGCACCGTCATAGAAGACGCGATAGCGGTCCTCGAACAGGCGCTTCTGCATGATGTCCGCCCCTTCGGGCGGCCGCGGGCTGATGATCAGGTTGCATCGCTCCTCGCGCAGCATGGCGGACGTCGGCGCATCGGACGGGATGATCCTCAGCGTTACGTCCGGCGCGCGCTCGCGTAGGCGTGCGAGGAGCCCCGGCAGCAGCGCGTCCCGCTGAAGATCGTTGGCGGCGATGGCGAAGGTCGTCCGCCAGCGCGCCGGATCGAACGTCTCGGAATGAGCGAAGCGCTCGAGATCCCGCAAGAGGTCGCGCGCGCGCAGCGCCAAAGCCTCGGCCCGCGCGGTCGCGACGATCCCGCGGCCCGCCTTGACGAACAGGGCGTCGCCGACGATCGCGCGCAGCTTGCCGGCAAGGTGGCTGACTGCGGACTGGGTGACGCCGAGCCGTTGCGCCGCGCCGGTGATCGAGCCCGTCTCGACGATCGCCACGAGCAGGCGCAGCAGCCGGGCGTCGAGATCCCACCAATCGAAATCGCTCATGCAATTCATGATGATCCATGCATTGCTCTTTGGCAATGGCGCCGATATTCGATTGAGAAATCGTTATTATCGGGAGGATCGAATGTCTGCCTCGCACGGGATTTTCGGCACGACGCCGTTCGACGGCGCGCTCGCAATGCGCGGCTACGCGCTGAACAAGATGTGCTTTTCATTCAACAGCGCCGCCAACCGCGAAACGTTTCGCAGCGACGAGGAGGCCTACATGCGGGCCTACGGCCTTAACGATCGGCAGGCCGAGGCGATCCGCAAGCGCGACGTGCTCGGGCTGCTCGCGGCCGGCGGCAACGTCTACTACCTCGCCAAGTTCGCCGGCATCCTCGGGCTCGACGTGCAGGACCTGGGCGCGGCCCAGACCGGCATGACCAAGGACGCCTTCAAGGCGCGGCTCGTCGCCCAGAACGACCAGCCCGAAACGATGTAAAGGGAGGAACCCCAATGGCCAGAATCGTCGGCGGACTCGCGACCTCGCATATTCCCGCCATTGGCGGCGCGATCGCCAAGGGCCTGCAGCAGGAGCCGTACTGGAAACCGTTCTTCGACGGTTTCGATCCGGCCCGCGAGTGGCTCGCCAAAGTGAAGCCGGACGCCGTCGTGGTGTTCTACAACGACCACGGTCTCAACTTCTTCCTCGACAAGATGCCGACTTTCGCGGTCGGGGCGGCGGCGGAGTACCGCAACGACGACGAGGGCTGGGGCATCCCGACCCTGCCGCCGTTCAAGGGACTCCCCAAACTCTCCTGGGCGATCATCGACCATCTGGTCGCCAGCGACTTCGACATCGTCACCTGCCAGGAGATGCTGGTCGATCACGCCTTCACCGTGCCGCTGAAGCTGTTCTGGCCCGACGGCGACGCGCCGGCGGCGGTGCCGGTGTGCATCAACACCGTCCAGTTCCCGCTGCCGAGCGCAAAACGCTGCTACGCGATGGGCAAGGCGGTCGGCGGGGCGATTGCGGCCTGGGACAAGGACATGAAGGTCGTGACGATCGGCTCGGGGGGCTTGAGCCACCAGCTCGAGGGCGAGCGCGCCGGTTTCATCAACAAGCCGTTCGACCTCAAGTTCCTCGATACGATGGTCGACGACCCGGAATGGGCGACGCAGTTCAGCATCCTGGAGCTGGTCGAGAAGACGGGCACGCAAGGCGTCGAGCTGATCAACTGGCTCGCCGCGCGGGCGGCGGCCTCGGCCGGCCCCATGCGCAAGGTCTGCTCCAACTATCACATCCCGATCAGCAATACCGCGGCGGCGACTCTGGCGCTCGAGGCGGCGTGAGTTGGAGCGTTCCGCTACGCCTTCTTGAGCCGGACGATCACGTCGATGGCGGCGATGCGTGTGCCGTCGGGGGCCGGGATGTCGATCGTCGGCAGCCACTCGTCGGGAATGTCCGACAGCTCTTCCGAGTCCTCGCGATAGAAATGGAAATGCGGGCCGGTCTTGGTGTCGTACCAGAGCTTGGCGTCGTAAATGGCGATCTCACGCAACAGGCCGCAACGGGCGAATTCGTTGAGCGTGTTGTAGATGGTGCCGAGAGTCGGGGCGAACCGGATCGCCCGCGTCTGCTGGTAGATCATCTCGGCGGTGAAGTGCCAGTCGCCGCCGCCGAAAATCGCGCGGCCGAGATCGACCCGCTGTCGGGTCGGACGCACGCCCGCAGCCTCGAGCTTTCGGCGGATGAAGCCGTCGATCGCCTCCCCCTGCGGATTCCTCGTCACGTGCATCCCTAAAACGTCTTTCCGCCGCGTGTTCCCGTGTCGCAAACCGGACAAACCGTCGCTTGACCGTCGTTTTGATGTCCGATGCTCTTGTTTGAGCAATTTCCGGGCCGTTGGCAAGCCGGGACGTTTGCGCCTAAGGTCGCGGGGTTTTCGGGGAAGGAGCGGCGATGCCGATCACCGGCGGATGTCTTTGCGGCGCGGTGCGCTTTTCGATCGAGGCCGATGCGCCGCTCGGCGTGCGCCAGTGCTGGTGCCGGGTGTGTCAGTATCTCGGCGCCGGAAGCGGCACGGTCAACGCCGTGTTCGCCAAGGACGCCGTGACCGTCTCGGGTCCGCTGACCGATTACGTCTGCACGGCCGACAGCGGCTCGGTCATGCACCGCCGGTTCTGCGCCCAATGCGGCACGCCGGTCTTCAGCGAGGCGGAGCCGCGGCCAAACCAGATCATCGTCCGCGTCGGCGCCCTCGACGAACGAGACCCCGTCCCGCCCGGCGCGATCATCTGGACCAAATCCGCGCCGGTCTGGGCCTGTTTCGACCCGGACCTGCCGCAAGGCCAGGGCCAGTCGGCCGCGGCGAAAGCCTGATCCAATCCGCGCGGCGCGCGACGGCCTGGGAGGGCGACGTCGATGCTGTTCATGGTCATCGAGCGGTTTCGCGACAGCGGCATGGTCCCGGTCTATCATCGGCTCCGCGAGGCCGGCCGAGCGCTGCCCGAGGGGCTTGACTATGTCGACAGCTGGGTCGAGGCGAGTTTCTCCCGCTGCTTTCAGCTCATGCGCTGCAGCGACCTGCGCCTGATCCAGCAATGGATTCTCGAGTGGCGAGGTTCGGGAACGACATTCGAGATCGTGCCGGTCGTAACGAGCCGGGAGGCCCAGGGCGTCGTCGCGCCCCATCTCGATCCGGCGCCCTCGGAGTCCCTGTGATCGCCTTTCAGGGGCGGCCGGGCGGCCTCAAGTTGATATCGTCACAAATGTCGTGCATGCACGGCTCCCCGCGCCAAGGCGCGACGCTCATTCAAGGAAATCACGTCCCATGTCCCTGTCTCTCTATCAATCGAGCGTGCCGGTGTTCGAACGCTGTCTGACCGCGTTCCTCGCCATCCTGGACAAGGCGGAGGCGCACGCCAAGTCGCTGAAGTTCGACCCGACCAACTATCTCGGCCTCAAACTCGCGCCGGACATGTTTCCGCTGGTCCGCCAGGTCCAGACCTTTTGTGACAACGCCAAGAACGCGCCGTCGCGACTGGCGGGCGTCGCGGCGCCGGCGTTCGAGGACAAGGAGGCGACTTTCGCCGAGTTGCGCGAGCGCATCGTGCGGACGCTCGACTATCTGAAAACCCTCGACGCGAAGGCAATCGATGGCGCGCTCGACCGAGCCATCGTGTTTCCGGCCGGCCCCAACCTCAAGCTGAAGATGCAGGGCGCGAACTACCTTGCGCACTACGTTCTGCCGAACTTCTATTTTCACCTGACCACCGCCTACGACATCCTGCGCGGCGCGGGGGTCGAAATCGGCAAGCGCGATTTCCTCGGCGCTGTTCCGGGCGTCGAGCCCGCGTGATCGGCCCGCGTGAAGGAACGAAGTCCATGGCCATCACCCGATTGCACGCCGGCCCGCGCATGTCGCAGGCGGTCATCCACGGCGACACCGTCTACCTCGCCGGCCAGGTCGCCGACGCGGCCAAGGGCGGCACCGTCGCGGAGCAGACGAAAGAGATTCTCGCTTCCGTCGACCGCCTGCTTCAGGAGGCGGGCTCGGACAAGACCAAGCTCCTGTCGACGACCATCTACCTGGCCGATATCGCGACCTTCGCCGAGATGAACGCGGTCTGGGAGGCGTGGGTCCCGGCGGGCCACGCGCCCGCTCGCGCGACGGTGGAAGCCAAGCTCGCCGCACCGGCCTATACGGTCGAAATCGCCTGCATCGCCGGCCGCGGCTAGACACGCCGGCGAAGCGAAGGAGGCCCGCCCGTGACCATGATCCCGTCGAATGAGACCATGAAGGGCCCGTTCGTGCGGGTGGCGACGCCCGAGGAGGCGGTCGACCGGCTGGCGCGCCTCTACGACGAGGCGGCGCAGGCGCTGCGCGATGCGGTCGAGCGCTTCCTCAAAGCCGGCGAGCCGCCGTCCGCGGCCACTCGGGCGCTGTTCCGCTACCCCGAACTGCGGCTGACCTACCAGCCGGCCGGCGGGCCGGCCCCCACCAGCCCGCGCGCCTATGCGAAATTCAGCGAGCCCGGCGTCTATGCCATCACGGTGACGCAGCCTGCGGATTTCCGCGCCTACCTGCTCGAGCAGCTTCAGCCGCTCGTCTCGGAATACGGAGCGGTTATCGAGGTCGGGGTGGGCGATCAGGAGATCCCCTACCCTTACGTGATCGAAAGCGGCGATGAGCTGACCCGCGGCGCCTCCGACGCGGCGGAGCTTGCCCGCTACTTTCCCAGTCCGTCGCTCGCCACTATCGGCGACGAGACGGCGGACGGCGAATTCGTGCACGACCACGAGCGGCCGCTCGCCCTCTTCGACGCGCCGCGGGTCGATTACTCGCTCCGGCGGCTCGTCCATTACACCGGGTCGGACTGGCGGGCGATGCAGCCCTGGGTGCTGCTGACCAACTATCACCGCTACGTCGACCAGTTCGTCCAGTGGGGACTGAAGCAACTCCACTCGGACCCGGCGGTCGAAAAGGTGGTCCTCCCCGGCAACGTAGCGATCGACCGGTCGCTCACGCCCGAGGAGGCGGAGCTGAAGGCCATGGGCGTCGCCTGGCACCGCTTCCAGATGCCGGGCTACCATCTGGTGCGCAGCGACGGGCGCGGCGTGAGCCTCGTCAACATCGGGGTCGGGCCGGCCAACGCCAAGAACATCACCGATCATATCGCGGTGCTGAGGCCCCATTGCTGGCTGATGGTCGGCCATTGCGCGGGTTTGCGGCAGTCGCAGCTCATCGGCGATTACGTGCTGGCGCACGCCTATCTGCGCCGCGACAACATTCTCGACGACGCGGTGCCGCTGATGATGCCGATCCCGGCGATCGCCGAGGTGCAGGTCGCCTTGCAGCAGGCGGTGGCCAGGGTGACGGGCGAGAAGGGCGACGCGCTGAAACGGCGGCTGCGCACCGGCACCGTCGTCACCAATGACGACCGCAACTGGGAGCTGCGCTGGTCCAAGGAGCGGCGGCTCATCAACATTTCGCGAGCGATCGCGGTCGACATGGAATCGGCGACGATCGCGACACAGGGCTTCCGCATGCGTGTGCCCTACGGCACGCTGCTGTGCGTGTCGGACAAGCCGCTACACGGCGAGATCAAGCTGCCTGGCGCGGCCAACGCCTTTTACGAACGGGCGATCGGCGAGCACCTGCAGATCGGCATCGCGGCGCTCGGCCTGTTGCAGAGCATCGACGAGACGCTGCATTCGCGGAAGTTGCGCAGCTTCGACGAGCCGCCGTTCCGGTGACGCGCCGGTCGGACAAGCCGAGCGCCCGCCGGCGCCAACTCAGGTTACACCGGTCCTGACCTCCTTCGGCTTGGACGTCATCGATCCGGTCGGGCAGGAGATCCAGTCGACCCTCGATCTGACCGTGAAATAGCGGACTTCTTCGACTAACTGATCACCATCACAGGCGTGCCGACGTGGACGCGGCTATAGAGGTCGATCACATCGATATCGCGCATGCGGATGCAGCCGGAGGACACGTGGCCGCCGATCTCCGAGGGCTCGTTGGTCCCATGAATTCGGATGAGCGTGTCGTGATTGCCCTGAAAGAGATAGAGGGCGCGGGCGCCGAGCGGATTGTCCCATCGACCCTCGAGGGGACCATGCTGCTTATAGACCTGGAACTGCGGCCAGCGCTCCATGATCGAGGCGGTCGGCATCCAGGTCGGCCACTCCTTCATCGCGCCCACGGTAGCGCGGCCGGTCCACCCCATATACTCGGCGCCGCTCGCGATTCGGTATTGAATGGCTTCGCCATGGGGCAGGACAAAATAGAGATAATTTGAACTTGTATTGACGACAATCGTCCCCGGCTGCTCGTTCGTCTGATATGTGATCTTGCTGCGCCGGGTTGGAATACTGTACTCGTCCGGCTCAGCCAGCGCCATCATCTGCTTGTCGCGCGCCGTCAACGTTGGATCGGGCAGGCCGGATTGAATGATCGGCTGACAGCCGCTCGTCAAGACCGCCGCCGCCAAGGCCACCCCCAGAAAGACCCCGTTCGCCTTCATTCCAGACCCCCGCTCGCCTCGAACGCTTAACGCTTCGCTTACCATACGTCTCAACGGTTTAACGAAGGTTACCGCGCGTCACCGCCTGAACGGCCCTTAACCAAAAGCGTGCAGCTTGGCTAGTGTCAGATTATCACATTTTCGCGCATTCTCGCCACTTCAAGGCCATAGCAGGCCCCTTGTCCGGCGCCGCGCGCGACCTTAGTGAGGCGGCAACGCGCGAAGAGCCAACGAGTTCCGCTCTGCGCGATCGGAAAGGTTCGGCGATGACGCAAGACTGGCCGGAGCGCCTCGTCCTGATCGGGGCGGGCAAAATGGGCGGCGCGATGGCGGCGGGCTGGCTCGGCGGCGGCCTTCAGCCCTCCTCGCTGACGATCATCGAACCCAACCCGTCGGACGCCATCGCCGGGCTCGCGGCGCGGGGCGTCGTGGTCAACCCGAGCCAGACGCCGCCGCCCGACCTGCTGGCGCTGGCGATCAAGCCTCAGTCGCTCGACGACGCGGCGCCCCGGATCGCCGCGCTCGTCCGCGAACAGACGCTCGTCGTGTCGATTCTCGCGGGCAAGACCATCGCCAATCTCAAGGCGCGCCTGCCCCGGGCGCGGGCGGTGGTCCGCGCCATGCCAAACACCCCGGCGGCGATCGGGCGAGGCGTCACGGCCGCTTTCGCGAGCGCCGAAGTCGCGCCGGAGCAACGCCGCTGGACCGAGCGGCTTTTGCTCGCCGTCGGCGCCTTTCACTGGGTCGACGACGAAGCCGCGATCGACGCGGTGACGGCGATCTCGGGCGGCGGTCCCGCTTATGTGTTCGCACTCACCGAGGCGCTCGCGGCGGCGGGGGAGGCGCTTGGATTGCCGGCGGAACTCGCGATGAGCCTCGCGCGCGGCACAGTGGAAGGCGCCGGCGAACTGATGCGGCGCGAGCCCGACACGCCGCCCTCGGTCTTGCGCCGCAACGTCACCTCCCCGGCCGGCACCACCGCCGCGGCCCTTGCCGTATTGCAGGGGAAGGATGGCCTTGATTCTCTGATGGCGCGCGCCGCCGCCGCCGCACGCGCGCGAGCGGAGGAGATGGCGGGGTAGCTCCGCCCGGGGCCCGTCGCGCCGAAAGACCAATGGCAAGGAGCTAGCCGAGTGTTTGAACAAGCATGGCCTCGAAGAGACGGAAACCTCGATCACCGGCAAGTTGGCGCGTGGAACGTTCGCCGCGTCTTTTTTCCTCGCCTGTCTAGCAGTTTTGGAACGGGACGGGATAAGGTTGGAGGAAATCTGAAGGGGCGAAATGCGAGATCGTCTAATCGGGATGGTTTGCGCAGTGCTCTTGGCGGCACTTACGTCATTTTATGCGAACCAGATTTGGCTTTCATCGGAACGCACCCATACGCCAACAGACTACAGTCGCTATACACATACCAACAAAGAAGCCAAGGACATTCCTGCCTCCGAAGATCCTAATGATCGAATTGCGACTTACACGCTCTGGCTCGCCATATTCAACGGATTGCTGGTTGTTGTAGCTGGTTTCCAAGTACGGCTGCTGATATTGGCCGACAGAACAGCTAGATTTCAGGCAACTCAATTGAAACAAGCGTCCGACTCCGCGGAAACGCAAAATGCGATCATCGCCCGTCAAACCGACATTCAAGAAAAGCAGCACGAAGTCGGGCGCTTGCAATTCTTGGCTACCCATCGACCAAGATTGAAGATCAGGCATGTCAATATCGTCGCCCCTTTGCATATTGGAAATATGACCTTGTTTTTCAATCACGGAGCAGAAATTACAGGCGGCCTCGTTGTCGTAAACGTCGGGGGATCTAAAGCGACGATAGTTGACACAAGATATCGAATGTTCTCCAGTAAAACTGGATTGCCCGCCTTGGCGCCATATGATACTGATTTTCGCACCAATTTGCTTTTCCCACCTACTCAGCGAGACTAGTAATGCAGCGTTTCGCCTGGCGCCGATTCGAGCGAGAGGAGGAGTTTGCGCAACTGGCGGAACTTGCGCGAGCCGTAGAGCAGCGTGTCCTGCCCGAGGCGCGAAGACACGCCGACGACGTCGCCGAAGAAGACGGTGTGGGTGGACTGCTCGAGACGATCGCCAATTGCGCAATCGAAGACGGCCGCGGCGCCGACGAGCGCGGGCGCCCCCGTGCGAAGCGTCGTCCACTCTGCGACCCCAAAGCGATCGACGCTCGGACCGAGCATGCCGGCGAAGGCCTTGGCGACGATGTCTTGCGACTCCGAAAGCACGTTGACGCAGAAGACGCCGGCTTCGCCAATCTTGGCGTGGGTGAAGCTCGACCGGTTGACGCAAACGAGCAGACGGGGGGGCTGCGCCGAGACCGACGAAACCGCGGTCGCGGTGAGCCCGTGACGCTGCGCGCCAAGCGCCGTCGTGATGACGCAGACGGACGCGACGTGCTGCCCCATCGCCTGGGTGTAGTCGCTTGACGGGACCGGCTCCCAGGTCGCTCCCGCCTCGGTTTGCGCAGTCGCCTTGTCGCCTGCGATTTCGGTCAAAGGATCGGGGTCCCAGGATCCATGCCAAGCAGAATGCGGCCATAGAGCTCGGCGGCCGGGTCGAGCAGCAGGAGACCGTGCATGTTCGTCGCCTGCAGGTTGCGCGCGGCCCGTTGGATCGGACTCTTGAGCGAAAGCCCCGCGGCGCCGCCGACCGTATAGAGCTTCTCCACCGCGTCGCGGCAAAGGCGGACGAGGTAGGCGATGTCCATCCGAATGCGGCCGCGCATCTCCACCGGCATGCGCTCGCCGCGAGCCGCATAGGCGTCGATGTCGTCTGCGACCTTGTAGACAATGAGTTCGGCGGCGTTGATCATCGTCGCGGCCTCGCCGAGCGCCGTCTGGAGCGGTATCCATTCGTGCGAGACGTGCGCCGTGTACATCACCTTTTTCCCGGGTACGACTTTGACGAATTCGTCGAGCGCGCCGCGGGCGACGCCGGGGGCGGAGCTCGCGATACAGAGTCCCAGCACCGGCCCCGCCATCGACTTGTAGAGGGCCGGCGCCTTCGGGTCGTTGTAAGCCGCCGTATCGCAATCGAGCAGCGCCGCCAGCGAGAGATAGCGATGGGAGGGGACCGAGACGTCCTTGCACCGGATCGAGCTCGAGCCCGTGCCCTGGAGGCCAGCGACGTGCCAGTCGTCAAGCACTTCGACGTCACCGACCGGCACGAGCAGGTCGCCCTCGTCCAGTTTCTCGCCAGCCTCGTTGAACAGTTCGGCCCCGAGCAGCAGCCAGTCCGCCGAGGCGTTGCCGGAGCCGAAGGGCCAGAATCCGCTGAGCGTGAAGGAGCCGTCGGACCTGCGGACAGCGTTGCCGCGCGGGCCAATCACCGCCGCGACCATGGTGTCGGGCTCCTTGCCGTAGACGTCTTCCTGCGCCTTGCCGTCCATGTGGCCCATCAGCCAGCTATGGGCATGATAGACCCCGAGAACCCAGGCCGTCGCGTTGCAGCCTCGGGCGATCGTGGAGACCGCGTCGACATGCGCGCGGATCGTCAATTGCTGACCTCCACAGGAGGCCGGCTGAAGGACGCGAAGGAGTTCGCTCGACTTGAGAATCGCGATCGACTCGTCCGGCACGCGCCGCAGCTCTTCGGCCTTGGCCGCATTGCGGCGGAGATCCTCAAGCACGCCTTCGGCGATTTCCTTGATGCCGTGGACGCGTTCGTCTCGGGCATGAATGTTCATTTTGACCTCCCGTCTTCCGGCCCTGTATCGCGGACCCTGCGAAACGATTGATGGGCGCGCCGCTCCGCGTTCCTAGAAATCGACCTTGTCGCCGCCCTTGAGCCCCAGGATTGCGCGCGCCTCCTCGGGGCTCGCGATCTCAAGTCCGATCTCTTCAATGATGCGCCGCGCTTTGGCGACCTGCTCGGCGTTCGACTTGGCGAGCTGGCCGGGGCCGAGCCAGAGCGAATCCTCGAGGCCGACGCGGATGTTGCCGCCGAGCGCCAGCGCCTGCGCGGCGATTGTCATCTGGTTGCGTCCCGCCCCGAGCACCGACCAACGGTAGTCCTTGCCGAACAGCCGGTCCGCAGTCCGTCGCATGTGCATCACGTCCTCGGGATGGCCGCCGATCCCGCCAAGGATGCCGAACACGCTCTGCACGAAGAACGGCGGCTTCACGAGGCCGCGGTCGACGAAGTGGGCAAGCGTGTAGAGGTGACCGATATCGTAGCACTCGATCTCGAATCGGGTGCCGTTGTCGGCGCAGGTCGTGAGAATCGTTTCGATGTCGGCAAAAGTGTTCTTGAAGATGCGCTCGCGCGAGCCTTCGAGATAAGGCTGCTCCCAGTCGTGCTGGAATTGCTTGAAGCGACCGAGCATCGGAAAGAGGCCGAAGTTCATCGATCCCATGTTGAGCGAGGCGACTTCGGGCTTGAACAGGGCGACGGGCCTCAGTCGCTCCTCGATCGTCATGGTCGGAGCGCCGCCCGTGGTGATGTTCACCACGCAGTTCGAGCGCTGCTTGATGACCTCGAGAAACGGCTTGAAACGGCCGGGAGACTGGTCCGGCCGCCCGTCTTTCGGATCGCGCGCGTGGAGATGGACGACGGCTGCGCCCGCTTCCGCCGCGCCGATCGCGGCTTCCGCGATCTCTTCGGCGGTGACCGGCAGATGGGGCGACATCGACGGCGTGTGGATCGAGCCGGTAATGGCGCAGGTGATGATGACTTTGCGGCTGCTCATAGCGTCGGTCCCTGTCAGGCTTCGTGATTGAGGACGAAGTCGGCTGGCGGGTTGGGGCCCCAGACGTAGAAGGAGTCCTCGGGCGGATGATCCGCCGCCGGCCAGTCGGCGTCGACCGGAACATAGTCGATGTCGGCGGAATATTCGCAGTACGAGCCCCAGGGATCACGGACATAGTGGAAGAAATTGGAACCGAGCACATGGCGCCCGAGGCCCCAGCCCTTGTCGTAGCCCTTGCCGAGCATATGCATGGCGCCGAGGCCGATCTCATCGACGCTGCCGACGTCCCAGCTCAGGTGGTGCATGCCCGGCCCGCTCGACTTGCCGAGCGCGATCATGTGGTGGTCGCTGCCGTGGATGCCGTGCATGAACGCGATGCCTTCGCCGGAATGGTCGGAAAGCCGAAGTCCAAGCACCTTGGAATAGAAGTCGATGGCCTTGATCACGTCCGTGGTGAACATCAGCATATGCGCGAGCCGGCGCGGATGGGTGCGCTCGACGGCGCTGCGGTTCGGCGCGCCGCGATGGAGCGGCGGCGCAGACGGCTGGACGAACGCGCTCTTCTCATTGGGCGAGGTCTTCGGCGCGACGGCGATCTCCACGAGGTTGCCGTCATGGTCGTGGATCCAGATCCCGTTCGAAGTTCGACGCCCTGTGGCGGATCGACCCGCTTGACCCCGAGAGTTCTGGAAGCGCTCGGCGAAGCGGTCGAGATCGTCCTCGAAAACGCCGAACGAGACGTACTGGTGCTTCTTGCGCGGTCCCTCGCCGATCGTGCCCCAGACGTGCGGACCGCCCTTCGTTCCGAGCGTGACGGCGGAGCCGCGTTCGCCGACCTCGAGCCCGAATTCGTCGTAAAAGGTCTTGGCCGCGGCCAGATCCGGGACGACGAAATGGAAATGGTCGAGCGAATGCACGCCGAGTTCGCCGGGCCTGCGCGTCGGCTTCACGAAACCCTGATTTGCCGTCATGTCTTCCTCCTCCTGGACCTATGTTTCTGTTTCGGGCGAAGCGTCGCGCGGATCGGTCGGGCCGCAGCTTCCTCGGTGACGCCGGCTCGGCGCCGGGGAGATCGGTCTGGGCATGCTCATGTCCTCCCGGCTTCCGTCTTTTGCGCCAAACCCATGAGCCGCGCGCCGCGCTGCGAAGCCGATCCGGACAGGATCAGCCGGCGCTGAAGCGGCAGAAGTTGCAGGTCCCAGCGCGCCCGCACGTATCCCCAGACGCCGGCGGGCGCGAAGACCACCACGCCGACAGCGACGGCGCCCATCACGAGCCAGTACCAGGTCCCGTAGTCGGCCAGCAGCCAGCGCAACGCAAAGAAGATCGCCGTGCCGAGCATCGGACCTTCGAGCGTGCCGATCCCGCCGATGACGACGATGAAAACGGCCGCGACCACCCAGTTCGGATCGAAAGCGGCGTTGGGCGAGATTCTCAGGATGCTGGTGAAGTAGACCGCGCCTACCAGGCCCGCCCCGAATGAGGCGAGGGTGTAGACCTGGAGCTTCAGCGCCTTCACGTCGACGCCCTGGCTCTCGGCCGCGTCCTCGCTGTCGCGGATCGCCGTCAGGCCGAGCCCGAAGCGCGACCGCAGGAGAAGGTTGATGGCGAGCGATGCGGCGATCAGGACGGTCGCCGCAATCAGGTAGACGCCGATCTCCCGCGTGGTTCGGTCGATGTGCGCCATCACCGTCAGGCTCTGCCCCGAGCCGCCGCCGAGCAGCGAGACATTGGAGAACGCGATGCGGAACACTTCCGCCAGCACCCAGGTGCCGATGGCGAAATATCCGCCCCGCATGCGGAAGACCAGCACGGAGGTCAGCAGCGCTGCGCCGGCAGCCATGAGGCCGCCGAGCGGAATGGCGAGAAAAGGGTGCACGCCGAGGTGCTGGGCGAACACGAAGACCGAATAAGCCCCAATGCCGACGAAGGCCTGGATGCCGACCGACATCATCCCGCCGTAGCCGGCCATCAGGTTCCACATCTGGGCCAGCACGAGATAGCAAATCACCTCGACCGCCCAGCGCATCAGCGCCGGGCTCCCCCACAGCGGAACGGAGAGCGCTGCAAACGCGAAGACGACGCCGAGCCAGACCGCCGCGACACTCATGCGGGTATTGCGCGAGACCGTGTAGGAAACGCCGCCCGCGCTCATAACGTCCTCGCAAAGAGGCCGGTCGGCTTGAAGAACAGCACCGCGAGGAAGACGAGGTGCCCCGCGAGGATGCCGATGCCTATGGCGATCTTGGCGCCGATCGTCTGGGCGACGCCGAGGATGACGGCGCCGGCGAAAGTGCCCCAGAGCGAGCCCATGCCGCCGATCACCACGGCCTCGAAAGCGTAGAGAAGAGCTGCAGGTCCGGATTCGGGCGTGAAGGTCGTCCGGATGCCGGCGAAGACGCCTCCGACCGCAATCAGGGCGAAGGAGATCGCCAGCGCGATCCCATAGGTATGGCGGGCCCGGATGCCCATCAGTCCGGCCGTTTCGGCATCGTCCGACGTCGCCCGCAGCGCGATCCCGATACGGGTGCGCGAAAAGAGGAGCGAGACCAGCAGCGTCAGCGCAGCCGCGACCATGAACACGATCAGCGGAAACACGCCGATGGAAATCCCGCCGCCGACGGGGATGCTGTCGGTTCCGAGATCGCCGATCTGAAAAGAACGGGAATCCGAGTGAAAGATTTGCTGGAGCCCGTTCCGCAAGATGATCGAGAGGCCGAACGTCGCGAGCAGCGGCGCCAGGGGATTGGGCCCGATCGTCCGGTTGAGGAGCACCCGCTGCAGCGAATAGCCAAGGCAGAACATCAGCGCCGCCACCGGCAGGATCGCAAGGAACGGATGCAGGTGCATCTGCGTGACCGGCCACAGCGCGAGATAGGCGGCGAGAACAAGAAAATCGCCGTGGCCGATGTTGACGAGGCGCATGACTCCATAGGTGATCGAGAGGCCGATGGCGAACAGGGCGTAAAGTCCGCCGAGAAGAACGCCCTGCATGATCGCGTCGAGCCATTCGACCATGTCAGCGGCTCTCCAGTCCGAAATAAGCCGCGGAGATCGCATCCCGGCCGAGGTCCCGCGGCGCGCCGTGCAGCGTCACGCGCCCGTGCATGAAGCAGTAGATCTCGTCGGCCGCTTTCAGCGCCATATCGATGTCCTGCTCGACCACGACGATCGATACGCCCTCGTCGCGGATCCGGGGCAGCACTGCGTAGATGTCCTTGATTACCGCGGGCGAAAGACCCAGCGACAGTTCATCGCAAAGCAGAAGGTCGGGGTTGGACATCAGGGCCCGGCCGATGGCGACCATCTGCTGCTGGCCGCCGGAGAGGGCGGTCGCCGAATTCGCGCGGCGCTCCTTCAGGGCCGGGAACAGCGCGTACACCGTCTCCAGCGTCCATCGTCCGCGTCGTCCGGCAAACGCGCCGACCCTGAGGTTCTCCTCGACCGTCAGACTGCGAAAGAGGCGCCGCCCCTCAGGGATCATCGAAACCCCCCGGCGAACGACCTCGTCGGCCGATAGCGCGCCGATGTCGTCCTTGTGGAAGCGGATCTCGCCGTCCTTCGACGGCATCAGCCCGGCGATCGAGCGGAGGAAGGTCGATTTTCCCGCGCCGTTGGCGCCGATCAGAGCCACAATGCTGCCCTCGGCGGCGTCGAAGTCGACGCCGAAGAGCGCCTGGAAATCGCCGTAGCGCGCAATCAGATTTCTCACCCGCAGCATCATGGGCCTCTAGACCTCGATGCCCATGTACACGCGCTTCACCTGCGAACTCGCCATCACCTCGCGGGGCTCGCCTTCGGCGAGCTTGGCGCCGAAGGCGATCACCAGGAGGCGCGACGCGACCGCCAGCAGAGCGTGCACGACGTGTTCGATCCAGACGATGGTCAGACCGCGCGAGCGGATGTCGTTGATCAGGTCGATCAGGTCGCGCGCCTCGTGCTCGGTGAGGCCGCCAGCGATCTCGTCGAGCAGCAGCAACTCCGGGCCGGTCGCAAGCGCGCGCGCGAGTTCGAGCCGCTTGCGGTCGAGCAGGGTCAACGACCCGGCGAGACGGTTGGCCTTGCCGAGGAGCCCGGTGCGATCGAGGAGATCGACGCAGCGGTCGTTGGTCTCGGCGGCGGACCGTTGGCCGGCGCCGAACATTGCGCCGACCAGCAGGTTCTCGAACACGGTCATGCCCTCGAATGGCAGGGCGACCTGGTAGGATCGTCCGATGCCCGCCCGGCAGCGCCGATGCGGAGAGAGCCGGACGATGTCCTGGCCGTTGAAGCGGATGCGGCCTGCGTCCGGCGCGAGTCCGCCCGTGATCAGATTGAAGACGGTGGTCTTGCCGGCCCCGTTCGGCCCAAGAACGCCCAGCGCCTCGCCCTTCCGCACCTCGAACGACAGGTCGTCGGTCACCTTGAGCGCGCCAAAGCTCTTGGAGACGTTTTCGAACGACAGGAGGGCGGTCATCGCCGAGGGTCCCCGCTTGCTGAGCTCAATACGGGATCGGGATCGGCTTGGCGGCGACGGGAATCTCGGGCGCTTCGGTGTTGGCCACGACGATCAGGTCGTACTTCCACTTGTCGCCCTTGACCCACTGCCCCGCGACCAAGGGGGTCTTGCACACGTTCTTCATCGGCCCCTTGCCCCAGTCGATGTGGCCGACGATCGTGTTGAGGTTGGTGGCGATGATCGCGTCGCGGAGCGAAGCCTTGTCGGTCGGGTCCTTCGCCCGTTTCACCACGTCCGCGGCGATCTCGAACATCGAATGCACGAAACCGATCGCGCCGTTCCACTGCCGTCCCGTCGCCGCCTCGTAGCCTTCGGCGAGCTGTTTCGAGGTGATACCGGTTAGCGAGGACTTGAACGGATTGGCGGGCGTCCACCACAGCTCCTGCGACAGGCCGGTTGCGAGATCGCCCATCGAATCGACGACGGATGGGAACGAATAGGCCTTGCCCATGGTCACGATCTTCGGGTGGAACCCCTGCTGGCGCGCCTGCTTCCAGAAGTTGATGAAATCCGGCGGAATTGGAACGCCGCACAGGATATCAACGCCCTCGCTCTTGTAGGCGGCGATCTGGGCGCTGAAGTCCTGGCTCAGCGGCTGGAAGCGGCCGGGATCGAAGACCTTGAAGCCCATTTTGGTCAGCATCGGCGGCAGGCCGAGCTTCGGATCGCCCCAGGCGTTGCCGTCGCCGTCGTTGGCGAGGAACAGGCCGACCTTCTTGTTGGTGTCGATCTGCTTCCAGATGCTGGTGAAAACCTCGAGAATGTCCTCGATACCCCAGAAATAATGGTAGGTCCATTGGAAGCCCTTGGCCGGATCGCCGCCGCGGCCGAAGAACCAGGGCTGCCATGGCGTCGTGGTCGAGATGCAGGGCACGCCGTTGAGCTCGCACTGATCGCAGACCGGATTGGAATTCTCGGGCGTCGCGCCGACGACCATGAAGTCGATGCCGTCCTGCAGGATGAGCTCGCCGGCGACTTCGGCCGCTCGGTTCGGGTTCGACTGGCTATCCTTGGCGATGATCTCGATCGGATAGGTTCCGCCCGGGTTGGCGACGCCGGTCTTCAGCACTTCCCGCACGCTCTTGAGAATATAGTCGTCGGCCTCGCCCATTGGCGCGAGCGGGCCGGTCGTCGGCGTGACGTAGCCGATCTTGACCGGTCGCGGCGCGGCGCGCGCGACGCCGAGAGGCGCTACCGAGGCGAGCGCGGAGGCGCCGGCCAATTGCAGCGCGCGTCGACGGTTGAGCCTTGGACCGCCGCTGAAGACTTCGCATTCCGCCATATCGTCCTCCCTGTTGTCTTTTCCTTCGGCCGATGCGGTTCAGCCGCCGAGCCGGAGTTCTTCCCCATCTGTCGAGGCGCCGGCTCCCGCTTCGGCGTTCATCAGCGCCAATGGCCCGTGATCCGCGGCTTGGAGTCGCCCATCGCGACGGTTAGGCGGTCGAAACTGCGCGCGGCTCAGACGACCGTCTGCCGCTGCGATCCCAGGATCCCGCCGTCGAGTTCGACGATGTCGCCCCGCTTCAGGAACTGCGGCGGCTTCATGCCGAGGCCGACGCCTTCGGGCGTTCCCGTAATCACTACGTCGCCCGGCAAGAGCGTCATGAACTGGCTGAGATGCGACAGGATCTCGGCGACGGTAAAGATCATGTCGGCGGTGCTGCTCTTCTGGCGCACGGCGCCATTGACCGCGAGGCTAAGCGGGATCGCCTGCGGATCGGGAACCTCGTCCGCGGTGACGAGCCAGGGACCGAGCGGACCGAAGGTGTCGAAGCTCTTGCCCTTGACCCATTGGCCGCTGCGGTTGGCCTGCCACTCGCGCTCGGAGACGTCGTTGGCGAGGCAGTAGCCAGCGATATGCGCAAGCGCGCTCTCCCGGCTCACCCGTTGCGCCTTCGTCCCGACGATGAAGCCGAGTTCGACCTCCCAGTCCATCTTTTCGGAGCGCTCCGGCCAGGTCAAAGGGTCGTTGGGGCCCTGGATACAGGTGATCGCCTTGTTGAAGACCACCGGGTCCTTCGGGATCTGCATGCCGGCCTCGGCCGCATGCTTGCGGTAGTTCAGGCCGATCGCGACGAACTGCCGAACGCCCCCTACCGGCGCGCCGATGCGCGTTCCGTCCGGCACGGCCGGCAGTTTCGCGAGATCGATCGCAGCGATCGCGCGAAGCTTCTCGGGCGACAGCCAATCGGGCGTGATGTCGGGGACGAGCAGGGAGAGGTCGCGCTTTCCTCCCTTGGCGTCAAGGGCGCCCGCCCGCTCCGAACCTGGCGCGCCGTGCCGGAAAAGCTTCATCGTTTCCTCCGTCCTGGGAAAGGTCGCGGCGTTCCCAACGCCGAATTTATTTGATCGTTAGCACGAGATTTATCAATTGAAAATATATTTTCTACATGCTAGCAGATTTTTTTGGAACGTCTTACGGAGAACCTGCAACTGCGGGAAACGCTCCGCCGTCACGCCAACCGGCTGGAACGATCCCGCGCACGGGCGGCGCCGACAAAGGATCGCCCCGTCGGGCGGGGCGAGCCGGACTTGGCTGCCCGCGGGAGGGCGCCGGGAGGGCGGGCGGGATAAGACGATGAGCAATCAGACCCAATCGGACCGCATCTTCGAGACGCTTCGGGGAGACATTCTCGCCTGCCGGATGCTTCCGGGCAGCAAACTGCGCATCAACGACATCGCTGAGAGCTCGGAAGTCAGTCTGGGCGCTGTGCGTGAAGCGCTCTCGAGGCTGGGCGCCGAAGGCCTCGTGATCGCGGAGTCTCAGAAGGGGTATCGCGTGGCTCCGCTTTCGGTCGAGGATCTGCGCGACCTCACCGAGGCGCGCGTGGAGATCGAGAGGGCTGCCTTGGCGCGCTCGATCGCCTATGGCGATCTCGACTGGGAGACCAATCTCGTCGCCGCCTGGCATCGGCTCTCGAGAATATCGGAGCGGGCCGAAGGCGAGCCGCACCTGGCGTCGGACCAATGGGCCATCGCTCACGGCGCCTTCCATGAAGCGCTGGTCAAAGCCTGCGGTTCGGCGAAGCTGCTCCAGATCCGCTCCCAACTCTATCAGCAGACGGAACGTTACCGGCGCTATTCCGGGGTGGTCGATCGCGACCGCGACGTGTTCGCCGAGCACAAGCGGATCTTTGACGCAACGATCGCGCGGCAGAGCGCGGAGGCCATGGACGCCATCGTCGAGCACCTAAGGCTGACCGCGAAAATCATCACGGGCTCGCTCATGCCCGAAGACCATGGCGAAAAGGGAAAGCGGTGGAATGCTGGTTGAGGCCGGCTGGGCGACGCTTCGGGGTCCTCGCGGTGGCGGCCTCGAGGGCGTCAAGCCTGGGCGGTTCCGGTCGCCCGGAGGACCCCCTTTTCCCAGCCTTGGAGGTAATCCTGGCCGCGCCTTACAACCCGCCACGCCTGGTCTCGCGCTCCGGTATCGCCACCGGTTCTTTGCCTGATTCGACTGATAACGACCTGTTCGGCGCCGTTTTTGCCCTGTTAAGGTCCCTGTTCCGCGGCCGCTCAAGCTCGCAACTGATGGGTTGTGCCTCCAGCTACCCCATGATTTTGCAGAGCTTCCCGGATCGGCGCGCCGACCCGGGGGCAAATAATGCCCTGCTAGCAGGCAACTGGGTCGCCAACAGTCGTCGGTTGATTCCACTCTACCAGGAGAGGGCGGCCGTCTTGACCGGAGCGTCCCACAGCCGCGACAACCGCTGGTCGAGCACAGTGATCGTCATCGAGCAGCCGGCCATGTCGAGCGACGTGACCAGCGAACCCGTCAGGTGACGGCTCACGACCAAGCCGCGGCCGGAGAGAATGCGGTGGGCGGCGTTGACCATCAGATAGAGCTCCATGAGCGGCGTGCCGCCGAAGCCGTTGACCAGCAGGAGACATTCGCTGCCCGCAGGCGGCGCGAGATCCTCCAGGATTGCCCCCAGCATCTCTTCCGCAATCGTGTCGGCGGAGCTGAACTTGCTGCGCCGGCGTCCGGGCTCGCCGTGGATGCCGACCCCCACTTCCATCTCATCAGGGCCGAGCACGAACGTCGGCTTGCCGGCCGCCGGAACGGTGCATGGAGTCAGCGCGATCCCAAACGAGCGCGTGCGCTCGTTCACCTCTCGCCCGAGGTCCCGCAAGTCCTCGAGCGCCATCGACTGTTCGGCGGCCGCGCCGACGATCTTCTCGACGACCAGAGTCCCGGCGACGCCGCGCCTGCCGGTCGACCAGGTCGATTTGGGAACGGCGACGTCGTCATTTGTCACCACCGTTTCCACTTTTCGGCCGTCGGCGAGCGCAATCTCGGCCGCCATCTCGAAATTCATAACGTCGCCTTCGTAGTTCTTGACGATGAACAGGCAGCCTGCGCCGGTATCGACCGCTTCAATGGCGGCGACCATTTGGTCAGGCGTCGGCGAGGTGAAGACCTGGCCGGGACAGGCCGCGTCCAGCATACCGAGGCCCACCAAACCGGCATGCAAGGGTTCGTGACCCGAGCCGCCGCCGGAAATCAGCGCAACCTTGCCAGGGCTCAAGGTCTTTCGGCGGACGAATTTTCGCTCAGGCCCCAGTTCGACGATGCCGGCATGCGCGGCGGCGAATCCGTCGAGGCTTTCGTCGAGCATCGTCTCGACCGCATTCATGAGCCGCTTCATCCTGCAATCCTCCCGTTTTGTCCGACGGTCCAGGCCGCCGGATTCAATCCTTCAACGCGGCCGCCAGGCGCGCCAGCTGGCGTGCATATTCGGCCATCATGGCGTCGACCGCCTGGTTTCGCCGAACGTTCCCCAAATCAGGAACGGTGACGCTGATGACCCGAACTCCGGCCGATGGCTCGCCAGCGTCGCGGCGACCCGGATGCGCCTGGTCATAGGCAGCCAGAAACGCCTCGCGCTCAGCCGGCGAGAAGTGGCAGACCTCGAAAATGGTCTCCAGATGCTGAGCCGGAATCGGCATCGCATAGACCGGATTGACCAGTTGCGACACGAAGGAACGGTTGGTGCCGAGCGCGACGGCAAGCCGCCCCCGCGTGCCGGAAGGGCGATTGTCGCACACCGCTTGCAGCAGGCGCTTGTAATCGGCGACGGTCGCGCCGGACTCGGCGTCGTTCATGGCGCGACATCGCGCAAGTCTGTTGAGGCGATTGCCTGCTTGGCGGCTCCGACGGACGCGGGCGACACAGACAACGATCGGAGGCCGGCGTGCAGCAATGCGCCGATCGCCCTCGGGTCGCCGCCGGCGTCGCCGCAAAGACTGACGTCCCGACCCGCCTTTCGTCCATGCTGAGCGACCGACGCGATCAGTCGAAGCACCGCAGGGTTCAGCGGGTCGGCGAGTTCGGCCACGGTCCCGATGTCTCGGCCCGCCGCGGTCACGTACTGCGTCAAGTCGTTGGAGCCGATCGAAAAGAAAGCGGCGTCGAACTGATCCACGGCGATCGCCGCCGCCGGAACTTCGATCATGATGCCGAGCTTCGGCCGACCGACAGGCATATTTTCCTGCGCCAGGCTAGCAAGTGCTTCGTCCAGCAGCTTGCGCGCCGCCTCGAGTTCGGCGGGCACGGTCACCATCGGCAGCATGATGCGCAAATCCCCATGCGCCGCCGCCCGCGCCAGGGCGCGCAATTGGGTGCGGAAGAGGGCCGGACGGCGCAGCGATAGACGAATGCCACGCAGGCCGAGGAACGGATTGCTTTCGCCATCCACGGTCACGCCCCGGATCGGCTTGTCGCCGCCGGCGTCCAAGGTGCGAATGGTGACGGGCCTGCCGTCGGCCCAGGCGAGGATGCGCCGGTAGGCCTCGTACTGAGCGTCCTCGTCCGGGAGGGCCCCAGACCCCTGAAACAGCATCTCAGTGCGTACCAGGCCAATCCCGTCGCAGATCGCAGGATCGAGCCCATCGAGTTCGTCCGCGGAACCAGCGTTGAGGTTGAGGGCGATCCTGGTCCCGTCTTTGGTGACCGCAGGCCGCCCGCGATAGGCGGCGCTCGCGACCCTGGCCGACTTTTCGCGGTCAGCCTTCGCTGCAAAGACGACCCGGGTGGCCTCGGTCGGGTCGAGCACCACTTCGCCGGTCGCTGCGTCAACCAGGGCCTCGCGCCCGGCCATGTGATCTGCCGCGCCGTCGAGACTCACGACCATCGGCACGCCGCGAGAGCGGGCCAACATGGCGACATGGCTGGTCGGACTGCCTTGCGTCAGCAGAATTGCTCCTCCCCGCGTCCAGTCGATAGCGAGAAAGCGCGAGATCGGAAGGTCGGCGGCCACAACCACGGAACCGTCAAGAATGACGGCGCTCGCGGCTTCCGGCTCCAAATGGCCTAGCACGCGGTCGCGGATATCTTCGAGATCGGCTGTACGGGCCGCAAAATGGTCGTCGCCGGCGTCCCGATACCCGGCGATTTCGGCCTCCATCGCGGCCTCCCAGGCGGCGGCGGCGGACTTGCCCACGCCCACCCCTTCCAGCGCCGGGCGGGCCAGTTCCTCGTCGGACAACATCGCGACCTGAAAGCCGAGCATATCTGCGGCTTCGCCGGTCGCCTTTCCGACTAGGTCTTCGACTTCAGCCAGAGATCGAGACAGCGCACGTCGAAGCGCCTCAGCCTCCTCGGCCTGCGTACCGGCAGCCTTGCGTCGAGGCCGCCTCGCCGCATCCAGGACGGTCACAACGCCTTTCGCCACGCCGGGCGATGCGCCGCGGCCGAACAGGCGAAGCTCAGCCATGGGTCAGATCTGCCGGCTCATGGGTCTGGTCGCCAAATCCAGCGCGAACGAGAGCCACCAGCGCATCCGCCGCGACCCGGGCGCCCGTGCCGAACGTGCGGACGTGCAAAACAGCGCCTCGGGGCGCCTTCACCCGCATGACCTTCACTGGACTCTTGGCGTCCACCCAGGGCCCGTCGGCCGAAAGTGCAATTTCGACGCGACATTGGAACGTCTTGGCGAGTTGCGTCAGCTTGACTGACGGCCGCGCATGCAGACCGACGGCGTTGACGAGTTCCGCGCGGTCGGTCGCCTGCTCGCTCGCGGTGTGGTCCTTCATCGCCGGGTCCTTCATTGTGGAGACAGCTCCTCGGCCGTCCGCCGAACCGTCTCCAACGGAGAACCGCCGGACGCTTCTGTGGCCGCCATCACAGCGCCTTCGACAATCGGCGCATTGCAAACGACCACGCGTCGCCGCCGTTCCGGCTCGAGCATTTCCACCGCCATCTCGCTATTCGTCTCCGCGCCGCCCAGGTCCACCAGAATGGCGACGCCAGCCTCCGACCATGCGCGATCGATCGCCTCGCGGATCGAGGCCACCCCGGTTCCAAGGCCCCCTCCTGGATCGCCGCCGGTGTAGGCCAGATTGACGCTATCGCCCACCATTTGCCGCACCATGTCCGCCGCCCCCTCAGCGACCTTGGGCGAGTGTGACACGATCACGATCCCCACATTCGCCATGCTTAGCTCTCCAACGCCCGGCACACGGACGAAACGATCAAGGCCGACGAGCGGGCGCCCGGATCCATATGTCCAATTGAGCGCTCCCCAAGGAAAGACGCGCGACCACGGATGGCGAGCATGGGGATTGTCGCCTCCGCAGCGACAGCGGCCACGACCGGCAGGCGGGCCAAAAGATCCGGACCGTCCTCCGCGAGCGTCATCTGCACCGGGGCCAGAACGTCGAGCATGGTCTTCTGGCCGGGCTGAGACTTGCCTCGTGACTTGACCGCCTCAACGGCGCGGGCGAATGCAGCAGAAAGATTGGAGGCGTCCGGAGCGATCTCCTTGCCGAGGGTCAGGAACAGCGTCCCATAAAGCGGGCCTGAGGCGCCGCCGACCTTCATCACGAGCTGCATGCCGATGGCTTTCAGCGCGTCCGGCAGCGGTTTCTCGGCCGTCGCCTCGGCGTCAGCCCGCACGCCCTCGAAACCGCGTTTCATATTGACTCCGTGATCGCCGTCGCCGACCGCCTGATCGAGTTCGGTAAGTTCGTTTGCGTGAGCGATCACCTCATCGGCCACAGCGACAATCACGCGGTGAAGAAGTTCCGGCGTCATGCGCGCACCCTGTCGCCCGCCGCGTTGAAGAACAGCGGATCAGTCAGTGCGATCGCCACTTCGTCGCCTGGACCGAGGCCGGCGTCCGGATCGGCGAGGGTGACGAAATCGTGTTCGCCAAGTTTGACATGCAAATGGTCCTGGTCGCCGAGGTGCTCGACCCAGGTGACCCGACCGGAAGCGCGCCGGCCGTTGGCCTTTGTGATTTGAGCGTGCTCGGTCCGCGCGCCGACCGTCGTCGTGTTCTCCGGCATCGCCATCTCCGGGAACACTGAGCGTGGCGCGAGGTTGATCGGCGGACTGCCCAATCGCGCAGCGACATAGATGTTTGCGGGATCCTCGTAAACTTGCCGTGGCGTGCCGACCTGCACCAGCCGGCCGCTCTCGATGACGCCAACCTGACTGCCCAGAGTCATCGCCTCCGTCTGGTCGTGAGTGACATAAAGGATCGTCGCGCCGAGGTCGCTTTGAATGCGCTTCAACTCGATGCGCAATTCGGCGCGCAACTTTGCGTCCAGTGACGATAGCGGCTCGTCCATGAGGTAGATGGAGGGCGATCGAACCAGCGCGCGGCCGATGGCCACGCGCTGCATCTGACCTCCGGATAGTTTCGTAACGCGTTGCTCCAGCTTGTCGGAGATGCGCAGCAGCGCCGCGACTTCAGTCACCTTTTGACGGATCGCCGGCTCCGGCGTCGGCCTCGCCGGGGAGCGGAGCGGGAAGGCCAAATTGTCGTACACCGAGAGATGGGGATAAAGCGAATACTGCTGGAACACAAAGGCGACATCGCGCTGGGCCGGCGTATCGCGCGTAACGTCATGGCCGGCGAACCGGATTCGTCCCGCATCCGGTCGCTCGAGACCGGCGACCAGGCGCAACGTGGTTGTCTTGCCGGCGCCGGTCGGACCGAGCAGGACGACGAATGCGCCATTCCCGACAGTTAGCGACAGATCGGACACTGCATGGGTCGCGCCAAAGCGTTTCGACACCCCATCGAGGGTAACCTCAGACATGGGCGTGTTCCATCGACTGGGCGTGATCATGAAGCGCAGTTCGAATGGCGTGGCCGGAGCCGGCGTCGAACAGCGACATTCGCTCGGGGCGGAATTCAAGCCCAACCACATCCCCGACGGAGACTTTGACACTCGCGGCGAGGCGCGCTTTGACCACGCCATGCGCGGTCGTTATCGTGACGATCTGGGTGGTGCCGAGATATTCCGTTCCGAACACTTCGCCTCGCAGCCTAGCGCCATCGCTCAGCCGGACGTGTTCGGGGCGCACGCCAAGGATGAGGTCCCGCCTTGTCAGGGCCTCGCGCGGGGCCGGAATGTTGATGTCGGCTTGACCCAAGCGGACGAGGCCCCGCCCAGGCTCCAGCGAGTCGTTGAACGCCAGCAGGTTCATGGGCGGCGAGCCGATGAAGTCGGCCACAAAAGCAGAAGCCGGCCGGTCATAGATCTCCCGCGGCGTGCCCATCTGTTCAATCACACCATGGCTCATGACCGCAATCTTGTCGCCAAGCGACATCGCCTCGGTCTGATCGTGCGTCACGTAGACAGTCGTCGCATTCAGCCGGTCGTGCAATCCACGCAATTCGCCGCACATGGCGTCGCGCAATTCCGAATCCAGAGCGCCGAGCGGTTCGTCCATCATGAACGCCATCGGCCGTCGCACGATGGCCCGTCCGAGCGCGACGCGTTGGCGGTCGCCGCCGGACAGGCCGGACACGGAGCGGTCGAGCAGGTCGGTGATGCGCAAGGTTCGAGCGGCCTCCTCGACCCTTGCCCTGACGTCGGCGCGCTTCATGCCCATTGAAACGAGCGGAAACGCGATGTTTCGCCGCACGTTCATGTGCGGGTAGAGCGCGAAGAGCTGAAAGACGAAGGCGATGTCGCGCTCCGAAGCGCGCTTGAACGTGACGTCCTTGCCGTCGAGCAGGATGCGCCCGTCCGTGGGCAACTCAAGACCGGCGATCATCCGCAGCGTCGTCGTTTTGCCGCACCCCGAGGGTCCCAGCATCACGAAAAACGAGCGATCCTCGACGACAAAGCTCGAATTTTGCACGGCGACGAAGCCTTGAAATTCCTTGTGCAGCCGCTCGACGCGAATTTCCGCCATGATGACGCCTCACTGCGGAAAGTGGCTGACGACGACGAACCCGAGCGTGCCGCCAAGGATCGTGACGAACGCATAGGTGTAGAGGTCGAGCGAGAAGGGCTGCGTCAGCATCAGAATACCGAGGCCGATGACGCCCATCGCCCCGTTCTCCCACGGCCCTCGCCGGAACCAGCGCGTCCATCCCGCCGGGTTCATTTCGGGTCGACCGGTCATTTGCGCACGGCTCCGAACGTGATGCCGCGCAACAGGTGCTTCCGCAGAGCGATCGTGAAAATGACGATCGGCAACAAAAACAAGCTCGTGGCTGCTGCGACCGCCGGCCAGTTCTGGCCTCCCTCTCCGATGATGAACGGAATGAAGGGCGGCATGGTTTGCGCGTCCGAACTCGTCAACAGAAGATTGAAGGCATATTCGTTCCAGGAGAAGATCAGGCAGAAGATCGCGGTTGCGGCAATTCCTGTCACCGCCTGCGGCAGCACCACCTTCCGAAACGCCTGCAGCCGCGTATAGCCGTCGACCAAGGCGGCCTCCTCGTACTCCCGCGGGATCTCATCGATGAACCCCTTGAGCAGCCACACCGCCAGCGACACGTTCACCGCCGTGTAGAGCAGGATCATGCCTATCCGCGTGTCATAGAGGCCGAGCCAGCGGTACATCATGTAGATTGGGACTGCGACCGCAATCGGCGGCATCATGCGGGTCGACAGGATGAAAAAAAGCAGGTCGTCCGCCAAGGGCACGCGGAAGCGCGAAAACCCATATGCAGCCAATGTGCCGAGGAACGTCGCGAGAATGGTTGAGCCGAAGCCGATGATCAGCGAGTTGAGGAAGCGCTCGACAACCCGCGACGGACCCGCGATCACCATGTCGCGGTCGCGGGCGATTTTCTCATACCATGTTTGGGGCGGCGGCAACTTGGCGATGAAATCGTGCGACTGACGCGTTTGCACCGTGAACAGATCGACAAACCCCTCAAGCGTCGGCTTGAAGAACACCTTGGGCGGATAGGCGATCGCGTCCGCCTGCGACTTGAAGGCGGTCGCTCCGATCCAGGCGAGCGGCAAAATCGTAATGACCGCGTAAAGGACCACAAGCACGGCGGCGAGACGTCTCGCGAGCGGCGAGGGCTCGGAAAATGGGCGCGGCGACGGGGCGACGCTCATTGCTGCTTCACCCAGTTGAGCGCCCTCACATAGACGTTCGCGGCGCCGAAAATCGTGACGAACAGGATCACGGCCAGCGCGGAGGCGTAACCGGTCTCCCATTTTTCAAAGGCGGCGCGCTTTAGCGTGATCGACACCAGTTCGGTGGTCGACCCGGGTCCGCCCGACGTGAGAAGGTTGACCATGTCGAACATGACGAACGACTGGATCGCCTGGAAAAGCACGGCGAGCATGAGGAAGGGGAGGACCATCGGCAAGGTGATCGACCAGAATTGCCTCAGCGGGGAGGCGCGATCGACCTCGGCCGCTTCGTAGATGTAGTCGGGAATGGAGCGCAGACCCGCCAGGCAAATCAGCATGACATAGGGCGTCCACATCCAGGTGTTGACCAGAACGATCGTCCAGGGCGCCAAGGCGACGCTCCCGATCATTGTGAACGAACTCGGCGCGATGCCGGTGAAGAAACTGATCAGATAGTTGAACGGACCGATCTGCGGCTGGAACAGCAGCGTCCAGAAGTTGCCCACAACGGCGGGAGACAGCATCATCGGCAGCAGGATGACGGTCGTCCAGAAGCTGTGGCCGCGGAATTTTTGGTTGATCAGCAGCGCGAGACCCAGGCCGATCAGAACTTGCAGCGCGATCGTCCAAATGACGAAATGCGCGGTGTTCTGGAAATCTGCCCAAACGTCCTCGTCGGTGAGGATATCGACATAGTTGTCGAGCCCGATGAAACGGGCTTTGGCGGGGAGGTTGGCCATGAAACCGGTGAACGACAGCCGAATCGCCCAGATCAACGGGAAGATGTTGATGGCGAGCAACAGCGCCATTGTCGGAAGGATGAAGAGCCACGCAATCGACCGGTCCGACAGGCCGCGCAAGCGTCTGGCAGTCGGCGCGGCGGGCCGCATGGCGATGCTGTCCGCCATCGTCGGGGTGACGTTCGTTCCGGTCATTTCGTCCGCTCGGGTGTCATCAATCCCTCCCGCGGCAGCCGGCGCGGCAGCCGAGGGAAGGTTTGCGGAAGGGCGTCAAGCTACGACGGATCCTTGCCTTCCTGCTTGAAGACTTTGATCCAGTCCTTGACCAGCGAGTTGAGCGCCGCTTTCGAAGTGCCCTTATCGGCGACAATGTAGTCGTGGACACGATTCTGCATGTCCAGGAGCAGCGGCACGTACAGCGGCTCGGCCCAGAAGTCCTTGACCATCCCCATCGATTCCACGAACGACGGCGCGTAGGGGGCGCTGTTCTTGTACGCGTCCGACTCGAGCACCGCCTTGGACGCCGACGCCCCGCCGAGATCGGTCCACTTCTGCTGAATTTCCGGCTGAGCGAACCACTTCACGTACAGCAGGGCGTCGTCGATATCTTTCGACGCCGCGACCACCGAAAGCCCCTGACCGCCGAGCTGGGTGAACTGGCCGGTCGGGCCGGCAGGGTTCTTGAAGAAACCGATCTTGTCGCCGCCGACGTTCGGGTCCTTGGCCAGCCCCGGGAAGAAGGCGTACCAGTTCATCTGCATCGCCACTTCGCCGGACTTGAAGGCGTCAAGACCTTCCTGCATATACGCGTTCGTCAGCCCCGGCGGTTGGCAGCACTTGAACAGCTCTTTGTAGACGTCCATACCCTTGGCGGCCCCGGTGGAGTTGACGACGCCTTGCATGTGGTAGGGCTTGTTGGGGTCCATGTAATCGAAGCCGTAATTGTACATGGCGTTGGTGACGCCCATCGTTATGCCTTCAGAGCCTCTTTCAGTGAAGATATAAGACCCGTAGACCTTCTTCCCGTCAATTTCCTTTCCGGTGAAGAATTTTGACACCTCGATCAACTCATCCCAAGTCTTTGGCGGCTCAAGTTCGCGGTTATACTTTGCCTTGAACTCGGTGCGAAGCTCCGGTTTGGCGAACCAGTCTTTCCGGTACGTCCAGCCGACGGCGTCGGCCATTGCCGGGAGCCCCCAGTAATTCGGAGTATTCTTGGGCCATTCGGCATAACCGACGACGGTTGCGGGCAAAAACGTGTCCATTGAAATCTTGTTCTTATCAAAGAAGTCATTGAGCTTCACGTACCACTTGTTCTCGGCGGCGCCGCCGATCCATTGACTGTCGCCGATGATCAGGTCGCATTCGCTGCTGTGCGAGTTGAGCAGGTTGATGAAATGGTCCGCATAGCTCGTCCAGGGGACGAATTCGTGCTTCATTTCGATGCCGGTTTGCTTGGTGAAATCCTTGTCGAGCTCGACCAGCGCATTGGCCGGGTCCCAAGCCGCCCAGCACATCGTCAGCGACTTGCCTCCGGCCTGAGCGGAGGACACCGCTCCAAGAATTAGCGCGGCGGTTGCTGCACCGCATGCCAAGGATACAGTCGTCCAGTTCATCCTCATGGTTCGTTCCTCCTGTTTTTGGCCAGGCACTGCCGGCCACCGCCAAGCCCTCGCGTTAGCCGCGATGTCTGAGAGCTCAATAGGAGTTTAGTAACTCACGGCATACTAAGCATGTCAACTGAATTTTGTCTGTTCCATTTCGAGCGCGCGAGGTGATCGCCAGCCGACCCCTCGTCGCTAGACACGGGCGTCAGACGGGCCTGTCACGCTTCGGCTCGGAGCCGCCGAAAAGCTCTGTGCATGGCATGGCGCATTCGCGGAGGGCGACACTGCGTGTCAACGGTCGCCGCCAGCACAGTCGGGACTTGGTATCCGAGGAGGCGGTTCTCGACCGGCTCCGCTTCTCTCGGGTCGTCACGTCCGACGCGGGGCGCATCCCGATGGTTGCATTGTGACCTCAATCACTGTGCGAATATCGGCGGCGAGGTAAACCTCTTGCCAGAGGCTGCGGGAAACCGTGCGCCGGCAGACAGGGTAAGGGGTCCGACGATGTCATTTGCTTCCACTTTGGCGATGTCCTTCGTCCTGGCGAGCCAGGTTCACCCGACTTTCGCGGCGAACGGGACGCACGCCCGCTATTTGGCGTCGGTCGCGACCTACAAGCCGATGGCAGGGTTCAACCATGTCGTCGGGGCGACCCGCTTCGTCGGTTATTTCCTGCCGTCGCCGGACGCCTGCAAAGTGACGGTGTTCGAGGCGGCGGCGAACGACGAGACGCTCGCCATACCGCCGCGTCGGATCGATATCGTCGTGCGGGCGGGCGATCGAAGCGAGTTCGACGCCGGCGACGGCTCGGCGCTGGCGATTGCCTGCACGGCCGACGCGGACACGATCAAGATCGCGCCGCAAATTCGCCCGAGCGTATCCGTCGCGCCCGCGACAGAAGCCATCCGGTAGCGAACGGCAGCGGTCGCTGCGCGGAGCCCGTCGATCTTGGTGTCGGCTTGGGTGAGCCGCGCCCAGGGCGCGACCCGGAACCGTTGGGCTTTAGCCTTGGCGACGGGCGCGCAGTTGGATGTCCACGCGCTCGCGCTGCGGCGGCGAAACGCTGCGGCGCAGGCGTGCCGAGCCCCGTCACATCTTCTTGCCGTCCGGTCCGAACTGCTTGAGATAGGCGATCACATTGGCGGCGTCCTGGTCGTTGGGCAGGCCCGGAAACGCCATCTTGGTGCCCGGGACGACCGCGCGCGGGTTACGAAGGTACTTCATCAGCGTCGGCTCATCCCAGGTCAGGCCGGAGTTCTTGTTCTGCTCGGAATAGTTGTAGCCCGGATAGGTTCCGGCCTTGCGGCCGACGACGCCATTGAGGGCGGGACCGACGAAATTCTTCGCGTTCTCGCCGATCTGGTGGCACGCCTTGCAGATTTTGAAGGTCTTTTCCCCCGCCGCGGGGTCGCCATCCGCCAAAGCCGCCCCTGCCGATGCGGCAAAGGCCAAAGCGGACATAAAGCTCACGAGATAAACCCTCACGCGTTCCTCCTCGTCTGCATGCGCCTCAGTTTGATCGATGAGCCGCTGAGGCCGGCCGTTTACGCCCGCGCCCGAAGGCGACGCGATGTGCGCCTGCGTTTTTCTCGCGCTGACGGTGGATCGTCAAGGAAACCTCCCGCAAATTCCTTCCGAAGCGGCCGCCGGCATTTGCGGCGCCCTCAAACGCAGGGAAGGGTGCGATCGGAACGCCTGGGATGGCCGAGCCACAAGGAAGCCGTCGAATCGCGGTGGATCGCTTCGGAGACCATGGCGCAGAGGCGTGCGCGCCCGCCGGCGTCGCGCGTATCGCGGCTGAAGAAAGGCGAAGCGAAAGGGGACTGCGGGGAACGGCGCTTAGCCGTCAGCTTGACGTTTCTGCAGGTTCGAAGACGCGGCTCGCGCGGATGTCCTCCGCGGAGATCGTGATGAGGCGCTCGAAGGTCACATCCTGATCGCTGTCGGCGAACAGGCGGTTGGCCTGCCTCAGCCGCGCCCGGTCGAGCGCATTCCGCATCGAGCGGGCGTTGGCGAACAGCGGTTGCGTGCGCCTGAGCGGGATGTACGCCATCAGCGCCTGCCTGGCGCCCTCGCTGAGCTGGTAGTTCAGCCCGGCGAGCATCTTCTCGCCGATGGCGAAAAGGTCGGCGTCCGTGTAGTCGGGGAAGTCGATGTGATGGGCGACGCGCGAGCGGAAGCCCGGATTGGAGCGGAAGAAGCGGTCCATCTTGTCGGCGTAGCCGGCGAGGATGACGACGAGGTCGTCGCGGTTGTTCTCCATGACCTGCAGCAGGATCTCGATCGCTTCCTGGCCATAGTCGCGCTCGTTCTCCTGCCGGTACAGGTAATAGGCCTCGTCGATGAACAGGACGCCGCCCATCGCCTTCTTCAACACCTCCTTCGTCTTCGGCGCGGTGTGGCCGATGTACTGGCCGACGAGGTCGTCGCGGGTCACCGCAACGAGATGGCCGCGGCGGACGTAGCCGAGCCTGTGCAGGATCTCGGCCATGCGGGTCGCGACGGTCGTCTTGCCGGTGCCGGGGTTGCCGGTGAAGCTCATATGCAGCGTCGGCGCCTGCGCGTTCAGTCCGAACTTCGCCCGGACCCGGTCGACCAGCAGCAGCGCCGCGATCTCGCGAATGCGGCTCTTGACCGGCGCGAGGCCAACGAGTTCGTCGTCGAGTTGCTGCAGCACCGGACCGACCCCGGAAGCTGCGAACTCCTCGGCGAGGCTGATCTTCGGCGGAGCCGTCGCCTGGCGCGCCTCCGCGTTCATGCGTAGCGCTTCCCTTCCGGCCTATCGAGCCCGTAGCCGCGCAGGGCGTAGCGTTGCGTACGGCCGGGGCCGGCGGTCCGCTCGATCCGGAATCCCTCCTCTTCCTTGGGCCGGTTGACGATGAACGAGATGCGCACCGACTCCCGGCCGTGGCTCGAATTGAACGCCGACAGGCGGATATACTTGTCGTCGTGGATCTTGCGGCAGGCGTCGAGCTCCATCAGCGCGCCCTTGGCGTCGCTGAGGTCGAACATCGGCAGGCCCCACATCTCCCAGTAGGTGTTGCGGGGATGGGGGTCGTCGGTGAACTCAATGTTCACCGCCCAGCCATTGTCGATGCAGTACTGGATCTGGGTGAGGATCTGATCGTCGGTCAGATCGGGCAGGAACGAGAAGCAACCTTGTGTGATGCGCATGGATCCAACTCCTGAATTCGTTGGCGGGACGGCGGTTGCCCGCCAGGGATAGCAGCGCCGCGACGAAGCCGTCGGACGAGTCATCAGTCCACGCTGCGCGAGCCGCTCGCCGGAGCTCACGCTGGGACATCAGGTGGACTCCTGCGGCGTCGGCACGAAATCGACCTGGTCGGTCGAGGCATAATTGAAGCTCACGTCGCCCCAGACATCGAGGGCTTGCCGCAGCGGCGTGCAGGTCTTGGCGGCTTCGGCCAGGATCGTCGGGCCTTCGTGGACATAATCGCGCCCGGCGTTGCGCGCGAAAATCATCGCTTCCAGCGCCACTCGGTTGGCGGTCGCGCCGGCCGCGATGCCCATCGGGTGTCCGATCGTGCCGCCGCCGAACTGCAGCACGACGTCCTCGCCAAGCAGGTCGAGGAGTTGGTGCATCTGCCCGGCGTGGATGCCGCCCGAGGCGACCGGCATCAGCTTGCCGAGCGACGCCCAGGGCTGATCGAAAAAGACGCCATGCTCGAGCCGCATCGGATTGAAGCCCTCGCGGCAGATGTCGTAGTAGCCCCTGGTTGTCGCCGGGTCGCCTTCGAGCTTGCCGACCACGGTGCCGGCGTGGATGTGGTCGACGCCGGCGAGACGCATCCATTTGGCGATCACCCGAAACGACACGCCATGCGTCTTTTGCCGCGTGTAGGTCGAGTGCCCGGCGCGATGGAGGTGCAGGATCATGTCGTTCCTGCGCGCCCACTTCGCCATCGACTGGATCGCCGTGTAGCCGATCACGAGATCGATCATCACGATGCACGAGCCGAGCTCCTTGGCGAATTCGGCGCGCTCGTACATGTCTTCCATGGTGGCGGCCGTCACGTTGAGATAGGAGCCCTTGACCTCGCCGGTCGCCGCTTCCGCCTTGTTGACCGCCTCCATGCAATAGAGAAACCGGTCGCGCCAATGCATGAACGGCTGAGAGTTGATGTTCTCGTCGTCCTTGGTGAAGTCGAGCCCGCCCTTCAGCGCCTCGTAGACCACGCGCCCGTAGTTGCGCCCCGAAAGCCCCAGCTTCGGCTTGACCGTCGCCCCGAGCAGCGGACGGCCGAACTTGTCCAGCCGTTCGCGCTCCACGACTATGCCGGTCGCCGGACCCTGGAAGGTCTTCACATAGGCGAGCGGTAGCCGCATGTCCTCGAGCCGGAGCGCCTTGAGCGGCTTGAAGCCGAAGACGTTGCCGATGATCGAGGCGGTGAGGTTGGCGATCGAGCCGGGCTCGAACAGATCGAGATCGTAGGCGATGTAGGCAAAGTACTGGCCTTCCGCCCCTGGAACCGGATCGACCCGGTAGCACTTGCCCCGGTACTTCTCGCAGGCCGTGAGCCGGTCCGTCCACACCACCGTCCAGGTCGCGGTCGAGGATTCGCCGGCGACCGCCGCGGAGGCTTCGATCGGGTCGACGCCCTCCTGCGGCGTGACGCGGAAGCAGGCGATGACGTCGGTGTCGCTCGGCGTGTAGTCGGGCTCCCAATAGCCCATCTTGCGGTACTGCATGACGCCGGACTTGTAGCGGTCCTTGCCCTTGACGGTCTCAGACGACTGTATGTTCATGGGCTCCCATCCTCCCTGACCGGCGCGGCGGCAAACTGGTGTTGGAGGACGGTTTACGGCCCAGGGAGGTTTGATTTAAGTTCATTGTTTAAACAGATACGTTTTAGTAGACTAAAACAATGCTTCGTCCCGTCACGCTGCATCAGTTGCGCCTTTTCGTCCGCCTCGAGCGCCACATGAACATGACCCGGGCGGCCGAGGAGGCGCATGTGACGCCCTCGGCCTTCTCGATTCAGATCAAGCAACTGTCCGAGGCGCTCGACCTGCCTCTGCACGAGCAGGTCGGCAAGCGGCTGTTTCTGACCGACGCGGGCCGGGCGGTCGCCGCGGCGAGCCGGGACGTGCTCGAGCGGATCGATCTGCTCGGCATGGAACTGGCGGAAATGCAGGGCCTGAAGCGCGGCCGGGTGCGGGTCGCGATGATCACCACCGCCAAGTATTTCGCCACCCGCCTGATCGGCGAATTCTGCCGCGCCCACCCGGAGGTCGAATTCGCGCTCGAAGTCGTCAACCGCGAGCAGATCCTGGAGCGGATGCGGCTGAACCTCGACGATCTCTACATCATGGGTCAGGCGCCGGAAGAACTGGACATCGTGGCGACGCCGTTCGCCGACAATCCCTTGGTCGTGCTCGCGCCCGCGGATCACCCGCTCTGTCGATGACGCCGCGATCGCGCCGGCGCGGCTGGAACGCGAGTCCTTCATCCTGCGCGAGCCCGGGTCGGGAACGCGGCAGGCGACGGAGCGCTATTTCGCCGAGCACAAGATCCGTCCGGCGACGCGCATGACGCTCGGCAGCGACGAAACCATCAAGCAGGCGGTCGCGGCCGGTCTCGGACTTGCGGTGCTCTCGCGTCACGCCCTGACGCTCGGCGCCGCCGAAGGCCCGTTGCGCGAACTCGACGTGGCGGGCTTCCCGATCTGGCGGCGCTGGTACGTCGTCTATCTCGCGGACAAGCGCCTCTCGCCTTTGGCCAGGGCCTTTCTGAAACTGCTCAAGGACTCGCGCCCGCCGCGCTCGGACCGGGATGGCGGGCTCGCGAGCCCAAAGCCCAGTGGGCGCGCATCGTAGCCGCGGGCAGGCTGGCCGCGAGTTCGTCTTCCCGAGACTCGCCGGTTGGCCGCGATGTTGACCGTTTGAGGCCGACCGAAGGACGCAACGCGGCTGCTTCCCAATCCAATGCGAGGGGGAATGTTATCGTCCGGCGGTTGCATCGTAACGCGACCCGTTCCGCACTCAACTCCCCGCCACCCTCCTCCGCCTCCCCGTAACGCTTTGTGAGACCGCGCCTTTTCGGCTCATGACGACAAATTATTTGGAAAAAGAGAATATTTATGCTATGTTCTTTCCGTTTAGGCAAAGAAGGGCCGCCACCGGCGGCCGGCGAGGACGGCATGGACGAGACGACGAGGGGACACACCACCACCTTCACCCGGGCGGCGCGGACGCGGCGCATGCTCGACTGCCTGCGCGAGGGCTGGAGCTACCGCGACGTCGCCAGCGTGGAGAGCCTTTCGGAGCGGCGGGTGCGGCAGATCGTCGGCGAGCATCTCAGGCGCTTCGAGCCGGTCGACGAGGACATCCATGCCGCCCTGCAGGTCGAGCGGCTGGGCTTCGCCGTCAAAATGGCGGGCGAGGCGCTGGCGAAGGGCGACATCCGGGCGATCGCCCCCTACATCAAGGCGATCGATCGGCTCGACGCCTATCAGACGCGCGCCCGCAAGGCCGCGCCGCAGCCGTCGCACGAGGGCGACGCGCTGGTGGTCAAGATGCTCGTCGACCGGATCGAGCGCGGCGTCAAAGCCGAGATGGCGGCGGCGGCGGCCGCATCGCCCGACCCGGTCGCCGCGCAGAACCCCGTCATCGAGGCTGAGCCCGCGCCGCCGCCGATCGAGCCTGAGAGCCCGGTCGCCGCCGAGGCGCCCGCAACCGTGGCTGAGCCTGTTCCGCCGCTCGCGGGGCCGAACGGGCCCATCGCGCCCGCGGCCGGCCAGCAGTCCGCGCCGCCGCCCGACCGCTGGGCTCGGCCGTCCCCGCGGCAAGCCGGGCTGGAGAGGCCGCTCCACGTGCCGTCGTGGCTCGCCGTCGGGGCGCCGCTCGCCCCGCCTGCCCCCGGCGCCGGTCGCCGCGCCTTTGGCGCAGCCGAACATGTCGAACTTCGCAATGACGAATTATAGCCCGATTATCTGGCCGTAACGCATTGATAAGTCTCGATCCGCGGAAATTTTTTGCAACTTTTTGAAGCCCATGGAAATTTTTGGAACACCCCGGTGGAAAGAAAGTGAAGCTTTTGGCAGCCGTTTGAAACGAACGGCAGTCAGCCGAGCGATACGTCGACCAGGCTCACCCGATAGCCGGGGGCGATGGCCAGGACGGCGTTCGTTGCAGTCGTAATTCCGGCCTGGGAACTTGAGGGTAGGAGCCGTCCGGCGACTGGCGACTAGGGATGCTTCGTTCGCCCGGATGGGGTAGAAGGCGGCGTTTGTCTGGCGCGAGCCCACCTGGAAGGACGTCATGACGTTCCGGGGCGGCGAAACAGGGGATGCAATGACAAAGATCCTTCCGGTGATCATGTGCGGCGGGTCGGGGACGCGGGTGTGGCCGGAGTCGCGCGAGAGCCTGCCCAAGCAGTTCATCCCGCTGATCGGCGACCGCTCGACCTTCCAATCGATCGTGGGCGTCGTCGGGGACGACGAGGTGTTCGAGCGGCCAGTGGTGATCACCAATTTCGACTATCGCTTCCGGGTGGCCGAACAGTTGAAGGAGATCGGCGCGGAGGCGACCATCCTGCTCGAGCCCGAACGGCGCGACAGCGCCGCGGCCGTAGGCGCCGCAGCCGCCTGGGCGGCGGCCCGGGATCCGGGCGCCATCGTCGCGGTTTTGGCGGCCGATCACGTCTTCAAGGACGAGAAGGGCTTCGCGCGCCTCTGCGCCGAGGCCGGCAAGGCGGCGGCGGCGGGCGAGATCGTCACGTTCGGCGTCAAGCCGGATCACCCGGCGACCGGTTACGGCTACATCCAACCCGGCGAGCCGCTTGCCGCGGATTCGAACATCCGCCGTGTCGAGCGTTTCGTCGAGAAGCCGAACGAAGAGCGGGCGAAGACCTTCATCGCGAGCGGCTATCTGTGGAACTCGGGCAACTTCGTCTTCCGGGCCGACGTGATGCTGGGCGAGCTCAAGGAATTCGGGCCGAAGATCGCGGCGGCCACCGCCGAGGCCGTCGCCCTCGCCAAGACGGACCTCGACTTCCTCGTTCTCGATCGCGACGCGTTCACCCGGGCGCCGCGCACCTCGATCGACTATGCCGTGATGGAGCGTACGGGACGCGCCGCCGTGCTGGAGGCGGATGTGGGCTGGTCGGACGTCGGGCAATGGTCGACCGTGTGGCGGCTGAGCCCGCAGGACGAGAACGGCAACAGCCTGCGCGGCCGTGTGGTCGCCATCAATTCGTCGAACGTGCTGGTCCGCTCGGACGAGCATTTGGCTGCCGTGATCGGACTTAACAACGTGATCGTGGTCGCAACCGCCGACGCGGTCCTGGTCGTGGACCAGTCGCAGTCGGACAAGGTCAAGGATCTCGTTGCGCGACTGAAGGCCGAGCATGTGCCGGAGGCGACGCAGCACCGCCGCATGTATCGTCCCTGGGGGTATTACCAGAGCATCGACCGCGGCCCGCGCTATCAGGTCAAGCGAATCGTGGTGCGGGCCGGCGGCCGCCTGTCGCTGCAGAAGCACTATCATCGCGCCGAACACTGGATTGTCGTGCGCGGGGCTGCGGAAGTGACGCTCAACGGGGCGGTGCAGCTCGTGCATGAAAACGAGTCGATCTATCTGCCGATCGGCTCCGATCACCGTCTCGCCAACCCGGGCAAGATCGACCTCGAACTGATCGAGGTGCAGACCGGAAGCTACCTGGGAGAGGACGACATCGTTCGCATCGAAGATGAATACAACCGGACCTAGACTTGATAGGCCTTGTGGTTTGTCGAACTCGCGGTCTGGCGGCGCCCGCGAGGACGCCGCCGCCAGACATGGACATTCTTTTGGAGTTTTGCTCGCGCTACGCCGTCGCCTCCTTGGCGGCCAGCCGCGCGATCGCATGAATGTCGGCGCGATCGATACCGATATCGTGCAACTCACGGTTTGTGTAGGTGGACAGTTCCTGGACGACGCTCCAGTAGGTCCGGCGTTCGCGGAAGAAGCGCATGACGTTGATCAACATTTGACGGTTCCCTTTTGGTTGACCGCCCTCCTGTTCACTGCTCCGATGATATCGGCGCCGCTGTCGCTCCATTCCCTAGACCTGAACTTATGTATCTCACCGCGACGCAAAAGTCAATGCTGCACTGCGGTAACGTATGCGTGAACCGCGTAACAAATTGTCAAGGATTTTGTGAAACGCAGTGAAATGCGGCTGTTTTGATCCCAAAGGGATCGTTCTGGCGTTAATTCTGCCCGTCATCATGCAGATTGCGCATGCCACCCTCCCGCCGGCCGGGATGGCCAGGGCCGCGCCGGCGTCGCCAGGGGATCGCTGAACGGTCCGCGGCGATGTAGGCTGCGAGGCGTTATCGTCCCATGCGGCGACTTTTCGGCGCATGCGCGTGAATCCTTGCTTTTGCCGGTTCGGAGCACGTTGAGGGCGATGTGCTTGACGATGGCGAGGTTGAAGGGGGCGTTGTCGGTCCGCACGCGGCACTCGTCGTCGCGGAAGATCATGTCGAGCACCCAGTGGAGGCCGTTTTCCACCATCCAGTGGCTGCGGATCATCGGTCCGATGGCGACGGCGAGCAGGGCGAGGGAAGTGATGTAGAAACGCGTCTCGGTTTCGACCTTGCCATTGGTCTCCCGTTCGCTCTCGACCATGACGACCGATTTCAGGCCCGGCCACTGGTGGTTGTCCTGCAGCCAGCCGATGTCCTGGAAAACCGTGACCGTCCGGGTCTCGATGCGGCCGTGATCGCCGTCGACGGTCCTGTCCTGGCTGACTTTCGCATTCTTGAACGCGACCGCCTTCTGCTCGCGGGCGAACAGTTCGACATCGTCGCGCAGCGTGCCCTGGTTGCCCTTCAACGCAAGAATGTAATCGGCCTTCTTGTCGATGATTGTCTGCGCGATGCCGCGCTGGCAGCCCATGGCGTCGATGGTCACCACCGCGCCTTCGATGTCCAAAAGCGCGAGCAGCGCAGGAATGGCGACGATCTCGTTGGACTTGTCGCCGACCTTGGTCTGCCCGAGCACCATGCGCTGGCGCGCGGCGAAGGCCGAGACGACATGGATCGGCTCTTCGGCATCGACTCCCAATCCGATTGACAGCGCCGAAGCGATCCCCTAGGAGGCCGTTGGCGAGCGCGCTCTCGGTCCGAGAGGGCGCGCTTTTCGTTTGACGCACCCGTGGTCACAGCCTCGCTCGGCCGCGACCTGTCGGCGCCTTTTCGCGAGGCGCAGAGGAGGGCGCGTTCCTCCCCAGACTGTCGGATTTCGCAGAGGAACCGCGATGACGAAGCGCGCACAAGCAAAGTACAAGATCGATCGCCGTATGGGCGAGAACATCTGGGGTCGCCCCCGAAGCCCGTTCAACAAGCGCGAATACGGCCCCGGCCAGCACGGCCAGCGCCGCAAGGGCAAGGCGACCGACTTCGGCACCCAGCTCAAGGCCAAGCAGAAGGTCAAGGGCTATTACGGAAACATCTCCGAGCGCCAGTTCCACAAATACTATGTGGAAGCGCTGCGGATGAAGGGCGACTTCGAGCGCTAACCTGATCGGCCTGCTGGAGCGCCGGCTCGATGCGGTGATCTACCGCGCCAAGTTCGTGCCCACCGTTTTCGCCGCGCGCCAGTTCGTCAATCACGGCCACATCACCGTCAACGGGCGCCGCGTCAACATCGCCTCTTATCAGGTGAAGGTCGGCGACGTGATCGAGGTCAAGGAAGCCTCGAAGCAGCTCGCCCTGGTGGTGGAAGCGCAGGCGCTGGCGGAGCGCGACGTGCCTGACTACGTCGAGGTCGACCCGGCGAAGGCGACGGCCAAGCTCACCCGCATTCCGAACCTCACCGAAGTCCCCTATCCGACCCACATGGAGCCGAACCTCGTGATCGAGTTCTACTCACGCTGACCGGTCGGTCCCCGATCGGATTTCGCGGCCACGCCAAGAGCGTGGCCGTTTGCCGTTCACAAAGGCCTCCTGCGGAGTTGGAGCTCGTTGCGGGTTTCCGGCGCCACGCCCTCAATGCGCCCCGGACGCGGCTCCGAGCTTCACCTTGCGCAGGCTCATGGCGAGCGGCACGGCCCCAGGATTCGGCGTGCGGACCGCTGCGCTCGCCTCGTCCCTGCAGGGGCGTCGTCGACAACGCCGTTATCATCTCCGGCGGGCTTTCTCTTGCGGCGAGCGATTTCCCTGCGGCGCGCGCGGCGCCGCCGGACTGAGCCGCTTCGCCGAACCGAGAACCGGACCCGGCCGCATCACCAGCTGTTGACGTCGACGCAGCCCCACCGCGCGCAGTCGTCCGGATTGCGGCTCAATCCATCGGTCTCGTGGATGTTGTAAGGATAGGCGAGCCTCGGGTCCGGGTCGCGGAATGTTGTCGGCTTCTGGCCCGGGGGTAGCGCCTCGTACTGCGAAACCGACATCACCGGGATAGGCTTCTGCTCTGTCTGGCATCCGGCGAGAACGAAGGCGGCCGCGGCGGCGAGCGCAAGCCGAAGACCGATGGCATGAGTCATTGCCCAACCTTCCCCAAGATGGCGTCGCAACGATCGACTTCTAACGCCGGAATTCATACGGCGGTCCAGTCGCCAGGCTAAAATTTTGTTCACCGGCCGGGCGGAAAATTCGCCGGGCGAGACAGGATCTGGCCGGGGCCCGGCCGCCTGGCCACTTCGCAAGGCCCGGGGCGAAAGCCCCGCGACCTTCGGTTCGCTGCGGGACGCGTTGCTTGCCAAGATCGGCGATTCCTCTCAGGGTCGCTAAGGCGGGAGGCGATCGCAAGGCGGTCGAGAGGGACAATAAACTCCATGGCGAAAGACGATGCGGTCCGTATCGCTGACACGATCGCGTTCATTCGCAATGCGACGGTTCCGGGTCCACACATGGGCCAGCGGAATACGATCGCGGACCTGCTGCGCGACCGCGACCTCGCGGGGACGATCCCGACCACCGTAAGCCCAGCAATGTCGCAGGGCCACAATTTTGCAGTGCTCAATCGCGACGAGGTGAAGGAAAGCCGGCACTATCGGCGCGCAATCATCCTCATCCGGATGGTCTTGCAAAATGCCGATCGCACGATTGCTCCGCCGGACACGGCGCAGATCGCTGACGCGCATCTGCCTGCGACGTTGGGAAACTATCTGGGCCAAGTGGACACCACGCTGCAGGACGTGACCACCAAGCTTGCTTTGCTCAAGGCCAATCCCGTGTCGTTTCTGAGCAATAACAATTTCAACATGGTCGGCGACGCGACAGGCGGAGTTGTCTCTTACATGTTCGTCCACGATTTGCTTTCGAATCAGTACGATCTCGAGCCGAAAGTCCCGGGCAGCAATTACGTCGGCGTCCCCGTCAATGTGTTCCATCTACCGGTCGATGGGTACGGCAGCCTGATCAAAATCAACCGGCCCCATGGCGGCGGCCAGGCGATTCAAGTCTTTGGCCACGCCGTCGCGGGCGCTGACCTGATGGCGACGACTTAATTGACCGGATGCTCGATCGTTTACTATCACGGCGCGGCCGGGCTGGTGGGGGCCCATATCCAGCCGATCGGGATCGGGGCGGAGGCGATGTGCACAAACCTTCGCGCCGACGCTGTGCTGAACGGCGCTCCGCAACGGGTGGTCACCGGAGTTTTCGGCGCCCAGGCGGCAAGGGGCGGGAACGTCAACAATTACGTCAGGGCTGGCTGCTGGAATTATTGCGTCGGCGTCCGGCACGCTGGGGTCTGGGACTTGTATGCTCAGCAGCGGCCGAAAACCGGTCTGGCGGGCGCGGTAGCGGCTTGGAAGATCACCTGAGACTTGGACGGTGGAGGACCGGGTCCGCGCCCCGGCAGCTTAACGCCCCATTAGCGACGCCCGTGCGAGAACGACTTCCGCCGCGTCAGGAGGCTGGGCATGGCAGGGCAGGGAGGCGTTCCGACTGTTGCGAGCGTCATGCTCGCGCTGGTGTTGTGCGGATTCCTGGGCGTCATCGGACAAGGCGTGCGCGCCATCGTCGGCCTCAAGAACGCGGGCTCGCTCAGCTCGACGACGCCAAGCGAACAGGCGGTGTTCAGCCTCGCCTATCTCGCGCTGAGCCTGATGATCGGGTTCATCGCCGGCGTGCTCGCGGGTCTCGCGCTCGGCCTGCAGGACGTCATAACGGTCGATCCGGGCAACTGGAAGCTCCTGCTCGGCATCGCCGGGTCCGGCTACATTGGGTCAGATTTCATCGAGAATACGATGTCGGTGGTCATCCCCGGAACCCCGGCGGCGGCGAAACGCCCGCTGCGCCCGTCGCCTCCGCCGCGCGCGGCGGCGCCCGCTCCGGCGCAGCCTGCGCAAACGCACGACGGCGCAAGGGCGCTTGTCGCGGCGATGCGCATCGTGTGTCCCGAGGCGAACGCCGCGGTCTGGGCGCCGGCTCTCGTTTCCGCCTTCGAAAAGTTCGACTTTTCCAACGACCGCCGACGCGCCGCGGCGATGGGCCAGTTTCTGGTGGAGGCCGGACCGGCTTTGAATGAGATCGTCGAGGATCTTGACTATACGGCGGATCGAGCCTGCCAGGTCTTTCCGGCGCTGTTTCCGACGCCTGAAGCCGCCGATCCCTATTGCGCCAATCCGCGCGTTTTCGCCGACCAAGTCTACGCCGGCATCAACGGCAACGGCGATCCGGCGAGCGGCGACGGCTACCGTTTTCGCGGCCGCGGCCTGATCCAGATCACCGGCCGCGACCAGTACACGGCCTTCGGCCGGGCGATCGGGAAATCTCCCGAAGACGCGGCGGAGTTCTGCGAGACGGAAGAGGGGGCGGCCTATTCCGGCTGCTGGTATCTGGCCACGAATGGCTGCCTGCCGCTCGCCGACGCCTGGGACATCGACGCGATCACGGTCCGAAGTCAATGGCGAGGCGATGGAGGCGGCGGGACAAAGGCGCCAATATTCGGACGAGATGGTCAGCCGGCTGAGGGAATATCGGGCCGCGCGGGGTTAGCCCGGTCGCCGGCGCCACCCGCCTTCAGACCGCGCTCAGCGCAGGAAATCCCCACATTTCGGGACATCGCTCCCGCCCCACGGCGCGATCGGCACGGTCGAGGTCGAGTTCTTGGGCGATCCCTCGATCAGCTTGTCGCTGTAGGTCATGTAGACGAGCGTGTTCCTCTTGGCGTCGCAACCTCTCACGATCTGCATTTTCTTGAAGAAGAGCGACCGGCGCTCGCTGAACACCACATCCCCTTGCGAGAACTTGTCCTTGAACTTGATCGGGCCATATTGGCGGCAGGCGAGCGAGACGTCCGAGGTCTGCTCGGCGAGGCCGAGGGCGCCGCTGATCCCGCCTTTTTCGGGGGCGGTGAAGTGGCAAGCGACCCCCTCGATCAGCGGATCGTCGACTCCATAGACGGCGAGTTTGTCATTCGGCGTCAGGAGCTTGAACGTCGTCGACTTGCGGAAGATCAGGTCCGGGTCGGAAGATTCGGCGTTCGCGCCCGAGACCGCCGCCATCGCCGCGGCGCCGACAGCCGCCGCCCGCCAAACAGACATCGCCATGTGATAAGGTCCTTCGAAATCTCGTCCCATGAGACGGGTCAGCCCGCGCTTCACTTAGGCGCTCAGCGCGTCAGGGCAAGGGCGAAGGTCCAACGGCAGGTCCCCTGGCGCCTCATGCCCGCTGCAGGACTCTTGCCGTTCGCATCCTCTCTTTCGCATTTCCTTTTCTCGCCCCATATTCGGGCCCATGCCCGCCCCGAAAAAACCTGGTCGCACGCCGAAGTCGAAGGCGTCGCGGCCCGAGTTGCAGCCGCTCGGCGACCATCTCGCCGCGTTGCTCAATCCCGCGCTGGTCGAACCGAAGCCCGACGGCTTCGGCGAAATGCCGCAGCAAAAATTCGAGGCGCCCGGCCCGGAAAACCATCCCTTCGGCCTCACCGGCGCCACCGCCACCATCGAGTCGCTGAAAAGCCTGCTCGAGCTCGGCGATCCCAACATTCGCAATCGCCCGGCGTGGACCCCCCACCGGCCGCCCCGTCCGGACAAGTCGGAGGGCGGTCGCGCCTTTCGCATCGTCGCCGATTACGAGCCCAAGGGCGACCAGCCGACCGCGATCGACGAGCTGGTCAAGGGCGTCACGGCGAATGAGCGCGACCAGGTGCTGCTCGGCGTCACCGGCTCCGGCAAGACCTTCACCATGGCCAAAGTGATCGAGGCCACCCAGCGGCCGGCCCTCATCCTCGCGCCCAACAAGACGCTGGCGGCCCAGCTCTACGGCGAGTTTCGCAGCTTCTTTCCCGACAACGCGGTCGAGTACTTCGTCTCCTACTACGACTATTACCAGCCGGAGGCCTACGTCCCTCGTACCGACACCTATATCGAGAAGGAATTGGACATCAACGAGCAGATCGATCGGATGCGCCACGCCGCCACCCGGGCGGTGCTGGAGCGCGACGATGTCATCATCGTCGCCTCGGTGTCGTGCATCTACGGTATCGGCTCGGTCGAGACCTACACCGCCATGACCTTCGCGCTGAAGCTCGGCGACAAGCTAGACCAACGCCAGCTGATCGCCGACCTGGTGGCCTTGCAGTACAAGCGCTCGCTCGGCGACTTTACCCGCGGCATTTTCCGCGTGCGCGGCGACACGATCGAGATCTTTCCCGCTCACTACGAGGACCGCGCCTGGCGGGTCGGCTTGTTCGGCGACGAGATCGAGACGATCGTCGAGTTCGATCCGCTGACCGGCCAGAAGACGGCCGACCTCGAATTCGTCAAGATCTACGCCAATTCGCACTATGTCACCCCCCGTCCGACGCTGCTGCAGTCGCTCGCCGGCATCAAGTCGGAGCTGAAGATCCGGCTCGACGAGCTCAACCACCAGGGGCGGTTGCTCGAGGCGCAGCGGCTCGAGCAGCGCACCATCTTCGACCTCGAAATGCTGGAGGCGACCGGCTCCTGCGCCGGCATCGAGAACTATTCGCGCTATCTCACCGGCCGCCGTCCCGGCGAGCCGCCGCCGACCCTGTTCGAATACCTGCCCGACAACGCGCTGATTTTCTGCGACGAGAGCCACGTGACGATTCCGCAGATCGGCGGCATGTATCGCGGCGACTACCGGCGCAAGGCGACGCTGGCCGAATACGGCTTTCGCCTGCCCTCCTGCATGGACAACCGGCCGCTGCGCTTCGAGGAATGGGACGCCATGCGGCCGCAGACCGTGTCCGTCTCGGCGACGCCGGGCCACTGGGAGCTCGAGCAGACCGGCGGCGTCTTCGTCGAGCAGGTGATCCGCCCGACCGGCCTGATCGACCCGCCGGTCGAGGTCCGGGCGCGCGCGCAGCCAGGTCGACGACCTGCTCGCCGAGGTCAAGGCGGTCGCGCAGCGCGGCTATCGCTCGCTCGTCACCACGCTGACCAAGCGCATGGCCGAGGACCTGACCGAATATCTGCACGAGAACGGCGTCAGGGTGCGCTACATGCACTCCGACATCGACACCATCGAACGCATCGAGATCCTTCGCGACTTGCGCCTTGGGGCGTTCGACGTGCTGGTCGGCATCAACCTCCTTCGCGAGGGGCTCGATATCCCCGAATGCGCCTTGGTGGCGATTCTCGACGCCGACAAGGAGGGCTTTCTCCGCTCCGAGACCTCGCTGGTGCAGACCATCGGCCGCGCCGCCCGCAACGTCGACGGCAAGGTGATTCTTTACGCCGATTTGATCACCGGCTCGATGGCGCGGGCGATGGAGGAGACCCGCCGCCGGCGGGAGAAGCAGACCGCGTTCAACGAGGCGAACGGCATCACCCCGGCGACGATCAAACGCGGCATCCAGGACATTTTGGGCTCGGTCGCGGAGGCGGACCATGTGACGGTCGACGTCGGCCTCGCCGACGGCGCGCTGATCGGCCACAACCTGCATGGCGCCATCGCCGATCTCGAAAAGCGGATGAAGGAGGCGGCCGGCAACCTCGAGTTCGAGGAGGCGGCGCGCCTGCGCGACGAGATCAGGCGCCTCCAGGCGGTCGAGCTCGCCGTCGGCGACGACCCCCTCGCCCGGCAGACGGATGTCGAGGCGACGGCGGGCGCCTACGCGGGGACGCGGAAATACGGCCGCGCCGCGAACATGCCGGCGCACCGTCCGCACAAGCCGGCTGACGAGGACATGGGCCCGCATAATCTTGGGGGAGGGGAGGCGAGGCCGAAGGGGGGAGGGACGCGGAGGAGGGGGGGCTCTGACCCGTCTCCGGAGAGAGGGTAAGGAGACCGACCTTTGATCAGTTCAGTCGGAATACATTTATTTACGCAAGTTAAGGCCCTGATGTAGGCCCAATCTCTTCTTGATGAATGACCATAAAAATCTCGCCAATCAAATTGAATGCTATCTTTGTGACGTCAAGAAACGCTTCGCAACACTCAAAATATGCCGATTCGTGACGATGTGGGTCTCTGCCGCTCAGTTGGAAATAAACAGTCCTCTCTTCCTCATTTACATTATGGAGAGCCGCCCATAGGTGGTGAAACGAGAGATGCACAAAATCTGACGTCTCTTCGTATACCTTATCGACCCACGGATATTTTATCGCAAGCTGTATTCTTAAGAACGCATCCGTCAAGCGCTCTGTCTTTTGATCAGTTGATTTTATCCGCACCCTTAATTGATTAAATTTCAATTCTCCTGCCATTAGCTTCTTGAGTTCATCTTCCGCATCGTCTAGCAGTGAAAGTCCGTGAAGTCGCATCGCCGTGTCAATTTGCGTTCGCAGGAGAATAGCTGCGGAAGGAAAGTTTTGGCCATCAATTAATTCTCGGAAGCCACGCGATTGCGCCATCAGGCGCTGGATCGCGCCAAACAGAAACATATCTATAACGTACATTGGGCCGCGCGGCATTACCTTATGGACCTCCGTCAAGAAGTCCGCTTCCAATCGCTCTATCTGGTCGAGCCGGTCCTTCAAACTGTCTGCCATCGCCCCGCGTTAGCGCATGCCCAGCTTGTTCGGCAAGCCGGCGGCGATGTTCTTTTGAGAAGTCGCTTTTGCAACGGCTTGACCCCTCCGCGCGCGTTCGGTGAGAAATTGTGTGAATGGCGTCGCCAGATGGTAGATGGGCGTGGTAATGCTCGACGCTTAAGCGATATCTGATATCGGCTGGCAAATTAGATGCGTGAACACATTGAGGAGGCCAGTCGCTCGGCGCTTTTGAAATGGCGTCAGAAAGTCGAATCGCTGGGGTTCACCGATTTCGTAAGCCCTGAAGACGGCTTTAGAACTTTCGAGTTAGCCCCCTGGAAAAATGCAATTTCAACAGGAATTTATTGTTGGTTAACGGAAAACGGAGAAGCATATGTCGGCCAAGCGAAAGCAGTGCGTCGGCGGCTTCTCGACCACTGGAAAATCCACAGGGACATAATCGCGGCTGCTTTCAAGAAAACCGACGAAAAATATCTCAATGCGATAGAGCGTGATTGTATTAGAGAAGTCGCAGCCGTTTATCCTATAAGGAACGTCAAGCACGCGCCAAGCACGGCCACTTATGTTCCTCTTGAACTCGTATCTGAGCGAAGGAGGCCGCGACGCGTTTCTATGTGGCGAATCCGTAAAAGAACAAACGGACTGGCGCAACTTAGAGCTTCTTGAAATTAAACAAAGAGTGAAATTCCGACGCCTCGAAACCGAGGATGAGCGCGACGGAATCCTCCACGCCCTTAAGTTATTTATAACTAATTGCATTCCGATCCCAGCTAAAACTGAAAACCGGTTTTGGTCGGTGAGCCTATATCCGCAGAGTGGGACGATACTGAGAGTTAACGCGGGCCAGCAAGAGATATTCACTATTCAGTCAGAGCAAGAGGGTTATATCATTGCCAGACCGCTATGCAGGAAGTGGTTCAACGTCCGGGAATTTATGGAAGGGCCATTCTACAAGACGGATTCGCTCGCATACTTTGTGGAGCTGCAGGATTTTGAGGAATGGCTGATCCACGATCGGATTGTGGCTATTCGTGAGCTTGTAATTTGGCTGATGCGACACACCGCTACACTCAACAATGGAAGCCACTGCCCCCAAATTGTTCGTGCTGCCTTCGCAGCCTCGTGAATAGTGGATGGAGCCAAACCATGAAATCCATTCACCCTGGTAGACTGCTTCGTCGCGAGATGGTGGCCCGGAACCTTTCCGCCAACGCTCTGGCGCTGGCCCTGCGCACGCCCTCCGGCCGCATCACTGACATCTTGAACGGCAAGCGCGGCGTGTCGCCGGAGACCGCAATGCGCCTTGGCCGCTACTTCGGCAACAGCGCGAGGTTCTGGCTCAACCTTCAGACGAGCTTTGAGCTGGCGACGGCGGAGGCGGAGCTTGGGCAACGGATCGCCGCCGAGGTCACGCCGGCAACGTGAGGCAACCCCTCTCCCGTCGGGAGAGGGGCAGGGGTGAGGGGACCGACCGTGGTGTCTGAGCGTCGACAGTTCGCCCGAGCCTTGCGACAGTATAGTGGGATTCCGCGCCCTTCCGAAAATCGTTTGACCAATCAGCAGGATCGATTCCAGTCGCCTGGTGAAGATGAACGGTAGTTTCCTCAGTGCAGTGGACCGGGCCGACCTGGTGAAGATCGCCAGGGACGGGCTGGAGGAGCATCGCATCGCCCGCCGGGCGAACGCGGTGCTGCTGCTTGACAAGGGCTGGTCCTTCGCCGAGGTCGCCGAGGCGTTCTACATCGACAACTCCACCGTCCGCGCCTGGCTCAAGGCATTCCAGGACGGTGGCGTCGAGGCGCTCGTCCTGTTCGATCTGAACGGCGGCGCCTGTGCGCTGTCGCCCCTCCAGATCGACGAATTGCGCGCCTGGGCGACGGAGGTGCTGCCGACGTCGACCACCGAAATCGGGCAATTGATCCTGGATCGGTTCGGGTTCGACTATGGCCGCTCCGGACTGATCAAGCTGATGAACCGCATCGGCTTCGACTGGAAGAAGCCGGAATCCGTGCCTGGCAAGATCGACGTGGAAACCCAGCAGAAGTTCATCGAGGCGCATGAGGACTTGCGCAACGCGCTCGGCCCGGACGAGACGGTCGTCTACGTCGACGCCGTCCATCCGACCCACCAGGCCAAGCCCGCTGGACGCTGGCTGCCGCGCGGACAGCGCTGCGCGCTTCCCGCAGCGTCCGGGCGCGACCGGCTGAACCTGCACGGCGCGATCGACCTGGAGACCGGACAGACCCGCATCATGGATGTCCAGACCGTCGATGCGGCAAGCACGATCGCCTTGTTCGAGGCGCTGGAGCGCTCCCATTCAACGATGAGCCGCATCCATGTTTTCCTCGACAACGCCCGCTACCACCACGCCAAAGTCGTCCAGGGCTGGCTGCAACAGCCAGGCAGGCGCATCGTCCTGCACTTCGTGCCGTCATACTGTCCGCATCTCAACCCAATCGAGCGGCTCTGGAAGGTGATGCACGAGAACGTCACCCACAACAGATGCTACGCCAAATTCCGCGACTTCGCCGAAGCCGTGCTCGGTTTCTTGCGTGAAACCGTGCCTCAGCCGGTTCGACGAATTCTCGTCAACCATCACCGACAATTTCCGCGTCATCAACCCGAAGGATTTTCGGATCCTCGCGTGACGCGCTGATGACGCGCGCCGAGGAAATCTTGTGGGAAAGGCTGCGCGGCTCGCGACTTCGTGGCGCGAAATTCCGCCGGCAGGTTCCCTTCGATCGCTTTGTCGTCGACTTCTACTGCCACGCGGCCAAGCTCGTGATCGAAATCGACGGCAAGCAGCACGAGTGGTTTGCCGACTACGACACCGGACGCACTGAGATTCTTGAAAGCATCGGCGTTCGCGTCCTGCGCTTCACCAATGCCGAGGTTTGCGACGACCTCGATGCGGTTCTCGCTCGAATTGGCGCGGAGCTGCGTTTACCCTTTGACTGAAGCGGCGGGTCCCCTCACCCCTGCCCCTCTCCCCTCGGGAGAGGGGTCGCGACCGCCATTGCGACTCAGCCACAACTCATCTCGCCCTGGCAATGCGCACCGGCAACTCCGTGAAGCCGTGGATGAAGGACGAAAAGACCCGCTTCGGCTGGCCGACGACCTCGATCGTCCAGCCTCGCTGCAAAATTTCCTCCCACAAAATCCTCAATTGCATCTCCGCCAGGTGCTTGCCGACGCAGCGGTGAATGCCGAAGCCGAATGAGAGGTGCTGACGCGGGCGGGAACGATCGATGATGAACCGTTCGGGCTCGTCGATCGCCTCCTCGTCGCGATTGCCGGAGATGTACCACATGGCGACTTTGTCGCCTTTGCGGATGGTTTTGCCGCCGATCTCCGCATCCTCGAGCGCGGTGCGGCGCATATAGCTGATCGGGGTCTGATAGCGGATGATTTCCGGAACCATGGAGTTGATCAGTTCGGGCCGCGCGCGCAGCTTGGCGAGCTCTTGCGGATTCTGGCTCAGGAACAGCACGCTTCCGCTCATCGAATTGCGCGTCGTATCGTTGCCGCCGACGATCAGCAGCAGGACGTTGCCCAAAAATTCGCGCGGGCTCATGGCCCGCGTCGCGTCGCCGTGCGCGAGCATGGAAATGAGGTCGGGACCCGGCTCCGCGTTGACCCGCTCGTTCCATAGCTTCATGAAAGACCCGAGGCATTCGCGAAAGATCTGCTCGCGATGCTCCTCGCTTTCGACGAGGGTTCCCGCATAGGGAAGCGCTGTCGTGACGTCGGACCAGAAGCTCAGCTTCCGCCGATCCTCGAACGGAAAGTCGAACAGCGTCGCCAGCATTTGCGCGGTCACTTCGACAGAGACCCTGTCCACCCAGTCGAACACCTCGCCAATCGGCAGGCCATCAAGCGTGGTCCGGATTCGGCTGCGGATCAGGTCGCTAAAATTGTCGAGATTCTCCGGCGAAACGATCGGCTGGATCACCTTCCGCTGCGCCTCGTGCTTGGGCGGATCCATCGCAATGAACATCGGCATTTCGAGCTCGCCCGTCCTGTCGCGCAGCACAATGCCGCCGAGCGTCGAGCTTGAGGAGAAAACCCGGTGCTTCGCCTCGACGTCGATGATGTCTTTGTGCCTGGTCACCGACCAGAACGGTCCGACCGGGCTTTCCGGGCAATAATGCACCGGGGCGTCCCGGCGCAGGCGGCGGAAATAGGGACGCCAGACGTCCTTCTGGTACAAAGAGGGATCGCTGACGTCAATTCGATCGAGCGGCAGGTCCTCGGCAAGCTTCGCGTGATCGGCGGCGATTGACGGGTCCAAGTCCCCTCCTCCGGGTTGGAAGTCGTCAAGAAGCCCAATCGGACCGCGACCCCCTTTCCTCTAACGCAACGTTCCACATCGTCAAGCGTTTCGCTGTGGCGGGGGTCACAGAGGGCGGGCCCGCTTTCGCGACCTGTCAACGCAAAGGCGCGAGCGCCTCAACGGCGCCACCTACCCCCGCCTCGTGTGACGCCACGCGGCGGCCGGGGCCCTCGACCACCTGGGCGCCGTCGCTGGTCGCGGCGCGGGCCGGAGCCAAGGTAAGAGCGGGATCAGGGGCCGTGTGACGGCAACCGCGTCACCCTTACCGCCCGCCTCCTCGCAGCCCTCTGCCCGATCGCTGCACTCTGCTATGGATTTGAGCGAGTCCGCTCGCCGGGCTGACCGGAGACCCATGATGTTCAATGCCGTGAGCGCTTGGCTGTTCGATCCGGCCGGACTGACGCCGCACGGCTTCTGCCTGCTTTGGCAGCCGACCCTGATCTGGACCTACGCCCTGTCCGACGCCGGCATCGGCCTCGCCTATTTTTCCATTCCGCTCGCTCTCGGCATCATCGCCCGGCGGCGGCGCGACCTGATCTTCCGGCCGCTGCTGCTGCTCTTCGCGGCGTTCATCCTGCTGTGCGGCACGACGCACTGGCTGGACGTGCTGACCCTCTGGGTGCCGGCCTACGGGCTTCAGGCGGCGGTCAAGGCGGCGACTGCGCTGGTGTCGATCTTTACCGCCATCGTCCTGTGGCGGCTGATGCCGGCCGCTTTGGCCCTTCCCTCCCCGGCGCAGTTCCGCGAGGCGAACGCCGCGTTGCAGGCGACCGAGGAGCGGCTTTATCAGGCCCAGAAGATGGAGGTCGTCGGCCAGTTGACCGGGGGCATCGCGCACGACTTCAACAACCTGATCCAGGTGATCTCCGGCGGCCTCACGCTCGTGGAGCGGCGGATCGCCAGCGGACGCTATGACGAGATCGGACGCTTCGTCGACGAAATGCGGCGCGCGCTGAACAGCGCGGCCAGCCTGACGAACCGGCTGCTCGCCTTCTCGCGCCGGCAGATCCTGCAGCCCAGGCGAATCGAGCCGGACAATTTCATCGCCGGCTTGCAGGAGTTTCTGCGCCGCACCCTCGGCCCCGAGATCCGCCTCGGGCTCTATTTGGGCGACGGCAGATCGGACGTCATGTGCGATCCGAACCAGCTCGAAAGCGTGCTGCTGAACCTGGCGATCAATGCCCGCGACGCCATGCCGGACGGCGGTCAGCTGACGATTGCCGTGATCGATCGCTCGCTCAAGGCCAGCGACCTGGCCGATCAGGACAATGTCGAACCGGGCGACTACGTCGAGATCAAGTTTACCGACACGGGCGTGGGAATGGACCCCTCCACGCTCAGCCGCGTGTTCGAGCCTTTCTTCACCACGAAGCCCGCGGGCGAGGGAACCGGACTGGGACTGTCGCAAGTCTACGGCTTTGTCCGTCAGTCCGGCGGGTTTTCGCGGATCGAGAGCGAGCCCGGAAAGGGGACGTCGGTCTGCATCTTCATGCGCAGCTATCCGCGCGCGGGAGCGGAAGTTAACCTCGGCACAAAGGCCGCCTCCGATGTCCCCGCCCCTTCTGCGCAAGGGGTGGTGCTGGTGGTGGAGGATCAGGACGACGTGCGCGCTCAGATCGCCGACGTCCTGACCGCCATGGGCTGCGAGGTCGTCGAAGCGTCCGACGGCCCGAGAGCCCTGCAAATCATCGAATCCCGCAGTCCGATCGATTTGCTGGTGACGGATGTCGGCCTGCCCGGCATCAACGGCAGGCAGCTTGCGGACGCAGCCCGGGCCGCGTTCCCCGGGCTGCCGGTGCTGATGATCACCGGCTATGCGGGACGGGCGCTCGACAACGCCGAACTCGCCGATGGCGTGGAGATCCTGCGCAAACCCTTCGCGCTCGACGACCTCGGCGCGCGGGTCGGCGTCATGCTGGCGCGCCGCGCGTCGGCTGGGTAAGTCCACGAGCGGATCGGCGCTTTAACTCATCGGTAACTTAGACGATAATTTTACATGCATAGTGAGGTGTTTTTTCGTTCGGACCGCTTAGCAGCGGACCTTCCCGGTCGGGAAAGGGAACTTGGCGGCTCGTTACAACGGATGTTCCCCCCTCTTTTGATGCGATTTTTCGTTTTTGTGTTTGTGGGTCAATAGGTTGTCAGGATTTTGCGGCGCCGTGTGTAGCCACTAAAATATAGATGTTTGGCTTGTCATTATAGGCGAGAAGGCGTAATGTCATAGCCATAATGTTCGTCGACAGCTCGCCCACCTGCGTCAACGGCAAGACCTACCAGCGCCACCTGCTGCGCGAGACCTATCGCGAGGACGGCAAGGTCAAGCATCGGACGCTGGCCAATCTCACCCATTGCAAGCCGGAGGAGGTCGAGGCGATCCGGCTGGCGCTGAAGCACAAGGTCGATCTGCCTCGCATCCTGGCGTCCGCCGCCGAGGGCGGGCCGGAGTTAAAGCAGGGGCCGTCGGTCGGGGCGGTTTGGGTTCTGTCGCAGTTGGCGCGCGAACTCGGCCTCGTCGCCGCCCTGGGCTCGGACCGACAAGGCAAGCGGGCGCTGTGGCAGGTCATCGCCCGCGTGCTCGACCAGGGCTCGCGCCTGTCGGCGGTGCGGCTCGCGGGCGGCCATGCGGTCGGCGCGGCGCTCGGCATGACCGGGTTCGACGAGGACGACCTCTACGGCAATCTGGACTGGCTGGCGGACAATCAGGCCGACATCGAGAGCCGGCTGTTCGCCCGGAGAGAGGCGGCCTCGGCGCCCGACGTCTTCCTCTACGACGTCACCAGCACATACCTCGAAGGCGAGCACAACGCCCTCGCGGCGTTCGGCTACAACCGCGATCGCAAGTCGGGCAAAAGGCAGATCGTGATCGGCCTCCTCGCCGACGCCGACGGTCGCCCGCTGTCGATCGAGGTCTTCAAGGGCAACACGTCCGACGTCAGGACGTTCTCCTCGCAGGTGAGCAAGGCGGCCGCCCGGTTCGGGGCCGAGCGGGTCACCTTCGTCGGCGACCGCGGCATGATCAAAGCCCCGCAACGCGCCGAGATCGCCGCCGCCGGCTTCCATTACATCACCGCGATCACCAGAGCGCAGATCGACGGGCTCATCGCCGCCGGCGTGCTGCAGATGGACCTGTTCGAGGATACGCTGGCCGAGGTCGAAGGCGCAGACGGCGAGCGCTACGTTTTGCGGCGCAACCCGGCGCGCGCCCAGGAGTTGGCCGCCTCGCGCGCCGACAAGCTCGGGGCGCTGCGAGCCGCCGCCGAAACGGCGAACACGTATCTGCGCGACCATCCGAAAGCGGCGGCGAAAACGCAGATCGCCAGGCTGAAGGCCAGGTGCGAGACGCTCGGCCTCGACAAGTTCGTCGCGGTCGCGGACGAGGAGCGGCGCGTCGTCGTCGCGGTGGACGAAGCGGCCCTGGCGGAGGCCGCGCGTCTCGACGGCTGCTACGCGCTGCGCACCGATCTGCCGAAGACCGCCGTCGACAAGACCATCGTGCACGACCGCTACAAGGACTTGGCCCGGGTGGAATGGGCGTTCCGCGACTCGAAAACCGTGCAGCTGGAGATGCGGCCAGTCTACCTGCGCGACGAGGACCGCACGCGCGGCCACGCCCTCGTGGTCATGCTGGCCTATCTCCTGGTGCAGGCGCTGCGCCGGCGATGGCGCGACATCGACCTGACCGTGCAGGAGGCTCTCGACCGGCTCGCTAGCCTCTGCCTCATCGAGGTGAGCGTCGGCGGTCGGCCTTCCTACAATCAGGTCCCTACGCCGCGCGACGACGTGCGCCGCCTGTTCGAAGCAGCCGACGTCGCCATCCCCACGGCGCTCCCCCTGGCCTCGGCCCGCGTAGCCACTAGGCAAAACCTCCCACAGCGCCGGAAAGCAAAATAAGTTCAGCCTCTTATCGGGAGCACGCCTCGCATCAGACGGGGGAACATCCGTTACAACTTGTGCGCGTCCGGTTCGGGCCTCGGTTTCAGCTGCTTGTTCTCTGCCTGTTTCGACCTGATAATGACGGTTTTTGCCCTGTTCCGGTCCTATCTACGCGCCTGTTCCGCGCCCGTTTCATCGGACAACCGCAAGGTTGTATTCACGCAACATACTGTTATATCATGTCTTTCTGGAAAGGTGCGCTGCCTGCGGCGAAGGAAAACTCCCCGCTAACAGGTGGAGGCTGGCAACTCATGGATGCCGCCACCAGTCAAACTCGATCCGCCACGGCCGCGAGGGTGTCGGCTGATCCAATTATCCTCAGCAGCCGGCGTAACGTTCTCGCATTCGAACACGTAGTCCAATCGCGCCCCACAAGGGCGACCCTCAATTCGGAGCCAACAGAATGTCGTCCAAGACCGTCATCACCTCCGTCGTCCTCGCCAGCGCCCTGTCGAGCGCGCTCGCGACGCTCGCCGCCGCCGCGCCTTTGACCAAAGCGGAAGTGTCTGCCGCGATGGCGGCGCATAAGGAAAAATGCTTCGGCGTCGCCCTGAAGGGACAAAACGACTGCGCCGCCGGACCGGGCACCACCTGCCAGGGCACCTCGACCGTGGATTTCCAGGGCAACTCGTGGAAGTTCGTCCAGGGAGGAACGTGCACCTCGATCATGCTGCCGAACGGCAAACACGGCACCACCACGGCGATGTAAGCCAACGCCCCAGCGGTCAAGCGCGCGCCGGAGAACGGGGACAGGCAAGATGAGAGATCTGACCACAGATTTGGAGCGAGACGCCTCTCATCCCCGTCTTCCGGCGCGTCCGATCGTGGGCTTGGCCGGAACGAGCTTCAAGCCCCAGCACTTGCAGGCGATCCTGGCGGGACCGAGGCCTCGCGGCTTTTTCGAGGTCCACGCCGAGAACTACATGGGCGCCGGCGGTCCGCCTCATCGCGCCCTCGAAGCCATCCGCCGGGACCATGCCGTTTCGCTGCATGGCGTGTGCCTGTCGATCGGCGGCCCGCAGCGCCTGGACAAGGCGCACCTCGCCCGTTTTCGCGGGCTCGTTCAGCGTTACGAGCCGGCGCTCGTCTCCGAGCATCTGGCGTGGTCGACCCACGAGAGCGTCTATTTCAACGACCTGCTGCCGCTGCCCTACACGCAAGGGACGCTCGCGATTGTGTGCGATCACCTCGACGAGGTGCAGGAGGCTATTGGCCGGCCGCTGCTGCTCGAAAATCCGTCGACCTACTTGCTGTTCCGCGAATCGACGATGAGCGAGACGGATTTCCTCCGCGCCATCGTGCGGCGCACCGGCTGCGGCCTGCTGCTCGACGTCAACAACGTCTTCGTGTCGGCGACCAACCACGGCTTCTCGGCGCGCGCGTATCTCGCGGATTTTCCGCTCGGCGAAGTCGGCGAGATCCATCTTGCGGGACATGCCGAAGAGAGCGACGACGAGGGGACTCCCCTGCTCATCGACAGCCATGACAGGCCTGTCGCCGACTCGGTCTGGAGCCTGTTCGAGAGCGTCATAGCCCGCGCAGGCCCGATCCCGACGCTGATCGAATGGGACAGCGAGATCCCGGAGTGGCCGCGTCTCGAGGCGGAAGCCGCGGCCGCGCAAGAGATTCTCGATCGGGTCGGCCCGGCGGGGCGGCGCAGCCATGCCGCGTGACCCCTTAGCGCACGAGGGCGCCCCGGGTCGGAGCGCCTATGCGGCTGCCTTCGCGGCGTCTCTCCTCGAGCCCGGTCGCGAGACTCCGGCGCTCGTTTCTGGTCCGGCCGGCAAGGCCGCGGCGAAGCGCTACAACGTCTATCGCAACAACGTCACGGTCAGCTTGATCGACGCCCTTGCGGCGGTCTATCCGGCCGTGCTGCGCATCACCGGCGTCGAGTTCTTTCGGGCGATGGCGCGATTTCATATTCGGGAGACGCCGCCGACCTCGCCGCTTTTGTTTGAATATGGTCGGGACTTTCCGGATTTCATCGGTCGATACGCGTACGCGCAGGCGATGCCGTGGCTGGCCGACACAGCCCGGGTGGAGCGCGCCTGGCTTGACGCCTATCACGCCGCCGACGCAGCGCCGCTGACCGCGTCCGATCTCGCGTCCATTCCGGCCGAGCGCCTTGGCGAGCTTGTGTTTGCGCCGCATCCGGCGACCCGGCTGGTCGGGTCGCGCTTCGCCGCGGTGACGATTTTTGCCGCCAATCGCACGGCGCAGCCGGTCGGCGAGATCGACGCCAGCCAAGGCGAAGATGCGCTGATCACGCGGCCGGAACTCGACGTGGTCGTTCGGCGACTCGCTCCCGGGGAAGCGGTTTTCCTATCGGCGCTGATCGCCGGGCGTCCGCTCGCAGAGGCCGTCGGCGCAGCGCTCGATGTCCATTCCGATTTCGACCTGGGCGCGGGCGTCGCGACGCTGATCAACTCCGGCGCATTTGTCTTTGCAAAACTTGGAGAAAAAGCATGACCAGCGCATCGCAGCCGATGTCTTCGGGCGGGACGCCTTCCGCCGCCGCCCGGTTCGTGGATCGGATCGAGGGCCTCGTGCGCGCAGTGGCAGTCCCCTCTCTTGTGCTGCTGGTCCTGCGGTTTGCGCTGGCCACCCCCTTCTGGAGGTCCGGCATTCTCAAGTGGGACGGCTTCCTCAGGCTCAGCGACACCGCAGTGACGCTGTTCACCGACGAGTTCATGCTGCATCTTCCCGGCGGACCTTACCCATTTCCGGCGCCCGCAGTGATGGCCTTTCTCTCGGGCTGCGTCGAGATCACCTTCCCGATTCTGCTCGTGCTCGGCCTTGCGACCCGCTTTGCGGCGCTGGGCCTGTTGTTCATGACCCTGGTGGTCGAACTGACCGTGCCGGACGGTTGGCCGATCCATATCACCTGGGCGGCGATGGCTCTCGCCATCATGGCGTGGGGACCGGGGCGCATCTCGCTCGATTCTCTCATCCGTCGACTTCTAGGGCTGCCCACTCCCTGAAGGTCGGATTCGAGTTTCATGGCGCGCCAGCCGGAAAAAGCGCCGCGCGGATGGAACACGTCCGCGAGGGCGAAGGTTTCCACTCCGCCATGGAGTTCGCCGTCGCCTGTCGCCTGAGGATCGATCCGCAAAAGATCACTGCGCACTGCGGGCTTCACATCGTCGAACTCAACCGGCAGGTTTGGATCGAACCGGGATCGGACGGCTATTTCTTCCGGCAGACGCGCTTTCTATCCCGCTTTGACATCCGCTCGGCCGGACACGCGCCAAAGCCAGTCTGCTGCGTCAATGTCGAACCGCACGCAACCGTTAGTTACTACCTGCTTCCCACTCCGGCCGGCGACAAGGCCGCGCCGCCCCGCGGCCCGGACGGCGGAGGAGAGATGGTAGCCAAGGGCATCGAGGTCCAGATCAACGCCTTCGGCGGCGGCTGGCGGCTGGACGTCGCCCTGACCAACCGGGCGTTGGCCGACGCCGTCGCGCCGCTATCCTTCCTGTTCGATGCCGATTTTGCCGATGCCGACGAGGTCTCGGCCGGCAAGCGCCGCCAGACGTCCGAGGTTCGCCGGAGCTTCGCTGGAACGGGGAATGGGGCGGGAGAGCTGACGTTTGCGTACCGGCACGCGCGGCTCAACCACGCGACTTGCGTCCGGCTGACTGCGCCTAAGAGCGGACATTCGCGACGACGGCGAGGAGGTCTCGCTAACACTGACGCTCGCGCCGCAACAAACGGGCCGCATCACGATCGAAGTGGCGCCGGTTTTTCTCGGCGAGGCGATCGAGCCCTGGTTCGGGCCCGACGGGGCGCCAACCGGGCATAACAACGCAGCGATCGCGATGCACAGAGAATGGCTGTCACGATCAGTCGATCTCGAGCCCTCCGACGCGCGCGTGAAGGTCCCCTGGAGCCGCGCGGCGACGGATCTCTGGTCGCTGCATATCCTCGAGGGGGAAGGGGAGGCGGCCTTCGCGCCGATCGCTGGGGTCCCAAAATATGCCGGCCTATTCGGACGAGACAGCCTGGTCGCCGGAATTCAGTCGACCTTCCTCAATCCCTCGAACTCTCGCCGGGAGCCTCGTCGCTGTCGGCCAATGGACGGCGAAAGCGGTCGACAATCGCTACGACGCCGAGCCCGGCAAGGTCCTGCATCAGCGGCAGCTAGGCCCGCTGGCGCTTCTAGGTCTGACCCCATTTCTGCACTATTACGGTGACCATTCTGCGCCCGCCTGGTTCCTGAGCGGCGCCGCCCTGCATTTTCTGAAAACGGGCGACAGGGCGGCCTACGAAGGCCTTCGCGACAAAGTCGACGCGAGGCTTGCCTGGATGGACCGCGACGCCGACATCGACGGCGACGGCATTTACGAATACCGGACGCTAGCCGGCAAGAAGGGACTGAAGAACCAGGGGTGGAAGGATTCTGGCCAAGCGATTCTCTACGCCGACGGCTCGCTGGTTCCCGATTCGATCGCCGTCGTCGAGGTGCAGGCGCTGTTTTTCGCGGCCAAGCAGGCGATCGCCGCCGTGTCGGCTCTGCTCGGCGAGGCCGAGCGGGCAGCAAGGCTCCTCGACCAGGCCGCGGCGCTCAAGGCGCGTTTCAACGCGCGGTTCTGGATGGAGGACGAGCGCTTCTTTGGGCTGGCGCTCGATCCGGACAAGGCCCTCGTCAAGACCATCGCCTCCAACCCCGGGGTGCGCCTCGCCTGCGGCATTGTCGACGACGACAAGGCGCGGGCGGTCGCCGATCACTTGATGGCGCCGGACATGTTCAGCGGCTGGGGAGTGCGTACGCGGTCGGGCGACCATCCGGTATACAATCCGTTTGCCTATCATCTCGGGTCGGTCTGGCCGGTGTCGAACGCGCATGCCTGTCTCGGCTTCAGGCGCTACAGCTTCGACGACGCCTTGCATCGCACGGCGAAGGCGATGATCGATGCGACGAGCCTGTTCGATTTCGACCGGCTTCCGGAAGTGTTCGGCGGCGCCCCTCGCGACGAACGCCACCCGCATCCGGGCATTTACCCCGACGCGTGCTCGCCCCAGGCCTGGTCGGCCTCGGCAGTCATCCAGATCTGCCACCTCATGACCGGGATCTTTCCGATCGCCCCGATTGGCGCGCTTATCGTCGATCCCGCCCTTCCCGAATGGGCGCCGGAGATGACGATCCGCAACTTCGAGGTTGGTAAGGCCCGCATGTCGCTCGCCTTGCGTCGGGAGTCGAGCGGCGAAACCTCGTGCAGGATTCTGGACGGCGGCGAGGGGCTGACGCTGGTCCGCCTGGAGCCCGGAGCCGGACAGGTTCGCCCTTACGCTCGAGGCGACAAGGAAGCTGGGGTTGTCAAGCATAATAACGAAATGAGCTTGCGCCGGCTTACCCTCGCCCCAGCGCCAGAGCCCGTCGAAAGACGGGCTTCCTCGTTCCCCCTGCGGGGGAAGGCCCCCGCGCAAGCGGTCGGATGGGCGTTTTCGCCACGATTCGATCAAAATACCTCGCGCCGTTCGGGTCGATGATCGCGGTTACAAGACGAGATTCGGATAGCGGGCGATACACTCGACTTCGAGCTTTCCCCCGAGCGCCAGTCCGTTGCAGCCGAAGGCGGAGCGGGCCGGCAGGCGGTCGGGCTTGAAGTAGCCGAGGTAAATGGCGTTGAACGCGCTCCACTCCGACATGTCGGCCAGCATGACCGTGCATTTGACGACGTCGTCGAAGCCGAGGTCGCAGAAGCGCAGCACGGCGCCGATGTTCTCCATGGTCTGGCGCGCCTGCCCCGCCATGCCGCCCTCGGCGAGGGTCAGCGTTCCGGGAAGGACGCCGAGCGCGCCCGAGAGATAGAGCATGTCGCCAACCCTAACCGCAGCGCTGAACGGCAGGCCGAGGGCCTTCATCTCGGGAGTTTGGAACACTTGCATTGATGTCCTCCGCGGCCGCGTCTCCCTCGTCGCGAGGATCCCTCAGCGCCGCCTCCCGGAGACTTTGCCCGGAGAAGGCTGTCTCGTAAATCGGAGACAGGCTGGTTGGCTCTCGCTCACCCCGAGAGCAAGCGGGCTTCGCTGCCGGTCACGATAACCACCGCCACCGCATCAAAGCCCGCGCGTGCGATCTCGGAGGCCCGTTGACGGGTCGCCTCTCCCTATGAGGTCAATACCCCCGGTTCCGATCCACCACGTTGCACAGCGGCTCGCCGCGCTCAAAGCCCTCGATCTGCCGCGCGATCGCAGCGATGATCGCGGCGGGCTCGGAGATCGCGGCGTTGTGCGGGCTCACGTAGACGGAGGGGTGGGACCAGAGCGGCGAGCGCGCGGGCAGCGGCTCTCGTTCGAACACGTCGAGCGAGGCGCCATTCAGAACGCCGCTCTCAAGGGCTTCGACGAGATCAGCCTCGACCTGCAACCCGCCGCGACCTGCGTTGATGAGGATCGGCCCGCCGAGCGGGCCGCCCCGCTTCAATTGCGCAAAGAGGCCGGCGTTCAAGAGCCCGCGCGTGTCCGGCGTGAGCGGCAACAGGGCGACCAGCACGTCCGTGCGGGCGAGCAGCCGCCGCAGGCCGTCCGGGCCGTGGAACGATTCGATCCCCGACAAAGCCTTCGGCGTCGCGCTCCAGCCGGCGACTCGAAAGCCGAGCGCGGCGAGCTTCCTCGCCGCGTCGGTTCCCAGAACGCCGAGGCCGAGCACGCCCACGGTCACGTCAGCGGCCTTCGGCCGCGCTTCGTCGTCGGCCCAGATTCTTTCGCGCTGCAGGCGCTCGTAGCGGCGCAACTGGCGCAGATGGGCGAGCGCGTGCATCACGACCCACTCGCTCATCCGGTCGCGAAGATCCGGATCGACGATGCGGACGATCGGCGCCTCCGGCAGCGCTGGATCAGCGAACAGGTGATCGACGCCGGCCCCGAGCGAGAAGATCGCCTTCAGGTTCGGCAGGCCCTTCAGGGCCCCGGGCGGATGGCGCCAGGAGAGGACATAGCGGATGCGTTGGCGCTCGAAGGGCTCGCCGAGCGAAACGACGGCGCGAAGCGAAAGCCGCGTGGCCAGTTGCGCCCGCCACGGAGCGGCGTCCATGTCCGGCGCGGCGAACAGGACGGTCATTTCGCCGGCAGAATGCGCTCGACAACCGGATCGGCGCGGCGGGGCGGGGCCTCGCCGAGACGGTAGGCGCCGCGCAGGCGCTTGATCACCGCTTCGGCCGAGAGCGGGTCGCGAGCGTGCACGATCGCGAGCGGCCGCTCGGGGCCGACCTCTTCGCCGAGCGCCGCCAGTTTCGTCAGGCCAACCGAAGGATCAATCGCATCGGCGGCGCGCGCCCGCCCGCCGCCGAGTTCCACCACCGCGAGTCCGATCGCGCGCACGTCGATCTCGGTCACAATTCCGCCCCGCTCCGGCGCGGCCTCGACGACGACGCCGGCACGCGGCAGCAGCGCTGCGGAGCGGCTGAGGAAGTCGGCCGGGCCGCCAAGGGCCGCGACCATGCGTTCGAATATTTCCGCCGCCTTGCCCGTTTCGAGCGTGCCGCGCAGCAGCGCCTCGCCCTGGACGACCGTGTGGGCGAGCCCGGCAAGGCGCAAAAGCTCGGCGCCGAGTGACAGCGTCACGCGCAGAAGCCGCGCGTCCTGGTGTTTTCCGGCCAGGAAATCGACGGCGTTCTGCACCTCGACCGCGTTGCCGGCGGCGCTGGCGAGCGGCTCGTTCATGTCGGTGATCAGCGACACCGTCGGCAGGCCGGCGCCGGTCGCCACCGTCGCGATGCTTTCGGCCAACTCACGCGAGGCCTCGAGCGTCGGCATGAAGGCGCCCGAGCCGGTCTTGACGTCCATCACCAGGGCCTCGAGGCCGGCGGCGAGTTTCTTCGACAGGATCGAGGCGGTAATGAGCGCGACCGATTCCACCGTCGCCGTCACGTCGCGGATGGCGTAGAGCCGCCGGTCGGCGGGGGCGAGCGTCTCCGTCTGGCCGATGATGGCGCAGCCGACGTCGCGCACCACCTGCTTGAAGCGCAAGAGGTCCGGCTTCGTGTCGTAGCCGGGGATGGAATCGAGCTTGTCGAGCGTTCCTCCGGTATGGCCGAGGCCGCGGCCCGAGATCATCGGCACGAAGGCGCCGAGGGCGGCGAGCATCGGGGCGAGCATGAGCGAGACGTTGTCGCCGACACCCCCGGTCGAGTGCTTGTCGAGCACAGGGCCGGGCAGGTCGGGCGCGCCCCAGTCGATGGTCGTGCCCGAGAGCGTCATCCCCTCGGTCAGCGCCACCCGCTCGGCAAGACTCATGCCGCGAAAGAACACCGCCATGGCGAAGGCGGCGGCTTGGCCCTCGGTCACTTCGCCGCTGGTCAGGCCGCCGATGAATTCGGCGATCTCCCGGGCGCTGAGCTCGCGCCCATCGCGCTTGGCGCGAATGATTTCCTGGGGCAGGATCATGCCGGTTTCGCCGGGTACGCGCGGATGAAGCCGCGCAGGAGCCGCTTGAACCGATCGGCGGCGAGGCTTGCGTATTCCTGGGTTTCTTCGTGACTCGGGTCGCCGCCGGCGAGGCCCGCGGCATAGTTGGTCACGACTGAGACGGCGGCGACGGTAAGGCCCGCGCGCCGGGCGAGGATGACTTCCGGCACGGTCGACATGCCGACGAGGTCGGCGCCGAGGGTTTGGGCGGCGCGGATTTCGGCCGGGGTCTCGAAGCTCGGGCCGGAAAACCACATGTAGACGCCCTCCTGCAGTTCGACCCCCGTTTCCCGGGCGACCTTGCGCAGGGTCTCGATCAGGCCCGGGTCGTAAGCGCGGGTCAGCGGCACGAAACGGTCGGCGCCGGCGTGGCCGATCAGCGGGTTCGTTCCCGAGAAATTGATGTGATCGGTGATAGCGACCAGCGCGGGCGGTCGCCACTCCTTTTTGAGTCCGCCGGCGGCGTTGGTGATGAGCAGCGTCTCGCCGCCGAGGCTCTTGAACGTGTCGATCGCGACGCGCATCGCGGCGGGGTCGCCGCGCTCGTAATAATGGGCGCGGCCTTGGAAAAGCGCGACCCGCTTGCCTTCGATCGCGCCGACGACGAGCCGCCCGGCATGGCCCTCGACGCTCGGGACGGGAAAGCCAGGCAGCTCCGAATAGGCGAGCTCAACGGCATCCGTCGCTTCCTCAGCGAACGGGCCGAGGCCCGACCCGAGCACGATGCCGAGCGACGGCAGGCTGTCGAGGCCGTGCTCCTTGAGCGCGGCGATCGCGCCTCCCATGTCCTGATTCATGCAACGGCTCCCTGAGTGAGATTGGCTTCGGTCGGATAACGGCTCAGGCGTGCAAATTGTTGCGGCCGCCCCTCGAACGCGGCGAACAATTCCTTTCCGCCGTTCACTCCTTCAGGTGTCCCGGCCCGAACGATTCCGGCAGGAGCGCCGCGAGCCGGAACGTGGCGCGCACCCCTTCCGGTCCGGCGATGTGCACGATCGTCGCCTCGTCGGCGAATTCACGGATGCGCTGGCGGCAGCCGCCGCAGGGGGTGCACAGCGCCGTGCCATCGCCGACGACGCAGATTTCCGCGATCCGCCGTGCGCCCGCCGCGGCCATGGCGGCGATGGCGCTCGTCTCGGCGCACCAGCCCTCGGGATAGGACGCGTTCTCGACGTTGCCGCCGGAGTAGATCGCCCCATCCGGAGTTATCAGGGCCGCGCCGACGCGGAATTTCGAATAGGGCGCGTAAGATCTCGCCTGCGCAACCTTGGCGGCGGCGAAGAGATCGGCGAGGGGGTCAGCGCTCTTTGACATAAGGGATTCCCGAAGCGCGCGGCGGGATCGCCTTGCCGATGAAGCCCGCGAGCAGGACGACGGTCAGCACGTAGGGCAGCGCCTCGATCGCCTGGACCGGCACCGGGCCGATCACCGGCAGTTCGACCCCCTGCAAGCGGATCGCCAGCGCGTCGAGGAAGCCGAACAAAAGGCACGTCGCCAGCGCCGGCCACGGCCGCCACTTGGCGAAGACGAGCGCGGCGAGCGCGATGAAGCCGCGTCCGGCCGACATGTGCGGCTGGAAATAGGCCTCCTGCGACAGCACCAGATAGACGCCGGCCAAGCCTACCAGCACGCCGCAAATGACGACGGCGCTGTAGCGTAGCGCCCGGACGGAGATGCCCGCGGTATCGACCGCGGCGGGATTCTCGCCGACCGCGCGCAGGCGCAGGCCGAACCGGGTGCTGTAGAGCGCCCAATAGGTTAGCGGCACCATCAGGAAGGCGACGTAGGTGATGAGATCGTGGCCGGAGACGAGGTGCTGATAGATCGGGCCGAGGATCGGTACGGCGCCGATCTCGCGCGCGAACGGCCAGTCGATCGTGCCGAACTGGGCGGTGTCGGGCAATTGCGGCGTGCGGCCGCCCTGCTGCCAGATGGCGTTGCCGACGAGCGCGGTCAAGCCATCGGCGACCATGTTGATCGCGGTGCCCGAGACGATCTGGTTGGCGCGCTGGTCGATCGAGGCGTAGCCGTGGATGAGGGAGAAGACGATGGTCGAGGCGACGCCGACCGCGACCCCGGCCCAGACGTTGCCGGTGAAGGTCGCCCCGGCGGCCGAGCCGAAGGCGCCGACCAGGATCTTGCCCTCGAGGCCGATGTCGACCACACCCGAGCGTTCCGACCAGAGGCCGGCGAGGCAGGCGAGGATCAGAGGAACGGCTAGCCGCAATCCTGAGGCGAAGACGACAATGAAGGCGTCGAACCAATCCATCGTTCGCCCTTAGATCGGCGGCTGGGTTGTGCGTCGCGCAAGCAGAGTCGCGACGGGTCGACGGAACATGTGCTCGAGCGCGCCGGCGAACAGCACCACGAGGCCCTGGATGACCACGATCATGTCTCGACTGATCTTGGGCATGTCGAGCGAAAGCGACTGCCCGCCCTGATAGAGCACTCCGAACAAAATCGCGGCCAGGATGATGCCGACCGGGTGAGCCCGGCCCATCAGCGCCACCGCAATGCCGACGAAGCCAAAGCCGCCGACGAAGTCGAGGATGAGCCGGTGCTGGTCGCCAAGAATTACGTTGACCGCGAGGCCCCCGGCGAGCGCGCCCGAGAGCAGCGTCGTGATCACCGTCACGCGGGCGGGAGAGACGCCCCCATATACGGCCGCGATCGGATTGGCGCCGACGGTGCGGATCTCGTAACCGAGCCGGGTGCGCCAAATGAGCAGCCAGAATCCGAGGCAACAGAGGAGTGCGAGCAGGAACGACAGGTTGAAGGGGGTGTCCGGCCATGCAATCCCCACGTGGGCGAGGATCTCGTGGAACTGTGGGACGAGGGCGGTGTCGCGGAAAGTCTCCGTCTCGGCGTTCATCTGCCCTGGCTTGCTCATGACTTTGACGAGCAGGTAGCCCATAATCGCCGAGGCGATATAGTTGAACATGATCGTGGTGATGACGATATGGCTGTCGCGATAGGCCTGCAGATACCCCGGTATCGCGGCGAACGCCGCGCCGAACACGGCCGCGGCGATGATCGCGACAACCACCAGCGCATAGCCGGGCAGGAAGCCGAAATGCAGCGCCACGAGCGCCGCGCCGAGTCCCGCGACATAGGCTTGCCCCTCCGTGCCAATGTTGAACAGGCCGGCGTGAAAGCAGATCGCCACCGAAAGGCCGGCGAAGACAAAACTGGTTGCGTAGAACAGCGTGTAGCCTATGCCTTCGAGATCCCCTAACGCGCCAAGCACCAGGCTGCGGACGGCGTCGATCGGGTTCGCGCCGATCGCGAGCACCACAAGGCCAGAAATGACAAAGGCGGCCGCGACGTTGACCAAGGGGATCAATGCGACATCGGCCCAGGCGGGCAAAGGTTTGAGGGGGCCGCTCACGCGGCGTGCTCGCTGACGCCGGCCATCAGCAGGCCGAGGTCCTGCGCGTTGGTCTCATCCGGTTTCCGTTCCCCGGTCACGCGCCCGCTGCACAGAACGATGATGCGGTCGGAAAGCGCAAAGATCTCATCGAGCTCGACCGACACCAGCAGCAACGCCTTGCCGGCGTCGCGCTGGGCGACGATGCGCTTGTGGATGAACTCGATCGCGCCGATGTCGACGCCTCGGGTCGGCTGGCCCACCAGCATAATCTTCGGATTGCGCTCGATCTCGCGCGCCAGCACCAGCTTCTGCTGGTTGCCGCCGGAGAAATTGGCGGTCTTGAGCAAGGGCGCACGAGGCCTGACGTCGAAGGCCTCCATTTTGCGCTCGGCGTCGGCGATGATCGCCTTGCGGTCATAGAAGAGGCCCTTGCCGTAGACGGTTTCGTATTGGAAGCCGAGCATCGCGCTCTCGCAGGCCTCGAACGGCATGACGAGGCCGACGCGATGGCGGTCCTCGGGCACATGACCGATGCCGATCAGCCGCTCGTCGTGTGGATTGTGGTCCGCCGCCGCCAGCGGTCGGCCGTCGATCAAGATCTCCCCAGAGCTCAGTGGCCGGATGCCAGCGAGCGCTTCGAGAAGCTCCGACTGGCCGTTTCCAGCCACCCCCGCGACGCCGAGGATCTCGCCCTCGCGCAACACGAAGGATACGCCGTCGAACTCGAACCACGCCCCGGTCGTCGTGGACGACGAGATTGCGCGCCTCGAGTGCAACCCGGCCCGGATGAGCCTCGCCTTTGTCGACTTTGAGGATCACCTTGCGGCCGACCATGGCGTCCGCAAGCTCCGGCGGCGATGTGTCAGCGGTAACGAAAGTCGCGACGATTTCGCCGCGCCGCATAACGGAGACGCGGTCGGTCAGGCTCATGATCTCGCGCAGCTTATGCGTGATGAAGACGATGGTCTTGTTCTCGCTCTTCAGAACGCGCAGCATCTCGAACAACTGATCGGCCTCGGCGGGCGTCAGCACCGCTGTCGGCTCGTCGAGCACCAGGATGTCGGCGCCGCGGACCAGCGCCTTGAGAATCTCGACCCGCTGCTGGAGACCGACCGACAGATCTCCAACGATGGCGTTCGGGTCGACCTCGAGCCCGTAGGCCTTGCCTAGCTCGGCGAGCCGCTTTTGGGTAGCGGTTGCGCCTTTGGCCAGCAATGGGCCGCCCTCGGCGCCAAGCATGACGTTCTCGAGCACGCTCAAGGGGGGACCAGCATGAAATGCTGGTGGACCATGCCGATGCCGTGACTGATCGCCTCGCGCGAGGATCGGATGCGAACGGTTTCGCCATTGACTCGAATTTTCCCGGAGTTGGCTTCATAGAAGCCGTACAGAATCGACATCAGGGTCGACTTGCCCGCGCCGTTCTCGCCGACGATGCCGTGGATGACGCCGCGCTCGACGCGAAGATTGACGTTCTTGTTGGCGTGAATCGGGCCGAAGCTCTTGTTAATTCCGATGAGTTCGATGGCGGAAGGAACCGCGCCGGCCTCGAAGGTCATACGTAACTCCAAACCCTGGAGGCGTCACCCCCCGAAAAGGGGGGCTCATCGGCCCAGTCCGGGACGCTAAGTGAAACATCGGGCGTCGCCACTGGGCGCCCGCTTTTGCGGGCGCAACAGAATGGGCGTGACAACCAGGCGCGATCAGGCGCCTTACATCGGGCACTTGTTGTCGGACATGTAGTCGTGCACCTGGATCTTGCCCGCGATGATGTCGGCCTTGGCCGCTTCGGCCTTGGCTTTGGCGTCGGCGGAGAGGATGGCCTTGTTGTTGTCGTCGACTGCATAGCCTACGCCGTCATTTTTGAGGCCGAACACCTGAACGCCGGGCTTCCACGTTCCGTCCTTCGCGGCCTTGAAGGAATCGTAGGTCGCGACATCGACGCGTTTCAGCATCGAGGTCAGAATGTGGCCCGGGAACAATCCGTTCTGGTTGGAGTCGACGCCGATGCCGAACTTGCCGGCATCGGCCGCCGCCTTCAGCACGCCCTGGCCGGTCGAGCCGGCGGCCGCATAGACGATGTCCGCGCCGCGGTCGATTTGCGACTTGGCGAGTTCGCCGCCCTTGACCGGATCATTCCACGCCGCCGGCGTGGTCCCGGTCATGTTGGCGATGACCTCATCCTTGCCTCCGGAGGCGTATTTGACACCCTGAGCGTAGCCGCACTCGAACGCGGAGATGAGGGGAATGTCCATGCCCCCGACGAATCCGACCTTGCCGGTCTTCGAGGTTTCGGCGGCGAGCACGCCGACAAGGAACGACCCCTCTTCGGCCTTGAAGACCATCGACTGCACGTTGGGCTTGTCGACGACCATGTCGATGATGCCGAACTTGGTCTTGGGGAACTCGTCGGCTACCTTGCCGAGCGCCGTCGCCCAGGCAAATCCGGGCATGATGATCGGCGAATACCCGTCCTTAGCGAACTTGCGTAGAACCTGCTCGCGCTGCAACTCATTCTGGATCTCGAGGTCGCGGAACGCGATGCCAGTGTCCTTTGTGAACTTGGAGGCGCCATTGAAGACGCCTTCGTTGAAAGACTTGTCGAATTTTCCACCGAGGTCGTAAATTACGGCCGGCTTGACGTCCGCGGCAAAGGCCGCTGTACAGGCGATGAGGCTGCCACCGACCAGCAGCGCGGCTGTCCTGAGCATGGATTTACGACCGAACATTCTCTACCTCCCGGTGCTGGCGACCGCCGACATCCGGCCAAGCGCCACAAAATCTGACCGATCAGTCAAGACAACTCCAGCCGCGTCGACTCTGTCAACGGCCTGCGGCCGAGTCTTTGTCTTTTCCAGACGAACGTCCGAGAGACTATGCGCGGGATTTAGCGAGAGCAAGAAGGGATCGGAAATGGGATGTGGAGTTTGGCCGGTTTCCCGCGGAACCAACGCGTCAGTTGAACAGCGACGAGACGCTTTCTTCCTTGGCGATGCGCGCGATCGCCTCGCCGATCAGCGGCGCGATGGAGATGACGCGGATGTTGCGCGCCACCCGCACCGCCTCCGTCGGGGTGATCGTGTCCGTCAGCACAAGTTCGGTGAGCTTCGAGGCGGCGACGCGCGCCACGGCGCCGCCGGAGAGCACGCCATGGGTGATATAGGCCGAGACGCTGGCCGCGCCCGCCGCGAGCAGCGCGTCAGCGGCGTTGCACAGCGTGCCGCCGGAATCGACGATGTCGTCGAGAAGCATGCAATTGCGGCCTTTGACGTCGCCGATGATGTTCATCACCTCCAACTCGCCGGCCCGCTCGCGCCGCTTATCGACGATGGATAGCGGAGCGTCGAGTCGCTTGGCGAGCGCGCGGGCGCGAATCACGCCGCCGACGTCCGGCGAGACGACCATCACGTTCTTGCCGCCGTGGCCGCGGGACTGGATGTCGCGCACCATGGTCGGGGCGGCGAACAGATTGTCGGTCGGGATGTCGAAGAAGCCCTGGATCTGCCCGGCGTGCAGGTCGACGGTCAGCACCCGGTCTGCGCCGGCGCGCGTAATCAGATTGGCGACGAGTTTGGCCGAAATCGGCGAACGCGGGCCCGGCTTTCGGTCCTGCCGAGCGTAGCCGAAATAGGGGATGACCGCCGTGATGCGATGCGCCGAGGCGCGCCGCAACGCGTCGATCATGATCAGCAGCTCCATCAGATTGTCGTTGGCCGGATAGGAGGTCGACTGGATGACGAAGACGTCGCGGCCCCGTACGTTCTCGAGGATCTCGACGAAGATCTCCATGTCGGCGAAGCGGCGGACATGACAGCCGGTCAGCGGCTCTCCGAGATAGGCCGCGATCGCGTTGGCGAGAGGCGGGTTGGAATTGCCGGCCAGGACTTTCATCTTGCCGTTCACGGCAAATCTCCCCGAGCGCCTTGTGCGCTGCGAAAAAAAGCGGATGCGGCGGCTCATAGCAGCCGCATCCATCGCAAACAACATGACATTCTGACTACAGGGCGGCCCGTCCACCGCCGGGCAGTTGAGGCCAGACCGGAAGCCGCGTCACTGCCCGTAGCTGAGCGCCGCGCCCGGCTCGGCCTCGGGCGCGTTGGACAGATAGGCGGCCAGATCGTCGGCGCTCTTGGCGGCGATGCTGTCGAGCGCGGCGGGGGTAACCATGGCCCACGGGTCGTCGCCCGCTCCCCGCACCACCAGGGTATCGCTGAGCCGTTGCGCGCGCCGTTTGTCCGGCGTGTAGACGTCCCAGACGAACTCGACCGCGGCGCCATCTTTCACCGGCGTGGCGCTCAGGTAGCCGCGCACGAGATATTTAGCCGAGGTCGGGGGGCTAAGCGCAATTTGCCGCTGCGTCGCGGCGTCGTCGAGGCTTTGGTCGAACTGCTGGGCGAGCGGCTCGGGCGCCCCCTCGACCGACATGATCGCGAGCGTCGCGCCGGCCATGCTGGCGTCGGGCCGCCGCACGAACTGCCAGGAGCCGTCCGAGGGGCCGGTCGCGAGATCGCCTGCGGTCTCCACGCAGCCGCCGAGCGTAAGAGCCGCGGCGAGCGTGATCGACGCCGTGGTCAGCGCCCTCGCCGGCGTCAGCCGGCCGCCCTGATTGGTCGCCACGCTGGAAAACTCCCGCTCCGTCTTGCGCCCCCGGGGGAGGACGTTGGTTAACAAACGCTTAACGCGGGAGAGACAGCTAGCTCCAATTCGGCGCGAGGTCCAGCCCAAGGCGCCGCAAGCGGTTAACGGCGACTTCTGTAGGGCGCGCTCGGTGAGCGCGCCGGCGGGGTCATCGGCCCCGCCCTACAGCTCCGGCCGACTCCCTATTCCCAACCTTCCCGGCCGGCCCTAGATAGGTCCGCATGACCGGCGCGCCGAAACGCTATCCGCCAGGAGAGGCGCCCGAGGCCGAGGCCCGGGCCGAGGCGGCGCTGGAGCGCGAGCTCCGCGCCGAATCGAGTCCGCTCGACATCGCCCTCGACGAGCCTGCGGTCGAACCCTCAAATCTGGCGCGCGGCGCCGAGGCGATCCGCGATTTCTCGCGCCATGCGCCCCTCGGCCCCGGCGTCTATCGGATGATCGGCGCCGAGGGCGAGGTGCTCTATGTCGGCAAGGCGCGCTCGATCAAAAAGCGCATCGCCGCCTACGCGACGCCAGAACGGCAATCGATGCGCATCGCCCGCATGGTGGCCCAGACCCGCTCGATGGTGTTCGTCACCACCGAGACCGAGGCCGAGGCGCTGCTGCTGGAAGCCAACCTGATCAAGCAGCTGAAACCGCGCTACAACGTGGTGCTGCGCGACGACAAGAGCTTCCCCTACATCTTGATCGCGCGGGGCGAGGCGGCGCGGCTGGTCAAGCACCGAGGCGCGCGCTCGATCCCAGGAGACTATTTTGGCCCGTTCGCCAGCGCCGGCGCCGTCTTCCGCACCATGAACGCGCTCCAGCGCGCATTTCTGCTGCGCACCTGCTCGGACAGCTATTACGAGAACAGGACCCGCCCCTGCCTGCTCTATCAGATCAAGCGATGCTCCGGACCTTGCACGGGCGAGATCGGCCTCGACGACTACGCCGGGCTGGTCAAGGAGGCCAAGGATTTCCTATCGGGCCGCAGCCTCACCATCCGTCGCCGCCTCGCCGAGGAGATGAGCCAGGCTGCGGGCCGGCTCGAATTCGAGAGAGCCGCGCGGCTGCGCGATCGCATCTCGGCGCTCTCGGCGATCTCGGGCGAGCAGAGCGTCAATCCGCGCTCGATTCCCGAGGCCGATGTCTTCGCCATTGCCGAGGAGGCGGGGCAATATGGCGTCGAGGTGTTCTTCTTCCGCACCTACCAGAACTGGGGCAATCGCGCCTATTTCCCACGCGCCGATCGGGCTCTCGGGCCGGAGGAGGTGCTGGACGCGTTCCTGGCGCAGTTCTACCTTGAGCGCCCTGCGCCGCGGCTGGTGCTGCTGAGCCACCCTGTCGCGAGCGCGGTCGCGCTTTGCGAGGTGCTGAGCGCCCGGACCGGGCGCCGCATCGCGATCGGCGTGCCGCGCCGGGGCGAGAAGCGGGACCTGGTCGACGCGGCGATGCGCAACGCGCGCGAGGCGCTGTCGCGCAAGCTCGCCGAAGCGGCGAGCGAGGGGAGGCTGCTCGCCGCGCTGGCGCAAGCGTTCGGGATCGAGAAGCCGCTCCGGCGGGTCGAGATCTACGACAATTCGCACATCATGGGGACGAACGCTATAGGCGCGATGGTGGTCGCGGGCGCGGACGGCTTCGTCAAGAGCGCTTACCGCACCTTCAACATCAAGAGCGCCGACCTGACGCCGGGGGACGACTATGCGATGATGCGCGAGGTGCTGACGCGCCGCTTCGCCCGGCTGAAACGCCAGGGCGAGACGGCGGAGGCGGACGCCTTCCCCGACACGCCCGACCTCGTCGTCATCGACGGCGGCCGCGGCCAGTTCGAGGCCGCGCGCGAGGTGATGGCGTCGCTCGCCATCGAGGGCGTGGCGCTCGCCTCGATCGCCAAGGGTCCCGACCGCAACGCCGGCCGCGAGACCTTCTTTGTCGAGGGCGGCGAGCCCTTCCGGCTGTCGCCGCGCGATCCCGCGCTCTTTTTCGTCCAGCGGCTACGCGACGAGGCGCACCGCTTCGCCATCGGCACACACCGGGCGCGGCGCAAGAAGGATTTTGTCAAGAGCCCGCTCGACGAGATCGCCGGCATCGGGCCGGCGCGCAAGCGCGCGCTCCTGCACGCGTTCGGCTCCGCCAAGGCCGTGGCGCGGGCGGGCCTCGCCGACCTCGAGAAGACGCCCGGGCTGAACGCCGCGACGGCCAAGCTGGTGTACGACTTTTTTCACGACGCCGGCGGGGGATGACGGGGGCCGCCTCCGGGCCGATTTGCAAGGCGAGGCAAGCATATCAAGGCTTTAGGACCAAGATTTTGATTCACGAAGGCGGAAGACGGGCCGTTCGCCTTGAAAAGGCCGCGATTCGTTAACCATAAATCCGGACTCTTATCAACGATTTCAGTGACTTAGGCTTCGGCGGAGCGGCCGGCGAGGGGCGCGGCCCGACCAAAAGGACGCGCGTCGCCGGGCCGGGGCAGGGTCACGGCGAGGGTTGCCGCCATCGCGACGTCAGCGGACCGGAGACGCCGGCGATCGGGTCGGAATCGGGGACCGGCAGCGATTGCATGCGTGCGGCCTGCTCGGCGGCCGGCGCGCTTCGGCAGATATCCCAACGCGGACCCGGCGGGTACGCGCCGACCACCAGGAAATAGGGGCTCGCCTCCAACCGGCAATGGCCGGTTCCGACCGGCAGCACGATGACGTCGCCGGCGCCCACGTCGACTTCGATCCCGTCGGGTCCGCCGAGCATCAGCCTCGCCCGGCCCGCGGCGAACGCCAGCGCTTCGTGAGCGGTCGAATGGTAGTGATGATAGCCATAGACGCCGTCGCGCCAGGCGGGCGGCCAAGCGTTGCGCCGGAACAGGGCTTCGAACGCCGACGCCAAATCCTGCTGACCCTCTCCCAGGCGCACGCCGCGATAGCGCAAGACCGGCAGCCGGTCGTTGTTGGGAACCCAGTCGTTCGGCCGCAGACGGATCGCCTCCGCGCGCTCTGCGAAATCGACCGAAAACGCCAGCACGCTCGCCAGGTCCGATCCGCCAGCCATTCTCGTCGCTCCTGTCGTGCTCGCGCAGGATGGCCGCTGCATGGGGAGCCTATAAGGCCGGCGACGAGAGGGAAGGCAGGAGCGCGGCGACACGCGCGCCTGGCGGTTGTTGGAGCCGCTCGCCGACGCCGCCGTCGAGCGATGCCGCGTTCAGCCGGGGACGCGGAAAAGCGCGAGGATGCTGACAGCGCGTTCGTCCGTTTCCTGCACCGACGTCAGGAAAACCTCGAGCGCGACACGTTGGCCATTCTTGTGCAAGCCTTCAACCGGCCCCCAGGCCTCGGCGCCGCGCCATGGAGAGCCCATAGCCCGTTCAAATCTGGCCCAGTGCATCGCCCTGTATTCCTCCGGGACAATCAGATCGATTCGCCTGTCCAAGGCGTCTTCCGCCGAATGGCCGAAGAGGCTCTCGGCGCCGGCGTTCCAAGAGCCGATGGCGCCGTCCGGGCGGCCGTAGATGATCGCGGTATAGCGGTTGCCCGCAAGCGCCGCGCCAAGCGCCCCGAAATCCCTCGAGCTCGACATGATCGTCCCCTTGCTGGAGGGCGCCCCTCCGCCGCTGGCGAGACCTTCGCTTCAGTCGGCGCTTTGTCGCCAGCCTGCGGACACGAAAAACGCCGCCTTTGCCGGGCGATCCGCAGCGACCCTTGCGTCCGCTCCGCGACCGATATCGAACCGGCACATGCTCGAAGGTCTGCAGTCCAACAACGCCGCCCATCGCCCGACGCGTTGGCCACGCACGAATCGCAGCCCCGTCGTATTACGTTGCCGGTTTACTGACTCCCTACTTGAGAGCTGCGCTAATCCCGAAGAGGCACAGACCGGAGGCGGCGAATTGGGATTTCGTAAAATGCTCCGCAACCGGATCGATGCGAGGCTCGAGTTTTTGGAAGCTCGAGCATCCCCGTGACAAATACGGCCGCCAAGAAAGGGATGAACAGCTGGGCGGCCGATTGTTCAGGACGACTGGATCGGGTTACGGCGCCGAACTCGCTTTCGCGCGCCGAAGGTTTCGTCATCCCCGTCGCCGGGGCTTCACGATGAAGGGAACAGCCAGCAACACAAAGACAACAGCGCCGGCGCCCCAGACCCGGACGTAGCCCGGCATGCCGAGCGACGGCGAGAACTGATAGACCGCCGCCAAGAGCGCCCAGATCGCCGCGATCGAAAGCAGCAAGATGGCTTCGACCGGTAGCGCGCGTTTGGTCATCTCACCCTCCCTCAGTGGCCAGAGTGGCCGCCGGACGCGACGACCGGAAGCGAACGCATGAGTTCGAAAGCGCCGACTGTCGCGCCGCTCATCGCGACGACCAGCACGACGACGGCGATGGGTCCGGTCCATGCGCGCGCCAGCGGCGGAACCGGGGGCGCGTCTTCGAGCGCGACGTCGCTTGTCGAGACGGGAACGACGGCGCGTCCGATCAAGGTGCGCAGGACGCCGAAGAGCTGGATTGCCAGCCCCGCGGCGAAGACGACCGCCCCGAGAGCAAGCCCCTGCATGAGCAGACGCCATGTCGGAGGCGCGGCCCCGTCGTAGGCGATGTCGACTGTCCGGCGCGGCACGCCCTCGAAACCCGCGGCGATCCCGCTTGCGCCGAAGACGATCAACCCGGCGAAGACGACCCAGGGCAGCCAAGCGAGCAATCGAGGACGCCAGACGCTCCGCCCCGTCAGCGCTGGGATCAGAACGAGGAAGCCGGCGAGAAACGACTGGGTGACGGCGCCGACCGCGAAGAAGTGAAAATACCCCGGCACGAACATCGTGTCCGAGAGGAGCGGCGCGAACTTCTCCTGAATGAGGACGAAGGCGAACACCAGACCGACGAGGGTCGCGACCATGGCGACGCCCATCGCGGCGAAGGCCGGATTGCGCCACGGCAGCCAGCCGATCCAGCCGAAGAGGCTTGCCGGCGCGCCCTTGGCGCGGGTCGACAGTTCGAGCGACGACACGATGATCAGGAAGGCTGTGAGCGTCGGAACCGAGACGAAGAGCGACAGGAGGGTCCCGACGACGCGCATGCTGTCGGGCAGGTTCGGCTCGAGAAACATATGGTACAGCGAGGTCGGCGGGACGAAGATCAGGTAGGACGCAAAGACCAGCTTCGAGAACCCCGTTCCGAAGCTCGACGTGGTCCCGGTGGTCTCCCGCGCCAGCACGTACCAAGTGAGGATGGTGGCCATCAGCGGCAGGTAGTGCAGATTGTGGAAGAGGATGTGCCAGTCGGTCGCCGCCCTTGTCGGGAAGCTGGCGTAGCCCAGCGCCCACAGAAGGTTCGGCAGGAAGGCGTTGATCGCGCCGATGCCGGACACGATCAGGAAACCCGCCCAGGCCAGCACGCCGAAGCCCATGGCTGACAATTCGCCGTCCCGATCATCGCGCGAACGAAGCGCCGTCGCGATCGCCGCAAAGCTGGCGAATGCGAGCCCCAGCGCCAGCAGCAGGTATCCCGCCGCCATCGCCGCGACCGCCGCCGGGTCATCCTGACCGAGCTCGGGATTGGCGTCGTAGAGCAAGGGCGTTTTCGTGAGGGCCGCATATTCGGACACCGCAAAGCCGCCGACCAGCGTCGCCAGAGCCAGGACGACGAACGGCCGCGCGACGAGGCCCTCGGCGCGCTCGCCACCCGCAAAACCGAGCATGAGCGCGACCTGAGCGAGATAGAGCCACCAGAAGAAGGCCGACGTGCCGTGGAGCGTGAGAACCCGGTAGGCGGTCTCCGCGTCGAGCGTCAGGAAGCCTCCCCGAGCGAGCGCGAAAACCAGGCCGAAGGCGAGGCCGATCGCCAGGGGCGCAAGCGAGAGCGTGACGAACGCGAGAATCAGCCGTCGGTCGACAGCCGGGAGCGCCGCCAGCATTACTGAGAGGCGCGACGGCGCGACGGAGTTCTGGCGCGCCACGACGCCGGAGAGAGCGAGATCAGTCATGACATTGTCCTCAAGCGACGGTGATTTCGCCGTGCATCGCGTCGTGACCGGGTCCGCAATAGACGGTGCAGTAGACCAGCCTGCGTCCGGTCGTCAGGAAGGTGAGATCGAGCGTGGTGACGGTTCCCGGTCTGAGCCGGACGATCCTGCTCGCCGGCCCAAAGGCGATCGACGCCCCGTGAGCGATGTCGGTCGCCATCATGTAGAACCGGTACGGGCGGCCGACTTCGAGCTGCAGGTTGTCCGGCTCGAACGACCAGCGGGTCGCCGCGAGGAACACCTCCACAGGTTTGTCGCCGTTATGCCCGGGCATCTCCGAGGTTTGCGTCATCGCATCCGCATCCGCGCCGTGCGATTTGGGTGCAGGTTCGCTCTCCGACGCGTCTTGCGCGTCATCGCTCATGCCCGTAACGCCCGCCATGTCCGAATGATGCGTGCCTGACATTTGCGGCATGTCGGCGATGGCCGCGCCGTGCTCATGGCCCTGCATCGAGTTCGGCATGCCCGCCGTCCGTCATGCCCTCCATGGTCGGCATGCCGTTCATGCCCGGCATGCCGTCCATCCCACTTGTCCCGGCGGCTTGCAGGCTCACGGAGGTCGGCCGGACCGAACCGTCCGCTTGTCGAAACTGCTTGAGGAAGTCGGCGTGCCGGCGTTCGAACTCCTCTCGCGACATCGCCGAAGTCCCATGCGCCTCGTGCATCTGGGGATCAGAATGTCCGTCATGGCCTGCATGTGAAGGGTGAGCGCCGTCTTCGCCCTTCCCTCCGAAGGGGAGCGGAGAAGCGCCGATTGCGGCCCAGGTCGCATAGAGGCCGAGCGCGCCAAATCCCATGGCGCCGACGAAGGCGCGACGAGTGGTAAAGTGTCTGTGGGACTCCATCCAATGCTCCGAATTCTTGAGAGGGTTTTTTTTGCGGGCTTCAGCGCGCGAGTTGCTTCGAGGATAATCCAGACTAAAAGCTATTCCCCGAGGAAGCGTAGGCCGAAGGCGGCGATCGGACTCGAGTAAACTGTCCCAGTTATTGCTGTAATCCGAAGCGCGACGAGCCTATTGGCCGTCCTCGGCGACGACCCAGCCAGCGGCGAGCCTGGCCAGCGTCAGCTTCTGGCCCGGGGACAGACAGGGGTGGCGCATCATCGCATGGTTGTCGACGACCTCGATCTCGCCTCCGTTCGCGAGCCCGATGACGTTGTGGCAGTGGTTGATGCCGGAGTTGTCGGGGTTGCAGTCCGTGTCGGTCTTGACGACGCCGGCGACGGCGGCAGCCATGGGCAGCTCGCCGTGGACGAGTTGCAGAACGCGCTCCCCGTCCGTCCCGTTGTCCGCCCATGACGTGAAATGGGCGCCGGCGGGAATGGCCGGCTCGCCCGAGTTGGCCCTCGCCGCAAGGACGCTCACCCCGAAGGCGGCCAATCCGGCGACCACGAACGCCGCGAATGCGCCCGTGTGGAAGGGGCCCCAGGATGGTCTCATCTCATCGACGTCCTTCGAAATTTCATTTCCGTTTTCCTGTTTGCGGTTCCAGCGCCGACCCGCAGATTGTCTTGTCTTGGCCTTGCGTCGAGAACCGTTCACAGGTTCATCGACCGTGGCCCGCCCTTAGAGCGGTTTCCGATCAATCCGTATCGTATCCGCAGGACCTGAAGTAATTCACGCATTCGTCAGATTTGAAGATTTCGGCGCAGGCTTCGAGTGCGTTCAGGAGGCCTGTGACGGTTCGCTCGGCGATTTTGCGCAGGAAGGCCTTGAGCTTTGAGTAGGCTTTTTCGATGGGATTCATGTCGGGGCTGTAAGGCGGCAGATAAAGCAACTCGGCTCCGGCGGCTTTGATGAGTTGCTCGACCCTTGCTCCCTTGTGGCTCGACAGATTGTCCATGACGACGACGTCGCCTTGCGAGAGCGTGGGAGCGAGGCATTTCTCCACCCAGTCCTCGAACGTGGCCGCGTTCATCGGCCGGTCGTAGGCCTTTTGCGCCACGAGACCGGAAAGGCGTAGGCCGGCGACGAGCGTGATGGTCTTGTAATGGCCATGCGGAATGCCGACCCGCAGTCGTCGACCGCGCCGGCATCGTCCGCCCTTGCGCGCCAGATTGGTGGAAGCCCCCGTTTCGTCAATGAACACGAGCTTCCTCGGATCGAGATCGAGTTGCGCCCCAAACCACTCCTGGCGCCGCTTCAAAACATCGGGGCGCTGCTGTTCCTCGGCATGCGCGGTTTTTTTTTGAATGTGATCTCGTGCCGATCGAAGAAGCGCCAGATCACCGACAAAGAAAAGCGCTCGCTGCAGTTGGCGATCAACCGCTCCTGGATTTCCAACAACGTGATGTCCGGCTGACGACGAATGAGGCCAAGCAGATAATCGCCATGCGCCTCAATGCGGTCCGAGCGTCGATCCCCGCCCGTCGGCGCCGGGGAAATCTCGCCGGTGGCCTGGAAGCGCCAAACCCAACGGATGGCGCTGGCGATGCTGACCCCGAAACGCTTGGCCGCCGCGTTGCGCGACAGGCCGCCGGCCACAACAGCCTCCACCACACGTGTGCGAAGATCTTCGGATAGCGCCATCCCCGCCGCCTCCTTCACGCGGCGGAGCCCATGAATCATGAACAGCCCTGATTTGGGAATCCCCCGCGATTCATTTCGCTGGGAAACCGCTCTAAAATCGACCGAAGAGATCGGTGGCGTGGCAGCATCGCATCTTCTCCTACACAGATTACTTCAGCGATCGGCCTGGCAAGCCGCCGGATAAGCGCGGATTCTCGCCGCCGGCAACACCTCGATGTCGTCCCTGTCACCATGGCGAGCCCCATCGCGATCATCACGCCGCCGGCGCCGATCTGAAGCACTCGCCCCAATCGACGCATCGACTTCAGGCGGCGGAGACAGCCGTCGGCGAAGGCGGTGCTCGCCATGAACGGAACGCCGAGCCCGATCGCGTAGGCGGCGAGCAGCGCCACGCCGGCCGCCGCCGTCGGCGAAAGCGCGCTCACAGTGAGGAACGAGCCAAGGACTGGGCCGACGCACGGCGTCCAGCCAAAACCGAATGCGAGGCCGAAGACGACGGCGCCGGCCGGACCGCCGCCGGCGATCGATCCGTGGAACCGCAGATCCCGCTCCATCCAGAGCGGCCGCATGAGGCCGGTCGAGAAAAGGCCGAAAGCAAAGATGAAGACGCCGCCGATCAGGGTCGCCTCGTAGCGATACGATAGGAGGAGCCGGCTGAACGCGGTCGCCGTCGCGCCGAGCGCAACGAACACCGCCGAAAAGCCGACGACAAAGGCGGCGCTGAGCGCCAGCGTCGCCCGCCGACTGGCGCGGACCTGGTCGCCTTCACCGAGCGCGTTTCCTGCGACATAGGAGACATAGGCGGGGACCAGCGGCAACACGCAAGGCGACAAGAAGGAAACGAGTCCCGCGAGGAAAGCGGCGAAGAGTCCGATCAGTGAGATGCCAGACATCGGCGCCTCACCGCTTGGCCGTTTTGGCGGTCGGCCGCTTCACCGCCCCACGCGTCCAACTATGCGCTGCATTTGGCGCCCGCCTCCGATTGCGGGATCAGGTCGGGATTGCGTTCCACCCAGGCCTCAACGATCTCCCGCCACCCGCTCGAGGAGTAATATGCCTCGCCCATGACCTCTTTCGGATCGACGTCGCGCCAAGCCACGCCACGAACGACCGCGAAAAAGAGCGCGGTGCGCACGTAGGAGTGCTCAAACCAGAACGAATTGAAGGCGAGCGCCTCCCGGTAAAGGTCCGCGGCCTGCAACCCCTGCGACGCGCCGAGCTGCATGAGACCGTACAATGCCGATCCATGGTTGCAATCCTGAAAGAATGTCGAATTGTCGCAGCATGGTCGAAAGGTCGATTTGGCGACATGGATCGCCAGCGCCTCCTGAGACGGGGTCATGTCGACGATCGGAAACCGGTTGAAATAGTCGCCGCCCTCATCGCGCATGCCGAGCGTCCACCCCGCGGTCGATGCGTAGGTCGGCCGCGACGAGCCCGTGAGCGGACTGGAGAAATTGCCGACCATGCGATTGGCGAGCCCGATTGGCCAAAGCAGATTGACGTAGACGGCCGCATTTTCGCGGGTCAGTCGGATGGGTCTCTCCGAAGGATCGCTCAGGACGTGCGACAGATCGCCGCGCATTCTCTCGCCGTAGCGCTGTAGGGCGAAAAGCTTGCCCAGATCGATGACGCGGTGGCGAACGAGTTGGACGATGCTGTCGCGGAGCGCAATGCGGCTCTGGCAGCCGGTTTCGGGAATAACCTTCGATGCGACCTCGTCGTAGAGCAGGCGTCTGGTCTCCGGAGAGAACTGGATCACCTTGGGCGCGTCCTGGGGATTGGACCCCGCCCCACCGCCCCAGCCGACAGTGACGTAAGCGCCAGCCCTCCGAGCAGCGCTCGCCGAGAGAACGACGAGACCAGCAGGCCCCGCTCGCTCGGCGCGTCTTCGGCGGACCGGGAGGGCCCCAACGCATCGCCGCGCGACCCTGCCTGCCGCCTTAGCGCCGGGCGGCTTTCGTGTGGGAGGCACGTCATCGGTTCCTTTTGCCGATTTGCGTTCGCCGATCACTTCGAACGGGCGGCCGTTTGAGAGCAACAAGAGCGCTCAACCTCGACAGTCGCGTCCGCGATGACGCCGTCGGAGCGCGTCGGCGCGCCGGCCGAGGCATGGTTGTGACCGGCCATGTAGAGACCGAGCCCGCACATGGCCACGCAAGGGAGCACAGCCAGGATGAGCGGAGCGACGCCGACCGCGACGAGCCAGCTCCAGTTGAACGCGACGCCGAAGGCGACCGACAACACGGCGAGCCCGACCAGCCCACGACATAGAGCAGCCTCGGCGTCACGCCGCTCCGCGCCCTTGTCGCCGGAGCAACGTTGTCGGTTTCATTCATTCGATCAACTCTGTCCGCACAACGAGCGCGTTGCTTCCGATCTCGGACTGCGTCCTGTTGAGCGTCGTCTGACTGCGTCCGTGGCGCCGACCAGATCACCCCTCGGACCGACGATTGCCGGGTTTGTCAGAGCGACTTGACGAACTCCTCGATGGCGGACGTCCAGTCTCCCATCATCGGGTCATCCGCCACCAGGCAAACGACCCCGGCGCGCTCGATCACATAGTATGTATGTCCGGGGGAATGTCCGCCGCCATGATTCATGCCCGACTGCAGTTGCGTCGCCCCATAGGCGCGAAGGGCGTCTCCGCTCATGTCGAACAGAATTGGGATCTTGTGGAATTCAGGATGGTCGCGGACGAAGGTTCGCCATTGGTCGATCGAATCGGTATGGCTGGAGACGACGGCCGCCGCCATGACCGAACCGTCGGTCAGCACCGCGCTCTTGCCCATCTTCTCGATCTGGGCGAGGCACGTTCCGCAGCCGCCGCCGGCGCTCATGAACAGGACCACAGGCCGGTTCTGCTCGCCGCGAAGGTTCTGCAGCGTGACGCGCGTGCCCGACACATCCGTCAGAACAAAATCCGGCGCCGGCTTGCCGACCAGAGCGCTTGTGACGGCGATCTTATCGAAGCCTGCCGCCGAAGCAGGCCGGCTCTGCAACAGGCCGCCGCCCAGATCAATGGCAGCAATCGCTAAGCCGCCCGCCGTCATCGCGATGACCAGAGCCTTCATCGGATTCATGATTTTCATGAAATTCTCTCCATGTTGCGATCGCGCAGATGATCGCAACCACTGCGATCGGGAATGCGACGACAAGCCATAAAGGCAGGAAGGACGCGTGGGACTGGAGCCAGGCCTCGAGTTGCAGGGTCCGCAAATTCATCGCCATTTCCTCCGACGTGGCGGTCCCCATTCCGCCGAAGAGGAAAGCCATGGCGAACCCGAATACCGCATAGAGGACGGCCGCGAGCAGATCCCCGGTCGTCAGCGCGACTGTCCTGGCGCCGAGCCGATAGGAAACTGCGGGCCGCTTCTGAAGGTCGCGCAAGAACCGGCGCAACCGATCGCGATCGGCGACGACGGCGATGGCGAACAGCGGAAGCGTCATCCCGAGGACAAAATAGAGCCCGGCCGCGAGCGCGACGAGGATCGAACCGGACGCAGAGGACAGCGCGAGAAGCGACGCCAGGACCGGCGCGCAGCAAAGCGTGGAGAGCCCGGAAACGAAGCCAAGGCTGAAGACGGCGCCGTAGTCATAGGACTCGCGCGGGCGCTGGCTTTCGAGGCTTTGCTGTCGAAGCCATGCCGGCTTCGGAAGCATGACGCGATAGCCGAGCAGCAGCATCACCGCGAGAGCCAGCATCAACAAGCCGCCGATCTTGTAGATCCACATGTGGTAGGCAAGGAAGGTCGACGAGAGAGCGGCGATCCCGAGCGTCGGGACCAGATAGACCGTCCAGACGCCCGCAGCGAAAACGAGCGTCATCCGAGCCATGCGGTCCCGCTCGTGGGTGAACCGGGCGAAATAGGCCGCGAGAAGCACCGCGAAACAGCACGGCGCGAGCAGAGCGACGAACCCCGCTGGGAATCCCGCCAAGATCGTGGCGACAGGAACCATCACTCACCCTTCGCGTCTTGACCTACGGTCCTTGCGTGTCTGCCAGTCATGAACTCAGCAGCATCCATGGCGGCGAGCCTTGCCCTCCGGGGTCTTTCCCGGCTCTGCGCTGTTGGCCGGCAAAGTGGTGGTTGCGCTGTTCAGCGGTGCGACGACTACGCCGACGGCCTTGCCGGAGTTCGATCCGACTGCTCCGCCGCCGGTCCGATCAGCAGTGGATCGGTCGTGGTTGTGGGCGTGGCCCATGTGGGCGCCGCAGCCGAATCGCATCATCAAGAACAAAGCGCCCAGGAACAGCGCAAGCGAGACGAGCGTATCGAATGACATGGCGAGCCTCCTCTACGAACAAACGACCTTTGGATGGAGAGCCGAGGCGCTGGGGATGATGCGCCTCGGCCCTGTCGTTTCCCTGCTCTCGGGAGGCGAGGCGCGGAGGGTCGTCAGCCTCGCCCCTTCCGTTCCGGGACCTTCACATCATCCTGCCGCCCATGCCCATCATCGGGCCGCCGCCGCTCATCATCGATCCACTGAGCAACTCGTCGGCGGTCGCCTTCTGGGTGTCAGTCAAGACGGCGTAGAGGCCCTTCTCCGCGGCGGCTACTGTCTTGATGCTGTCGAGGTGGACGCTCATCATCTTGACCATGGAGTCCAGTCGATCGGCTGAGTTCGAAGGTTGACCGGCCTGCATCATGCTGGCCATCGAATCGCGCATGGTCTTCGCGCGCTCACGCAACGCGTCAGCGAATGCGCTCCACTGCGGCGACTGTGCGTCCGTGATGACGAGCTCGGCCTTCAGGAAGGCGATGCGACCCTCGATGTGAGAGAACGGCGCCATCGCCGTCCCGCCGCCCATCATCTGCATCATCTGGCCCATGCCGCCGCCCATCGCGCCCATGTCGCCCTTCAGCATTTCGCTGCCGGTCTTCCCGCTGGCGGCAAGGTCGCCGGTTGGTATATGCGGAAATGCGCTGGCATCTGTCGCCGTTTGCGCCGCGTCCGGATGATGCGAGGTGTGATCCTGTGCTGTCTGCGCGCTAGCCGCGCCGATCGTCGTCGCCAGCAACGCGGCGGCAAGCGTCAAAGATGTATGCTTAATCATGGAGTCCTCCAAGGAAGCGCCTGGCGCAGGGCGTCACGATTGACGCACAGGCCCCACGCGAGGCCCGGTTATCCGCCGCAGGAGCCGCGCCTCGTCGCGGACGCTCGTATTGGCGGCCGCCGAGGTCGTGGCTCCTTCGACAGGTAAAGAAACGGGGCTAGCGACCAGGCCGGAACGGCGCTCAGGCCTCAGGCGCCCTAAGTGTGTGTTCGCATCCGACTCGGATCGAGCTTGCTCTCGCGCAAAGCGCCACAGGTGACCATGGCCGTCGCGACGCGGCGCAAGCAGGAGACTGCCCAGGAACAAAGCGATAAAGTTGATACTGAGGATGGTCATGACGGGTCTCTGCCTCGCGCTTTCCTTCGACGGCTCGCTCGTTGCGTTCACGCCGGCTTCTTGACCCAGAGCACGCGCCATCCCGTCGGCGCGATCGGTCCCTCGACGGTCTTGCACGCGTCAGGGGGAAGGAAGAGGGCGCAGCCACTGCACTGTTTGCCGTTGTTTGGAGTGGGCTGGTAACGCACCGCGGCCCGCGCAAGTTTGGCGGCCCACGCGCCGGTCGCGCTCATCGCCAGGAGCGGCGCCGAAGCGGCTGCTAGAACGACGGTTCGACGGCTGATGCGCCTGTTGTTGCTGCCCGGTTTCATCTCACGTCTCCTGCCGTCCTCCATCAAGGAGATCCGGTCTTGACTGTCGAGAGCCTAGTCCGGGCGGGTAACGCCATGACGTCCGAGGCGTAACAAAGTGTAACGGGAGTCTTTAGTCGCCGGCCCTTGTGCGACTCACATTGTCGCCGCAGGATCGATCGCCAGAGGCGTCGACACGTCCGCGGTGGCGGCGGATGTGCGGGTCGTGCTTCGTCCTGTGCAAAAGTGATCGTCGCGCCGTCCGCAGCTGTCCCACCAAAGTCAACCGTCACGTGACCGTCGCTCAGTAGATCATGCTGGCCGACGGCGATCGTCGGTCCGTCCGTTGGTCCCGTCGCGCCTGTTCGCGGGCGGCTCTTGCTGGCGAACCCGCGGATCTCATCATCCTCGATCTGATGCTTCCCGGAGAGGACGGACTGGCTCTGTGCCGCGAGTTGCGGATGACGAGCCGCGTGCCAATCATCTTTCTCACGGCGCTCAACAGCGAGGCGGATCGGGTCGTTGGGCTCGAAATTGGGGCTGACGACTACCTGTCGAAGCCCTTCAGCACACGCGAATTGCTGGCCCGCACGCGAGCGGTCCTGCGCAGGACCTCGCCGACCTCAGACGAAGCCCCGGACGCGGAGCCAAAGGCGGCCAAGGGACGTCGTCTCTGGTTTTCGGGCTGGACGCTCGATACCGGACGACGTCAGTTGATCGCTCCTGACGGGGTTTTGGTGGACCTGAGCGGCGGCGAGTATGAACTCCTCGTCGCGTTTCTTGAGCGGCCGCAGATGGTCCTCACGCGCGACCAATTGCTCGACATCACGCATGGTCGATATGCCGGCCCCTTCGACCGAGCGATCGACATGCTGGTCGGCCGGCTCCGGCGCAAGATCGAGGCCGATCCGAAGAATCCGGGTTTGATCAAGACCGTGCGCGGCGGAGGCTACGTCCTGGCTTCACAGGTTGAGGTGCGGTGAAAGAGCGACAGGGCTATCTGAATCCGAGAACCTTGGACACTTGCTGTTCGGCGAATTGTAGAATGACTGGGTCCAAGTGAAACGGTCCGCGTCTTTGCATTGGAGGCGATCCGTTTCGCGCTCGGGAATGTCGCAATTGGGCGGCGACCTGCACTTCATAGCGCCTGCTGGAGGGGAATTCCGCGCAGAAAAGGCGACCGAAGGCGCGACGGAGGAGAAGCGCCGGAACCGATCGTCTGGCGGAGGCATAAATCTGGCCGCGACCTCGCCGGACCTATAGGTCTTGGTTACGCGCCGTCAACCTTCACCGCTTCGATGATCTTCACCACATCGAGATAAACGTTCTCCACGCGCCGCAGACGGAAGCCGGCCTTCTGAACATTGCCGACGGTGTCCCGATTGAGTTCGGGGCCGATGCGGCTGAACAGCGGCGTCATCAGATCCATCATGATGCCGAACGACCCAATTGCGCTGCGAACGTGCTCAAACATGAGGAGTTGTCCGCCAGGCTTCAGCACCCGATGGAGTTCGCGAAGGCCAACCAGCGGCTTCGGCACCGAGCAGAAAGTGAACGCCGTCGCTACCGTATCGAACGTTGCGTCCGCAATATCCATCTCGCGGACGTCCATCTGGCGCAGTTCGATCGAACCGTCGTACTGCGCGCGCTTTCGAGCGGCGCGCTCGAGCATTTTCGGACTGATGTCGATGGCGATGATCTTCATGTGGGGCGGAAAGAACTTGAAGTCGTTTCCGGTGCCCGCGCCCACCATCAACGTCGCGCCTTGCATTTTGCCAAACAGGCGCTGTTTGTGCCGCCCTAGGCGGCGGTCGTCGGCGAAGCCAAAAAAATCGAGCGTGCGGCTTGCGGCGTCCCATTTCTGCAGGGTTGCTTCGTCCACGGCCCGCGTCCTTTTCTAGAGTTAAGTCTCGAGCACCGCGCCATGCAAGACGCGGCTGAAGACTTTCACGGCGAGCACGACGATCGCGCCGAAAATCGCGCCGACCAGCGCTGCGGCCGCGTGCGTCCTCGAACCTGCCGCCATCGAGTCTCGCATGGCGAAAAGCATGCCTCCGTACATTCCAATCAGCGACGCCGGCATCATAGTCTCGAACATACCGAGAAGAGGCGCGATCATCAGCCCGACGACCGTATCGAGAACCATGCCCACCGCGATTCCGAGCAGCATGGCGAGGACCATGTCCATTCCCGACCATATGATGGCGCGCACCGCAAGGGCGGTAATTGCGCCAATCAGCATTCCCGCGACATAGTCCCCGATCGTGAACAGCATGATTGATCTCCTATCGCGTCGGCGGAGCTCTGTAGACTTCGGGCGGAAGTGCGGAGACCTCATGCGCTGACGAAGCCCCGCCACGCGGCTCAAGGACGGCCCTCAGAGAACTCTCAATGGGCGTGGCGGTCCATTTGCCGACCATGAGCCGGCCCGTTCATCGTTCTCAGCATATGGATGCCGCCCGTCGAGAGGAAACGCCAGATCATGGCGGCCGCCAAGAGCAGGAACGCGATGTTGAGCCAGGTGGCGTAATCCCAGGTAATTGACGCCTCGACCACGCGCGCCCGGCGTTCGCTCGGGATCAAACCCGCGATCCCAAACAGGACGTGCATTGGGCCCTCCCCGGATCACTCCCGTCCCGCTCGCCACGCTTCAATCTGGTAGCGATCGGTCAGTCCATAGTCTTCCTTCAGCTCCGCCAGCAACTTCAGCAAGTCGATTTCGTCTTCCTTTGAGAATGGGCGGTTGGCAAGCCTCGCTTCGGCCGCGTTTTGAAACCCGGCGACGACGATCGAGTGGAACGCCGCGCTTTGAAGAAAGCGGCGACTCGCTGCCTCTCGAAGACGCTGGCGGAGTTGGACGAGGGGAATATCGCCCCGGAAATACCGCTGGATGAGAGGTAAGACCAGTTGTCTCGCGCGGAACAGCCCTCGGCGATGGACGAGCCCACCCGATAGTAAGACCAAAATCAGAAACGCCGCAAAGAGACCCCAAAACACATTGCTCATGGAAGTCCTCCATTCTAGGCGCTTCCTTCATTGGCATTCCGAAGAGTGTCTCACATTGGCGATCGGCCCAAGTTGATGCGAGTCAAACACCCACGGTGAGAATCGGGTCCGTGACCAGAGAACTTCTGTTGCGGCTGCCTTTCTAAATACCGTTCTGGCGCTTGGGTTTCACGACGAGCTTGATGAGGTCAAGGCAGGTGAAAACGATCACGCCGGCGCCGACAGTCACGGCGAGATCATCCGCGTGCAGTGGCCCGAACCGGAAGAGATTGGCGGCGAAAGGCCAGGCCAGCGTGAGCGCGAGAATCGCGGCCACCGCCGCCAGAATCCACAGCAGCATCGGGTTGGGGCGGCGGATTGCAGTCCAAACCGAAGCGCTGAACGATCGATTGATCAAGATCAGGCCAACGATGGAGAGGATCAGGGCGAAGAAGGTCAGCGCGCGCACCTCGTCCATGGGCATGCCGCGCTGCAGCCCGACGAACAGTACGCCCGCGACGATCGCGAAAGCGAACAGGCCCTGGAACAGACTCCAGGCGACGAACGACGCCGGCGCCATCGGTTCGTCGGGCGGCCTCGGCAGCCGACGCATGACGTCGTCCTCTTCGACCTCCGCCTCGAATACGAGCGAGCAGACAGGGTCGATGACCATTTCGATGAAGGCGATGTGGATCGGCCCGAACAACACGGGCAGGCCGAAGACCAACGGCGTCAGCGCCAGGCCGGCGATCGGCACATGCACGGCGAAGATGAAGCCGACCGCCTTGCGCAGGTTGTCATAGATCCGTCGCCCGAGCCGTACGGCGTGCACAATCGAACCGAAATCGTCGTCGAGGAGGACGAGCGCGGAGGCTTCGCGCGCCACGTCCGTGCCCCTTCCGCCCATCGCGACGCCGATGTGGGCGGCTTTGAGCGAAGGCGCATCGTTGACGCCGTCGCCCGTCATGGCGACGACGTCTCCCGCGGCCTTCAGCGCGTTGACGATCCTGAGCTTCTGGTCGGGCATGATGCGGGCGAACACGTTTGCTTTGCCGATCTCCCGGCTCAGCTCGGCCTCGTCCATGGTTTCCAGCGTTTGGCCGGTCAGGACGCGACTTGCGTCGAGCCCCGCCTGACGCGCGATGGCCGCCGCTGTTTCCGGGTAGTCGCCCGTGATCATCACGACCCGGATGCCGGCCGACCGGCATTCGTTCACGGCCGCGGCGGCGCTGACCCGCAGCGGATCGGCAAGGCCGACAAGCCCGACGAATTCGAAGGCGAATTCGCGCGGCGAAGCGGGCAACCCGCCGCCCTCGTGAATGGCTCGCGCGACGCCGAGAACCCGCAATCCATCAGCCGCCATGTCGGTGACGGATTGTTTCAAGGCGTCGAGCCGCGGGCCGTCGAGACGACAGAGTCCTGCAATCGCTTCAGGCGCGCCTTTCGATGCGACCTCGAGCTTCGATCCGCCCGCCGCCGGCTTCCAGACCTGGGTCACGGCAAGCAGATCGGGGCGAAGTCCATAGAGATGAACGAACTCGAGGCTGCGGTCGTCGGGCCCCGCCGCTTCCGGCGCGCTTACCCGGCGCAGTTCGTGAAACGCCTTCTCCATGGCGTCGAACGGTTGGCGAGCGCTCGCGAGAACGCCGACGTGGATGAGGTCCTGGAATGCGTCGGGAATGGAAGCGTCCGCCGACCGGTCCAGACGCAGCGCGCGACCGTCGGCGCGCCTCAGCTCCGTTATCGTCATCCTGTTCTCTGTCAGCGTGCCGGTCTTGTCCGTGCAAAGAACCGTCGCGGAGCCGAGGGTTTCGATAGCGGCCGCGCGCCGCGTCAGAACCCGCGCGCGGGAAATCCGCCAGGCCCCCATCGCCATGAAGACGGCCAGCACCACCGGAAACTCTTCGGGAAGCATCGACATTCCGAGTGCGATGCCCCCGAGCAGCGCATCGAGCCAGTGACCGCGCAAGACGCCATAGAGGGCCACGGCCAGAACGGTGACGCCGAGCCCGACCGCGCCGAACATCCGAACGAGACGATTCATTTGCGCTTGTAACCGCGGCGGCTCCGCCTCAAGCGTACTGAGCGACTGGCCGATCTTGCCGATTTCGCTCTTGGGACCCGTGGCGAAGACGTCTGCGATGCCTGCGCCCCGCACGACCAAGGATCCCGAAAAGACGAAAGGCGAATCGTCGCCGCCGGGCCGGGCGTCCTGACCGGCGTCAATCTTTTTGGCGACCTTTCGGACCGGCACGGATTCGCCGGTCAGCAGCGACTCGTCGACCAGGAGGTCCTCACATTCGACGAGCGTCGCGTCCGCGGGAATTCGATCCCCTTCGGAAAGGACGACAATGTCGCCGCGCGCCACTTCCCGGCCCGCTATTCGCTTGCGCTCGCCGTCGCGGATGACAAGCGCGCGAGGGCTCGTCAGGTCCCGAAGCGCTTCGAGAACGTGCTCGGTGCGAGTCTCCTGAATAACGGTGATCACGACGGAGAAGTTCGCGAACACGAGCAGGATCAGCGCCTCGCGCCAGTCGCCGAGCGCCAGATAGACGGCCCCGCCGGCAAGCAGCAGCGCGATCATCGGTTCGCGCACCACCTCGAAGACGATTTTGAGTGCGGTACGGCGGTCGGGGCGGGGCAGTTCGTTGTAGCCTTCGGCCTTCAGTCGCGACTGAGCCTCGGTTTCGCTCAGGCCCGCGATCCGCGCGGGTGATTTGATCAAGTCATCCATCGTCAATCGTCCCGGTCGCGCGCGCTCGGAGAAGTTCAATAGTCGACCAAAGGCAAGCGCATTGACGCAGGTCAATGCCGTGAGGCGGTCTCTCTGCTTACGCATGTAAGGCCATTGGCGGAGGGAACCATGGAGGCGATTTCCCAGTCATCGACACGAACGACGACCACCCCGGTCTGGGACCCGCTGGTGCGCACCGGGCACTGGGCGCTCGTCGCAGCCTTCGCGGTCACCTATCTGACTGCCGAGGAAGAGACAGGATCGGCGGACATCCTGCACGTCTGGGGCGGCTACGGGGTTGGAGCGATCGTCACTGTGCGCGTCGTCTGGGGATTCGTGGGGCCCAAATACGCGCGCTTCAGCGACTTCATATGCGGGCCCGTCACGGCGCTGCGATATTTGGTCGACCTGATATCTGGCCGCGCGCGCCGCTATGTCGGACACAGCCCCGCCGGAGGGGCCATGGTCATCGCATTGTTGGCCTGCCTCGCCGGGACCGTCGCCACCGGGGTTATCGCCTACGGTGAGACCGGCAAGGGGCCGCTCGCAGCCGAAGGCGCTACCGCCGTGAACGCGGCGAACGCCGCTGAAAACGACGCAGAGCGCGGCGCTGCCGAAAGGGAAGGCTCCGAGGGCGGAAGAAGCGCCGCCGGCGAATTGCATGGTGTGCTCGCCAACATCACCCTGACGCTGGTGATCTTGCATATTGTCGGGGTTGGAGTCGCGAGCTTCGCCCATCGCGAAAACCTATCCCGCATTATGCATTGCGCTGGCGGTTCTGACGGATGTCTTGCGGTATTTGGGCGATTTTGATTGCGTTCGGACGCACCGGTTCGGCGCCGGCTTTGGGCCAGAGTTTTGGTTGGAGGCGGTTTGCGGGTTGACGGGATGGTTTGCGTTTTGGGGCCTCGCGCCCCGTCGCTCAGGTGACGAGGCGAGGTATGCGGTCCAGGCCGAAGCGCAGGATATCTTGCGCCGGGCATGAGGTCGGCAAGTGCACGCGGATCATCGTCTTCATTTCGACGACGCGGGCGGCGATCTTGATGAGGCGCAGGCGCAAGGTGTCGAACTGGGCGACGCGCCACATCGAACGCTTCGGCATCGACACGCGAAGCCCCCACATCAGCCAGTATGCGCCGGCGTGGAGGACGAGACGGAACTGATTGGCGGTGGCCTTGGTGCAGGACGTGCGGTCCGCCGCCAGATGCGTCTTTAAGGACTTGATGTGGTTTTCGGCTTGGCCGCGCCGGCAATAGAGGTCTTCGTACAGCGCGCGGGGGTTGCGCTTTTGTAAGTTGGTGACGACGAAGCGCGTGTCGGGTCCTTCCGCGCCGACTTCGACGCGGGCGATGATCCGCTCGACGCGGCTCCAACTCTCTGCGCGCCGTCGTAGAATTCCTTGAAGCGGCGAAGCTTGCCGTCGCGCGGCGCGGCCTCGAACCGCGCCTTCGCGCCGGCTTCGAGAGCCTCGACATGGCGACGCAACGTCGTCGGCGGCGCGACGCCGAGAATGAAGTCGAGGCCGTTGGCGCGACACCAATCGAGAACCTCGGGGCAACAATAATGGCTGTCGGCGCGCAACAAGATCTCGGTGCGGGGCCAGCGAGCGCGGATCGCGCGCACCAGCCGGCGCAAGAAGGGCATGATCTCGGCGCCGCTCGGCCGTTTGGCCGTTCCGGGTTGGCGACGTGTTCTTCGAGCCCGGCAACGCGGGGAAAATTCTGATTGCCGGAGCGATCGAGGTCATCGAGCGCGACACCAACAAGCCGAAGCCCCGGCGCAAGGGCGCGAAGTACCTCGACACGCGCTCGGGGCGCCTACGCCTCGCTGTGATCGCCGACAACTCCGCGGCGTCGCTCGAAGCCTTCGTGCGCGCCAACGTGAAGTCGGGCGCGACGCTGATCACCGATGGACATGCTTCTTATCCCGGCCTTGCCGGCGATTACCGGCACGATCCGCGCGTCGTCGGCGTAATGGCGGCGAACGTCGTTCTCCCGTGGAGCCACCGTGCGTTCGCGTTGATCAAGCGCTGGGCGCTCGGCACGTATCATGGCTTACGCCGCAAGCACGTCGATGCCTACCTCGATGAATTCGTGTTTCGCTACAATCGCAGATTTTACCGGCACGTCTCCTTCGAAACCATGCTCGGCCTCGCCGCCAACCACGCGCCGGCGAGCTATCGGGACATCATCGGGCGCGAAAGCCCCAGCAAAAATCAGATCGCCGGCGACGCCCAACAACTACATGTAGATGAACCTGAATCAGCGGGATAAGCCTCGTCAATCGTATGCTTTTGATAGCCTTTCATGTCCGCTACCTTCACCGATTGTCTTCGCGAGCAACAACCAAGTTTGACATTGATAAACTGATCATCCTTTAGCATGGAGGCAAACCCCACCAAGGGCTTAGAGGGTGGCGCGGAGCGCCGGATGAGGAAGCGAGGGTTCAGACGAAGACGCCGCCGGCTTCGCGGCGCAGCGCGGTTTGCGGCCAATCTCGGCCGCCGCAACCCTCATCCCTGCCCTTCTCCCGGACGGGAGAAGGAGGACGCGCAGCGGCATTCGCCGCGTCGCTTTTGCATCTACAATCGCGTATCAGGACGCATGAACTTCGGAGCTTCGACAGCGATAGCGGCGACCGGGTCCATCCCATCAGCGTCCCGCGGCCTCCAAGCCGACCTCCGCTTTCGTGATTTGTCGCGCCCTCCCGAGCCCTGTAGGCTCCCTGGACGCAGCGGCAGCGGGGACGCGCGGCGCGAGGGCGTTGAACACATGCGCCGTCCTCCGCGTTGAGAGCCAACACCACAACACCAAAAATCCAGGACATCGTCGGCCGCGAGGCCGATTCGACATGGGCAGGGGTGGCGCCGTTCTTGTGACAGGCAGTGCCATGGCGAAGACAAAGCGTGTCGGCGACATCGATTTCTGGCGAGGCGCTGTGCTGATCGCCATCCTCGTCGACCATATTCCGGGCAATGTGCTCGAATTGGCGACGCCGAGGAATTTCGGGCTTTCCGACAGTGCGGAAGCTTTCGTGTTCCTGTCGGGCCTGTCCGTCGGGCTGATCTATGCCCCGCGCGCGCAGTCGCGCGGCCTCCTGGCGGTGACGCGCGCCTGCCTCACGCGGGCGGCGAAGCTCTATGGCGTCCATGTCGCGCTGACCGTGGCGGCGCTCGTCATTTTCGCCTTGGCCTACAGGCTCAGCGGCGTCCCCGATCTCGTCGCCGTGCATGGCCGGTCCTATGTCTTCGACACGCCCTTGACGGGTCTCGCCGGCGTCGCGGTCCTCAGCCACCAGCTTGGCTATTTCAATATTCTGCCGCTCTACATCGTGCTCATGCTCTGGGCGCCGTTCGGGCTCATGCTGGTCATGCGCGACGTCCGGCTCGCGCTGGCGGCGTCGGTCGGGCTCTATGTCGCCTCGCGGGCGCTCGGCGTTCACCTGCCGAGCTGGCCGGAGCCGGGCGCGTGGTTCTTCAATCCGTTCGCCTGGCAGCTGATGTTCACGCTCGGGCTGGTTTCGGCAGTCGTCTGGCGCAAGGGGCCGCCGCGCGCGACGCCCGGCCTCATTGGGCTGAGCCTCGTCGTGCTCGCCCTTTCCGCATTCGTCGTGACGGAAGCCGGCGGCGCGGCTCCGGGACTGCGCGACGCCGCCTTCGCCAGGCTCGATGTCGTCAAGCAGGACCTGGGGCTCGCGCGGCTCGCCCATTTCGCCGCGCTCGCCTACCTCATCGGGGTCACGCCGCAGCTGAAGCGGCTGGCCGACAGCGCCTTCGGGCAGGCCGTGCAGCGCCTCGGCCGCAACAGTCTCTCGGTCTTCGCCGCCGGCTGCGTGATCAGCGCGCTCGGACAGGCGACGCTGGGTGCGACGCAGGGCCGCGCCCCGGAGGGGATTGAGGAAATTGTCGGGCTCGCGTACACGGTTGCAGGAGTGACCTTCCTCTTTGCTCTTGCCCGCTGGATCGAGTGCAAAAACACGCCGGCTCCCCCTCCTTCCGCAGCCGTTCCATCCGCGGCCTAGCCGGCCTCGCCCTGGCGGCCGGCCTGGTCTGCATGGGCCTAGCCGCAGGATCCGCCGCGGCGGACGAATGTCCGGCCTCCGAGTCGGCGTTTGGCGCCAAGGCGGCCAGCCTCCATCTCGACAGCGGGCCGGACCGCGTGCTCGACATCCTGGCGATCGGCTCGTCGTCCACCGAGGGGATCGGCGCGAGCGCGCCGTCGCGAACCTATCCGGCGCAGCTTGCCGAGCACCTGACGCGGGACGACGGCATCGCCGCCGAGGTGAAGAACGCCGGCGTCGGCGGCGAGCTTGCCGCCAAGACGCTGCAACGCCTCAAGGCGGCGCTGAAAGCCGCCCGGCCGGAGCTGGTGATCTGGCAAGTCGGAACCAACGACGCCATCGTCGGCGTGGACGAGGCGCTGTTCCGCGCCACGGTCGAGAGCGGCGTCGCGGCCGCGCGGGCCGCCGGCGTCCCGCTCGTCCTGGTCGGCCCGCAGTTCTCGCTGAAAATCCCGGACGTCGCCCGCTACCAGCGCTTCGTCGCCATGGTCGATGCGATCGGCGAGCGCCTGCGCGTCCCGGTCCTGTCGCGCTACGCCATGATGAAGCAGGCGGGCGCGAACACGCTGGCGCTGTTGTCGCGCGACGGCCTGCACATGAGCGACCTCGGCTACCGCTGCCTTGCCCGGGCGCTGGCCGAGGAAATCGAAGACGCCACGCGGCCCGGCGTGGGCGCGAAACTCTAGGCCCGGGTCCGTAGGCTCGGCGTTAAGTCATTGAAACCATTAGTTTTACTAAATGATTTTGTCGTATATTTGTGGCGTAAATGTGGTGAAAAGGCTTGCGCCGGCGGTTGCGAATTAGGAATTCGCGCCTAACCCTTTGATCCGGCTCGCCCGCCTCGAAAACGCGCCGAACCGCCCGCTCGTCCCGCGGCGCCCAGGGTCCTTGAGCGGGAGCAGCTTCGCCGGGACCCTCGACGCCTCGCCAGCGCTCTGGGCGTTGCCCTCGTCATAATTTCGCGCCATTTTGCGGTGCGATGGTCGTCGCGCTCCCACGCGGCTCCTCGGGGGCGAAACATGTTCATTCATCCGTGCGCGTTCTCCTGACCATCCTCGCAGTCGCCGTCGTCACGCTTTTGACGGCGGCGCTGATCGTTCCCTACGTCGTCGACTGGTCGGCGCACCGCGTCGAGATCGCCGAGCGCCTCGAAGCCCTGACCGGCGGTCGCGTGGATCTGGCCGGGCCCGTGACCCTGAGATTCCTGCCGACTCCCTACCTCGAGGTTGGCGCAGGGTCGGCGGCCGGCGCGGGGCCCGGCGCGCCCACCCTGACTTTTTCGGGCGCGCGGTTCGAGCTCGCGCTGGTCAAGCTGGCGAGCGGCGCGTTCCGCTTCACCGACGTCCGTTTCGAAAACCCTGTCCTCACCCTTACCCGCACGCCCGCCGGCGCCCTGGCGCTGCCCACCGGGTCGTCGACTGCGGCCCGCGCCATTGGATTTCGACCGGTTCTCGGTGCGTGACGGGACGATCCGGATCGTCGCCGCCGGCCGGGCGCCCGAATGGACGATCCGAGGCGTCGAACTCGATGGCGACGCGCCGACGCTCGCCGGGCCCTATCATCTGTCCGGCCGGATCGCCGGACCGGGCGGCGCGCCGGTCATCTTTAGCCTCGCTTCCGAGACGGCAGGGGCTGCGGGCGCGCCGGTGCGCGTCGCGGTCGCGGCGGGTCCGCTCTGGCCGGCGCTCGACATCGACGGGATCGTCGCCCTCTCTGGAGCCAAGGGACCTGGCGTCGCCGGCGTGGCGACGCTATCGGGCACGGCCTCGGGGATCGACGGGCCGATTCCGTGGCGCGCAACCGGGCGTCTTGTCGCCGACCTCGACGGCGCGACGCTGACCCACGCCGAGTACCAGCTGGGTTCCCAGGAACGCGCGCTCCGGGCGGGCGGCTCGGCCACGTTAGCCTGGCGCGGTCCGGCGCGGCTTGCGATCGACGCCAAGGCGAAGCAGGCGAATATCGACGCGCTGCTGCGCCGCAAGGGCGAGGACGTGGTTGCGCCGCTCCGCGCGGCGACGGTTCTCGCCGGGGCGCTCGCCCCGGGGCTCGCGGCCGCGGGACCGGCGACGCTCGATGCGCGGCTTGCGGTCGAAAGCGCCATTCTCGGCGGCGGGACGCTCGCTGGGCTCGCGGCGAGTCTCGAGGCCCGGCCCGGCGAACCGCTAAAGACCCGCTTCGATCTCGCACTGCCGGGCGAAAGCCGGCTTCGGGGCGAGGGCGAGGTCGAGACCGGCGCCGCCGCCAAGTTCGCCGGCACGGTCGACTTTTCGACCGGCGACTTCGCAGCGCTCGGCCGCTGGGTCGGCCAGGGAGCGGCGGAACTCGCCGCGTGGCCCTCGGCGCTGGCCAAATCCTTCCCGTCCTCGAACCTCGCAGTCTCCGGCGCGATCGAGGCGGCGGCTGTCGGCTTCTCCGGAAAAAATCTCAGGATCGCGCTCGGGCCGTCGATCCTGACCGGCGCGCTCGCCGTCACCCGGCCGGTCGGCGCCGACGCCGGCCGAATCTACGCGGATCTCGGCTCGGACGCGCTCGATGTCGAGGCGCTGCCGAGCCTCGACGACGCCGGGTCGCTGGTCGGCGGCTATGACCTTTCGCTGACGCTCGACGCCAAAGCTCTGCGAGTCGCCCATGTCGGCGAGGACGGGATCGCCGGCGCCTCGCTCGTTCTCAAGATCGAGCGGACCGGCCAGAAGGTCACGCTCGACCGCCTTGTCCTTGCTGGGCTCGGGGGGGCGGCGTTCGAGGCGACTGGGAGTGCGAGCCCTGATGGCGCGATCGCGACGGGGCGCCTGGACGCGGACAGGCTGGCCGATTTCGCCGCGCTCGTTTCGCGCCTGGTTCCTGGACCGTGGAGCCGAGCGCTCGCGGCGCGCGCGCCGCTCCTTTCGCCGGCTTCGGTCGCCTTCGAGGCCCGCGCCGGGCCCTCGATCGCGGGGGCGCCGAGCCTTCAGGCCCTGACGGCGACCGGGACGCTGGCCCGGACACGGGCGACCCTCAGTCTCGGGCCTGCGGCCAAAGGCGGCGGCGACGCGCTCGGGCTCGTGCTCGATTCCGCTGACTATGCCGCCCTCATGCGACAACTCGGTCTTGGCGCGGCCCCGCCCGCGCCCGGTTCAAGCGGCGCGGCCGGCCATCTGGAGCTCAAGGCTTCGGGGGCGTGGGCGTCGGGGTTCGATGTCGACGCCTCCGCTTTACTCGGCGGCGTCACACTATCGGGGCGCGGCCGCTACGCCCCGACCGCGGAGGGGGATGAAGCGCGCTTGTTTGGCTCGGTGAAGCTCACCGGCGACAGCCTTGCGCCGCTCGCCGCCGTCCTTGGCCTCGCACCCGCCGGCGCCGCGATCGGTCCGGTCGAGGCGTCGGCGGACCTCACTCTGCGCGGCGACCGGTGGAACGCTTCACGGTTCGCCGGGTCCTTCGACGGGGTGAAGGCGCGCGGCGCGTTTGTCTATGAACGCCCGCCCGAGCGCGTCGAGGCCACCGAAGACCCCAATGTTGCCCGCGCCGAAGAGGCCGTCAACGGGCCAGGGCCCTACTCGACGGCGCTCCCGCCGCCCGCGCTCACCGGCGAATTGACATTGGATCGGCTGCCGCTCGCCGACTTTGCGGCGTTGGCGTTGGGACCCGCTCAACCCGCCTCCGCCGGTCGGGTGTGGTCGGAAGCCAAGTTCGCCGCGCCGCCGTTTGTCCTTCCACCCGCGGCATTGCGGCTGAATATCGGCGCGCTGGACGGCGCGGACAGCCTCGTCGCTCAAGGTTTTTCGGCGAGTCTCCGGCTCGACAAGGGGAGAGTCGACCTTGAGGACATCGCCGTGCGGCTCGACGGCGCCGCCGCCACGGGCCGGGTTACGTTGAGGCGCAGCGGCGAGATTGCGACGTTTGCAGGCGCCATGAGCGTCGAGCCCGCGCCGGTCAGGCGCACTGGCTTTTCCGGCAACATCGGCGCTCGTCTCGAATTCGCTTCGACCGGCAGAAGCGTAGCTGCGCTGGTCGCGGGGCTCGCAGGCGGCGGAACGGCTGAGTTTGTCGGGGCGTCGCTGGCACGCAGCGATCCGGCCGCGCTGGGGCGCGTGGTCGTCGCGGCGCAAGCGCCAGACGCCCAGATCGACGAGACAAACATCGCCTTCCAGCTCGGGATCGACCTCGACAAGGGCCCACTCGCCATTCCCGACGGGCCGACGCCGCTGGCGCTGAGCGCGGGGATGCTGAAACTCGGCCCTATCGCCATCGCCCAGGCGGGCGCCGAGGCGGAGCTGACCGCAAGCCTCGACCTTGCCCATCCGGCGCTCGAGACCCGACTTCAGCTGACGGGTCCCGCGACCGGCCTCAAATTTTGGTCTGGGCCGCCGCCCAGCGTGCGGGTGACGGTCGAAGAGGCGCTTGACGCGCGGGACCGCCGGATCGATGTGGCAGGCTTGGCCGCCGGGCTCGCGACGCAGGCGATCGCGCGCGAACTCGGACCGGATCGCCAATCTCGAGGCGGACATTCGCGAACGCGCCTTCTTCAACCGGCGCCTAAAAGCGGAGCGATTCCTTGATCGACGCAGGGAGGAAATCGAGGACTGGCGGGCCGAGCAACAGCGCTTGAAGGGCCTATCTCAGCATCTGGCCGAGCAACGAGAAGAGGAGCGGTTAGCGGCGGTGAGGGCCGCGGCTGAGAAAGCGGCTGCAGAGAAGGCCGCTTTGGAGAAGGCTGACGCCGAGAAGGCGACCGCGCCGCCGGAAGAGCTGCCCGCCGCTAGTGCATCGCCGAATCACGAAGACAATTCGGACCGCGCGCCGCCCGAGGCGACGCCGCGACCTCCGCCGAGGCCCAAGCCGCCCCCGGCCCTGCAATCGAGTCAGCCTGTCACGCCAACCGCCGGCGGACTCTATTAGCTCGACTGATTCACGATTCGCGATCGGGAACTGTAAGCCGAATCTCCTCGCCGGCGTCGCGCAGATTGAGGTCCAGCGCGACGGTTTCGAGCACGAAAACCCGCAGGGCGGACGACAGGTTGGCCTCGCCTCGACCGGCGTCCACCTTTGCGGCGAGGCTGTTGACCGAGACTCGCCTGACGGTCGCGATCGCCTGGAGGCGCCGCCAGAACGCGTCCTCCAAGGAGACGCTGGTGCGGTGGCCGGCGACGGCGAGGGAACGCTTGATGACCTGGGTGGACCCGCGCTCATTCGGCATCGGAGCGGTCGATCCGATGGGCGTCGAGCGCGCGCTCGTCTTTCGCGCGCTCCGCCTCGATCGCCCGGCGCTCGGCCTTGGTCATGCCGCTGGCCGCGCGATTGCGGACGGCAGCTGCGGCAGCCCGCTCGCGTCCCCGACGCTTGCGCGCCTGGCGCAGATTGACGATATCGCCCATCGTCCGGTTGCCCAGCTTCTGTCTATTTTTTGCGGAACGCGTCGATCGACACGACCTTCGCGGCTGCCGGGCGCTCCGTTCCATTTTCCGAGGTCGGCGCCTCGCTCGCCGCCGCGGGCGCACGCTCGGACTTTCCGGCGGGTACGGGCGCGGATTTCGGCTCGCGTTGGGGAGCGGGTGCAGGTGCGGGCTCGGCCGCCGACGGCTCCCCGGGCGCGCGCGGCTCCAGCTTGAAGCCGAAAGGCACAGAGGGGTCGGTGAAGCCGGTGATTGCGTCGAACGGCACAGTCAGCCGCTCCGGCCTGCGGGAGAAGTTCAGGCTAACCTCGAATGCGTCCGGGCTCACCGTGAGATCCCAGAACTCGTGCTGAAGGATAATCGACATTTCGTCCGGGAACCGGGCCTTGATCGTCGACGGCACGATGACGCCAGGAGCCTGGGTCTTGAACGCGATGTTGAAATGATGGTCGCCTGTCAGGCCCGACCGTGAGGTGTCCGCCAGCACCCGGCGCACGACCGAGCGCAGGGCGTCCTGGACAAGAAGATCATAACGGATCAGGTCGGTCGACATGCTCAGATGCCCGCTTCCATCCCAGACTTATCCGAGCCTCCGGGCGGTTGCAAACGCAGCGCTTTGCACCGCCGCCGCTCCCAGACCCATGCCCTAATTCGGCGGCTGACCGGAAAAGAAGTGGAGGCTTCTGTTGCCAGGTGCCTCCGGACCCCGCCTGAAGGTGCAAACCCTCAGGACTTTAAACCCAGTACCATCACCGCATTACGCGGCGAGGGCCACCGGAGCATAGTTGTCGTTGGCAACTATAAGGTTGACCCGATAACGGCGGTATCATGCCGGGCAAAAGATCGTCCTTTTGGTCCCCCGTCGAACCTATTTCGCCCCCGCCCAAGCGCGGCGGGAAGACGCGCTTGGGTGGAGGCGCCGGGTACCGCCCCCGGGTCCGAAAGACTTATTCCGACGCCCATTTATCGCCATAGCGAACCTTACGGCTCGCCCACTGAATATAGGAGGCCAAGAGCACGCTGGGAAGAGGGTTTCTGAGAATCCCAGCGAGCAGTTGTCAGGTTCGGAAGAGGTTCGCCGAATCGTCCCGGTCGGGCCAGAATGTACACCATCTTTCCGGGTTCGCCGAGAATCCGATGGACCTTCCCGCCCTCTGCTGTATATGCAACTGGGCGGCAACCCAGAGGACTGGGTTTCGGCGCGCGCACCGCCGATGTAGGGCGCCCTGAGCCTGACCAGTTGCGCGGGTGCGGGAGCCGGGTGGAAGCGGTTGGCGATTCCCGCTGGCGGCTCCTCCCGGCAAAGCAGGCGCTCGTGAGGCGAATGGAATTGAAGAGGAGTCGCTCGTGTCCTTCAGCCAGGTTTTTTATATCCTGTGGCGACGCGGCTGGATCGTGGCGCTGACGTTCGTTTTCGCGCTGATTGTCGCGGTCGGCGTTCTGCTGTTCGTCCCGCCGCGCTACGACGCCGACGCGACCGCCAGCATCGATCCCGGAAGCGTCAACCCCCTGACCGACGCCGTCGGAAATGCGCCAACTATGCTGATCCAAGGCAACCTGCTCCAACTCGTGCAAAGCAATCGGGTCGCCCTGGACGTCGTCAATCGGCTCAATATGACGGCCAATCCGGCTGTCCAGGCAGACTACCGCAACTCGAGTTCATTCGGACGCGAAAGCATTGTAAACTGGATGGCGGAGACAATTCTCGGACACGTCGAGCCCAGGTTCGAGCTTGGGACAAACGTTTTGACAATCAAATACAAGGCGTCCGATCCAAACCAAGCCGCTCTGATTGCAAACGCCTTTTTGGCCGCGACAATCGACGCGTCGATTGCCATGAAGGCGGCCGCCGGCGACCAGACGGCACGCTGGTTTTCGCCCCAACTTGACGACTTGCGCAAGGAACTCCAAGCGTCACGAAGCGCGCTCGAGCAGTTCCAAGCCCGGACCAACGTGGTGGCGCCGAACGCCGTGGGAGCCAACTCGGAATCCGCAGCGCTTTCAGCCGTGACAAATGATCTGGCCGCCGCTCGCAACGCGTTGACGTCGCTTCAGAGTAGGCTGAACTCGGGGTCCACCGACCTGGCGAGCGATCCCGCCGACACTGATCTGCAACTGATCAACTCGCTCAAGGAGAGAATATCAACTTCCCAGGCGGAAATCGAAGCCGTCAAGAATTCACTCGGCGCAAACAATCCCAAGCTGGTCGCCGCGTCTTCGAATCTTGCCACGTTGCGCAAGCAACTCTCGGACGCTGTGGAAAAATCGAAAGAGCATCTGAAGGAGAAAATCGCTGCCGTGCAGAGCCAGATCGCGTCGCTCGAGGTCGCGCAGGCTCAGGCTCAGAAGACGTTGATATCCGCCCAGGCGCAACGCGACCGTCTTGGCGATCTTCAACGAGACCTCGCTTTCAAGATCGAAGAACTGAATTCGCGCGAGCGCGCTGCGGCGCAGGCGAGACTGCAAAGCAAGCTGACATTTGCCGACATCGCCGTGCTGGACAAAGCTGTGGCGCCGATCGCGCCAGCGTTTCCGAAGAAGTTGATCGTTATACCCGCGGCGATCGCCGGCGGCCTTGTCCTCGGCATGATCCTCGCGCTCATCGCCGAAGCGACCGACCGACGCGTTCGGTTTCCGTCGGATTTCTACATCGTCACGTCGGCGCCAATGCTCGGTGTCATCGAGGCCTCCAAGCGTCGCGCCGCTCTTGGCGCCCGCCGCCGTCGCGGATTGCTGACCGCAAGCTGACGTCGCGATCGCTGGGCCGGCGGCAGGCAGTTCGCCTCAATTGACGGTTGAACGCCCGCGACCGTCGTCGGTCTCGGCGGGTGAAGCGGGACGTTGGCCGAAAGCCCTGCGACGGCGCGCCGCGGTCGTTTTGTCCCGCTGCGGACCGCGGCTGGTTGGAAAGCCGAGACCAGCCGCTATATGATGGATCGAGTTTGACAAGGCCCGGCTGCAACCGAAAACGCGGCGGCGGCCATGCGCAGGGAGAATCCCCGATGTGCGGCGTATGCGGATGCGGTCAAACCGAGGTCGTGCTCGACAAGGTTCGTCGAGGAGTTGAGCCGCGCGGCGAACGTCAGGGGCTTGCCCACGACCACGGCGATGGGACCCCGCCGCATGTCCATCCGCACGCGCATCCCCACCATGGCGGCGACTGGCGCGGGCGCGATCATCGCAATATGAACGACGACGGGGCCGCGGCTGCGACAGGGGCGACCGGGGAGCGGTTGATCAGGATCGAGCAGGACATCCTGTCCAAAAACGACGCTTTCGCCCTGGAAAACCGAGGCGCCTTCACCGCCCGACAGCTGTTCGTCCTCAACCTCGTGTCGAGCCCGGGGTCGGGGAAGACGAGCCTGCTCGTCAAGTCGATCGAGGCGCTGAACGGCCGGCTACCCGTGGCGGTGATTGAAGGCGACCTGCAGACTTCTAACGACGCCGAGCGGATTCGGGCAACCGGCGCGCCGGCGATCCAGATCAACACCGGCAAAGGCTGTCATCTCGACGCTCACATGGTCGGACACGCGCTCGAGATGCTGGACCCCCCGGAGGGCGCGACGCTCTTCATCGAGAATGTCGGCAACCTCGTCTGCCCGGCCGCTTTCGACCTCGGCGAGGCCCGTCGAGTCGTGGTCCTCTCCGTGACCGAAGGCGAGGACAAGCCGCTCAAATACCCGGACATGTTTGCAACGGCCGACCTGCTGCTGCTCAACAAGGCGGATCTCCTGCCGCATCTCGATTTCGACGTCGGTCTGTGTCTCGCCAACGCGCTTAGGATCAACCCGAACCTGCAGACGCTGACTGTCTCGGCGCGCACCGGCGAGGGCGTCGCGGCCTTCGCCGCCTGGATCGAGGCGAACGCCGCTCGCCACGCCGCGGCCGTGGCCAAGGCCTGAGCGTCGTGGACGCGCCGACCCCGGCTCTGCTGCGTCCGGACGACGGGCGTCTTCGACTGCGCGTGCGGGGCGTTGTGCAGGGGGTCGGCTTCCGGCCGTTCGCCTATGGCCTGGCCGGGCGGCTTCATCTGAGCGGCTTCGTGCGCAATGACGGCGAAGGGGTGCTGATCGAAATCGAAGGGCCATGGGCGCGGGCCTTTCTGACTGAGCTTGAGACGGCGCCGCCGCCGCTTGCCCACATCGATTCGATCGATGTCGACGCGATCGCGCCGCTTGGCGGCGAAGGGTTCGCGATCGAGACCACCCGCCAAGGCCGGGCTTCAACCCGCATCGGTGCGGACGCGGCGATTTGCGACGCGTGCCTTGACGAACTATTCGATCCGGCGAGCCGCTTCTTCGGCTACCCGCTGATCACCTGCACCCATTGTGGGCCGCGTTATACGCTGACGCGAGCCCTCCCCTACGACCGGGCGCAGACCTCAATGGCGCCCTTCCCGATGTGCGAGGATTGCGCGCGCGACTACGCCGATCCAGCGAACCGCCGCTTCCATGCCGAGCCGATCGCCTGTCCGCGCTGTGGGCCGAAGCTCAACAGGCCGGTCAGCGAGGTCGCCGCCGCCTTGCGCGATGGGAAGATCGTCGCGCTCAAGGGTCTCGGGGGCTTTCATCTCCTTTGCGACGCGCGCAACGAGAACGCAGTCCAAACCTTGCGCCGGAGAAAGGGGCGCGACGCCAAGCCCTTTGCGGTGATGGTGGCGAACCTGGCTAGCGCCGGGGGTCTCGCCGAGCTCGGTCCGGCCGAGCGCGCGCTGCTTTCCGAGCGTGCGCGGCCGATCGTACTGGCGCGGAGCCGTGGTCTGCTCGCCCCGAGCGTTGCGCCGAACCTCGCCGATGTCGGCCTGATGCTCGCCTACACGCCGCTGCACTGGCTCGTGCTGCACGCGCTCGCCGGCTCGCCCGAATTCCAATCGTGGCGCGATGCGCCGTCCGAGCTCGCGCTCGTTGCCACCAGCGCCAATCCCGGCGGCGAACCACTGGTCGCGTCCGACGAGGACGCGGAGAGGCGGCTTCACGGAGTCGCCGACCTGATCGTGACCCATGGGCGGGCGATCGTCGTCAGGGCCGACAACTCGGTGGCTCGAATCCTCGACCGCGCGCCTGCCTATCTGAGGCGCGCTCGCGGCTTCGTTCCGGATCCGATTGACCTCGGCGTCGACGGGCCTAACGTCATCGCCGCCGGCGCCGACCTGAAGAACACGATCACCATCACGCGCGGCCGCGAGGCTTTCGTCTCACAACACATCGGCGATCTCGACGACCGCGAGACCATCCGTTTCCGCGACGAGACCATCCGGCATCTCCTCCGTATTCTCGAAGTCGAGCCGGAATGTGCGGTTTGCGATCTTCATCCCGATTTCGTTTCGACACGGTCCGCAGAAGCGTCCGGCCTTCCCGTCGTGGCGGTCCAGCACCATGTCGCCCACGTTGCGGCGGTTGCCGCTGAAGCGCGTTGGAGTGGACCGCTGCTCGGCGTCGCGCTCGACGGACAAGGCTTTGGCGCCGACGGCGCGTCCTGGGGCGGCGAATTGATCGCGCTCGACGGCGCGCGCTGGGCGCGGGTCGGCTCGCTCGAACCGCTCGCCCTGGCGGGCGGCGACAAAGCCGCACGCGAGCCCTGGCGCATGGGCGTGGCGATGCTCGAACGGCTCGGCCGACTGGAGGACGCGGCGCGTGTCTTGCCCGGCGCGCCGAACGCCGCGCGGCTTGCCGACGCGATCCGGCGCGGGACTCTGTTTCCCCGAACGACGAGTTGCGGGCGCCTGTTTGACGCCGCGGCCGCTCTGGCAGGCGTCCGGCTCGTCCAGCAGTACGAAGGTCAGGCGGCGATGGAGCTAGAGGCGTTGGTCGAGGCGCCTCGCGTCCTGTCTGACGGCTGGATTGTCGTCGACGGACGGCTTGACCTCGCGCCCCTGATGAGGTCCATGGTCAATAACCGAATTCGGGGCCGCGAGGCCGCCGAAGTGTTTCATGGAACCCTGATCGCTGGGCTCGCCGAATGGATCGGCGAGGCGGCGCGTGAGCGCGGAATTCGACGGATTGCGCTCGGAGGCGGGTGCATTGCGAACCGCGTGCTGGCCGAAGGCCTCATGGGAGCGCTCCGCGCGGCGGGTCTGGATCCGGCGTTGCCGCGCCAGGCGCCCGTCAACGACGGCGGCGTGTCGTTTGGACAGGCCGCATTCGCCCGCGCACAGGCCCAAGTCGCCGGCGACTGGTTGGAGAACTGACGATGTGCCTCGCAATTCCCGTTGAAGTTCGCGAAGTGCTGCCCGACGATATGGCGAAGGTCAGCCTCGACGGCGTGCTGAAGGTCGTCTCGACGGCCCTGATCGACGACGTCAAGGTCGGCGACTACGTCGTGCTGCATGTCGGCTACGCGCTCGCCAAAATCGATCAGGAGGAGGCGCGCAAAACACTCGAACTGCTCAACGCCGTCGGAGTTGGAGCTCCCTCATGAAATATGTCGACGAATATCGGGACGGCGCGCTCGCCCGGTCGCTTGCGGCGCAGATCTCGAGAGAGGCGACGCCCGGCCGGACCTACCGCCTGATGGAGTTCTGCGGCGGCCATACGCACGCGATCTCCCGCTACGGACTCGAGGATCTCCTGCCGCCGAACGTGCGCCTGATCCACGGACCCGGTTGTCCCGTCTGCGTTCTTCCGATGGCGCGAGTCGACATGGCGATCGCCTGCGCGCGCCACCCGGACGTGACCCTGTGCGCCTATGGCGACCTGATGCGCGTGCCGGGCTCTGGCGGCGCGAGCCTCATGAAGACGAAGGCCGAAGGCGCCGATGTCCGCATGGTGTATTCGACACTGGACGCACTTCGGATCGCCGAGGCTGAGCCGGCCCGTGAGGTCGTTTTTTTCGCAATCGGTTTCGAGACGACCACCCCGCCGACGGCGCTTGCCGTTCGCGCTGCCGAAAAGAAGGGCCTGTCCAACTTCTCCATCCTCTGCAACCACGTCATGACGCCGCCGGCGATGCGCGCGATCGTCGATGGTCTGGGCGAAGACGGCGGGACGCCGGTGCTGATCGACGGCTTCATCGGGCCCGCGCATGTCAGCACGGTGATCGGCACGCAGCCTTACGAGCCGTTCGCGCACGACTACGGCAAACCGGTCGTGATCGCCGGCTTCGAGCCGCTCGATGTCGCTCAGGCGATCCTGATGCTTGTCCGGCAGCTCAACGACGGCCGCGCCGAGGTGGAGAACCAGTACATTCGGGCGGTGACCCGGCTCGGCAACCTGAAGGCGCAGGCGGAAGTCGCCGCCGTATTCGAGACCCGCGAGTCGTTCGAGTGGCGCGGCCTGGGCTTTTTGCCGCGGAGTGCGCTTAGACTGCGGCCCGAGTTCGCGACTTACGATGCCGAGCAGCGCTTCGGCCTCGCGGCTCGTCCGGCCGAGGACAATCCCGCCTGCGAATGCGGAGCGATCTTGCGCGGAGCGAAGGAGCCCCGCGAGTGCCGGCTGTTCGGGACCGCTTGCACTCCCGACACGCCGATGGGCTCGTGCATGGTGTCCCCCGAGGGCGCCTGCGCCGCGCATTGGACTTACGGCCGCTTCCGCGAGCGCGCTCGGACTGGGTTGCCAAGAGAAGCCGCGTGAGCGCGGACAAGCCGATCCGGCGCAAGCTCGATCTCCGGAACGGACGGGTCGACCTGTCGCATGGCGCGGGCGGCAGGGCTATGGGACGCCTCATCGAGGATATTTTCCTCGCCGCCTTTGACAACGATTGGCTGCGCGCCGGCAATGACCAGGCCGCCTTCGACATCGCCGCCGGACGAATGGTGATGACGACGGACGCCTATGTCGTGTCTCCGATCTTTTTCCCCGGCGGCGACATCGGCGCGCTGGCCGTCAACGGCACGATCAACGACATCGCGATGGCGGGCGCCAGCCCGCTCTATCTGTCGGCAAGCTTTGTAATCGAGGAGGGCCTGCCGCTCGCCGATCTCCTGCGGGTGGCGACGAGCATGGGCGAGGCGTCGCGCGCCGCAGGCGTTCCGATCGTCACCGGCGACACGAAAGTCGTCGAGCGCGGCAAGGCGGACAAGGTGTTTATTTCGACGGCGGCCGTCGGCGTCGCGCCGTCGGGGCTCGTCTTGTCGGGCGACCGCGTCCGTCCGGGCGATATCGCGATCGTCTCGGGAACTATCGGGGATCACGGCGTCGCGGTCATGTCAAAGCGCGAAAATCTCGAATTCGAGACCGAGATTCTGTCGGACACCGCGGCTCTGCACGGTCTTGTTGCCGCCATGACGGCGGCGGCCGGCCAGGGCCTGCGCGCCATGCGCGATCCGACGCGTGGCGGACTTGCGGCGACGCTCAACGAACTCGCCCATCAGTCCGGCGTCGGCTTTTCTATCGAGGAGGACGCGATTCCCGTGCGCGCCGAGGTCGCTGCGGCCTGCGAATTCCTCGGCCTTGACCCTCTCAATGTCGCCAACGAGGGGAAGCTGGTGGCGATCGTTCAGCCGGAATTCGCCGACACGCTATTGGCCGCCATGAGGTCTCATCCGCTCGGCGCGCGATCGTCCGTCCTCGGCCGCGCTGTCGAGGACCCTCATTGTTTCGTGGAGATGCGCACCGCTTTCGGCGGGGGAAGGATCGTCGACTGGCTCGCCGGCGAGCAGCTCCCCCGAATCTGCTGACACGCGGCTCGGACAGGCCGCTGTTTCGTCCTGTCTCGCGCCGCCCGACGCTTACTTCTTTGGCTCCTCTTTCTGCGGCTCTTCACCCGGCTTCTCGACGCTCGGCGTCTCGGCGGGGGCTGCTTCGCCCTCGGCTGCGGGCGCCGCCGGGGCGGTGGTCATGATCCGACCGTAGTCGCCCTCGAATTTGGCTTGGGCGACGGCGGCCTTGGAGGTGTCCTCCGCCTCCTTCTTGGCGAGACCCGAGGCCAGTTCTCGCTTGGCGAGTTGCTGCGCCTGCTCGCCGGTCAAGGGCTTATCCTCGACCGAGGTCACCTTGAAAAAGCTCGCGTTGTTTCGCGAGCGAACAAAGAAGACGTCGTCAGGCTTTCTCGCCTGCAGCGCCTTGAGCATCTGGGGCGGCATCGTCGCTCCGTCGAGCGCGCCGGGGCCGCGACTGTACCTGATTCCGAGCTCATTCAACTTGCTTTCGACCTGATCGATGGTCTTGAATTCCTTCGTTGCCGCGGCGAGCGCCTCCATGTCCTTGACTGGCGGAAACGTGATTTGTTCGATGTTAAAGATTTGGCGTTTCTCGAATTGGTCCGGATGCCCATGAATGTAGTTGTCGATCTCATTGTTTGCGATGGAGGTGACCTTGGAACCGAGGTCGCGCTGGACAAAGGCGCCGGCGAGGATCTGCTCGCGCGAGCGCAAGAGGTCGAGAAGGACGGTCGGCTCGCGGTCGAGCTTGGCGGCGATCGCCTGCTGGACGAGATATTTCCGCTCGAGGATGCGGGTCAGCAGGGCCTTGGTCGCCGCGTCGGTCCGCTTGTCGGGCGGGATATTGGCGAGCCGGAACTCGTTGTCGAGCTCTTGCTGGGTGACGTCGTCGGGACCAATGTGCGCAATGACCTGCCCGGTAAACGCCTGGGGCTCGTGCTTCTTGCCGCATCCGGCAAGCGCGACCGCCGCGGTCAAGGCCAGAATCGTCGCGGCGACCCGCCACCGTCCGCTCGTATGTCCTGAAACATGCAGCAAGGGTATTCTCCCAGATTGAGCCTGCCCATGCGACGCGATCGCTACGGCCGGCGCGAACTCGAAACTTCGGCGGTTGTCGAGGACGACCCTCGACCTTCGCCGTGACGGTGGATGGCGCGATACGGTTCTCGCAAGCGCCAGAAGCGGGCGCTTGCATCCGTCCACGCGCTGCGGACATTCCGGCGCGACGCTATACGGCGGTTCGGGCAATTTAGCTAACGGCAAAATCATTAAGCGAACGCAAATCGAATATCTTGTGCAGCCAAAACTGGCCCTGTCGGGGGGCGCAAGGCACATTAGCGGCTTTCGACCGCTTTATAAAATCCTTATACGCCGGCAGGGCAATCGAAATCGAATCCTTATGTCCGTCCGGGGTACGACGGCGTCTCCCAAGGAGGCGATCCATGTCCGATCTCGTATTTCCAGCGCTCGGATTTGTCGTCATCGGATTGATGGCGTTCTACGCCATCGGCCTGCGGCGGCTCTAGGAGCGCGGGCGATGGCCGAACCGATATTCGGGCTGACGGTGGCTGTGCTGCTCGGGCTCTACCTTCTCTATACCCTGATCCGACCCGAAAAGTTCTGAGCCGGAGGGCTTTGAGATGACATTTGCCGGCTGGTCGCAAATTGCACTGGCGCTTGCACTGGTTGTGGCGTGCTCCGTGCCGCTCAGCGCTTTCATCGCCCGCGTGTTCTCAGGCGACAGGACGTTTCTGACGCCGGTCGTCGGCCCCGTTGAACGCGGGTTCTATCGCCTGGCGGGCGTCGACCCGGCGCGCGAACAGGATTGGCTCGGCTATACGATCGCGATGATCTTCTTCTCCGTCGCCGGATTCTTGTCCCTTTACGCCCTGCAGCGCTTGCAAAACGTCCTGCCGCTGAACCCCCGGGGCTTCGATGCGGTCGCGCCCGACCTCGCCTTCAATACCTCGACCAGTTTCATCACTAATACGAACTGGCAAAATTACAGCGGCGAGACGACGATAAGTCATCTCACCCAGATGCTCGGCCTCACGGTGCACAATTTCCTGTCGGCTGCCACGGGCCTGGCGATGGCCTTTGCGCTCGCGCGCGGCTTCGTGCGCTCGTCGGCGCAGACGGTCGGCAACTTCTGGGTCGACGTTACCCGGATCACGCTCTACCTCCTCCTGCCAGCAGCCTTCGTGCTGGCCTTTGCACTGGTAGCGCTCGGCGTGCCGCAGACGCTTCTGGGCGCGATCGACGCGACGACGCTCGAGGGGGCCAAGCAGACAATCTCGATCGGACCGGTCGCGAGCCAGGAGATCATCAAGGAACTCGGCACCAACGGCGGCGGCTTCTTCAACGCCAACTCCGCTCATCCTTTCGAGAACCCCAACGCCTGGACCAACCTCATCGAGATCTGGGCTCTGCTTCTCATTCCGATCGCCTCGGTTCTGGCCTTTGGGCGCGTGGTCGGCGCGATCCGGCAGGGGTGGGCGATTCTCGCCGCGATGGCCGTCTTTCTCCTGCTCGGGATCCTCGTCGTCTACTGGTCTGAGGCCGCCGGCAATCCGATCCTCGCGGCGCTCGGCGTCGATCCGCATCTCGGCAATTTCGAGGGCAAGGAAGTGCGCTTCGGCCAGGCGATGTCGGCGCTCTTCACTACCGGCACGAGCGGCACCAGCACGGGCGCGGTCAACTCGATGTTCGATTCGTATACGCCGCTCGGCGGCATGGTGCCGATGTTCAATCTGCTCGCCGGCTGCATCTGGCCGGGTGGGGTTGGCGCCGGCCTCTACGGCTTTCTCGTGGTGGCGATCATCGCCGTGTTTATCGCAGGCCTTATGGTCGGCCGCACGCCGGAATATCTCGGCAAGAAGATCGAGGTACGCGAGATGAAACTCGCAATGCTGGCGGTGCTCATCTATCCGCTGGTCGTGCTGGGCTTCGTCGGCGCCTCGGTGCTGCTGCAGACGGCGCTCGACAGCCTCAACAACGCCGGTCCGCACGGCCTGTCCGAGATCATCTATCTCTTCGCCTCGAGCAACGCCAACAACGGCTCCGCCTTCGCTGGGATCAACGGAAATACGCTCTGGTTCAACACGACGGGCGGCCTTGCCATGCTGCTCGGGCGGTTCGCCTATGTTGTGCCGGTGCTGGCGCTCGCGGGCTCCCTTGCAGCGAAGAAGAAGATTCCGACCTCGGCCGGCACTTTTCCGACCGACGGGCCGCTGTTCGCCGGCTTGCTCGTCGGCGTGATCGTCATCCTCTACCTGCTGCAATACTTCCCCGCCCTCTCGCTTGGGCCAGTCGTCGAGCATTACCTGATGCTCGCCGGCAAGACGTACTGATTGGAAAGGCGCGGTTCTCATGTCTTCCCATAAACCGCAACCGCAGAGCCTGTTCGACACGCGGATCATCGGCGCGGCGGCAATCGACGCCGTGCGCAAGCTCGATCCCCGGGCTCTCGCCAAGAACCCCGTTATCTTCGTGACCGAGGTCGTCTCGGCGGTCGTCACCATCCTGTTTGTGCGCGACCTTTTCGCTCACAATGGGCAGGCGGGATTTTCTGGGCAGATCGCCGCATGGCTCTGGTTCACAGTGCTGTTTGCTAATTTCGCCGAGGCTGTCGCCGAGGGACGCGGTAAGGCGCACGCGGATGCGCTCCGCAAGACGCACACCGACACGCCGGCTAAGCGGTATGTCGACCCCGACAATCTGAACGGCCGCTTCGAGGTCGTGAATGCGCCCGACCTCAAGCTGCACGATGTCGTCCTGGTGGAGGCGGGCGAGATCATTCCCGGCGACGGCGACATTCTCGACGGCGTCGCCTCGGTCAACGAATTCGGCAATCACGGGCGAATCTGCGCCCGTGATCCGCGAGGCCGGCGGCGATCGGTCGGCGGTGACCGGTGGCACGACGGTTCTCTCCGATTTCATCAAGGTGAAGATCACCGCCGCGCCGGGCTCGACCTTCATCGATCGGATGATCGCTCTCGTCGAAGGCGCGGAGCGGCAGAAGACGCCAAACGAACTGGCGCTGTCGATCCTCCTGTCCGGCCTGACTCTGATTTTCCTGATCGTCTGCGTGACTTTGTGGCCGATCGCCAGATATTCCGGGACGGAGTTGTCGGCCACAGTGCTGATCGCTCTCCTCGTCTGCCTCATTCCAACGACGATCGGCGGCCTCTTGTCGGCCATCGGCATCGCCGGCATGGACCGGCTGATCCGCTTCAACGTCATCGCCACCTCAGGGCGGGCGGTCGAGGCGGCCGGCGACGTCGACACTCTGCTGCTCGACAAGACGGGCACGATCACCTTCGGCAATCGAATGGCGACGGAGTTCCTGCCCGTCGAAGGCGTTAAAGCCGAGCGGCTCGCCGCCGCTGCGCTCGCTTCCAGCCTCACGGACGAAACGCCGGAAGGCCGCTCCATCGTGGCCCTCGCCAAGGGCGAATACGGTCTGCCGGAACCCGATCTAGATCCCGCGGAAACCAAGGTCATGCCCTTCGCCGCCCAGACCCGCATTTCCGGCGTCGACGTCGGCGCCCGCTCCATCCGCAAGGGCGCGATCGATTCGATCCTGCGTTACCTGAAGGCGACGATCGAGAGCACGCCGCACGAGTTTCGCCAAGCGGTCGAACGGGTGGCCACGTCGGGCGGCACGCCGCTCGCGGTGGCCGACGGCGGGAGGCTGCTCGGCGTCATCCATTTGAAGGACATCGTCAAGCCCGGGATCAAGGAGCGCTTCGCCGCGCTGCGCGCCATGGGCATCCGCACGGTCATGGTGACGGGCGACAACCCCCTGACCGCCGCCGCGATCGCATCGGAGGCCGGCGTCGACGACTTCCTTGCTGAGGCGACCCCGGAGGACAAGCTGAGCTACATCCGCAAGGAGCAGTTCGGCGGCAGGCTCATCGCCATGTGCGGCGACGGCACCAACGACGCTCCCGCGCTCGCCCAGGCCGACGTCGGCGTCGCCATGCAGACAGGCACGCAGGCCGCGCGCGAGGCGGGCAACATGGTCGATCTCGACTCCAGTCCGACCAAGCTCATCGAGATCGTCGAGATTGGTAAGCAACTTCTGATGACGCGCGGCTCGCTGACGACCTTCTCGATCGCCAACGACGTCGCAAAGTATTTCGCCATTCTGCCGGCGCTGTTCCTCGTGACCTATCCTGAACTCGGCGCCTTGAACGTGATGCGGCTCGCGTCGCCCCAATCCGCGATTCTGTCCGCGGTGATTTTCAACGCGCTCATCATCATCGCGCTGATCCCGCTGGCGCTGAAGGGGGTCGCCTATCGACCGGTCGGCGCTGCGGCGCTGCTCAGGCGCAACCTGCTCGTCTACGGCCTCGGCGGACTGATCCTGCCGTTCATCGGCATCAAGGCGATCGACCTGATCGTGGCCGTGCTGCATCTGGCCTGAAAGGAGGCGACCCATGCTTCAACACATCCGCCCGGCGGTGGTGCTGCTCGTTCTGTTCTCGGCGCTGACCGGACTCGTCTACCCGCTCGCCGTCACCGGCGTCGCCCAGCTCGCGCTCCCGCGCCAGGCAAACGGGAGCTTGATCGAGAAGGACGGGGCCGTCGTCGGCTCGGCCCTGATCGGCCAGAACTTCAAGACCGACCGCTATTTCCACCCGCGTCCGTCGGCCACCACCGATACGGACCCGAACGACTCGTCGAAGACCATCGACGCCCCGTACAACGCCGCCAATTCCGGCGCTTCGAACCTCGGACCGACGTCGCAGAAGCTCGTCGATCGGGTGAAAGGCGCTTCGGGGGCCTGGAAATCCCAATACGGCGCAGGGCCCGTTCCCGCGGACGCGGTCACCGCGTCGGCGTCCGGGCTCGATCCCGACATATCGCCCGCGACCGCGCTCGCCCAGGCTCCCGCCGTGGCGAAGGCGCGCGGCCTCGACGAGACCAAGGTGCGCGCCCTGGTCGAGGCGTCGATCGAGCTTCCGGCGCTCGGCTTTATCGGCGAGCCAAGGGTGAACGTTTTGCGGCTGAATCTGGCGCTGGATGAGCTAAAGTCATCGTAGCCGATTGTGAGCTTCGATGGCCCGAACAAGTCGAGAGGATCAAGAACGTCCGGATCCGGACGCGCTTCTGGCGGCGTTTCGCAGGGGGACGTCCGGCCGGCTCAAGGTGTTCCTTGGCGCTGCGCCGGGCGTGGGCAAGACTTATGCGATGCTCCTCGGCGTACGGCGGCTGAAGGAGGAGGGGGTCGACGTCGTCGTCGGCTTGGTCGAGACGCATGGACGGGCCGAGACGGGCGCGCTGCTCGAAGGCCTCGAGGTCTTGCCGCGCCGGATCGTCGATTATCACAGCCGAGCTATCGCCGAATTCGACATCGACGCGGCGCTCGAGCGCAAGCCGAAGCTGATCGTCGTCGACGAGCTCGCCCACACCAACGCGCCGGAAAGCCGTCATCCCAAGCGCTGGCAGGACGTCCAGGAGCTGATCGCGGCCGGCATCGACGTCTGGACCGCGCTCAACATCCAGCACCTCGAGAGCCTCGCCGACGTCGTCTCCCGCATTACCGGCGTCGCCGTGCGCGAGACTGTGCCCGATCGGGTGCTTCAGGAGGCCGCGGACGTCGTTCTCGTCGACATCACACCCGATGAACTCATCCAGCGCCTCAACGAGGGCAAGGTTTATGTCCCCGAGACAGCGCGGCGCGCAATCCAGAACTTCTTCACCGCAGGCAACCTGACCGCGCTGCGCGAGCTCGCCTTGCGGCGCACCGCAGACCGGGTCGATGACCAGGTGGTCGACTACCTCCGGCAGAAGGCGATCGAGGGCCCGTGGGGCGCGTCCGAGCGCCTGCTCGCCTGCGTCGGCGCCGACGAAGTCTCCGAGCGGGTCGTGCGACGCGCCTCGCAACTCGCGACTTCGCTCAACGCCGCCTGGACGGCGGTCTATGTCGAGCCGGTCGGTCACATTAACGACGCCAAATGCGCCACGCAGCTCGCCAAGACTTTCGGTCTGGCCGAGCGGCTTGGCGGCGACACGACCAGGCTTCAGGGCAATGATTTCCCCGAGGAGATTTTGCGCCTTGCCCGACGTGAAAATGTAACCCAGATCGTGCTCGGCCAGTCGCGCGCGGGAACCCTCGCGCGCCTGCTCGGCCGCTCCCTGCCGGACGCTGTCATGCACCGCTCCGGGGCCATCGAAGTCCATATCGTGCCGCACGAGGAGTCGAAGCCAAACAAGCGGCCCCTGCCGAAACTGGCGATGAATGCGAGGGGCCTCGGCAAAGAGGTCGGCATGGCGGCCGGCTCGGTCGCCTGCGCGGTCGTGGTCGGGGAGGCGTTGACGGCGGCGCTGAAGTTGCCGAACCTGTCGATGATCTTTCTCGCCGCCGTGCTGTTCACCGGCATGCGCTTTGGCACGCGGGCGGCGGTGATCGCCTCGTTCCTGTCTTTCGTCGCCTTCAACTTCTTCTTCATCCCGCCCCTCTACACCTTCACCGTCGCCCAGCCCCAGGAATTGTTCGCCCTGTTGATCTTCCTGGGCGTATCGGTTCTGACCGGGTCGATGACGGGACGCGTGCGCGACCAGCGCGAAGGCGTGATCAAGAACGCCGGCATCATGCGGTCGCTCTACGATTATTCGCGCAAGCTGTCGGGCGCGTCGAATGTCGACGATGTGCTCTGGGCCGCGGCGGCGCACCTGCATTCCATGTTCGGTCGCCGGATCGTACTGCTGCTTGTGGAGGGCGACGAACTCAACCTTTCCGCGGCGTGGCCCCCCGACGCGCAGCTCGACGCGACCGCTATGACCGCCGCCCGCTGGGCGCAGCAGAAGAACGAGCCCGCCGGCTGGGGTACCGGCACGCTGCCGAATGTCGATTTCCAGTTCCGCCCGCTCGTCGCCGCGCGCGGGCCGATCTCGGTCTGCGGTTTCGAGCCGCATTCACCCGACCAGCCGATTTCGGGCGACGACGAACGGGCGCTCGCCTCGATCCTCAACCAGACGGCTATTGCGCTCGATCGCGTCCTGCTCGCGCGCGAGGCAGTCGACGCCGCCACGATGCAGGAGAACGAGAAGGTCCGCGACGCGCTGCTCGCCTCTCTTTCGCACGACCTGCGCACGCCGCTTTCCGCGATTTCCGGGGCGGCGACGTCGCTGCGCGCGCTCGGTGACAAGATGCAGCCGGAGGAGCGGAACGAACTTCTCTCCTCGATCGAGGAGGAAACGGCGCGCCTAGCGCGCTTCGTCGCCAACCTCTTGGACATGTCGCGGATCGAGGCGGGCGGCCTCAAGGTCAAAGGCGATCTGGTCGATGTCGCCGACGTCGTGCAGGGGGCGGTCGAACGCAGCCGCAAGGCTTTCCCCAAGCAGTTGGTAAAGGTCAACCTCGCGCCCGATCTGCCGTTCGTTCGCGGCGACGACAGGCTGCTCGAACAGGTGCTGTTCAACCTGCTCGACAACGCCCACAAATACGCGGCTGACAGCGGCGCCGCCATTCACGGCCGCAAGGAGGGCGACGACGTTGTCCTTAGCGTGACTGACGAGGGGCCCGGCGTGAAGCCAGCGGACCTCGAAAAGATTTTCGAGAAGTTCTACCGGGGCGGCCGGGCCGACGGGCGCAAGCCTGGCACGGGGCTCGGCCTGTCCATCTGCCGAGGGCTGATAGAGGCCATGGGCGGGTCGATCGCCGCGCAGAGCCCCGCTGTGCGCCGCAAAGGAACGCGGATTGTCATTCGTCTGCCGGCGGCCGAGCCTGCCGAACTTGCCTTGAAACGCCGCGCATGAGTCCGGGCAGGGGCGACCGGGTTCTCGTGGTCGACGACGAGCCGCAAATTCAGCGCCTGCTGCATGTCGCCCTGACGGCGGCAGGTTACGAGGTCGTCTCCGCGGAGACGGGCGCTGAGGCCCTGCGTATGGCCGTCACCGGCGCCCCGGCCCTGATCGTTCTGGACCTCGGCCTGCCCGACCGTGACGGCAAGGAGGTGCTGCGCGATATCCGCGCGTTTTCACAGGCGCCAGTGATCATACTTTCCGCCCGCGACCGCGAATCCGAGAAGATCGAGGCGCTTGACCTCGGCGCGGACGATTATGTCGAAAAGCCCTTCAGCATCGGCGAACTGACGGCGCGGCTACGCGCCGCGCTGCGGCACCGGGCGAGCGAGGCGCAGCCGGCGCCGCGGGTCGAGATCGATGGCGTTGCGCTCGATTTCGAGCGGCGGCTGGTGACCCGGGACGGCGAGCCGGTGAAGCTGACGCCGAAGGAATACGACCTGCTCGCCGTCTTGTTTCGCAATGCAGGGCGCGTCATGACCCACCGCCAGATTCTGTCCGCCGTCTGGGGTCGCGCGCACACCGAGGATACCCAATATCTGCGCGTCTTCGTCGGTCAGCTCAGGGCCAAGATCGAGCGGGACCCGACCTCGCCGAGGATTGTCAAGACAGAGCCCGGGGTCGGCTACCGCGCTGCCGAGGCATAAGGCGCCGCACGTCGTTGGTTGCATGCAGATGAACAAATTTGCGGCGCCTCGGCCCGTTGTTTCGGCGCTCCCTCCGCTAATCCGTCGCTAACGCCGCTGGCATGCTCGTTGCGTCACTTCGCCGCGGCTCCTGCGGGGCCAGGCTGCGACCGCCCCGCAACAGGGGCGCATTTCACGAGGTCATCCATGTCCTTGACAAAGAAACTGATTTCGCGTGCGGCGGGGGCGCTGATCGGCGGCGCGCTGGCCTTGGGCGCGACGGCGACCGCCTGGGCGGCCGACGATACAATCAAGATCGGCATCCTGCATTCGCTGTCCGGGACGATGGCGATCAGCGAGACCACGCTCAAAGACGTCATGCTGATGCTGATCGACGAGCAGAACAAGAAGGGCGGCGTGCTGGGCAAGAAACTCGAGGCGGTGGTCGTCGACCCGGCGTCCAACTGGCCGCTGTTTGCCGAGAAGGCCAAGGAGCTGATCGAGAAAGACAAGGTCTCGGTTGTATTCGGCTGCTGGACCTCGGTGTCGCGCAAGTCCGTACTCCCCGTGTTTAAGGAAGCAGACTCGATCCTTTTCTATCCGGTGCAGTACGAGGGAGAAGAATCTGAGCGCAATGTTTTCTATACGGGCGCTGCGCCGAACCAGCAGGCCATTCCCGCCGTCGATTATCTGATGAGCCCGGACGGCGGCTCGGTGAAGCGCTGGGTGCTTGAGGGTACCGACTACGTCTATCCGCGCACGACCAACAAGATCCTTGAGGCCTATCTGAAGCTCAAGGGGGTCCCGGCCGAGGACATCATGATCAACTACACGCCGTTCGGCTTCTCCGACTGGCAGACGGAAGTGTCGAAGATCAAGGCCTTCGGCTCCGCCGGCAAGAAGACCGCGGTCGTCTCCACGATCAACGGAGACGCCAACGTCCCCTTCTACAAGGAGCTCGGCAACCAGGGCATCAAGGCGACCGACATTCCGGTCGTGGCGTTCTCGGTCGGCGAAGAGGAACTCGCCGGTCTCGACACCAAGCCGCTCGTCGGCCATCTCGCCGCGTGGAACTACTTCGAGTTCGATCGACACGCCCGAGAACAAGGCGTTCATCGACAAGTGGCATGAGTTCACCAAGAAGGCGAACCGCACCACCAACGACCCGATGGAAGCGCACTACATCGGCTTCAATATGTGGGTGAAGGGGGTCGAGAAAGCGCAGAGCTTCGAGCCAGACAAGGTCATTCCCGCCATGATCGGCGTCGCGGTTCCTAATCTTAGCGGCGGCATTTCGACGATGATGCCGAACCACCACATCACCAAGCCCGTCTACATCGGCGAGATCCAGGCCGACGGCCAGCTCAACACCGTCTGGCAGACGCCCGGCACCCTCGTGGCGCAGGAATGGTCGCCCTATCTCGAAGGCTCGCGTGACCTGATCGCCGACTGGCGTCCGCCCATGTCCTGCGGCAACTTCAATGTGAAGACCGGCAAGTGCGGCGGCTGACCGGCTGACCCCAAAGTCGCAGTCCCTCCCCCGCGTCTTTTCGCGGGGGAGGGCCCTTCAAAACCGCGCCCAGCACACGAGGCCCGATTGCTTTCCGCCGTTCGTCAAAGCGCGCTCGCGTTCGCGCTCATCGTTCTCGCCTTCTTCGGCGGCCTTGCTTGTCCCGGCCCGGCGCGGGCCGATGGCCTCGACGATACGCTGGCGCTGTTTCTCACCGACAAGTTTCCCGATACCCTGAGGGCGATCAATCAGCTGACCGCCGCCGCGCCGCCGCAAGCTTCGGCGATTCTCGACGCTCTCGGCGACAACCGCCTGCTGATCGATCCGGCCGATCACGTCGTCGCCTATCGCACGTCGGGCGGGTCCGTGGTCGACGCCAAGACGGGCGCCCCGGTCGCCAACCCCGACGCCTTCAAGAAGGTGAGGGTCAACAACGCATTACGAACCGCGATCGAAGGCGCGACCGGCTCGCTGACGCTTGCCAATCCCGATCCGGAAAAGCGGCTCGCCGCAGCCGGCGACGTGTTCCGGACCCGCGACGCCAAGGCGCTTCCGGCGCTGAAAGCCCAGCTCGGCAAGGAAAGCGATCCGCGCGTGGCTGGCGTGCTGAAGCTCGCCGTCGCGGCGATTGTCGCCACCAGCGATCAGGCGACTTCCGCCGATCGGCTATCCGCGATCGAGACGCTCAAGGCCCGTGGCGACCAGGACGCGCAGAACCTGCTCGATTCACTCGACCAGAAGACGTCCGATCCGCAGGTCAAGGCCGCCGCCGACGCGGCTTTGTCCTCGATCCGCACCCAGCTCATGGTCTGGGGCGCAGCGCAGGATCTCTGGTACGGGCTCTCCGCTTCGTCGGTGCTGCTGCTCGCCGCAATCGGCCTCGCCATCACATTCGGCGTCATGGGCGTGATCAACATGGCGCACGGCGAGATGGTGATGCTCGGCGCCTACGCCACCTACGTGGTACAGATGTTGCTGCCGCCTGCGCTGCAGGGCTGGTCGCTCGCCTTCGCCATCCCGCTTGCCTTTCTTGTCGCCGCCTTTGTCGGCATCCTGATCGAGCGGCTGATCATCCGCTACCTCTATACCCGGCCGCTCGAGACGCTGCTCGCCACCTGGGGTGTGTCGCTCATCCTGCAGCAGGCAGTACGCAGCCTGTTCGGCCCGAATAACCGGCTGGTCTCCAACCCACCCTTCATGTCCGGCGCGTTCCATGCCGGCGGCCTCGAGATCACTACCAACCGGCTCTGGATCATCGTGCTTGCGATCGTGGTCTTCGCCGGGTTGCAACTCGTGCTGCGCGCCACCAGCTTCGGCCTGCAGATGCGCGCCGTCACCCAGAATCGCCGCATGGCGGCGGCGATGGGCATATCCACGGCGCGGGTCGACATGCTTGCGTTCGGTCTCGGCTCAGGCGTTGCGGGAATCGCCGGCGTCGCCCTTTCGCAGATCGACAACGTCTCGCCTAATCTCGGGCAGGGCTACATCATCGACAGCTTCATGGTGGTCGTGTTCGGCGGCGTCGGCAACCTGTGGGGAACCGCGCTCGGCGCCTTGATGATCGGCGTCGCCAACAAGATCCTCGAGCCTGTGATCGGCGCCGTACAAGGCCAGATCGTCCTCCTGATCGTCATCATCCTGTTCATCCAGAAGCGACCCCGGGGCATGTTCGCGCTCAAGGGCCGGGCGGTGGAAGCATGAGCCCGCAGCTCGACCGCATCGGCGTCCTCTTCGTCGTCCTCTTGGCGGCGGTCGCCATTGCGGTGCCGATCCTGTCGCTTGCGACCCCGGCGAACTCGCCGTTCAACATTCCGCCCTATCTGGTGCAGCTCTTCGGCAAGTACCTGTGCTACGCGATCCTCGCAGTCGCGCTCGATCTCGTCTGGGGCTATTGCGGCATCCTGTCGCTTGGCCACGGCGCGTTCTTCGCGCTCGGCGGATACGCCATGGGCATGTACCTGATGCGCCAGATCGGCACGCGCGGCGTCTACGCCAATCCGATCCTGCCCGACTTCATGGTGTTCCTGAACTGGAAGGCGCTGCCGGTCGCCTGGTGGGGCTTCAACTGGTTCCCCTACGCCTTGCTGATGGTCGTGCTGGTTCCGGGCCTGCTCGCGCTCGCCTTCGGCTGGTTCGCCTTCCGCTCGCGCGTGACCGGCGTTTATCTTTCGATCATCACCCAGGCGATGACCTTCGCCCTGTTCAAGGAATTCTTCCGCAACGATTTCGGCTTCGGCGGCAACAACGGCCTCACCGATTTCAAGGACCTGCTCGGCTTCTCGCTGCAGTCGGCCTCGACCAAGGCGGCGCTGTTTTCGGCGAGCGCAATCGCGCTCATTCTCGCCTATTGGGTGGCCCGGACGATCATCGGCTCGAAATACGGCAAGGCGTTGGTGGCGGTCCGCGACGCCGAAAGCCGCATGCGCTTCATCGGCTACCGGGTCGAGAACTACAAGCTGTTCGCCTTCGTCGTCTCGGCGGTGATGGCGGGGGTCGCCGGCGCGCTCTACGTGCCGCAGGTCGGCATCATCAATCCGAGCGAGTTCGCGCCGGCCAATTCGATCGAAGCCGTCATCTGGGTCGCGGTCGGCGGCCGGGCGACGCTGGTCGGTGCGGCGATCGGGGCCATCGTGGTCAATTTCGCCAAGACCTGGTTCACAGGCGCCTTTCCCGAGTACTGGCTGTACGGTCTCGGCGGCCTGTTCGTCCTCGTCACCCTGTTCCTGCCCCGCGGCCTGCTCGGTCTGGCGCTGACCGCCCCGCGCGAACGCAAGCCAACCCCGGAGACGCCGCCGCTCGCCGTCGAGGAGGGGGCGGACCCGTGACACTCGCCGAAACCAGCAATCCGACGCTGACCTCTTCGATCCTCTATCTCGACGGAATCAGCGTGTCCTTCGACGGTTACAAGGCGTTGCGGGGCCTGTCGCTGACGCTTGCGCCGGGGGAGATGCGCGCCATCATCGGCCCGAACGGCGCCGGCAAGACGACCATGATGGACGTCATCACCGGCAAGACGCGGCCCGACGAGGGCGAGGCGATGTTCGACGGCAAATATGATCTCACCCGGCTCGACGAGGCGGAGATCGCGACGCTCGGCGTCGGCCGCAAGTTCCAGAAGCCGACCGTGTTCGAGCGGCACACGGTCGAGGACAACCTCTTGCTCGCGACCAAGGCGCCGCGCAGCGTGTTCGCGACCCTGTTCGGCCGGGACGAGCCGGACGTCAGCGCGACCATCGACCGGATTCTCGCCACGACCCGGCTCAGGGACCACCGTGCCCGCGTCGCGGGGTCGCTCTCGCATGGGCAGAAGCAGTGGCTCGAGATCGGCATGCTGCTGGCGCAGGATCCGAAGCTCCTCCTGGTGGACGAGCCGGTCGCCGGCATGACCGACGCCGAGACGGCGGCGACCGCCGAGCTCTTGCGTGAGATCGCTGAGAGCCATTCCGTGGTCGTCGTCGAGCACGACATGACCTTCGTGCGTGAACTCGGCGTTAAGGTGACGTGTCTGCACGAAGGCTCGGTGCTTGCCGAGGGCACGCTCGATCAGGTCAGCGCCGACCCGCGCGTCGTCGAGGTCTATCTGGGGCGGTGAGCTGGAGCCTGCGCAGATGAGGAACCCCCCCACCCTCGGATGTCATCCCCGCGCAAGCGGGGATCCAGTGCAGGGCCGCAACCGCTCTTTGTCGAGCGCAAGGACGCGTTCGGCGCCACATTGGATGCCCGCGTCCGCGGGCATGACAAAAGAGCTCATGCGCGAACTCGAAATCGGGGGACTATGGTGCTGACCGTCGACGGCATCGACCTCTTCTACGGCGCGGCGCAGGCGCTGCGCTCCGTCTCGATCCAGGCTCGGGAGGGCCGCATCCTGACCGTGCTCGGCCGGAACGGCGTCGGCAAGTCGTCGCTTTTGCGCGCCATCGTCGGCCAGCACATGGTCGCCTCCGGCTCGATCCGCTGGAACGACGACGACATGACGCGGCTGCCCGGCCATCTGCGGGCCAAGGCGGGCTTCGGCTACGTGCCGCAGGGCCGCGAGATCTTTCCGCTCTTGACCGTGCGCGAGAACCTGATGACCGGCTTCGCCGCGCTGAAACGCGGCGAACGCGCGATCGACGACGAGATCTTTGCCCTCTTCCCCGTGCTCGGCGACATGCTCGGCCGCCGCGGCGGCGACCTTTCCGGCGGCCAGCAACAGCAGCTTGCCATCGCCCGCGCACTTGTGATGAAGCCGAAGCTCCTCATCCTCGACGAGCCGACCGAGGGCATCCAGCCGTCGATCATCAAGGACATCGGCCGCGCGCTCGTGCACCTGAGGCGCAAGGGCGGCATGGCGATCTTGGTCGTCGAGCAATATTTCGAGTGGGCGCGCGACATCTGCGACGACTATGCGGTGATGGATCGCGGCGTCGTCGTGCTCGCAGGAACGCGCGAGGAGATGGACGAGACCGTGGTGCGGGGGCGGATGACAGTGTGAGTTGGCGTTGACGCTGTCCCACGACCTGGCGGAATCACTCCGCCGCCGCCAGGAACCCGCCCGACTGCCGTCGCCATAGCGCGGCGTAAACGCCGTCGCGTGCGAGCAGCTCAAGGTGCGAGCCCATCTCGATGATGCGCCCACCCTCCAGCACGATCAGCCGGTCCATCGCCGCGATCGTCGATAGCCGATGAGCGATCGCGATCACGGTCTTGCCGCGCATAAGCGTCTGGAAGCTCTCCTGGATCGCCGCCTCGATCTCGGAATCGAGCGCCGAGGTCGCCTCGTCGAGCACCAGGATCGGCGCGTTCTTCAACAGCACGCGCGCGATCGCAATCCTTTGGCGTTGGCCGCCGGACAGCTTCACGCCGCGCTCGCCAACCATCGTGTCGTAGCCGGTGCGCCCGTCGGGATCGATGAGATCGCTGACGAACTCCTCGACGTGCGCCTGCCTCGCTGCAAGGATCATCTCCTCCCTGGTCACCTCGGGGCGGCCGTAGAGGATGTTCTCGGCGATCGAGCGATGCAGCAGAGCCGTGTCCTGCGTGACCATGCCGATCCGGCGCCGCAAACTGTCTTGCGACGCCTTCGCGATTTCCTGGCCGTCAATCAGGATGCGGCCGGCCTCGACGTCGTGGAACCGCAGCAGCAGGTTGACCAGAGTCGATTTTCCGGCGCCCGACCGGCCGACCAGCCCGACCTTCTCGCCGGGCTGGATCGTGAACGAGAGATCCTCGAATACGCCCGCGCCCTTGCCATAATGGAAGCGCACGCGCTCGAACGCGATGGCGCCCTGCGGCGCGGTCAGCGTCGCAGCCTCGGGGTGATCGACCAGCGCTCGCGGCACGCTGACCGTGCGGATCGCCTCCTGCACCTGGCCGACGTTCTGGAAGATGCCGATCGAGGTCCACATCACCCAGCCCGACATCATCACGATCCGGATCGCCAGACCCGTGGCCACCGCGATGTCGCCGACGGTGACCGACCCGCGCATCCACAGCCAGACGGCGAGGACTCCGACCAGGGTCAGCAGCAGGCTGTTGAGGCTCGACACCGTGAGATTGAGCAGCGTGACGAGACGGGTCTGCGCATGGAACCGCGAATGATGGTTCGCCAGCGCCTCGCGGGCGTGCTCGTCCTCGCGATCGATGTGGCCGAACAGCTTAACCGTCTGGATATTGGCGTAGCTGTCGACGATCCGGCCGGTCAGGGTGGCGCGGGCGTGCGAAAGCTGCTCGGAACGGAACCGGATGCGCGGCACGAATAGGCTGAGCGTCGCGATATAGGCTGAGATCCACATCGCCAGGGGAAGCGCGAGCCGCCAATCCATTCCGACGAAAATCACCAGCGCGCTCAGCGCAAATACCGTGACGTACCATAGCGCGTCGATGATCTGCACCACGGAGTCGGTGAGGCCCGGCGCCGCCTGCACGATGTTCGAGGCGATGCGGCCGGCGAAATCGTTGGCGAAATAGGCGACCGACTGTCGCAACACATAGCGATGCGTCTGCCAGCGGATCATGTTGATCGTGCCGGGCATGATCGTCTGCTGCACCGCGAGGTCGTGCGCCAGCGCAGCGAGCGGGCGTCCGAGCAGCACGAGCAGGCCCATGCCGACAAACTCGCGGCCGTGGTCTCGCCAGAGGTCGTCGCGGTTCGACGCGCGCAAAATGTCGACAAGGGCGCCGACGAAGCGGAGGATTTCAACCTCGATGAGCGACACGACGAGGCCGATCGCCATCAGCGCGACGAAATAAGGCCAGACCTGACCGCAGAAGCGCAAGTAGTAACCGATCAACGACACCGGCGGCATCGTGTCGGGGTGCTCGCGAAACGGATCTATCCGGGTCTCGAAAAAGCGGAACATGGGGCGATGTCCAATGGCGATCGCGGCCGCGAAAAAGGGCGACGAAGGTCTGGCTACGCGACAAAACGCGGAAGGAAAAAGGCGGACGTCTCGGGGCCTTAGCGACGTCGGACCGGAGGGCGGCTCAACGGAGCTCGGTTGCCGCCGGGTAGCCCGGGCGCATGGCGGAACGCTCGGTGGGGCTCCAAAGCGAGGTCCGGATACGTCGAATCGATTTCATATCCGCCTCCTGCCGTTCGCACCAAAAAAGCTCCGGCAGCCGAGGCCGTGCGAGGGTCACAACCCTCTCCTAGCGGAAAACGCCCGCCAAATTGGCCCGGTTTCTTCAGCCTCAAGCGATTCCGGGCAGGATGTGGCGCCAAGGCGACAGTCCGCTCGCTGCCGCAACTCAGGAACGAGGCGCGCAGGCGAAGCGTCCGACGCGTTAGCCTATTTGTGTGTCTCCGCTGTCTTGGCCTCGAGCCGGCAGAGATGCGCGAGGCGTCGGATTTCTGCGGCGTCTGCGGGCGATGTCGGGCTGATTTGTTCCAGGAGTTGCACAGCGGCCGCAAACTCGTGTCTCCGCATGCGCAGGAGAGCGGCGTTGTGCAGGGCGTTCGCGTAAGCCGGGTCGATCGCGAAGGCCCGCTCGTAGCTCGAAAGAGCGTCTCGTTCCTTCCCTTTCTTTTCCTGGAGTAGGCCGAGGTTGAACCATGCGTCGGCCATGTCGGGGCTTCGGGCGATCGCTTGGCGATAGGCGAATTCCGCCTCGCGTGTGAAGCCCAGGTCGTCCAGGACGTTGCCGAGATTGAAAGGGATGACCGGATCGGTCGCATCAAGGCGAGCCGCAAGCTCGTACCAGCGCCTCGCGGCGATAAGATCGCCATCCTGTTCGCTCTCGTCGGCGAGGGCGAACACGCCGTCCGCATCGAGGTCCGACCCATCAAGCGGCAATAGCAACTGGCCGTCGATCTCGGCCAGCGTCCCCCCCAGCATCTTCACCACCGCGCCCCACGGGGCCGCGGCCAGACGGACGTTGAATAGCCGTTCTCCCTGCCGTTCTAGCGCCAGCGCAGCGGCGATGATTTTGGGAAACGCGACCCCTGACGAAAAGAGCTGCCCGACCGTCCGTGCCGTCACCAAGTCTACATACGAATAGCGGCCGTCCTCCGGGACGAGCACGTCGAAGAGTGTGAGCGTACCCAACTGCGCGCCATTGAGACCCGTGTGCTTGACCATTTGAACTTCCGAATATTGGCAGTTCGACGCAGGCGCGGCCTTGAGCCCCAACCGGGACCGGAACCCATCCTCGGACACGAGGCGGACGGTCGGCTTCCGCCGAAAGTCCAGATGAAGCTCGCCGGCTTGCGAGATCGTTCGGCTTGCCATGTTGTGCCCAAGGACGATCGTGTCCGCGGTCGTGGTTCCACCGGTCAGCGTGACTCCGGCCGCCGCTGACAGCGACTGGAGCCAACGTCTCGTGACGCCTCTGATCCGGCCATAGATGTAGACTCTTTCAGCAGGGGCAGTCATAGTGCGGCGCAGATCACGTCAGTTGTCAGGTTTGAGGGTTACATTTGGCGTCGACTTTTGTGGAGTAAGGGTCATGGCTCCCCGAGCAAGCTGGAAAGGCTACCTGAAACTTTCCCTCGTGTCCTGCGCGGTCAACCTCTATCCGGCCTCCAGCTCCTCGTCCCGTGTCTCTTTCAACACCATCAACCGCAAGACCGGCAACAAGGTGAAGCGGCAGTTTGTCGACGCCGTGACGGGCGACGCCGTTGAAGACAACGACCAGGCCAAAGGCTATCCGATCGCAAAAGACGCTTACGTACTGATCGACGACGAGGAACTCGAGAAGATTCAAATCGAGAGCAATCACACCGTCGAGATCGAGAAATTTGTCCCGCGCTCCGAGATCGACCCGAGATATCTGGACGCGCCGTACTACATCGCCCCGGGCGAAAAGGTCGCGGAGGAGGCGTTTTCGATCATTCGCGACGCCATGCGCGACGAGAAGGTGGTCGGCCTTGGAAGAGTGGTCATCGCGCGCCGCGAGCGCGTTATTCTCTTGGAGCCACTGGGAAAGGGATTGCTGGGCACCATTCTGCGTTATGCGTCGGAGGTTCGCAGCGAGGATTCCTATTTTGAGGGCATTCCAGATCTGAAGCTGCCGGAGGAGATGAAGGACCTTGCGCACGTCATCATTGAGCGGAAGGCCGGGCATTTCGACGCCTCCGAGTTCAACGATCGCTACGAGGACGCTGTCGTGGAACTCATTCGTTCGAAGCAGGAGGGTCTGCCGGCGAGAGCGCCAGAGCAGCCGCGGCCGACCAACGTCGTGAATATCATGGACGCGCTTCGCAAGAGCATCGCGGCCGATGGAGGCGCCAAACCTGTGCCGAAAAAGACCGTCAAGTCGGCCGAGGTGGCGAGCACGCCGAAACCGAAAGCGGCCTCGAAGACAAGAAGCGCGACCGAGCCGGCCCAAACTCAGCCGAAGGCGCCTTCCGTTTCGGCCCCCACGAAAGCAAGAAGAGCCAAGTAGGGAGTGCGGTCAGGGGCGTCGCCATCGACGTCCGCCCCACCGGGCGATGAGTGCGCTTGGCCGGCGCCATTCCTCAGACGGTGTCCGCCCAAAGCAAGATCGTCAGCGGCCGAGAACCGGTTCGAAGGTTGCCGCCGGGTCCGTAGTACCGGCTACGAGCAACACAATCATAAGCGGTAGCGAAAGGCGCCGGCAGAGAGCATTCGCCCGCACGGTTGAAGTCCCGATCAACGCCGAAATATGATGCTGCGCTGCACAATTCGGCGGCTGACTACCGGCGGCGGGGGCATTGGGCTACCCCCATGTCGGCGGCGTTTTCCTTGTCTCAAGGGCGTATTTGATGCGGCTGAACTGGTCGCGGCGGCCAATTCCGCCCGAAAAAAGCGCGACAAAAACCCGAAATTCGGTTCGAGTCCTCGCCATTCCGAGTTGAGCGCGCAATGAGCAACCGGGGATAAATGGCGCCAGATGTTTGCGCACGACAGAAGCCGGTCGTCGTGAGACCATCATATTCTCCAGAATGAGGTGAGAGACGCCTCCGTAGTCAGCGTAGGCGTCAGGAGGCAGGCCGTGAGTTTCTTAGCGCCCCCGGCTGTGGCCGCCGGTCCGGCCACTTCAATTCGGCGACACCGTCAGTCACCCGGGATTGCGCTCCTGGGCCTGTACGAGATCTCCAAGATCCTCAGCAGCGCCGCGCGCCTCGATCAGACGCTCGGGAACGTCGTCAACGTGCTGACCAGCTTCCTCGACATGCGGCTCGGCATGATCGTGATCCTCGACGAGGATGGGGAGCCGGAGATTGTCGCGAGCGCCGGCTGGGCGAGCGAAGGCAAGGGCAAGCCGATCCAAACCCTGCCGCGCGGCGTCATCGATCAACTCGTCGCGACGTCGACCCCGCTCGCGGTCGAGGACGTCGCAAAGGATCCGTTGTTCGCCCCTTGCGCCGATGTCATCGCAAGCCGGCTCGGCGGCAAGGTTTCGTTTCTTGGCGTTCCGGTCAAGTCCGATGACCGGGTGATCGGCACCCTTTCCATCGTCCGGGTCTGGGACGAGGAGAATGCGGGCGGTTTCGACGACGATTTCAGTTTCCTGAAAATGGTCGCCAATTTGGTCGGCCAGACCGTTCGCCTCCACCGGATGCTGTCGGCGGAGCGCAAACGCTTCCTCGACGAGCGCCGCACGCTGGAGAAGGCGCTCGATCATCAACTCGCCGAGACCCGCGCCCCGGCGCCGAAGATCGGGGGGATCGTCGGAGAAAGCGCGGCCATCCGGAAAGTGATGGAGAGGATCGCCGTCGTGGCGAAGTCGAACACGACAGTGCTCCTGCGCGGCGAAAGCGGCACCGGCAAGGAGTTGTTCGCCCGGGGAATCCACGACCTGTCTCCGCGCAAGTCCAAGGCCTTCATCAAGCTCAACTGCGCGGCGCTGCCGGAAAGCGTTCTCGAATCCGAACTCTTCGGCCACGAAAAGGGCGCATTCACCGGCGCCCTCGGTCAACGGGCCGGGCGCTTCGAACTCGCCCATGGCGGGACGCTGCTGCTCGACGAAATCGGAGAGATTTCTGCGAGTTTCCAGGCGAAGCTGCTGCGGATCCTGCAAGAGGGCGAATTCGAGCGCGTCGGCGGCACGCGCACGCTCAAGGTCGATGTGCGCCTGATCTGCGCGACCAACAAGAACCTCGAGCAGGCGGTGGCCAAGGGGGAGTTCCGCGCCGATCTTTATTATCGCATCAACGTCATCCCGATCTTTCTGCCGCCGCTGCGCGACCGGCCTGACGACATCGCGCTGCTCGCTCGCGCCTTTATCGAGCGGTTCAACGCCGAAAACGGCCGGAAATTGGCGATCGCACCGAGCGCTATCGAGGTGCTTAGGAGCTGCGCTTTTCCCGGCAACGTGCGCGAACTCGAGAATTGCGTCCGAAGAGCGGCGACGCTGACTCATGGAGATGTCGTCCGGCGCGAGGATTTGTCCTGCGCGATCGGCGAATGCCTGTCGTCGCAATTGTGGACCGGCGGCGGGCGCGGCGCCTTTCCGGACGCGATCGACGAACTCGCAAGCGGACGCGCCATTTCGGCGACGGCGTACGAAAGGCCACGACCGCCCACTCCGCCGCCGCTGTCGACGCCTGTCGCGCCCCTCGATGAAGCCGCAGCCGCGAAGGCCTGTGAACTCGCCGAGACCGGCGACTGCCCGGTCACCGCCTCGCGCCTGACGGAGAAGGAGCGGCTCCTCGACGCCATGGAACGCGCGGGCTGGGTGCAGGCAAAAGCCGCCCGCATCCTCGGCGTCACGCCCCGGCAGATCGGCTACGCGCTGCGGAAATATCGCATCGAGATGAAGCGCCTCTGAGGCGCTCGGCGATCTGTTGCGCCGGCGGTCTTGTCCAGAGTCCGCTGCTCGATCGCGAAACCGGACATGAGCGCCGTCCGTCCTTAACGCGACGCCCTTCCGGCAAGCGACACGAACCTGTGGCTGAAACCTGTCGCCGTCCGGCGTCCGCCGGCATGTGAGATTTGTCGCGAACGCGACACGCGATTGTCCCGGCGCCAGACCGGTTGCTACTTTCAACCCATTGAGATCTCTAGATAAACATGCTGGCACGCGCCTTGCGCTCCTGCTTCCGGCGACAGGAGACGCGACACATGAGCCAGCCGTTCACGATTTCGCTCGACAGCCTCATGAACCCGATCGATTTCGACGCCATGAAGGAAGCGGCGACCTCGGGCGGCTGCTCGTCGTCCTCCTGCGGGTCGTCGATGAAGCCCGGCGACATGGACGATTCCACCTGGGAACGGATCAAGGACCATCCCTGCTATTCGGAAGAGGCGCATCACTACTTCGCCCGCATGCATGTCGCGGTCGCGCCCGCCTGCAACATCCAGTGCAACTACTGCAATCGCAAATTCGACTGCGCCAACGAGAGCCGCCCGGGCGTCGTGTCGGAAAAGCTCACGCCCGACGAGGCCAGGCGCAAGGTCATCGCCGTCGCCAACGAAGTGCCGCAGCTCTCAGTGCTCGGCATCGCCGGCCCGGGCGACGCCTGCTACGACTGGAAGAAGACCCAGGCGACGTTCTCGGAGATTTCCAGGCAGATCCCCGACATCAAACTCTGCATCTCGACCAACGGCCTGGCGCTCCCGGACCACGTCGACGAGCTCGCAAGCATGAACGTCGACCACGTGACGATCACCATCAATATGGTCGATCCCGAGATCGGCGCGCAGATCTATCCGTGGATCTTCTACCGGCACAGGCGCTGGACCGGCATCGAGGCGGCGACGATCCTGCACGAGCGGCAGATGCTCGGGCTCGAGATGCTGACCGCGCGCGGCATTCTCACCAAGATCAATTCGGTGATGATCCCGGGCGTCAACGACGAGCACCTCGTCGATGTCAACCGTTGGGTCAAGGAGCGCGGCGCGTTCCTGCACAACGTGATGCCGCTCATTTCGGATCCCGCGCACGGCACGCATTACGGCCTCACTGGCCAGCGCGGGCCGACCGCGATGGAGCTGAAAGCGCTGCAGGACAAGCTCGAGGGCGGCGCAAAGCTTATGCGCCACTGCCGCCAATGCCGGGCCGACGCGGTCGGCCTGCTCGGCGAGGATCGCGGCCAGGAATTCACCCTCGACCAATTGCCTGAGGAGGTCGCCTACGATCCGAGCAAGCGCGAGGCCTATCGCGAGATCGTCGCCGAGGAGCGCGGCGACCATGCACGCGCGAAGGAGAAGGCGGTCGCTGCGGTCAAGGACAATTCGGCCGACGGCCTTTCGATTCTCGTCGCGGTCGCGACCAAGGGCGGCGGCCGCATCAACGAGCACTTCGGCCACGCCAGCGAATTCCAAGTCTACGAGGCCTCCGGCAAGGGCGTCGTTTTTGTCGGCCATCGCAAGATCGACGCCTATTGCATGGGCGGCTTCGGCGAGGATGCGACGCTCGACGCCACGATCGCCGCGCTCGAGGGTGTGACCCACCTGCTTTGCGCCAAGATCGGCGACTGCCCGAAGGACATGCTGATCGCGGCCGGGATCGAAGCGACCGACGCCTACGCCTACGAGTACGCTGAGACCGCCATCAGCGCGCTCTATGCGGAGGCGACCGCCGACAAGGGCGAAGCAATGGCGGTCGCCTGAGGCGCCAACGAACCCGGCGCGCATCGCGCCGCTGACCCTGAGCAAAAGGAGAAGAAGAATGGCTTTCAAGATCATCGCTTCCCAGTGCACCGCATGCGGCGCCTGCGAATTCGAGTGCCCCACGGCCGCAATCAAATTCAAGAACGACACATACATGATCGACGCAAAGGTCTGCACCGAATGCGAGGGCCATTTCGACGCGCCGCAATGCAACAGCGTCTGCCCGGTGCCCAAAACCTGCGTGAAGGCCTGACGGCGATAAGGGCGGTTGGCGGTGGCCGGCGGCGCATCCCCGGACGAGGACGACGGGCCGTTCGACTGGCTCGGCAACCCTGTTTCGTGCGCCGACTGCCCCAACGAGGAAACGCGCGCGGCCGGGCGCTGCGAGTTCGGCCGCGCCTGCGTCATGGATCGACGCGCGCGCCGGATCGACCGGTTCTTCGCCGCCAACCCCGCCCATGCCGAGCGGCATCTGGCGCATCCTTACTTCGAGGTGCGCACGCTTGCGGCGCGCTACGCCTCGCCGTTTCGGCTGACGGGGCTCCTCAGCGACCCCGAGCCGGACGTGCGTGCGATGGTCGCCCTGCGCCTGCCGGTCGCGCGGCTCGGGCCCTTGATGAAGGACCCCGAGCCCAAGGTGCGCATCGCGCTCGCCCAGCGCCTCACCGGCGAGGCGCTGGCGAGCCTGTTCGACGATCCGGACTATTCGGTAAGGCTCGCAGCGGCGCGGCGGGCGGAGCCGGCGCTGCTGGTGCGGCTGATCGACGATCCGGACTCCAGCGTGCGGCGAGAGGCCGCCTGGCGCGCGCCCGACTATGCGCTCCCGGGCATGATCGGCGATCTGGACCCACTGGTCAGGATCGCCGTCGCCGAGCGGTTGCCGGAAGAGCGGCTCGTGCTGATGGCGAAGGACGAGGATTTTCGCGTGCGTTTCGTCTGCGCCGAACGGCTGCCGACGCGGCTTCTCGGAGCGCTCACCGAGGACGAGGACGAGGTGGTGAGGGAAGCGGCGTTGGCCCGCAAGGCCGCGGAGAGCGCGTAATGGGACTGGGCAGGGAGCAGGAGATCGAAATCCGCGACGCGCCGGTCTTCATGCCCGGCGAGAAGGTCCGATCGCTGAAACACATCCGTAACGACGGCACGTACCGGGGCCGCGAGATCGGCGACATTCTGGTGCGCAAGGGCGAGGTCGGCTACGTGCGCGACATCGGCACGTTCCTGCAGCAGTTCTACATCTACGCGGTCGAATGGGTCGACAGCGCAACCGTCGTCGGCATGCGCGGCAAAGAGCTCACGAGCCTCGATCGCCTCGACGCGCCCACGGCCATCAAGGAAATCGGACAATGAAGGTGATGATCCGCCGCGGAGACAAGGGCCTCAGCGCCTATGTGCCGAAGAAGGACCTCGAGGAGCCGATCGTCGAGACCGAGCGCGAGACGCTGTGGGGCGGATCGGTGAAGCTGCGCAATGGATGGACCTTGATCCTGCCGGAGATGCCGCCCGAGACGAAGCTGCCGATCACCGTCAACGCCAAAAAGCTCGGAGAGGACGAATGAGCAGCGCCATCGCCGCGACCGCCATAGCCGAGCTCGCTCCGCAACGCGCCGCGCCGCCCGATGCCGCCGGCCGTCTCGCGGCGATCCGCGCCCTCCTCCTCGAGGACGCGCTCGTTCCTTACCTTGGACCCGGCCTTCTCGCGCTCGCCGGTTCGGCCCTGCCATCGACGCCGGAAGCCGTCGCCGCGGCGCTGCACGCCAAGGCGCCCGCGCCGGCGCGCATCCGAACCAACATGTGGTCGGCGGCGCAGTTCATCGAGAGCCGCCGCCATCGCAAGACGTTGCAGGCCTTCATGGCCGACATCTTCGCCGCCCCCGTCGCTCCGAGCCCGCTCGTGCGGTTTCTGGCCGGCGCTGCCGCTCCGGCTCGTCGTCAACTCGTGGTACGACGACGAATTCGCCACCGCGCTAAGGAAGCGGGGCGTGAGGATTTCGTCGAGATCCAGGGCATACCGCGCGTCGGAATCAACACCGACGTCTGGACCGCTCGCCTACGACGCCGCCGGCAAACCCTGCGACGGGGCCGCGGTCGAGACGGCGCGCACGGTGCTCTATTCACCCCATGGCGGCGTTCGTCCGGCGCGCAATTTCCTGGTGGCGGATTCGGACTATGTCGAGGTCATGACCGAGATCGACATCCAGACGCCGATCCCCTCGGCCGTGAAGGAGGCGCGCAGCGATCGCGGCTTTTTGTTCCTGGGCTGTCGGTTTCACGACCAGATGCTTCGCACCTACGCGCGCCAGATCATGAAGCGCTCGAAGGGCCCGCATTTCGCGGTCGCCGAGACGAGCGCGCTGACCCGCAACGAGCGCAGGTTCTACGACGACCAGATGATCGAGATCATCGACCTGCCGCTCGCCGAAGCCGCAGCAGCGATTGTCGGCTGAGCGCGTCGTCGCCTCACGTCTCGTCGGGCCAGCAGTCAGGATCGAGCGCCTGCTCGATCGGCCAGGGAGAGGCGGTCGGGAAAACGGCCGGGTCGAGCCCGGTCTCCGCAATCGCGGCCTTCAGCGCGTCGAGCCAGATGTCATCCTGCCACTCCTGATCGCGAAGCGTCGCCTTCAGGCTGGGAGTTGCCGCGATGCGTAGAGCGATGCCATACTTCGCGCGGACATGTCGTATCGTGGCGCGCCGAGCTCTTGGTCCGCATCGTGCGGCTGAAAGTCGCCATTTCAATCACCGACTGTGCGATGGAGCACGGCCGATCTCCTGCTGGCCGTAGCTCCCGCTGCTTCGGCCTTGTCGCCCACGTCTTCGATCTCGTCCGCAATGTGCTTCGACTGCTCGAGGCGCGCGAAATGCGCCCTCGCGCAGGAGACGCATTAGGCTTGCTCCCCGCGCCTCAGCGCACGACATGCCTTTTCGTCAAGCGCCCGCGCCATTCCTGCGTGCGATGATCCTCTCGCCGTTCCGAGGATATGCGATCCGGGCCCTCGGCTCAACCGCTCGACACGCCCTGTCGGGTTTTGTCGCGGTCGCGACACGGCCTCGATGAAACATTTCCACCCCCATAATTGCCAGTAACACACTGAATACTTTATGATTTATACGCCAGAAGCGGTTGGCACGATCCTTGAAACCCAAGCTGCGCGAGGCGGCGAGTTCCGCTGCCTGAAAGGTCAACCGAGCCGTACGGCTCACCTCGTCAAAGGAACACGGGCCATGGGCAAACTTCGCCAAATCGCATTCTACGGGAAAGGCGGCATCGGCAAGTCGACGACGTCACAGAACACGCTCGCGGCGCTCGTCGATCTCGGGCAGAAAATCCTGATCGTCGGCTGCGATCCCAAGGCGGATTCCACCCGTCTCATCCTCAACGCCAAGATGCAGGACACGGTGTTGAGCCTCGCCGCCGAAGCCGGTTCGGTCGAGGATCTCGAGCTCGAGGACGTGCTCAAGATCGGCTACAAGGGCATCAAGTGCACCGAGTCGGGCGGACCGGAGCCGGGCGTCGGCTGCGCCGGCCGCGGCGTCATCACCGCGATCAACTTCCTCGAAGAGAACGGCGCCTACGACGACGTCGACTACGTCTCCTACGACGTGCTCGGCGACGTGGTGTGCGGCGGCTTCGCCATGCCGATCCGCGAGAACAAGGCGCAGGAAATCTACATCGTCATGTCCGGCGAGATGATGGCGCTCTACGCCGCCAACAACATCGCCAAGGGCATTCTCAAATACGCCCATTCCGGCGGCGTGCGCCTCGGCGGCCTCATCTGCAACGAGCGCCAGACCGACAAGGAGCTGGAGCTGGCCGAGGCCCTCGCCGCGCGCCTGAACTCGAAGCTCATCCACTTCGTGCCGCGCGACAACATCGTGCAGCACGCCGAGCTCCGCCGCCAGACGGTGATCGAATACGCGCCCGATAGCGCGCAGGCGAACGAGTATCGCCAGCTCGCCGAGAAGATCCACAACAACTCGGGCAAGGGCACGATCCCGACGCCGATCACCATGGAAGAGCTTGAAGAGATGCTGATGGAGTTCGGCATCATGAAGACGGAAGAGCAGGCACTCGCCGAACTGCAGGCCAAGGAAGCGGCCGCCGCCGCCCGCGCCGCCGCTCAATAATCCGTCGGTCGGCCCCGGCCCTTGAACCCGGCGGCCGACACCTCCCCCGCACTATGGAGAGCGCCATGAGCCTCGATGCCGATAACGAAGACGCCAAGATGGAAGCGCTGATCGCTGAGGTCTTGGCCGCCTATCCCGAAAAATTCGCCAAGCGCCGCAAGAAGCATCTGAGTGTCGCCAAGCCGGTCGCCGAAGCCGCCGAGACCGAGAACGCGCTGACCGAGTGCGACGTCAAGTCGAACATCAAGTCGGTGCCGGGCGTGATGACCGTCCGCGGCTGCGCCTACGCCGGCTCGAAGGGCGTCGTCTGGGGCCCCATCAAGGACATGGTCCACATCAGCCATGGGCCCGTCGGCTGCGGGCAATATTCCTGGTCGCAGCGCCGCAACTACTACATCGGTAAAACCGGCATCGACACCTTCGTCACCATGCAATTCACCTCCGACTTCCAGGAGCGTGACATCGTGTTCGGCGGCGACAAGAAGCTCGACAAGATCATCGACTGAGATCGACAAGCTTTTCCCGCTCGCCAACGGCGTCACCATCCAGTCGGAATGCCCGATCGGCCTGATCGGCGACGACATCGAGGCAGTCGCCAAGAAGAAGGCCAAGGAAATCGGCAAGACGGTCGTCCCTGTCCGCTGCGAAGGATTCCGCGGCGTCTCGCAGTCGCTCGGCCACCACATCGCCAACGACTCGATCCGCGACTGGGTGTTCGACAAGAAGGACGCCGAGTGGGAAGCCGGCCCTTATGACGTCAACGTCATCGGCGACTACAACATCGGCGGCGACGCCTGGGCGTCGCGCATCCTGCTCGAGGAAATGGGTCTGCGCGTGGTCGGCAACTGGTCGGGCGACGCCACCCTTGCCGAGATCGAGCGGGCCCCCAAGGCCAAGCTCAACCTCATCCATTGCTACCGGTCGATGAACTACATCTGCCGCCACATGGAGGAGAAGTACGGCGTCGCCTGGATGGAGTACAATTTCTTCGGGCCGTCGCAGATCGAAGCGAGCATGCGCAAGATCGCCAAGCATTTCGGCGGCGAGATCGAGGCCAAGACCGAGGCGGTCATCGCCAAATACCGCCCGATGGTCGACGCGGTGATCGCCAAGTACCGGCCGCGTCTCGAGGGCAAGACGGTGATGCTCTATGTCGGCGGCCTGCGCCCCCGCCACGTCATCACGGCTTACGAGGATCTCGGCATGGAGATCGTCGGCACGGGCTACGAATTCGGTCACGGCGACGATTACCAGCGCACCGGCCATTACGTGAAGAAGGGCACGCTGATCTACGACGACGTGACCGGCTACGAGCTCGAGAAGTTCGTCGAGAAGATCCGTCCCGACCTGGTCGGCTCGGGAATCAAGGAAAAGTACCCGGTGCAGAAGATGGGCATCCCGTTCCGCCAGATGCACTCGTGGGACTATTCCGGCCCCTATCACGGCTACGACGGCTTCGCGATCTTTGCCCGCGACATGGACCTCGCGATCAACAACCCGGTCTGGGACCTGTTTGACGCCCCATGGATCAAGCCCGAGGAGCTCGCGATAGCCGCCGAGTGATCTGCGGCTCTCTGTAGGCGCGATCGGTGATCGCGCCGCCGCGCTCGCCGAGCGCGGCTACAACCGAATCCGAAGTCAATTCCCGACCGTCGCCGCCGTATGGCGCGGCCGGGCGAGAGAGGAATATTGCAATGCCACAGTCAGCAGACAATGTGCTCGATCACGCGCCGCTGTTCCGCGAGCCGGAATACCAGAAGATGTTCGCGCGCAAGAAGGCGATGTTCGAGTGCGGCGTCCCGGACGCCAAGGTTGTCGAGCAGGCCGACTTCACCAAGACCTGGGACTATCGCGAGCAGAACCTCGCTCGCGAGGCGCTGGTCGTGAACCCGGCCAAGGCCTGCCAGCCGCTGGGCGCCGTCTTCGCCTCCGCCGGCTTCGAGAAGACGATGAGCTTCGTCCACGGTTCTCAGGGCTGCGTCGCCTATTATCGCTCGCATCTGTCGCGCCACTTCAAGGAGCCGTGCAGCGCGGTCTCCTCGTCGATGACGGAAGACGCCGCGGTGTTCGGCGGCCTCAACAACATGGTCGACGGCCTCGCCAACACCTACGCGCTCTACGCCCCGAAGATGATCGCGGTGTCGACCACCTGCATGGCGGAAGTCATCGGCGACGACCTGCATTCCTTCATCCAGACGGCGAAGGACAAAGGGTCTGTTCCGAAGGAATTCGACGTCCCCTTCGCCCATACGCCGGCCTTCGTCGGCAGCCATGTCGACGGCTACGACGTCGCGATCAAAGGCATTCTCGAGCACTTCTGGAAGGGCGCCGAGCGCACGCCGAACGGCAAGATCAACATCGTGCCCGGCTTCGACGGCTTTTGCGTCGGCAACAATCGGGAGCTGAAGCGCCTGCTCGACATGATGGGCGTCGAATACACGATCCTCTCCGACGCCTCCGATCAGTTCGACACGCCCTCCGACGGCGAGTTCCGCATGTATGACGGCGGCACCAAGATCGACGACGTCAAGGCGGCGGTCAACGCCAAGGCGACGCTGTCGCTGCAGCACTGGAACACCCGCAAGACGCTCGACTACGCCGCGGAGGTCGGCCAGGAGACGGCGTCGTTCCACTACCCGATGGGCGTGCGCGCGACCGACGAGTTGCTGATGAAAATTTCGGCGTTGTCGGGCAAGGCGATTCCCGAAATCGATCCGCCTCGAGCGCGGCCGCCTGATCGACGCGATGGCCGACAGCCAGGCGCATTTGCATGGCAAGAAATACGCGATCTACGGCGATCCGGATTTTGTCACCGCGATGGCCCGCTTCGTCATGGAGACCGGCGGCGAGCCGATCCATTGCCTCGCCACCAACGGCACGAAGCACTGGGAAGAAGAGCTTCGCCCGATCCTCGACGCCTCGCCGTTCGGCAAGGATGCGAAGATCTGGGCGGCCAGGGACTTGTGGCACCTGCGCTCGCTGCTCTTCACCGAGCCGGCCGACATGCTGATCGGCAGCTCGTACGGCAAGTACCTCGAGCGCGACACCGGCACGCCGCTGGTACGCCTCACCTTCCCGGTCTTCGATCGCCACCATCACCACCGCTTCCCGCTGTGGGGCTATCAGGGCGGCTTACGGGTTTTGACGACGCTCCTCGACAAGTTTTTCGACAAGCTCGACTCCGACACCATCATCCCGGGCAAGACGGACTACTCGTACGACTTGACGCGGTAACCGGCTCGACGCCGGACCTCTGTAGACGCGGTCCATAGCCTGTCGAAAGACGGGCGTCCTTCTGGATACCCTATGAACCGCGTCTGCCGCGCTCAGCGAGCGCGGCTACAAGAGCCGAAGCCATTCCTATCGGAGGGCATCCATGTCCCAGCAAGCCCGCGTCCAGGCCCTCTTTCAGGAGCCGGCCTGCGACAAGAACCAGGCCAAGGACGACAGCGCGCGCAGGAAGGGCTGTTCGAAGCCCTTGACGCCGGGGGCGGCCGCCGGGGGCTGCGCCTTCGACGGCGCCAAGATCGTGCTTCAGCCGATTACGGACGTCGCGCATCTCATCCACGGACCGCTCGCCTGCGAAGGCAATTCCTGGGACAACCGCGGCGCGGCCTCGTCCGGCCCGGGCCTGTGGCGGATGAGCTTCACCACCGACCTCACCGAGCTCGACATCGTGATGGGCCAGGGCGAGAAGAAGCTGTTCAAGGCCATTCGCGAGATCGTCGAACAGCACGCCCCGCCCGCGGTCTTCGTGTATTCGACCTGCGTCACCGCGCTGATCGGCGACGATCTCGACGCCGTCTGCTTCCGCGCCTCCGAGCGCTTCGGCACGCCGGTCGTGCCTGTTCATGCGCCGGGCTTCGTCGGCTCCAAAAATCTCGGCAACAAGCTCGCCGGTGAAGCCTTGCTCGACCACGTGATCGGTTCCCATGAGCCTAACGACGTCGGCTCGATGGACGTCAATATCCTCGGCGAGTTCAACCTTTCCGGCGAGTTCTGGATGGTGAAGCCGCTGCTCGAAAGGCTCGGCATGCGGGTGCGCGCCTGCATTCCGGGCGATGCGCGTTATCGCGACATCGCCGGAGCGCACACGGCGCGCGCGAACATGATGATCTGTTCGACCGCGCTCATCAATCTCGCCCGCAAGATGGAAGAGCGCTGGGGCATCCCCTACTTCGAAGGTTCGTTCTACGGCGTCTCCGACACCTCCGACGCCTTGCGTCAGCTTGCGAGCCTGCTCGTGCGCGAAGGCGCCGACAAGGCGCTGCTCGAGCGCACGGAAATCCTGATCGCCGAAGAGGAGGCGCGCGTCTGGGCGCGGCTGGAGACTTACCGCGAACGTCTTTCGGGCAAGCGCGTGTTGCTCAACACCGGCGGCGTCAAGTCGTGGTCGGTCGTGGCGGCGCTGCAGGAGATCGGCATCGAGATCGTCGGAACCTCGACCAAGAAGTCCACCGACGAGGACAAGGAGCGCATCAAGGCGCTCTTGAAGGACGAGAAGCACGCCTTCGACGCCATGGCGCCGCGCGACCTCTACGCCATGCTCGCCGCCGGCAAGGCCGATATCATGCTGTCGGGCGGTCGGACCCAGTTCATCGCGCTGAAGGCGAAGACGCCCTGGCTCGACATCAACCAGGAGCGCCATCACCCTTACGCCGGCTACGACGGCATGGTGGAGCTGGTGCGCCAGATCGACCTCGCCATCCACAATCCCGTATGGGCGGACGTACGCGCGCCTGCGCCATGGGATCTGCCCGCCACGGCCAGTGTCGACGGCTTCGACGGCGACGCCGGTTTTGTCGCCGCGACCCGCAAGAAGTTCGCGGCGACCACGGCCGACGACATGGGCGAGTGCTAGGAGGCGCACGATGAAAGCGATGCGCATCACAGCAATGACTGCGGCGTCGACGCGCTTCTCCTCCCCCCTTGTGGGGGAGGACAAAGGAGGGGGGTCGCGCGGCGCCTTTCTCTGCGGGCGCGTGAGCTTCAGCGCCTTTCGCGGAAGAGAATCTCACGTCGGCCGCCCGCCGTCTGCGGTCCGCGCGACCCCCCACCCCAACCCGCCCCCACAAGGGGGGCGGGAGCGCGTCGGCGCTCTGCCGCTTGCATGCAGCGCCAGGAGGCCGTGATGGCGAAGATCGTTCCCGTCTCCAAGGCCGCCAGCGTCAATCCGCTGAAGTCGTCGCAGCCGCTCGGCGCGGCCTTCGCCTATCTTGGCGTCGACGGCGCCGTGCCGCTGTTCCACGGCTCGCAAGGCTGCACGTCCTTCGCGCTGGTGCTGTTCGTCCGCCACTTCAAGGAGACGATCCCGCTGCAGACCACGGCGATGGACGAGGTCGCGACCATCCTCGGCGGCGCCGACCATCTCGAGGAGGCGATCCTCAATCTCAAGGCCCGCGCCAAGCCGAAGCTGATCGGCGTCGCCACCACCGCGCTGGTCGAGACGCGCGGCGAGGACTTTGGCGGAGAGCTCGCCGCCATCAAGGCGCGCCGGGTCGCGGAACTCGATGGGACGGAACTTGCGCTCGCTGAGACGCCCGATTTCGACGGCGCGATCGAGGAGGGCTGGTCAAAGGCCGTCGTCGCGATGATCGAGGCGATTGCCCATCGGGAGATGCGCGGCGTCCGCAACGCGCGCCGGGTCAACATTCTGCCGGGCTCTCATCTCACCGTCGCCGACGTCGAGCACATTCGTTCGATGGTCGAGGCTTTCGGCCTCGAGCCGGTCGTCTTCCCCGACATTTCCGGCGCGCTCGATGGCGCGGTGCCGGCGAGCTGGGTCCCTACCACCTACGGCGGGACGTCGATCGACGACATCCGCTCGCTTGGCGACGCAGCGCTCACCATCGCGATCGGCGAGCAGATGCGCGCGCCGGCCCAGCGCATCGCGGAGCTGACCGGCATCGAATACGCGCTCTTCCGCCAGCTCTATGGCCTCAAGGCGGTCGACCGCTTCGTCGCGTTGCTGACCGAGGTCTCGGGTCGGTCGGCGCCGGCTTACGTTCGCCGTCGCCGGGCGCAGTTGCAGGATGCGCTGCTCGACGGCCATTTCCATTACTCGGGCAAAAAGGTCGCGATCGCCGCCGAGCCCGACCTGCTCTACGGGCTTGCGACTTTCTTCGTCGGCGTGGGCGCCGAGATCCAGGCGGCGGTCACCACGACCGGCCATTCCAAAATTCTGGAGCACGTGCCCTGCCAAGCCGTGAAAGTCGGCGACCTCGGCGACTTCGAGGCGGTGGCGGAGGGCGCCGACCTTCTGGTCACCCACAGCCACGGCCGGCAGGCGTCCAAGCGGCTCGGCATTCCGCTGATGCGGGTCGGCTTCCCGATCTTCGACCGGCTCGGCAGCCAGCACAAGCTGCGCGTCGGCTACCAGGGCGCGCGCGACCTGATCTTCGAAGCCGCCAACATCTTCGAGGGCGCCCGCCATGAGGCGACGCCCGATTCCCTGAACCCGTTCCTTAACCGGGAGAAAACCCATGGCCGCGCTGCGGCGTCTGCAACTCGTCAACACTGACGACGAAGCCCCGATCCGGAAACCGCCGGCCCCCGGGGTCGTGCGCGTCGCCATTGCGACACGCGACATGAAAGGACTCAACGCGCATTTCGGCTCGGCGCCGAAGTTCGCCATCTATGACGTGACCAAGGAAGGCTGGGATTTCGTCGAGGCGGTCGGCTTCGGCGGCACGTCCGACGAAACCGGCTCGCACAAGACCGACGGCGACGACCGCATCGGGCCGAAGGTCGACGCGCTCGAAGGCTGCCACCTCCTGTTCTGCCTCGCGATTGGCGGGCCCGCGGCGGCCAGGGTCGTCTCGGCCCACATCCATCCGATCAAGACGCCCCAAGCCGCCCCGATTTCGGAAGTACTTGAGCGCACCCGCGCGATGCTCGCCGGCTCTCCGCCGCCGTGGCTGCGCAAGGTGCTCATGAGCGCCGGCGTCAGCCCGACGAAGCCCGATTTCGAAGAGGATTGACCCTGATGACCGAAACGATCGCCAAGCCGACAGGCTTCGACTCGCCCTTCGTCAAGACCCTCGTGAGCGTGTGGCGCGCCGAGGACACCTATGGGGTGTGGGAGAAGCTGCCCGACTCCAAAGTGATCGCAGAGTTCATCGTCACCAAGGAACAGCGGCGCGAGATCCCGATCATCGGCGATCCCGATCCCGACGTGATGAACAGGGTCGAAAAATTCTACGTCGCGGTCGGGCTCGACATCGAGCGCGCGACCGGCCGGATGGCCTCGCCGATGATGAAGATGTCGCACGAAGGGTTCGGCCGCGTGATCCTGACGGTCGGGCGGCTGGTCGTCGTCTCGAAGTCGTTGCGCGACGTGCACCGCTTCGGCTTCGACAGTTTCGAGAAGCTCGCCGAGGCCGGCGGGAAGCTGGTCGAGGACGCGAAAAAGTGGATCGAGCTTTACCCGATGGTCGCGGACGTTTGACTGTTTTCGACAAAGAGGAGATCACGCCCATGTCCGACGCTGACGCCCTCAAGGCCGAGATCAGGAAACTGTCCGCGAAGGCGACGAACGCCAAGATGAATTTGCACGACCTCAGCGAGGAGCTGCCGATCAACTGGACGTCGATTCCCGAAGTCGCCAAGGCAGCGCACGACGCTTATGCGGCGCTGGAAGCGGCCCGAAAGAAGCTCGCGGAACAGGAGGCGTCGTGATGGCCTACAAAACCCGCGACGGGTCCGACTGGACCCCCGTCTTCCTCACCGAAATCAACGGCGCCACCTGCATCGGCTGCGGTCGCTGCTACAAGGTCTGCTCGCGCGACGTCATGCACCTGCACGGCGTCGACGAGGACGGCGAAGTGCTCGGCAAGGTCACCGAGGACGACGATGACGATTTCGACGGCGAGCTTAACCGCAAGGTCATGATCGTCGACAACTCCGGCGCCTGCATCGGCTGCGGCGCCTGCTCGCGCGTCTGCCCGAAAGACTGCCAGACCCATGTCGCGGCCGAACTGATCGATGCGTAGGGTTTGCGGCAGGCGCCTGATCTTGCAGCTGTAGCCGCGATCGCTGATCGCGGCAGAACGCGGACTGCGGCCGCTGGCGTTGTAGGGCCGGGTCGCTGACCCGGCCGGCGCGCTCATCGAGCGCGCCCTACAGGGCGGCGGAACGCGGTCAGCGACCGCGTCTACAGGAGCGGAGCATGAGGCCATGTTCGACGAGCGTTATGCGGCCTTGCGCGCCGCGCAGGCGCCGAAGGCCGACGAGGACGCCGCCTTCGACGATCATCTGTTCGCTTGCTTCCTCGCGGTTGGGCTGACCGAAGAGGCGGCCGGCGTCGCGACCCTCACCGACGCGCTCGGACTCTCGGGACATGCGCTCGCGCGGCTCATCGCCACGCGCTTTCCGTTCGGCGCGCTGCCGTTTCGGTTGTGGCGCGACGAGGGCGAGCCCGTCCTGGAGGACGAGGAGACGCTGCTGCGCGAGTTGCTCCAAAACCATCGCGCCCGCGACGACGAAAGCGCCAACTGGCTGGTCGCCATCCTCGCCCGCCGCTCGATGCGCGACGACCACCTTTGGCAGGACCTCGGCCTCTTCAGCCGCGGCGAGCTCGGCCGGCTGCTGGCGCGGCATTTTCCGGCGCTACACGCCGGCAACGTCAACAATATGCGGTGGAAGAAATACTTCTACCGCCGCATCTGCGATCTCGAGGGCTTCAGCCTCTGCTCCGCGCCGCATTGCTCGGTCTGCAAGGACTTCGCCTCGTGCTTCGGCGACGAGGACGGCATGAGCCGCCTCGCCCAATTGAGCCGGGAGCTGAGCGCGGTCTGAGGCGAAAGTCTTCTCCGAATACACGTATAAAAGACGTTTAATAGCGCGACAGCCGGGTCGGGAATCGAAAATGGCGCCGTAAGCCACTGATAAGGCTCGAAACGGACTCGAAAATGGCCGGAGGCGCCCCGGCAAGGAGAGCACGACCGCCGAGCCCGCCAGGTTCGGCTGTCGCAAACGGCCAGCGACAAAATGTCGGCCAAGTTGGTCTTGTCGCATTTGCGACACCGCAGTCCGCCGCGAAAAGCAGCATGAAACCAGCGTCTTAGGTCTTGGCACGCAGCATGCTTGGTAGCATCCGTCAGCAGACGAACGGAGAGTCCCCATGATCCAACTGACCGACAGCGCCGTCGCCGCGATCAAGACCGCGATCTCGCGCGCGTCCGAGAACGCCGCAGCGGGCCTCCAGACCGCCGAGGGGCTCAGGATCATGGTCCAGAGCGGCGGCTGCGCCGGCTTCAAATACATGATGGGGCTCGAAGCCCAGACCCGCGACGGCGACCACTTGGTCCATCAGGACGGCGTCACCCTGTTCATCGACAGCCAGTCCCAGCCCCATCTCGCCGGCATGACGGTCGACTTCGTCACCGGGCTCGAAAGCTCAGGCTTCGTGTTCGAAAACCCGAACGCCTCGTCCAAGTGCTCCTGCGGCAAGTCCTTCTCCTGACGCCCGAAAATTCCCGGAGGCGAACCATGTTTGACGCCGCGCTGAGCGATACGCCATTTCCGGACGACGAACCGGCCGCTCCTCGCCCCGGGCGCGTTCGCCTTCTCGACCTGCAGCGCCGGTCCTCGGTGGCGAAGGCGCCGCAACCAGCGGGTCCGGCCTGCGCGCCGCGTCCGGCGCGCGACCTCGACAGGCCCGAGCATATCGCGGCCATCGAGGCGACCCTCGCCGAGCTGCGCCCGCGCCTCAAGGCCGACGGCGGCGATTGCGAGTTTGTACGGGTCGAGGGCGACGTGGTCCGCGTGCGGATGACCGGCGCCTGCGTCGGCTGCCAGCTCGCCTCGATGACGGTGCTCGGCGTGCGGATGAAGCTGATCGAAAGGCTCGGGTTCCCGGTCAAGGTCGTCCCGGTCTGAGGAGCGGCGCGATGAGGCCGGTCTATCTCGACAACAACGCGACGACCCGGGTCGATCCGGAAGTCGTCGCGGCGATGCTGCCGTATCTGACCGAGCATTTCGGCAATCCTTCGTCGCCGCACGCATTCGGCGCGCCAAGCCGGCAGGCGATCAGGACCGCCCGCGAACAGGCCGCCGCCCTCGTCGGAGCGGCCTTCGCCGACGAGATCCTGTTCACCTCAGGGGGAACCGAGAGCGACAATACGGCGATCCGCGCCGCCCTGGCCGCGAGCCCGGACCGCAACGAAGTCGTCGTCTCCGCCGTCGAGCATCCGGCTGTGCTGGCGCTTGTCAAGGAGCTCGAGGCGGAAGGCCGGATCAGGGCTCACGTCGTCCCGGTCATGGCATGCGGCTGTCTCGACCGTGAATGCTTTCGGGCCGCCCTGTCGTCGCGCGTCGCACTCGTCACGGTGATGTGGGCCAACAACGAAACGGGCGTAATCTTCCCAGTCGAGGCCCTTGCCGAGGAGGCGAAGGCCGTCGGCGCGGTCTTCCATACGGACGCTGTTCAGGCGGCGGGACGCGCGCTAATCGATCTCAAGCGCAGCGCGATCGATCTCCTGTCGCTCTCCGCCCACAAGCTGCATGGGCCCAAGGGCATCGGAGCGCTTTACGTTCGGCGCGGTCTCAAGTTCGCCCCCATGATTTACGGTGGGCGCCAGGAACGCCTGCGCCGCGGCGGCACCGAGAATGTCCCCGGGATCGTCGGTCTTGGCCAGGCGGCCGAGATCGCCGTCCCACGCCTGCAGGGCGACGCCGCCCGAATGCGCGCGCTTCGCGACCGGCTCGAAAGCGACCTCATTGGGCGCATCAGCGGCGTCGCCGTGTTAGGGGCGAGGGTGCAGCGTCTGCCCAACACCAGCGCGATCGCCTGCGCCGGCGTGGAGGCCGAGGCTCTTGCAACCATGCTGGCGCGCGAGGGCATCGCGGTTTCGACCGGCGCGGCCTGCTCCGCCGGATCGCACGCCCCCTCGCATGTTCTGAGGGCCATAAACGCGCCGATCGCGGCGGAACTGGGCGCAGTCCGCTTCTCGCTTTCGCGCGAAACCGACGACGACGACATCGACCGCGCCTTGACCGCGATCGGCGAGATCGTCGGACGGTTGCGGGAAGGCGCCCCGGCCGCGTCGCGCCCCAACGCCGTGCAACGAGGCGAGGCGGTCTATGCGTGACGGCAACGAGTCTCGCCCGTCGCGAGCCGTCTGGCTCAACGACACGACGCTGCGCGACGGCGAGCAAACGCCCGGCGTCGCCTTTACCCTGGACGAAAAGGTCGCGATCGCCGAGGCGCTCGCCAAAGCCGGCGTTCCCGAGATCGAAGCCGGCATCCCGGCGATGGGGCCGGAGGAGATCGAGACGCTACGCGCCATCGAGGCGTGCGACCTGGGAGTTCGCGTGCTGGCTTGGTGTCGGATGGGCAAGGCCGATATCGACGCCGCCCGTCAGGCGGGCGTCGGCGCCGTCAACCTGTCGATCCCGGCTTCCGACCGGCTCCTCAGCGTCAAGCTCGGTCTCGACAGGGCGGAGGCGCTCGAGCGCGTCCGGCGCTACGTTCCCTTGGCGCTCGACGCCGGTTTCGAAGTCGCGGTCGGAGCGGAAGACGCGTCGCGCGCGCACCCGGACCATCTGATGCGGCTCGCCGAGGCTGCTACCGAGGCGGGGGCCTTCCGCCTGCGGCTTGCCGACACGGTCGGCCTGCTCGATCCGTTCCGGACGTACGATCTCGTCGCGCCGGTTGTCCGTACGACCGATCTTGCGGTCGAGTTTCACGGCCACGACGACTACGGCATGGCGACGGCCAACACGCTCGCGGCCATCCGGGCGGGAGCGACTCACGCCTCCGTGACCGTTGTCGGCCTCGGCGAGCGCGCCGGCAACGCCTGTCTGGCGGAGGTCGCCGCGGCGCTCGAGGGCCTGCATGGCGTCGCGACTGGTCTCGATCTCAAGCGCTTGCCGGCCCTCGCGGAGCAGGTCGCGCGCGCCTCGGGGCGCGCGGTGCCTGTCGGAAAGGCGATCGTCGGCCGGGACGTATTCGCCCACGAGTCCGGCATCCATGTCGCAGGACTGCTGGCCGACCCCGAGAGCTATCGCGGCGCCGACCCGTCGCTGTTCGGTCGCCGGACCAGCATCGTGATCGGCAAGCATTCCGGCGCGAAGGCGCTGACTTTCGCCCTCGCCACGCGCGGCATCGAGCTCGTCCCGACCGTGACGATGCGGTTGGTCGATCTCGTCCGGCGGAAGGCGACACGCGACAAGCGCACGCTGTCGCTCGACGAAGTCGTGCGCCTGCATGACGAGGCGCGGCTGACGCTCGCCACAAGCGACGCATGCCGTTCCGCCTGACATCCAATGGAGGGGTCCCGATGTCCTGTTCTCTCGACAAGGAGCCGATTGATCCGACCGATATCGCCAAGCGGCTGAAGGCCTCGTCGTCCGGCGAGGACTTTTTTGCGATGCTCGGCGTCCCGTATGACGAAGCCGTGCTGCGGGTCGCACGACTGCACATCTTGAAGCGGATGGGCGAATATCTCGCCGGCGACGATCTCGAGGGGCTTCCCGACGCCGTCGCCGCCGCGCGGGCCGGCGCTGTGCTCCAGCGTGCCTATTCCGATTTCGAGTCCTCGTCGCCGCTGGCGCAGCGGGTCTTCAAGGTGCTCAAGGAGCACGACCCGGACCGTCCTGTTCCGCCGAAGACCGCATTCGTCGGGCTCGACGAAATCGCCCCTCTTCCTCCGCGCTGAAATTCGCGGCTTCATTCTAGGCAGGATTTGAGGGCAAGCGGTGCGGTTTGCGCCGCCCGCTCTCGTATCGCGCGCGGCAGTTCGAGACTTGCGACCATAGGGTGTCGCGTTCGCGACAGCGCCGCGTCAGACGCGCGATCGGCAAAACCGCCATTCGGGAGAAAACGAGGAAATGAAGGCGACTCCCGGCGTAGCGCCTCTGGCACGCCCTATGCGTAGAGACATCCGAGCATTCTCGCGGAGGCGTTCATGCATTTCGTCGTCTGCATCAAGCAGGTCCCGGACTCGGCCCAGATCCGCGTCCACCCAGTCACCAACACCATCATGCGGCAGGGCGTGCCGACGATCATCAATCCCTACGACCTCTTCTCGCTCGAGACCGCGATGCGGCTGCGCGACCAGATCGGCGGCGAGGTGACCACCCTAACCATGGGGCCGCCCTCGGCGGAGGACGCGCTGCGCAAGGCGTTGACTTACGGGGCCGATCGCGGGGTGCTGCTCACCGACCGTTTCTTCGCCGGTTCGGACACGCTGGCCACCAGCTATGCGCTGGCGCAAGCCATCCGCAAGATCGGCGACGCGTGGGGGCCGCCCGACATCGTCTTCGCGGGCAAACAGACCATCGACGGCGACACCGCGCAGGTCGGTCCCGGCGTCGCCCGGCGCCTCGGCCTCAATCAGCTGACCTACATTACCAAGGTCTCCCGGCTTGACGCCGACATGCGGACGATCGAGCTCGAACGGCGCGCGGAGGGCGGAGCACAGACGCTCTCGTCCGCGCTGCCGTGCCTCATCACCATGCTCGAGGGCTCGGCCGAAATCCGCCGCGGCTCGTTTGCCGACGCGCTGCGCGCCGCCCGGGCCGAGATTGTGACGTGGAGCGCGGCCGACGCCGGCATCACCGATCTCTTGAAGTGCGGCCTGCGCGGCTCGCCAACCGTGGTCAAGCGCGTGTTCGCGCCGACCCCGCGGGCCGAGAAGGCCAGCCAGATCGCGGTCAAACCGAAAGCGCGCGAGACCGCCGACGATCTCATCGAAGCCCTGTTCGAAGCCAAGCCCGCGATGTCCGCCGAGCTCGAGCAACTCGCCGCCGGATCGTGAGGAGACAAGCGATGTCCGACGCGCCGAAGCCCGCCGCCGCGCCCAGCCGAGCCGCGATGAAGAAAGAACTGCCGGAGCGCTTCAAGGTCTACAAGCATGTGTGGGTCAGCGTCGAGCTCGAGCGCGGTCACGTGCATCCGGTGTCGTGGGAGTTGATGGGCGAAGCGCGCCAACTCGCCGACAAGCTCGGTGCCGAAGTCGGCGCGGTGGTTATCGGCGCGCCTGACGCTGGCACGCGCGAAGCGGCGGCGGAAGCCTTCGTCTATGGCGCCGACGTCGTCTATCTGGTCGAGAATCCGGTTCTCGCCGACTATCGTAACGAGTCCTATACGCGGACGCTGACCGAGCTGGTCAATGTCTACAAGCCGGAGATCCTGCTCCTGGGCGCGACCAATCTCGGCCGCGACCTTGCGGGCTCTGTCGCCACCACGCTCCTGACCGGGCTCACCGCCGACTGCACCGAGCTCGCCGTCGACGCCGACAAGTCGCTCGCGGCGACCCGACCGACCTTCGGCGGTTCGCTGCTCTGCACGATCTACACGCTGAACTTCCGCCCGCAGATGGCGACCGTGCGTCCGCGCGTGATGGCGATGCCCGAGCGGCGGGAAGGCCGCGTCGGACGCATCGTCGAACATGCGATCGACCTGACCGAAGAGAGCATCGTCACCAAGGTCTTGAAGTTCCTGCCCGACCGTTCGTCGCAGAAGTCGAATCTGGCCTACGCCGACGTCGTCGTCGCCGGCGGCCTGGGTTTGCAGAGTGGCGAGAACCTGCAGCTCGTGCGGGCGCTCGCCGGCGTGCTCGGCGGCGAATGGGGCTGTTCGAGGCCTTGCGTCCAGAAGGGATGGGCGCCCGCCGAACGGCAGATCGGCCAGACCGGCAAGACGATTCGGCCGAAGCTTTACATCGCGGCCGGCATTTCCGGCGCGATCCAGCATCGCGTCGGCGTCGAGGGCGCAGACGTCATCATTGCGATCAACACCGATCCTCGTGCGCCGATTCTCGACTTCGCGCACTACGCCGTAGCGACCGACGCCCTCCGTCTTCTGCCGGCGCTGACCGAAGCGTTCCGCGCCCGCATCTCTCCGCACGCCAAGGACCGGCTCGCCGGGTGAAGGAGGCCTGACATGGTCGAGAAATTCGATTGCATCGTCGTCGGCGCCGGCATGGCCGGTAATGCGGCGGCCTATACACTGGCGAAGAAGGGGCTCAACGTCCTCCAACTCGAGCGCGGCGAATACTCCGGCTCGAAGAACGTCCAGGGCGCAATCATGTACGCCGACATGCTCGAGAAAATCATTCCGGATTTCCGCGACGACGCGCCGCTCGAGCGGCATCTGATCGAGCAGCGGTTCTGGATGATGAACGAACACTCGCACACGGGCATGCACTATCGCTCCGAAGCCTTCAACGAAGACCGGCCGAACCGCTACACCATCATACGATCCCAGTTCGACAAGTGGTTCTCGCGCAAGGTTCGGGAGGTGGGCGTCGTCCTGCTCACCGAGACGACCGCGCTCGAATTGATCTTCGACGCTTATGGCGCCTGCATCGGCGTCCGTACCGACCGCGAAGGAGGGGTCGTTCACGCCGACGTTGTCGTGCTCGCCGAAGGCGTGAATGGACTCCTTGGCGCTCGCGCCGGCCTCAGGCCGCCGCCAAAGCCCGAGACAGTCGCGCTCGCCGTCAAGGAAATGCATTTCCTGCCGCAGGAAACCATCGAGCAGCGGTTCAATGTCAAGGGCGACGAGGGCGTCGTGATCGAAGCGGTCGGCACGATTTCCAACGGCATGACCGGCATGGGTTTCGTCTACACCAACAAGGAATGCCTGTCGGTCGGTATCGGGTGCCTCGTCTCCGATTTCGCCAAGTCCGGCGAGACGCCCTATGGCCTGCTCGAAAAATTCAAGGCGCATCCGTCCGTGACGCCTTTGCTCGAAGGCTCCGAGGTCAAGGAATACTCCGCGCACCTGATCCCAGAAGGCGGTTTCAAGGCGGTCCCGCAGCTTTGCGGCGACGGCTGGGTGGTGGTGGGCGATGCGGCGCAACTCAACAACGCAGTCCACCGCGAAGGCTCTAACCTCGCCATGACATCGGGGCGAATGGCTGCAGAGGCGATCTTCCAGGTCAAGAGCCGCAAGGAGAAGATGACCAAGGCCAACCTCAAGCGCTACCCGGATGCGATGGAGGCCTCGTTCGTGATGAAGGATCTGCGCAAGCTCAGGGACATGCCCGCGCTCCTGCACACCAACTCGCGCAACTTCTTCCTCACTTATCCCGAACTCGTCTCGCGCGCGATGGAGAACTATCTCCGCGTCGATGGAACGTCGAAACGCGAGAAGGAGTCGGCGACGATCGCCGCCTTCCGCAAGACGCGCGGCCTCGGCGGTCTGGTTACTGACGCCTTCAGGCTCGCCTGCGCCTGGCGCTGAACTTTCTTGATGAGGAGACTCGATATGAGCGCGATGATGAATGTCCGGGTCGAAGAGAAGCTCTACCAGAACCGCTACGTTGTCGACGCCGGGCGCGGTCACATCAAGGTGGCGCCACACGACAAGCCGTCCGCTAATCTCCTGGCGATGATCACGCTGTGTCCGGCCAATTGCTACGCGCTCAACGAGAATGGCAAGGTCGAGGTCACTACCGACGGCTGCTTCGAATGCGGCACCTGTCGGGTGCTCTGCGAACCGTCGGGCGATCTCGAGTGGAACTATCCGCGCGGTGGCTACGGCGTCCTGTTCAAGTTCGGCTGACATGCGTCGCGGGATCGGGCGGGCCGCAAGGCCTGTCTCGCCGGACGCGAATCAAGTTTGGCGCTTCCCGGAGCGTCCTCCGCGCGGGGCGCCTCTTCGCCGCCGGTTCGCCCTTGTTGTCGGCTCCGCCGAACCCGGCCGCGCGCAGAGCTTGCTCGACCCGGGCGTTGTAGCCCGGCCCGCTCGCCTTAACGCTCGCGACGACGTCGGCCGCGAGGCGGAACCCGACATGCACCTTGGGCGCGAGGGCCTTCGGGCGGCCGATCGCGCGTTTGAATTCCTTCACGGCCTCGATCATGCCGGGATCCACTTCGGCGATCGGCCGCATGGCGCGGAAGTCCGCGAGCGTGAGCTCGCGGACCTCGCCCTCCTCATCGGTCAGCGGCTTTACCGGCCTTTTCATAATTCCGCCCCTCTCGCTTGTTCGCCTTGCGAAAACTGATGATCCGGCGCGCCTCGCCGCGGATGCAGTAACAAACGACATGCAGTCTCGCGTCGAGCGGCCCGACGGCGATAAACCGGTCCTCGCCGTAGTCGCGGCGGCGATCGGGAACGATGAACGCCTTGCTCCAATCGAAATCCGAGACCTGATCGAACGGCAAGCCGCGCTCACTGGCGTCCTCGCACTCTTCGCCGAGTCGAACTCAATCTTCACGAATTATAGTAGCAACAGAAATCTGCGCGGGCAACCGCTCCCCCGCGCCGCTGGCGCGGTTTCGGCGATCAGGCCGGGTCTGTACGCCGAAATCCGCACCGCAGGGTTGAACGTCACCTCTCGTTGCGGCGCGCCAGCATCGCTAAGCCGCATCGTCAAGCTAAAGCCTGTGTTTTAGTGGATTGTGGCATCGGACGAAGAGGCCAAAGGCGCAACGGGCGTTGGCCGCCGCGCCTTCCCCCTGTTCTCGCCTGTTATCGATCTGATAAGCGCATGCCGGGGCGGAGGGCCTGTTCCTGTCCCTGTTCCGCTCCCGCCTACTGCGCCGGAACGCCGAGCTTCACCAGCCGGTAGACGATGCCCTCGACGAGCGCCTGGAACGAGGCGTCGATGACGTTGCTCGAGACGCCGACGGTCGACCAGGTGTCGCGATCGCCGTCGCCGAATTCGATCAGCACGCGGGTCACCGCGTCGGTGCCGCCCTGAAAGACCCGCACCCGGTAGTCGCGCAATTCCAGGTTTTCGATATGCTTCTGGTAGGCGCCGAGGTCCTTGCGTAGCGCCAGGTCGAGCGCGTTGACCGGTCCGTTGCCTTCCGCGGCCGAGATGAACCGGTCGTCGCCGATGCGGATCTTCACCACCGCCTGCGAGGCCGAATAGGTCACGCCCGGCGCGACCACCTTGCGCTCGACGCCGACATGGAAGCTCTCGACCTCGAAGAAGTCGGGCACGCCGCCGAGCGCGCTGCGCGCCAGGAGCTCGAACGAGGCGTCGGCCGCCTCGTAGGCGTAGCCCTGCGATTCGCGCATTTTCACCGTGTCGAGCAGCCGGTTGAGCCGCGGATCGGCCGGATCGGCCTCGACGCCGAGCCGCTTCAGTTCCGTCAGCAGGTTCGACCGGCCCGCCTGGTCGGAGACGAGAACGGCGCGCAGGTTGCCGACGCTTTCGGGCGGGATATGCTCGTAGGTGCGCGGGTCCTTGGCGAGCGCGGACGCGTGGATGCCCGCCTTGGTGGCGAAGGCCGAGGCGCCGACATAGGGCGCGTGCCGGTTCGGCGAGCGGTTGAGGAGCTCGTCGAAGGCGCGCGAGACCATGGTGATCTCCTGCAGCGTCTCCGGCGTCACGCCCGTCTCGAATTGGTCCGAGAACTCGCTTTTCAGCGCCAGCGTCGGGATGAGGGTGACGAGATTGGCGTTGCCGCAGCGCTCGCCGAGTCCGTTCAGCGTGCCCTGCACCTGGCGCGCGCCGGCGCGAATGGCGGCGAGCGAGTTGGCGACCGCGTTGCCGGTGTCGTTATGGGCGTGGATGGCGAGTTGCGGGCCGGGGATGACCTGGGCGACCTCGGCGACGATCCGCTCGATCTCGTGCGGCAGCGTGCCGCCGTTGGTGTCGCAAAGCACTGCCCAGCGCGCGCCGGAGTTGACGGCGGTCTTTGCGCAGGCGAGGGCGTATTCGGAATTGGCCTTGTAGCCGTCGAAGAAATGTTCGAGGTCGACCATCGCCTCGCGCCCCGAAATCGACGGCCGCCCGCACGCTTTCGGCGATGCATTCGAGGTTCTCGTCGAGGGTGCAGCCGAGCGCGACATGGACGTGGTAGTCCCAGGACTTGGCGACATAGACGATCGCGTCGGTGTCCGAGGCGAGCAGGCCCGCGACGCCCGGATCGTTGCCGACCGAGCGGCCGGGCCGCTTGGTCATGCCGAAGGCGCAAAAGCGCGCGCGCTTGGTGCGCTTCTTCGAGAAGAACTCGGTGTCGAGCGGGTTGGCGCCGGGATAGCCGCCTTCGACATAGTCGATCCCGAGCCGGTCGAGCATGATCGCGATGTTCTCTTTGTCGTCGAGCGAGAAATCGACGCCGGTGGTGAGCGCGCCGTCGCGCAGCGTCGTGTCGAAGAGATAGAGGCGTTCACGGGGGAGTTGGGCGGACATTGGGGTCTCGTCAGTGTCGGGTCTGGGGCGTGGCGTCTTCGCCAAGCGTCCTCTTCATGGTGGTGTGGGCAAGCCACTGATCGTCGAGCTGGACCAGACTTCGGCGTTCGGCCTTGAATTTCTGGCGTTCGAACAGAGGCTTCGACACATCGCTGGCTTCCGCCGTGAGGCTCTTGGCGCCGCGCGCCTGGGCGAGACGGACGAGCGCGTCGATCAGCGCGGCCCCGACTCCCCGCCGCCCCGCGGCCGGATCGACATAGACCATGTCGAGTTGATCCACCCCCTTGAGGCTGGCGAAGCCGACGACGAAGCCGTCGAGCGTCGCGACGATGGTGAGCTGGCCGGCGAGCTTGGCGCCGAAGCCGGCTTCGTCGTCGGCGCGCGCGGCCCAGGCGGCGCGCTGGTCGTCGTCGTAGTCTTCGGCGGCCGAAATCTCGATGGCGTCGCGAAAGATCGCCGCGCAGCGCTCGGCGTCGGCCGGAAGATAGGGCCGGAAGGAGACGGCGGTCATCGGAGCTCCGCCCCTCGTCCTTTAGGGTACGCAGACATCTCTTGCGAGACCGACGGTGACTTGCGTCCCTTCCCCCCTTGTGGGGGAAGGACAGGATGGGGGGTCGCGCCACCCTCGCAAATGGGGGATGCAAGCACTCCAAAATTCCCGAAGTCAGCGCGACCCCCCTCCTCGATCCTCCCCCACAAGGGGGGAGGAGGCGCAGTCGCCGGCCGCGACGCTTGATTTCGAGGGGCGGCGGAGAGGCCTGCATACTGTAGCCCTCGTCCTGAGGAGCGGCGCCGCAGGCGGCGCTTCTCGAAGGACGCTCCAGCGGGCGCCGAACGTCCTTCGAGACGCTCGCTCCGCGAGCTCCTCAGGACGAGGCCGTGGGAGACAGCGAGAGCTGCGGTCATCGCTTGAGCTCCCAGGTCGTTCCGTCTTTGCCGTCCTTGATGACGACGCCGAGGCCCGCCAGCTGATCGCGAAGCCGATCGGATTCTGTCCAGTTCCGTGCAGCGCGGGCGGCCGCGCGGGCGGCGATCATGGCTTCAATCTCGCCGACATCGATCCGCGCGCTCTGCATCGCCGAGGCCTGTCGCTCGGATCGGGTTTGGACCAGGAGTCCTAGGAGGTTCGCGCTTGCCTTTAGCAATCCCGGGGCCGGCATTTGGCCAAGGCGAGTGAGCCCGGCAATCATGACCCCCGCCTGTGCCGGATGCGCCAAGCGATGAAGCTCCGCGAGAGCGGCCGGCGTATTCAGGTCGTCGCTTAGAGCCTCCAAGATTGCGGGCGAAATGTCTTCGCCGGGTTCGACATCGCCGACTGCGTCGTACCAGCGATCGAGCGTCGCCTCGGCTTCCTCAAGCCCGCGGACGGTCCAGTCGATCGGCTGGCGGTAATGGGTTCGCAGCATCGCGAGCCGAAGAACCTCGCCCGGCCAGGACCGTCCCCCGAAGGCGTCGGAGGCGAGCAGCTCGCGGATGGTGATGAAGTTGCCGAGGCTCTTCGACATCTTCTCGCCTTCCACCTGCAAGAAGCCGTTGTGCATCCAGACATTCGCCATCCGCTTGCCGCCGAAGGCGCAGCAGGACTGGGCGATCTCGTTCTCGTGGTGGGGGAAGACCAGGTCGATCCCGCCGCCGTGGATGTCGAACGTGTTGCGGACCGGGTCGTCGCATTCGAGCCCGCCGCCGAACGGTTCCAAGAGCTTCGCCATCGCCATGGCCGAGCACTCGATGTGCCAGCCCGGGCGGCCGGGCGTCGCGATGCCGGCCGGGCTTGGCCAGCCGGGCTCGTTCGGCTTCGACGGCTTCCACAGCACGAAGTCCATCGGGTCGCGCTTGTAGGGGGCGACGTCGACCCGCGCGCCGGCCAGCATCTCGTCGAGCGAGCGGCGGGCGAGCGAACCGTAGCGCGGCGCGCCGGGCAGCGCGTCCATCGCCGCCGGCGAAAACAGCACGTGGTCCTCGGCCACGTAGGCCACGCTGCGGGCGACGAGGCGCTCGATCAGCGCCCGCATCTTGTCGATATGCTCGGTTGCGCGCGGCTCGTGTGTGGGAGGCAAGACCCCGAGCGCGGCGACATCCTCGTGAAACTGCCGCCCGGTCGCTTCGGTGACTTTTGCGATCGCCTCGTTGAACGGCAAGTCGGGAAAGTCGCGCGCCGCGCGGGCGTTGATCTTGTCTTCGACGTCGGTGATGTTGCGCGCATAGATCACGTGGTCCGCCCCGTAGAGCTGGCGGAGCAGGCGGAACAGCACGTCGAACACGATCACCGGCCGGGCGTTGCCGATATGGGCATAATCGTAGACCGTGGGCCCGCAGACATAGACCCGCACCGCCGCCGGATCGATCGGCGCGAACGCCTCCTTGCGGCGGGTCAGGGTGTTGTAGAGGCGCAGCGTCATCAAACGTCTCGTCTTCAGGCGACGGCGCTCGGGCGCCGTCCGTGACCGGCCGGATGATCGCTTCTCGAAGGGGGTTAGTTGAAAACGGAGACGCGAACCAGCCAGCTTTGGAGCTAGCAGGTAATGAGGATGGTCTTGGCGATGGAGACCGGAAGCGTCATAGCCGCCTCCATCAGGCAAGCCGGCACGGTTGTCAAGCCGCAACGACGAAAGCGGGCTAGCATGCGACGAGATGCGCGCCGAAGGGGGATGAGCATGACCGAACCGAACGAAACCGACGCCGACGCCTCCGCCACGCTGAAACGTCCGCGCCGGCTGCCGATCACCCTTCTGGGCGCGCCGGTCGAGGCCGGCGCAGGCGTCCGCGGCTGCGCCATGGGGCCGGCGATGTTGCGCACCGCTGGCATCGCCCGGGCGCTGAGCGAACTCGGTCACGACGTGGTCGATCTCGGCGACATCGCGCTCGGCCATCCGCTCGCCCATCCCGCCGAGCCCGAAGGACGGGCGCTGTGTTTTGCCGAAATCGCCGCCTGAACTCGGGACCTCTCGCGCGAAACCTACGCGATCCGGCGCGAGGGACGGCTGCCGGTCACGCTCGGGGGCGACCATTCTCTCGCGATGGGCACGATCAGCGGCCTGGCTCGCTACGCCGCCGAGGTGGGGCGGAAGCTGTTCGTGCTCTGGCTCGACGCCCATTCGGACTACAACACGCCCCTGACCTCCCCATCGGGCAACATGCACGGCATGCCGGTCGCCATGCTGAGCGGCGAGCCCGGTTTCGAGGCGATCTTCGGCGACGAGCCGCGGGGTTTCGTCGACCCCTCGCATGTCCATCTCTTCGGCATCCGCTCGATCGACGCCGACGAGCGGCGGCTGCTGAGAGCCCGGGGCGTCGACGTCGTCGACATGAGGCGGCTCGACGAGGACGGCTTCGCCCTGTCGATCCGGCGGGTCATCGACCGGGTAGCCGCGGCTGGGGGCCTGCTGCACGTCAGCCTCGACGTCGATTTCCTCGATCCGACGATTGCTCCCGGGGTCGGCACGGCGGTGCCGGGCGGCGCCAGCTATCGCGAGGCGCATCTGGTGATGGAGCTGCTTTACGAATCCGGGCTTTGCCCGTCGCTCGACCTGGTCGAGCTCAATCCGTTCCTCGACGATCGGGCGAAAAGCGCGCTGCTGCTGGTCGATCTTGCCGCGAGCCTGTTCGGACGGCAGGTCTATTGAGCCGACCCGCCGCTTGGAGCGCGATGAATGGCGTGCAAACGAACGATATCAAGGCGATAGGCGCAAGATTCTGATTTGGCGAGCCCATGAGGGGGCCTCGCGCCGCAATTCTGCCGAATTCCGTTAACCATGTCATTGGCCAGAATTAAACAAATTCAACGCCTTGCACCTGAACCGGCCCTCGGTCGCTTTACATTCGGACGAAAAATCGCGCGCGGCTTCTGCTGGCTCGGATGGCGACACAGCCAGACCGCCGACGGCTGCGCGCGAGGCGCGGGTCCGGCCTACGAAACTGGTCCCTGGACGCCCTCAAACCCTTGCGCTGCGATCGCCAACCCGCAGGCCGCGAGCGGAGCGAGCATGTGCGGCGGGACCGGCGCCTCGACCGAGATTGGCGCTCCGACCTTGCTGAGCGGCACCGCAACTCGGCGCGCCAGCAGCTGCAGCGGCACATCGGCGCGCTCGCCGTAGATCGGATCGCCGAGGATTGGCCAGCCCTCGGCGGCGCAATGGACGCGCAGCTGATGCGTCCGTCCGGTCTTCGGCTCGAGCTCGAGCCAAGCGATCGCGGTGTCCCGCCAATGGCCGCGGCCCCTGACCCGCCACAGCGTGAGGGCCGGCTGTCCGTTCGGGTCGACCTTCATCCACCACCCGCGCCGGTCGTCGAGCCGGCCGAGCGGGAGGTTGATCGCGCCGCTCTCGGCTCCGGGCGCGCCGGCGACCACCGCCCAATAGGTCTTTTCGACCTTGCCCTGCTTGAACAACAGGCCCAATTTCTCGAGCGCCTTGTGGTGTCGACCCAGCACGAGACAGCCGGCCGTCTCCCGGTCGAGCCGGTGGGCGAGGGCCGGATTACGCGGCAGGCCGAAGCGAAGGGCCTCGAAATCGTCCTCCAAACTCACGCCGCCCTTGGGGCCGCGATGGACCGCGAGGCCCGCCGGCTTGTCGATGACCAGCATCAGGCCGTCTCGATAGAGCAGTCGCGCTCTTGTTTCTTCGGGCGTCATGAGGACATAGGTAGCCGGACCCAGCCCGCGCGCCTAGCCGCGACGGGAAGAAGAACACGAGCGCCGGAGAAAGGGACCAGACCGGGACGGCGGCTCGCATCGCGCGGTCGGTCAAATCCGGCGCTCCGGTAAAAGGACACACGCATTGAGCGAAAACGGCGACAAGGCGACGAAGCCCGGCCTCTTCCGCCGCTGGTTTAGCGGCGGCGAGTCCGCGCCGGAGTTGCCGCCGGACAAGGTCTCCGCTGTCGCGGAGCCCCTGCTGTCCGAGGCCCCGACCGCTCCTGCCGCCGAGCGCCTGCCGCCCCCCGACGACCCGGAGCCGGCCGGGCCGCCCGAGTCAAAGCGGACGTGGCTCCAGCGCCTCAGGACTGGTCTTTCCCTGTCCTCGACCTCGATTGGCCGCGGCGTCACCGATATCTTCACCAAGCGTAAGCTCGACGCGGAGTCGCTTGACGATCTCGAGGATGTCCTGATCCAGGCCGATCTCGGCCTTGCCGCTGCGACCCGCATCCGCGAGGCGATCGGCCGCGGGCGCTACGAGAAGGGCATCGATCCCGAATCCGTCAAAGCGATTCTCGCCGCCGAGGTCGAGCGCGTGCTCGCGCCTGTCGCCCGCCCGCTTGTCATCGATCCGTCAAAACGACCGTTCGTCATCCTCGTCGTTGGCGTCAACGGCTCGGGCAAGACGACAACCATCGGCAAACTTGCGGCCACGTTTCGAGGCGAGGGCAAGACGATCGTCCTCGCGGCGGGCGACACCTTCCGAGCCGCCGCGATCGAGCAGGCGAGGGTCTGGGCGCGCCGGACCGGCTCCGACCTGGTCGAGCGCGAACAGGGCGCGGACGCCGCCGGACTCGCGTTCGACGCGCTGACGCGCGCCCGCGATCTCGGCGCCGACGTCGTCCTGATGGACACGGCTGGACGCCTGCAGAACCGGGCTGAGCTGATGAGCGAACTGGAAAAGATCATTCGCGTGATGAAGAAGGTGGACCCCGAGGCGCCGCACGCCGTGCTCCTGGTGCTCGACGCCACTGTTGGACAGAACGCCCTCAACCAGGTCGAGATCTTCGGCCGCATTGCCGGCGTGACGGGCCTCGTGATGACCAAGCTCGACGGCACCGCGCGCGGCGGCATTCTGGTCGCCATCGCCGACAAATTTGCGCTGCCCGTGCATTTCATCGGCGTCGGCGAGGGGATCGACGACCTCGAGCCCTTCGCAGCGCGCGACTTCGCCGAGGCGATCGCGGACATCGAACCCGAGGAGGCGGGCAAATGAGGGGACCGAACGCGACCGGGACAGAGGCGCCCCGCCGCGCAAGGCGCTGAACCCGATCGTCAAGCTTCTGCTCGAGCTCGGGCCGCTGGCGCTCTTCTTCGCCGCCAATTCGAGACCACAGCTCTTTCATGCCCTTGTGGGCGGGTTGCTCCCCAGCGACTTTCCGCCCGACAAGGCTGGGATGCTGACGGCGACCGCCGTCCTCATCCCGGTAACCTTGATCGCGCTCATTATCTCATTCGCGCTGACGCGTCGTCTTCCGGTGATGCCCGTGGTGACCGCGGGAATGGTCTTGGTCTTTGGCGCGCTGACGTTATGGTTGCAAGACAAGGCGTTTATCGAAATCAAGCTGACGGTCATCTACTGCATGTTCGGCGCCGCGCTGCTCGGGTCCATGGCGTTCAACAAACTGCTGCTGCCGATCGTCTTGGATGCGGCGTTCCACCTCGACGTCGCCGGATGGCGCAAACTGACGGTGCGGTGGGGATTGTTTTTCTTCGCGCTTGCGGCCTTGAACGAAATTCTCCGCCATGCGCTGAGCTGGGATCAATGGGTCGCTTTCAAGACCTTCGGCGTCCTCCCGATCACGCTCGCCTTTGCGTTGGCTCAGGCCCCTCTCATCATGCGCCACGAGACGAAAGAGGACGAATTCTCCGCAGAAATGTGAGGCCTGTCGTCACGACGGCGCGCAGCCTGAAGGCGACAGGGCCTGGCGGCGGCTCACCTGGTTTTGGGCCCTGCCTCTCGTCGCCGCTCGCCATCGTCAACGAGATCGTCAGACGCTTCCCTCGAATCCGCTCTGTCCTCCGGTCACAGCGTGTCTGCGTCTCGGCCCGCGTTCGTCGCCCAGGCTCAGGGGCGCGCTGGAAATCTCTATCGACGCCAGCGACATCGTTTGAGTGCTTTTGGTTCTCAACCCGATGATCTCGAGCGCGTCCAGAGGCTGTTCGACCACCACGCGGGTGGGGATATCAAAGGTCTTCACCACGGCATCGCGCAGGTTTCCTCCCGAGCCCTTAGCGAACCGCAACTTGAGCGAGCCTCGCAGCGCGCCGCGGAACTGGACGTCGTATTCGCCTGGCGCCAGCCGAAGCGGCGCGCTGGAGAACAGAACGGGCTCTGAGACGTCCCGGTGCCGATCCCGGTCGAACTCGATCGTCGACCCGGCGCGCAACGTGTTCGAGGAGCCCGCCCCGTACGCGTCCCCGACGCGCAATACGCTGGCCGGCAAGATGAGCGGCGCCGAAAAATCCGGCGCCGCATCGGCTCGAACGACGGCGCCCGGATTGGGCTCGTCGACGGTCTCTGCAGAGGCAGTCGGATCCCGCCTGTCGACCGGCGTGTCCAGATCCGGTTGGACCTCCCACGCGCCTGCGGATTCCTTGTCTGTCGCCTCCCGCACGATCTCAATCGCGCGTAGCGTCATCGACCGCGTATCGTCGACGCGGTCACCGATGATTTCGAACTTTTCCGCCGGATTCGTCAGCCTCAGGCGAATGGGGCCTTTAAAGCTCTCCACTGTCGTCTCAAGAAGGCATTCCGAAGCGAAGCTCCTGGTCAGGCGAAGGCGGACGCGACCTTCGACGTCGCCGTTCATCCGGATCGTGTACTCGCCGGGCGGGAGGCTCAGGTAAGGCCCGAAAAAAAGGGTGTTCTCCCCGACCCGGCCGTGATCCTGGATGCGAAAGGCGATCGCGGCGTCAGACCGCAGGACATTGCGCCAGCCGACGTTATAGGCATCATGAACGCGCATCCCGTCGGCGGGAATCGTATACGGAAAGCTCAGCGGGTTGCCGTCGTCGTCGCGACCATAGTTCATCGCCGCCCGGTCCAACCCAGCTGGCGAGCCCAGAGCAGCCGTCGCGTCCGCGGCGAGGCGATCCACCGTCCGCTGCTCCGCGATCGGATCCGAGTTCGCGCGAATGCGCCCGATACTCGACCTCCGCGCCACGCAGCACAAGACGCTCGAGGTTGGGCGTCCGATGGCCAACAATTTCAAAACCGTTCACCGCCTCCGGCAGATCGACGACAATGGGCTCCTCGAAGCTCGAGACGATGACGCGTGCGAGTTTCCGTTTCCCTGCTTCCGCGGTCAATGCTAGATCCAGCGTTCCGCTAATCTCGCCCTGCAGCGCAAAGGAATAAGTCCCGGCGTGAAGCCAGAAATAGGGGCCAAAGAAGAGCACCTCCTCGCGAACCCCTCCGTCCTTTTCGCGCTCGAAACAAATCGCCCCACCATCACGGATCGTACGCTCCCCGCCGCCATAAACGTCATGAATCTTCAGGTCGGCGGCCGAGAGCGTCAGGACTGCGCTTGTCGCACGCCTTTCGTCGGCGTCTCGACGGCCGGGCGTTTCCGGCAGTTTGAGACGGCCCTCCGAACAGTCGTGGAGACGATCGACGATCTCGGCGGCGTATTGCCGCCAGGTTTTCATGTCGCGCGCGGCGATTTCCCGCGAAAGCCCCTCATTGAGCGCCTCGTCGGTCGCCAGCCGTTCGAACGCCAGTTCGATCTCCTGAACGCTTTGCGGATTGACGAGTACGCATCCGCCGCCCGCGGCGATCTCGGCGATCGAGCCGTCATTTGAACAGATGCAAGGCTGTCCGCGCCACAGGCTTTCGGCGACAGGAAGGCCATAACCTTCGGCGAGCGACACGAAGACACTCGCGAGACAGGATTTGCGAAGCGCTTCGACCTGTTTATCGGGGAGCAGGCCATGCAGCACGATCCGGCCTTTCGACCGTTTCGCCAGCTGGCTGGCGGAAACCGCAACTTCTGGTGTCACCAGACCGACCACGTTGAAGCGGATGTCGAGGTCGGGCCGGCGATCGCTCAGGCGTTGAAAGGCGGCCATGGCCATAAGCTGGTTCTTGTGGACGCCGACAGTTCCGACGGACAAGAATTGCTTCGGGGCGCCCTTGTGTCGGGCGAGCCCATCAGGAACCACTCGAGGAACTCGTGAGCGTCTGCTCGGGAAGGAGAATCGGAACGATCGGCGGCAGCTGATTTGCGCGATGCCCGTTGCGGATCAGCCAGTCGCCCAGCACGTCGGCGCTCGCGTGCGAAACAGGAATCACGAGGTCCGTCATCGCGACCGCATGGGCGTAGATCGCAAACCGGAGCCGCTGGCGCTCGCCGTCGGCGGCGGCAACCATCTCTACGGAAACCATGTCTTCGAATGCGCTTCGTTGACCTGCGTCTATGCGATGCGTCAACGGCATAATGTCGTGCACCACCACAGCGATCGGCAGGCGCGCATTGCGCGCAAAGCCGACCAGTTCGTCCAGAAGAAGTGAAGGATAGTCCGGATCATAGCTGCTGAGATGCGGCGCCTCGGGCACGAGCAGCCAGTCTCCGGGCGCTGGCTCGATCGGGTTGAGCGCCTGGTCCGACGCCTTGATCGCCAGGCCGGCGTGAAGAGCGAGAGTGTCGAGCAGCTTCTGTTCCGTATGAACAAGAGTCTCGCGCTTAGCGCTCCAACTCACCGGAACCAGCTTCACGTCCGCCATCGAGACAAGTTCGCAGGCGAGACTCCTGACAACTCTGGGGATGCCGCTGATGCCCTGATCGGTCGCGCTGACGTGAACAAAATAATAGAGTCTCATTAGGCCGCCACTGTCTTGCTGGGCTCAGACCGCGCTAGTGTCGCCGCGGCGTCTCGCGCGTAATTGAAACACCAGAAGACCTCGGCGGGGGGAAAGTCCACCATGCAGGCGACACCGTTCGGGCAGCGCTCCGAACCGAGGCTGCAAGGAGAGCAGGGAAGCGCCTTGACCAGCGTCACGACCCGCGGCCCGCGCGGCATCCATTCGCAATAGGCATGACTGGCGGAGAACACGCAGAGCGTCCAGCGCCCGCGCGACGCGGCCAGATGCGCTACGCCCGAGTTGTTCGCCACGACATACGGCGCGACGTCTACGGCTTGGATGAGTTCCTGCCAACTCCAGACCCCACAAGCGTTGGTGACCGTCTCCGACGACAGGCCCCGGACGATCGCATTCGCCGTCGTGCGCTGGGCGCGTGTGCCGACGACGACGACGGGGTGACCGTGCTCCCGCACGACCATCTCGATCAGCGCGCGATAGTGCTGCCATGGCCACTGTCGCACCCGTTCGTTGGCGAACGGCGAAACGAGTACCGGCGGGGAACCTCCAAACGACATCAGATGAGTTCCGCGGTGAAAGCGTCGCGCATCCGAAGCTGGACGAGGTGCGCCAGCAGGGCCATCCCTTCCACCTGATGCACGCCGCGGATGACGCCCGGCCGAACGTATCGGAGTCCGAGGAAGCGGAACGGTTTGACATCGAACGACGGACCGAAGTGAAGCCGGAACTCGAATTGCGAAATGCGTTCCACAACCTGAAGGTCGAGGCGCGGATGTTGGTCCCTTGCGACCCTCAGCATGCCGGCGGCTATGATCTTCGTGCCCAAATCCTTAGCAATGTCGAACGCTATGTCGAAGTCTTCCGCCAAGGGCTCAATCAGGCATTCGAAGGTGTAATGTCCCGGCTTGAGTTCCTGATACGGGCCCCAGAGCACCGTTCGGTTGCCCCCAGGCCGCGACAATCCGTCATACGTGATCTCATAGGTTTTGTGGCTGGCGAGGAACGAGTGGAACGTCGTCGCGACGAAGACAGCGCTTTCGCCGCGGTCGTCGTCGGTGGCGCTCGGCGTATTGAGGCGGATCGACATCCAGGGGAAATCGTCTAGGCGGTCGAAGCCGGCGCGGTTTCGCGCGTCAATTTTGCGCAGGAGTTCTCTCGTGTCGTCGTAGAGGCGTAAATCGATCGCGAGATCGTAGGACTTTCCCGCCATGCGTTGCGCGAAATCCTCAATGAGCCTGTCGCGCGATGGCATCTCGGTCCGGGCCGAATCGTCTTCCGGGAAAAAGTCGAACGGAACGATATGTTCGAAAAATCCTGTTTGCGCCGCCTCGGCGGCGTTCCAGGATCCGCAGACCAGCGTCATCTCCGCCTGGGCGAAAGCGTTTCGCAGAACCTTGAAGGCCTCCATCGCCATCATGAAGTCCCCACGGTGGTCGAGCTTCATCACGATCACGCTGTTGACGCCGCGCGGATCGGACGCAACGATCCGCACGGGCGCTGGCGCTTTTCTGTCCACTGGGAGGAAACGCGTTGGTTTGGTCGGCGTCGCAGCCCAGATTTCGTCGCCGTCCATCTTCGAGCGCCAGGATGGCCTCGCGATTCTTTCGATCGCCAGAAGGATGTCCTGGCCGCCTCCGGGGATCGCGTTCAGGTCGGTCCGATAGGTGTAGCCAATGTCGCTGTCGCACAGAAACCGGACGCGGAACTCGGACGAATCGATCGCCTCCTCCACGTCGGCCAGCAAAGTGTTCGGGGTGTAGAAGCGACGATGCAGTGTATTGCGCCTGGAAGGAAGCCTAAGCTTGCGCTCGTAAAGGAACTGGTGCGGCGTCGAGATGATCATGACTCCGCCGATCGCCAGCTTCAAAAAGCAGAGCTCGATGAACTGCCGCGTCTCGGACAGGAACGGCAGGACATTGTGAAGGAAAAGCAGACCCAGATCGTTGCGCAGAGCCGCGAACCGCCTCCTGCGCCTGCTTGGCGTCGCTGCAGTTGACCTCGACCGTCGCGGCGATCGGAAACAGCGAATTGCGCTTCTCGTCGGCGGCCGCACGCAACTCGACAATCGGCCCCTCGGTCACGGCCGCCCTCAGGACGTCCTGGGTCAGAATGAGCCGCAGCAGGCTCTGCTCGCGCGGGGTTCGCGTCTCGATCCACGTGTTGTCGAGCGCAGGAATCGCCTCGCTACCGCTGATCTCGTGCGGCCAGAACCGACTCGCCTCGTCCTCGACGACATCACCCGTGCGGGTTTCCAGGGCCTCGCGCGGAGCGTAAGCCTTTTCGGCGCTCCGAGGTCCGGGTCCAACGCGCACCGCCGGCGGCGGCGGCTCCTTAGGGAGCGTCTTTCCGGTAAGGGGGCCCGGCATGGGATCCGAGAGGCCGAGCGCAAGCAGGGGGTTTTCGCCCTCGGACGGTGCCTTTTTCTCGACCCCCTGCGAAATCCGCGCGCCAAGCAGTCCGAACCAGCGCTTGTTGCGGTCGGTCATGAAAATCATTCCCGATCGCCTCGTTTTGATGAGGCTTCAAATATGTCCAATTTTGCACTGCAGCGCAAGGCAATCTCCTGGACTCGGACAAGGCATAGTTAGGCTGGCGTCTTCGCGGATAGAAGAGCATCTACACGGGCGAGTGCCGAAATGAGGGGGTAAGATGGTCACTGTCAACATCAATCCGGACAGGAGAGTCAATCCGGACCGCAGAGTCAACGACGACGCATCCGTCGGACCGGCCAGACCGCCATTGCCGCCCGCCGCTCAGCGCGCCCTCGCTGAGGCGGCCGCACGTCGTGCGAACCTCCAGGCGGAGCGCCCGCGTGAGATTGGAGGTCGCGGCGGGGAAGACCCGGTTCGCTACGGCGACTGGGAGGTCAAAGGAATGGCGGTCGATTTCTGAACGCCAATTTGGCTGGGTTCAGCGCTTGAGGGACGGCGCCTAAGTCGGCGACGGGGACGGCCCATCCAGCCTCTTGCCCGCGCGGCGACGGGGGTCGAGCTCGCCCATGGGATTGCGGAGATAGGCCGCAAGGCGCGCGGCGAAGGCGTCGCGCGTCTCGGCGAACAAGCGCTCAAACTCGACCGCGGCGCGGCGCCTGAGCTTTGCCTGCCTGGCGTCCAGCCCCTCGGTCAGAGCGGCCAGCCCTTCGGGCGACAGTCCACCCCGCTCGGCGGCAAATCGCTTGAGCACGTCGAGATCATTGAGATCGCCGAGCGTGTCGCGCAGGGCGTTCAGTTCCTCGGATTGCGCATTGAGCGTGGCGGGCCAAGCCGGCGCCAGCGCCGAGAGTTGATAGCGCAGATCGACCACACGAGCACGCAAGGCGTGCAGCGCCGCCGGATCGACCCCGTCGAAAGCGAGCAGCCCGCGCCGAAGCGCCTGGCCGTAGGTGCGCGCGACGGCCTCTGCGATGGCGTCGTCCTGGATCGAATTGAGATCCCAGCCTTCCAGGCGCTTGACGATCGCCTGGAGCTGGGCGCGCGAGGCTGCAGTGGCGAAGCTGGTGTGGGCGCGCTGCGCCGCCGCTCGTTCACGCTCAATCGCGGCTCCTAAGGGTGCTGCAATTTCGGGCGGCGGCGCGAGCCGCTCGATACGGCTCTGCATCACGTCAAGATCGCGCGCCCGCCCGACCCGGCGCCGCACCACCGCGAGCGCGGCGATCGTCACTCGCGCCGGTTCGCCGACGCTCGGCTGAAAGAGCCGAGCCAGAGCGCGCAATTCCTTGAGCGCTTTGCGCACGCCGTGGACGCGCTCGGGCGCATCTTCGCCGCGGCCTGGAAAGCGCTGAGCCGCCGAGGCGACCGAAGCCGCCAGGAGCGCGCGGCAATAATGCGGCCAAGCGTTCGTGTCCATGGCGATCCCGCGAACCTCAGCCGAGCCGCCGCGCCTGTTCGCGCAGTGCGAACTTCTGCACCTTGCCAGTCGACGTTTTCGGGATATCCGCGAACACAATCGTGCGCGGGCATTTGTAGTGTGCGAGCCGCTCGCGGCACCAGGCGATGAGCTCTTCCGCCGTCACATGGCAATCTGGCTTGAGCTCGACGAAGGCGCATGGCGTCTCGCCCCATTTGTCGTCTGGCCGGGCAACCACGGCCGCGAGTTGGACGCCCGGATGGGCAAACAGCGCGTCCTCCACCTCGATCGACGAGATGTTCTCGCCGCCCGAGATGATGATGTCCTTCGAACGGTCGCGCAACTGGATGTAGCCGTCGGGGTGCTTGACCCCGAGATCGCCGGAATGGAACCAGCCGCCGGCAAAGGCTTTGTCCGTCGAAGCCTTGTTCTTCAGATAGCCCTTCATCACGACGTTGCCGCGGAACATGACCTCGCCCAGCGTGAGGCCGTCAGCCGGCGCCGGCGCCATCGTTTCCGGGTCCATCACGTCGAGCGCCTCGAGCGCATGGTAGCGAACGCCCTGGCGCGCCTTGAGGTGCGCCTGCTCTTCCGCGTCGAGCGCGTTCCACTCTTCCTTCCAGTCGTTCACCACCGAAGGGCCATAAACCTCGGTGAGGCCGTAAAGATGGGTGACCTCGAAGCCCGCGTCGCCCATCGCCTTGAGCACGGCGGCCGGCGGCGGCGCGGCCGCGGTGAAGAACCGCACGCGATGCGGCAGCGGCCTGCGCTCATTGTCGCGGGCGTTGAGCAGGATCGACATGACGATTGGCGCGCCGCAGAGATGGGTCACCTTGTGCTCCGCGATCAGGTCATAAAGCGTCTTGGCGCGCACCTGCCTCAAGCACACATGCACGCCCGCCTTCACGCTGATCGACCACGGAAAGCACCAGCCGTTGCAATGGAACATCGGCAACGTCCAGAGATACACGGGATGCCGGCCCATGTCGGCCGTGACGACGTTGCCCATCGCCAGGAGATTCGCGCCCCGGTGATGGTAGACGACGCCCTTCGGATCGCCGGTGGTTCCGGAGGTGTAGTTCAGGGCAATGGCGTCCCATTCGTCGAGCGGGAAGGCGCGCGCGTAGGATTCGTCGCCCTCGGCCACGAGCGCCTCATACTCGACGCCGCCGATCCGCTCGCCCGGACCGTCGTACTCCGGATCGTCGTAATCGATGACCAGCGGACGAACCTTGGCGAGCTTCAGCGCCTCCGCCATCACGCCGGCAAACTCCCGATCGACGATGAGCGCCTTGGCTTCGCCGTGGTCGAGCGCGAAGGCAAGCGCGGCGGCGTCGAGCCGGGTGTTGAGCGCATTGAGAACCGCCCCGCACATCGGCACGCCGTAATGGCATTCCAGCATCGCCGGGGTGTTGGCGAGCATGACCGCAACGGTGTCGCCGCGGACGAGCTTGCGCTTGGCCAGCGCGGAAGCGAGCCTTTTCGAGCGGGCGTGGAATTCGCGATAGGTGCGGCGAAGCGTCCCGTGCGCGATCGCCAGCCGATCGGGGAACACGTGCGCGGCGCGCTCGAGAAAGGTCAGCGGCGTCAGCGGCTGGAAATTCGCCGCGTTGCGGCCGAGGTCGCGTTCGTAGGATGACTGGGACATAGGCTCCTCCCGCCCAGGTCTCCGGGGGGCCGGCGGCGCGGGCGAACGCCCGTTTGCCGGAGCCGCGGGCGAAACGGCTGCGCCCCATCATACTGTTTGACGGGCTTTTGAGGAGGGGTTCGAGCCCTCCCTCAACGAAATGCAAAGAACCGGAAGCCCAGAAACGTCACAATCATCGCGACGCCGACCCCGGCCGCGATGAACAGGGGCAGGATCGCGGGCGTGACCGGGATCTCGACACGTGGCGCAAGTTGCACGCAGGCGGAATAGACCCCGTAGTTCACAGCGAGGCCGGTCGAAGCGACGATCCAGTAGCGGGCGAAGGCGCGCCAGAAGGGCGCGCGCGAATGGCGGAAGGTAATCGCCCGATTGAGCAGGAAATTGACGATCGTGGCGACGATGAAACCGGGCGGCCGGGCGAGTTCGGGCGACAGGCCCAGATATTGCGCTCCGGCATAGGTGATCCCGGCGTCGACGAGGTAGCCGACCGCGCCGACGGCGGCGAAAGCCGGGATCTGGGCCGCGATCCGGTCCCTGCCGGGTCCGGCGCGGTTTGCCTGCGCCCCAAGCTCAGACGAGCGCATAGAGCGCGTCATAGGTCAGCTTGACCCCGATCACGAAAGTCATGACGAGGATGATCATGTAGAACCGGTCGGCGTCGACCCGGCGCACCAGCCAGACGCCAGCGAAGGTCGAGACAATCGCCACCGGAAGCAGGGACAGCGAGACCCTCAGGGTGTCGGCGGTGAACTGGCCGAGCAGGAAATAGGGCGGCAGCTTGATGAGATTGACGGCGGCGAAGAACATGGTCGCCGTCCCGGCGAACACGCGCGGCTTCAGGTTCTGCGGCATCACGTAGACCTGAAACGGCGGCCCGCCGGCATGGCTGATGAAACTGGTGAAGCCCGCGAGCGAACCCCACAAGACGCCGCCCGGGACCCCCGGCTTCTGGACCGCCGCGAGGCCGAGCCGGTCGCGCAGGATCATGTAGAAAACGAACACGATCGAGATCACACCGACCGCGAGCCTGACCGCATCCTCGCTGACCCGCGCGGCGAGCAGCCACGCGGCCGCGATGCCGATCAGCGACGCAGGAATGAGAATGAGGAGATTGCGCGGCGAAAAGTCGCGCCGGAACGCCCAGACGCTGACCCAGTCCTGGACGATCAGCAGCGGCAGGACGATCGCCGCCGCCCTGACCGGCGAAATCACCAGCGAGATCATCGGCATCGCCAGCGTGCTCAGGCCGGTGAACCCCCCTTTCGACAGGCCGAGCACGATCACCGCCGGAATAGCGACGAGATAGAAATTGAGATCGCCCCACATGCAAGTCCCGCTCTCCCTGCCCGAACCAGGGACATAAGCCGTTAGTTTTAGCCCGGCGGCGTTGCGTTCAAACGCCCGCGGGGCGAAATTGCGCCCACTCGAACGATCTCGGCGGCACAAGGGAGCGAAACGAATGAGCGGCTACAGCCAAACCTATGACCAGTGGCTCGCCGATCCGCAAGCGTTTTGGGCGGACGCCGCACGGGAGATTTCCTGGACAAAGGCGCCTGAGCGGATCTTCGATGCGGAAGCCGGCGTCTACGGCCGATGGTTTCCAGACGCCCGCGTCAACGCCTGCTACAACGCCATCGACCGTCACGTGGAAGACGGTCGCGGCGAACAAGCGGCGATCTACTACGACAGCCCGGTCACCGCAACGAAACGGGCGATCTCCTACCGGGAGTTGCTGGACGAGACCGCCACGCTCGCCGCGGTCCTGCAGGACTTCGGCGTCGTCACCGGCGATCGCGTGCTGATCTACATGCCGATGATCCCGGAGGCGGTCGTGGCCATGCTGGCCTGTGCGCGGATCGGGGCGGTGCATTCGGTGGTGTTCGGCGGATTCGCCGCCAAGGAGCTTGCGACCCGCATCGACGACGCCGAGCCGAAGGTGGTGTTGACCGCAAGTTGCGGAATCGAGCCCGGGCGGATCGTCGAATACAAGCCCTTGCTCGAACTCGCGATCGGGCTCTCGAAGGCCAAGCCTAAGTCGGTCATCCTGTTCCAGCGCCCTCAGATCGAGGCGCGCATCAATCCGGATCGCGACCATGACTGGAAAGCGCTGGTCGACGCCGCCAAGGCCGCCGGCAAGCGCGCGCCCTGCGCCGATCTCGCGGCGACCGATCCGCTCTACATCCTCTATACCTCGGGAACCACCGGCGTGCCGAAGGGCGTGGTGCGCGATATCGGCGGCTATATCGTCGCGCTCAAGTGGAGCATGAAGGCGATCTACAACGTCGAGCCCGGCGAAACCTATTGGTCCGCCTCCGACATCGGCTGGGTGGTCGGCCATTCCTACATCGTTTACGCGCCCTTGCTGCATGGCTGCGCCACCGTCCTTTATGAAGGCAAGCCGATCGGCACGCCCGACGCCGGCGCCTTCTGGCGGGTGATCGAGGAATACAAGGTCCGCGCCTTCTTCACCGCGCCGACGGCCTTCCGCGCCGTTCGCAAGGAGGACCCGAACGCCGAGCTGCTCAGGAAGTACGACGTCAGCTCGCTGCATACGCTGTTCCTCGCAGGAGAGCGGGCCGACCCGGACACCGTGGTGTGGGCGGAAAAGGTTCTCGACAAGCCGGTCGTCGACCACTGGTGGCAGACCGAGACCGGCTGGGCGATCGCGGCCAATCCGGTCGGCCTGGGCATTCTGCCGATCAAGCCGGGCTCGCCGACCGTGCCGATGCCCGGATACGCCATCGAAATCGTCGACGAAGCCTGTCACCCCGTGCCGGTCGGCGAGATGGGCTCGATCGTGGTCAAGCTGCCGCTGCCGCCCGGCTGCCTGCCGACGCTCTACCGCCAGGACGAGCGGATGAAGGACAGCTACCTCAAGGAGTTCCCCGGCTACTACAAGACCGCCGACGCCGGCACGATCGACGCCGACGGCTACCTCACCATTCTCGGCCGCACTGACGATATCATCAACGTCGCCGGGCACCGCCTGTCGACCGGCGGCATGGAGGAGGTCGTGGCCTCCCATCCGGACGTCGCCGAGTGCGCCGTGCTCGGGATCAAGGACGAGATCAAGGGGGAGCAGCCCTGCGGCTTCATGGTGCTGAAGGCCGGCGTCAACCGGCCGCACGCCGAGATCGAGAAGGAAGTCGTCAAGCTGGTGCGCGACAAGATCGGCCCGGTGGCGGCGTTCAAGACCGCGCTGGTGGTCGCCCGCCTGCCAAAGACCCGCTCCGGCAAGATCCTGCGCGGCACGATGAAGAAGATCGCCGACCACGATCCATGGGCGACCCCGGCGACGATTGAGGACCCGAAGGTCCTCGACGAGATCAGGGAGGCCCTGGAGGCGCACGCGGTGTAGAGCACCGCCGTCATTGCGAGGAGTGAAGCGACGAAGCAATCCATGCCGCGCCCTATGCTTATAGATTGCTTCGCTCTGCTCGCAATGACGAAAGCGAATCGGCATCGTAACACCATGCTCTAGCGGTCAGCTTCGCCTCGCTCGTCCCGCCCGAGGCCCCGTGTCATGGCCACTTGGCGATTTAGGTTGGCGTGCCGAGCGGCAGGAGCAGACTGCGCGGTTTCCGTTTCCTAAAATGTCGCTATGAGCGATTTTTCTGTGTTGGCGGTTCAATCGCCTTCGATGAGGGCGAGCCGCATGAGGTCGGCGAGACAGGCGTCCGTCGCCTGCTCGAGCCCCTCGACGAGGCCGGCGCGGTCGGCGACCGGCCCATCGGGACCGCTGATCGTCAGCTCCCCTGAGTCGATCAGACCGAGGGCGTGCGCGATGAGATCGGCCCGGGTCCGGGTTCCATCGAGCAGCGGCAGGGTGAGGCGCTGCAGCGGTTCGAGGGTGACCGGCGCGTGGGTCAGGCTCGCGGTCGCTGCACCGGCCAGGGCGTCGCTCGCCGCAAGCGGCCAGGTGCGGGGGCGCTCTTGAAGCCGCGTGGCGCAGGCGACCGGCGCGGTCGAGACCGCGCAAAGCCCGCACATCACGAGCTCGACAAGCCCGGCGGCGATCCGCTTGCGCCTCTCCGGTTCGGTCGCTGCGACCGGCGCGAGATCCTCGAGCGTCGAGGAGCGCGGCAGCCGTGCGATCAACTGCCGGATCGCAAGCGCCGCGGCCTCGTCCGCGACCGTCATGCTGTCGTCGCCGTCGCCGATCCGCCAGGGCCCTCCGCGATCCGCGGGAGGGCTGACAGCAAGTCCCGAAGCCGCGATGAAATGGAAGCTGTCGAGCGCGACGCCCGGCTTGACAAGTCCCGCGTCTGCACGGTCGCGCCGCACGACCAGGGACTCGCGAAAGACGCGGCCGCTGAAGATGTCGATATATTGCTCGCGGGCCCTGTCGTTGCCCGCGGCGAGCGCCGCAATGGTGTCGGCGGCCGCCGGGGCCATGGCGCGAACGAAATTGGCCGCGACGTTGCATTCCCCGAGATAGGCGAGCCCGTGCCGGTCGAGCGCTGCGCAAAAATCCAGGAAGGCAAGCGGCTCGTTGACGTCTTCGTAGAATTCGTGCGCGACATAGGCGTCGCCGCCGCGGAACACCTGCCGGGCCTCGTCGCGCCAGATGCGGCCGTAGGAATACCGGCTGTTGCTCTGGGCCGACAGCGCCTCGACCAGCGCGCGGCCGTCAGGCGCTTGACGGTCGCGGTCTTTGCCGAGTTGCGCGTGCAACAGCAGGCTGTCGCGGGCGACCTGAATGAGCCGCCAGCCGGGCAGGACATTGAAGCTGACCATCGCGACGCCGTTCGGCGCGAGGCGTTCCGCCACGACGCGCATGAGCGCCTCGCGCAGCGGCTCGGCGACCCAGCTCAGGAGGCCGTGACAAATGATATAGTCGAAGGCGCCGTCGTCGGCCCCGATCTCGTGCAGGCTGCGGGCGTCGAGCGCGATATTGGCGAGACCGGCCCTGGCGATCCGGTCGCGGCCCGCGGCGATCTGCACCGGCGAGATGTCGACCCCGACAAAGCGGGCCTTGGGCCAGGCGGCGGCGAGCGGAATAAGGTGACCGCCCGAGGCGCAGCCGATCTCGAGCACCCGGGCGGTCGTGGCGTCCGGAGCCGCGAAGCCGGCCCAGAGCGCGGCGGCCGCCATCCGCGCCGGCTGCAGGCGGGGGTAGGGCCGCGATTCGTACGGCGTCCGGTCGTAACTCTCCCGAGCGCGGGCGACAGCGTCGCCGACTTCGGCCGGCGCTGGCGCGGGCGGCAACGCGCCGTTCATCGACGCCTGAGACTCAGGCTCGACCAGCCTTCGAGGTCGATGCGTTCGGCGAGGTAAAATCCTTGCGCCCGCCAGGCGGCGAGCACGCCCGCAACGTCCGCCAGCAGCAGGCCGGAGACGATGGCGTCGCCGTCGGGCCCGATGACGGCGGCGAGCGAGGGCGCGAGCAGGCGCAGCGGTTTGGCGAGGATATTGGCGAAGACGACGTCGTAGGGCGCGTCCTCCCGCAGGGCGCGGCTCTCGACGCCGCGCGAGACGACCGCCTTGCAATACCGGCCGACGCCGTTCAAGGCGGCGTTGTCGTTGGCGACGGCGACGGCGATCGGGTCGATGTCGCCGAGCCGGACCTTCCGCCGCAAAACTTTGGCGGCGGCGATGGCGAGCACGCCCGCGCCGCAGCCGACGTCGAGCACGCGCTCGGGGCGGCGGCGTTTCAGCAGCCGGTCGAAGTGGAGAAGGCAGCCGCGGGTGGTGCCGTGGTGGCCGGTGCCGAAGGCGAGACCGGCCTCGATCTCGACGCCGATGTCGTGGGGTTTGACCTTGGCCCGATCGTGCCCGCCGTGGACGAGGAAGCGCCCGGCCCGCACCGGGGCGAGGCCGGCCAGCGCGTTGGCGACCCAGTCGCGCTGTTCCGTCAGCCCGAAGGTCGCCGCGGCCGCGGTCTCTTCGTCGGCGGCGGCGGCGATCAGCGCCCGGATGCCGTCCTCGTCCGGTTCGAAACCGAAATAGGCCTCGACCAGCCACGCCTTGCCGCCCCCTGGCCAAGCATCCTCGGTCTCGAAAGCGGCCGACGCCGCCTCGGCCGGCTCAAAACTCTCGACGATCAGGTCGGCGACCGCGCGCGCGCGCCGCTCGTCGGTGACGAGCGTCAGGCGGTGGGCGGCGTTGTTGGGAGGGAGACCTTCGAGCATCCCGACCCTTAGTCCCGGCGCGACGGTCCGTGCAACCGTCGCCTACGCGAGCGCCGTCGCGATGCGCTCAAGCACGGCGAGCGCGTCGCTCGTGCCGCCCGCCTCCCCTTTTTCGAAATCGTGTTCGTGACGTGGGCGAGGCAGAGAACGCTGGCGTTTCTGGCGCGCGCGAAGGCATAAAGCGCAGCCGCTTCCACCTCGACGGCGAGGATGCCTCTCGCCCGAGCGGCTTCGATCGCTTCGGCGGTTTCGCGGAACGGCGCATCCGTGGTCCAGGTCGCGCCGACGCTACTGCGATGTTCGGGCTACCGTGTCGCGACGAAAAAGAGCCTCGGGAACGGCAGGAGGACTGTTCCGTCCGCCTCGGCGGGATAGGCGTCCGCGATCGCGGCCTCGTAGCGGGCAAGGTATGCATCGCGCTCCGCGGCGTCCAGCGGATCGATGAAGGGCCCGAGGCCGGCGCCTTTCACCCATTCGACAATGGCGTGCGCGCCCTGAAGCGGATGGAAATAGACGGTCCGCCAGATGTCGACCCGGGCCGCGTGGCGCCTCAAGAGCCGGAAATGCCAGTCGGCGCTGCGACGCTCGGCTCGCGCCTTCGCCGCGCCCGCGAGCTTCGCCGCCCAAGGGCCTTCGGCCGCGACCTCGCGCATCAGACGGTGCGACGGCTCGTCGAGATTGTCCGGCGTCTGCACGGCGAGCGCCCCTCCTGGCGCAAGCTTCCCGACCAGCGCCGGCAGCAGCGCCTCGTGGTCGGGAATCCACTGGATGACCGCGTTGGCCAGGATCACGTCGAAGCCTGAGCCCCGCCATCCCTCGATGCCGGCGACCTCGAAAGCGATCCCCGGCAGGCGCTTCCGCGCCGCGGCGACCATGTCGGGCGAGCTGTCGATCCCGACGACCTCAGCCTCGGGGAAGCGGGCGCGCAGGACCTCGGTTGAATTGCCCGGTCCGCATCCGATGTCCGCGACCCGGCGGGCGTGGGCAACCCGGACGCGCGCCATCAGGTCCGCCACGGGGCGGGTGCGCTCCTCCTCGAATTTGGCGTATTGGGCAGCCGACCAGGTCATGCAGCGCTCAGGGATAAAGCCTGCGCCGCTCCCACGGCGCGTCGACCCCGGCGCGGCGGAACAGGATCCGATCGTGCAGCCGGAACGCCCCGTCCTGCCAGAACTCGATCTCGAGCGGCGCGAGGCGCCAGCCTCTCCACGCAGGCGGCCGCGGGATGTCGCCCTCGCCGAACCGCTTCGCGCAGGCCTCGACGGCGGTCACGAGGGCGGCGCGCGATTTGAGCGGGCGGGACTGCTGGCTCGCCCACGCGCCGATTTGGCTCTGCCGCGGCCGCGAATGGAAATAGGCGTCGACCTCGGCGTCCGCTAGGGGGCTCACCGTCCCCCGGAAGCGGGCCTGGCGTCTGAGCGATTTCCAGTGGAACAGGGCGGCCGCCCTGGGATTGGCGGAGAGTTCCCGGCCCTTGGCGCTCTCGACGTTGCCATAGAAGACGAGACCTTGCGAATCGACGCCCTTGCAGAGCAGCGTGCGCGCGTCCGGAAGGCCCGCTTCGTCGACGGTCGCCAGCGCCATCGCCTCCGGGTCGTTGACCTCGCTCGCCGACGCATCCTTGAACCAGAGCGCGAACAGCTGAAAGGGCTCGTCCGCCTCGGTAAAGTCACTTGTCGTTACGCTGTCCACGGCCGCGCCGCTCCATCTGTCGTTGAAACGCCTTCGACGGAGCGCGTCTTACGCCCCTCCCCGGGGATCGACAACAGCGCCCGTCGCGGAAAACACTGGCGGATCGGGCAGAGCACGCCCGCGCCCGGCTGTCCTTGCGCGCGTGCTCGCGAAGGCCCAAATAGGATCGGGAGACATCGGCGGCGCGCGCTTCATTAAGGCGGCCGCGCTAAAATGGGCTCATGATGCGTAATCCATATGACATTCTCGGGGTGCAAAAGTCGGCCAGCGCGGCGGACATTAAGTCCGCGTTCCGCAAGCTTGCCAAGAAGTACCACCCCGACCAGAGCAAGGAGCCGCGGGCGAAGGAGCGCTTCGCCGAGATCGGCTCGGCTTATGAGATTCTCGGCGATGAAAAGAAGCGTGCGGCGTTCGACCGCGGCGAGATCGACGCCGACGGCAAGCCGCGCGCTCCGCAGTTCGACGGCTTCGGCGGATTTGGCCGCCAGCCCGGCGCCGGCGCCGGCGACTTCCGCGGCTTCGACTTCGGGTCGGGCGGATTCTCCTCCGGGGCGGGTTCGATCGACCAGGATGTTCTGTCCGAGCTGTTTGGCGGCGCCGCCCGGCGCGGGCGGGCGCGGGCGCAGCAGGCGTCCAAGGGCGAGGACATCGCGGTCACGATCGCCGTCCCGCTGACGACGATCGCGACCGGCGGCTCGGTTCGCGTGGCGCTGCCGACCGGACGGACGCTTGATGCGACCGTGCCCGCCGGGATCGAAGAAGGCAAGTCGATCCGGTTGCGTGGACAGGGCCATCCCGGCGCTCGCGGCGGTCCGGTCGGCGACGTCCTCGTTACGATCCGCTACGCCCAACATCCCGTCTTTAAGGTCGAGGGCCGCGATCTGCGGCTCGACCTGCCGATCACGCTGTACGAGGCGGTGCTCGGCGGAAAGGCGCGCATGCCGACGCTCGGCGGCGAGGTCGAGATGTCGATCGCGCCGAGTATGAGCGGCGGGCGGGTCATGCGGCTGCGCGGAAAAGGCCTGCCTGCGACGGCCGACTCGCCGGCCGGCGACCTTCTCGCGACGGTCCGGATCGTGTTGCCGGACGCGGCGGACCCGGAGCTTGCCGAGCTCATGCGCAAATGGCGTGACCGCAAGCCTTATGATCCGCGCTCCGGCCGCGGCTGAGCGGGAACGCCCTGAATTGAGTTGTCCGCCGGACCGAAGCGCTTGATGTGAGCAATCCCACATATTTTGTGACGTGAGAACGCCGGCCCGTCACTTCCCATGCGCATCCGGCAAGGCTAAGCAGTCTTGTTCCGGAACGGAGCTGCAGCGAGGACTTGATGGAGCCAACGAATCGGGTCGACGCGACGTCGGGCATTCTCAGCGGGAAGCGCGGAATCATCCTCGGTGTGGCGAACAACCGGTCGATCGCCTGGGGAATCGCGCGCGCCGCTCGCGCCGCGGGCGCAGAACTCGCCTTCACCTTCCAGGGCGAAGCGCTGGAGAAGCGTGTCCGGCCGCTCGCCCGGGAACTCGACGCCGAGGTCATCGGCCATTGTGACGTCACCGACGGCGGCTCGATCGACGCCGTGTTCGCCGCCGCGCAGAAACTATGGGGCTCGCTCGACTTCGTCGTGCATTGTATCGCCTTCTCGGACAAGGACCAGCTGACCGGCCGCTACATCGAGACGAGCGAGGACAATTTCACCAAGTCGCTGGCGATCTCCTGCTATTCCTTCACCGCGATCGCGCAGCGGGCGGAAAAGCTCATGCCCAACGGCGGCGCGATGCTGACGCTGACCTATTATGGGGCGGAGAAATGGATGCCCCACTATAACGTGATGGGCGTCGCCAAGGCCGCGCTCGAGGCCAGCGTCCGCTATCTGGCGGCCGACCTCGGTGAAAAGGACATTCGCGTCAACGCCATTTCCGCCGGTCCGATCAAGACGCTGGCGGCCTCGGGCATCGGCGATTTCCGCTATATCCTCAAGTGGAACGAATATAACGCGCCGCTGCGCCGCTCGGTCACCATCGAGGAGGTCGGCGAATCGGCTGTCTATCTGCTGTCGCCGATGGCCCGCGGCGTCACCGGCGAGATTCTGCATGTCGACGCCGGGTATCATATCGTCGGCATGAAAAATCCCGCGGCGCCGGATATCTCCGTCGTCAAGGAAGGCTAACAGGCCGCCCGCCGCCACGGCTTGGGCGTCACGACGACGCGCCAGAGCGCGATCCCGGCGATCACCATGTGCACATAGGCGTTCTGCAGAAAAAGCGTCTGCGGGCCGAAATCCCGCATCAGGATGGAGGCGATCGCCGGCGCCGCGATCGCCGCAATGCAGTAGATGAACAACAGGCCGACCGAGATGAATATCAGGTCGTGCGGCGCGGCGCCGTCGTTGGCGATCGACACCGCCAGCGTATACAGCGAATAGGTCGTCATCCCGACCAGGAAGCCGAACAGGATGACCCGTGGGCCGGGGACGCCCTGCCGGCTGAGCGCGACTTCGAACGCGGCCCCCGCGAGCATCACCGCCGCCATGACCAACCGGCGATCGACATGATCGGACAGCGCGCCGACGGGAAAGACGCCGAGCGCCGAGCCGACCACCATGGCCGCGGTGAACTGCGGCGCGGCGTCCGGCGACATGCCGATGCCGACCGCGAAGATCGGGCCAAGCGAGAGCGACGCGCCATTGGCCGCGCCGGCGGCGAACGCGGCGGCGCAGGGGATGGGCGCCCAGCGAATGAGCCACAGGAGGCGCGGGCGCACGGTGCGCGGCTGGACCGGCGGATCGACGCTGGTCATCGCCATCGGCACGATCGCCAGCGCAAGCAGCGTTCCGGCGATGGCGAAGGCCTCGAAACCGTCCGGCCCCAGCGGCTGCAGCATCATCTGGCCCGCCGCCGACGCGGCGAAACTGGCGATCTGGTGTAGAGCGCGTAAAGCGCGCCGCGGTTGGCGTTGCTGGCTCTCGCGTTGATCCACGAACTCGATGACGGCGTAGAGCCCGGCGAACACGAAGCCGAGCAGCGCGCGGCAGGCGAGCCAAACCCAGGGCGACACGAACACCGGCATCAGGACGACGGAAGCGATCGCGAGCGCCACGAAGGCCGTGAAGGCGCGGATGTGGCCGCCGCGCCGGACGATCGCCGGCGCGGCGAGCGTGCCCGCCAACATGCCGGCGAAGTAAGCCGAGCCGATGAGGCCGATCGTCAGCGCCGGAAACCCGTCGATGCTCGCGCGCAGCGGCGTCGCGACTCCGACGAGCGCGGCCCCGCCGATCAGCAGTACGACCGAGCACAATAAAGCGGCGATGGAGGAAAGGGCGGCGGACACGCGAGCAAGGGAATCAGAGAATCGACGCTTGTCTTTGCCACGCCGCGGCGCTCGGCGCGACACGGATCACGCCTCGGAGCCGGACGCATAATGTCGCGGGGAGGCCGAAAATCAGCGCGCCGGCAGGGCGTTCCGGCTTGTATAGGGACGGATTTCCGTTCAAAAGGCTCCGCCCCGTAAGCAACGACGCGGACAAAGGCGCGAGGGTTATGGCGAATTCACGTTGGACGCCGGACAGCTGGCGGACGAGACCGATCGAACAGTCGCCGGTCTACAAGGACAAGGCGGCCCTTGCCGAAGCGGAGCGGCACCTCGCCGGCTATCCGCCGCTGGTGTTCGCCGGCGAAGCGCGCAAGCTCAAGCGCGCGCTGGGCGCGGCCGCCGCGGGCCAGGCCTTCCTGCTGCAGGGCGGCGACTGCGCCGAGAGTTTTGCCGAGCATTCGGCCGACAACATCCGCGATTTCTTCCGCCTTTTCCTGCAGATGGCGGTGGTGATGACGTTCGCGGCGGGCTCGCCGATCGTCAAGGTCGGCCGGGTCGCCGGCCAGTTCGCCAAACCGCGCTCCTCGGACTTCGAAACTGTCAACGGCGTCTCGCTGCCGGCCTATCGCGGCGACATCGTCAACGACATCGACTTCACCCCGGTCGCGCGCGAGCCGGACCCGCGCCGCCAGCTCGAGGCCTACCGCCAGTCGGCTGCGACGCTGAACCTGTTGCGCGCCTTCGCCACCGGCGGATACGCCAATCTCGAGAACGCCCACCGCTGGATGCTCGGGTTCGTCAAGGACAGCCCGCAGTCGGAGCGCTATCAGGGCGTTGCGGACCGAATCAGCGAGACGCTCGGGTTCATGCGGGCCATCGGTCTCGACGCCGAGTCGCATCCCGAACTCAGGGCGACCGACTTCTACACCTCGCACGAGGCGCTGCTGCTCGGCTACGAGCAGGCGCTGACCCGGCTCGACTCGACCTCGGGCGATTATTACGCGACCTCTGGACACATGATCTGGATCGGCGATCGCACCCGCCAGCTCGGCGGCGCGCATGTCGAGTATTGCCGTGGGCTGAAGAACCCGATCGGCCTCAAGTGCGGTCCCTCGATCACCACCGACGACCTTTTGCGGCTGATCGAGGCGCTCGATCCGGAAGGCGAGCCCGGCCGGCTCACCCTGATCTGCCGCTTCGGGGCCGACAAGGTCGAGGCGGCGCTGCCGCCGCTGCTGCGGGCCGTCAAGCGCGACGGCCGCAAGCTCCTGTGGGTGACCGACCCGATGCACGGCAACACGATCAAGACCTCGACCGGCTACAAGACGCGGCCGACCGAGCGCATCTCCGCCGAGGTGCGCAGCTTCTTCGGGATCTGCGCCGCCGAGGGGATGTACGCCGGCGGCGTCCATCTCGAGATGACGGGCAAGAACGTGACCGAATGCACGGGCGGCGCCCGGGCCATCTCGGAGGCCGACCTGCGCGATCGCTACCATACCTATTGCGATCCGCGGCTGAACGCCGAACAGGCGATCGAACTCGCCTTCACCATCGCCGAACTTTTGAAGACGCAGCGCCTCGCCCAGCCGGAGCGTCCGGTTCGGGCCGCCGAATGACGGCCTCGCGTTTTCAGCACAACGCGACGGCCGAGACTTCGCGTCCCCGCCCCCTCTTGTGGGGGCGGGACAGGGTGGGGGGTCGCGCTCACCTCTCATCTGGCGCTGGAAGGGCTCCAAACCTTCAGAGTTTGGCCCGACCCCCCTCCTCAATCCTCCCCCACAAGGGGGGAGGAAGCCGCCCCGCTCGGGCGCCTGAAGGAGGGCGCGATGCGGCTTTCCCACTACGCCGTCGGCCGGGACAACAACTTCACCCTGCTCCGCCTGGCCGCGGCGATGACGGTGCTGTTCGCCCACAGCATCGGTGCGCTCGGGCTGCCGCCCGACACGGAGCCGGTCTTCCGCCAAGTCGGATTCTCGTTGGGCGAAATGGGCCTCGACGCCCTGTTCGTGACCAGCGGTTTTCTGGTCACGGCGAGCCTCGCCAACCGCGGCGACCTCGTCAGCTTCTTCTGGGCGCGGGCGCTGAGGGTCTATCCGGGCCTCTGGGTCATGCTCGCGCTCACGGTGTTCGTCCTCGCGCCGGCGCTGACGACGCTGCCGCTCGGCGACTATTACGCGTCCCAGACGACCTGGACCTATCTTTACAAATGCGCAACGCTGATCGGCGGCATTCGCTATTCGCTGCCCGGCGTGTTCGACGCCCTGCCGCTGAAGAGCGAGTTCAACGGCTCGCTCTGGACCATGCCGGTCGAGGTCCGGATGTACATCTACGTCGCTGTGCTCTGGACCGCCTTCGCGCTCCTGCCCGCTTTGCGACCCAAGGGGATGCGATTCGTCTCCCTGGCGGCCGTCGCGCTGTTCTTCGTGATCGTCGTGCGCGGCCGCTTTTCGCAGGGCGTGTTCAACGGCGCGAATATCCGCATGTTCATGTACCTCTACGGATCGGCGCTCTTCCTGTGGCGCGACCGGGTCCCGATGGGCGCCGGCATCCTGGTTGCGCTCCTTGCGGCGCTGGTCGTGGCGTCCTTCGACAGGCCGGTTTTCCTGATCGTCTACCTGCTCGTGATGGCGCCGTTCGTCCTCCACCTCGCCTATGTGCCGGGCGGACGCATCCGCCGGTTCAACGAGGTCGGCGACTATTCCTACGGCGTCTACATCTACGCCTTTCCGATCCAGCAGACCCTGGCGCTGCTTTTCCCGGCGATGACGCTCGCGGCGATGATGGTCTCGTCGGCCGCGGTCTCGATCGCGGTCGCCATCGTGTCGTGGAAGCTGATCGAAGAGCGCGCGCTCGGCCACAAGAACGATTGTGCCGCCGCGACCAAGCGGCTGTTCAACTTCGGGCTGGCCAGGATCGGCATGGCGGAGCGCTGACGAGCACGCTGCTCCGGGCAAGCCGACGGCTGCCCGGAATCCGTTTGCGCATGCTCGACCCGTGTCTATGCGGTTAACGCAGGCGCCCGCTGCATTTAGACTGACCGGCGCGGAGCGCGGACACCGTATCAGCCGTTCATGGCTTGAAAGGTGACCTTGACCAAGGCGCCGACAGACCCTCGCAAAGACCGGATCGCGATCGAAGCCGCCGCCCTGAGCGAGTGCTCCGCGCAAGGAGCGGCCGTTCCGGCACGTAGGCGCTATGAGGCTGCCGTTGCACCTTTTCATTTTTGCGACCGCGTTTACCAAAAAGCTTGTGGTCCTGATTAAGTTGGGCGATAGTCGATTCGCGCGGTTCAGCCAAAAAGGGTTGGCCGCGCATTCGATTTAAGGCTACGCGAATGCCTGCGCTTGAGATTGCTGAGGACTGGAGCCGCCGGCTCGGGCTTGCTCGCAGCCCGCTTCTCGGGGCGGAGCGCGATGCCCAACAGCGCTACCATGCGCTCCTCGACGGCGTCGGCGGGAGCTTCTCGCTCTCCTCCGGACCCATCGACATTGGTGTCGTGCTCGACTGGACTTGGTCCTCCCGACTCGCAACGCACGTGACGGTCGATGAGGATGCGGTCGTCGCAAGGCAGGTCGCCGCAAGCGCACCCGCGCTTCGGTTCAAACGCGAACAGGTCGAGAGGAATCCAGAAGCGTTTCTTTCCTCCATCGTAGCCAAACAGATCGAACCGCCGGTGGACGTCGTCCAGCACGTTGTCGGCTGCTTCCGCTCGCACCGCCATACCGCCGCGGCTGCGGGCCTTACTGCCACCGAAGCTTTGGAGACCTTTCTCGCTATAATGGGGGAGGAGATCGATGGCCTCAGCGATGCCAACAAAGCCGTTTCTCTGCTTGGTGCCGAAGCCGGCGCGCGCGGGCGGTTGCCAGCTGACCACGAGGAGCGGCTCCGCGAGGAGTTGCGTTACAACCGCCTAGCTGGTCGACGAGCCGAACTCTCGATAACCATGCGGCATGCCGCCGGCATGGTTTTCCAAGAGGCGCATGCCGAATTGCTGACCCAGCCTTTGCAGCCGCAGCTATTCGGCCTTGCGCCCGTGGCCGCCGGCGCTGTGCGGACGCAGCTCGGTGCCTACTATACACCACCCGGGCTTGCTCGCACGCTCGCTGACCTTGCCGTCGCCGATCATCTCCAAAAGCCAGCGATCAGAGTTGCCGATCCAGCGTGTGGCTCAGGGATCTTTTTGTGCGAGGTGCTGCGCGCGCTCGAGCGGCAAAATTATCAAGGACACGTCGACCTGATCGGGTTCGACATCTCAGCCACCGCGATTACCATGGCCCAATTTGCGCTCGACCACGGCGGCTTCGGGGGCAGGCAGCGCGTGAGGCGCACCGTCCGGACCGCCGATTTCCTTAGCGTCAGGGAGCGACTAGACGCTGACGTCGTGTTGATGAATTCCGCCGTTCCTTGCAATGCCGAATATGGACGCCGACGTGCGTGCGCGGCTCCAGCAGATTCTCGGCGACGCCTTTCGATACCGACCCGACCTCTCAATGGCATTCATCTCGCTCGCCCAGCACCACCTGCGCCCGGGCGGCACTCTTGCCACGCTGCTTCCCGCAGGCGCCCTTAGCCAGGCCGGCGGTGTCAAGTGGCGCGATGGGTTGCTCCGCAACAACGAGGTCGAGCTAGTCGCTGTGTTGGGCGATCACGGCCTCTTCCGCGACGCTCTGGTCAATATCGCCTCGCTCGTCCTACGGAAGACGAACGAACCAAAAAGTGTCGCCTCCACCATGCTCTGGGCTAGCCAGAAGCGCGGTGCCAGCAGCGCTGCACTTAGACGCCTGCGCCGCTGGCAGGCAGGGAACCGGAAAGGGGAGCGGACGATCGACTGGTCGATCTATCCGATGTCCCAGCGCCTGCTCGCAAGCCGCGACGATTGGACGCCGCGCCCGTACAGCCTCGGCGATCTGCCTGAGCGCCTTGCGGACAGGGCCGGGGTCGCCACTGTGGAGGCCCTTTTTCATGTTGAGCTAGGGGTGCGTGCCGGCGTTGTCGGCTCGGCACTACAAGTTGACACGGCCGAATACGAACGCCTCCCTAGCCGGGAGAGGAAGCTGTTCCGGCCTGTTGCCGAAACACGCTCCATTCGCAATGGTCGCATCCAGCCAATTACCTGGATCTTTTATCCGAACAGCCCGATGACGTCCGCCGAGATACAGCACGCGGCGCCCACATTCCACTCCCGCCGTCTGGACCGACTCGCTGTTGCTCCTGACGCAAGAATTGACCTTGACCGTGCGCGGCGCGAGACAAATCTTAGCGGACGTCCCCGCCTAGTCGCGCGCGCATTCATCGGTACCGATAGCTTTGCCGTCGACGAGGACGGGAGCTGGGTGGTTGTCCAGGGCTACTCGTGGCTCCCCAGACAAGCTATTCTCGGCTCGCCGTTCGAGACTGTGCCCCTGCTGCACGATTACAGCTTTTTGCTGAACTCTCGGGTGTTTTTCGCGCTACTTCGCGAGAACGGCAGGATTGTGGGCGGCGGTCAGGTTGACGGCGCTAGAAATCAGGTTCGCCGTGTGCCGCTCCCCGACCTAGCGGCGGTGTATCTAGCGACTCCAGACCTTGAGGCGCAGGCTCGCGCCCTGCGCCGGATCGACGCCCGCGAGCATCCGGCAGCCCCGCTTCTCGACGCCTTCGCGGCCGCGGCCTACCAAACTCGTTTGGACGAGTGGTCGATCTCATGAGCCCTCCGTTGGTGCTAGGGCAGCGGGCGGTCGAGACTAGGCTCCGGCTGCTTGGGCAGAAGCTGAACAACGAACTTGGTTTCCGGGACCAGAGACTGCGCTTTACCGAACTCGCCATGAGACAGAAGACCATCAAATGGGTGCTGAGTAATCAGCTCAGCGATACCGGAATCAATCTGCCGCAAGGCAGTGCGGCGGAATTGGCATCAGCCGCAAGCGACGAATCCATCCTCTACTTTGGCTACAACGAGGAATGGCAACCAGCCCGCGGGCGGGATCAAGTCGAGTTTGTCTCAAGCAACCTGCGCTTCGTGATCGCCGGTTTCGAGGCCATGCCAGAACTGCGCTTCCGATTGGAGTGGGCAGGAGCTAAAACCGAAGGCGGCGCTATCGCTTACCCTGGGGTGGGGGCCGCGCATCCGCACTGGCAATTCGACCTCGATAGCGGCTGGATCGGAGCAACACCGATGCGCGTAACCGCTGGCGTTGCCGAGGAGGCACTGATCGAAGTCGATCTTGAGCTCGAGGTCGAGGAGATCGACCTCGGAGCCGTCAAGGTCGCCCCTCCCGGGGCCCAGATTAGCGCGACACTCGCGGGATTCCATCGCCTCCATCTTCCCGCTCGTGCTATGTGGCACCAACTTGAGTGTAGCATGCCCGAAATGGCGGCACCCCAGCAGCACACGCCAGGCTCAGATGCCGAGATCGACAGTTGGCTCATCTCGGCGCTGCGCTACCTGAAGCACGAATTCGAGTCCTATATGTAATCAGATGTTGCGCTTGCTGGCACCGCGCGGACAACCCGGGTGCCACCCCGAACAAAGCTGTTAATAGCAATTTAGACTGCATGCCTTGGCAGGGCACAGGGTGCTCCTGGCGGTCGCCACCGCACAAGAGTCGCTCCGGCATCCCTATATGCCGTGCGTGTCTGCGTTAACCGGATCGGCACCGTTCGACGTCAGATCGCCGACTGATGGGACCGGAACCATCGCCGCGAGATCCCGCGCCCGGCGAGAGACCCTGCGGCTTGGGCGCGATCCGCGCGATGAACGCGCCGCGGTCCGGCACCCGAGGCGGCTGCCGGAGAAACGGGAGGCCCCGCTCTGCCATGCCGGAAGCGGCGGCTCCCAACGTTGGCCTTCTCCCGCTGACGCCGGTTGCGTCATTTCACCGACGCCAAGGCGACATTTTCTTGCCAAACGAACGGGCATGCACTATCATTCCTAAAATCAGAAGGAGAAAGTCCGCCGTGTCCGATCCCCTCGAAGCCGCCGCGCCGACCGCCGCCTTGAGCCCGCCCGCCGAGGCGCGCGCCGCGCGGCTGGCCAAGTTCCAGCGCGAACAGCTGATCGTCGATTATCTCAACCGCGGCGTTTCGGTCGTCGAGATCGCGGCGCGGGTGGGGGTCGGCGAGAAGCGCATGCGCGCGGTCATTCGCGAGATTTTGGCCCGCCGCATGCCGCACCCGCCCGAGGAGTTTTTGGCCATTCAGGTCAGCCGCCTCAACGAGGCCATGCTTATCGCCTTCAGCGCCATGTCGCCGACCAACCTCAAGGCGGTCGACCAGGTGGTCAAAATCGTGCGCGAGCTCGACCGCTACGGCGGCGCCTTCGCCGCCGAATGGGCCCGGCCGGAGGCCTCGCGCGCCGAGCCCGGCGAAAGGTCCCCTGCGTTCGGCGGGGCTCTTTTCTGCAGCGCGGAGCTTGGGCTGCAGGATCATGAGGCCGCCCCGGCCGGGCCCGGACGCGACAATCGCCCGGAAAATCCGGCGCAACATCTTGAAAAGGTTGAATCCGCGCCCGGATCCGGAGCGACCTTAGGGGCTCACGCGGATACGGGGGCCGGGCCCAACGATCGCCCGGACTCCGGAACCGCTCCTCCCGACCTCGTCCTGATCCACGAGTTCAAGCCCGGGGAGGCCGAAGCCCGCGCCCTTGGATAGGCCTATCGCCGTCCCAGCCGGCGACGATCGCCCGGGAAATCCGGCGCAAAGCCTTGAAAAGCTTCAATCCGCGCCCGGGATTGGGTTGGGCTCTCAGACCACCGAAGCCGCTCCAACCGGCCCGGTCTCGACTCCCGACCTTATCCTGGGCGTGTTGAGGAGCGCTGCGGGTCGCCGGGACCTCCGCTCCTGCCTGAGCAGGCTACGGGACGGGGCGTATGGCGTCGCTCCGCAGCATGGCGGTGGAGACTTTCCGTTCACCGCCCCGGCAGGACGCGACCGCCGGGAAAATCTGGCGCAGCGCCTTGAAAAGGTTGAATCCGCGCCCGGGAATCGCTGGCTCGACGAAGCGGGGTCCGGCTCCCTGCCGAGCCCGCTGATCCCCTGCCCGATCCGTCCCGGACGCTTTCCTATGACGGTCGACAGCGCGAGGGCGTGCTAAGCAGAGAGCCTAGCCAACGGAACAAGCGAGACAAATTCACCACAAAGAACACGAAGACCCACGAAGGCGCAAAAGGAACCCTCGTCGTTCTTTGTGTCCTTCGTGCCCTTTATGGTGAAAGTCGAACTCTAACGTGGTCCATTCGTTGGCTGGCTAAGGGAATCTGCATAGAGGCCGGCCTGCGATCGACGGACCATTCGGCTTTGACCGCGCGGGCGGTGCGCGCCTAAAAGCCCCGCTCCGCCCGCCACCGATTCGGACCCCATGAAACCCATCGCCGAACGCATTGCCGAGGAATTGAGCGTCAGGCCGGCGCAGGTGGCGGCCGCCGTAGGCCTGCTCGATGAGGGCTCGACCGTCCCCTTCATCGCCCGCTACCGCAAGGAGGCGACGGGGGCGCTCGACGACACGCAGCTGCGCACGCTGGAGACCCGGCTCGGGTATCTGCGCGAACTGGAGGAGCGGCGGAAAACGATCGTCGAATCGATCCGCGAGCAGGGCAAGCTCAACCCGGCGCTCGAAGCTCAGATCCTCGAGGCCGAAACCAAGGCGCGCCTCGAAGACATCTACCTGCCGTTCAAGCCGAAGCGGCGCACGAAGGCGCAGATCGCCAGAGAGAACGGCCTCGAGCCGCTCGCCGACGCCCTCTTTGCGCATCCGGAGCGCGAGCCGCTCGTTCAGGCCGAGGCTTTCGTGAAGGCCGACGCCGTCAAGACCGCGCAAGACGCGCTCGACGGCGCACGCGCGATCCTGACCGAGCGGTTCGCCGAGGACGCGGAACTGATCGGCCGCCTGCGCGAGGATTTTTGGACCGGCGGCCGCATCGTCTCGAAGGTGCGCGAGGGCAAAGAGGCGGCGGGCGCGAAGTTCTCCGATTACTTCGACTTCTTCGAGCCGCTGACCAGGATCCCGTCGCACCGGGCGCTGGCGCTGATGCGCGGCGAGCGGGAAGAAATCCTCGACCTCAAACTCGTTCCAGACCCGAGCGCCGATCCGGCGAGCAAGACGCTCGGGCCGTTCGAGCTGGCGGTGGCGCGCCGCTTTGCCATCGCCGACCGAGGCCGGCCCGGCGACCGCTGGCTCATCGACACGGCGCGCTGGGCATGGCGAACCAAAATCGAGACGCAGCTCGCGGTCGATCTTCGCCTGCGCATATGGACCCGAGCCGAGGACGAGGCGGTCAAGGTGTTCGCCGCCAACCTGCGCGACCTCCTCTTGGCTGCGCCGGCGGGCGGGCGCGCCACCATCGGCCTCGATCCGGGCTTCCGCACCGGCGTCAAGGTCGCCGTGGTGGATGCAACCGGCAAGATCGTCGAGACCACGGCGATCTATCCGCACGAGCCGCAACGCCGCTGGGACGAGAGCCTCGCCGCGCTCGTGGCTCTGGCCAAACGCCACAAGGCCGAGCTGATCGCGATCGGCAACGGCACGGCCTCGCGCGAGACCGACAAGCTGGCCGCCGAACTGCTCGCCAAACATCCCGAATTCAAGCTCACCAAGGTCACGGTGTCGGAAGCAGGGGCCTCCGTCTATTCGGCCTCGGCCTACGCGGCGCAGGAGCTGCCGGGCCTCGACGTGACGCTGCGCGGCGCGGCCTCGATCGCCAGGCGGCTGCAGGACCCGCTCGCCGAACTCGTCAAGATCGACCCGAAGTCGATCGGCGTCGGCCAGTATCAGCACGATCTGTCAGAGCAGAAGCTCGGCCGCTCGCTCGACGCGGTGGTCGAGGATTGCGTCAACGCGGTCGGGGTCGATGTCAACACCGCCTCCGCCAAGCTGCTCGCGCGCGTGTCGGGCGTCGGCGAAGCGCTGGCGCAGGCGATCGTCGTCCATCGCGAGACGCACGGGGCGTTCAAGACCCGCGCGGCGCTGAAGGACGTGCCGCGCCTCGGCGCCAAGGCGTTCGAGCTCAGCGCCGGCTTTTTGCGCATCGTTGGGGGCGACCAGCCGCTCGACCGCTCCGGCGTCCATCCGGAGGCCTATCCGGTCGTGCGCCGCATCCTTGACCGGCTCAAGGCCGACATCCACGCCATCATCGGCAATCCGAAGGCGCTCGCCGGCCTGAAGGCGGCAGACTTTGCCGACGAACGCTTCGGCCTGCCGACCATTTCCGACATCTTCAAGGAGCTGGAGAAGCCGGGTCGCGATCCGCGGCCGGCCTTTCGCACGGCGTCCTTCAAGGACGGCGTCGAGACGCTCGCCGACCTCAGGCCCGGCATGGTTATGGAGGGGACGGTGACCAACGTCGCCGCCTTTGGCGCCTTCGTCGACATTGGCGTTCACCAGGACGGCCTCGTTCACGTATCGGCGATGGCGAACACGTTCGTCAAGGATCCGCGTGCCGTCGCCAAGCCCGGCGACGTCGTCAAGGTCAAGGTCCTGTCCGTCGACGCGGCGCGCAAGCGCATCGCGCTGACCATGCGTCTCACCGATCCCGAAGGCGAGGGCCCGAGGGGCGGCGGCCGAGGCGACCGCAAGGCTGTGGGCGCCGTCAACGCTGAGGCGGATCGCCGGTCATCCTCCGGCGGCGCGTTCGCCGATGCGCTGCGGCGGGCGGCGGAGAAGGGACAGCGGTAGGCCTCTTGTTCCACGCTACAGACGTGTAATAATACGGGGCGCCCGCGGCGGCGCCGGCCGAGGGTTCCATCCCGTGACAGAAGACCGCCCACGCTCACTTCGGCGCGCGCTTGGCCAGAATGCGCTGGAGGGTGCGCCGATGCATGTTGAGCTGCCGCGCCGTCTCGGAGACGTTGCGCTCGCAGGCCTCGTAGATGCGCTGGATGTGTTCCCAGCGCACCCTGTCGGCCGACATCGGCGGGTCGTGCTCGGCCGGCACGTCGAGCCGTCCCGCCATCAGAGCCGCCACGACGTCGTCGGCGTTGGCCGGCTTGGCGAGATAGTCGAACGCGCCGAGCTTGACCGCCATGACAGCCGTGGCGATCGCGCCGTACCCCGTGAGGATCACCCCGCGCGCATCCGCACGCTTCGCCTTGAGCGCCCGCATGACGTCGAGGCCGCTGCCGTCGCCGAGCCGAAGGTCGATTACGGCGAAGGCCGGCGGCGACGTCTCGATCGCGGCGAGCGCCTCAGAGACGCTCATCGCCGTCCTGGCGGTGAATCCGCGGGTACCCAGAGCGCGCGCAAGACGGTCGCAAAACAGGCGGTCGTCGTCGACCACAAGCAGCGACTTGTCGAGCGTCTCTCCTCCGCTCTGAATTCTGATTCGTCGACTGGTGCGAGGCGTCCTTGTCCATTCTGCCTGCAATAAACACAAAACCGTCCGAGGGCAAAAGCTTACAGGCTAATTGTCGAGCCGTCGACCCTCCTCATACACCATCCGCGGCCATTCAACAGTTATGGTTGCGCCGGTCGACGGCGGCGCCGCGTTTGTGAACCGCAGGGTCGCGCGGGAGCGTTCGAGCAGCGACCGGGCGACGAAGAGCCCCAACCCGAGACCGCCGCCGGCTTTCTCCGAGCGCCGCGCCCCGTCGCGCTGCGACAGGTAAGGCTCGCCGATCCGCGGCAGGACGCCCGGGGGAAACCCGGGGCCGTCGTCGGCAATGACGATGGTCACCGCCGATTTCGTCCAGTCCGCTCGAATCTCCACCGCTGACTTGGCGAAACTGACCGCGTTCTCGATAAGACTGCCGAGCCCGTAGAGAACGCCGGGGTTGCGCGGACATTGCGGCGCAGGCTCGGTTCCCTCCCCTTTGACGGTGATCGAGAACTCCGAGCAGCCGATGCGGCGAAGCCGCCAGTTCGGCGAGTTCGACCGGGCTCGACACGTCCATCGCCTGCCCGGTGAGCTCCGCAGGCGCCGAAAGCTTGCCCAGGATATCCCGGCACCGATTGACCGATTCCTCCAGCAGATGAAGATCTTCGGCGAAAGCGTCGTCGCGCGGCGCAACGGCGGCCATCTCATGGACGACGAGAGCAATGGTAGCGAGCGGCGTGCCCAGTTCATGCGCCGCGGCTGCAGCGAGCCCATCGAGTTGCGAGAGATGCTGGGCGCGCGCCATAACGAGTTCGACCGCGGTCAGGGCGCTGGCCGTCTGCCGCGATTCGGCCGCCACCCGATAGGCGTAGAGCGCCACGAACGCCGCGCTGACCACAAGCGACGCCCAGACGCCGACCAGATAAAGCGGCGGGAGGACGAGCGTTCCTCCGCCGGGCCAGGGGAGAGGCAGGTTGAAGCGAAGCAACGCGGTCGCGCAAAGAAGCGCGAGGAGGAGCAATGCAAGCGCTCGTCGAAAGGGGAGCGAGGCCGCAGCGACGGTGACTGGCGCCAGCAGGAACATGACAAAGGGATTGGCCACTCCGCCGGTCAGGAACAGCAGGCCCGCCAACTGGAGAATGTCGTAGCCCAGAATGGCGGTCGCGACGGGCTCGCCGAGTTGCGCGCTGGCCGGGTAAATGCGCCTCAGCGCCAGATTGAGCGTTGCAGAGGCGGCGATGACTGCGAAACAGGCGATCGCGAGGTTGCCAAGTCCGAAGCCGAAAAGGCCGACGAAAACCGCGGCGGTCTGTCCGGCGACTGCGAGCCAGCGCAGACGGACGAGGGTGCCGAGTCGCAAACGGCGCGCCTCAAGGCCCCAAACTTCCGGCTTAGACGACGCAACGGCTGTCAAATTGCAAACGCTCCCCCAATGCCCGCGGGCGTCATTCGATCGTCTCGTTGGGATAGACGCCCCAAAGCTTGTATTGCTCGATATAGCCTTTGAACCCATCGCCGTCGACCCGGCACCAGGAGCCGTCGCATTTCCTCAGATTGACGATGACACCCGACTGAAGCGTCGCCGCCAGATCGGACCCCTCGGAGGGACGGGTGTAGACTTTCGCGTTCTCGCCCCTTTTGCTCGGCGTGATCAGAGCCGTCCGCCGGCCGGAAAGAAGGGAGTGCAGCACCCAGCCCTCGACCCCCTCGGAATCGCGGATGCGTCGCCAAATCTCGAATTCGGCCGTGATTTCCACCGGGAGCCCTGCGCGCTGATAGACCCATTTCGTCGGGTGATCCTTGGACGGTCCCTCGCGCAAGTTGACGCGGTCGGTCTTCAGGCTGGCGAAACGAGGCAGCGGTAGTTTCGTCACGGCGCCAACCTGGTCAGCCAACGCCAGCCCCGGCGCGAGCGTCGCCAAGTAGATGGCGACGAGCGCCAACCGGCGCGAAAAGGTCGGACTGCGGCTTAGCGTCATCAATGGATTCCTCGACGGCGTACAGGCCATCCTTGTCTTTGCCGGGTCTTCTGCTAGAGAGGCCGGCGTGCTTGCGGCGCGCGCCGCAAACGAAACCTCGGCCGGGGACCATTTGCTGCGAGCGGCGTTAATGGGGCGTAAACCGCTTGAAGGCGTGGAGGCAAATGCTTCAGAACACGGGCCGGGCGAAAAACGCACAGACAGGGCGGAAAGAGCGGCTTCATGACCAAGAAGAAACCCGTTGTCGTCGTCACGCGACGGCTCCCCGAACTCGTCGAAACGCGGATGCGCGAACTGTTCGACGCCCGCCTCAACCTCGAGGACAAGCCGATGGCGCAGGCGGAAATCGTCGAGGCCATGCGCGAGGCCGATGTGCTTGTTCCGACCATCACCGACCACATCAACGCAGCGATGATTGCGCAGGCTGGCGAGCAGATGCGGCTTATCGCCAATTTTGGCAATGGCGTCGACCACATTGATGTGACGAGCGCCCTGCGGCGGGGCATCACTGTCACCAACACCCCTGGTGTGATGACCGAGGACACCGCCGACATGACCATGGCGCTGATCCTGTCCACGGCGCGCCGGCTTGTTGAAGGCTCGCGCGTCATTCCGGACGGGCGCTGGGCCGGCTGGACGCCCACGTGGATGCTCGGCCGGCGGATCACGGGCAAGCGTCTGGGGATCATCGGTATGGGCCGAATCGGCCAGGCGCTCGCCCGCCGTGCGCGCGCCTTCGGCATGTCAATCCACTATCACAATCGACGTCGGGTCGCGCCGCAGATCGAGGAGTTGCTCGAGGCCACCTACTGGGATTCGCTCGACCAGATGCTCGCCAGGATGGATTTCGTTTCGGTCCACTGCCCCCACACGCCGGGCACCTACCACCTTCTGTCGGCGCGGCGGCTGAAATACCTACGTCCGGAAGCCATCCTCATCAACACCGCGCGTGGCGAGGTGATCGACGAAAACGCGCTCGTGCGGATGCTGGAGCACGGCGAACTCGCCAGCGTCGGTCTCGATGTGTTTGAGCACGCCCCCGCGGTCAACGAAAAGCTGGTCGCGCTCGCCAAGGTCGGTAAAGTAACGCTACTGCCGCACATGGGGTCGTCCACTCACGAAGGCCGCGCCGACATGGGCGAGAAGGTGATCGTCAACATCCGCACGTTCGTGGACGGCCACCGACCGCCCGACCGTGTGCTGCCGAGCATGCTTTGACAGCTCCCCACAATTCGATCTGCCTGCCAGCAGGGCGTTTTCCTGGGGCCGCGCTCGACGCCCACGTCCAGGAACCCTGTACTTTCAGAGCGTTGCAGCGCCGACATCCCGCCGGTTGTGCGCTGGAGCGGGTGCGGAACAGGCGGCTTAACCCGTCTTCGCGGATTCGGCCAAATTTCGGGTATTGACATCAAGGAAATCAATGCTTTGACGAAAAAGGTCTTCACTGCGGATTCCGACGAAGCCGGCCACGCATTCCAATAGGAAGTCGGCCACCGATTCCGATTTGAAGCCGGCCGGGATTCCGATTTGATGTCGGCCACCCTGCGTCTGCTTCCGCGGATCTCTGCGATGATGTTTTGCCTGGAGCCGTTGGTCAAGCCAGGGTTGGATTTGGATCTCCGCAAGCGCTTGGGTGGCGGTGGGTAACGGCGGGCGGAGCGCGCTTTCCATTGCGCCGTAGCGGAGCCCGCCGTTATCCACGGCCTTCGCGCCGAGGGTGCAGCGAGCCGGCTCTCCGCGCACACGTCGGTTTCAGGATGAAGGCAGCCGCTTGCGCAGGCTCTCGCCGGCCAGATCGATGCGATAGGCGTTGTGAATGACGCGGTCGAGGATGGCGTCGGCGAGGGTTGGGACCCCGATCAGCACACGACGCCCCCATTGTTGATGGCCTGGTCTCTGAAGTACGCATTGTTTCTCGCCGCCATGGGCTGTTTGGCCAGGTGCTGCCCGTCGTGGGCATGAGGTCGGCACGCGGACCGAAGTTCGTCGTGGTGAGGCTGCCCGACGGGCGCCGGCGATCAATTCTCCGGTCGATTACGGATCTGGCGAGGGAACCTTTTCCGGAGGGTCATGATTCCATTGAGGAAAGTCTCCGGATCAGCGTTCGGACGCTGTTGCCGTTGGCTGACTACCTGGCCGCAAGGCCGTCCCCGCTCGAAGAGACTGGCGATGAACGCGCCGCTTCTCCCGACGCAGACCGGATCGATTGCTCCGGCTCGGAGAGCCGATGCGCTGGCTCGACCTCTGCCTCGGCCGTGGAAGGGTCTTTCCGAGACCGGCAAGGCGCAGCTGGGATCCGTCGTCGCCGACATGGTCAAGCGGATGGCGGCGAGCGCCGCGAAGGCGGACAGTGATGCTGGCGACAGCAACCGCTGACGAGCGGCTGACGCCGGCGCGACGCGCCAAACTGGCTTACATCTACGTTCGCCAGTCGTCGGTGACCCAGGTCAAGCATCACCAGGAGAGCACTGAGCTTCAATATCGACTGGTGGATCGCGCTGTTCATCTTGGCTGGCCCCGTGAACGGGTGCAGGTCATCGACGAGGATCTTGGTAAGTCGGGCGCAGGGCATGCGGATCGGCAGGGATTTCAGAAGCTGATCGCTGAGATCGGCCTTGGCAATGCGGGGCTGGTGATCAGTCTCGACGCTTCGCGACTGGCTCGTAATAATCGTGATTGGCACCAGCTTCTTGAGCTGTGTTCGCTGTTCGGCGTGATCATCGCCGACGGCGAGCGGCTTTATGATCCGAGCGCCTATCACGACCGTCTCTTGCTTGGGCTTTCCGGCATCATGAGCGAGGCGGAGCTGCATCAGATCCGTATTCGACTGCATCAAGGGGAGTTGCAGAAGGCGGCGCGCGGTGAGCTACGAACGCCGCTTCCGGCAGGTCTGGTTCACGAGCGCGGCGGTCAGATCACCTTCAACCCCGATGAGGAAGTCCAGGCGCGCTTGCGACTGGTGTTCGCCAAGTTCCGAGAGTTGCAGAGCGCTCGTGCCGTCCTGCTCTACCTGCGCCGCAACGCTTTGCCACTTCCGGTTCGGCCCCTTGTGGGGCCCGCCCCGCACGAACTCGTCTGGCGCGAAGCGAGCGCCAGTCAGGTTCAGTATATCCTGCACAACCCGGCTTACGCCGGCGCCTACGTATATGGCCGTCGCATCGCTCAGCCCCCGCGGCGCGGGACCGGAGGTCGCCCGACAAGCGTTAAAGCGCCATTGGGACAATGGAAGGTTTGTCTTCCATCCGCCCACCCTGGCTACATCAGCTGGGAGGAGTTTATGTCCAACCAGAAGCGCCTTTGGGATAACGCCAACGACTCCAAAGTCGGTCGCAGAGGGATTCCGCGCAAAGGCGCCGCTCTGCTTCAAGGAATAGCTCAATGCGGCCGTTGCGGGCGTCGAATGACCATACGTTATTCGGGACCGCACAACGACTATCCCGTTTACTGCTGTCGCGCGGATAAAGATCAGCTTGCAACGCCCCTGTGCCAGGAGGTCAGAGCGCTCCCGGTGGACGACTTGGTCGCCAAGGTGCTGCTCGAGGCGCTGGCGCCCGACCAAATCAAGATCGCCATCGCAGCCGTGGACCAGATGAACTCATGAGGCGCGGCAGCTTGAGCAGCAATGGTCCTTGCGACGAGAGCGGGCCCGCTACGAAGCCGAGCGCGCCAGGCGTCAGTACGACGCCGTCGAACCCGAGAACCGCTTGGTGGCGCGCTCTCTCGAACGGGCGTGGGAAGATCGGTTGCGAGCCGCAGACGCCATCGAGCAGGAATACCGCCAGTGGCGGCAACAAGATCCTGTCGTTCTTCAAGCGGAGGACTTCAAAGCCCTTGAGCGGCTCGCCAGCGATTTGCCCGCATTATGGCACGCGCCGACGACGCGACCGGAGGAGCGTAAGCGTATCCTCCGGATGATCATCCAGGAGGTCCTGCTCGATCAGAAGCGATCGCGCGGCGAGGTCTGGACAAAAATCATTTGGCAGACAGGCGCCGTCAGCGAACATCGACTGTTCAGGCGTGTTCACAGCTACAACGAAGACTACGCCGACCTCGATTACCTGCGCGGACGGATCACCCAGCTCAACGCTCAGGGCTTGATCGATAAGCAAGTCGCCGCGGTGTTGAACGATGAAGGCGTCGTTTCGGCGCGGCGTCGTCCGTTTACGTATGAGAATGTGTGGCTGTTGCGCCAACGTTGGGGACTGCCGGCGGTCAAGCTCAGTCCGAAGGGTGCAAGCCCAGCTCGGTGGCCGGACGGCTCCTATTCTGTGCACGGCGCGGCTGAGGCGATCGGTATCTACCCCAACACCATCTTTGGTTACCTTGCTAACGGCCTTCTCACCGGACGACAAAAAGGCAAGGGCCAGCCCTGGCAGATCGATCTTACGACCGAGCAAATTGGTCAGCTGCAGCAACGACTATTACACACCAGACGATCAAGAAAGGCGGCGCCATGAGCAGCTCAGTTCCCCGATCAGGTCATGCCAACGGTCCACGGGAACCTGACTGGTGATGATGATCGAGCCCTTGTCGTAGCGATCCTCGACGATTTCGAGCAGGTCGCGCGCCTGTTCGGGGGTGAGCGCTTCGGGTCCCCAATCGTCGAGGATAAGCAGTTTGACCCGCGCGAGCGAGCGCAAGAGCCTGGCGTAGCGGGCGTCGCCGTGGGCGATGGCGAGATCGGCGAAGAGCCGGGGCATGCGGGTGTAGAGAACGGAGACGTTCTCCCGGCACGCCTTGTGGCCGAGGGCGCAGGCGAGCCAACTCTTGCCCAGACCGCTCGCCCCGGTGATGAGCAAATTGCGGCGCTCGGCGAGCCAGTCGCAGGCGGCGAGCTTGAGGAACAGCGCGCGGTCGAGCCCGCGGGGGTTTTGATAGTTGACGTCCTCGACACTGGCGGGATGACGCAGACGGGCCGCCCTGGCGCGGGTTTCGAACTGCTTCTGCCGGCGCAGCGTCAGCTCGTATTCGAGCAGCAGACCGAGCCATTCGGCGTGATCGAGGCCGCGCGCCTCGGCGTTGTGCTCCAGGTCCTTGAAGCCTTTGGCCAAGCCGTAGAGGCCGAGGGCGTTCAACTGGTCGAGAGTCGGATGAGCGAGCATGGGATTTCCTGTCAGTTGTAGTAACGGGGACCGCGCACATTGGCGTGGTCGATGAGCGAGACGGGGCTGCTGTCCGCGCCCGACGGGTCGAACTTGCGGGCGAGGAGGGAAGCGACGCCCTTGCAGTTGAGGACGCCCAGTTCGACGGCGCGGGCCGAGACCGCCTCGAGGCGGCCCTGGTCGAGGCCGCGATAGGCGCGCAGAATGCCGAGGCAGGTGCGAAACCCCTGTTCGGGATGCGGCCGGCTGGCGAGCACGGCGCTGATCAAGCCTTCGGTGTTCGGCCCGATCTTGCCGGCCCAGCGGCGGAGCCGATCCGGGGTCCACTCGGCGTAGCGCCGGTGGGAGCTGGGCATGTGGTCGGCGTCCGTGCCGTGCTTGCGGCCAGCGTAGCGGCGCTGATGGGCGCCGACGCGTTGGCCGCGATGGAATATCTCGACCGTGCGCGCGGTGATCCGCACGTCGACCTCGGCGCGGATGAGCGCGTGCGGAACCGAATAGAGAAAGTCATGGGCCTCGATGTGATAGTCGAGGTTGACCCGCGCGCGCCGCCATTCCGCGAACTCCCAATCGTCGGCGGGCAAGGCGACGAGGGCGTCGCGCTCGACCGTCTCGAACAGTTCGCGCCGGCTCACCCCGAGTTTGCGCATCGTGCGGTCATTCATGCGCTGCATGACCAGCGCGATGGCCGCGTTGCATTCGGCGAGCGAGAAGAACGTCAGATGGCGCAGCCGCCCCAGAATGTAGGTCTGGGCGAATCGGACTCCGGCTTCGACTTTCGCCTTGTCCCTCGGCCGCCGCGGCCGCGCCGGGAGGATTCCGACCGAATAATGGGCCGCCATCGCGCCGTAGGTTCGGTTGATTTCGGGGTCGTAGAACGAGGCCTTGATGACCCCGCTTTTCAGATTGTCGGGAACCAGCAGCTTCGGCGAGCCGCCGAAAAACCGGAACATGCGCACATGCGCGCCGGTCCAGTCCGGCTGCGTCTGCGTCCAGGTCGCCTCGGCGTAGGTGAGGTTCGAGGCTCCCAGCACGGCGACGAAAATCTCCGCCTCGCGGATCTCTCCCGTCGTCGGATCGGCGATCCCGATCCGCTTGCCCGAATAATCGACGAACGCCTTCTCCCCGGCCACGTGATGTTGGCGCATCACCGGCGTCAGCCGCCGTTCGAATCCACGCAGCAGATCACAGAAGCGACTGTAGCCGTAGCCCTCGGGATGGACCTCCTGGTATTCCTCCCAGAGGATCGTCATCGTGACGCCGGGACGCTTCAGCTCGCGCGCCAGGGCGGACCAGTCCGGCTCGGCCCGCCGCCGCTGGCCCTGCGTAACCCCCGCCCGCCCGAACAGCCGGGTTTCCAGCCCCTCGTCGGTGACGTCGTCGGCCAGCGGCCATGCCAGCCCGGCCGCCGCCGCCCGTTTCAGATTGTCCTGGATCGTCGAGCGCGCCACGCCAAGACGTCGCCCGATCTCGCGCGCGCTCACCCCATCGTGGTGAAGCCGCAATAGATGTCGCAATTGTCGCATGCTCAGTTCCCGCTTCGCCGGCATCCCGATCTCCTCGTCGACCATCGACGGGCCAGGACTGCCGCAGTTGCTGAACCGCGGGGAGCAAACGACGAGAGCCGTAACCGGCTCAGGTGGCCGGCTTCATTTCGGAATGGTGGCCGGGATCAAATCGGAACGGTGGCCGACATCAAATCGGAACCTGATTACGCGGTTGCGTCAGCTTGAGAGTGCGTCTAGAACGAAACAAGAACAAGTTGGTCTGCAAGGAGTTCGGCGATGGCGCGCAATCGGGTCCAATTCCAGAAAGGCCTCAGCGAGGCCGCTTTCGACGAAGCCTACGGAACCGAAGAGCAATGCCATGCGGCGCTCGTCGCATGGCGTTGGCCGGACGGCTTCGAGTGTCCGGATTGCCGCGGCCGGAAGCATTGCGTCGTCAGGCGCGGAACGCGGCGACTGTTCCAGTGTAACACGTGCCGCAAACAGACGTCCGTCAGGGCGGGAACGATTTTCGCCTCGAGCAAGCTGCCGCTGCGCCTCTGGTTCAAGACGATCTATCAGATCACGCAATCCAAGGCGGGCGTTTCCAGCCTCGAATTGGCTCGCCGGCTCGGCGTCACCCAGACGGCGGCGTGGATGATGAAACACAAGCTCGGGCAGGTCATGTTGGAGCGCAACGCGAGCAAGCGATTGACGGGAAAGGTCCAGATGGACGACGCTTATATTGGCGGGGCTCATTCCGGCCGGCGCGGGCGTGGGGCCGAGGGCAAGACTCCGTTCGTCGCCGCCGTCGCCACCACCGACGACGGCAAGCCCGATCAGATCATCCTGCGGCGCGTCAAGGCGTTCAGCAAAGTGGCGATCCGAAACCTTTCCAGCACGGCGATCCTCGCCGGGGCCGAGGTCGCCTCCGATGGATTGGCCTGTTTCCAAGCCGTCACGGAGGCCGGCTGCGCTCACGTGGCCATCAAAACTGGCAGTGGTCCGAAAGCCGCAAAGACGCCAGCCTTCAAGTGGGTCAACACCGTGCTCGGCAACATCAAGGCCGCGTTGGTTGGAACATATCGCGCCGTCCAGGAAAAACACGTGTCCCGCTATCTCGCCGAATTCGAATACCGCTTCAATCGCAGGTATGACCTCAAAGCCATGATCCCGCGCCTCGCCTTCGTCGCGCTGCGCGCCCCGCCAATGCCCTACCGCCTCCTAAAGATGGCTGACCCAACCGCGTAATCAGGAATTGGAATCCCTGGCCGGATTGCGTCGGAATTCGCACTTCACTACAGGAGGTGTTGGGCGGGGAGCTTGGCGGCGGCGATTTTGGGGGGCGGCTGGGCTGGCAATTGCAGCTTCATGCGGTCGATGAGGAGGCGCAGGTCTGGCTCGGGTTCGGTGGTGCGGGTGAGGATGATCTCGCGGCCGTCGGTCGTGGGCAGGTGCACGTCGATCATCTGCACGGCGGCGAACTTCGCCAGCGCACTGCGTGCGGTCAGGCCCGGGGCGAGACTGTGCAGGCGGCGGGTGAGGGTGATCTGCAGGCAATAGGCGAGGAAGGCTATGAAGATGTGGGCTTCGATGCGCTTCTCGTCTTGATGGAACACTGGGCGGATGGCGAGGTCGCCCTTCAGGTTCCGGAACGCTTCTTCAACGGCGACGAGTTGTATGTAATACTGCCAGAGGTTTGCGGGGTCGTCGTCGGTCAGGTTGGTGCGCAACAGATAGCGGCCCTCGCGGCGTCTGACCTTGCGCAGCTTGTCCCGGTCGAGCGCATAGGCGAGCGCGCCGGTCTTGTCGACGTCGGTTTTGACCAGGCGCCAGGCGGAGGGCGCCTTGGAGCGCGCCGCGCCGAGCTTCATCAGCCTTTCCTCGCGCGAGATGTCCATCTCGGCGAGTTTCTTCAGCCGCGCCCACAGCCACTTGAGCTGCCGCCTGCGCATCGCCCGCTCCTTGCTGACGCGATCGGCGCTCTGGGCGAAGACGTAGAGTTCGTCGCCCTGGGCGAGGAGCTTGACCTCGACACCCTCGCGCGCCTTGCGCCACGGCTTGTCGACGAGCTGCTTTTCGAGGCGGGTCAGGCGTCCTTTGGGCGTTCCGACCAGATACTGGACGGGCGGATCGGCCATGCGCATCTCGGCCAGGACCTCCTCGGTCGGCACGCCGCGGTCCATCACCCAGACCCGCCGCGCCTTGCCGTACTGGCTCTCGATCTTTTCGAGGAACGACCGCAGGGTCGTGCTGTCGGCCGTGTTGCCGGGCAGGACCTCGTAGGCGAGCGGCAGGCCTTCGGGGGTGACGACGAGGGCGATGACGAGTTGCGGGCAATCGGGCCGCTTGTCGCGGCTGTAGCCGTGGCGGCGTTTCGAGCCCTCGGGTAGGTCGGAGGCGTTGACCTCGAAATAGGCGCTGGTCAGATCGTAGAGCAGCACGTCGAAGGAGGCGTTGAACAGGTCGCGCCAACGCTGTGTCAGATGCGAGAACAGCGCCTGTTTGTGTTTGAGCAGCTTGTCGTGGCAGGCGTAGAGCTTGTGCGCTTCCGCGAGGCCGAAGTCGGCGCCGAGCAGATCCGCCATGGCGCTGTCGAGGAACCATTGGCGATGCAGCCGCCATTCGCTTCCCGGGTCGATCAGGCGGTAGGTCGCCAGCACTTGCAGCCCCTGATCCGAGCGCGTCCCCTTGCGGCTCCTCGGCAGGCGTTCGGCCCAGAAACGGTCGAGTTGCAGCTCGCGCCACAGGACGCCGGCGAGCCAGCACGCGCCCCACTGACGCGGCCGGCAGAGCCGCATCTCCGACAGGCGCAGACGCACGACCGAGGCGTCGGCGGCCGGGAGGTCGCAACGCTCGTCGGGAAACAGGGACAGCGAACGGGGCGCGCCGGCGTCCTCGTCGAACACCTCGATCGCCTTGCGCCAGGCTTCAGCCTGGGAAGAATTGATCTCGCCGAGGTAGAGGACATGGCGCTGCACCACCCGGCTGCTGTCGAGCCGCCGGTTTTCGACGACGCTCCAGTAGAGATGCGTCTTCCCGTCCTTCCGCCTTTCGGTCTTCCGCAGAAACATGGCAGGACGCAGTGTGCCACGGACGGCCGAGTTGAGGAATCCTGCTCACGCAAACTTGGTCTTCACTACAGCCGTTTTTGGCGTTCCTTCCGATGCTCGCATCAATAAACTCAGATACATAAGCGTCGCGAAACGCCGCAAAATCAGGTTATGCACAGGCGAATCCGCGAAGACGGGCTAGCCCGACTTTCTCAACCGAGGTAGCGCGCGAGCGGAAAGGCGCGTGGAATCAAGGGTAGGCTGCCGAAGGTCTCCACTACATGGGGCGCAACGGGAGCTGCGCCGCCGGACCGGGAACGGCGATTTGCGGCGGCGGCTGCGGCGGCAGGGCGAGGCCGAGTCGTTGCAGGAGAAGCTTCTGGTCGACATTCGGCTCGGTGTGTCGGCACATGATCAGCGTTCGGCCGTCGGTGGTGGGGAAGTGGACGTCGAGCATTTGTATGCCGGCGAGCTTGTCGAGCACGGCGCGCGGGGTGAGGCCGGCGGCCATCGGCCGGAGCCGGGCGCGCAGCGTGACGTGCAGGCAATAGGCGAGGAAGGCCACGAAGATGTGCGCCTCGACGCGGCTCTCGAGCTGGTGGTAGATCGGCCGGAGTTGCAGATCGTCCTTGAGGTTCTTGAAGGCCGCCTCGACTTCGACGAGTTGAATGTAGAACCGCCACAGGTCGGCGGGATCGCGCCCAGACATGTTGGTGCGCAAAAGGTAGCGGCCTTCGCGCCGGCGCGCCTGGCGCAGCTTCTTGCGGTTGAGCGCGTAAGTGAAGGCGGCGGTGTGGGGATCGACCTTGATGTCGAGGAGGCGCCACGCCGCGGGCGCCTTGGCTTTGGCGGCGCCGAGCTTCATCAGTAGGCTCTCGCGGGTGAGGTCCATCAGCGCCAGCTTCGCCAGGCGCGCCCACAGCCATTTCAACCGCCGCTTCCGCATGGCGCGCTCCTTGTCGATGCGCGCCCGGCTCTGGGCGAACACGTAAAGCTCGTCGTCCTCGGCCAAGAGCTTCACTTCGACGCCCGGCCGCACCTCATGCCACGGCAGGCCGACGAGAGACTTCTCCAGCTTGCCGAGGCGTCCCTTCGGGGTCCCCACCAGATAGGCGACCGGCGGATCGGATTGCCGCATTTCGGCGAGCACGTCCTCGGTGGGGATGCCGCGGTCCATCACCCAGATGCGCTCCGCCTTGCCGTACTGCGCCTCGATCTTCGAAAGGAAGGCGCGCAGCGTCGTCTTGTCGGAAGTATTGCCGGGGAGAACCTCGTAGGCGAGCGGAAAGCCGTCGGGTGTCACCACGAGCGCAATGACCACCTGCACGCAGTCCGGACGCTTGTCGCGGCTGTAGCCGTAGCGGCGTTTGTCGCTGTCGTCGTCCGGCGGGTCGGATTCGAAGTACGTGCTGGTCAGATCATAGAGAAGGACGTCGAAGCGGGCGCCGAACAGATCCTGCCACCGCCGGCGCAGGTGCGTGAACAGCGCCGGCTTGTGCTCGACGAGCTTGTCGAGGCAACGATAGAGCGCGTTCTTCTCGACCAGCGCGAAATCTTCGCCGAGCAGATCGCCCATGGCGCTTTGCTCGAACCACAGCCGGTGTAAACGCCATTCGCTGCCCGGATCGATGAGCCGGTAACACGCCAGCGTCTGGAGAATGTGCCGCCAGCAGGTTCCTTCGCGGGAATCGGGCAGACGGGCCGCCCAGAAGCGGTCGAGTTCCAGTTGCTCGTAGAGCTGGCAGGCGAGCCAGCACGCGCCCCATTGCCGCGGCCGGTGTAGTTGCATGGCCCCGAGCCGGATCTGCACGCCGTGGTCCTCGGCGTGTTCGGGCAGCGGCCGATCGGCGGGGAACAGGGCCAATTGGGTCGGCTGTCGCGCCTCCTCGTCGAAAGCTTCGATCACCCGGCACCACGCCTCCTCCTGGCTGTCGTTGATCTCGCCAAGATAAAGCACCTGGCGCTGCACCACCTTGCCGCCGGCGCAGCGCTTGCTCTCGACAATGCTCCAGTAGCAGTGCTCCTTGCCGTCCTTGAGACGGCGATTCGGTCGCAAATACATGGCGACCCCAGTCTACGCCAAACGCGCAATCTGAAAAGATACTAGGTCTCCACTACACGGCTATTTCAAAACCCGGCCATTGATCCAACTCGTCTTTTGCTCCTTCCCAGCCCCAAAATTCGTTCCCAGCCTGCTCCGGTTGAGAAAGTCGGGCTAGCTAGCAAGCTTTTGAGCAATAGATGCGCGTTGCACCATTTTCGCTGACCGTTCGCGGCCTTGGCGAACCGCGTCCGTGCGCCAAATTATTCCACATGCCGCAGTAAAAGTGATCTTCGACAGTTGGAGCGCCCCCGCCGGGTGTAAGGCGTTGATTTGATTGTGGGCGAGGGTGCACGGCCGCGAGAATGTAGTGCCACGTTTTCCGCCGATTTTGCTTGATTGTTCTGGAATCTTGGCGGATCCTGTGCGCACCATCATCGAGTCGGCGCCAGGCATTCCGCCATGTATTTCCGAAAAAAACACCTCGGGCGGCCGCGCCTACCTGCAGATCGTCGAGAGCCGGCGCGAGAGCGCGACGGTGCGCCAGCAGGTGATCGCGACGCTCGGGCGGATCGAGGATCTGCAGGAGAGCGGGCAACTGGAGCGGCTCTTGCGCTCTGGGGCGCGCTTCGCCGACAAGGCGATCGTGCTCGACGCGCTCGACCGCGGCGAGGCGACGGCGATCTCGGCGCGCCGCATCGGTCCGGCGCTCGCCTTCGAGCGGGTGTGGGAGGAGACCGGCTGCCGGGCCGTGATCGAGCGCCTGGCCAGCGCGCGCAACCACGAGTTCCCGCTGGAGCGCGCGGCGTTCCTGACCGTGCTGCACCGCCTCGTCTGCGGCGGCTCGGACCGCGCCGCCGACCGCTGGCGCGAGGATTACCGCATCGACGGCGTCGACGGGATCGAGCTGCATCACCTTTATCGCACGATGGCGTGGCTCGGCGAGGAGCTTCCGAAAGACCAGCAGGACGCCGCGACGCCGTTTTCGCCGCGCTGCGTGAAGGACGTCCTGGAGGAGGAGCTGTTCGCCGCCCGGCGCGACCTCCTGACCACGCTCGACATCGTGTTCATGGACACCACCAGCCTTTATTTCGAGGGCGCGGGCGGTGAGAGGCTCGGGCGGCGCGGCTTCTCGAAAGATCACCGGCCGGACCTCAACCAGATGATCCTCGCCGTTCTGCTCGACGGCGACAGCCGCCCCGTGTGCACCGAGATGTGGCCCGGCAACACCGCCGACGTGACGAGCCTGATCCCGGCGATCAATCGCCTGCAGCGCCGAGACGATCGCCGAGCTCGAGGCCCGCAAGCTCCTCTATGTCCTGGGCGTGCGCGAGCGGACCGACAAGTTGGTCCGCGACCTCGTGCTCAGCGATTCCGCGCCGTTCGTTCCTTTCGGCCTGTTGAAGCCGAGACGCGAGGTCGACTACGAGGCCAAGGCGGTCACGCTCGCCGGGCGGCGCTACGTCGTCTGCCGCAACCTCGATGAGATGAAAAAGGACGCCGCCAATCGCGCGACCATCGTCGCCGCGCTGGAGCGGCAGCTGAAGAAGGGCGACAAGAGCCTCGTCGGCAACAAGGGCTACCGCCGTTTCCTCAAGAACCCGGAGGGCGACGGCTTCGCCATCGACCGCCAAAGAATCGAGGAGGACCAAAAGTTCGACGGCGTGTTCGTGCTGCAGACCAACGCGAACCTCTCGGCGCTGGAGGCGATGCTCGTATACAAACAACGCTGGACAGTGGAACGAACGTTTCGAACGACCAAAAGCCTGCTCGAGACCCGGCCGACCCCCGGGCTCGTATGGGGAAGTGATTGTCAAGGGGTCCATTCGGCCACAATTCCCGAACAAAACTCGGGTCGCGCGTGATCCTGACCGATTTTGCGGCCTGCGGCGACTTCGAGGGTCACGATCGGGTCTTGTCGGTCACCTCCTCGTCTTCGCCTTCGCGCAAGGCGAGTTCTCGTCGGTCTCGAGCGCGCGCGGGTCATCGTCGCCGCGCCATCGGGGGCGGCCGATCATGACCTCTGGGCCGGGAAACGGGCGGTTTTGGCTCATCCGGCCGGTCCATGCGCCAGCGCCCGGACCCTTCGTCGGGCGTCGAGGATCGTCGCCAGCGCTTGCGCTCCGCCGCCGACGCGAATGATCAACTGGCGGGCATGGCTGACGACGCGTCCGGGCAGGCCGATCAGATGGAACCGCAGCGCCTTCATGCGCTTTTCCGTCCAGTTTTCGCCGAGCGCCAAGCGCTTCAACGCCGCGTTCAGATTGAACGCCAGGATCGCCAGCGCCCACCAGGCGGCGTTGGCGCCAAACAGCCCTGACGGCATCTGTCCGCCGGCCAGATCGGATTTCATCGCCGAATGCGCTTCCTCGCTCTTGCCGCAACGCTCTCGCAACCACCAGATCACCCCGTCGCCCGGACCCTTCCGGTTGGTCACCACGCCGAACAGCTTGTGGAGGCCCTTGCGGCCGAACGCTTGGGTGGGAAACGGCAGCTCCTTCTCGTCCCCCAGCTCCAATTGGCGCAGCGGCTCGCGGATCGCCAGGAAACGGTAATCGGCGCGCTTGCGACTGTGTCCGGCCCAATCGGGGACGTAGACGACATCGGCCCATTGCTGATCGGTCGCGTAGGATTTGCCGTCGACAATCCGGATCAGCGGCCGCCACTCGCTCTCCGGCGTCGCCAGCGCGGCGGCGCGGAAAGCCTCGCTCACATCGGCCCCGATCGCAAAGTCGATCACGCCGAAACGCGAGTCCTTCCCCTCGCCGCAATAGAGCAGCAATTCTTCCTGGTAGCCCGCCGTGTCGGAGCGCAACGCAACCTTCTTCACGCTCTCCGGCAGATGGCGAAGGCTCTCTTTCAGCACCCGCAGTTGCTCGTGTCCGGCCGGCACGTTGCCGTCGCGGAACTCCGAATACAGCATCGCGCCCTGTTCCGCCCACCAGCAGTTCAGCGGTTGATACGCCTTGAACTTCTTGTAGCAGTACAGCGCGTCGCGCTTGTGGGTCTCGATCAGCGTCGCGTCCATGTCCAGCGTCGCCGACCTCGCCGGCTGGTGTTTGTGCAGGAACGCCACCAGCGCCTGGTTCGCCCGCCACAGGCCCTCGAGCTCTTTCGTCACCGCCGGAATGAACGCCGCCCCCGCCCCCGCCTTGGGCGAGCTCGGATCATGAAACCGCTCCAGCCAGCCCGACAGCGCCGACGGCGAGGGCGTCGTCCGCTCGCGTTCGCGCCGAAAGCGGCTCTTCAACGACCGCCGTTCCGCGCGCGACAGCAAATCCTTCTCGATCGCGCGCAGGATCGCGGAAAACCCACGGTCGCGCTCCAACCGCTCGATGTCCTCGACGCAATCGCCGCCCGCGAGGTTCAGCAAGATCACCGCCAGGACCATCTGAATGTCGAGCCAGCCGCGACCGCCCGCCGCCCGCACATGCCGCCGGATCGCCGCGCCGAGCCCGCTGGCCTTTATCAGGTCGAGATACAGCGCAAGACCGGCAAAAGAGGTGACCCCATGGCTCGACGAATCCGCCTCATACTGGAAATCGAGCAGCCCCTGTGCCACCATCGCGCACCCCGTTGGTGATGGTTTTCGAATCGAAATCCAAGACTATCCTCCTGATGAATCAGGACCAACGGGGAACCAAAGTTTTTCTTGATGCGGAATCCAGGTCGGGATCGGTTCAGATTGAGGACGGCTCCTGGTTTCATGGGCTTCGACGTGGACGTCCGGCCCGAAGGGGCGGAATGGCCCGTCGAAGCCCATGGATGCGCAACGCCTGAGCCGCGCGCAGCGGTCAACCCTCGCGTCAGCGACCGCGAAGCGGCGGCTCGCGTCAGCGAGGCGGGGTTGACGGCGAGCACGGCTCAGGCCCTCGCCGCCGTCGGACCGCGGACATGCAGGAGGCGGGGAAGGTCCCGCTCCGTGGAGGTGTTCCAGTCGACGTCGGGCGAAACGTGCGGTTGCGCAAGGCCGTTCCAAGGCGGCTCCCCTTTGCTTAACTAGCGCCCCTCGCCCTATCGCGCCGCCGCCAGCAGCCCGTCGCAGTCGAGATGCGCCTCCAGGTGGTCCGCCAACGCGTCGAGGGTCGCCTCGACCGTGGTCTCGTAAGCCAACGACGACTCCGCGCCGAGCGCGGCGAGAAAGGCGGCGCGGTGGCGGTCGTCGGCGAAGAGGCCATGGATGTAGGCGCCCATCACCCGGCCGCCCGGCGAGACGGCGCCGTCGAACCGGCCGTCGGCGAAACGCAGCAGGGGGCGCGCGCAATCCGCCCCCGTTGTCCGGCCGATGTGCATTGCGAAGCCGGCGAACGGCGCGCCGTTGAGGACGTTCTCGCCCTCGACCGGTTCGAGCGTCTTTTCGGCGGTCAGCACGGTCTCGACGTCGAGCAGGCCGAGGCCCTCCGCCGCGCCCGGGCTTCCCTCCATCCCCTGCGGGTCAGCGACGCGCTTGCCGAGCATCTGATAGCCGCCGCAGACGCCGAGAACGCGGCCGCCGCGGCGGACATGCGCCATGAGATCGATGTCCCAGCCTTGGGTGCGGAAGAATGCGAGGTCGGCGATGGTCGCCTTGCTGCCGGGCAGGACGACGCAGTCGCAGACGGGGATCGGCTCGCCGGGTTTGACGAAGACGAGTTGCACGGACGGCTCGAGCCTCAAGGGATCGAAGTCGTCGAAATTGGCGATGCGGCTGAGCGCCGGCACGGCGATGGTGACTGGCGCTTCCGACGGCGCTTTTGCCGCCGGAAGCCCGAACGCGTCTTCGGCGGGCAGCCGGACGGCTTCGGGGAAGAACGGCGCCAGGCCAAAGGCGCGCCAGCCGGTGCACTCGGCCAGAGTGCGCATGCCGTCGGTAAACAGACTCGCGTCGCCGCGGAACTTGTTGACGATGAAGCCTGCGATGGTCGCGCGGTCGGCGGCGGCGAGCGCCGCCGCTGTTCCAAGAACCTGGGCGAACACGCCGCCGCGGTCGATGTCGGCGACGAGGACGACCGGGCAGCGGGCGGCGCGGGCGAAGCCCATGTTGGCGATGTCGCCGTTGCGCAAATTGATCTCCGCCGCGCTGCCGGCGCCTTCGACCATGACCAGGTCAGCCCCGGCCTTGAGGCGGGAAAAGCTCGCCAGCACGGCGTCGAGGAGCTTTGGCTTCAGCGCCTGGTACTCGCGGGCTTTTGCGTTACCGATCACCCGGCCCTGCACGACCACCTGCGCGCCGATCTCGCTCTGCGGCTTCAACAGCACCGGGTTCATGTCGACGGTTGGGGGAACGCCGCAGGCCAGCGCCTGCAGCGCCTGCGCCCGCCCGATCTCGCCGCCGTCGGCGGTGACCGCGGCGTTGTTCGACATGTTTTGCGGCTTGAACGGCCGGACCGCGAGCCCGCCGCGGGCGAAAACGCGGCAGAGCCCGGCGACGATCAGCGACTTGCCGACGTCCGAGCCCGTGCCCTGGAACATCAGCGCCCGGGCGGTCATGGACGCGCGTCCCTTTGTAGCCGCGGTCGGGGACCGCGGCGGCTTGCGCTGGCAGGGCGCGACGGCGGAATGTCGCCGCCCCCACCCGGGCCGCGCTTGCGCGCGCCCGGGCGCAAGCTCTTGCGGGGGCGGCTGAGGGTGGGGGGTCGAGCCGACTTTTCAAATGTCGATGCTGTGGGGCCGGAGCTGGATAGGGCAGCGCGACCCCCCACCCCTGCCCGCCCCCACAAGGGGGGCGGGGGAACGTCTGCGGCCCGGTTGGCCCGCGTGGCGAGACAGGGTCGGGTCAAAACTCGATCCCCTCCTGCGCCCGCACGCCGGCGACGAAATGGTGTTTGACGAGGGCGAATTCGGTGACGCAGTCGGCGGCCCCGATCAGTTCCGGCTTGGCGTTGCGTCCGGTGACGACGACGTGCAAGCCGGGGCGGCGCGCCCGCAGCGTCTCGACCACCGGGCCAAGCGGCAGATGGTCATAGCGGAGCGCGATGTTGAGTTCGTCGAGCACCAGGAGGCGGATGGTTTCGTCGGCCATCATCCGCTTCGCCTCCTCCCATGCGGCCTCGGCGGCCCCGACGTCGCGGGCGCGGTCCTGCGTCTCCCAGGTGAAGCCCTCGCCCATGGTGCGCCAAACGATCTGGTCGCCGAAGCGCTCGAGGGCCGGCCGCTCGCCGGTCGTCCAGCCGCCCTTGATGAATTGCACCACCCCGACCCGGAAGCCTCGGCCGAGCGCGCGCAGCGCCAGCCCGAAGGCGGCGGTGGACTTGCCCTTGCCGGGGCCGGTGTGGACGATCAGCAGGCCCTTCTCGAGGACGGTCTTGGAGGCGACCTCGGCGTCCTGCGCCGCCTTGCGCTTCTCCATCTTGGCTTTGTGGCGATCGTTTGCGTCGGTCATGGGCGCCTCGCGGGAACGAGGGCTAGCAGGATTTGGGCCGGCCGTCCAAGCGACGGAGTTTCAGCCTCGAGCCCCTTTGCGCCACAGACGCCAGTCGATCGGTTTGCATTCCGTGCTCAAAACCTCGATCTGTTGCGGCGCGATCCGTTCGGTGAAGAGGACGAAGTTGAGGCAGCGCCAGCGCGCGCTCGGGGCGATCAGTCCGTCGAAGCCGAGAAAGAACGCCGCCTCGGCGATCGGCTGGGTGCGGCTATAGTCGCGGTCGGCGTAACGGTCCGTATCGACGCCTAGGCGCGCAAGCGTGGGCAGGTCGGCCAGTTTCGCAATTCTCAATCGCCGAGACCTTCAGCCTGTTCGCGAACCAGCGAATTTTTGAGGGAAACACCGGCTGGAGCGCCAGTAAGGCATGGATTTCGGCGACCGCGCCGTCGCGCTCGAGCGACGTGTAGAGAACGTCGAAGGTCGCGTCGCACCAGCGGCTCGACGAGCGGCCGCCGAGGAGTGGATCGCGCCCTTCCCGCACGACCCGCCACACCTCTCCGGCGAAGGCGTCGCGGGGGAGCGCGTCGAGCGCGTCGATGACCGCGAGGTCGCGGGCGGCTCGGCGCCCGGACACTCAGGTATAGGCCGCGCTATCGAGCGCCTCGACGACCGCCAGGACCTCTTCGGTGCGTCCGTCGTTGATCAGATCGATGGCGCGCGCCCCGCCGAGCATTGGGTGCCTCGCGTGCAGCCAGAGCCGGGTTTCCTCGGGAGTGTAGAACTCCGCAAGCCGGTCGACGACATAGCGCAGCTCGGCGATGACGGTCTGGGTCTTGAGGTCCGGGTTCGCCTTGCCGTTGAACCAGCGCGAAACGGTCGCCGGGGAGACGGCCACGATGTTGGCGATGTCCTTTCCCTGGAGCCCGCCGTCGTCCCTCAGATGATCGAGGATCCTGCTGACCGCCGTGCTCATGCGCGCTCCCCGCATATCGATTTCATGATGCTAATATCGTGCAATCGAAACGAAATTCAAGCGCTCATGTCCGATAGGGGGCCGTCAGTCCGGCGAACATCGGAAAGTGCTTCAGATTGAGCGTCGCCAAGGGCAGATCGTGCGTTGTGGCTGTCGCTGCAATCAGCGCGTCGATCGGGTCCGTGCCGTGACTGGGCCCGTAGCGCTGGATGAACTCGCCAGCCAGGGCGGCGATATCGAAACCGATGTCGCGGATGACATAGTGGGACAGCAGGCGATCGACGGCGCGCCGTTCTTTCGCGTTCCGGCAGCCGGCCACGAGTTCCGTCACCGTCACGACGGACAGCGCGGGCGCCTCCCGAAGGCCGGTCACGAATTCGATCGCCGCGCTCTTTCCGCGCAAAACGTCGATCAGGACGCAGGTGTCGAGCACCATCAGCGACGATCGTAGATCTCGGGGAGACGCCGCTTCGCCGCCTTGCGCAGCTCCATCATGATCGCCTCGGAGTCTTCGCGATCCCGCCAAAGGCCTGCGGCCGCCCGCGTGGCCTCGCGCCAATCCAGGTCCTTGCGCGTTCCTTCTTCAAGCAAAAGATCGACACCGCGGCGCACGAGATCGGACTGCCGCGCGCCCGTCCGCGCCGAGAGTGATTTCAGCGCCGCCTTTTGATCGTCGCGCAGGAACACCTGAATTTTCTGCAAGGCGTGGATCTCTGGTGAACGACATACAATTTATATGTCGCCATCGTCCCTGTCAAAGCTCCGGAGCGAGCCGTTTGACATCCCCCCGCGAAGATGAAACAGAAATCCCCGCACGGTCCCTCGGATTCGAGGGTGAAAAGGGAATGCGGTAGGCCTTCGGCCGATCCGCGGCCGCCCCCGCGACTGTAAGCGGCGTGCCGGCGCGAATTCGCCACTGGGACGAGCGATCCCGGGAAGGCGGCGCCGGCGAAACGCCGCGAGCCAGGAGACCTGCCGTGCGCCGGTCAACCCGATACGACCGCCGGAGGGGCGGCCGGGGAGCGCGCATGGGTCTTCTCGACAGCCAGGGTTTTGGCGACCGTCGCCGTATTGCGGACGCGCCTGGTGACGCGATCGATAGCCCGTCGACAGACGGGCGTCCGTGCGGACGCCCTATGGATCGCGTCGGCCGCGGTCATCGCCCGCGGCTACAATGCGCCTGACGCTTCATCCCCGCTCATGAGCGCCGCCCCCGGGACCTCGCCCTCGACAACACTGCTCGTCTGCGTGACCTGCAAGGCTGGGGAACGCGTGATCGGCGCGGCCTTTTACGACACGCTCGCCGCCCGCCTCGCCGGCGCGGCGATTGCGGTGCAGCCGGTCGAATGCCTCTCCGTCTGCAAGCGGCCCTGCACCGTGGCGCTGGCCGCGACCGGCAAATGGACCTACGTCGTCGGCGATCTCGACGCCCGCGACCATGTCGAGGACGTCGTGACCGCCGCCGGAAAATACGCGGCCTCGACCGATGGGATCGTGCCGTGGCGCGAGCGGCCGCTCTCGTTCCGCAAGGGCGTCGTCGCCCGCACGCCGCCGCTCGTCTCCCGCCCGCTCCGACTAGGATTTCCGATGCTGGCCAAGACCCCCGTCACCATCGTCACCGGCTTCCTCGGCGCGGGCAAGACCACGCTCATCCGCCATATCCTCAGCCATGCCGGCGGACGGCGCCTCGCGCTGATCATCAACGAGTTCGGCGATGTCGGCGTCGACGGCGATCTGTTGCAGGGCTGCGCCGACGAGGCCTGTCCGCGCGAGGCGATCATCGAGCTGGCCAACGGCTGCATCTGCTGCACCGTGGCCGAGGATTTCGCTCCCGCCGTTTCGGCGCTGCTCGCGCGGGAGCCGAAGCCCGATCACATCGTCATCGAGACCTCCGGGCTCGCGCTGCCGAAGCCGCTGGTCAAGGCGTTCGACTGGCCCGCTCTCCGGACAAAGCTCACGGTCGACGGCGTCATCGCGGTGGTCGACGCCGCCGCGGTCGCGGAAGGGCGCTTCGCCGACGATCCGGCCAAGGTCGCCGCCCAGCGCGCGGCCGACCCGTCGCTCGACCACGACAATCCGCTCGAGGAGGTCTACGAGGATCAACTGCTTTGCGCCGACCTCGTTCTCATCAACAAGGCCGACCTTGTCGAAGCGAGCGCGCTGGATCGCCTCATCGCGCGAGATCGCCGGCGCGCTGCCGCGCGCGGTCAAGATCGCCGCGACCCGCGACGGCGTGATCGATCCCGACGTGCTGCTCGGCGTGCGCGCCGCGGCGGAGGACGACCTCGCCGCCCGCCGCTCGCATCACGACCTCGAGGGCGACCACAACCACGACGACTTCGACACGTTCGTCGTCACGATCCCACCGGCCGCCGATCCGGACGCGCTGATCGGACGCCTCACGGCCGCGACCGAAGCGCACAACATCCTGCGCATCAAGGGCTTCGTCGAAGTGATGGGCAAGCCGATGCGGATGCTGGTGCAGGGGGTCGGCCGGCGCTTCCGCCGCGATTTCGACCGGCCGTGGAGCGCCGGGGAGACACGTGCGAGCCGCCTCGTCGTCATCGTCCAGAAGGGCGTCGACCGCGCCGCCGTCGCCGCGGCGCTCGGGGGGTGAGGGGATGACTGTCATCGCTCCTCACAGGCCGATCGGGCTACGCGCCGTTTCCTTCTCCCCTTGTGGGAGAAGGTGGCGCGAAGCGCCGGATGAGGGGTCCGCGCCCGAGGCGCGCGCTGGCAAGGCGCTGACGCGCCCGACCCCTCACCCCCGACCCCTCTCCCGCAAGGGGAGAGGGGAGGCGCCCGGCGTGTAGGCCGCCGCCATGCACGTCCCGCGCATAGAAGTCCGCTCGCTCGACGAAACGGTTGAAGCCGTCGATCTTGGTCAGACGCCGGCGGAGGTGGTCGTCCTGTCCTTCTCCGACAGCGATCTCAATGCGCTGGCGCGCGCCTATGCCGCGCTCGAGGCGCCGAAGCCGACGCTGCGGCTCGCCAGTCTCGCGGCGCTGCGCCATCCCTATTCGATCGACCTCTATGGCGAGCGGGTCGCCTCCGAGGCGAAGCTGATCGTGGCGCGCGTGCTCGGCGGCGCCGACTACTGGCGCTACGGCGTCGACGAGCTGGCGGCGCTGGCGCGACGGCGCGGGATCGAGCTCGCGCTGCTGCCGGGCGACCGCCGCGCCGACCGGCGGCTCGAGGCCGCCTCGACGCTCGCGCCCGAGGCGCTGAATCGGATCTGGCGCTATTTCGACGAGGGCGGCCGGGACAATCTCGGCGCCTGCCTCGCCTATTTCTCGGCTTTGCTCGGCCGGGCGGAAGAGCCGCCGGCCCCCGCGCCGGTCCCGGCGTTCGGGCGTTTTGAGCGGGCCTGCCGCCTGGGAGGTCCCGGCGCGCCGCGGGCGCTGATCGTCTTCTACCGCTCGCACTATCTCGCCGACGATTGCGCGCCGATCGAGGCCCTGGCCGAGGCGCTCGCCGGGCGGGGCTTCGCGACGACGGCGGTCTATGTGACGAGCCTCAAGGACGAGGCGGCGGTCGCGCCGCTGGCTGCCCTGATCGCGGCCGAGCCCTTCGACATCGTTCTCAACGCGACCGCCTTTTCCGCCCGGCTCGACGAGGGCGACGGAACCGTCCTCGACGCCGCCGACGCGCCGGTGCTTCAGGTCGTGCTCGCCGGCAGCGCCGAGGAGGCCTGGCGCGCCAATCCGCGCGGCCTCGGCCCGGCGGACCTCGCCATGCACGTCGCCCTGCCCGAGATCGACGGCCGCATCCTGACCCGGGCCGTGTCGTTCAAGGCGGCCGATCCGCGCGACGCGGCGACCGAGTTCAACGCGGTCGCGCACCGGCCGCTCGCCGACCGCGTCGCCTTCGTCGCCGATCTGGCGGCGCGCTGGACGGCGCTGAGGCGCAAGCCCGCGGCGGAGAAGCGGCTCGCCTGCGTCTTGCCCGACTACCCGGCGCGGGGCGGCCGCACCGGCTACGCCGTCGGCCTCGACACGCCGGCGAGCGCCGCCGCGATCGCCGAGATCCTCGCTGCGGCCGGCTACGACGTCGCGGACTGCGACGCCGCTTCGCTGATCGCCGCGCTGGCCGAGGGGCCGATCGAGCCCGTCCTGACGCTACCGGACTACGAGGCGGCGCTCGCCGCGACGCCAAGCGCCTTTCGCGCGGCGATCGAGGCCGCCTGGGGCGATCCCGCCGCCGATCCGGCCTGCGTCGACGGCGCGTTCCGCTTCCGCTTTGTGCGGCTCGGCCGGCTCGTCGTCGCCGTTCAGCCCGACCGCGGCGACGCGGCGAGCCGCAAGGGCGACTATCACGACCTGAGCCTCCCGCCTCGCCACGGCTATGCGGCGTTTCATTTCTGGCTGACCGTCAAGGAGCGGGTCGACGCGCTGATCCAGCTCGGCGCGCACGGGACGCTCGAATGGCTGCCGGGCAAGGCGGTCGCGCTGACGGAAAGCTGCGCGCCCGAAATCCTCCTCGGCCCGACGCCGGTCGTCTATCCCTTCATCGTCAACAATCCGGGCGAGGCGGCGCAGGCCAAGCGGCGCATCGGGGCGGCAACCGTCGGCCATCTGACGCCGCCGCTGATCGCCGCCGGTTCGCACGGGGCGGCGCTCGAGCTCGAAGCGCTCTACGACGAATATGCCGAGGCGCAGGGGCTCGACCCGCGCCGCGCCCGCGCCATCGCTTCGCTGATCCTCGAACGCGGTCGCGCCACCGGCCTCATCGCGGAATGCGCTGCGGAGGGGAAGGCGCCGGAGGAGGCGCTCGCCGCCCTCGACGCCTGGCTCTGCGACCTCAAGGACATGCGCGTCGGCGACGGCCTGCATGTGTTCGGCCGCTCGCCGGAGCGCGCGGACGGCTTCGCCAGCGAACTTGCGCTTGACGCGACGACCGCCGAGTTCCTCGCCGATCGGGTCGCGGCCTGCGGCGCCGCGGAGTCGCTCGGCCTCCTGACCGCGCTCGCCGGGCGCTTCCTGCCGCCGGGGCCGGCGGGGGCGCCGGCGCGCGGGCGGCTCGACGTGTTGCCGACCGGCCGCAACCTCTACGCCGTCGATCCGCGTTCGGTCCCGACCCGCAACGCCTGGGAGATCGGCCGGCGGGCGGCCGACGAGGTGCTCGCCCGCTACGCCCAAGATTACGGCGACTGGCCGAAGCGGATCGTGCTCGACCTCTGGGGTTCGGCCACCATGCGCACCGGCGGCGACGATCTCGCGCAAGCGTTCGCGCTGATCGGCTGCCGGCCGACCTGGGACGTCGCGTCGAATCGCGTTAACGGGTTCGAGATCCTGCCGCTCGCCATGCTCGGGCGGCCGCGGGTCGACGCGACCCTGCGCATCTCCGGACTTTTCCGCGACGTCTTTCCGAGCCAGATCGCGCTCTATTCCGCCGCGGTCCGCGCCGTCGCCGCGCTCGAGGAGAGCGAGGACGACAACCCGCTCGTCACCTTTGCCGGCGCCGCGCTCGCGCGCGTCTTCGGCGCGGCCCCCGGCGCTTACGGCGTCGGCCTCGGACGCCGGATCGCCGAAGGCGCCTGGAGCGAGCGCGCGGAACTGGCGGAGGCTTACCTCGCCGCCACCAGCCACGCCTATGACAGCGAAGGCGAAGGCCGGGAGGCGGCTTCCGCCTTCCGCGACCGCGTCGCCGGCGCCGAGCTCTTCGTCCATGTCCAGGACCTGCCGGGTCAGGACGCGCTCGACGCCGACGCCGTCTCCGAGCACGAGGGCGGCTTCGCCGCCGCGGCCGAGCGGGTCGGGGCCCGGCCGGCGCTCTATCATCTCAATTCCAGCCGTGCCGGGGCGCCAAAGGTCCGCCGGCTCGAGCAGGAGATCGCGCGCTCGGTGCGCGGGCGCGCCGCCAATCCGCGCTGGCTCGCGGGCCAAATGCGGCACGGCCACCGCGGCGCGGCCGAGATCGCCCAGTCGCTCGACAATCTCTACGCTTTCGCCGCGCTGACCGACGCGGTTCGCAGCGAGCAGTTCGATCTCATGTTCGACGCCACGCTCGGCGACGACGCGGTCCGGGCGTTCCTCATCGAGGCCAATCGGCCGGCGGTGCGACATATGGCGCGGGTCTTTGTTGACGCAGAACAACGCGGCTTCTGGCGTTCCCGGCGAAATTCGACCACAAGCATTCTGGAAACGCTCGCGAAGGAGGCGGCATGACCACGATCGCGCCCCGGCGGAAAGGTTGGTGTCCCGGCGTCCTGAGACCGATGGAAACCGGCGACGGGCTGATCGCGCGGGTCCGGGCATCGGGCGGCCGGCTCACGCTCGATCAGGCGGCCACCATCGCGGCGGCCGCGCGCGCCTGCGGCAACGGCGTGCTGGCGCTCTCGGCGCGCGCCAACCTGCAGATCCGCGGAGTCAGCAAGGCGACGCTCGCCGACCTGCATCGGCGTCTTGCCGCGGTCGGATTGATCGACGCCGACCCGGACGTCGAGCGACTACGCAATATCATCGCCAGCCCCTTGAGCGACATCGACCAGGACGCAGCCTTCGACCTCGCCCCGAGCGTCGCCGCGCTTGAACGGCGTCTCGCCGAGGACGCGAGTCTCCGCCCGCTTCCGCCCAAATTCGGCTACGTGCTCGACGCCCGCGGCCGTCTGCCGCTCGCCGACGTCGACGCCGACATCCGCTTCGAGGGGACGTTCGAGGCGGACGAGCAGGCCTTCGCCGTTTACCTCAGCGGCGACGACACCTGGGCGGCGATCTCGGCCGCCGACGAAATCGGGTCGGCGGCCGCCCGGCTCGCTCGCGCTTTTCTTGCGCTGGCCGGATCGGGCGACGACGCGCCGCGGCGGATGCGGGCGATCGTCGGGCGCCTCGGCGCCGACGCGGTCTTCAACGAGGCGGGCTTCGACGCGGTTCCCTATCCGCGCGCCTCGACGCCTGCCCGGCTCGCCGAGGCGCTCGGGGCGCACGCCTACCGCAAGACGATCGTCGTCGGCGTCGCGGCGCCGTTCGGCGACATGGATTCCGCCGTCTTTTCCGAGCTGATTGGCCACGCCCATCGCGCCGGCGCCGACGGGCTGCGGCTGGCGCCGTGGCGGACCCTGTTCTTCACCGGCGTCACGCCGCGCGGCGCGGCGTCGCTGGTCAAGGAGGCGGTCAAGCTCGGCTTCATCCTCGACGCCGGCGACAGCCGGCTGCGCGTCGCCTCGTGTCCCGGCGCGCCCGCCTGCCTGCACGGCGTCCACGGACTGCGTGAAGACGCGTCGCGCTGGGCGGCTCTCCTGCCCGCCGGTGAGGGTGTGATTCTGCATGTCAGCGGCTGCGCCAAGGGCTGCGCGCGCCCGATCCCGACAGCCGTCACGCTGGTCGCGACCGAGGCAGGGTACGATCTCGTCGTGGCCGGCCGGGCTACCGACGATCCGGCTCAGACCGGTCTTGCGGGCTTCGCGATCGACGCGCTGCTAAAGGGCCAGGGCGCACGATGGTTTGCGCCGAGGCCGCCGGCGTGACCCAGGCCTACGCTTACGAAAAGGACGGCGCGGCGATCTACCGGCGCTCCTTCGCCATCATTCGCGCGGAGGCAAAGCTTTCCCGCTTCTCGCCGCTCGAGGAAAGGATCGCGGTGCGCGTCATCCACGCCTGCGGCATGGTCGAGGCGGCGGACGATCTCGTCTTCACCACCGGCGCGGCGGAGGCGGCCGAACGGGCGCTGAAAGCGGGCGCGCCGATTTTCTGCGACGCGCGGATGGTGGCCGAGGGGGTCACGCGGGCGCGGCTCCCGGCGGCGAACGACGTCGTCTGCACGCTTGCCGATCCGGCGACGCCGGGACTGGCGCAAAGGCTCGGCACGACCCGCACAGCGGCGGCAATCGACCTCTGGCTGCCGCGGCTCGGCGGCGCAGTCGTGGCGATTGGCAACGCGCCGACCGCGCTTTTCCGCCTCATCGAACTGATCGCGGCCGGCGCGCCGCGGCCGGCCGTCGTCATCGGCATGCCGGTCGGCTTCGTCGGCGCGGCCGAATCGAAGGAGGCGTTGATCGCGAGCGGACTGCCGGCGATCGTGGTGCGCGGCCGCAAAGGCGGCAGCGCCATGGCTGCGGCGGCGGTCAATGCGCTCGCAAGCGAGGCGGAATGAGCGCGGGAACCCTCTACGGCGTGGGCATCGGCCCTGGCGACCCGGAGCTGCTGACCGTCAAGGCGACCCGCGTGATCGCCGAGGCGCCGGTCGTCGCTTTCTTCGCCAAGGCGGGGCGGCGCGGCAATGCGCGCGGCATCGTCGACCGCTGGCTCAAACCCGCCCATGTCGAGCTGCCGCTCTATTATCCGATGACGACCGAGTCGCATTTCGGCGATTCGCCCTATCGCGAGGCGCTCGCCGCCTTCTACGCCGAGAGCGCGGAGGCGATCGGGGCTCATCTGGAAGCCGGGCGGGACGTGGCGCTGCTCAGCGAGGGCGACCCGCTCTTCTACGGCTCCTTCATGCATCTTTTCACCCGCCTGCGCGAACGCTTCGCCGTGACGATCGTGCCGGGCGTGTCGTCGATCTGCGGCGGCTGGGGCGCGGCCGAAACGCCGATGACCTGGGGCGACGATTCGCTCGTCGTCTTGCCGGCGACTTTGCCCTGCGAGGAACTCGTCCGCCGCCTCGCGCTCGCCGACGCCGCCGTGATCATGAAGATCGGTCGCAACTTCGCCCGCGCTCGAGAAGCTCTGGCGCTGGCCGGCATGGCCGACCGGGCGATCTATGTCGAACGCGCGACCATGGCGAACGAGCGGGTGATGGCCCTGGCCGAGAAGGACGATGCGCCGGCGCCCTATTTTTCGATGATCCTCGTTCCCGGAAACGGGCGGCGGCCGTGACCGGGCGCCTGGCGATCGTCGGACTCGGGCCGGGGCCGGCCGAATGGATGACGCCCGAAGCGGCGCACGAGATCGGCGCCGCGTCCGACGTGGTCGGCTACGCGGCCTATCTTGCCCGCCTGGCGCTGAGATCCGACCAGACCCCGCATGCGAGCGACAATCGCCTTGAACTCGACCGGGCGCGGCTCGCCTTGCGACTGGCGACGGAGGGACGCGCGGTTGCGGTGGTCTCGGGCGGCGATCCGGGCGTGTTCGCGATGGCGGCGGCGGTGCTCGAGGCGATCGCCGAGAAGCCCGAATGGCGCGCCCTCGATGTGAGCGTGACGCCGGGCGTCTCCGCCATGCAGGCCGCGGCGGCCCGGCTCGGCGCCCCGCTCGGCCACGATTTCTGCGCCATCTCGCTGTCGGACAATCTCAAGCCCTGGGACGTCGTCGAACGGCGGCTGACCGCAGCGGCCGAAGGCGACTTCGTCATCGCGCTCTTCAATCCGGCCTCAAAAGCCCGGCCGACGCGCATCGTCGAGGCGTTCGACCTGCTGCGCCGGCTTAAGGCCCCCTCGACCGCCGTCGCCTTCGCCCGCGCCTGCGGGCGGCCCGACGAGCAGCTCACCCTGACCACGCTCGGCGAAGCGGACCTGAGCCTTGTCGACATGGCGACGCTGGTCATCGTCGGCTCGACCGAGACCCGCTACGTCGAACGCGCCGGCGCTCGCCCCTGGATGCTGACCCCCCGCAGCTATGGATCGGCGGGATGAGAGGGGAAGCGCTGGCGCCCGTTCCGGTTTCGTTGACTCGACGCAGGCGGTTTGCGTCACCGCCCCACATAGCCCGTCGCGAGACGGGCGTCCTTCCGAACGCCCTATGGTGGGGGCGGGACAGGGTGGGGGGTCGCGCGGACCTCGACAACGACGCTAGCCTTGCGAACGCGCGCGGAGCTGAGCCAAGGCAAACCGGAAGCGGACGGCGCGACCCCCCTCCTCAATCCTCCCCCACAAGGGGGGAGGAGGATGCGCCCCATTCCCCCTCAGGGGGAGGGTGGCGGCGCGAGCGGACGGGTGAGGGTTTGCGGCGCGGTTCGAACAGAGCGCATCACGCTCTAGAACCTCCGCCTCGCAATCCAATCCATCACCGCCTCGAGATCGTCGCAGCGTCTCGGCTGCGGGCAGCTGGCGGCCGCTCGACCATGACGACCTCGATCCCGAGCGCGCGCGCCGCTTCGATCTTGGGATAGGTGGCGCGGCCGCCGCTGTTCTTGGTGACCAGCGTCTCGACCTTTTCGGTCCGCATCAGCCGAAGCTCGTCGGCGAGCGCGAAGGGACCGCGGGCGAGCACGAGCTTGCAGTCGGGCAGGGCGTCGATTTCGGTTGGCCGGTCGATCGCCCGCACGATGTAGCGGTGCTGCGGCGCGCGGGCGAAGGCGGCGAGCTGCAGCCGCCCTTGCGTCAGGAACACGGTTTTGCGCGCGGCGCCCAGCGCCTCGACCGCCGCGTCCATGGTCGCGACATCGGTCCAGCGGTCGTCCGGCTCACGCGCCCATGGCGGGCGGGTGAAGACGATAAGCGGCGTCGCGGTCAGCCGGCAGGCTTCGACCGCATTCGCCGACATGCGCGCCGCGAACGGATGGGTCGCGTCGACGACCGCGTCGATCGTTTCCGCGCGCAGGAAATTGGCGAACCCCGAAGCCCCGCCGAAGCCGCCGATCCGCTGCGGGATCGGCGCGGGCGCCGGACGCGCGGTCGCTCCGGCGAGCGACAGCAGCGCCTCGACGGCGGGATCGCCGGCGAGGCGGCGGGCGAGGGCGCTTGCCTCGGTCGTGCCGCCGAGAACGAGCAGGCGAAGGCGTTTCACGGGGCGGCTCCATGACCGACGAACAGCGCGGCGAACGGCGCGCCGACAAATGGCTCGCCGTGGTCGGGATCGGCGAGGACGGGATCGACGGCCTTTCTCCTGCCGCGCGCGCGCTGCTTGCGCAAGCCGAGCTCGTCGTCGGCGGCCGGCGCCATCTGGCGCTGGCGGGCGATCTCGCCGCCGAGACCTTCGCATGGCCCTCGCCGATCGAGGGTGCGCTCGACATGATCGAGGCTCGGCGCGGGCGGCCGGTGTGCGTGCTGGCGAGCGGCGATCCCTTCTTCTTCGGCGTCGGGACGATGCTGATGCGACGCTTTTCTCCAGGCGAGACGCTTTGCCTTCCCGCGCCCTCCGCCTTCGCGCTGGCCGCCGCCCGGCTCGGCTGGAGCCAGCAGGACTGCGTGGCCCTGTCGCTGCACGGACGGCCGCTCGAAGCCATCCTTCCGCATTTGCAGCCGGGAGCGCGCATCCTCGCGCTTTCGTGGGACGAGGCGACGCCGGCCAAGCTCGCGGCGCTGCTCACCGCGCGCGGGATGGGGCGGTCCGGCGTGACCGTGTGCGAGGCGATGGGCGGTCCTCGAGAACGCATCCGCTCGAGCGAGGCGAAGAGCTTCGCGCTCGAAAATGTCGCCGCGCTCAACACCATCGCGCTCGACGTGATCGCCGACCGCGACGCCAAAATCCTGCCGCGCGCGCCGGGCCTGCCGGACGACTGGTTCGAGCATGACGGCCAGATCACCAAGCGCGACATCCGCGCCGTCACGCTTTCGGCGCTCGCGCCGCGGCGCGGCGAAACCTTGTGGGACGTCGGGGCGGGCTCCGGCTCGATCGCAATCGAATGGATGCTCGCCGACCCCGCCAATCGCGCCGTCGCGATCGAAGCCAACCCAGAACGGGCGGCGCGCGCCGCGCGCAATGCGCTGAACCTGGGGGTCCCGGCGCTCGAGGTCGTCACGGGGACTGCGCCGCGGGCGTTCCGGGACCTCGGGACGCCGGACGCGATCTTCATCGGCGGCGGGGCAAGCGCGCCCGGCGCGATCGAGGCCGCCGCGGCGGCGCTGCGGCCCGGCGGCCGGCTGGTCGTCAATGCGGTGACGCTGGAGACCCAGGCCCTGCTCGTCGAGGAGCGGGCGAAGCGAGGCGGGGACCTCGTCCAGATCGCCGTGGCGCAGGCCGAGCCGGTCGGCCGATTCACTGGCTGGCGCGCGGCGATGCCGATCGTGCAATGGCGATGGACGCGCCCGTGAGCCGCGTCGTCGCCGTCGGCCTCGGATGTCGCGCGGGCGTCGAGGGCGCGACGGTCGCCGCTTTGATCCGCCGGTCGCTCGCAGAATTCCGCGCGCCCGAGGGCAATCTGCAGCTCTTCACCCTTGCCGCCAAGGCCAACGTGCCGGGGCTGGTCGAGGCTGCGCGGCTGATGGCGGCGCCGCTGACGCCGCTGCCGCTCAAGGCTTTGCAGGCGGAGGCTTCGCAAGTCCTGACTCGTTCCGAAGTGGTCGAGGCGCGTTACGGCGTCCCGGCCATCGCCGAGGCGGCGGCGCTCGCCGGCGCGGGCGAAGGCGGCCGGCTGCTCGGGCCGCGGCTCGTCGAAGGCGGCGCGACCTGCGCCATCGCCGTCTCTGAGGGTCCTCCATGACCGTGCACTTCATCGGGGCCGGGCCCGGCGCGCCCGATCTCATCACGGTCCGGGGGCGCGATCTGATCGCGCGCTGCCCGGTCTGCCTCTACGCCGGCTCGCTGGTGCCGAAGGCGCTGATCGACCATTGCCCGCCGGGCGCCAAGATCGTCGACACGGCGCCGCTCGATCTCGACGCGATCGTCGGACTCTGCGTCGACGCCACGTCCGAAGGCAAGGACGTCGCGCGCCTCCATTCGGGGGACCTCTCGATCTGGAGCGCGATGGGCGAACAGTTGCGCCGGCTCGACGCCGCGGGCGTGCCCACCACGGTGACGCCGGGCGTGCCGGCCTTCGCCGCCGCCGCCGCCGCGCTGAAGCGCGAGTTGACCCTGCCGGGGCTCGCGCAATCGCTGGCGCTGACCCGCATCGCGGGACGCGCCTCGCCGATGCCGGAGCGGGAGACGCTCGCGGCCTTTGCCGCGACTGGCGCGACACTGGCGATCCACCTCTCGATCCACGCGCTCGAGCGCGTAGTCGCCGAGCTTCTGCCCTATTATGGCGCCGACTGCCCGGCCGCCGTCGTCGCCCGCGCGTCCTGGCCGGACGAGCGGGTCGTCCGCGCTCCGCTCGGCAGCCTGGTCGAAGCGATGCGCGCGGCGCCCGTCGAGCGCACGGGCCTCATTCTCGTCGGGCCGGCGCTCGGGGCTAAGGACTTTCGCGAGAGCGAACTCTACAACGCCGCCTACGTGCGACGGTTTCGGGCCGGGGCCGCGAGAGACAAGTAGGAGCGGTCGCAATCGCCCCGTTTCCCGACCTTCGGGGCCTCGCAATGATGATGTGGACGGCCTCACCCGAATGGCATCAAGTGCCAAAGGGTGACCGGTAGGCGGTCACGGAAAGGGAAGCCGTCCATGAAGGAGTTTATCAGGATTGGGGTCGATCTGGCGAAGAACTTTTTTCAGGTGCATGGGATCGAGCGCGAGGGCGCGCCTGCGGTGACGCGAAAGTTGAGCCGGGGCAAGTTCCTGAGTTTCTTTGCCGGGATTGCGCCAACCCGGATCGGGATGGAGGCGTGCGGATCGGCGCATTACTGGGCGCGGGAGCTGCGGGCGTTGGGGCACGACGTGGTCCTCATTCCTCCCGCTTACGCGAAAGCCTATGTTCAACGGAACAAGAACGATGCGAAGGACGCGGCGGGGGTCTGCGAGGCCATGTCGCGCCCCGACATGCGGTTCGTTCCGATCAAGAGCGCCGATCAGCAAGCCGGGCTGATGCTGCACAAGACCCGGGAATTGCTGGTCAAGCAGCGAACCATGACCGTCAACGCGCTGCGCGGGCATCTCTCGGAGTTCGGCCTGATCGCGCCCAAGGGCATCCACCGGGTCGAGGACCTGCTGGCGCTCGCCGAGGCCGACGAAACCCTTGCCGAAGAGGCCAGGCAGGCGACCGCGATGCTGGCTTCGCACATCGATGGCCTCGACGAAAAGATCGACGGGCTGGAGAAGACGATCGCCCAGGCGAGCGCGAAAAACCAGACGAGCCGGCTGCTCGACGAAATCCCCGCCTTCGGCCCGCTGATCGCATCGGCGATGGTCGCTTTCAATCCGGATCCCGGCGTCTTCCGGTCGGCGCGCGATTTCAGCGCGTCTTTGGGCATCACGCCGAGCCAGCACTCGAGCGGCGGCAAGGACAAGCTCGGCCCCATCACCAAGAAGGGCAATCGATATCTGCGCAAGATGCTGGTCGTGGGATGCACGTCGGTGTTGCGCGTGGCCCACAAATACAAAGGCGCCCTGGCCGAATGGATTGTCGCCATGAGGGCCAGAAAGCCCGAACGCGTCGTCGCCGTCGCCCTGGCCAACAAGCTGGCCAGAATCGCCTGGGCGATGATGTCGACCGGCGAAGCCTTCCGAACCGAACTTTATACAAAAGCCTGAAGACAGGGCTCTCCAACCAGGCGTTTCAGTTCGAACAGTTTGGTAAGCGCAACGACGTGATGAACGACACGGTCGCCACGAAAGTCCAGGACACCCCGACACCCGTCACGAGCCCAGAGCCCGTCGCAATGATAGGGACCAGGACCGTCGAATATCATCAGGGCCAGCGGTCTATACCGCGCCAACAGGCCGTACATATGACCGCAGCAGACCAAAACGTTCAGACCGTCAAAAACCGCTTGCCAGAGGCCGTCCACATATGAACGGGAGCGGAGCCGGGCAGCGACGCTTGGGTCAGTGCGCGGCGACAGGTGGGATCGACCCTTCCAATTTGTTGACGCCGCGGCCGACTAGCGAACGGAAACCGGAGTGGTGCGGTAACCGTCCGCGTTGACCTAGATCAATGCGCGTGCACGATGGCTTGTCACTATGACAATATAAGATGCGAGCATGATCACGAGCTGAGAAGGCGGGCGCCATTCTTCAGTGGCTGATGGAATTTACGCTCACGTATGGGTGCGGAAGTCGATTGATGGCAAAAAAAGCCAAGAAGGCTGCGTTTGATCCGGACGTATTTCTCGCGACAGCGAACCACCGCCGATCCATGTCCGAATATCGGCCGAGACAGGTTATTTTTTCGCAAGGAGACGCCGCCGACTCGGTTTTCTATATTGTCCGGGGCAAGGTCAAGATCGCCGTGATCTCCGGGCAGGGGCGGGAGGCGGTCGTCGGCCTATTCGGCGAGCGGGATTTTTTCGGCGAAGGCTGCCTGATTGCCCAGCCTTCGCGATTGGCGACGGCCACTGCGATGACCGACGCCACCGTCTTGCGCATCGAGAAAGCGGAGATGATCCGCGTCCTCCATACCGAACCCGCCTTTGGCGCCGTGTTCACCGCGCACCTCTTGACCCGCAACAGTCGAGTCGAGGCGGACCTTGTCGACCACCTGTTCCATTCCAGCGAAAGACGCCTGGCCCGCGCTCTTCTGCTGCTGGCGAATTTCGGAGGGGAAGGGAAGCCGGAGCCGATCACCACAAAAATCAGTCAGGAGATGCTTGCCGAGATGATCGGGACGACCCGCCCGCGGGTAAGCTACTTCATGAACAAATTCAGGAAACTTGGCTATATCGATTATAACGGGGTGCTGAAAGTCAACAGTTCTCTTTTGAGTGTCGTCCTGCGCGAATAAGTCGCAGGCGGCGCCACGTCATTCTTTGGCAATTCGGTCAATTTTGTACAGCGGATGCCTTTCCCCTTCGGTACCCTTGATCGGTATAGGACGGTTTGCGTCTGAAGCCATGTCGCGTCGGATTGGCGGCAAGCGTCCTCTTTGCGGACTGAACGCCAATGAGCCCGACAAGCCACAAGTGGGAAGAAGAAGGGGCAATTCACAATTTTGCTGCGTCTGCGCCAAAGGCAAGGACAAGGGTTCGGGTCGGCGCTGCGATCCGAAAGGCGCCGGAGCCCGCCATCGAGACAAATCGCGAGGACGCCCCGTCGCCGCCGAGCTTGCCTGTCCCAGACCCATACAGATTGGACGAACTTCGCCTTGCGATTTCGGCAGCCGCTAACGTCTCGATCCGGACTGATCGTCCGATCAATCCTCCAGAGTACCGGGCTACCGTACAAGTGGGATGGTTTCTCGTGCGCACCTATCTGAGTATTAGAGACCCGGAGCGCCGACGGGCCGTTCTCAATTTCGTTGCGGAGCAAGCCCAGTTGGACAAGGCGCAGGACCGGGGTCAATTGAATACAGATCCACTAGCCGTGACCTGATCTCTGCGACGCGGACGGATCGCCTCAATGGATCGCAAGGGAGCGGGGCGCGGGCAGGCGGAGCTTGTGGCGCTCCCAAGGCCGAAAATTGCAGACCGACCGGGTGAAGGGTCAGCAGCCTGACGCGCCGTCCACGATTAGAGCCGAGAGGTTGAAGCCCACATTGTCCGCGGGTTCGAAGGCGATTGCGCGCAACGGCGCAAATCGGCGGCGGATTCGCTTGACGCACGGAGGCGGCCTGATATTTCCGTCTCGAGCAATTGGATTCCACTGGGATCACAAACGTCGTGTTCGTGTCTTGATGTCGCGCGTCTTTTGCGAAAAAGCGCGTTTGCCGTCTTCGCGTCGCGCTCGGATCGTCGAATGCTGAAGAGGGCTGAACGGGAGACGGATGCGCCGGGTTTTGTTCGCCGCATTGGCCGCCACCGCTCTGCTCGCCTCCTGCGGCCGTTCGCATCAGGCCGGACGCCCGCCGGGCGCCTCCCAGGCCGAGATCGACTATGCGCTACGCGCCGAGCCGTCGCCGCCGGCGCTCGCGGCCAAGTTCGACCGGTCATGCAAGAACTGTCACGGCGTGGCCGGCAACGGCGCGCCGCTGATCGGGCAGACCTCGGCCTGGGCGCCGCGCATCGCGGCGCGCGGACCGGACGGTTTGCTCGCCTCGGTCAAGAGCGGCCGCAACGCCATGCCGCCGCGCGGCCTCTGCGCCTGCACCGACGACGACTACCGCGCCATCATCGCCTTCATGAGCGGCAGACCCGATCTGTTTACCCAATCCAAGTGAGACGGCGGCCGCGCCCCTGGAAATCGCGGCCGCTACCGGGGCCATGTGACGCATGGCGGTCGAGGAGGCGGCCGCAGGTCGGACGCCCCGGCGGCTGCCACGACGCTCAACCTCCGCGTAATCCCTTGATATCATTGAGTCGTTGGACTCAGAATCGCCGATTCTACCCCTTAACCCATTGAAATCATTGGGACTTGGTCAGAAAATCGCGGTCAGCGGTCGGACCGGGTCTCCCGCGGTCGGCGACAAGGCCTATGAGCGCTGCGGTCGGCGACCACGGCGTCCGCGCTCAGCGAGCGCGGCTACAGACAGGGCCATTCAGCCGGGCCCCGACACCGGCCGAAACCCGCTGGTCGCCAGGATGTGCCCGTCACGGCCGACGACCGTGATCTCGAGTTCGGTCGGCGCGCCGGCCAGCACCCGCGCCGCGGTGCGCCATGCGCCCTCGGCGATCAGTCCGGGCAGGTCGAAGCCGGCCGCCGACGCAAGCTCGAAGGCGTGCAGGCCGCTGTTGGCGGCGGCGATCGCCGCGCATACGTCCGCTGCGCCGCCGGCTTCGGCCACGCGCTCGCTGAGCGCCGCGAGATCGACCGAGCCGCGCTTGGAATGCAGGTCGAGCAAGCCCTGCGCAAGCTTGGTCATCTTGGCCGGGCCGCCCGCGATGGTGATGCGGGCGATCGGGTGGACCCGCAGGTATTTGAGCATCCCGCCGACAAAGTCGCCCATGTCGATCAGCGCATGCTCGGGCAGGCCGTCGCGCGCCCGGATGGCGGCTTCGGAAACATCGCCAGTCGCCGCGCCGATATGGGTCAAGCCGCTCGCACGCGCCACATCGACGCCGCGCATGATCGAGTGGATCCAGGCCGCGCAGGAATAGGGCACGACGACGCCGGTCGTGCCGAGGATCGACAGGCCGCCGACGATGCCGAGCCGGCCATTGGCGGTCCGCTTGGCGATCCTTTCGCCGTCGGGAACGGAAATTTCGACCTCGACGTCGGCGGCGACGCCGACCCGCTCGGCGACCTCGCCCAAGTTTGCCCGGATCATCGCGCGCGGGGCCGGATTGATCGCGGGCTCGCCGGGCGGCAGCGGCAGCCCCGGGCGCGTCACCGTGCCGACCCCTTGGCCGGCGCGAAAGGCGACACCCGACCCGCGCGCGGCGAACCGCACCGTCGCCAGGATCAGCGCTCCGTGCGTCACGTCGGGATCGTCGCCCGCGTCCTTGACGATCCCCGCCACCGCCTCGGCGTGCCCGAGATGGGACTTCGCCAGCGCGAATGCGGGCCTCAGACCCTTTGGGAGCGCGACCGGCACGGGATCGGGAAAGACGCCCGTCAGCAGCGCCTCGAACGCCGCGCGCGCCGCCCCGCTCGCGCAGGCGCCGGTCGTCCATCCGCGCCGCAAGGGGGCTTGCGAGTCCGCTCCGCTCACCGGGCTCTCCAAATCGTCCCCGCGCCTAGCCTCCGCCGGCCCGCTTCACCCATTCCTCCTCGTCGATCGTCTCGACGCCGAACTCGCGCGCCTTTGCAAGTTTCGAGCCGGCGCCAGGACCCGCAACGACCAAGTCGGTCTTGCCCGAGATCGACCCCGACACCTTGGCCCCCAGCCGCTCCGCCATGGCCTTGGCCTCGTCGCGGGTCATCCGCTCAAGCGAGCCGGTGAAGACGACGGTCTTGCCGGCGAGCGGATGGCCGGCAGCCACCGCCTCCATTGGCTCGACCGTCACCTCGCGCAAGAGCGCGTCGAGCGCCGCCTCGTTGCGCGGCTCGGCGAAGAAGTCGGCGACCGTCTCGGCCACGACCGGGCCGACGCCCGCGACGCTTCCCAGCTCCTCGGCCGCGTCCGCCGCCCGCGCGGCGGCGCGGAACGTCTCCCAGTCGCCGTAGTGGCGCGCAAGTCGGCGCGCGTTGGTTTCGCCGATATGGCGGAATTCCGAGGGCGAACAGAAAGCGATTGAGGGCGACGGTCCGGCGCGCGTCAACGGCGTCGAACAGGTTCTTCACCGAGGTTTCGCCAAAGCCCTCCCAATCGCGCAAGGGGGGGCGGCCCTGGCCGTCGCGGAGGCGGAGCGTGAAAACGTCCGCGGGCGTGCGGACGAGCCCTTCCTTGAAGAAGAGCTCGATCTGCTTGTCGCCAAGGCCCTCGATGTCGAAGGCGTTGCGCGAGGCGAAGTGCTTCAGCCCCTCGACCGCTTGCGCCGGGCAGACGAGGTGGCCGGTGCAGCGGCGCACGACGTCGGCCTCGCCGGTCTTTTCGTCGATCTCGCGGAGCGCCGCCGAGCCGCAGGCCGGACAGGTCTCAGGAAACTTGAACGGTTCGGCGCCGGGGGCGCGCTTGTCGAGCAGCACCTCGACGACCTGCGGGATGACGTCGCCGGCCCGCTGCACCACGACCGTGTCGCCGATCCGGACGTCCTTGCGGGCGATCTCGTCTTCGTTGTGCAAGGTCGCGTTCGAGACGACCACGCCGCCGACGGTGACGGGCTTGAGCTTGGCGACCGGCGTCAATGCGCCGGTGCGCCCGACCTGGATCTCGATCGCCTCAAGCACGGTCGTCGCCCGCTCGGCCGGGAACTTGTGCGCCGTCGCCCAGCGCGGCGAGCGGGAAACGAAGCCGAGCCGCTGCTGAAGCGCAAGGTCGTCGACCTTGTAGACGACGCCGTCGATGTCGTAGCCGAGGTTGGCGCGCTCGGCCTCGATGGTGCGGTATTGGGCGATGAGCTCGGCCGCCGACCGGCAGAGTTTTGTGCGCGGATTGGTCGGCAGGCCGAAGCGCCGCATGGCCTCGATGGCCTCGAATTGCGTTACGGCGAAGGGCTCGCTGACCTCGCCCCAGGCGTAGGCGAAAAACGCGAGCGGACGCGAGGCCGTGATGCGCGGGTCGAGCTGGCGCAACGAGCCGGCGGCGAAGTTGCGCGGATTGGCGAAGGTCGGCTTGCCGGCTTCCGCCTGGCGGGCGTTGAGCGCGGCGAAGTCCTCAAGGCGCATATAGACCTCGCCTCTGGCCTCGAAAATCTTCGGCGCCCCGGTCAGGAGGCGCGGGATGGCCTTGATCGTGCGGACGTTGGCGGTGACGTCCTCGCCTTCGTAGCCGTCCCCCCGCGTCGCCGCTTGCTTGAGCTCGCCGTTCTCGTAGTGGAGGGTGCAGGAGAGGCCGTCGATCTTGGGTTCGGCGGTCATGGCGAGGGGGGTTTCCTCGCGAAGACCCAGGAAACGTCGGACTCGGGCGTAAAATTCCTCGACCTCCTCGTCGGCGAAGATGTTGCCGAGCGACAGCATCGGCACGGCGTGCCGGACCTTGGCGAATTTCTCGGCTGGGGCAGCGCCCACCTTGCGGGAGAGCGAGTCGGCATCGGCCAACTCCGGGAAGGTCGCCTCGAGCGCCTGATAGCGTCGCCGCAGATCGTCGTATTCGGCGTCGGAGACGCTGGGCGCGTCCTCCTGATGGTAGCGCATGTCGTGCCCGGCGATCTCGGCGCCGAGGCGCGCGTGCTCGGCGCGCGCCAGGGCGAGGCTTTGGGCCGGCTGGGGTTTATTCGTCATGCGCTGGAGGCTAGCGCAGGGCCGCTCGGCGTGGAAGGCGCCGTCTCGGATGTGTCCGCCCGCCCACGCCGCAGGATGTCATAGGATTGCATAAAGACGGGCAGCACAACCATAGGTTTAACGCGACGCTAATCCTCTTGCCCGAAAATCGGCTCGATCGAACGATGGTCCGCCCCGCGATTCCCGCGTCGCTCCTCCGTTCGCGATGGTAACTTGCAGGGGCGGCGCGTGCGATCTCGACTTGCGATCCTTGCCGTAGCGGCCTTGCTCGCCGGCTGTGCGCCGGGCGGCTATCCGGCGGTGCGGGATTCCTATCCGCCGCCGTTCGACGCCTTCCAGGCGAGCCAACAGCTTCAGGTCGGCATGCCGCGCGAGATCGCGATCATCGCTGTCGGCTGGTCGCCGATCTCATCGCAGACGACAACTTGCGGCGTGCTGGCGGCAGACGACTCTCAGTGCGAGGCGCTGACCTTCGGCGTTTACGACAACAACCGCCTCATCGTGTATCTGGTGCCAACCGGACAGGGCTTTTCGGTGGTGACGAGCTGGCTCGCGCACAAGGGGTGAAGAGCTTCCGGTCTCCAAGATCGAACGTGACCTCCGGGTGCAAGCCGCGAAGGTTCCGAGCCGGCCGAAACGAGGCCCTCAACCCGGCCGGCATAGGAACGGAAGCCCCGAAAGCCATCCGTAGTTAGTCTCGTGGCCGCCCGGCTGGGCCGTTACGCTAAAACTCCACTTTCACCGTGCGCCCCTCCGTCGAGCTCTGCCGAGCCAGCTCCAACAGCCGAATGACGCGGAATCCGTCGTCGGCGGTCAACGCGAGCGGCGCCGCGCCGAGGATCGCGTCGCGGACATTCGCATAGAAGCCGCGATAGTCGCCGGCCTCCGTCGTCACCGTCCTTTCGACCAGCCTTTCCGGGGTCTCCGGATTCGGCGCAATGGTCAGTTTACCCCACGCCGCCTCTGGCTCTCGCAGCCACACCTCGGGCGACCCGTCCGCAGGAACAATGGCGCCGCCAACCAACGCAGGCTCCTGCGGATCGAGCCCGTATTTGCGAAAGCTGCCTTTCGTCCCGTGCAGCAGGAATCGAGGCGCATTTTCGCAGGCCAAATAGCTCGTCCGGCAATGCGCCAGGAGCCGCTTGCCGTTCGGCCTCGGATAGCTCAGCGTGATGTCGAAGGCGTCCTCGATCGCGGTCCCGTCGCGATCGAGGCGGACGCTCGCGGTGATGGAATTGGGCGGCCCGAACAGCGCCAGCGCCTGATCGACCAGATGCGGCCCCAGGTCGAACAGCATGCCGTTGGCCGGATTGGCCGCTTCCTGCCACCTTCCCTCGCGCGGCACGGGACGGAAGCGATCGAAGTGCAATTCGAAGGTGACGAGCCGTCCGACCGCCTCCTCAGCGATCAGCCTCTTCACGGTCAGAAAATCCCCATCCCAGCGGCGGTTGTGAAACGGAACCAGGAGCAGCCCATTACTCTGGGCAAGCCGGCTCAGTTCGTGCGCCTCTTCGCTGGTTGCGGTAAAGGGCTTGTCGATGACGACATGCTTACCCGCCTCCAGGGCGTGCTTCGCCAGCTCGAAGTGGGTGGCGCTCGGCGTTGTGACGACGACGAGCTCAATCGCCCTGTCCGCCAGCATGGTGTCGAGCGAGCGCACGACCTCCGCCGCAGGATAGGCCTTGGCCGCCTCGTCGCCTTTGCGCTGTAAAATCGCCGCCACGCGAAGCCCACGCGCCGCATCCACAAAAGGCGCATGAAAGACCCGCCCGCCCAATCCAAAGCCGACGATTCCGACGCCAATCTCCCGCTCAGCCATCTTGTCCTCCGAATGTCTCACGTTAGCGCTGATCGCATCTTAAGTGGACGACTTGCGTCAGTTGCTGGAACCGGCGACCAAGGGCGACCCGATGCGGCCGCTGCGGTGGGTCTCGAAGAGCCACGCCAAGCTGGCAGCGGCGCTGTGCGCGATGGGGCATCAGGTCAGCAAGAGCACCATCCCCAAACTGTTGGGGTCGCTGCAATACTGCCGGCAGGTAAATCGCAAGACGCTGGAAAGCGTCCGCAATCCCGACCGTGATGCGCAGTTCGAGCATATCAATGCCGCGGCGCTGACGATGCAGGCGGCCGGCAAGCCGGTGATCTCGATCGACACGAAGAAGAAAGAGCCGATCGGCCCCTACAAGAACGCCGGCAGCGACTACCGGCCGAAAGGCTGTCCCGACCCGGTAAAGGTGCATGACTTCGTCGACGCCGAACTCGGCAAGGTCGTACCTTATGGCGTGTATGACATCGCCGCCAACGCCGGCTGTGTGAGCGTTGGCATCGACAATGATACGGCGCAATTCTCAGTCAACTCGATCCAGGTGCTCTAAATTCGCGGCTCTTGCCCTGATTTCGGGCGACCGAGGCCGCGCGCTCTCAGTCCAGAATGGCGCTAACCATGCCGTCGGCGAGCTTGGGCTCGAACCAGGTCGATTTCGGCGGCATGATCTGCCCAGCGTCAGCGACCGCCATGAGGTCGGCCATTTCGGTCGGATGAAGCGCGAAGGCGACCGCCGCGACGCCGGACGCGACCAACCGTTCCAGTTCCCCGAGCCCCCGGCCACCGCCGACGAAGTCGATCCGCTTGTCGCGGCGCGGATCGGTCACGCCGAAAATCGGCTCGATGATACTCTTGGCGAGCAGTGTCACCGGCAGCCGCGCAACCGGATCCCCGCTTCCGATCACCGCGGCCAGGATCTCGGGCTTCAGCGTAAGCTTCCACCAGCGGCCGCCCAGAACCATGCCGATCTCGTCCGCACGGCCAGGGCGCGCCGGGTCGTCGCTCGGCTCGACCGTGTAGCGTCGGCTGATTTCGCTCAAGACCGCTTCCGGCGTGAGCCCATTCAGGTCGCGCAGCACGCGGTTGTAGTCGAGGATGGTCATCTGCTGCTCGGGCAGCAGCACGGCGAGGAACGAGCCGCCTTTGATCCCGCGCGCTTCGGCGACCCGCAGCGCCGCGGCCGAGCGGTGATGACCGTCGGCGATGTAGAGCGCCGGCAGGGCGTCGACCGCGCGCGTCAGCGAGCCAATGGTCGCCGGCTCGAATGCCGGCCATAGCTCGTGGCGGACGCCGTCGTCGGCCGTCACGTCGACCGCGGGATGACCCGCCGAGGCGTCGGCCAGCAGCGCGTCGATCGCTGGCGTCTCCGGATAGGCGAGCATGACCGGGCCGGTCTGGCCGCCGACCGCCTCGATCTGGCGCACCCGGTCGTCCTCCTTTGCTGGCGTCGTCAGCTCGTGCTTGCGGATGCGGTTCTCGGCATAGGCGGCGAGCGAGGCCGCGGCGGCGAAGCCCGTCTCGACGTGATCCCGCCAGGTGAGGCGATAGACGTAGTAGCCCGGCGTCGCGTCGCGCACCAGCACGCCGGCCGCGATCATGCCGCGAAGAGCCTCGGCGGCCTTGGCGTAGACGGCGGGGTCCTGAGGGTCGATCGCCGGATCGAGGTCGATTTCGGCCTTCGAGACATGCAGAAAGCTCCATGGCTTGCCCTTGACGCGCTCGCGCGCCTCGGCGCTCGACAGCACGTCATAGGGCGGAGCCAAAACCTCGGCCGCGCGGCCGGACGCCGGCCGCAGGGCGCGAAAGGGGTTGATCAGGGTCATGAACGCTCTCGGGACTGGTGGGCGCCAAGGTTTGCTCTGCCTGACGACGCCTGGCAAGCGAACCGCCACGACTGACCTCGGTCAGGGGGGCGCTGGATCCGGCCGCCGCTTCCGTGCGGCGGCCGATCCCCGGGCACGGATTCAATGTTTTCAGGGCGTTGCGACGGGTTTTCCGGGCGACCGTTGACCGCCTGGCGGGCATCGTCGCCCGCAGACAGCCCCAGCCCCTCTTCCTGCAGACGCGGGACGAGCGGGTCCTGCGCCGCCGGGCTCGCCTCGATTTTTCCGGGCGCGGATTCAATCTTTTCATAGACTTGCGGCGGGTCTTCCGGGCGACCATCCGCCGCCGGGCGGGCAGCTTCGCCCGCAAACTGCCCAACCCCTCTTCTTGCTGAAGCGGGACGAGGGGGTCCTGCGCCGTCGGGCTCGCCTCGATTCTTCCGGGCGCGGATTCAATCTTTTCATAGACTTGCAGCGGGTCTTCCGGGCGACCATCCGCCGCCGGGCGGGCGTCGACGCCGGCACCCCCCCCAAACCCCTCACCCCATTGAAGCGGGACGAGGGGCTCCTGCGCCTGCTCGAACGGAACGTCGTTAAGATCCTGCGCCGCAAAGTTCGCGCGATAAGCCAGCGCCTCGCCGTAGGACGCGCTCGCTTCGGCGGACGCATCGAGTTCCAGGAGCGCGATCCGAGCGTCCGGCTCGAGCCGGCGCCGGCTTGCGGCGACGAACCGGGGTCGCGGATGATCGCGCCCACGCGCGTCTCGCCGACGCCGACCCGGGCGGCAACTTCGGCGACCGACACGCCGCGGTTGAGGGCCGTCGACACGATCAGGTGCTCCCGCTGAAACCTCGCGAGGCGCGCCAAACGCGCCTCCGTCGACGGATCAGCGGGCGGTATTGGCGGAGCCGGTTCGAGACGCACGGGCGGTTGTCTCTATTGCTGGGATGTCTAGAACAAAAGAAGAACATAAACCGAGTCAAATGGCAAGAAAATGCTACCTATTTTTTGAGCAAACAGGTTTACGGACAGGGCTCGGGAACGCGCTTCGGTTCCGCGGCGGGGCGCCGGCGGCGGCTCAGCTAAAATTCCCATCGGCAGCCGCGTGAGGCGGAAAGCCGATGGCGCCAATCTTACCCTTGGCCTCCGCCAATCGGCCGGTCAGACAGCCGCAATCGACCCGGCGCCAACCTTCCGGCTGATCCAATGAATGGTGGAATTGCGCAAATGCTGGCCGTTCGCCGATTGCCCGGCGAATGGCGCAATTCGAAAGCGAAGCGGACGTTCGCCCCCGCGCGATTCCTAGAGATCAATTCCCACTTGCATAGATTCATGATTTTACAGCAAGATTCCCCTAAGCACGGGGAACGAAATGAAACCGCTGTCGAACGATCTTCGCGAAAGATTCGTCCATGCCGTCCTGATTGAGGGCATGACATGCCGTGCGGCGGGGGAGCGTTTCGCGGTCTCCCATTCGGCGGTGATAAAGATCGTCCGACAGTTCGTCGAGACGGACGCTATCGACCCGCAAAAGGTCGGCGGATCGAGGAAGCCGGCTCTCGTCAAATGCTACGACATGGTCCGCGCCATCGTCGATGAAACGCCGGATTTGACGCTGGCGCAGATCGCCGACGAGATCGTCGCGCGTGGCGGACCGAAGGTCGGCAAATCCACGGTCGACAGGACGTTGGCGCGCCTCGATCTGAGATTCAAAAAAAAGCCTGATCGCCGACGAGCAGACGCGGACGGACGTCGCCCTGAAACGCGGGTTCTTCCGCCGCATCGCCCAACGCTTCATGGATTCCACGCGCTTCATATTCTTCGACGAGACGGCGGCGAAGACCAACATGACGCGACTTTATGGCCGCGCTCCCGGCGGCGAGCGACTGGTCGCCTCCGTGCCGCACGGCCATTGGAAGACGACGACTTTCGTGGCTGGCCTGAGCCTGGACGGAATTGTCGCTCCGGTCGTCTTCGACCGGCCGATCGACGGTCCATCGTTCCTGGCCTACATTGAGCAGATAGTTGTGCCGTGCCTGCGGCCCGGCGATGTCCTGCTGATGGATAATCTCCGTGCCCACAAGCAACCGGCTGTGGCGACGGCAGTCCGCGCAGCCGGCGCTTCGATTCTCTTCACTCCGCCTTATTCGCCGGATTTTAACCCGATCGAGAATTTCTTCTCGAAGCTCAAGGCCTATCTGCGCAAGGTGCAGGCGCGGACCAAATCCGACTTGGACGTCGCCATCGTCGCATGCTGCGCAACGCTGACGCGCAAGGAATGCGAGAATTTCTTCCTACACTGCGGATATGGAGTTGCGTAACAGGGAACCGCTCTAAAGTCGCCACCGGCAAGGAGAAGCTTGTCGAGCGACAGATCCATCATAGGGAGACGCCTTGGCGCCTCCCGCTCGTTCGCTCGCCTGACAATCGCGGCGCAGCAGGCCCTACCTCTGGATGCAGGTGTCCGCAGTTTCCTTGGTGCATTCGTCGAGCCCGGTGAATACTGGATCGTCGACTTTCTTGCCCTCAATGAGGTCGATCATGACCGATGGGGCCTTGTATCCCATTTCGAACGGACGCTGGCCGACCAGCGCGTTCACCCGCCCCTCCTTGGCGATGGCGACTTCGTCGCCGATCGTGTCGGCCGCGACGATCACGAGCGACTTGTTGGCGATCCGGTCCTTGTACTGATCAGTGAGCTGCCGATATGGCTGGGGCGCGCCGAACAGCGGCCAACCGCCCTCAATCACGAAGGCGTCGAGCTTGGGATTGGCGGTCAAGATGTCGGACATGGCTTGCACACCTTTCGGCCCGTCGTCGTTGGTGAAAACCGGGCAGCCGGATATCTCGGTCCAGCCGCCCTCGCCCTTCAGCATCTCGAGGCCTTTCTTGCCGGACAGCGAGTTGCGCGTGCCGGACGCGCGGCGCAAGATGTTGTCGGCGGCGGCGTTGCCTTCAATCAGGCAGACCGTGCCTCCATTCGGTTTGGCCTTCTTCAGATACTCGCCGAGCCTGAAGCCCATCAAATAATTGTCCGTGCCGAGATAGGTCTTGCGCAACGCCGCATCCTCTTTCTTGAGGTCAGCGTCGACTGTCATGATCGGAACTTTCGGATTGGCCGACTTGACTGTATTGGCGATCATGGGCGCATTGGATGGAGAAATGGCGACGGCCGCCGTGTCAGACTTGCCAAGAATATCGCCGACGATCTGCGCTTCGCCCGCCTCGTCCGAAGTCGACGCCGGCCCGGTGTAGAAGCATTGGTAAGGCGAACTGGCGTTCTCCTTGTTCCACTTCTCACAACCCTGATGGATCGCCTCGAAGAAAGGATTGTCGAGGCCCTTGACGATGATGACGAGCTGTTTCTTCTGCGCGACCGCGGCATTTGCTGACAGAGTCAGCGCCGTAGCGGCCAAAGCGAGTGCGACCTTTTTCATAACCTTCCTCCCGTGTTTGACGTAATCCGAGAATTCTCGGAGCGTCATATTTTTCTCTGACGGTTTGGGGCGTCGCCGGACTTTGGCCAACGGCGCCCCCCAACCGGTCGAAACGAGGGCCTGATGATAGATCCCCCGGGGACGTTCGCCCGAAGGCATTCTTGCCTTTGGCGAACAGTCTCGTCAAACAATATCTGAAGAACGGTCAGTCCGTATCTGACGAACGGTTAATCCGTGCGGTCAGCGAACATTTGTAAACGAGCGGCCGTCGGCTGCTGTCTTTGCCAACAACGGCGGCAAACAATGCTGCGGCGGCCATACAAATTGTTTCCGAGCTCGCCCCGAGATATTTCAACGTGTCCCTCCCGCTTCCTGAAGCGCGCCAAGACGTTGACCAATCAACATAGGACCGATATTTGATTAGTAAGGTGCGGTTCGATAAGTGTCCAACCGACGAAAAAAGATGCGCGCACGTCACGCGCCGAAAGGGAGGCGGGCCCAGGCATGGCGATCCTCGAATTGGAGAATGTCTCCAAGCATTTCGGCGCCATCCAGGCCGTAAGCGACGTATCGCTCACGCTAGAGCCCGGTGAGGTGGTTGGGTTGATGGGCGACAACGGCGCCGGCAAGTCGACGCTCGTCAAAATCATCGCCGGCGATTTCCGCCCCTCGCATGGTTCGATGCGAATGGAAGGCCGCGAACTGGTCCTCCACAAGCCAATCGAGGCACAACAACACGGCATCGAAATCGTGCACCAGGACCTCGCGCTTTGTGACAACCTGACCGCCGCTGCGAATGTCTTTCTCGCCCGCGAAATTCTCAAGGGGGTCGGTCCGTTCAGGGTTCTGGACTACGCGGCGATGTATCGCCGCGCCGGCGAGATTTTCACCGAACTGAAGTCCGAGACTCGTCCTCGCGACCTTGTGCAACAGATGTCTGGCGGCCAGAGGCAGGCCGTGGCGATCGCGCGCACGCGCCTGTCCAAGGCAAAGATCGTGCTGATGGACGAGCCGACCGCCGCGATTTCGGTGCGGCAAGTCGCGGAAGTGCTGAGCCTCATCCAACGACTGCGGGACAGCGGCATCGCGATCGTGCTTATCAGCCATCGCATGCCCGACGTCTTCGCCGTCGCCGATCGCATCATCGTCCTGCGCCGGGGTCGGAAAGTGGCCGACAAGGCCATCGGCAAAAGCTCGCCCGAAGAGGTCACCGGCCTGATTACCGGCGCCCTCGAGACTGCGGTTTAGCGTCGGCGTCCGCGCGCCCTCATTCAAGGTTCTGACCATGGCCGTCGAGATCAATGTCCCGGTCCAACAGCAGGAGCACGGTTACGTCTCCTGGCTCCTGTCGCGCCAGGCGTTCTGGGTGTTCCTGGCGCTAATCGCAGCGTGCGTCTTTCTAAGCTTTGCGACGAATTCCTTCGCCACGCCCAACAATCTCTTCAATATCACGCGCAACTTCACCTTCGTTGCGATCATCTCGCTCGGCATGACGATTGTGATTATCACCGGGGGAATCGATCTTTCGGTCGGCTCGGTTCTTTGCCTGTGCAGCATGATCCTCGCCGTCGTGATGCACAGCGGTTATAGTATCGAGATTGGCATCGCTGCGGCGTTGGGCACAGCGCTCCTTGTCGGAGCGGTCAATGGCGTGCTGATCGCCTATGTCGGCATCCCTCCGTTTGTCGTGACCCTCGCCATGCTGTCGTTCGCGCGCTCTCTGGCAATGGTCGCCTCCAACAATACGGTGGTTTTCCAGTTCGGTCCCGATCATGCAAAGCTCCTCTATCTGGGCGGGGGAGCGTTTGTGTTCGGGATAGCGAACCCGGTCATCTACACGCTCAGCCTCGCATTGATCACCGGCTTCACGCTGCGCTGGACACGGTTTGGGCGTTACGTCTTCGCACTCGGCGGCAATGAAAAGGCGGCGACTTTGACAGGCGTGCCAGTGCGGCAGGTCAAGCTCGCGGTATACATGATTTCGGCGCTTTCTGCCGGCATCGCCGGAATCATCGAAACAGGATGGCTTGGGGCCGTGACCACCAATCTCGGCGCGGGCATGGAATTGCAGGTCATAGCCGCGACCGTCATCGGCGGCGCCAATCTCGCCGGGGGAGTGGGCACAGCTTTCGGCGCACTGGTCGGCTCGGCCCTGATCGAGGTCATCCGCAACAGCCTTGGTCTTCTCGGGATCAGCGCATTCTGGCAGGGCGCATTCGTCGGCGCCTTCATCGTAATCGCGGTGTCCTTCGAGCATATCCGCAATCTTCGTCATCCCGACTAGCGGCCGGCCGAGCGCAGCGGTGCACTCGAACGAAGATGGTTGCGCAGGAGAAATCGATGCGGCTGCTGGTGACTGGGGCCACGGGAAAGGTCGGCGTCAACCTGATCGGTCAGTTGCTCTCGGACGTCCGGTGGCGTGAGGCGCAAATTAGGGTGCTGTGTCACAACCGGGCAATCCCGGAGACTTCTCGAATAGAGGTCGTCAAAGGAACCATCGGCGATCGCGGCTGCGTCGATCGCGCGATGCTTGGCGTGACGCATGTCGTGCATCTAGCGACCTGCAAGGAGATCCCTGAAACCGTCATGGATGTGACAGTCAAAGGACTCTTCTGGCTGCTGGAGGCGTTTCGTCAAAGCGCAACCGCAAAGCAATTCATCCTAATCGGCGGCGACGCGGCGGTTGGGCATTTCTTCTACGACCATCAGGAACCGATCACCGAGCATACGCCCCACCGCGCTTATCCTGGTTGCTATGCGCTATCGAAGGTTCTCGAGGAGGTCATGCTGGCACAGTTTGCCATTCAGTACGGCATCAACACCTGCTGCCTGCGCGCTCCCTGGATCATGGAGAAAGATGATTTTCGCTATTCGCTGTCTTTCGGCGATGATGTGTTTGGCGGGCCGGTCTGGAACACCCTCGTCGCTCCCGAGGTCGCCGAACGTTGCCATGCCGCGGGAATAGTGCCCCTGCTCCGCGACGCCCGCGGCAATCCGCTCAAACGGAATTTTGTCCATGTCGAGGATCTGGTCGCCGCCATTCTCGCCGCGCTCGACAATCCGGCCGCCAGTAACAAACTATACAACATCTGCATGGACGAGCCCGTCGATTACGCGGCGGTCGCCTCATATCTGAAGCAGACTCGCGGACTGGATTCCGTGGACATCTCCAGCAGCTACCACTCGAACTGGATGGACAACAGTCGGGCCAAGTTCGAGCTTGGATGGCGGCCGCGCTACGATTTGACGCGACTGATCGACGCCGCCTGGGCTTACCAGCGCGACTCAGCCGAGCCTCGTAAAGTCTGGTATCCCGGCTGACAGACAGGCGGCCTGCCCTTCGTCGCGGTCGTGTGAGGACGGGTGGGCCTGCGGTCGCACCCGTCGCGAGCGACCCCCTCTGAAGTTTTGCCTTCTCGGTTATGATCGTCGTTTCTGAGACTCGGCAACCTCGATTGACAGCTCTCCCCCTTGTCGACAGGTCCACCATCACCTGCCAGTCGAGGACGCAAAACTCCTTGCGGATACCAAAACGCGTTTCGCCCTCCGAAGGGCGTCGCGACAGCGCAATCGACAGCGCCGAAATGAGCAGTTGCCCGTAGATCGCCTTCGGCCGGAGCCATATACTCTCGCGCGCAGGACTATGACCGCTTCCCCTCCTACTGCCGTTCGCGGTCGCGATCCGCAACAGGCGCAACAGCGACTCCGGCCGTTATGCCGGGACCACGGACGCCGTAATCCTGCAACGTCGTTCGACAAGCTCGGGACGAGGCGCGAAGGAGCGGCCAAGCAGTTACGGCGGACGCTTAGTCCTTCGGATAGGCCATGCGTTCCACCGTCCTGACCAGACGCTCGAACGGGGCCGCGGAAACATGATTTTGCCCGCGAAAGGGATTGTCCAGCAAGATGATGAGGGAGAGAACGAGGGCGATCGAGGCGGCCAGCATCGCGACCATGACCATGTGCATCGAAAAGTTCGGCGCCCCGAACAGAGAGCTGAACAGGATCGTCAGGCCTGCGCCCGCAATCAGGTTCCACCACAGGATCGGGGGCAGACCGACGCCGGCGGCGTGAAAACGTCCGCGCCGCGCGTCGTAGAGCGCATTCAGGTTGCGGATCATCTCGGTTTCGATCCCCTGCAACCCTGGCTCGGACGGACGGAATTGCGCCAGAGCCAGGTGAAATTTATCGAGCAGTTGCCATCCGGCCTCGTCGTCGACGTGACCGGCGGCGAGCGCCGGCCATTCGTCCTGCACGACGATCTCGGCATAGACGAACAGCGTGTGTCGCAGCCCAGTCGCCAGAGGATCGGGAAGGCCGACCGTGTCGCGATAGAGATTGCCGACGAGATTGGCCTCCGTCTGAACCAGCGCGTCGGCCCTGCCGAAATCCTCCCATACGGCGACTGCGATGAAGGCGAGCAGAACCGCATAGATCACCCCGACGACTGCGATGTTGAATCCTGCGACGTCGTTGTGAGCGCTACGGATCCGATGTGGCACGGAAATCTGAACGAAGAGCAGGCCCAGGAGCGACAACGCAACTACAATCCCGACCACGGCGGCGATCGCCAGGGTCGTGGGCAGTTCGACGATCCAGTTGTTCAACGCGAAGAACATGGGGGAAACCTTGGTCTTCCTTGCGCCGATCTCAAACCTTTGGTCGCTTCGCCTGGGCCACCGGCGCTCCCGCTACTCCACCCGCCTGTCATGCGCTACCCGAGCGCCTTCGCCCCCGCTTCGACCGCCGCCTCCGGCGCGACCCAGTCGAACCCGGGCAGCTGGTGGCGGGCCCAGGTGAACTGGCGCTTGGCGTAATGGCGGGTGTCGAGCTTGGCGCGTTTCGCCGCTTCGGCGAGCGCAAGCCGCCCTTCGAGATGGGCGATGAGATGCGGGACGCCGTGGGCGCGCATGACCGGCAAGGCCGGGTCGAGCTTTCGCGCCGCGAGCCGCCTGACCTCGTCGAGCGCATCGGCGGCGATCATCGCGTCGAAGCGGGCGTCGATGCGGGCATAGAGCGCCTCGCGGTCCGGGGCGAGGAAGAGGCCGCGCCATGCCCCGGGCCTGAGCGCCGGCTCGCCCCGCGCGCCCTGGAAGGCGGCGAGCGGCCTTCCGGTCGCGGCGAGCACTTCGAGGGCGCGTAAGGTCCGCTGCCGGTCGGAGGGCCTGAGCCGCCCCGCGGTCTCCGGGTCGGCCACGGCGAGTTCGGCGTGCAGGTCGCCGGTCGATCGGCCCTCCGCCCGTTCCCGGACCTCGGCCCGGACCGCCTCGGGAACAGCCGGCATGTCCGAAAGCCCCTCGGTCAGGGCGCGGAAATAAAGGCCCGTGCCGCCAGCAAAAATCACCGGACCGTCGCCCAGTCCGGCAAGGATTTTTCGCGCTTGCCGCGCCCACAGGCCGACCGAGCAATTGACCGCGCCGTCGATTTCGCCGAAGAGCCGGTGCGGCGCTTGCCTTTCCTCATCGGGCGTCGGACGCGCGGTGAGGATTTTGAGGTCGGCATAGACCTGCATCGAATCGGCGTTGACGATGGTCGCGCCGAATTCGCGGGCCAAAGTCAGCGCCGCCGCGGACTTGCCGCTGGCCGTCGGTCCTGCGAGGAGGAGCGCCCGCTTCACGCCGTCGAACCCCCGTCGCCGCCTGGACTCCACATGCCCGCTTCCGTTCTTGTCGTCACGCTGATCGCTGACCCCGAGCGCGCGCCGCTCACCGATGCCCTAGTCGACCGCGCCGCGCTAGCCCTCGGCGGGATCGAGCGCCGAAGCTGGCTCGACGAGGGCGTGGCGACGGACCTCGTCGTCACCGGAGACCTCGACGCGCGGCGCGCCGCGCTCGCGGCGCATTTCGCCGGCAAACCGGTCGACGTGATCGTCCAGCCGCTCGCGGGCCGCGAGAAGAGGCTGGTGATGGCGGATATGGATTCGACCCTGATCGGCCAGGAATGCGTCGACGAGCTCGCGGCGCTGGTCGGCCTCGGGCCGCATGTCGCGGCCATCACCGAGCGGGCGATGCGGGGCGAGATCGCGTTCGAGCCGGCGCTGCGCGAGCGTGTCAAGCTGCTAGAAGGCCTGCCGGAAGAGGTGATCGACGAGGTGCTCGAGGCCCGGATCACGCTCAATCCCGGCGCGCGCACGCTCGCCCGCACCATGCGCGCCCGCGGCGCGAAGGTGGTCATCGTGTCGGGCGGGTTCCGGCAGTTCACCGCCGCGATCGGCGCCCTGATCGGAGCCGACGAGGACCGCGCCAACACGCTCGAGACCGAGAACGGCCGCCTCACGGGCGAAGTCGCCGAGCCGATCCTCGGCCGCGACGCCAAGCGCGCGGCGCTCATCGACGTCGCCGCCGCCATGGGCCTCGAACTCGAGGAGACGCTCGCCGTCGGCGACGGCGCCAACGATCTCGCGATGCTGGCCGTGGCGGGGCTCGGCGTCGCCTATCACGCCAAGCCCCAGGTCGCCGCGGCGGCCCGAGCGCGTGTCGACCACGCCGACCTCGCGGCGCTTCTCTACGCGCAGGGAATCCCGCGCCGCGCGTTCGTCGAGGATTGATGGAGAATTCGGCACAACTTCGGGCGCGCCGCTGGCTGATTTGGCTGGCCGGCCTCATTGCGGCCGCGCTCGCGCTCACCGCCGGAGCCGCTTACGCGATCGCTTACGACCGCGACGCTCTTTGGAAGGTGATTGGCGCCTGTGTCGCCGACCAGCGCCTGACTGGCTTGCCGTTTCCTTGCCTCGCCGTCGGCATCGCCGAAGGGGAGGCGCGCGGACATATCCTATTGCGCCCGCCTTGGGCGAACGACCTGATCCTGTCGCCGACGCGCCGCAGCGCCGGCATCGAAGATCCGTTCCTGCAATCGCCCGAGGCGCCGAACTATTTCGCCGACGCCTGGGCGGCGCGCGGGATGATCGCCACGGCGAACCGCCGTCCGCCGGCGCGCGGCCAAATCGCGCTCATCGTCAATTCGCGCGTCGTCCGCGGCCAGGACCAGCTTCACATCCATCTCGGCTGCCTCGTTCCAGCGGCGCGCCATGCGCTTGCCGATGCCGCACCCGGACTGCCGCTCGACCGATGGCGTCTGATCGAGCCCTGTCGTTCCGCACCAGCCGTTCTGGGCGCTGCGGGTTCAAAGCGCGGATCTTGCGGGCGTGGAGCCCTTTCGACTCGTCTGGGACGAATTCGGGCGCATGGTTCGCGACCCGTCCGATCTGATGATCGCCGTCGTCGGGGCGACGGTGGACGGACGGGACGGCTTTCTCATCCTCGCCAGCTACGTCCACCTGCCGCACTCGTGGTGGCCTGTGGGCTCGTCGGACCTCATCGACCCCTATTGCCGCGGCGAAGGCGGGTAGAGCGCTACTTTGCGCACATGACCGCGGCGACCGCCGTCTTCTCCTGCGCGGCGATCGCGCCGAGGCTGAGCGGGGCGGGGTTGGCGATCGGCGTCAGAGCGCCGCCGCCGAGGAAGGCGCCGATGGCGTCGGCGTCGATCAGGCCATGCGGGCCTGCGAGGGCGACACCGCCGAGGCGCTTCGGCTCCTCCGCGATGGGCGCGATGACGCCCGCAAGGCCGCCCTGCCGGTCGAAGACGGGGCCGCCCGCCGCGCTCTTGCCGAGGGAGGCGACGACCGCCGGCTGCGCCCCGTCTGCAAGCGCGGCGGGGACGGCCGCAAAGCGCTCTCCATCCGCGCTGATCACGACGAGATCGGGCGCCAGGACGCCGCGCGGCGGCGCCTTTGCCTTGCCGAAGTCGCCCGAAAGGAGTGCGAGCCCGGTCGCCGCGTCGGTCCGCTCGAACCGGGCCGGCTTGCCGCCAACGGTCGGATTCGGACAATCCTCGGGCTTGAGCGCTGTCAGAGCCCGGTCGGACGCAACGATCAGCGCGGTCGCCTTCGGCTCGGGAGGCGGCGGCGCAGGCGGCGTCTGGGCGGCTCGCGGGCGCGCCCGTCGCGGGGCCGGGCGAAGGGAAGGCGACGAAGGTGTTGGCGACCGCCAGCGCCACCCGGTCGAGATCGCCGCGGCCGATCGGATAGCTGAAAGTGAAGCCGCGGATTGGCGGCGTCGCAGCCGCGCTCAGTTCATAGCGGGTGTAGAACTTCCGGCCCGCGTCCTGGCCGGACACGACGAAGAAGGCGCCGGGCTTGATCGCCTTGTAGGCGACCTTTCGGGCCGCGGAGTCGGCCGAGAGCTGCGCGTAGAGGGCGGCGAGATCGTTGCCCGAGTCCGAGGCGAACGCGAGCGTCACACCGCTTTTGGCGCCAAGGAGTTTTGTCGGCGCGCCGATGCGGACGCCGGTCCTGGGATCGGCGATCGTCTGAAAGCCGACGGCGACGCGGGCCCTGTCCGCGGCCGTCAGCAGCGCTTGGAGCTGGACAGACGAAAGGACGCCGTCGCCGGGCGCCTTCTGGCTGGCCTCGAAGGCGACGATCGCATCGCGCGTGCGCTTGCCGAAATCGCCGTCGCTCGTCCCGTTGTAGAGCCCGAGCCAGACGAGCGCGTCCTGCGCGGCGACGCGCGTCGCGGCCGGCAGCGCGAGGAAGGCCGCCTTCTGCGCTTCGAAGGCTGCGTCCAGCTGGGCCGCGGCGGGCTTCGGCGGCGAGGTCTGCGCCTGCGCCTGGGCGAGCGGCCCGCCAAGAAGCAGGCCGGCCGCTGCAAGGGCGAGGCGGACGTGCGGAAAACTCATGGGCTATGCCCCCGGCCGCCGTTTCGGGCAGGCGACGCTTGCGATGGTAGAGGAAGACGAGCCCTGAAGGAACATCGTCGAGACGACCAGCGATGGACGAACTGGCATTGTGTTCGTCATCAATTGATGCTGTGATCGGCGCCACTGGAGGAGCGGATCATGCGAACCACGCTCGCGCTCGACGACGACCTTGTCGCCAAGGCCCAGGCGATGACCGGCGTGAAGGAAAAGTCGCTCCTTGTGCGCGAGGCGCTCAAGGCGTTGATCGAACGAGAAAGCGCCCGACGGCTGGCGCGTCTTGGCGGCAGCGAACCGGATCTCGAGGCTCCGCCGCGACGGCGGCCGGCGCCAGCGTGATACTCGTCGACACGTCGGTATGGGTCGACCATCTGCGCGGGGCCGATTTGGCGCTCGCCGCGCTGCTTGAGGCCCGCCAGATTTTTAACTCATCCGTATGTGATCGGCGAACTCGCCTTGGGAAGCTTGCGCAATCGCGGCGTTGTGATTTCAGCTTTGACCGACCTTCCGTCCGCGATTGTCGCGGACAATTCGGAGGTGATGGCCTTTATCCAACGGAACGCGCTCTTCGGCCGCGGGATCGGCTATGTTGACGTCCACCTCCTGGCGGCCGCGCGTTTGACTGCCGGAGCATCGTTATGGACGAACGACAAGAGGCTCAAAGCCGTGGCCGAAACCTTGGGCCTCAGCATGCTCGGCCAACGCAGTTCGCGAACCGGCGCAATGGGGGCAGCGCCTGGCCGATCACAACAAGAGCGTCCGATAACGCCGCCGTGATATACGGATTTGGCGCGCCGCCGTGGAAATCGAGCTTCGTGAGGACAGGCGCGCGAGTATTCTCGGGGGGTGACCATGATCCAGGCTCTGCGCGCTGCGTTCATCGCGTTCCTTTTCGTGGCCTCCGCCCAGGCCGCCAACGTCAGGTCCTATGTCAACGAAGACATGGCGAGCGACGCGGTGCGGCTCGCGGCGACGCTGAAGATCGAGGCTGGCAAGATCGGCGCGCAGGCTCAGGGCAAGACGCCCGACGAGCTGCGCAAGGCCGCTTCGTCGGCCGTAGTCGCGGGAAAGTTCGACGTCGCCGCGAAGCTTGCTGCAGCCGCGGTGACAGCGGCGCCCAAGGACCCGGCGAACTGGCTCGCGTACGCCTACGTCGCGGTGAAGGCCGACGACGCGCAGGCCAACAACCGCTGGGATCTCGTCACGCAAGGGTCCGCAGCGGCCTACGCCGCCTATCAGCGCGCAACGGCGCCGGACGCTCAGGCGGCGGCGCTGGCGACGCTCGGCGATCTCCTGGCGCGCCACAGCGCCTGGCGCGGCGCGCTCGACGCCCTGAAGGCTTCGCTCGACCGGCGCGACAATATCGATGTCCGCAAGACCTACGAGACGATGCGCGCGCAATACGGCTTCCGCATCCTCGACTACAAGGTCGACAACGAATCGACCGATCCGCGCGTCTGCTTCAATTTCTCCGAGCCGCTCGCGCGGAAGACCGATTTCGCGCCCTATGTCGCCGTGTCGGGCGCCTCCAGCACCGCGATCTCGAACGAGGACCAGCAGATCTGTGTCGAGGGCCTGAAGCACGGCGAGCGCTACGCCATCGTGCTGCGCGAGGGCTTGCCCTCGGCGGTCGGCGAGAACCTTTTGAAGTCGGCGGACTACGAAATCTATGTGCGCGACCGCTCGCCCCAGGCGCATTTCGCCGGGCGCGCCTATGTGCTGCCGCGCGAGGGGCAGCAAGGCGCGCCGCTGGTCACCGTCAACACCTCCAAGGTCGCCATCGACGTCTACCGCATCGGCGACCGCAACCTGCTCGCGACCGTCAACCGCGACGATTTCCTCAAACCCGTCGACACGTCGCGCGCGCAGGAGATCGCCAACCAGGACGGCGTCAAGGTGTGGAGCGGCTCGATGGACGTCATGAGCACGCTCAACAAGGACGTGGTGACCGATTTCCCGGTGATGAAGGCGGTCGGCAAGCTCGATCCGGGCGTCTATCTCGTCACCGCCCGTCCCTGGAAGGAGAAGAGCGCAAACGGGGACGAGACGGAATCGGTGCAGCTTGCCACGCAGTGGATGGTCGTCTCCGACCTCGGCCTCACCGCGATCTCAGGCGGCGACGGCGTCCACGCGCTGGTCAAGTCGCTCGGCTCGGCCGCTCCGCTCGCCGGCGTCGAACTGAAGCTCGTCGCCCGTAACAACGAGGTGCTGGCGGTCAAGACGACCGGCGCCGACGGTTGGGCGGACTTCGACCCCGGCCTCGCCCGCGGCAAGGGCGGCTCCGCCCCGGGGCTCATCGTCGCAACGCTGAACGGCGACTATAATTTCCTCAATCTGGCGCAGAATGCCTTCGATCTCACTGACCGCGGCGTCGCCGGGCGCGATGCGCCGTCGGGCCTCGACGCCTTCCTCTACACCGAGCGCGGCGTCTACCGCTCGGGCGAGACGGTGTTCGCGGTCGCGCTTCTGCGCGACGCCAAGGGGGTCGCCCGCAGCGGCCTGCCGCTGACGATGGTCGTGAAGCGCCCCGACGGTGTCGAATACAAGCGCGCGACGGTCGCGGACGAGGGCCTCGGCGGGCGCGCCTTCGCCGTGCCGCTGCTGGCTGGGTCGGCCCCGGGCAAATGGACCATCGAAGCCTACGCCGACCCGAAGGGCGATCCGATCGGCGAGGTCGGCTTTTTGCTCGAGGACTACATCCCCGAGCGGCTCGACTTCACCCTGAAGGCCGAGAAGCCCTACCTCGCGCCGGGCGAGCCGATCGCGCTCACGCTCGATGCGCGCTTCCTCTACGGCGCGCCGGCGAGCGGCCTCGACGTCACCGGCGCGATCCGCTTGCAAGCGGTCGAGGGCGGAGAACTCGCCGGCTTTCCCGGCTATGTCGCGGGCCTCGCGGACGACGAGTTCACCACCGTCGAGACCCAGTTCTCCGACAAGGTGACGACCGACGCCAAGGGCCATGCCGAGCTGTCGGTCGACCTGCCGGACGCGACCGCGACGCGGCCGCTCGAGGCGAAGCTGATTGTCGACGTCGCCGAGTCCGGCGGGCGTACGGTCGAACGCACCCTGACGCTGCCGGTGCGGGCGAAGGGCGTCGCGGTCGGGGTAAAGCAGGACTTCGACTCTTCGATCTCCGCCGGCGAGCCGGCGACGTTCGAGGCGATCGCCGTCGCGCCCGACGGGACTCGGGTCGCCCGGAAGGGCGCGGCGTGGTCGCTCTATCAGCTGACCAACGACTATCAGTGGTTCAACAGCGAGGGACGCTGGAGCTACGAGCCGGTCAAGTCGTCGAAGCGGGTGGCGAGCGGCGTCGTCGACATCGGCGCCGACGCGCCGGCGAAATTCCAGGCGCCTGTCGGCTGGGGCGCGCACAGGCTCGACATCAAGACGCTCGACGGCGAGGAGACCAGCGTCACGTTTGACGTCGGCTGGTCGGGCACGGCCAGCGCCGACACGCCGGACAACGTCGTCGTCACCCTCGACAAGACGGCCTATGCGCCGGGTGACGAGGCGAAGCTGCGCATCGCCTCGGCCTATGCCGGCAAGGCGACGGTCGCGCTCATCGGCGACGCGATCGAGCGCTTCGTCGACGTCGACCTCGTCGCGGGCGACAATATCGTGCCGTTCGCGGTCGGGGCCGACTGGGGCCCCGGCGCCTATGCGGTGGCGCTGACTCACCGACCGCTCGATGTCCAGGCGAAGCGCATGCCCGGCCGCGCGATCGGGCTCGCCTGGTTCGCCATCGGCGCCGAGCGGCGCAAGCTCGATGTCGCGCTTCGGCGGCGCCGTCGCTGACGAAGCCGCGCGCGCCGCTTCAGGTTCCTGATCACGGTCGCGGGGCTCGCGCCGGGCGAAGAGGCGCATGTCACCGTCTCGGCGGTCGACCTCGGCATCCTCAACCTCACCGGCTACAAGACGCCGGACCCGGGCTCGTATTTCTTCGGCCAGCGCAAGCTGCCGGTCGAGATCCGCGACCTCTGGGGCATGCTGATCGACGGCATGCAGGGGGTGGCGGGCGCCATTCAGACCGGCGGCGATCAGAGCGGCAATCTCGAAGGCAATCTGCCGACGCAAGCCCCACTCGCGCTCTTCTCCGGGGTCGTCAAGCTCGATGACCAGGGGAAGGCGACGGTGACCTTCGACCTGCCCGGCTTCAACGGCACGGTGCGGCTCGCCGCGGTCGCGTGGAGCAAGGACAAAGTGGGGGCCGGTCAGGCCGACGTCACCGTGCGCGATGCGGTCGTCGTCGCGGCGACGCTGCCGCGCTTCCTCGATGTCGGCGACCGTTCTCAGATGCATGTCGACATCGACAACGTCGACGGCGAGGCCGGCGACTATACGCTCGACCTCGACCTGCACGGGCCGCTGACGGCGGACGCCGACGCCTTGCGCCAGACGCTGCATCTCGACGCGCATCAGCGCCGCGCGGCGGCGTTCCCGATCGCTGCAGCGGGGATCGGCGCCGCCGATTTCGACCTCCGCCTCACCGGGCCGAAAACCGATCAGGCGCAGCATTTCCAGCTCGGGATCGTCTCCGGCGCGCCCGACGTCTACCGCAGAACCATCACGCCGCTGCCGAGCGGCGCCAGCGCGACCGTGTCTGGAGACCTGCTTGCCGACTTCATCCCCGGAACAGGATCGATCGCGGTCGCGGCCTCGCCGTTCGGCGCGCTCGACGCGCCTGCGCTCCTGCAGGCGCTCGACCGCTACCCTTATGGCTGCTCGGAGCAGACGGTGAGTCGCGCGATGCCGCTCCTCTACGCCAACCGGCTCGCCTCGCTGGAAAACCTCGGGGTCGACCCGGACCTCGGGACCCGTGTGACCCAGGCGATCGAGCGCGAGATGAGCCGCCAGAGCGCCAACGGCGCCTTCGGGATGTGGACGGCCGACAGCGGCGACGACGACGCCTGGCTCGACGCCTTCGTCACCGACTTCCTGACCCGCGCCCGCGAGCAGAGGTTCGTGGTCGCCGAGGGCGCTTTCGGCCAGGCGCTCGACCGCTTGCGCAACACGGTCGTCAACGCGCCCGAACCGAACGCCGACAACAACGCCGCGCTCGCCTATGCGCTCTACGTCCTGGCGCGCAACGGCCGGCCGGTGATCGGCGATCTGCGCTATCTGACCGACGCCAAGCTCGATGCGTTTGCAACGCCGCTCGCCAAGGCGCAGCTCGGCGCGGCGCTGGCCATGCTCGGCGATCGCGCCCGCGCCGGCAAGGTTCTCTCCGCCGCGCTTGTCGCACTGGCGGCCGAGAAGGACGCTGGGCTTTCCCGGCCGGACTACGGCTCGCGCCTGCGCGATGCGGCCGCCGTGCTCGCGCTCGTCGCCGAGGCCAATCCCGCCGCAGGCGACATGCCCGCCGACGCCATCGCCCGCGCCGGCGCTGAAGTCGAAGCGGCGCGCGCCGAGCGCACGTACACCAGCACGCAGGAGAACGGCTGGATGGTGCTCGCCGCCGAGGGGCTCGCCGAGCAGCAAAGCCTCGGCGCGTTCACGGTCGATGGCCAAGCCGTCAAGGGCGCGCTCAATCGCCGCTTTGGCCCCGATGCGCTTTCCGGCAAGACCGCAACCATCGCCAACACGGGGCAGGCGACCGCTCAACTGGTGACGACCGTCTCCGGCTCGCCGATCGCCCCCGAGCCGGCCGCGTCGAACGGCTACACGGTCGAGCGCACGATCTATTCGCTCGACGGCAAGAAGCTCGACCTCAAGAGCCTGCAGCAGAACCAGCGCGTCGTGGTGGCGCTGAAGGTGACGGAAGCGGAAGCGCGGGCTGCGCGGCTCCTGATCGTCGACCGTCTCCCGGCCGGGCTCGAGATCGACAATCCCGCGCTGGTCGACGGCGGCTCGGTCGCGAGCTTCTCGTGGCTGACGAACGGCGTGACGCCGGAACACACCGAATATCGCGACGACCGTTTCGTCGCGGTGTTCGATCGCGAGCCGGGGCAATCGGCGTTCATTGACCTCGCCTATGTCGTGCGCGCCGTCGCGCCCGGCCACTACGTCTGGCCGCCGGCGACGGCGGAAGCCATGTACGCCCCTGAACGCTTCGGCCGCACCGCCTTCGGAGAGATGGAGGTGACGGCGAAGTGAGCCCAATGTCATCCCCGCGAAAGCGGGGATCCAGCCTCGCGCCGCGAACGCTTCAGTTTGAAGCGCCGGCGCCCTGCGGCTTCTGGATACCCGCTTTCGCGGGCATGACAGGAAGGCGCGCGAGGGGCGGACTGTGACGGGCGCGCGTATCCTACGCCGTCTGGCGCTTATCGCGATCGTCGGCGTCATGCTCGTCGCCCTCGCTGTCTTCTCCTTAGACCTCGCCTGGACCCGCTACGCCGCCTCGCTCGGCCCGCTCGACCTTGCCGCCTCGCGCGAGGGCTCGGCGCTGGTCGTCGATCGCGGCGGGCGGCTGCTCAGGCCCTTCACCATGCCCGACGGGCGGTGGCGGCTGCCGGCGACGACGCATGACGTCGATCCGCGCTATGTGGCGATGCTCGTAGCCTACGAGGACGGCCGCTTCTACGCGCATCATGGCGTCGACGGACGCGCGCTGCTGCGCGCCGCCGGGCAATGGCTCGTGCGCGGCCATATCGTCTCGGGCGGCTCGACGCTCACGATGCAGGTCGCCCGCCTGATCGAGCCGCGCCCCGAGCGCACGCTTGAAGCCAAATTTCGCCAGATCGAGCGCGCGGAAGACATCGAGCGCGCGGTCGGCAAGGCGGGCGTGCTCGACCGCTACCTCACCCTGGCGCCGTTCGGCGGCAATCTCGAAGGCGTGCGCGCCGCAGCCGCTCGCCTATTTTGGCAAGGAGCCGCTTGAAGCTCACCGTCGCCGAGGCGGCGCTGCTCGTTGCTTTGCCGCAGTCGCCCGAGGCGCGCCGGCCGGATCGCTTTCCGGCCGCGGCGCGCGCCGCTCGCGACCGCGTGCTCGATCGTGCCGCCGCGGGCGGCGTAATCGGCGTCGAGGAGGCGGCGGGGCGAAGCCGACCCGGTCCCCGAGACGCGCAAAGCCTTCCCGGCGCTCGCGGCGCATGCGGCCGAGGAGGCCGTCGCCGCCGACCCCAAGGCGAAGCTCATCCGGCTCTCGATCGACGCGCGCCTGCAGGCGAAGCTCGAGGCGCTCGCCAAGGAGAGCGTCGCGCGGCTCGGCCCAAAGCTGTCGGCGGCGATCGTGGTCGTCGACAACCGCGAGCGGCGAGATCCGCGCCCGCGTCGGCGCGGCCGACCTCGACGACGCCTCGCGCGGCGGGCGCGATCGACATGTCGCGCGCGCCGCGCTCGCCGGGCTCGGCGCTGAAGCCCTTCATCTACGCGCTCGCCTTCGAGGAGGGCCTCGCGCATCCGGAGACGGTGCTGTTCGACCGGCCGGCGCGCTACGGGGCCTACGCGCCGGAGAATTTCGACCTCGGCTATCAGGGCACGGTGACGGCGCGCAAGGCGCTGCAGATGTCGCTGAACCTGCCGGCGATCGAGGTGCTCGCCGACGTGGGGCCGGCGACGTTTCTCGCGCGCCTGCACGGCGCGGGCGCGGAGATCGCGCTGCCGAAGGACACGCCGATCGGGCTCGCGATCGGCCTCGGCGGCCTCGGCGTTTCGCTCACCGACCTCGCCCGCCTCTATGCCGGCTTCGCGCGCGGGGGCGAGGCGCCGGCGTTGGTCGAGCGGCTCGACGGCGCGGCCCCGATCATCGGCCCGCGCCGGGTCACCGATCCGGTCGCGGCCTGGTATGTCGCCGACATCCTGCGTGGGGCGCCGCCGCCGGCGAATGCGCCGTCGGGCCGCATCGCCTTCAAGACCGGCACGTCCTACGGCTTTCGCGACGCGCTGGCGGTCGGCTTCGACCGCGGAGACGACGATCGCGGTCTGGGTCGGGCGGCCCGACAACGGCCCGACGCCGGGGCTCATCGGCCGGCAGGCCGCGGCGCCGATCCTGTTCGACGCCTTCGCCCGGCTCGGCCGCGACGTCGAGATCGTCCGGCCGCCCAAGGGCGTCTTGTCGGCGCGGCGTGACCGCCGACCTGCCGCCGCCGCTGCGCCATTTGCGCAAGGACGCGCCCAAGACCATGGCGGCGACCGAGACGGCGGCGCTGAAGATCGCCTTCCCGCCCGACGGCGCGCGGGTCGATCTCGGCATTGCGGACGGCGCGAGAGACGCGCGGCTGGCGCTGAAGGCCCTCGGCGGCGCGCCGCCCTTCGCCTGGTTCGTCAACGGCGACCCGGTCGGCGAAGCGGAGTTGCGCCGCACCTCCGCCTGGAAGCCCGACGGCGCGGGCTTCGCCCGCGTGACCGTGGTCGACAGCAAGGGCGCGTCCGACGCGGTGACGGTGCGGCTGGAGTAACCCCTCTCCCGGAGGGAGAGGGGCAGGGGTGAGGGGATCTGCGCCTCAAGCGAATGGCGCGCGCAACTCCGCGTGAATCCGCGCGAGCACCGAATTGACGTCATCGCAGACGTCGGCGTTCGTGAAGCGGATGACCCGTACGCCCATGCGTTCGTGAATTTCGGTGCGGCCCGCGTCGTAGTCGGCGAACCATTCATGCTGACGGCCGTCGAGTTCCACAACGAGCTTGGCGGAGTGACAGTAGAAGTCGACGACGAAGCGATCGAAGGGGACCTGTCAGCGGAATTTCGCGCCGTCAAAGCGGGAGCCGCGCAAGTGCTTCCAAAGGATTTCCTCGGCTGGCGTCGGAGTCTTGCGCAGACTGCGTGCGAACTGCCGCCGGTTCTCAACCATGAACGGTCGATCCCCTCACCCCTGCCCCTCTCCCTTTGCTACGGGATGCACATATCTTTTAGCGGTCGGGCTCCGCTCAACGGCGGCTGGCGTCCCCGCCCCCCTTGTGGGGGCGGGACAGGGTGGGGGGTCGCGCTCACTTCTCATCTGGCGCTGGAAGGGCTCCGAACTGTCCGAGTTCGGCGCGACCCCCCTCCTCGATCCTCCCCCACAAGGGGGGAGGAAGCCGCCCTCCAAGCGTGGGGCATGGCGGCAGAGGGCTGCGGGAGATGTGTGCATCCCGTAGCTCCCTTTGGGAGAGGGGTTTTGGGCGCACGCCTTGTTATCAGCAAGGCGCGCACCAGCAGTGATGCGGGCCGCAGACCCAGTGATGGCCCGGCCGGCAGTGCGCTCCCCAGTGGCCGCCACATGCAGCCTGTTCGACGGGCGTGAAATTCCCGGTCGCGTGACTGAGCGCGGCGGACCCGCGTTCGACGTTGGCCTGCGCCTGCCACGGCGCCCCGGTGAACATGAGAGCCGCTGCGGCGACCATGATTGCGGTCTTGCGCATGACTTGTCCTCCTCCCTTCGGCTCCCCGCCCGGGTGGGCCGCCGACGAATGGCCTTCAGGGTCAGCTTCCTGATCCCGGCGCCAAAGGCTGCGAGGCGACGCGCCATCACACAATCATTCGAGCTTAGCGACCCCGCCCCATCTGACGACTTCAGAATGGCAGGTCAGGGCATGTTCGGCAAGCGTCCGGTCCGGAATCGAGGTCGCGCGCAGCTCGTCCGCGGACGCGCGCTCATGCTCACGTGGCGGCGGAAGATTTCCTCACCTCTCGCCAGTCACTTCTCGTCGATTGACAGAGCCGCCGGCCACGCCGCGAGCAGCGCCCTCAGCGCCGACACGAACGCCAGCGGCTGGTCGATCATCACGTGGTGCTCGGCTTCGGGGATCACGACATGGGGCGAGCCGGCTTTGAGGAAGCTCATCAGGTAGTCAGCGTCGTCGGACTTGAAGAGCTTCGAGTTCGCCCCGCGGATGAGCGCCATTGGAGCCCGTGCGGCGGCCAGGATGGGCGTCGGGTCAATGCGGCCGAACTTCTCCCAGAAACGCGGATCGAAGCAGAGCGAATAACCGGGCTTGCCGTCCTCGTCGACCGCCTCGCGCACCGAGCGCCTGGCGATCGCGTCGAGGATGAACAGGTTCTCGCACCGTTGCGGCGGCATCAGGCGGAAGCGGGCAACGACCGCTGCGAGCGAGGGTTTGGGCCGCGCGAGCTTCGAGGGCTGCGGCGGCGCGGGCGGGCGAAAATTCTGCGGCGCGAAGAACGGCGGATCGACCATCACCGCCCCCGCGATGTCGTCGCCGAAGTCGCGCGCAAGACCCATCGCAACGCGGCCGCCGAACGAATGGCCGACGACGACCGGCTTGCCCGCGTCGAACGCGCCAACCGCCTCTCCTGCTGCCCGCGCCTCGCGCACGAACTGCTCGAACACGTATCGCTCGCGCCAGGCCGAACGCCCCATGCCGGTGAAGGTCGGCGCGACGACGCGGCGCCCCGCGGCGAAGAAGGGCGCGATGAAGCTCCACCAGTCGGCATGCGCCGCGCCGCCGTGCAAGAAGATTAGGCCGGGCTTGCCGCGCTCGCCCCAGGCGAGGACCTCGACCTTCGCCTCCTCGATCTCGACGACGGTCCGCTCCGGCTCCTGCGCCATAGCCGCGTCGAACCAGGCTGGCGCCGGCGGCTTATGGCCATGATAGGCCGCCAGCGGCGCCATGTGCTGCGGATCGGTCAATTCGCTTCCCTCGCGGAATCATGCGGCCTTCAGCCGATCCACTCTGAGAAGTGTCGGCTTCCTTGTTCGCGTCCTTCGAGACGCGATGCTCCGCATCGCTCCTCAGGACGAGGTGAACCCATGCGGCCAGAGCAGTAGAAAACCTCATCCTGAGGAGCCGCCGAAGGCGGCGTCTCGAAGGACGAGGGTTTCGGTCCACGCCACTGTAGCGATCGTCTCACGCGATTTCGAACAGGCCCGCGGCGCCCTGGCCGCCGCCGATGCACATCGTCACCACCACATACTTCACGCCGCGGCGCTTGCCTTCGATCAGCGCATGGCCGGTAAGCCGCGAGCCGCTCATGCCGTAGGGATGGCCGACCGCGATCGCGCCGCCGTCGACGTTGAGCCGATCGTTGTCGATGCCGAGTTTGTCGCGGCAGTAGATCACCTGCACGGCGAAGGCCTCGTTCAACTCCCAGAGGCCGATGTCGTCGATCTTGAGGCCGTGTGTCTTCAGGAGCTTCGGAATGGCGAACACCGGCCCGATGCCCATCTCGTCCGGATCGCAGCCGGCGACCGCAATACCCCGGTAAATCCCCAGCGGCGCAAGGTTGCGCTGGCTCGCGAGCTTCGCCTCCATCAGCACGCAGGCGCTGGCGCCGTCGGAGAGCTGCGAGGCGTTGCCGGCGGTGATGCAGGCGCCCTGCTGGATCTTCTGACCGTTCGTGAACACGGGCTTCAGCGCGGCGAGGCCGGCGAGCGTCGTGTCGGCGCGCGGGCCCTCGTCCTGCTTGAGCGTCACCTCCTTGTCGGAGACGGCGCCGGTCGCCTTGTCGGTGACTTTCATCACGGTCGCGAGCGGCGCGATCTCCTGCGCGAACCGCCCGGCGGCGTGGGCCCGCGGCGGTGCGCTGCTGGGACTGGAGGGAATATGCGTCCTGCGCCTCGCGCGAAATCTTGTAGCGCTCGGCGACGATCTCGGCGGTCTCGAGCATCGACATGTAGACGTCGTTGCGGTGCGCTGCGAGCCACGGGTCCTTGCTGCGGTAGCTGTTCGCCTTGTCGTTCTGCACGAGCGAGATCGACTCGAGCCCGCCGCCGACCGTGACGCTCATGCCGTCCTGAATGATCTCCTTGGCGGCGATCGAGATCGCCATCAGGCCGGAGGCGCATTGCCGGTCGACCGACATGCCGGCGACGCTGGTCGGCAGGCCCGCGCGTAAGCCCGCCTGCCGACCGATGTTGTAGCCGGTCGAGCCCTGCTGCATGGCTGCGCCGATCACGACGTCGTCGACCTCCGCACCCTCGATCTTGGCGCGCTTCAGCGCCTCGGCGATCGCGTGGCCGCCGAGCGTCTGGGCCTGGGTGTCGTTGAACGCGCCGCGATAGGCCTTGCCGATCGGCGTGCGGGCGGTGGAAACGATGACGGCTTCACGCATGGAAGGGCTCCAGTGCTTTCGAGATTGGACGGCGCTTAGCGCGTTCCCTTCTCCCCTTGCGGGAGAAGGTGGCCCGAAGGGCCGGATGAGGGGTCCGCGCCGCAAGGCGCTAACGCGCCGGACCCCTCACCCCCAACCCCTCTCCCGCAAGGGGAGAGGGGAGCGGGGCGCAACGTCCGACGCGGCGACGGCGCCGAGCAGTGCATGGCGTTCACGCTTTCGAAAACGCGCCGCCCTCGGCGGCCAGCTTCTCCAGCAGCGCCGCCGGCTTGAAGTCATTGCCGAATGTCGCCTGAAACGCCTTGAGTTTGGCGAGCACGGTCTTCAAGCCCACCGTGTCGGCGTAGAACATCGGGCCGCCGCGGTAGACCGGCCAGCCGTAGCCGTAGATCCAGACGACGTCGATGTCGGAGGCGCGCTGCGCCTTGCCCTCCTCCAAAATCTTCGCGCCTTCGTTGATCATCGGATAGATGCAGCGCTCCAGAATCTCCTCGTCGGAGATCTCCCGCTGCGCGATCGCCCTTCGAGGCGGCGAAGGCGCGAACGATCTCCTCGACATGCGCCGACGGCTTGGCGTTGCGGTCGGCGTCGTAGTCGTAGAAGCCGGCGCCGGTCTTCTGCCCGCGGCGGCCCTCCTCGCACAAAATGTCGCGGATGCTGCCACGCTTCGATGTCTCGGCCGACCAGCCGATATCGAGGCCGGCGAGGTCGCTCATGGCGAACGGCCCCATCGGCATGCCGAAATCGGTGAGCACCCGGTCGACCGCCGAGGGCGTCGCGCCTTCGAGAATGAGCTTGCCGGCCTCGCGTTGGCGCTCGGCGAGCATCCGGTTGCCGACGAAGCCGTGGCACACGCCGACCGTGACGCCGACCTTGCCGATTTTCGGCGCGAGCGCGGCGATGGTGGCGAGCACAGGTTTCGACGTCTTGGCGCCGCGCACGATCTCGAGCAGGCGCATGACGTTGGCGGGCGAGAAGAAGTGCATGCCGAGCACGTCCTCGGGGCGCTTCGTCTTCGCCGCGATCTCGTCGATGTTCAGGTAGCTGGTGTTCGAGGCGAGGATCGCGCCGGGCCTGGCGATACCGTCGAGCCGTTCGAAGATCGACTTTTTCAGGTCCATGTTCTCGTACACGGCCTCGATCACGAGGTCGGCCTCGGCCAGCGCGCCAAAGTCGAGCGTCGGCGCGAGCCGCCCCATCCGCGCCTCGACCTCGTCCGTCGTCATGCGACCCTTTTTCGCGGTGTTCTCGTAGTTCTTGCGCATGATCGACACGCCACGGTCGAGCGCGTCCTTCGAGGTCTCGACCATGGTCACGGGAATGCCGGCGGAGAGGAAGTTCATCGAAATGCCGCCGCCCATGGTGCCGGCGCCGATCACGCCGACCCGTGCGATCGGCTTTGTCCCAACGTCCGGACCGATGTCGGCGATCTTGGCCGCCGCGCGTTCGGCGAAGAACACATGCCGCTGCGCTTTCGACTGGGTCGAGCCGAGCAACGCCATAAACATTTCGCGTTCTCTCATCAGGCCGGCGTCGAATGGTAGGTCGACGGCGTTCTTGACGGAAGCGATCGCCTTCTCCCACGCCTCGAAGCCGCGGAACTTGCGCGCGTGCGCGTTACGGATGGCCGCAAAAATCTCGGGCTTGCCGCGCACCGGCGCGAGCTTCTCGTCGCGGTCGCGGACCTTTTTCAGCGGCGCCTTGTCGGCGATGAGGCGCCTCGCGAAGGCGATTGCGCCGTCGCTGAGCTTGCCCTCGTCAGCGAGCGCGTCGACCACGCCCCACTTCTCGGCTTCCCGAGCGCCGAACGGCGTTCCCGACAGAATGACGTCGAGCGCCTTTTCAACGCCGACGAGGCGCGGCAAGCGCTGGGTGCCGCCGGCGCCAGGGATGAGACCGAGCTTGATCTCCGGCAGGCCGCATCTGGCCGAGGGGACGGCGATACGGTAGTGCGCGGTCAGCGCGACCTCGAAGCCGCCGCCGAGCGCCGTGCCGTGCAGGGCGGCGATCACCGGCTTTTTGGCGTTCTCTATCCGGTCGAGCACGTCGGGAAGATAAGGCGCCGCGTGCGCCTTGCCGAATTCGGTGATATCGGCGCCGGCGATGAAGGTGCGGCCGGCGCAGATCAGCACCGTCGCCTTGACCGCGGCGTCGGCCTCCGCCTTTTCGACGCCGAGCTTTAGCCCCTCGCGGACGACCTGGGAGAGGGCGTTGACCGGCGGCGAGCTGATCGTGACGATCGCGACGCCGCCTTCGACCGAATAATCCGCAACCGGGTTGATGGACGTCACCGGCATTCCTCCCGAAAGGTTCACACGTGATCGATAGGCTATCCGGTCGGGCGCGGGAAGGGCAAGCGCAAAGGGCGGGTTCCGTTTCGGCCTTCGAGGCCGCAAAAAAATCCCGGCGGCGCCGTAACGAGGCGGGCCCGCGCGCGTATCGTCAAATGCTGTCATGCCCGCGGATGCGGGCATCCAGGGCTGCAGGGCGGCAAGCGGGCGGCCATTTTACGCCTTGTACGTCGCTTGTCCGCGCCAAAGCTCCGGATCCCCGCATCCGCGGGACCCAACGACGACGGTTCGCCCCGCCCAGGAGAAGAATGTCATGGGATACGCTCACGCTCGGAACTCTCTCGTCCGTCTTGGCGTCGGCGCGATGCTCGCCGCCGTCGCCTGGCTCGGCGTGTCTCCGTCCACGGCCGACGAGGCCCGGCGCGTGCCGCCGCCCGCGGTCGACGAGCCGGTGAGCGGCTCGCGCGAGGTCGCCGTGCTTGCGGGCGGCTGCTTCTGGGGCGTGCAAGGCGTGTTCCAGCATGTCGACGGGGTCGCCTCCGCGGTGTCGGGCTACACCGGCGGCGCCGCGGACACCGCCCATTACGACATGACCAGCCGAGGCGACACGGGCCACGCGGAATTGGTTGAGATCGCCTTCGACCCGGCCAAGATCAGCTACGGCAAGCTCTTGCAGATCTATTTCTCGGTCGCCCACGATCCGACCGAGCTCAACCGCCAGGGCCCGGACGACGGGACCCAGTACCGCTCCGCCATCTTCCCGACCAGCGCGGCGCAGACGGACGTGGCGAAGGTCTATATCGCGCAGCTGAATGGGGCGCACACGTTCGGCGCGCCGGTCGTCACGACCATCGAGCCGGGCAAGGCCTTCTATCGCGCGGAAGCCTATCATCAGGACTTTCTCGCGCAGAACCCGACCTACCCGTACATCGTGTTCAATGACCTGCCGAAGATCGCGAACCTGAAGCGGCTGTTTCCGGAGCTCTACCGGCCCGACCCGGTCCTGGTCGGCGCGAAGTCGTAAGCCGCCCCTGTAGACGCGATCGTTGATCGCGTCGCCGCGCTCAGCGAGCGCGGCTACAGCTCACGCGGCGCCGAACACGAGCCCGATCTTACCGAGCTGGCGGCCCGCCTCGAGCCGGTCCATCGCAGCGTGGATTTCGGTCAGTGGGAAGGTCTGGTCGATGTGCGGCGTCAGATCCTTCTCGGTGATGAAGTCGATCAGGTCGGCGAATTCGGCCCGTGTGCCCAGCGTCGAGCCGAACACGGTCAGCTGGCGGATGAAAAGCCGGCGCAGGTCCGCCGACGGGTCATCGCCGGTGGTCGCGCCGCAGGTGACGAGCCGGCCGCCGCGCACGAGCGCCCGCATCGCGGTCGGCCAGACGGCCTTGCCGACGTTCTCAATCACGACGTCGACGCCGCGTCTGGCGGTGAGCTCCATCACCCGGTCGAGCACCGAGGAACCGCCCTCGTCGCAAATCGTCTCGGCGGCCCCGAGCGCGGTCACGCGGTCGAGCTTCGCTGGATCACGCGAGGTCACGATCGCCCGCGCGCCCATCGCGCCGACGATCTGGGTCGCCGCGAGCGACACCGAGCCGCCGACGCCGAAGATGAGCGCGGTCTCGCCGGGCTCGAGCCGCGCCTTGGTCCTGATCATCCGCCAGGCGGTGAGCCAGGCGACGCTGAGCGAGGCGCCCTGGACGAAATCGAGCGAGCGCGGCTTGCCCAAGAGGCTGCCCACGGGGGCCGAGACGAAGCCGGCGAAGGTCCCGTCGACCTGCTCGCCGAAGATTCTTCCACGCGTGCACAGGACCTCTTCGCCCTTGCGGCAGAATTCGCACGTCCCGCAGGGCTGGCCGGGGTAGATCACGACCTCGTCGCCGGCGCGGACCGTCGAGCCTTCGTCCGCTTCTTCGACGATGCCCGCGCCGTCGAGCCCGAGGATCAGCGGCAGTTGGTGGGTGATGCCGGCCCCCGTGTTGCGCATGTACAGGTCGACCCGGTTGAGGCCGCCCGCGATCATCCGGACGAGCGCGTGGCCCGGCTGGCGCTCGGGTTTCGGCAAATCGTCGATCCGAAGGACTTCGGCGCCTCCATGGGCGTGAATCCGAGCGGCGAGCATCAATCTTTTCTCCTGAGGACGCTGCGACAGAACGCGCCAATGGCGGCAAGAGTTGCGTCCGGCTGTTCGAATTGCGGCGCATGGCGGCAATTGTCGAGAACGAGCGTCTCGACCGGCGCGGGCGAGCGCTTTTCGACCGCGCGAACCTGGGCGAGCGTGCCGTACTGATCGTCCGTTCCCTGGATGACGAGGGCGGGCGCGCGCCAGCGCTCGACGAAGCTCTCGATGGTCCAGGACTTGAAGCCGGGGTCGAGCCAGGCACCGTTCCAGCCGAGGAAGGCGGCGTCGACATGGGCGTGATGGCGGGCGAGCCGGGCCTTGAGGTCGCCCGTCTCGTAAGCCCGCTTTGCCTCGGCGATGGCGGCGAGGCCGGGCGGCTCGGTGAAGAGATGCGGCGCGATCAGCGCGAGGCCCTTAACGCGCGCGTCGTCGCGTTCGCCGGCATGGATCGCGGCGATCGAGGCGCCGTCGCTGTGGCCGACGAGGACGCCGCGCCGGAACCCGATCGCGTCCAGCGCCGCCGGCAGGGAAAGGCGCGCCTCCTGGGTCATGTAGTCGAGCGGGCGCGGCAGGTCGACCGGGTCGGAGCGGCCGTAGCCGGCGCGCGAATAGACGAAGACGCCGAAGCCGGTCGCATGCGCCAGCTTTTGTGGGAACTCGCGCCACAGCGCGACGCAGCCGAGGCCCTCGTGCAGCAGGACGAGGGTCGGCGCGGCCTCCGGCGGCGGCCCGAACGCCGCGGCCTCCAGGCGCTTGCCGTCGGCGACGATCGCGCCATGCGGGGCGTCGGTCCAGGAGAAGGCTTTCATGGCGCGAAGACTACTCCGCGGCGATCTTCAGCGCCCGGATGGCGTTCTGTTTGAGGATCAGGTCGTGCACTTCCGGCTTGAAGCCGGCTTCGCGAAAATCCTTGATCCAGCGGTCCGGCTGGATCAGCGGGAAGTCGGAGCCGAACAGCATCTTGGTCTTGAGCTGAGAGTTGGCGTACTGGACGAGCTGCGGCGGAAAATACTTCGGGCTCCAGCCGGAGAGGTCGATATAGACGTTGGGCTTATGCAGGCAGACCGACAGGGCCTCGTCCTGCCACGGCCATGACGGATGGGCGATGATGATCGTCATGTCCGGGAAGTCGACGGCGACGTCGTCGACGTGGATCGGGTTCGAGTATTTGAGCCGCATGCCGCCGCCGCCCGGCATGCCCGTGCCGATGCCGGAATGTCCCGAGTGGAACACCGCCGGCAGCTTATAGTGCGCGATCAGCTCGTAGAGGCCGTAGGCGAGCGGATCGTTGGGAAGAATCCCTGCACCGTCGGATGGAACTTGAAGCCCTTGACCACGCCCGCTTCGATCAGCTCGCGCGCTTCGCGCACGCCCATCTTGCCTTTATGCGGATCGATCGAGGCGAAGGCGATCATCATGTCGGCATTGGCGGCGGCGGCCTCCGCCACCTCGTCGTTGGGGATGCGGCGGTTGCCGATCTCGAACTCGCTGTCGACGGTGAACATGACGAGGCCGATTTTTCGCTCGCGGTAGTAGGCGACCGTCTCGGCGATGGTCGGCCGCTTGCCGGCCTTGAAATACGTGTTCGCCGCGTCCTCGTAGGGCTGCCAGAAGGCGTCGGCCGGCTGGCGGCACGAGACTTCGGCGTGGGTGTGGACGTCGATGGCGACGAGGTCGGCGACTTTCATGGGGGGCTCCTTTGCGATTGTCACCGCGATCGCTGATCGCGGCGGACTGTTTGGCGCGACGGCGCCGCTCTGTAGCCGCGATCGCTGATCGCGGACGCGGTCAGCGACCGCGTCTACAAGCGCCAACTCGGTCATCGACCGCGTCTACACAATCGTCCGCGCCGACGGCGTCTCGGCGTAGAGTTCCTCGACCATCTCGGCCCTCAGCGCCAGCACCGCGCGCTGGTTGATCGAGCCCTTGTCGGTGAGCTCTCCGGAGTTCAGCGAGGGCGGGTCGTCCATCAGGATGAGGCGGGCGAAACGGCCCGAGCTGCCGCCGGCCTTTTTGTTGAAGGCGGCGAGCAGGGCGGAAAAGGTCTCGCGCACCTTCGGATGCATCAGCGCGTCCGTGTCGCTCGCCGCCTCGCTCAAGGCCGCGAGCTCACGGCAGGCGGGGACGTTCGGCACGATGAGCGCCGCCGCGTCGTCGCGGTCGTGGCCGGCCACGATCAGGTCGGTGACGTAGGGGGCGCAATTGGCGATGAACCTGAGGCGCAGCGGGCCGACGCTGACCCAGGTGCCGGTCGCGAGCTTGAAGTCCTCCGCTACGCGCCCGTCGAACACGAAGCCGAGCTCCGGATCGCTCTCGTCGAAGAACTTCAGCGCGTCGCCGAGCTTGTAATAGCCCTCCTCGTCGAACGCGTCTTCGGTGAGTTCCGGACGGCGCCAGTAGCCCGGCGTGATGCTCGGGCTTTTGAGCCGCGCCTCGAGCTTGTCGCCGTTGGGGATCAGCTTCAATTCGACGCCGTGGTTGGGGATGCCGACCACGCCCGGCGCCGAGGCCTTCTCGGTGACGCTGAGCGCCGAGGGCCCGGTCTCGGTCGAGCCGAGCGAGGTCAGGATCGGCACGACATGGCCGACCGTCTCGAGGCCCAGCCGCTCGAACGCCTCGCGCACATGGGGCGCAAGCGCGGCGCCCGCGTAGACGAAGGCCTGCAGGTGGGCGAACAGGCTTTTCCGCAGGGCCTCGTCGGCCTCGACATAAGGCAGCAGCATCTCGAAGCCCTTGGGGACGTTGTAATAGACGGTCGGCGACACGTCCTTGAGGTTCCTGACGGTCGCTTCGATCGCGCCCGGCAGCGGCCGCCCGTCGTCGATATAGTAGGAGCCGCCGGCCGAGAGCACGAGATTGAAGTTGTTGTTGCCGCCGAAGGTGTGGCTCCAGGGCAGCCAGTCGATCAGCACCGGCGCGACATTGTGGTAGCTCGGATTGACGCCCTTCAGCATCGCCTGGTTCGAGGTCATCATCCTTTGGGTGTTGATGACGCCCTTGGGCGATCCCGTCGAGCCCGAGGTGAAGAGGAGCTTGGCGACGGTGTCGGGGCCGACCTTGGCGTGGGCCGCGTCGACCTCGGGGCCGGCGGGCTTGGCGACGAAGGCCGCAAAGCTGGTCGAGGGCCACGCCTTCGGCGGATTGGCGCCGGCGACGACCTCGACGTCCTTCGGCACGCCCGCGGCGAGCGCGAGGGTGAAACGCGCGCCGTCGCTGACATAGACGAGGCCCGGCGTGAGAACGTCGAGGATGGTCTTGAGCTTGCCGAAGTCCTTGGCGACCAGCGAATAGGGCTGCGAGACGGGCGCGTAGGGCACGCCCGCGATCATCGCGCCGAGGCCGATCAGCGCATGGTCGACGCTGTTGCCCGACAGGATCGCGATCGGACGCTCTGGCGTCAGGCCGCGATCGAGGATCGCCTGCGCGACGCGGCGGACGATGTCGCGCGCCTCTGCGTAGGTCACCCGCCGCCAGGCGCCGTCCACCCGTTCGGCGAGGAACACGCGGTCGGGCGCGGCCAGCGCCCAGTGATCGAGCCAGTCGGTCATCGATCTCGGATAGGGGGCGAGCGGCTCGGGCGACTTGACGATCATCGCGCCGTCGGCGCGGCGCTCGATGGCCACGTGCGGCGGCCCGAAAGTCAGCGGGATTTTCATCAATGTGTCCTCCCCGGGATCTACGACGGATTTAAGATTCAGTCCTCGGCGATGCCGGCAGTCACGGGCAGTCCCAAGATGCGGCCCGCCTTGAATAGTCCCTTATCCAGGCTGTATATAAATTTCGCCCGGCGGTTGGCGGCAATTGCGAGATGGAGCGCGTCTCCGGCGCGCAGATTGCTCTCGTATGTGTGCAGGTATTGCCGCGCCAATTCGTAATCGCCTCCCTCCGGCGACAGGACAACGAAGGACTGTCGGACGATGTCTCCAAAGAGCTTATCGGCTTCGCGGGCCTCGAAACTCCTTATGACGCCCATTCGGACGTCGCGCGCGAGCAGCGAAGCGACCTCCACCTCGGTCCACCGGCTAATCGCCAAGCCATCGGGCGGCAGGCCAGCCACGAAGCGCGCAACGATGGGACTGGTCCTCTCGTCGCGGATCAGCGGCGTCAAGAAGCTGGTGTCGAAATAGCGCATCAGTAGCGCTCGTCGTCCCGCATTTTGCGAAGCGCAACCGCGCTGTCTTCTCCCCAGCGCGGCAGCTTTGCCCGCAACGCGGCGAGCGCTTCCAGATCCAGCGGCCTTTTCGGCTGGACGGCATGCCGCATGTGCGCCACAGGCTTTCCGTGGCGGGTGATGACCACCTCCTCGCCGGCTTCCACCTGGTCCAGAAGCTCGCTCAAATGAGCCTTTGCATGAGCCAGATTGACGGTAAGCATTGATGTCTCCTTGTGACCAGAAAACTGGTCATAAACTATGGGAGCTGCGGTCGCACTGCAAGACGCGTCGCCCAACAGCTTCCGTCGAACGCTCAGCTCTGCCGCAGCACCTTCGCCGCGCGCTTCTCCAGAAAATCCTTGAGCCGCTGCGTCGCCTCGGGGCTCAACTCGGCGATGGTCGCCATCAGCGATTCCGTGAGGAGCCCGGTCGCCGGATCGCTCTCGGCAATGCGCGGCAGGGCGTGCAGCACAGCGAAATTGGTGGTCGGCGTGTTCGAGGCGGCCTTGGCGGCGAGTTCGAAGGCCTTCTCGAGCCCGCGGCCGTCCTCGACCAGATATTGGGTGATCCCGGCGGCGTGGCCCTCCTCGGCCGAGAGCGTCCGCCCCGTGAGCATCAGGTCCTGCACGCAGGGAACGCCGATCAACCGGGCGATCCGGACCGAGCCGCCGCCGCCGAGGAAGATGCCGCGCTGGCCCTCCGGCAGGCCGTAATAGGCCGAAAGCTCGGCGACGCGGAGATGGGTCGAGGCGGCGAGTTCGAGCCCGCCGCCGACGACCGCGCCGTGCAACACGGTGACGACCGGCGTGCGGCCGAACTGGATCGCCTCGAACGCCCGGTGCCACATGCGCGAATGCATGACGCGCTCGAGCGGGTCGAGGTCCTCGGCCACTTCGGAGAGGTCGAGGCCGGCGGAAAAATGCTGGCCCTCGCCGCTCAGCACCACCGCGCGGATGTCGGCGGGCAGCCGGGTGAAGAAGGTCTCGAGCCCGAGCACCGTGACGTCGTCGAGCGCGTTGCGTTTTTCCGAGCGCGCCAGGCGCAGATGGGCGATGTCCCCGCGCCGGCCGGCCTTGAGCGTGGCCGGCAGGTCGATGGCGATCGACTCTTCGGGATGGGGCGAGGTCATGAGCTTGGTCCTTCCTGTGTTCGCGGTAATCGACAATTCAATCGTGCGTTCGCGCTGCCCCCTCCACCGCCTTCGGCAGGGGAGGAGAGCGCCGGCGCCTCTCCGCCCCCCCCGTGTAGCGCAAGCGAAACGGGGGAGGGACCGTCCGGAGGACGGTGGAGGGGGCGCGCCGCGGCGAGGGAGGTCGTTCGCGCTCATCGCCGCCCGAGCCCAAGGTAGCTTTCGATCACCCGCTTGTCGCCCGCCAGCTCGGCTGCGGGGCCCTGCATGACGATCTCGCCGAGCTCCATCACATAGGCCCAGTCGGCGATTTGCAGGGCGGCGCGGGCGTTCTGCTCGACCAGCAGGATCGACACGCCGGTCGTCTTGAGCTCGGCGACGATGGCGAAGATCTCCCTGACGATGCGCGGCGCGAGGCCGAGGCTCGGCTCGTCGAGCATCAAGACGCGCGGCCGTCCCATCAGCGCCCGGCCCATGGCGAGCATCTGCCGCTCGCCGCCCGACATCGTGCCGGCCGTCTGGCTCCGCCGTTCGCCGAGGCGGGGAAAGCGGGCGTAGACCTCGCTCAGTCCGCTGCGGATCGCCTTGCCGCCGAGCCGGTAGGCGCCGAGGCTGAGATTGTCCTCGACCGACATCGAGCCGAACAGCTCGCGCTTCTCCGGCACCAGGCTCAAGCCGCCGTCGACCCGCTCCTCGATCGGCGTGCGGCCGAGCGGACGGCCGTCGAACATGACGCCGCCGCTCGACGGCAGGACGCCCATGATCGCGTTCAGCAGGCTCGTCTTGCCCGCGCCGTTGGCGCCGATCACGGTCGCCGACACCGCCGGCCGGAATGGCGATCGAGGCGGCGCGCACCGCCTCGACCCGCCCGTAGGCGACGCTCAAAGCGTCGGTCTTCAGGATCGGCGGCGCTCATTCGACGCCCCCGAGATAGGCTTCGAGCACGACCGGGCTCTCGGCGATCGCCTTCGGCGCGCCCTCGGCGATCTTGGCGCCGAAATCGAGCACGACGATGTGGTCGGTGAGCTGCATGACGAAATCCATGTCGTGCTCGACCAGCAGCACGCTCATGCCGTCGGCGCGCAACTGCCTGAGCAGCGCCGCAAGCTCTTTCTTCTCGCCGTGGCGCAGGCCCGCGGCGGGCTCGTCGAGCAGCAGCAGCGCCGGATCGAGGCAGAGCGCGCGCGCGATCTCGGCGACGCGGGCCTGGCCGAGCGCCAGCGAGCCGGCCGGTTTGTGCATGTGCTTGGCGAGGCCGACGCGCTCGATCTGGCGCGCCGCCTCGGCGATGATCTCCGCCTCGCGGGCGCGGTCGAGGCGCAGAAGCGAGGCGAAGCGCGCCGGCCCGGGCGCGCAGATGCGCGCCGATGGCGACGTTCTCGAGCACCGTCATGCCCGGCACGAGCTTGGCGTGCTGGAACGTGCGGCCGATCCCGCGGGCGGCGATGTCGCGCGCCGGCAAACCGTCGATCCGCTCGCCGCGGAAGCGGACTTCGCCGGAGCTCGCCTCAGCGACGCCGGTCAGCAGATTGAAGGTCGTGCTCTTGCCGGCGCCGTTGGGGCCGATCAGGCCGACGATCTCGCCGCCGCGCACGGAGAAGCTGACGTCGTTGACCGCGACGAGGCCGCCGAACCGCTTGCTGACGCCAATGACCTCGAGCAGCGGCGCGCCCTTTTCACTCATCGGCCGCTTCGGCAGGGGCGGCGCGGAGAGGTCGATCGCCTTCGGCGCCGGCGCGGGCCCGAGGCGGCGCAGCGCCGGCCATAAGCCCGCGCGGGCGAACTGCAGCGCCGCCACCATGACGACGCCGAACACGATCGTATCGAGGTTGCCGCCGCCCTCCATCAGCTTCGGCAGCCAGTTCTGCAACTGGTCGTTCAGCACCGCGACGACGCCGGCCCCGACGACGCCGCCGAGCACCGCGCCCGAGCCGCCGAGCACCGCCATCAGGAGATATTCGATGCCGGCGGACAGGCCGAACGGCGATGGGCTGACCGACCTCTGCACATGCGCGTAGAGCCAGCCGGAGAGGCCGGCGAGCAGGCCCGCGTAGACGAACACGACGAGCTTCGCGTGCGCCGTGTCGACCCCGAAGGATTCGGCGAAGGCGCCGCCGCCGCGCAGCGCCCGGATGGCGCGGCCCATGCGGCTGTCGAGCAGGTTGTTGCTCAGCACGACCGCGATCAGCACGGCGATCCAGATGAGATAATAGACGGCGCGCGCGTCGATCAGCTGCCACGGGCCGATCGCGAACGGCGGAATGCCGCTGATCCCGTCATAGCCGCCGAGCACGGCGAGATTGCCGAAGAGATAGAAGAAGCTGATGCCCCAGGCGATGGTGCCGAGCGGCAGGTAGTGGCCGGAGAGCCTGACCGTGACGAGCCCGATGGCGAGCGCGGCGAGGCCGGTGGCGATGAGCGAGACCGGCAGCGTCGCCCAGGGCGAGAAGCCGAACCTGGTGGTCAAGACGGCAGTCGCATAGGCGCCGAAGCCGACGAAGGCCGCCTGTCCGAACGAGGTCATGCCGCCGACGCCGGTCAACAGCACGAGGCCGATGGCGACGAGGCTCGCAAGTCCGATATAGCCGGCCAGCGTGATCCAGAAGCTCGGCGTGAAGGGCAGGAGCGGCGCGACCGCCATCAGCGCGATGACGACAAGGCTGACCAGACGCGGCGAGAGGCGGGACGAGACGCTCACGGCTCTCACTCGTCCTCTTCGTCGGCGGCGGGCGCCGCCGGCGTAGGAGCGCCACAGCAGGAACGGGATGATGACGCCGAAGACGATCACCTCCTTGAAGGCGCTGGCGAAGAAGGCCGAGTAGGATTCGAGGAGGCCGATGGCGAGCGCGGCCAGCGCCGTCATGGGATAGCTCGCGAGCCCGGCGATGATCGCCGCGACGAAGCCCTTGAGGCCGATCAGAAAGCCGGTGTCGTAGGCGACCGTGGTCAACGGGCCGATCAGGATGCCCGAGAGCGCGCCGATGCCGGCGGCGAGCGCGAAGGCGGTCCGCGCCGTGCCGTCGACGCGCACGCCGACCAGCCGCGCGCCGAGCCGGTTGACCGCGGTCGCGCGCAAGGCCTTGCCGAGCAGCGTGCGCTCGAAGAAGAGGTAGAGGCCCGCCATCACCGCAGCGGTCACGGCGATGACCGCGAGGCTCTGCATCTTGACCATGATCGGCCCGATGGGAAGCGTGCCGCTCAGCATCGGGTCGAGGCGCGAGCCTTCGGCGCCGAACACCGCAAGGCCGAGGCCGGACATCGCCAGATGCGACGCCGATGGCGGCGATGAACAGGATCAGCACGCTCGCGTCGGCGAGCGGCTGGAAGGCGAGCCGGTAGACGAGCGGCCCCATCGGCACGATCAGCGCCAGGGTGAGGAGGGCGTCGACCGCCATGCCGGGCTTCATCGGCGCGAGCGCGGCGGCGAGCGCGAGCACGGCGATAGGGATGACGACGTCCCGCGCGGCGATCAGGGCGAGCCGGCGCGCCTTGAGGCGGCCGCGGGCGCGCAAGACCTCGACGACCGCCGCGGCGACGCCGAAGCCGACAAGCAGCTTCGCCGTGCCGGGCAGGGCGCCGTTCTGCAGCGCCGCCATGGTCAAGGCGCCCCAGGCGACGAACTCGCCCTGGGCGACGAAAATCACGCGCGTGACGGTGAACATGAGCACAAGCGTCACGCCGAGCAGCGCATAGACCGCGCCGTTCATCGCGCCGTCCTGGGCGAGGAAGAGCAGGACGGTCGGGCTCATGGCGCCCTCAGGCCCCAATCCGGCTGGCTGGCGCCGACAGGCTTCCCGTGAGAGGGAAGAGGGCGCCCCTTGGCCACGGGGCTACGCGATTCCCATCCCTTCGTCGGGCGCGATCCTCCTTCGCCCCTTGCGGGAGAAGGTGGCCGGCGACAGCCGGCCGGATGAGGGGTCCGGCGCGAAGCGCCTGGACCGCGCACGCCGCCGGGGTCAGAGGCGAACGCATTTCTGTTGACCGGTCTTGGCGGCGGCGACCCCTCATCCGTCGCCTTCGGCGACACCTTCTCCCGCAAGGGGAGAAGGGACTCGCGCCTTCCGCTCGGCCGCACTGGCGCAATCATATCTCGTCTCGCTCTAAGCGCTGCGAATTGGAGGGGCGGCGTCTCGCCGCCCGGCGCACGAGACGCGCACCCTCCAATCATGCCTGCCGCGGCCGATCACTTCGGGTCGGGCAGGAGCGTCCACTTGCCGTCGACGATCTTGATCAGCACGCGCGAGCGCTTGTCGAGGCCGGAATGGTCGGTCGGCGAGTAGGTGTAGACGCCGTGGTTGGCGGCGAGTTCGTGCGTATGCTCGACCGCATCGCGCAGGGCTGAGCGGAACTCCGGCGTGCCGGGCTTGCCCTTCTCGAGCGCGGCCTTGACGCCGCCGAGCATGATCGAATCGCAATCGGCCAGATGCGCGCCGAAGGCGGCGAAGGGCGTCTTGTTGTTGGCCTCGTAGGCCTTGATGTAGGCGAGGCCGACCGCCTTGCTCGGGTGGCTGTCGGGCAGGAGGCTCGCCACCACCACCGGACCCGCCGGGAAGACCGTGCCCTCGACGTCCTTGCCGCCGACGCGGATGAACTCCATCGTCGAGACGCCGTGCGTCTGGTAGATGGGCTTGGCGTAGCCGAGGTCCTTGAGCGCCTTCTGCGGCATGACGGCGACGGTGCCGGACGCGGCGATCAGCACGGCGTCGGGATTGGACGAGAGGATCTTCAGCGCCTGCGCGTCGACGCTGGTGTCGCTGCGCTGGAAGCGCTCGACGTCGACGATGTCGATGCCCCGCGCCTTGGCGGCGTCCTTCGCGGCGGTCAGCCAGCCCTCGCCGTATCCGTCGGTGTAGCCGATGAAGGCGATTGTTTTCACGCCCGCGTCTTTCATGTGATCGAATACGGCGGCGGCCATGATGGCGTCGTCCTGCGGGGCCTTGAACACCCAGCGGCGCTTGTCGTCGAGCGGCCAGACGGTCGCCTTGGTCGGCACCATGGCGCAATAGGGCGTCTTGGTCTCGGCCGCGACGTCGACCAGCGCGAGGGTCGAGGGCGTCGCCGACGAGCCGATCAGAAAGTCGATATTGTGCTCGGCGACGAGTTTTCGCGCATCGGCGACCGCCTTGGTCGGATCGGTGGCGTCGTCGAGCAGGGTGTATTCGATCGTCCGGCCGTCGATTTCTTTGGGCAGTTGCGCGAGCGTGTTCTTCTGTGGAATTCCGAGCGCCGCCGCCGGCCCGGTCTCGGAGACGACGATCCCGACATGGATCTGCGCATGGGCTGCGGCCGGCAAGAGCGCCGCCAGCGCCGCGCCGAAAGTGAGACCGGAGAATTTTGTCGACATGGAGCCCGCTCCTTGGGTGTTGCGTTTCCTGAGGTGAACCCGCGCGCCCAGGTTCGCCCCGGGATTTGGTTCGCGCAATAATTGTTATTGTTCATACCCATCGTTCCGTGTCAATGTGGGGCGAGGAAGAATTTGGGCGAGTGACAAGAATAGGGATGTTTTTCCCACGCCCTCGTCCTGAGGAGCGGCGCCGCAGGCGACGCGTCTCGAAGGACGCTCCAGCACGCTCGGTCGCGTCCACTGGATCGTCCTTCGAGACGCCCGCTCCGCGGGCTCCTCAGGACGAGGGTCGGGGAAGCTGGCGCCCTCCTTGGCAGACGCCAAGTCGGATCAAAAAGCGCGGGAGGCGCGGGTGAGCGCGACGTCTGCACGGGTCCGCAGGGCCGCAGGCAAGGTCGGGGCGGCGGACGGGGACATGGCGGCGCCCGAGCGCGCCGGCGTCGACTACGGGCCGCTCGACCGGCGAATCGGCTATCTCTTGCGCCGCGCCCAGATGGCGGTGTTCAGGGATTTCTTCGCCGCCTTCGAAGCCCACGACATCCGCCCCGGGCAATATTCGATCCTGACGGTGATCGAATGCAATCCTGGCCTGAAGCAGGGCGAGGTCAGCGCCGCGCTCGGCATCAAGCGCGCCAATTTCGTCGCCATGATCGACCTGCTCGAGAGACGAAAGCTGGTGCGCCGCGACCCAACCCCGGGCGATCGCCGCAGCTATGCGCTGATGCTGACCGAAAAGGGCAAAAGCCTGATGACCGAGTTGCACGCCCTCTCCGACCGCCACGAGCAGACGATCATCGACGCGATCGGCCTCGAAACCTACCGCAGTCTCGCCGCGCCCCTGAAGGCGATCGCGCGGCTCTGGGACGGGGAGGGCGAAAGCTGAACGCGTGCGGGTCGAGATCTGCGATTGCGCTGCCGCGCCGAGCGACCGGAGTCGACGTAAAGCGGGCGCTCCGAACCGCGACGGTGGGAAGGCGGTCGATTTCCGGCCTTAATCCAAGAATTCAAAGCGCCGCAGAGGCTTTCAAAACCGATCCGCTTTAGAAACCCGCCTGAGAAATTGCCGGTAGAAGGAGACCAGCGCGGGACAGGTCAGAGACCTCAGCGAACCATTACGTCGAAATACGGGCACACGTGACTGGTGTTTACTTGCACTTCGGCGTTTACATGTTATCGTTTAATTGTTAACGACGTTGAAAATTGCTCATAATGGGGCAGCCGCCTTGAGTGGAAAAGCCTTTATCGTAGTTGTGGCATTGGCGGCTTCGACTGCTTCCGCTACAACGGCTACCGTTTTCTACAGGATTTTCCAGCCGCAACCTGTCCACACTTTGGCCGCAGGAGGCGGAGGCGCGCCTAGCCAGGGGCATGCTGAGTTCGCAGTGGTGTCAAATGCGTCGGAAGGCTTTTTTGGATCCTTCGTGGATTCCGACGGCGATAGCGGGTCGCCGGCCTGTCTGAGCGCTGGCGACTTCGCAGCGCTGTGGGTCGGGTTTGGGCGGGTCTGACGTCCGCCTACAAATCCTCGGATCCGCGCCGACCTTCCCGCCGATCCTGTTGGGCGGGGACAGCGAGGACCAATACACGCTGGGCGGCAATTCATTTTTCCGATTCGCTTTCGAGCTGGTCGTCCAAAGCGCTATTAAACGTAAACGGCCTCATCACCCGACAGGAGCTTCAGACGAGAATATGTCTCAGACGGAAGACGTTCAGGCCTCCTCGAACAGCTCAAGCTTCACACTCGAAAGCATCGCGCCGTCGCCGCCTTTAGCCGATCAGTTCGGCCGCAACCCGCTGAGCGCTTTTGGGCCAATCGACGCGTTGCCCGTAGCTGAACCGCTCATCGACTTTTCCCACAGCGCCCCGTCGCCTTTGCTCTGGGTCGCGCCTCAGCCGATCGGTGGGGTCCCCGAACCAACGACCTGGGTGATGATGCTGGCGGGCTTCGCAAGCCTTGGGTTTGCGGGTTATCGCGCCTCACGCAAGAGGGTCGCCTTGACGACGACGGCAAGCTTTTCGGCCAAGTGGGAGAGGCCGCACTCGGAAGTTGGGGCTGTAACTGGTATAGGGCCCTGCTGTGGTTGATTGTATCGAGGCTCTTGAAAGACCGCAGAAGTTAAAGAGCTCCGGAGCGTTGAGCGCCGACGAGTTTTATCAACAATATTTTCGCTTTCATACTGAAGTAGATGCCCGCCCTGATGCGCTGAATGCAGCACAACATTTTGAGGAAAATCAGGACACGGCAAATTACGCTGGATTTTGGCGAAGATTTGTGGCATTTTTGATCGACTCATGATAGTAGTAATTATTGGATGTATTGGAGGTAGCTTTATTGGTTTGATGTACGGATTTTCAGCGGCGGCCACGACTGGAGGCGATATTAGTTCTGACTCGATTGGTGTTGTGGCTGGTGTATTTGGTTTTTTATGGGGTATTGCAGCCGATTATCTATATTTTACCGCATTGGAAGCTTCTTCAATGCAAGCGACACCGGGGAAAATGGTTTTGAAAATGATTGTTACGAACTATGAATTCAAGAGGATTGGGTTTGGACAGGCAAACGTGCGATATTGGGGGAAACTTGTTTCATCATTAATCTTGGGTATCGGCTTTCTGATGGTTGCCTTCACTGAAAAGAAGCAAGCACTGCATGATCAATTTGCCGGCGCATTGGTCATCATAAAGCGACGTTGATGGCGCTTCTCGTTCGACGAGATCGTCACGAAGACGCGTGATCAGGGCCAAAAGCCTGTCGTAGCCGCTCGCGCCGAGGGGGAAAATTCGAGGATGCGGCGAGGGTCGCGGCCTCACAGCCATGTTCAGCCCTGTGCGTGAGACCGGAACATCTCCTTTGGCGCTCCTTTCCCGTACCGAGACGGACGGGGAACGGCTCCCTTCCAGATGGCGCTTGCAACGACGACCATCTTGGCACGCTTGATGCCGTTCGGGGCGCCGTCCACCCAATCAGCAAGGGGCCGGATATGGCGCGTTCGCCGGGCCATTGCGGAATGGCCGCTGCTTGCGTACTCCTGCCGTTCCGTCGAGCGGGCGAGGAACGTAGGGCGGCGCGCCGCGGGAACGTCCGCCACGCGCCCTCCTTTGGCAACCGTCGCCCCCGTGCTAGGCTCGGCCCCGTCCCCGCAAGACGCTTCGGGTGAGCCATGTCCGCGATTGCTCGTCTGGGCCTCGTCGTTGCAGCCTTCGTCCTGCAGACCGCATTCCTCAAAGCGGCGTTGCCGACCGCGCCGGAAGACGCGCCCGCCCGCGCCTCGCTCGCCGGCCAGTTCCTGGTCGCCGCGCCGAAATGAGCGATCCGCGCTTCGAGCAGACGGTCATCCTGATCGTCGAGGACGATGCGACCGGCGCCCTCGGAATCGTCGTCAACCGGCCGGTCGGCGAGCAACCCCTCGCGAGCCTTCTCGACGCAGTCGGGGAAAAGAGCGCCGGCGTCGGGGGCAGCGTGCGCGTTTTTGCAGGCGGGCCAGTCCAGCCGGAAGTCGGCTTCGTCGTCCACAGCGCTGAGTATAAGCGAACGCACACAATCGCCGTCAACGATCGCCTGTCGGTGACGTCGACGTCACGATCTTGCGCGACATCGCCGCAAAGAGCGGACCCGCCAAGACCCTGGTGGCCTTCGGCTACGCCGGCTGGGGACCGCAGCAACTCGACAAGGAGATCGAAGCCGGGGCCTGGGCGACCGCGGAGGCTGATCCGACCTTAGTGTTCGATGCGGACCGCGACACGCTCTGGGACAACGTCTGGGCCCGTCGCACCGAGCATCTGTGAGGGCGTGGCGCTGTCCGAACGCGAGGCGGCGCTTCGCCGATGAGGCGATTGCCGTTGGAAGCGCGCGTCCCTTCTCCCACCCGTGTCGCAGGGCAGGGAGGTCAGGACGAGGGGCGAGGCGAGCGTCCGCGGCCAATCGCCAAGTCCGCTCACCCTGGCCCTCGAGGCTCGGCGCTCTCCCGGTGACAAATGCTTTTTTGAACTCAAATTCTGTGCTATGGTTATTCTTCCGGACAATGACGCGGCGGTCAGGCCGGCGAGCGAGGACGGCATGGACGAGGAAAGGCGGGACGGTCCTCACACTCCAGCCGCGCGGGACAGGGCCGCGACGGACAGGGGTTCGCCTGCAGGATTTTTCCGTTTCACTCGCCCGTAACCCATTGATAAGCCCCGATTTGCGGAAATTTTTTGCAACTTTTGGAAAAGAACTAAATTCTTTGAAGCCCTTGCGGAAAGAAATTGAAGCTTTTGGAAGACTTCTGAAGGAAATCTGAAATCGCCCCGCCGGGCGCGTTCCCCCAAAAAGGGCGTCCGCCAGGACGTCCGTC
>CAVYON010000037.1:0-312668 GCA_963770035.1 uncultured Alphaproteobacteria bacterium | reverse complement strand
TGGGGAAGGTGGCCCGGAGGGCCGGATGGGGTGCGGAAAGCAGGGATGACTCGATGAGGCCTCGCGGTGACGGTCGTGCAATCCGACCCAAAGTTGCGGCGGCGGACCACACCCCATCCGGCGCCATAGCCCGTGGAAAGACGGGCGTCTTTCGACGCCCTATCGCGCCACCTTCCCCAGCAGAGCCCTACGGGATGCACACATCTTTTAGCAGGCGTGCGCCGCTCAATGGCGGCTAGCGTCCCCGCCCCCCTTGTGGGGGCGGGACAGGGTGGGGGGTCGCGCCGACCTCTCATTCGGGGGAAATGGCGCCAAGTCTTCGAAGTTCGGCGCGACCCCCCTCCTCAATCCTCCCCCACAAGGGGTGAGGAAGCCGCCCTGCGCGGGTCGGGCACGCCGGCAGCGAGCCGCGAGAGATGTGTGCATCCCGTAGAGCAGAGCCGGGGAAGGATTAGCGCTCGGCTTTCAAGATGTGCGAATGCCGTAGCCGCAAGCGGGGAGAAGGGGGAGTTTCCAGCACCCAAAGCTCCATCGGACGCTCCTTGCCGCGCATGCGCAGCTCGCCAAGTCTGAGGGCGAGGGGGATTTGAGCCTGCCGACCCGCAGCTCGTTCAGAAATTCGCCTCGAGCTTGGCCTTGATCGCGTTGTCGCTCGCGCTCGACGCGAGGAGCCCGCCGTTACGGTGACAGTGCACTTTATTGGACGCGGGCGAATAGAATGCACTGTCACCGTAACCCGAGTTCGCGATTCCTTCATCGCACGGACTTGCACCACCTGCTCCTCGCCGACATCCCGGCGCACTGTCACCGTAATTCGGCAGGGATGCCTGGCTGCGATGGAATGGGGACAAGCTGCAAAGGAAAAGGGCGGACCGGAGCCCGCCCTCATTCGGTGGTATGGAACCTTGTTAACGAAGGGGCCACGCCGCGTTCCCTGCTAGAACACGAGTTAAATTAGCGGAACGGTTCTGGCCTGACAAGCGATTTTGCGCCAAACTGCGGAATCGACGGAGTTGGGTGCATTATGGGCGTGCGATTTTCATTCGACCTGGGAACGAATTCGCTTGGTTTCGCGGTCTGGCGAACCGGGCCGGGCGCGGTCCAAGAATACGGCGGGGACGCCCCGCTTGAGCTCATGTGGAGCGGCGTTCGCTTGTTCAAGGACGGGCGCAACCCCAAGGATCAGCAATCGCTGGCGACGATGCGGCGCATTCCGAAACAGGCGCGCAAGCGGCGCGACCGTTTCGTGCTGCGGCGGGCCGATCTCATGGCCGCACTCGCCGAGGCGGGTCTCATGCCAGCCAGCGAGGGGGAGCGGAAGCGGCTCGAGGCGCTCGACCCTTATGCGCTTCGAGCCGCCGCGCTGGATCGCCCACTAAAACCCTTCGAAATCGGCCGTGCGATCTTTCATCTCAATCAGCGACGAGGCTTCAAGTCGAACCGTAAGACCGACAAGAAAGACAACGACAAGGGCAAGATCGCCCTCGCTTCGGAGAAGCTTCGCGAAGCCTTACGCGAGCGAAACTGCCGCACCTTCGGCGAATTCCTGTGGATGCGCCATCGCGGCCAATCGCACGACCCGCGCCGCGTTCGCGACTCCGGCCGCAAGCCGACCCGCATTCGGTTGGAAGGCGCGGGCGCAAAGGCGCTGTACGAATTCTACCCGACGCGGGACATGATCCGGGAGGAATTTGAAAAAATTTGGCTCGCCCAGGCGGGACATGATCCGGCGCTGCTGACACCCGAGCGTCGGAAATCCATCGCGCGCGTGCTCTTCCGCCAACGCGACCTCAAGCCGCCGAAAATCGGCAAATGCACGTTTGTCCCCGGCGAGGAGCGGCTGCCCAAGGCGCTGCCGTCTGTCGAAGCGCGCGAGGTTTACGAACGTCTCGCCCATATCAGGATTTCTCGCGGCAATGGCCCGGACGAACCGCTTTCGCCGCCCGAGCGCGACGCGCTCGCCAGCGTGCTGCTGAACGAAGGCAAGATGACCTACGCCAGGATGCGCAAGGCGCTCAAACTCGGCGGGTTTGCGCGAATCAATTTCGAGCAGGCCGGCGAAACCGAGATGAAGGGATCCTTGACCGGCAAGCTGCTGTCGAAGGTCAATCACTTCGGCCCGCGCTGGCGTGCGCTTTCCTGGGCGCAAAAAGACGCCTTCGTCGCCAAACTGCTCGACGAGCCGGACGAGGAGACGCTGGTCGCCCGCCTGATGCGCGAGGATGGGCTCAGCGAGGAAGCCGCCCGCGAATGCGCGACCATTCCGCTCGCCGACGGCTATTCGCGGCTCGGCGCCACCGCCAACGCCGCGATTCTCGACGCGCTGAAGAACGAGCGCGACGCGGACGGCGGCCTGCTGACCTACGACAAGGCGGTGCTGCGCGCCGGTCAGGATCGCGAGCCGCCCTGGCATCACTCGGACGAGCGCGACGGCGAGTTGTTCGACCGTCTGCCCTACTACGGGCAAGTCCTGCAACGCCACGTCCTGCCCGGATCAATGGAGGAAAAGGACCGCGACGACGAGGCGGCGTTCTGGGGCCGGATCATGAACCCGACCGTGCACATCGGCCTCAACCAATTGCGCCGCGTGATCAACTCGCTCATCGCGCGTTTCGGCGCGCCGGATCAGATCGTGGTCGAACTGGCGCGGGAGCTGAAGCAAAACGCCGAGCAGAAGGAGCGCGAGCAAAAGCAGAACCGCGAGAACCGCGACGCCAACGATAAGCGCGCCGCCAAGCTCGCCGAACTCGACGTCCCCAACGGGGGCGAGAACCGCGCGCGATTGAAGCTCTACGAGGAACAGCAGCGCGCCGGCGACGGCGTCGCGCTCTGCCCGTATTCCGGCCGGGCGATCGGCGTCGCGCAGGTCTTCACCTCGGATATCGACATCGACCATATCCTGCCGCGCTCACGCACGCTCGACGACAGCGCCGCCAACAAGGTGCTGTGCTTTCGCGAAATGAACCGCGTCAAGCGCGGCAAATCGCCGTTCGAGGCCTTCGGCGACAAGCCGGAATGGGAAGACATCGTTGGACGCGCGGACAAGCTGCCCAATAACAAGCGCTGGCGCTTCAAGCCGGACGCGATGAAGAAATTCGAGGAAGAAGGCGGCTTTCTCGCGCGCCAGCTCAACGAGACGAAATATCTTTCGCGCCTCGCCAAGGCCTATCTCGGCAAGGTCTGCGACCCCGACCAGATTTACGTGACGCCGGGCACGCTGACCGGCTTGCTGCGCGGCAAATGGGGGCTCAACGGACTCTTGGGCGACGACAACCGCAAGAACCGCACCGATCATCGTCACCACGCCATCGACGCCATCGTTATCGGCGCGATGACGCGCGGCCTGCTCAATTCGCTGGCGCGCGAAGCCGGCCGCGCCGAGCAAAGCGAGTTCGACGCCGCGCTGGGCAAAATCCCGTGGCCCTTCGAGAATTTCCGCGATGCAGTGCGCGCATCGCTGGAAAGGCTCGTCGTCTCCAACAAGCCCGAGCACGGCAAGGGCGGCGCGCTACATGAGGACACCGCCTATGGCCTGATCACCGACGCAACGGAGGCCACGCAAATCGGCAATCTCGTGCGCCGCAAGCCAGTCGTCGATCTCGACGCCGGGCGAAATCGACGCGGTGCGCGACAAGCTCTTGCGCGAGAAATTGCAGGCGGCGGTCGCGCCGTTTCGGGACAACAAAGGCAAGCTGCCCAAGGCCAACGAAAAGGCGTATGCGGCGGCGCTTGCCGCTTTCGCGGCTGACGCCCTTGGCCGACGGCAAAGCGATACGGCGCGTGAGGGTCGGCAAGGAGGACGTCAGCGCGGTTACCCTCAAGGACCGTCACACCGGCCAACCCTACAAGGCGGTGACCCCGGGCGAGAACCATCACATCGACATCGTGCAAATGCGCGACGGCACATGGAAGGGCTTCGCGGCGACCGTATTCGAAGTCAATCGGCCGCGATTGGCGTCCGCAGTGGGAGCGCGAGAAACTCGGCGGCAAGCTGGTGATGCGGCTGCATAAAGGGGACGCGGTGGAGGTGGTCGACGATGATGGCGCGCGGCGTGTCAAGACCGTGGTTCGAGTTGTCGCCGAGCGATGGAATTCCGACTCGGCCCGCACAACGAGGGCGGCGACTATCCGAAACGCCACGCAGACCCGGACGATCCGTTTCGCTGGGACTTCGCCGCGATATCCAGTCTCAAGCATCGCGGCTGTGTCGCGATGAAGTCGATGAAGTGGGCGCAGCGCGAGCACGACGCTCCAACGTCTAGATTCGCCGCCGTAGCCGTAGAGTTGAGCAAGCAAATTGCGGGACCGGCCCGCTCCTTGCGGTGAAGTGGTTCCCGCGCCGCCTTTAGACAAGACCTGTTCTCGATCGCGGCACGAAAAGCCGCGAGGCTGCGCCATGTTGGGTCAGATCGTCGAAATCGTCGGCGAGGGACGCAGGCTTTCGCTCGCGCGGGGGTTCCTCGAAGTTTTCGGCCCGGAGGGGCGCATCGGCCAGGCGCCGCTCGACGACATCGAGGCGGTGATCTTCTCCAGCCCTGCCGCCAGCCTGACGACGCAGGCGATCGCGGCGCTCGCCGCGCGCGGCGCGCCGCTGGTGATTTGCGGCCCGGATTTTCGCCCGGTCTGTTACCTCCTGCCGGTCGACGGCCATCACGCGCAGGGCGACCGCGTCGAGGCGCAAGCTGCTGCGAGCCTGCCCCTGCGCAAGCGCCTTTGGGCGCAGCTGGCGCGGGCGAAGATTCTGGCGCAGGCCGCGGCTCTGGAGCGAATGGGCGCCGATCCTACACCCCTGCGCGCAATGGCTGCGCGCGTCCGCTCGGGTGATCCGGCCAATCTGGAAGCGCAGGCGGCGCAACGCTATCTTCCCCTGCTGTTTGGCGCGGGCTTTCGCCGCGACCGCGAGGCCGGCGGCGCGCAACGCGCTGCTCAATTACGGCTATACCGTCCTGCGGGCGGCGACGGCGCGCGCGGTGGTCGGCGCCGGGCTGCACCCGTCCTTGTCGCTGCATCATCGCAGCAAGGGCGACGCTCTGCGGCTCGTCGACGACCTGATGGAGCCTTTCCGCCCGACCGTCGATCTGACAGCCAAAACATTGCTGCTCGATGGCGCTGACGGGCTCGACACTCAGGCCAAGCGCCGTCTGGCGCTGACCCTGCACGCCGATTTCGCCACCGACGAGGGAGTCACGCCGCTGTCCACCGTTCTGTCGCGGCTGGCCGGTTCGCTCGCGCAGGTCTTTCTCGGCGAGCGCAAGTCTCTGACTTTGCCGATTTCGCCGATCCCCATCGTCGCGGCGCCGACCGCGCCGGCGGACGAACCCGACGATCCGTGAAAGCCGCCGCTCCCGCCCTCTCGGGGTATCGCATCTTGTGGGTCATGGCCCTCTTCGATCTGCCCGTCCTCACCAAGCCCGAGCGCAAGCGGGCGACCAAGTTTCGCGAGTTCCTGCTCGACGAGGGTTTCACCATGATGCAGTTCTCGTGCTACATCCGGTTCACCGCGGGCAAGGAACAAGCGGAGACGCTGACCCGCCACATCGGCGCCCATGTTCCGAACCCCGGCAAGGTCGAAGTCATTTGGTTCACCGACAAGCAATATCAGAACATCCGCAGCTTTCGCGGGCGCGGCTCGCAACCGCGGCCGGGCCGCCCGGACCAACTCACATTGTTCTGAAAAAACGGTCGGTCGTTCGCGCGCCGAGACACCAAGTCCGGACGATTCTATCGTTGGGCGCCGACGAAAAACCCCCTGAAAACAAGGCGTTATCAGGGGGTGGGTTCTAGCAGGGAACGCGGCGCGGTCCAATCGCAACTCATGGTTGTGGTCCTTTGAGTTAGCCGATGTTCTAGCAGGGAACGCGGCGCGGTCCAATCGCAACGGAAGCGAGATAGCTCGGGCCGCAAGAGCGACCGGAGCTATCTCGCTCCGGCTCCGCCGGGGCTGCCAAGGAAGGGGCGCAAGGCGACACCCCCCGCAGCCAGGGGTTACGGGGGTTACGGTGACAGGGGTTTCGGTGACAGTGCATTCTATTCGTCCGCGTGCAATAGAGTACACTGTCACCGTAACCCACCGTAACCCTGCTCGTAAAGCGCGCCGTTCCGGATCGTCCCTCCGGCGAGATTGACCGTGTTGATCGCCTGCGGGAGGCCGCCCAGATCGAGTGTGCCTTCTGCGTTGATGGTCGTCACGCTGCCAGGCGAGAAGGCGTTCGCGGTCGACGCCGTCAGGACGCCACCGCTCACCGTTGTCGGGCCGCTATAGCTGTTCGAACCGGACAGCGCCGTGACGCCGGCGGTCGTCAGCAGCGAGGCGGGACCGCTAACGCCGATCATGCCGCCGCCGGTGGATGTTACGGCGCCCGTCAGCGGGCCGTTCTGCAGCGTGCCGCCGGAAAGATTGACCATGGCGATGGCCTGCGCAAAGCCGCCCAAGTCGACCGTGCCGCCTGCAGCGATCGTTGTCGCGCTGTATCGTGAGAAGCCGTTCGCGGCCGATGCGGTCAGAATCCCGCCGCTCACAGTCGTCGCGCCAGTGTAACCGCTGCCGGGTTCCCCGAGCACCGTTGTGCCGGCGGTCGTGGTCAGCGTGGCGGAGCCGTTGATGTAGATTATGCTGCCGCCGGTCGAAGTCATGGCGCCGGTGAGCCAGCCTTCCGCCAGCGTTCCGCCTGAAAGTTTGACAGTGTTGATGGTCTGGTATCCGCCGCCCAATTCGAGCGTGCCGCCGGCGTTAACCGTCGTCGGGCTGGCCGCTGAAAAGCTGTTCGTGCCAAATGCGTCCAGGGTCCCGCCGTTCACCGTTGTCGCGCCGGTGTAGGTGTTGGCGCCAGCGAGATTGACGAGGTTTACCGCCCCGGCGCCGGTCTTCGTCAGCCCACCGGTCCCTGTCAGGTTGGCGCCCATCTGCCCAGACTGGAGGGCAAAGGTTCCGCTCGACGTCAGCGTTCCGTTCTGGACCCCGCCGCTGGTCAAAGTCAGGCCGCCGTTCTGGGTCTGGTTCGTGCCGCCGAGATCGAGCGTGCCGCCGCTGACGGTGGTCGAACCGGACGAGGCGCCGAGCGTGCCCGAGCCGGAAATCTGCAGCGTGCCGCTCAGAACGCTCGTTCCGCCGCCATACGTATTCGCGCCCTCGAGACGCAGCGTCCCTTGCCCCTGCATCGACACTTCGCCCAAGGGCGCCGGAGGCGTGGCGTCCGAAATGACGCCGGTGATCGTCAAGGTCGCGCCGGCGGCCGGGGCGAAAATCGGATCGCCGGCGGCCGCGATGTTGTTGCTGATTGTGTAGCTGGCGCCAGCGCCGCCTGCATTTTGCGCCCCGGCCGGCGACGCGCTCGTTGGAATCGCGACGGCCAAGGCGAGGGCTGAAGCGCCGCAACGCCAACGCAAGCGAGCGCCGTTGCGGCTAGAGCCAACGTTGACCCGCATCGCCCCACCCCTACCCGACGACAACCGCCGCAGCCGCTGATATCCAGTGCGCTCCGGCGACAGGCGCGGGACCGAACGACGCCCGACCGGCGCCCATGCCAAAATTGAAACGGCCCATACGGCTCGAAGTCCGGATGTCACGCGGCATCGAGGCAATCCCTTTGAAAATCTACTTCCGGCAATAGCAAAGATCCGCGCCTCGAACATCGAGCGGCGGCCACGAATATCTCGTCGTAGGATTACAGGGCGACGCTGCGGAAAGCAACGCGCGGTCGAGCCGGTTGCGCCCTCCCACCCGGTGACCGCGAACGGGCGCCGATCATGGCCTTGTCGCCACTACCCGGGCGTTCCTATATATAACATAAATTATAAGGTAAAAAGCTGCCGAGCGCCGGCCCCGAGCGGTCGTTAAGCGGGGGTCCAAGCCCATGGAATCATTGGGCCCGGTCGATAAACTGGCGTAAGGTCGCGATCGCCGGTCACCCGCGCAGCAAGCTCTCGACGAACGGTTCGACGCCGGCCTCGGCCCGCCGCACCTTCAGCCGCTCGGCGGCGACGATCGCCAGCACGTCCTGGTAGGCGCGCTGCAGGTCGTCGTTGACGATCACGTAGTGGTAGTTGCGCCAGCGCTCGATCTCGTGCCGGGCCGCCTCGAGCCGCCGGTCGATGGTGGCCGCCGAATCCTCGGCCCGCCGTTCGAGCCTGGCCCGCAATTCCGTCATCGACGGCGGCAGGACGAAGATCGACACGACGTCGTCGCCGAGCCGCTCGCGCACCTGGGCGGCCCCCTGCCAGTCGATGTCGAACAGCATGTCGCGCCCTTCGGCCAGCACCTTGTCGACCGGCGCCCGCGGGGTGCCGTAGGCGGCGCCATGCACCTCGGCCCATTCGAGCAGGTCGCCTTCCGCCTTCATGTGGTCGAACTCGCGCCGGTCGACGAAGCGGTAGTGGATGCCGTCGACCTCCGAGGAGCGGCGCGGCCGCGTGGTCACCGACACCGACAGCGTGAGGTCGAGCGCCTTGTCCTGCATCAGCATGCGGGTCAGCGTCGTCTTGCCCGCGCCCGAGGGCGAAGACAGGATCAGGATCATGCCGCGGCGGCTGAGCGTCATCGTCGTCGAACTCATTCGATGTTCTGCGCCTGCTCGCGGAATTGCTCGATTTGCGCCCGGAGTTCAAGTCCCTGGGCGGTCAGGCTCACGTCATTGGCCTTGGCGCACAGCGTGCTCGCCTCGCGCGAGAACTCCTGGGCGAGGAAATCGAGCCGCCGGCCGATCGCGCCGCCCTCCTCGAGAAGCGCGCGCGCCGCCGCGACATGGGTCTTCAGCCGGTCGAGCTCCTCGCGGATGTCGGCTTTGGAGGCGAGGAGAATGGCCTCCTGATGCAGGCGGTTCTCGTCGAAGCCGCGGCCCGAGTCGAGCAGCGCCGCGACGCTCTCGGCGAGCCGCGCCCGGATCGCCTCGGGTTTGCGCGCCGGATTGGCGTCGGCGGCCAGCGTCAGCGATTCGATGGCGTCGAGCCGCTCGCGCATGACCTTGGCCAGCGCCTCGCCCTCGGCGCGCCGGGCGGCGGCGAGCGCGGTCAGCGCCTCGTCGAGGCTCGCCAGCGCGCCGGCGCAGGCGGCGGCGACGCCGGCCTCGTCGTCCTCAGCCTCGGCGACTTCCACCACGCCGCGCACGGCGAGCAGGCTGTCCATGGTCGGCGGTGCGAGCCCGGCCCTCTCAGCGACCGCGCGCGCTGCGACGGCGAGCGCTGCGAGCGCCGCCTCGTCGATACGCGGCGCGCTCACGCTTCCCTCGCGCTGGGCGGAGAGCGTCGCAAAGCAAGTGCCTCGCGCCAGCGCCTTGCCAAGCCGCGCCCGCGCCTCGGCCTCGACCCGGTCGAACGGCGACGGCATCCTGAGACGGATGTCGAGTCCCTTGGCGTTGACGCTCTTGAGTTCGAACGCCCAGCGCCAGGCGCCGTTTGCGCCAGCCGCGCGGGCAAATCCGGTCATGCTGCTCGCCGCCATACTCGTCGCTCCTTTCGCGCCCGGCGTCGCAGAGCCCCCTGAGCGCCGCCGGGTCTCTTGAGCACGGGAGGGGCCTGAAGTCACGCCCACGAGGCGCGGTTCATCTTGAGTTCATGCGAACTGCGTCAATTTCGCCTGCGTGGGCCGCTGGGCCTTTGTCGAGAGGATTTTTGTCCATGATCAAGAGCCTTGTCGTCGCCGCCGCGCTCACCATCGGACTCGCCGGCTACGCCGCCGCACAGGAAGCCGCCCCCGCGGCCGGCGCTCCCGCCGCCATGCCGATGGAGCATCACCACCACCATCACCACCACCACCATCATCATCACCACCACCACCACATGCACCACGAGATGGCCCCGGCCGCGCCCAAGAGCTAACGGGGTTCCTGCGGCGTCGAATGGCGCTCTGCAGGCGCGTCGCCGCGCTTGAGCCTGGCGCGGCTTACAAGTTCAGCGTGTCGGCGCTAACGCAATCTGACCCGGCGCGCCGTCAGCCTCGCCGGCCTCGCAAAATAAGAATAGGCTTTCCGTGCGAACGCGTCCGGAAGGCCTTTTCTTGGAAAGCGCGCGTCCCGACGGATGCGCGTCTCCGTTTCGATGCTCAAATTCGAGGACGTCGCAGCCCGACGCGGACAGGCTGTCCGCCCACCCGACTGTGGGCCGGACCTACTTCGCGACCATGTTCGGCCGGACGCGCTTGCGGGTCTGGACTTCGACCCTCGGCCCCTCGGCGAGGCGGACGACCGCGCCCCAAAGCGTGCGCACGTCCTGCTGAGTTAGTTCCATGCGGTGAAAGATGTTGCGCAGGTTCCGCCGCATCCCCGGCTTCTTGGTCGCGGGCCGGAAGAAGCCGTTCTCGTCGAGCCGCGCCTCGAGATAATCGTAGAAAGCCAGCAGCATCTCTCGTTGCGCCGGCGGCGAGGTCGCGCGTGGAATGGTCGAGGGCGGCGCGGCGTCGCCGTGCGCGGCCTTGAACCATTCGTAGCCGCATAGCAGCACCGCCTGGGCAAGGTTGAGCGAGGCGTAGGCCGGGCTCGAGGGAAAGGTGACGATGGCGTCGGCGATCGCGACTTCGTCGTTGTCGAGGCCAGTGCGCTCCGGGCCGAACAGAATGGCGTGCTTTTCGCCCGCCGCAGCGGATGTCCCGGCCATCGCGACGCTCGGGGTCATGATGGCCTTCGCTTGCCCGCGCTCACGCGCGGTCGAGGCGTAGACGCGATGGCAATCGGCGACCGCCGCGCCGACGCTGTCGAACACGCGCGCCCCGTCCAGAAGCGCGGTCGCGCCGGCCGCCGCGGAATAAGCGACCTTGCGATAGTCGTCGCTCCGAGGCCAACCTTCGCGCGGGTTGACAAGACGCAGGTCGTCAAGGCCAAAATTGGCCATCGCGCGCGCGCACATGCCGATATTGACCGCAAGCTGCGGCCTCACAAGGATGACCGCCGGGCCGCCTGCGAGCGGCGGCTTCGTCTTATCAGTGCCCGCGCCAACCATCGTCGCCGTCTAGAGCGCAGCAGCCATCGGGACAAGCCCCCGCTGCGCAAATCAAAGCCAGGTTCGCGCCCTAACCGCCGCGGGAACGTTCGACCGGAACGCCCATAACGACCGATCAGCACGCTGCAAGCGCAGCCGCCTTTTCCGTCACGCGGTCAGAGCCCGAGCTGCCTCGGCGTCCAGCCGGCGAAGGCCCGCGCCAGCGCATCGATGCGGTCGCGGTTCCACCGCTCCCACAGGACCTGGTCGACCGCATCGGGCCAGTACGAGGCGATCGCCCGGAGCGGAATGTCCGAAACGACGCTTCCGCGTGGGCCGCTGACGATGAGATCGCCCTCGATCGTATCCTGGCCGCGGCCCCACGGGTTTGGTCCACCGTCGCTCGGTCCGAGATAGACGTTGCCGATCCGGGCGATGAGGGTCGCGCCATTGCGGTCGCCCGGAGCGAGATAGGGCGCGAGAGACTGGGCGAGTGCGGGCGCAAGAGACTCGGCGACCCACGCAGCGGTCGGATCTCCGGCGCTCGCGCGCAACGGTCCGACATCTACCTTCACGGTGCGAAATTTCAGGGCGGTCTGCGCCAGCGCGGCTGCCGGCGCGAGCGCGATGCCGCCGACCGCGGTCAACGCGGCCCTGCGGGTCAGGACGCGGGTCGTCATGGAAAGCATCCTTTCGGGTCCCGCGCCCCGGCGAAAGCGTGTCGTCGACGCGGCTCGGCCTTATATAAAGGCGACCTTCAGGACTTCATAGCTCTTGGCGCCACCCGGGGCGATGACCTCGACGCTGTCGCCCGCCGATTTGCCGATCAGCGCCCGACCCGTAGGCGAAGTGATCGAGACCTTGCCCGATTTCACGTCGGCCTCGCTCTGGCCGACGATCTGGAACACCTTTTGCTCCTCGGTGTCCTCGTCGACCAGGGTCACCGTGGCGCCGAACTTGATGGTCTTCCCATTCAGCTTCGCCACATCGATCACCTCGGCGCGCTGCAGCAGATCCTCGAGCTCGACGATGCGGCCTTCGTTGTGCGACTGCGCCTCCTTGGCCGAATGGTACTCGGCGTTCTCTGAGAGATCGCCGTGCGAACGCGCCTCGGCGATCGCGGCGATGATGCGCGGCCGCTCGACTTGTTGCCGACGACGAAACTCTGCTTCAAGCGCCGCATGGCCTGCGGCGGTCATCGGGAGCTTTTCCATTCGATACCCGCTAAAAGAGTTACGCGCGGCTGCGCCTTGACCGCGCCGTCACGCCAAATAGTCCTGCAAAGCCCTGACTTCGAGGTCGCCGGACGCGACGGCGAGGATCCCTTCGGCCGCCGCGACAGCACCCGAAAGTGTGGTGTAGTAGGGCGTTTTTTGCAAGAGGGCGGCACGGCGCAGCGGCTTCGAATTGGCCAGCGACGTCGCCCCCTCGGTCGTATTGAACATCAGTTGTACGCCGCCGTTGCGCACGAGGTCGGCCGCGTTCGGCCGGCCTTCAGAAACCTTGTTGACCTTTTCGGCCTTCAGGCCGCGAGCAGCGAGGAAGCGCTGGGTGCCCCCAGTAGCGAGGATTCGAAAGCCTAGCGCTTGCAGCGCTCTCAGAGGTTCGACGATCCCCTCCTTGTCCGCGTCGCGTACCGAGACGAACACGGCCCCGCTGGTCGGAGGCCGGGAGCCCGCGCCAATCTGGCTCTTGGCGAAGGCGATCTCGAAGGAGCGATCGATGCCCATGACTTCCCCCGTCGAACGCATCTCCGGCCCCAGCACCGTGTCGACGCCAGGGAAGCGGGCGAACGGAAACACCGCCTCCTTCACCCCGACGTGGCCAAGCCGGCCGAGATCGAGGTCGAAGCCGCTCAGCTGCTCCCCCGCCATCACGCGGCTGGCAATCTTGGCGATTGATTTGCCGATCACTTTGGCGACGAAGGGCACGGTCCGCGAGGCGCGGGGGTTGACCTCGAGCACATAGATAACCCCGTCCTTGAGGGCATATTGTACATTCATCAGGCCGCCGACCTCGAGCGCGAGAGCAAGCTTCTTCGTCTGCTCTTCGAGGCGATTGATTGTCTCGGGCGGCAGCGACCGCGGTGGCAGCGAACAGGCGCTGTCGCCGGAATGAATGCCCGCCTCCTCAATATGTTCCATGATTCCGGCGACGACCACGGTCTTGCCGTCGCTCATTGCGTCGACATCGATCTCGATCGCGTCGGACAGGTACCGGTCGAACAGCAGCGGATTCTTGCCGAGCACCGTATTGATTTGGCCGGTCTTGTCATTGGGATAGCGTGCCTTGACGTCGGCCGGCACCAGGCTAGGCAGTACGCCGAGCAAGTAGTCGTCGAGCGCGGTCTGGTCGTGAATGATCGCCATCGCGCGGCCGCCGAGCACGTAGGACGGCCGCACCACGAGCGGGAGGCCGAGATCGGCCGAAACGAGCCGGGCCTGCTCGACCGAATAGGCGATGCCGTTCTTCGGCTGCTTCAATCCGAGCTTGTCGAGGAGCCGCTTGAACCGGTCGCGGTCCTCGGCCAAATCAATCGAGTCGACCGAGGTACCGAGGATCGGCGCGCCCGACTGTTCAATGACGTGGGCGAGCTTGAGCGGCGTCTGGCCGCCGAACTGGACGATCACGCCCTTAAGCGTCCCCTTCTCCCGCTCCTTGTCGAGGATCGCGAGCACATCCTCCTTGGTCAGCGGCTCGAAATAGAGACGGTCCGAGGTGTCGTAGTCGGTCGACACGGTCTCCGGGTTGCAATTGATCATGATGGTTTCGTAGCCCGCCTTGCTGAGCGCGAACGAGGCGTGGCAGCAGCAATAATCGAACTCGATGCCCTGGCCGATGCGGTTCGGACCGCCGCCAAGAATGACGATCTTTTCTCTTGCCGATGGGTCCGCCTCGCAACTCGCCCGGCCGGCGAACGGAGCCTCGTAGGTCGAGTACATATAGGCTGTTGGCGCGGCGAACTCGGCCGCGCAGGTGTCGATGCGCTTGAAAACCGGCAGGACACCGAGCCGCTTGCGCAAAGCCGCGACCTCGTCCTCCTCCCCGCCGGCGAGCCCAGCAAGGCGCACGTCGGAAAAGCCCGCCGCCTTCAGCGCACGTAGGTTGCCGGCGTCCTGCGGCAGGCCGTAGGCGCGCACCTTGCCCTCCAGCGCCACGATCTCGGCGATCCGCTCCAGGAACCACGGATCGATCTTCGACACCTCGTGGATCTCCTCGACGCTCATCCCCATCCGTATCGCCTGGGCGACCTTGAGCAGACGGTCCGGGGTAGGAGTCGCGACGGCCGCGCGCAGCACGTTCTTGTCGTCGCCCTTGCCAAGCCCCTCGATCTCCATCTCGTCAAGCCCGTCGAACCCGGTCTCGAGCGAGCGCAGCGCCTTCTGCATGGACTCTGAGAAGGTGCGGCCGATGGCCATCGCCTCACCCACAGACTTCATCGCGGTCGTCAAAACCGGCTCAGCGCCGGGGAACTTCTCGAACGCGAAGCGCGGGATCTTGGTCACGACATAGTCGATGGTCGGCTCGAACGAGGCCGGGGTCGCTCCGCCGGTGATATCGTTGGCGATTTCATCGAGCGTGTAGCCGACCGCGAGCTTGGCTGCGACCTTGGCGATCGGGAAGCCGGTCGCCTTGGAAGCGAGCGCGGAGGAGCGGGACACGCGCGGATTCATCTCGATGACGATCATTCGCCCGTCGGCCGGATTGACGGCGAACTGCACGTTCGATCCGCCCGTCTCGACCCCGATCTCCCGCAGGACCGCGATCGAGGCGTCGCGCATGATCTGGAATTCCTTGTCGGTCAACGTCAGTGCCGGCGCAACGGTGATCGAATCGCCAGTGTGGACGCCCATCGGGTCGAGGTTCTCGATCGAGCAGACGATGATGCAATTGTCCGCCTTGTCGCGGACGACCTCCATCTCGAACTCCTTCCAGCCGAGCACGCTCTCCTCGATCAGCACCTCGTTGGTCGGCGAAGCGTCGATTCCGCGCTCGACGATGTCGATGAACTCGCTGCGGTTGTAGGCGACCCCGCCGCCGGTGCCGCCAAGCGTGAAACTCGGCCGGATGATCGCCGGCAGGCCGATGTCCTCGAGCGCGGCGAGCGCCTGAGGCAGCGTCTTGATGTGATGCGATCGGGGTGTGTCGAGGCCGATTTTGGTCATCGCCTCGCGAAACAGCTCCCGGTCCTCGGCCTTGTCGATCGCGTGCGCCGTGGCGCCGATCATCTCGACGTCGTAGCGCTCGAGCACCCCCATCTTCTTCAGGCTCAGCGCGCAGTTCAGCGCCGTCTGCCCGCCCATGGTCGGTAGAAGCGCGAAGCCGCCCGGCACGGCGTGGCGCTCCTTGGCGATGATTTTCGCCACGAACTCAGGCGTGATCGGCTCGACATAGGTCCGGTCCGCCATCTCCGGATCTGTCATGATTGTGGCCGGATTCGAATTGATCAGGACGATGCGATAGCCTTCCGCGCGTAGCGCCTTGCACGCCTGGGTTCCGGAATAGTCGAATTCACAGGCCTGGCCGATGATGATCGGGCCAGCGCCGATGATCAGAATGGTCGAGATGTCGGTGCGCTTGGGCATTCGGTCCTCTTGGCCGGCGCCTTTCAGAGTCGCGGCGCAATGCGCTCTTTCGGCCGCGCAAAAAAAGGCCGCTTCGCGGGGGGCCATTCGCCGCGATGCGTCCTTGGTGCAAGCGCCGGAAGTCCGGGCGGCCGCCCAGCCCTGATGAGCGCGCCCGTCGATAGACGAAAATCGGCGCGGTGGGAAGCGCGAACGGCGCCCCGCGATCACGGACCTAGAATTTGTAACCGATCCGCAGGCCGACCTGGGTCAGTCCCGGATTGATCTTGGTGCAAAACGTGGCGTGGGAGACATGCTCGATGCTGGCGACCGCAACCCAGTTTTCCGAAAACTGATACCCGAATCCGCCGGATTCACGGAAGGTCAGCGCGCAGCCCATGTCGACACGGCCCGGCTCGGGCCAGTTAGGGGCGTTGTTGACGGCGCCGCCGAATTCGCCCTCGAAAAAGAACTTGCCAATAATCGGAATGCGCCAGTTGAAGCCGCCGAAGGCGTAGCTGCTCCTGCCGCGTGTGTTGACCATCGCGCCGATGTCGAGGCGCGGCTGGAAAAACCACGATATCCAGGGATTTCCGGCGATCCAGGGATTGTTGTAGCCCGGAAACGAGATCGGCGCAGACAACGCCTCGACGGATAAGTCGACTGGCGCGGCCTCGTCGTGAATCCAATTGTGGGCGAAGACGCCCGCCCGGATCTCGTCGAAGGGATCCCAGGCGTACGGCTGGGGCTGGAGGCTCGGCTGCTCCGTTTCTACGCCCATCTGGGGGCCGACATCCGCAGCCCAAGCAGAAGCTCCGCTGAGCGCCGCACAAGTCAAAACCAGTGCCGCGCTAAATCCGGAGCCCACGGTCAGTAATCCCCCTTAGACTCACATCCATATCCTTGTAGCGGGCCTGGCGCAGCCAAGGCAAGGCCATGCGGGGCGCTTAACTAGCGCTGAGCGATTTAGGCGTCCGATGTGACATCTGCGCCACTTCGCGCTGCGCGTCTATCCGAACGGCCGCGGCGCCGCGTCGCCTTGACTCGCGTCGCGGCAAGTCGCGAATACTCGATCGTGATGGCTCCGGCCGCTCCGGCGTCGCGACAGCAGTTGGGTGGGATGGCAATGGAAACCGAGATGAAGTCCGCGGCCAAAGCCGAAGGGGCGGCGCCTGTCGCAGCCGACGCCCGCTCGTCGGCTCCACTCAAGCCCACTACGATCGTGGTCACCGCGCCGCTGGCCCGCCGCCGCGCAAGTCCCTCGACCACGCTGGAGGCCCCCCATCGGATCGAGGTCCAGACGCTGCGGCACGATCCGGACGCCATCCGCCGCGGCTTCGAGACAGGCGACTATCCCTACAAGACAAAGGTCAATGAAGCCCACTACCTGGAGCGCATGCTGCCGCTCCAGGCCGAACTGCTCAAGGCGCAGAACTGGGTCAAGGAGGCCGGCGAGAAGATCGTGGTGCTGTTCGAGGGACGCGACGCCGCCGGCAAGGGCGGGACGATCAAGCGATTCATGGAGCACCTGAACCCGCGCGGCGCGCGCGTCGTGGCGCTGGAGAAACCGAACGAGCGCGAGCGCACCCAGTGGTACTTCCAGCGCTATGTCCAGAACCTTCCGGCCGCCGGCGAAATGGTGTTCTTCGACCGCTCCTGGTACAACCGCGCCGGGGTCGAGCGGGTCATGGGCTTCTGCAAGCCCAACGAATATCTCGAGTTCATGCGCCAGTGTCCCGAGCTCGAACGGATGCTGGTGCGGTCGGGGATCAGGCTCTTCAAATACTGGTTTTCGGTGACGCGCGAGGAACAGCGCCGCCGGTTCGCCGCGCGCGAGACGGATCCCTTAAAGCAGTGGAAGCTGTCGCCGGTCGACAAGGCCTCGCTCGACAAGTGGGACGAGTACACCGAGGCGAAGGAGGCGATGTTCTTCAATACCGACACCGCCGACGCCCCCTGGGCGATCGTCAAGTCCGACGACAAGAAGCGCGCGCGCATCAACGCGATGCAGCACTTCCTGTCCTCCCTGCCCTATCCCAGCAAGGACCGCCATGTGGTCGTCGGACCCGATCCGCTGATCGTTGGGTCCTCGGCCCTCGTCATCGGCGCGGCCGAGAACATTCTCGAAACCTCGATGCATCCGGCCAAGCGGCGCAAATAGCGGGACGGCTCCCGCGCCGTGACCGCGGTTTTTTGACAGAAGCCCTTTCTTTTCAAGGGGTTGCACCCTTTTTTGGCGCTTTTTGAGTCCAGGGTCTAAACGATTTCAATGACTTAGCGCAAGTTTGCCGCTCCGGCGCGCGCCTGCTGAAGGGTGGGGTCCACACCGTGGCCGTCGCCGAAGCCCGAAGCGTCATGGAACGCGGCGCAGGATCGGCGCCTCACGCCCGTCGCGCCGCTTTCGCCTCCTCGTAGGTCGTCACCTCGAACTGCGCCAGCGGCGCGTTGCCGAAGGCGGCTGAGATGGCGACGTCGGCGGCGTCACGGCCACGGGCCATGACGACGCGCCCGATCCGCGGGATGTTGTGGCGCGCGTCGAACGCATACCACCGGTCGTTGAGGAACACCTCGAACCAGGCGGAAAAATCCATCGGCGCCGGATCGGGCGGCACGCCGATGTCGCCCAGATATCCCGTGCAGTAGCGAGCCGGCACGTTCATGGCGCGGCAGAGCGCAACCGCGAGATGGGTAAAGTCGCGGCATACGCCGACGCCCTCGCTAAGCGCGCCGGAGGCGGTGCGGAAGGGGCTGGCGAGCTGGTAATTGAACCGGATGCGGTCGTGGGCGAAATCGCAAATCGTCTGGACGAGGCGCGCTCCGCCGCCGATCCCGCCAAACTGATTCCAGGCGAAAGCGCCCAACGCGTCGCTGTCGCAATAGCGGCTCGGCATGAGATAGACCAGCGCCTCGCTCGGCAGATCGTTGACCGGCGTCAACGGCCGATCCTCCGGGATTTCGTCGGGCAAACCGCTGTCGCGGATGACGAAGTCGCTCGAGAACGTGATTGGGCCCTGCGGCGCAGTGACACGCGTGACCCGGTTGCCGTACGTGTCGATGTAATTGTCCATCGGCGCCTTGGGCGTCGCCCGGATCGTGTCGGGCGTGACGAGGTCGGCCTCGCGCGAAGGATGGACGCTCAGCATCAGCAGCATGCTGGTCGGCGCCGCGCACTGAAAGGAAATCCTGTAGCCCGCTCGGATGATCATCGCTCGTCTCCGCGGCGCATCCCGGCGCGCCGTGGCACGGGAAACGCGCGAGACTCCTTTTTGTTGCATCGCATCGTTGACCCCGGTCTTCGGCTTGGCTCCCCAGCCAGCCCCCTCGCCGGGCGCCCTGAACCGGCGCGGGCGCTTTTGTCCAGCTCGGCGACGGGCAAAGGACCTCGGAAAGCTGCCGTAGACGGTACGGGGGGAAAGCGCCGGGTGCGGGCATTGCTCGATCGGAGCGTTCCTTGCATCCACCAGCAAACCCTGAAAGGCTGCCGGTCCCGGTTTTCACACTTTGAACGACAATGTCCAAGACGCAGCAACTGCGCAACCTCATTGCCTCCAGCGAGCATTGGCTTACCGCGCGGGTCATTCGTTATGCCAAACAGCGCGGATACACACCCTTCACCTCAACACTCGAAGAGGCTTGGCTCGCCTCCATCCGCGGGCTCTCGACGGCCTTGCTCGCTGCGCTCGACGACGGGCGTCTATCCTCGCCCGTGGAGGCGTCGTCCGACTATACGCATGACCCGATCGCGCTTTACGGGATTGAAGCCGCGCGAAGGCATCGCACGCGGGGCGTAACGCTCGGGCTCTTTCTCGGCCTGATGAAGAGCTATCGGGAAACCTTTCAGGACCTTGCGTCGGGACTCGAGACCGCGCCGGATGAGCGAGTTGACAACCGCCAGTTTATCGACAGGTTCTTCGACCGGATGGAGGTCGGCTTTTGCGACGAGTGGTCGGGCAAGCCCGCCGACGAGCAGTTCGAGCAGCTCAGAGCGCAAAACCGCCTGATCACCAACGAAAAGAACAAATATCTGACGATCTTCGAGAGCCTGAACGATCCGGTGATCCTGGTCGACGAGCATGCGAAGGTCGAAAACGCCAATCATGCGGCGCTGGCGCTCTTTGCTGGCGAAGCCGCGCCGGGCGCGAGCTACTACGGCGGCGCCCACCTGCCTATCGAAGATATTCTTGGCGCCGAGGTGCTGGCCGAAAGAGAAGTCGCTTTCGAGCGATTGCTGCCTACAAGCCTCGGCCCACGCTGGTTCGACATCAGAGTCCAACGGATGCTCGATGTCAGCGAAAAGCATCAGGGCGCAGTCGTCATCCTCAACGACGTCACCGAATATCGGCGCGCTCGGGAGGAGGCCGAGCGGGCCGATCGGGCGAAGTCGGCCTTCCTGGCGACGGTCAGCCACGAGATCCGCACCCCCATCCACGGCATCCTTGGGCTGGCTGAGCTTCTGAGCCAGGGGGCCCTTTCTCGCGACGCCCGCCGCTATGTCGAGGCGATCGCGCGATCGGGTCAGATGTTATCCTCGGTCGTGTCCGATATCCTTGATTATTCCAAGATCGAAGCCGGCGCACTCGAACTGGACGAGACCGAATTTTCCCTCTCCGCCGTCATCGAGGACGTCTTCGGGCTGATGCTGCCGATGGCGGCGCGAAAGCCCGATCTTCAGCTCGTTCTCGATTCGCCAGCCCTCCCCGCGGTCTCTGGAGATTCCGGAAAGCTCGGCCAGATCCTGCTCAACCTCGTCGGCAACGCCGTCAAATTCACCGAACGAGGCGAAGTTCGGCTGATCGTTAGCGCACGGGACGACGGCGCGAACCGCATCTGGTTGAGCTTTGAAGTCGTCGACACGGGCATCGGCGTTGCCGCCGACAGGCTGGAGGCGATTTTCGACCCCTTCATGCAGTCCGACGCCTCCGTCACACGGCGCTTTGGCGGGAGCGGGCTGGGTCTCGCCATCTGCCGCCGCCTTGTGGAGCGGTTGGGAGGTCGGATATGGGCGCACAGCCGCCTCGGCGAGGGCAGCCGGTTCGGATTTGAGGCGCCGTTCGCGCACGCCCAGACCAACGGTCCGGCGCGGCGCGCCGAAATGTCGGCTGACCTTGTCGGGATGCCGCTGTCGCTCGACGTTCTCGTGGTCGAAGACAATGAGGTGAACGCGATGGTCGCCTGCGGGCTGCTCGAGCGCGTCGGTCACCGTGCGACACTGTCGTCGACCGGCGAGGCGGCGGTCGAACAGGTCCGGGCGCAGGACTTCGACGTCGTTTTGATGGACCTCAGGCTCCCCGACATCGATGGCGCCGAGGCCACGCGGCGAATTCGGGCGCTCGGTTCCCCCAAAAAGAGCCGCGTGCCCATCGTCGCGTTGTCGGCCCAAGTGGTCGCGAGCGACATCCAAGCCTGCGTTCAGGCGGGCGTCGACGAGTTCCTCGGCAAACCTTTCCGCATGGACCGCCTCGAAGCGACGCTGAGGCGCGTTGTGCTGCGACATGCGCGTCGCTACGGCGTGAAGCCGCGCAAGTTTCGCCGGCCGCACGTCCATTCGGCCCCGGATCTGAAAAAAGGTCCGATCGACGAAAGCGTGCTAGCCGAGCATGTGAGCGTGCTCGGTTTCGAGCAGACGAAGCGAATTGTTTCCGCCTTTGAGACCAGCGTCGCGACCGTGCCCGAGGACATCGAACGATCGACGAGGACGGGAGAGCACGGCGAGCTCGCCGGGATCGCCCATCGCCTCAGGAGTTCGGCGCTTCATGTCGGGCTTCTTCAGCTTTCCGATCGCGCGGCGACGGTCGAGCGGTTGGCAAAGAGCGAAGACGACGATCTCGCGCCCGTCGCCAACGAACTGGCGGCGGATTGCCGCCGGGGCCTAACGGCGCTGAGGCAGGTCTTCGCCAGAATTGCAGAGCGCTCAGCCCGCGAACACGTAGCCGACCCCATGCACCGTGATGATGCGCCGCGGACTTGCCGGATCCTTTTCGATCTTGCGGCGGAGCCGGCCGACCAGCACGTCAATGGTTCGGTCCAGCGGATCGCGGTCGCGATGGCTGACGTGATCGATGAGCCCGTCGCGGGTGAGGACGCGCCCTCGATTGGTGACGAAAGTGGCGAGGAGTTCGAATTCGGCGCGGGTCAGACGCACCTCTTCGCCTTCGGGCGACGTCAGCGTCCAGTGGGGAATGTCGAGCGTCCAGCCGTCGAACTGCTTCTTGGGCTCGTCGGGCGAATTCGTTCTCGCGGCGGCGACGCGCCGGGCGAGATTTTTTGCCCGCGGCAGCAACTCCCGCATGTTGTAGGGCTTTGTCACATAGTCGTCGGCGCCGAGTTCGAGGGCGACGATGCGATCGACGACGTCCTGGCCGTCCGGTCACCATGATGATCCCGACCTGCGACTGACGCCTTAGCTCTCTGAGCAGCGAAAGCCCGTCTTCGTTCGGCAGGTTGATGTCGAGCATGCACAACGTCGACGTCGCCGCGCGCGAACAGACGCGTCGCATCTCCTCTCCATTGGCGGCCTCGGAAACACTGTGGTTTTCGCTTGCGCAAATAGGCCGCCAGGGTCTCCCGCCCGACCGGGTCATCCTCCACGACCAGCATGTGATGCTGACCTCTCGTTCACGCGCGCAGCTTCTCGTTCGAGTCACATCATTCATATCTGTTTACAATTTTCTACGCGCGCGTTCATCGACGGCGCGAAACGCGTTTACGGTCATGGGCCAAAACCGCCCGCTTGAGAAGCGGGAGCGTTTGGCGTGTGGAATCCACTGACCTGGCGGAGGAAGACCTGGGCGCTCATTGGGGTCGGCGCCGTTGGCGCGATCGTCGGCGTCATCGGTCTGGGGCGGGTTCAACACGGCCATGGAGGCCACCAACAGCATTCAACTTCTGCGTCTCCTGTCATGAGATGCGCGACAACGTCTACAAGGAGTACCAGACCTCCATCCATTACAAGAATCCGTCGGGCGTGCGAGCTGCCTGCCCTGACTGCCATGTCCCGAAGGACTGGACGCACAAGATCATTCGCAAAATCCAGGCCTCTAACGAGCTTTGGCACAAGATGCTCGGCACCATCGACACGCCGGAGAAGTTCCAGGCGGCACCGCCTCGCTCGCCAAAGACGTCTGGAAGACGATGAAGGACACCGACAGCCGCGAATGCCGCAACTGTCACTCGTTCGAGGCGATGGATTTCGCCCATCAAAGGCCGGCCGCGGAGCGGATGCAGAAGGCGTACAAGGAAGGCGGTCAGACCTGCATCGATTGCCATAAGGGCATCGCCCACAAGCTTCCCGACATGACCGCCAGCTTCAAGGCGATCCACGACGATTGACGAGCGATGCAAAGTCGCTGAAGCCCCCGGTCGGATCGACCCTCTACACGCTGACGACCAAGCCCTTCTGGCTCGACCGCCCGAAGAGCGCAGACGGCGCCGGCAGCGGAAAACTCCTGCCCTTGACGCCGCTCGAGGTCTCGACCGGCGACGGCGCCTGGGTGAAGGTGAAGTTCGCCGGCTGGCAGCAGCAGGGCGCCGAGCGCATGGTCTACGCGGCTCAAGGCAAACGCATCTTCGCCGCGGCGCTCGGCCCAGACGCCGTCGACAAGGCTGCGCACGGAAAGACGATGAACGACTCCGACACGGACCAGCAGTGGACCGAAGTCGAATCTCGTCGGCTTGGACCACGACCGATGACCTTGTCGCTGACCGGTCGAAACTCTTGAACTATGGCGGCAGAAATGTACAACGCGAGCTGCGGATTGTGTCACTCGCTGCCGCCAACAGAGAACTATCTGGCAAACCAGTGGATCGGCAATCTTGAATGCGATGAAGCGCAATATGTCGCTCGACGACGAACAATACCGCTTCCTGCAGAAATACGTTCAATTGCACGCGCAAGACATGGGTGGCGCAAAATGACGCCTGCCAGCGAAACGCGGGAGGAAAACAATGAATAACAAACCGGCATTGCTGTCCGTCAGGCTATCTTCGCAAACACTGGCGGACACGCTGAACTGGTTCACCGTCCTGTTCGCCGCGCCGCCGACTCCGCAATTTGTCGCCTCGCATCGCCGCGGGCGCGGCGGCCGCATGCTCTGGACGCTGGCTTCGCAGACCCGGGACTTGCGCAGGGTGGTCGAGCCATGTTTCGCGCGGCGCTCGACGGCGTCGATGACGACACGACAGTCGCCGCGCGGTTGGATCGGAGCTACGGCCTGCTGTTCGACGGAATTGGCGGTCCCGACACCGTCTCCGCCCTACGAGTCCGCCTTCATGCCGAGGCGGAGCATGTCGGCTCGCCAGGCCCCGACCGGCGAAATGGACGCACTCCTAGCCGGGCACGACCTGTCGGTGCTCGCCGGCGAACCTCGATGCCGCCCGATCATCTCGCGTCGAACTCGCATTGACGGCGCAGTCGTCGCTGGCGGACGGCGACGCGACGGCTGCGGCAATGCATCGAACGCCTGCCGGACTGGATTCCCGGCCTTCGCCGGCGCCTGCGCCGCCGCCGACGATGAAGGTTTCTGGGCTGCGCCGCGCCGTTCTTGCAGCGGTTGTCGGCCTGCAAAGAGCGCAGCCCTCCAAACCACCAAAGACAGAAGCAAACGCATGAAGGAGGTTTTTCATGTCCATGCTAAAGAAGACGAATTGCGCGCGGAACTCAGTCGAGGCGTGCATTCCTGAGGTACGGCGCCGCGCTCGGCGCGCTCGGCTTCGCCGCTCCGTCGCTGCTTGATGAGCGGCGCGCGCGCGGCGACGGCGCCCGACGGCGAGGTGCTGACCGGCTCCCACTGGGGCGCTTTCCGCGCCAAGGTCGAAGGCGGCCGCATCGTCTCGGTAAAGCCGTGGGAGAAGGACCCGGCGCCGAGCCATCAGTTGGCCGGCGTGCTCGATTCCGATCTATTCGCCGACCCGCATCAAATATCCGATGGTCCGCCGGGCCTATCTCGAGAAGGGACCGGGCGCCGATCGCCGACAGCCGCGGCGACGGCGACTTCGTGCGCGTCTCTGGGACCAGGCGCTCGACCTCGTCGCCAAGGAACTGCAGCGGGTCGAAAAGACCTATGGCCCGGCGGCGACTTTCGCCGGCTCCTACGGCTGGAAGAGTCCCGGCCGGCTGCACAACTGCCAGAGCCTGCTGCGGCGGATGATGAACCTGAAGGGCAATTTCGTGAACGCGTCGGGCGACTATTCGACCGGCGCGGCGCAGATCATCATGCCGCACGTCGTCGGCACGCTCGAAATGTACGAACAACAGACCGTCTGGCCGGTGGTGGTCGATAAGACCGAGTTGATGGTGTTCTGGGGCGCCGACCCGGTGTTCACCAACCAAATCAGTTGGGTGATCGGCGACCACGGCGGCTACGAGGGCATGAAGGCGCTCAAGGCCAAGGGCACGAAGGTCATCTGCATCGACCCGGTCAAGACCGACACCGCCGAGTTCTTCGGCGCCGAGTGGATCGCTCCGCGGCCGCAGACCGACGTCGCGCTGATGCTCGGCATCGCCCATACGCTGGTCGCCGAGAAGCTCGATCGACGAGAAGTTCCTCAAGACCTACACAACAGGCTTCGACAAGTTCCTGCCCTACCTGATGGGCGACATCGACAAGACGCCGAAGACGCGCCGAATGGGCGGCCGCGATCTGCGACGTGCCGGCCGACGACCATCAAGGACCTCGCGCATCGGTTCGCGAAGAACCGGACGATGCTCGCTGGCGGCTTTTCGCTGCAGCGCCAGCAGTACGGCGAGCAGCGTCACTGGATGCTGGTGACGCTGGCGGCGATGCTCGGCCAGATCGGCCTGCCCGGCGGCGGTTTCGGCTTCTCGTATCATTACGCAAACGGCGGCGCGCCCTCGGCCGACGCTCCGGTGCTGACCGGCATCACCGACGGCGGCAAGGCCAAGGAAGGCGCGGCCTGGATGACGGAAAACGGCGCGGCGACGATTCCGTGCGCCCGCGTCGTCGACATGCTGTTGAACCCCGGCAAGGAGTTCGACTTCAACGGAACCAAGGCCAAGTACCCCGACGTCAAGATGGCCTACTGGGTCGGCGGCAATCCGTTCGTCCATCATCAGGACCGCAACCGTATGGTGCGGCGCCTGGAAGAAGCTCGACACCTTCATCGTCCAGGACTTCCAGTGGACGCCGACCGCGCGCTTCGCCGACATCGTGCTGCCGGCGACGACCGTCCTATGAACGCAACGACATCGACAGCGTCGGCGACTACGCGGGCTCGGCGATCATTGCGATGAAGAAGGTGGTCGATCCGGTGTTCGAGAGCCGCAACGACTACGACATCTTCGCCGCGATCGCCGCGAAACTCGGCAAGGATAAGGAGTTCACCGAAGGCAAGTCGCGAGATGGACTGGATCCAGTCGTTCTACGACGCCGCCCTCACCCAGGCGAAGGCCAAGAAGATCGCGATGCCGGAGTTCGACGCGTTCTGGAACGGAGCCGGGCGTCGTCGAATTCCCCGTCACCTCGGGCAAGAGCTTCGTGCGCTACGCGAAGTTCCGCGAGGACCCGCTTCTCGAGCCGCTCGGAACGCCGTCGGGCAAGATCGAGATCTACTCGAAGAACATCGAGAAGATGGGCTACGACGATTGCGGACCGCATCCGATGTGGTACGAACCGGCGGAACGCCTCGGCGGCCCGACGACCAAGTACAAGCTGCACGTCGCCGCGAGCCATCCGCGGAGCCGCCTGCACTCGCAGCTGTGCGGCACGAAGCTGCGCGAGACCTACGCGGTCAACGGCCACGAGCCCTGCCTGATCAACGCCAAGGACGCGGCCGAGCGTGGCATCAAGGACGGCGACATCGTCCGGGTGTTCAACGATCGCGGCCAGATCCTCGCCGGCGCCAAGGTCACCGACAGCATCCGCCCCGGCGTGATCCGCGTCAACGAGGGCGGCTGGTACGATCCAGCCGAGCCCGGCAAGCCGCAAACGCCTCAGCAAGCTACGGCGACGTCAATGTCCTGAGCATGGACGTCGGCACGTCGAAATTGGCGCAAGGAAATTGCGGCCATTCGATCGTCGGCGAAGTCGAGAAGTACAGCGGTCCTGCCGTTACGGTCGGCGTGTTCGCGGCGCCCGCATCGGCCGTCTGATCGGGAAACAAACCGGAGCGCGGGCCGAACGGCCGGCGTTCCCCGTTCGGGAGGGCTCTCCCTCCCGGACGTCTTCGAAGCGAGCCTTTCCATGCGGATGATCGGACTTGTCGGGCGCAGCGGATCGGGAAAGACAACCCTGATCGCGTCGCTGCTTCCGGCCTTGCGAAGACGCGGTCTTACGGTCTCGACGATCAAGCATGCGCACCATGGGTTCGACCTCGATCGACCCGGCAAAGATTCTTCCGTCCATCGCGAGGCCGGCGCGAACGAGGTCATGCTCGTTTCCGACTCGCGCTGGGTTCTGATGCACGAAATCCGGGACGCGCCGCAGCCGGCCCTCGAAGATCTCGTCGCGCGGCTCGATCCCGTCGATCTCGTGCTTATCGAGGGGTTCCACACCCACCGTCATGCAGCGATCGAAGTGCACCGCCCGAGCGAGGGCCATGCGCCTGATGTGGCGTGCGGGGTCCGACATCATCGCCGTGGCCAGCGACGAGCGGCTGCCGGCGCTTGCGATCCCCGTCCTCGACTTGAACGACACGGAGGCGATTGCCGACTTCGTGCTGGCGAAGGCTGAAACTCATGTTCCTGCCCGGACTTGACGCGCCGCGCGGAAGCGCCGGGACGCTTCCTGCCGCGCCGCCGGATGATCGATCCGTATGGCCGCGCGATTTCATACCTGCGGCTCTCGGTGACGGACCGGTGCGACTGCCGCTGCGTCTATTGCATGCCGGAGCGGATGAACTTCCTGCCGAAGTGCGACGTGCTGTCGCTGGAGGAACTCGACCGGCTGTGCTCCGCCTTCGTGAAGCTGGGCGCGCGCAAGATCCGGCTGACCGGAGGCGAGCCACTGGTGCGGCGCGACGTGATGGTGCTCATCCGGTCGCTTTCACGCCATCTCGCGAGCGGCGCGCTCGACGAACTGACGCTGACCACGAACGGGTCCCAGCTTTCGCGCTTCGCCGAAGATCTCGCCGCCTGTGGCGTGAAGCGGATCAACGTCTCGCTCGACACGCTGGACGCGGCGAAGTTCCATGCGATCTCACGCCGCGGCGATCTTGCCAAAGTGTTGGCCGGTTTGGATGCCGCGGACCGGGCGGGACTCAAGATCAAGATCAACACGGTCGCGCTCAAGGCCGTCAACGAGGCCGAGGCGCCGGCTCTCTTGGCGTGGTCGCACGCACGCGGCTACGACTTGACCTTCATCGAGGTCATGCCGCTGGGCGGGGCGGAACGAGAGCGGCTCGATCAGCACCTGCCCCTGACGCAGGTGCGCGCCTCGCTCGCAGAGCGTTTTACGCTCACGCCTTCGGCGTACCGGAGCGGCGGGCCGGCGAGGTATTGCCAGGTCCAGGAGACCGGCGGGCGCGTTGGCTTCATCACTCCGCTCACCCACAGCTTCTGCGAGGCCTGCAACCGCGTCCGCGTCACCTGCTCGGGCAAGCTCTATCTGTGCCTTGGACACGAAGATGGCGTCGACCTTCGCGAACCGCTTCGGCTCGCACAGGGCGACGATCTCTTGCTTGGCGCATTGCGGACGGCGATCGCGCGAAAGCCAAAGGGTCACGACTTCGCAATCGCTCGGCGCACAGAGGTTCCATTGACGCAACGGGGCATGAGCGTCACTGGAGGGTGAGCAATTTCGACCGTAACAGATACAAAACTCTAGGCCGCTCGGGTCGCCCCTCGCGACGCCGCTGCGACGATCTTGGTTGATCATGTAAGGTCCACGGCCGTCGCCCGTTCCGGCCTGGGGCGGCCGAAAACAAACTCATGGTCGCTGCGTCACATCGACAGACACTTCCATCCCCAGTTCATCCTCCAGACGGCCGTAATACGTGCCGGTCAGCGGCGCCGTCTGCGCCGGAACACGCGCCACCGCGACGCGGATCAGGTCCCTGCCGCCGATGAGGCCGTTGGTCGGGTCGAACTCGATCCAGCCGGCGCCCGGCAGGAAGACCTGCACCCACGCGTGTGTGGCGCCGCCGCCAAGACGCTCGGGCTCGGCCTCGCCTCGGGGGACGTGGATGTAGCCGGAGACGAACCGCGCGGCGACGCCGAGGATGCGCACCGCCTCCATCATCAAGACCGCAAAGTCGCGGCAGCTCCCCTTCCGCCGATCCAGCGTCACCCATGGCGGCTGCACGCCCCCCTTCTCTCGCCGCTCGTAAGTGAAGCTTTCCTTGATTGCATAGGTCATCGTCATCAGGAGGTGACCGGTCTGCGTCGTCCCGCCTGGGACGACGAATTGATGCGCCCAGCGTTCGAGGTCGCCGCCCGGATCGGGGTAAAGCCGCTCGATCGAGTGGGAGACGTCGGGCAACTCTTCGGGCAGATAAGAGAAAGGGTAGAGGCGGGCGCGCGGATCGATTTCCCCGCCGGGGGAATCGTCCTCGGTCCGATCGACGACGAACCGGCTTTCCACGCTGAGCCGCGTCGTCGTCCCGGCGAACGTGACGAGCGCCACGCAATTGTCGAAGGCGTCATAAAGCCAGCGAATGCGGGCCGGCCGCGGCTCGATCGTCAGCATGGATTCGACGAGGCGCTGATCGTGACCGTCGCGAGGCCTGAGCATGAGCCGGTGCTCGCCAAGCTCGACCGGTCGGGCGTAGCGGTACGTCGTCAGATGGCGCACGTTCAAGGTCGTCTTTTCGCGCTGCACGTTTGACCCGGCCTTCGATATTCCCTGCAAGAGCGTATCGGACCGAGGCGGAATTGTTCAAGGCCGTTGGCCGCTCACTGGGCCGCCGTCCGGGCAGACGGCGCCGAGTCGCTCGCCGGCAAATTTGGCGCCTTCGACCGCCAGATTTTACTAAAATTTTGCTAAGCCCTGCTAGCCTGCTCAAATCGAGTGAAGAGTGTGCGTTTTGCGACCAGTTAGCGTGACGTAAAGATCGATAAAGGTTGGAATAGTCGATCGCAGTTCGGACCCTATTCGGCCTGGGAACTCGGGAGTGAAGCGAACTGGCGGCGGTATAGGCCCATGTTCAAAGGAGCCAACTCGAAAACCAAGACAAGGCTGACCGCTTCGGCGGACCCAGAAGGAGACCACCAATGTTTGCTGTCTTAACCAATGACGCTCGCCAGGATAATCTTCACGGCGCTTTTGAAACCCATGACGAAGCGGAGCGATGGGCTCACAGACACTGCATCGGGTTCCGCTGGCGGATCGTCAAACTGAAAAGACAATGAATCGAATGGAAGGCGGCGCGGGCCGGGCGGCCGCCTGCGCTCCGGCCAATGGATCCGAGGTTCACATGTACATCTGGGAATGCGGGTCGTCGCCGATTCGACTTTCGGCTTCTCCAATGGGGCCAGTCGCGGCGCGGATGACCGCTCGCGGACAACAGACCCGAGAAAGACACGTCTCGATCAAGGACGCCATCCAGTCGCTGAACGCCGTGATCGGTTGGCGACGGACTTTGCGTCCGCCGGACCGACCGGAGGCTGGGGAGCAGGCGGCTGATCGCGCCCTCGGATGAGGCGGGCTCGACGCGCCGCGATTTCCACCGCCACCCGATCGTCGCGCCTGTCGCGACATGTGCGGCCCCAATATGCGCTGGCGCCCGCGTCGGTCGGCGAAAAGCGCACGGTCTGCGTCAACTCCGACCCCTAGTCCTTTGCGGCGCGGACGGGCGGACGCCGCGCGCCGCATCGCTCAGCAGGCGGTAAAGCCGCCGTCGATCGGCAGCGAAACCCCGGTGATCATCGCGGCGCCGTCGCCGAGCAGGAAGACGATCGGCGCGGCGATCTCGTCTTCCGTCGCCCAACGCCCGAGCGGCATCTGCCTGAGGAACGGCTCGCCGATCTCCGGCCGTCCCCAGTAGAACGCGGACATCGGCGTCATGACGACCGTCGGGTTCACGCTGTTGACCCGGATGGCGTATTTCCCGAGTTCGAGCGCCGAAACCCGGGTGATGTTGTCGAGCGCGGCCTTCGAGGACCCGTAGGCGATGTGCCCGGCCAGGGCGACCAGCGCCGCCTGAACTCGACACATTGACGATCGAGCCGCCTTTGCCGAGGCGGATCATCGATTGCGACGCGTATTTGATGACCAGCAGCGCGCCCCGCGCATTGACGCTGATGACTTGGTCAAACACGGCGATATCCGTATCCATCGGGGTCGCAATCTCGCCGCCGAAACCGCCGCAATTGACCACGCCCCAGACGTCGAGACCTTTGAGCGCGCCGCGCACGCTCTCTTCCGAGGCGAGGTCGAAGGCGAGCGTGCGGCAGCCCGTTTCGGCGGCGAGTTTTGCTAGCGCCTCTTCGTTGCGCCCGCTCGCGATCGCATCCGCGCCGGCCGCGATCAGATGGCGCACGGTCGCCGCGCCGATGCCGCCGCTGGCGCCGGTGACGAGCACCGGCCGCCCTTCGAGTCCCCACATTCCTCGTCCTCCGCGTGTGATGCGCCAAGCCCCGGGGAGCCTACGACCCCCGATGAGGAAAGGGAACGCCGATCCACGTCGACGCCCGCCGACGCCCAGCTGTCGGCGGTGTTCGTGGTCTGCGCGCCCAATTTCGTCGGGGCGCTGGAGCGCCTCGGGCCGCCGCCACAGGCGCACGAGGTTCCTTTGTCGGACGGCGTGCCCGGCGCGCTCTCGCTTCACCTCGCGTCGGAATTCTGACCCGTCGCGCGCCGGATGAGCGTCCCTGGCAGATGCGCCAGATAGTCGAACGCGTGCGTCACCCCGCCGACGGTCTCCGACGCGAGCGCGGCCGGCCCGCTCGGGGCGGCAGGGGGCGCGGGTTCGGCGGCGGCCTCGGCGGCGAGCGGCTCCGGCTCCGGCGGCGCCGAGCGGACCGGCGGACGGGGAGAGTTCTGGCTTTGTGACGGGCTTCGGCTTCTCGGTCCTTGTCGCGACCTTGTGCGCGGGCGGCTTTGCGACTGGCGGCTTCGGCGCGTCCGCCTTCGCGGCCGGCGCCGGCGGCGCTTCTCCTTTGGGGGCCGGCGTCGCCGCGTCGCGCGCCTTCGGCGCTTCGGGCGGCGAGGCCGAATCGGCCGGCGCGGCGGAGGCGGCGGGCTTCGCCGCCTCGAGACGCGACGCCGCGCCGCCTTGCGCCGACTCCGGCAGCGCGGCCGGCGAAGCTGCGGGGGCCGCCGTCTCCGCCGGGGCCGTTGCAGCGGGAGCCGTCGTCGCGGCGGGCTCGGCGGCGGGAATGGCCTTCGCAGCGTCCACGGGCGGCGCTGCGGCGGGTGGAGACGGCGTCTTCGCCGGCGGCTCGGCGGCCTCGACCCGCGCGTCCAAGCCGGCCGCCGCGCGATCCGGGCCATGCGGCTCCGTCGCGGGCGCGCCGGCGGCGTCACCCGAGGGGGCGGCGGACGCGGTTGACGGCGGCGGGACGGCGGCCTCCGGACGGGGGGCGACGCCGGCCTGCGGACCCTGCGCGGTGGCGAACGGCCAGAGCGCGAGGCTCGTGACCGCGAACGCGGCGAGGCCAACCGCGGCGAGGCCAAGCACGATCGCCGCGGCCGTGAGCGGCCAGCGCCGGGAGCGCGGTTTCCTGGCGCCGGGAATCCGATCTTGGCGGTCGAGGCCGATGGAGACTTTTTGGCTGCGTTTTTTTCGCAACCTAGGGGCGACGTCGGCTTCGCCCGCGGCCGTGGCCACCTCCGGTGGAACGCGCGGCGCGGGCTTCGCAGTCGCAGGCTTCTTCGGCTCAGGCGGCGCGTAGCCTGCCGCTTCGAGCGCCTCCCGGAATTCGGCCAAAAGCTCTTCAGGGTTCGGGCGGCGCGCCGAACCCGCCCCGGCGCCGCTAGGGGTCCGAGGTCCTTCGTCTCCGATGGCCCGAGTGCTCATCCGACACTCCAATCCCCCCCTCACGGCGCCAAGTCCTCACGGCGCCAAAGTCCTCGCGACGAGGGGTCGCGCGACGCGTGCATCGCCCGCTCCCGCGCCCGTCCGCCCGCCCGCCGCTAGACGCCCCCTATCGCGCCGCCCGCGGCGCCGCAACACTTCTTGAGCTTTTTGCCGCTGCCGCAAGGGCAGGGATCGCTGCGCCCGATCCTGTCTGCGCGATGCTTGGGAACGCCCGACGCGCCCTCCGCAAACCGCCATTGGCCGGTCTCCATTCGGCGGAAGCGCGCGCGCTCGTGGTGGGCGCGCGTCTCGCCGTTACGACGGTAGAATCGACGCATCCGGCCTCCCCGATTCCAGCCGGCATTCTGCTGTCGCGACACCGAGCCCGTCGCCGGGACTTCATATTGCCGTCCGCCTCCGTCGGCTTCCGTCCGGACCCCGTGATTGCCGTGGACGCGCGGATCGAAACGCTCCAGACTGCGTTGTGCCGGCTCTAACCCGGCGTTTTTGGGGCGTGAAGATGAAAAGATCGGAGATCAATGCCGCCATCCGGCGAGCCGTCGAACTCCTCGCGGCCAACCACTGGTCCTTGCCGGGTTGGGCGCACTGGACGGTCGAGGACTTCGCCAAATCCGGCGAGACGGCGCAGTATCTGCGCGGTCATCAGATGGGCTGGGACGTCACCGACTTCGGTTCAGGCGATTTTGCCAAGCGCGGCCTGACGCTGTTCTGTGTGCGCAACGGCGTCCAGAGCGATCTGGACGGCAAGCCCTACGCCGAGAAGCTGCTCATCGTCGGAGAAGGCCAGGAGACGCCGACGCATCGCCATCGAATCAAGATGGAGGACATCATCAACCGCGCCGGGGGCGCTCTCATGCTGGAATTCGCCCATGCGGACAAGGACGGAAAGCCGACCAACGCTCCGGTGACCCTTTACTTCGACGGCGTCGCGAGGACCTTTGGGCCCTGGGAGCCGGTTCGGCTGGAACCCGGCGAAAGCGTGACGATCGAGCGCGGCGTCTATCATCGTTTTTACGGCGAGAAGGGCCACGGAACCGTGCTGGTCGGAGAGGTCAGCCAGGTCAACGACGACATGACCGACAATTACTTTCTCGAGCCGGTCGGGCGCTTTGCCAGGATCGAGGAGGACGAGCCTCCGCTGCGCCTGTTGTGGAACGAGATCGCTGCTTGAGGCGGGCCAGGTTCGCCCCGTCGCCAGGCGCCGCTACACCCCGACCATCAGCTTGACGATCTCGTCGTGGGTCGTTTCGGACGGCTTGCGCTGGCCGGCGTTCTCGCCGTGGCGGAAAACGACGATCTCATCCGCGACCTCGAATATGTCGCGCAAATTGTGGGAGATGAAGATAATCCCCTTGCCCTGCCCGCGGAGCGACTTGACCAGCGCCAGCACGCGGCGCTGCTCGGGCACCCCGAGCGCCGCCGTCGGCTCGTCCATGATGACGAGCCGGGCGTTCCAATAGAGGGCGCGGCCGATGGCGATCGCCTGCCGCTGGCCGCCTGAGAAGGCCGCGACGGGCGCGTCGAGCCGGGTCACATGGAACTCGAGCCGCGCCATCGTTTCCTTTGCGGCTTCCGCCATTCGGCCTCGATCCAGGATCGGCAACACGCCGAGCAGCATGCGCTTGGGTTCGCGCCCCAGAAAGATGTTCTCCCCGATCGACAGGTTGTCGGCCAGCGCGAGGTCCTGGTAGATCGTCTCGATGCCGTTCTCGCGCGCTTCCTGCGGCGTCGAGAAGGCGATCGGCTCGCCGCCGAGCAGGATCTCGCCGGTGTCGTGCCGGAACACGCCCGAAATCGCCTTGATGATGGTCGACTTTCCGGCGCCGTTGTCGCCCGCAAGCGCGACGACTTCTCCGGGATGGACGTCAAACGACACGCCGTTCAGGGCTTGCACGGCCCCGAAGGTTTTCGAGACATTCCGGACCGACAGGATCGGCTCTGCGTCACTCAACCTGCCGCCCTCCCATGAGGCGACGCTGAGTCTGGTCGACGAACACGGAAATGATGATGACGACCCCGACGGCGATGAACTGCCAGAACGGCTCCACGTCGATGAAGACGAGGCCGTATTGGATGACCGCGATGACGAGCGCGCCCGCGACCGTGCCCGCGATCGTGCCCGATCCGCCGAACAGGCTCGCCCCGCCGATGACGACTGCGGCGATCGAGTCGAGCAGCAACGGCTCGCCCGCCTGAGGCGCGCCGGCGGTGAAGCGGCCGGTGTACATCGCCCCGGCAAGGCCCGCCATCACCGCCGAGAGCAGGTAGATCCTGAGCGTCAGCCCCTTGATGTCGATGCCGGCGCGGTTCGCGGCGGGCTTGCTCGCCCCGAGCGCGTAGGTGTGCTGTCCGAAGCGCGTCTGCGACAGCATGTAATGCAGGATGAGGCACGCGACGCCGGTGATGATGACCAGCACCGGCACGCCGAAAACCCGGTTGTTGCCGATCGCGCTGTACCAGTCGTTGTCGATGGCGACCGTCATGCCCGCAGCGAACAGATAGGCCGCGCCGCGCGCGACTCCGTACATGCCGAGCGTGCCGATGAACGGCGGAATCTGCAGCCGCGACACGAGCAGGCCGTTGACGAGGCCCGGGACGAACGCGATCGCGGCCCCGGACAGGATCGCGGCCAGCATCGCGACAAAGGGCGGCAGACCGAGCGTGGCGGTGAAGAAATTCGAGGCATGCGCCGCGATCACCGACGACAGGCCCATGACGAATCCGAGCGAGAGGTCGATGCCCGCGGAAATGATGACGAAGGTCTGGCCGAGCGCGAGCAGAAGCGGCGCGGTGGCGAACACCAGGATCGACTGGATGTTGTACACGTTGAACAGGAACGAGGTTCCGCCCGCCGCGCGCGACCACGTCTCGAAGAAGAGCACGAGCACGATCAGGAACGCCCACGCCCTGAGCTGCGCAATCCAGAGAAGAATCGGGTGGGGCAGTCTCGCCGCGGGCGAGCTCGCTGCAATCGTCATGCGGTCTCCCGGCGCGCTGCCTAAACGCAAAGCCGCCGGCCTTCAAGGCCGGCGGCGATTACGCGCTCTGTCGCCGTCACGAGCTCTTGTACAGGAACCGCGAGACGTTCGGATCGTCGATGTTGGCCTTGGTCATCACGGTGAACCCGGTTCCGATCGCCGTCGGAACGGGGTTGCCGGTGAGATGGGCGTAAGCCGCGATATAGCCGAAATAGCCGATCTCGGCCGGGTGCTGGGCGATGGTCAGTTCGAAGGTGCCGTCCTTCAACAGGGCGACGACCGACTCGGGCGCGTCGAAGCCCGCGATCTTGACGACCCCCGCCTTGCCCGCCTGCTTGATGCCGTTAGCGGTTCCGGTGGCCGAGAACAGATTGGCGCCGAACACGCCGGCCAGGTCGGGCACGCGGCCCATCACCGCCTGGACCTGCGCCGCAGCCTTGTTGGCGTCGTCGTCGTTGAACTGCGTGTCCAGCACTGTGATGTTCGGATGATCCTTCATCTCGAGCTTGAAGCCCTCTTCTCGCTGGTCGGTCGTCGACACACCGGGCTTGACGTTGGAGACGTAGACCTTGCCCTTGTCGCCGATCGCCTTGGCGAGGGAGCGCGCCGCCATCCGTCCGCCAAGCACGTTGTCGGAGGCGACGTAGCTGATCGGGAAGTCAGCGTCGCCTGAGCCGGTCTGGAACCTGCCGTCGCCGATAAACGTGTCGACGCAGACGATCGTTATGCCGGCGTCGAACGCCTTGCGCAGCGGCTTGATCAGTTGGACCTTGTCGGTCGGGGCGATCATGATCGCGCCGGGCTTCTTTCCGATGATCGCGTCGAGGATCGGAACCTGGGCCGAAACGTTCCATTCCGACGCGCCCTGGTAAATGAGCTCGGCGCCGACCGCCTTGGCCGCAGCTTCCGCGCCCTTGTGCATGGTGACGTAGAAGCCGTCGGCGGTCAGACCGGGGATCAGCGCGATTGTCGGCTTATCCGCGGCGGCGGCGCGGCCGGGAACAAGCCCGGCGCCGGCCATCGCCGTCGCGGCGCCCATGAGTTTCAATGCCGTACGTCGTTCCACGACTTCCTCCCTCCACTCTCGTTTGTTTTGCGCTGAGTGATGCGCCCCATAGCCAGCTTCGCAGCGTGGCCCCCTTTCGTCAACGGCGGTCATCGCGCTTTGCACGCGGGCCGCGTCCACGCGATACTCGGAAGGCGCTCCGCAACGCGGGTCTGGCGCTAGCGGCGCGCGGCGCTCTTGCGGCTCGAAACAGCGGGCGCCTATCGATGGGTCCCGCATTGCTTTGTCGGGCGAATCGCGGAGACTGAGGTCGATGAGCCTCGTTTCAAAAACCGTTGTCCTTGTGCTTCTCGTCACCGCGTTGCGGAGCGTGCCTGCACTGGAGAGCGCCCATGCCCAGTCCGTGTCCCAGGCTAAGCCGCAGCCCTGGGCCGCGGCCCCCGCGCCGCCGAAAGCGCCCGCGCATCCCCCCGCGCGCCCTCTGCCCAAGCCGCCGATTCCCGTCACCCCCGAGAACTTCCCGCGCGCCGAATCCGACCTCCATTTCGCCGCCCTGGTAAAAGACGGCGGGCTGGGCAAGTTCGTCCATCGCCGCGATCCGGTGGCGCTCGATCATCAGGGCGTGACGCGGATGAACCGCGACACGCTCTATTCGGCCGCGGTGTTCGATCTCGAGGCCGGACCGGTCACCATCACGCTGCCCGACGCCGGCAAGCGTTTCCTGTCGCTGCAGATCGTCGACGAGGACGCAAACACCGTGAAGGTCGTTTACGGACCGGGCGCGGCCACCCTGACCAGGGACGCTGTCGGTTCGCGCTACGCCCTTGCGGCGGTTCGGATCTTTGTCGACGCCGGCGACCCGAAGGACGTCGAAGCCGTCCGGACGATCCAGAACGCGATCAAGGTCGATCAGCCGGGCGGCCCCGGCGCGTTCGCCACGCCCAATTGGGACGCGACCAGCCAGGTCGACGTCCGCACCGGCCTCATGGTCTTGGCCGAAACTCTGCCGGACGCCAAGGGGCTCGCGGGCCCGCGCGGCGTAGGCGATCCGGTGCGCCGGCTGATCGGCGCCGGCGCCGCCTGGGGCGGCCTGCCGCAGACGGACGCGCTGTTCGTCAACGTCGTCCCCGACCGCAACGACGGCCAAACCGTCTATCGCCTGACGCTCAAGGACGTCCCGGTCGACGGCTTCTGGTCGGTCAGCGTGTACGACGCCGACGGCCGGTTCGCCGCCAACCCGCAAAAGGCCTATTCGGTCAATTCCGTGACGGCCGCAGCCGGTCCGGACGGCGCGGTCGCGGTGCAGTTCGGCGGCTGCGACGGCCATGTGGTGAATTGCCTCCCGACCCCGCCCGACTGGAGTTCCATCGTCCGCCTCTACCGGCCGCGCGCCGACCTCCTCAGCGGCGCCTGGACGCTGCCTCAGCCGCAGCCGGCGCCTTGAGCGGCTGCGACGGAGGAGAGAACTCCGATCACGGAATAAGGAAAATTCCTCCGCGGGCCCCTGCCAGGTCGCCATCATACGATCCTGCGCCTCACCAATGATCGAGCAGCGCGTCGCGCACGACGCCGGGCGCGTCGTGGATGATCCAGTGGGTCGCCTGCGGCAGATGGCGGACGCGGGCATTGGCGCAGAGCTTGGCGCTGTCGTCGGCGAGGTTCGGCACGGCGAACTCGTCCCGGTCGCCCCATAGCACCAGCGTCGGTGGGATGAGGCTGTGGGGCGCGGGCGTCGCAGGCTCGTCGACGAGCAGGGCGCGATACCAGTTCAGCATCCCCGTCAGCGCGCCAGGCTGGCGCCAGGCGCCGCGATAGACGTCGAGCGTCTCGCCGGCAAAGGCGTCCGGCCGCGTCGAGGACCGGAAGGCCCGCGCCAGGCCCGCAAAATTGCCGAGCCGAAGGCCCATCTCCGACAGCCAGGGCAGACGCAGGATCTGCACATAGCGGCTCTTGTTGCGTTGCTCCGGTTCCTCCCGCATCGCCTTGAGCCACAGGGCGGGATGGGGCGCCTGGATCATCGTCGCGCTGGTGAGGCGCTTGGGCTCGATGCCCGCCATGATCCAGACGACGGCGCCGCCCCAATCGTGGCCCGCGACATGAAAACGCTCGCGGCCCAGCGCGCTTGCGAGCGCAAACACGTCGGCGGCGGCGAGGTCGAGCCGATAGGCGTCAGCGCCTTCGGGCTTGCTCGACAGGTTGTAGCCGCGCTGGTCCGGCGCGACCACGCGAAAGCCGCGCTCGGCGAGCGGCGCGAAATAGTCGCGCCAGGCGAACCAGAACTCGGGAAAGCCGTGCAGCAGGAGGACCAGCGGACCATCCTCGGGGCCGGCTGCGGCGCAATGGAGCGTGACGCCGTTGACCTCGAAGAAGCTGAAGGCAAGGAGCGAGTCCAACATTGCGCTCGACCCTTTTCGCGGCCCCGGCTCCATGCCCGCCACCCCGCCGGACGGCGCCCCCGCGCTTTTTTCAGCACGTCTCGAGGCCTTCCTCAAGCCGGCGCGTGAAAAGATCGCCGTCAAGCCCCAACGGGCTCCCGGCCGCTCGCGATTGGCCCTTCCTGCCCGCCGAGCCGGCCGATCGCGTCGTCATGTGACCCGCGTCACGCCGACGTCTTATCGGCGGGGGTAGCGTCCTTTTTTGAGACTGGCAAAGATCATCGCCTGGAGGAACGCATGCCGACGAATCAGGGGCGCCATCCGCACGTTTTTGGCCGACAAAGGCCGTCGGCGACCGGAGCCTGGCCGATGCACATGGCTCCGGATCGCGACACGCACTTCCGCGACCTCCCGCAGCCAACCGGCCCCGCGCCGTTTCATCTCGACCTGAAGGACATCCTGGCGAACGACCTCTACAACGCCATCCTGTCCGACAAGAAGATGACCTGCCATATCAATGGCGACATGGGCGGCATCAAATACGCCGTGCCTCAGGAGCTCGTCGCCAAAGGCATGGAGGCGGACTTCGACCCCAAGGACACGCCAAGCGATAATCCCGCGTTTCTCTACATTACCGGAGACTGCGTCTACTTTAACGGAGAGGTTTCGCAGTATTATTCCCAGTTCTATGAGCCCTATACATTCTACAACGGGCCCATTTTCGCCGTTCCCGGCAATCATGACGGCGAGAACCTGCCCGACGACAACACGCTCGACGGGTTCCTGCGAAATTTCTGCGCGCCTCAGCCGATAAAGCAGCCGGAATCCGGCGATTCTCAACGCACTGCGATGGTCCAACCGAACGTGTACTGGACGCTGATGACCCCGCTGGCGAATTTTGTCGGACTCTACAGCAATGTTCCCGAAGGCGGCGAGATTCGGCAGCCGCAGACGGACTGGCTGGTCAACGAGTTGAAGACGCTGGAGCGCGACAAACCGCTGATCGTGGCGCTTCACCACCCGCTCTACTCGGCGGACGATCACCATTCCGGCAGCACCTACATGAAGACCGCGCTCGAAACCGCCTCGACGGCAGCCGGCCGCCGGCCGGATATGATCCTCGCCGGCCATGTGCATAACTACCAGCGCGTCACCAAAAGGGAGCCCGACGGCACGATTCTGCCGCAGATCGTCACCGGAGCTGGCGGATATCACAATCTTCATCACATCATGCATGTTGACGGAGACAAGATGATCCCGCCGGTGGACTTCCATAACAAGCAAAACGATTCGGAGATCGTTACACTGGAAAAGTTCTCCGATGACCATCACGGCTTCTTGCGGCTAGAATTCACGCCGGATTTGATCACCGGCCGCTATTACACCGTGCCGAGACCGCAAGAGGCCTGGAGCAAGCCGTCTCAGCTGCTCGATTATTTCGAATTTGACTGGAAGAAGAAGGCGTACAGGCGCAATACGCTCGATACGCCGGCCCAGGCGGCCTCCCCGATGACGTCGCGCAAGCGGAAATGAAGCGCTCTTCCTATGCAGCGCGCAATGGCTTTCCCGGCCGCGTCCTGGCATGCGGCGACACGGCTCGAGACACGAGGCGGCGGCGAATTCCGCCGGCGGCCTCGGCGTTGCAAGAGGTCGAATAGTCGCCAGTCAGGCAGCGTCAGCTTTCGAGCATTTCCTCCACCCAGGCCGGGACGATGTCGCTCGCCGGCCCGTAGCGGGCCTCGTCGAAGCAATAGGCGTTGTCGGCCGCCTCGAGGTTGATCTCGCAGGTCGGCACGCCGTAGGCGCGCGCGTCCGCCACGAACCCGGCCGCCGGATAGACGGCGCCTGACGTCCCGATCGCGACGAAGAGGTCGGCGTCGCGCAGCGCCCGGTCGATATCGTGGAGATGCAGCGGCATCTCGCCGAACCACACGACGTGCGGACGCAGCGCGCCGGGGAGCGCGCAGTCGGGACAGGCGTCCTCGACGGTCAGGTCGCCCCGCCAGGCCGGCGCCGCCTCGCAATTCCGGCAGCGCGCCTTCAAGAGTTCGCCGTGCATGTGGAGGACGCGCTGCGAGCCGGCGCGCTCGTGCAGATCGTCGATGTTCTGGGTCACGAGGGTCAACTTGCCGCCTTGTCCCGTGAGTTCTCGTTCGAGCCGCGCCAGCGCAACATGCGCCGCATTCGGCTTCGCCTCGAGGAGATTGCGCCGGCGCGCATCGTAGAACGCGAGCACCTTCTTCGGATCGCGTGCGAAAGCCTGCGGGGTGGCAAGTTCCATCGGGTCGAACCTCGCCCAGATCCCTTCGCCATGCTTGTCGCGGAAGGTTCCCAGTCCGCTTTCGGCGGACACCCCGGCGCCTGTGAGAATGAAAATGTGCCTGATCATGCGCTGGTTCCTAATGTCGTCCGGGCCTGACGACAATCGAACCGAACGGCGCATTCCGGCGGGTCAGCGCCGCCGCGCAGGCTCCGGCGCGATGTCGACGTCGACTGCGTCCGCGTAGACCGTTGCGCGGATCACCCGCTCGGTCGTCTCCTCGAGATACGCCTGAAGGTCGGCGTGGAGATCGTGAAACTCGCGCCAGACCACGGCCTCGAAGGCCTGCCTCGGCGCCTTGACCATCACGGTCGTGTGACGCTGGCCGCCATAGCGGAAAGGCCTGAAGCCGTGGCGCCGGCACAACGCGACAAACAGACGGGCGGACCACATGTCCGGCATCGTGAACTTCATCTCGATCGGCCGATCGAGCCGGGCGGCCTCATCGAGTTTTGCGCGCAAACGCTCGGCCGCGGCGCCAGCGGCATGGCGCTCGCCCGCCGTCGCGCCGCCGAGAAACAGCGCCTCGACTTTCCTCAAACGCTCGCGAAGCTGGTCCTCGATCGCCATTCCGACTCCCTCCCGCAAGCCAGCCACCGCGCCGGCCGAGGGTCAATGCGAAAGGGGGCGTTGTCCACACGCAACGGAGCGGTGGTCGGAGTCGCGATTGTCCGCTAGGGTCGGGGTCAAAACGCTTTCGGCAAACCCGCCTGCCTAAGGTTTACGCCGCCTGGTGCGCTCAACGTCCCCCCGTCGCGAGCCAGATCTGCACCACCGCAGCGATCAGTTCGGCGACGATCAGGATGATGATTGCCCACTCGAGCCGGGTGGCGCGGTCGGCGTCGATGATGTCGGTCAGCGCATGCGCCGTCTCGACGATCACGTCGAGCTTGCGCTTCAACACGCCGGCGCGCTCGGAAAGCTCGTACTCGTCCTCGAGCCGCGCGTAGAGACGCTCGAGGTCGGGCCGGTCCCACAGCACGTCGGGCTTTTCCTCGACGGCGACGCGGCCGGAAACGCGGTGCTGGACGAGCAGCGCCTGGCCGATCAGGCGCAGCATGGCGCGGCGGCGGAACGGCGTCGAGCCAGTCGCAGCGAGCTGGGCGGCGAAGGGCTCGATGACGTCGAACACCTTGTTGACCTCGCGCTCGTCGCGCGCCAGCGCCACCGACTTCGCCAGCGCGTCCGCGACCACGAGAAACCGCTGCGGCGACAGGTCCTTGATCTGGATCGGGCCGCCGGACGACTTCTGCTCGTCGCCAACCGGCGAAATCTCGAGCAAGGCGGTCTCGTCGTCGCCTTTCGCCCGTTCGCCGCTGACGCGGGTCGCCAGCCTCGCGAGCGTGTCCTCCTCCTCGAGCGGGGTCAGCCCGACCATGACCGCGACCCCGAAGCGGAACAGGGCGACGACCCCATGCGCGCCAACGCGAAAAGCGAGCGGCAGAAGCGAGATCGTGTCGGGCCGCTCGAGGCCGGCCGTGTCGATGCGCTCACCCACGATCAGGGCGCGGGCGGTCAGGCGGGTCGGCGCCTCGACGATCGGGATCACCTCGCTCATGCCGCCAAACTACGACGGCGGGCCCCCGGCCGCCAAGCCGCGCTGGCGCCGCAGGCGACTAGCGCTGCAGAACCGGATGAACCGTGCGCGCCTGCCAGCCCGTCCGCTCAAGCTCCGGCGTCCGGTGCTCCTCCTCGGGCCAGCCGACACAGAGGTAGCCAACGAGGCTCCAGGCCCCTGGGACATCGAGCGTTGCCGCAAGCCGGACGGGATCGAGGATCGACACCCAGCCGACGCCGAGCCCATAGGCGCGGGCGCCGAGCCAGAGCGTGTGGAGCGCGCAGACGGCGGAGTAGCGGCGCGTCTCCGGCATGGTGCGCGCGCCGAGCCCATGCCCCTCGTCGGTGACCTCGTCGCAGAAGACGGCGAGATGGACCGGCGCCTCGCTGAGGCCGGCGAGCTTCAGCCGGGCGTAGAGCTCGGCCCGTTCGCCCCGATAGGCGTCGAGCGCCTCTCGGTTGGCGGTCTCGAAATTCGCCCGCACCGCGGCCCGCCGCACTTCGTCGTCGACCCGCACGATACGGGTCGGCTGGCAATTCCCGACCGAAGGCGCGAGCTCGGCGAGGCGGAACAGGATCTCGAGAGTCTCTTCCGGGACCGCGTTCGTTCGGAACCGGCGCACGTCGCGGCGCCACGCGACGAGCTCGGCGAATTCCGCCTGGAAGGCCGCGTCGAAGCGGCGCTCCGCGGCCGCGACGTCCATCCGATCGAGCATCCAGCCTCTCCGTGCGCATCGCCCTCGCATAACGCACGGCGGCCCGCTTCGGCAAAGCGAATTGTCGCCGCTCGTCGAACCGGCGTTTCGAACCGCCCGCGGGCGCGGCCTTGACCTTTCCGGGGGGAAGCGGTTGCATCCGATTCTCGTTGCGACCTGGACGGGAGGCCGACGCGCCCATCTCCCAGTGCGGCAACATGGCCCGGCGCGCCGTTCACTCCACCGGGGCCAGCGTCTCCTTGCCGACGTTTGTCAGCACCCCCGTGTGGACGTCGAACAGATAGCCCTGTAGCGCGAGGCGGCCTTCCGCGACCGGCTCTGCGATCCAGGGAAAGGTCATCAAATGCGCGAGCGACAGGCGCACGACTTCGGCCTCGATCCGGGATAGCCGGCCCACCTCACCCTCCCCCGCCGCCCCGACCGCCGGGCGACCGATCTCGACCCACGAGGCGATGAAATCGCGAGCCTGCGGCGGCGCCCCATAGGTCAGTGCGCGCACGCCGCCGCATTGACCGTGGCCAAGGACGACGAGCCGGGAAACCTTCAACACCTTGACGCCGAACTCGAGCGCGGCGCTGGTGCCGTGGTAGCCGGCGTCGGGCTCGTAGGGCGGCACAAGGGCGGCGACGTTGCGCACCACGAACAATTCGCCCGGAACCGCGCCGAAGATCGTCTGCGGATCGACCCGCGAGTTCGAGCAGGCGATCACCATCGCCTCGGGGCTCTGCCCCCAGTGGGCGAGCGCCTCGTAGCGCGCCCGCTCGGCGGGCCACGTCTCGGCGCGAAATCTCCGGTAGCCTTCGATCAACGGGTCCATGGCGAGCCTCGCTATCGCCCATTGGCGGCGGCGCCAGCGATACGACGGCGCAGCCTCGGTGGCAACGCCGGACGAGCCTGAAATCAGGGGAATCGCATTTGAAAAAGCATGAGGAAACGTCTGGGGCTTGCGGCGCGTTGGGCTGATGGATTCTACCTCCTGAGGCGCGAATCGAGCCTTTGGAGACGATTTTGGAGCAGTTTGCGGCCTGTTGGGAAGAACTGGACGATCCGCGAAGTGGGAACGCGGCTCTTCACGATTTCCATGAACTGTTGATCATCGCGTTTTGCGCGGTTCTGTGCGGCGGACAGAGCGCGGTCGATATGGCGCTGTTCGCCAAGTCGAAGGAGCCGTTTCTTCGCGGCTTGCTCGAGTTGGCCAATGGCCTGCCCAGCCACGACACGTTCAGCCGGCTTTTCCGTCAACTGGACCCGGAGCAATTTCGCGCCGTGTTTCAGCGTTTCATGTCGCAATTTTCGACGCAATGTCAGGGTGTTATCGCGATCGACGGCAAGGTGTTGCGCCGCTCGTTCGACAAGGCCAGCGGCAAATCGCCCCTGCACATGGTCAGCGCATGGGGCTGCCAGCAACGCATGGTGCTGGCGCAGATCGCCACCGACGCGAAGTCGAACGAGATCACCGCCGTCCCCAAGCTGCTCAAGATGCTGTCGCTGAAGGGGACGATCGTGACCGTCGACGCGCTCAATTGCCAGCGTTCGATCGCCGAGCAGATCGTCCGACAGGGCGGTGACTATGCGCTGGCGCTGAAGGGCAACCAGGGCAGTCTGCACGACGACGTGCGCCAGTATCTGGATGACCCCGAAACCAAGGCCGCGACGTCCAAACCGGACGTCGATGCCGGGCACGGCCGCATCGAGACGCGCACCGCTTCGGTCTCGACCGACATCGGCTGGTTGCAGGAAGATCATCAATGGCCTGGCCTCAAGGCCGTGGGCAAGGTCGTTCGCATCCGTGAAACGCCAGCGAAAACCACAACGGAAACAGCATATTACCTCCTCAGCACGGAACTGACCCCCGAGCGGCTCAATGAAGTCGTGCGCGAGCATTGGGGCGTGGAGAACCGGCTACATTGGCGTCTGGACGTCGTCATGAACGAAGATCAGGATCGCACCCGCCTCGGCCATGGTCCTGAAAATCTGGCGATCCTGCGTCACATGGCGCTGAACGCGATGCAGAACGAGGGATCAAAGGGCTCCCTGCGCGGAAAGTTCAAGCGCGCAGGATGGAATGACGAGTTCCTCTGCAAACTCCTGACCCAGTCTTGAAATGCGATTGCCCTGAGCCTGAAATGGACGGTGCAAAAGCATTCGCGCGCCCTGCGTTTCGGCCCTGCGCGCTCCTTATGCCGGCTCCGCCGCCGACAGCGCGGCCTCCTCGACCAGGAACTCGCGCAGAGCCGCTATTCGCGGCGTCCGCGCCTCCTCGGGCCGGCAAAGGAAATAGTAGCCGAAGGGCGTTTGGACGCTGGTCGAGAAAGGCGCGACCAGCCGCCCGGCGGCGAGTTCGTCGGCGGCGATGGCGAAGGAGCTCAGCGCCACCCCCTGCCCCTGCACGGCCGCCCGAATCGCCATGGCCATGTTGTTGAACCACACGCCGTGCCGCGCCTCGACGGACTTTGCGCCCGCAGCCTTGAGCCAGTCCGTCCAGGTCGGCCACGACGGATAGACCGGGCTCCATTCGAGATGCAGCAGGGTGTGGCGCGCGAGGTCTTCAGGCGAGCGCAGCGGGTGGTCGCGTCCCGCCAAGTCCGGCGAGCAGACCGGAAAAACGTTCTCCTTGAACAGGAGCGTCGTCGCAAGCCCCGGGAAGTCTCCGGCGCCCCAGCGGATCAGCGCGTCGGTCGGACTCGAATCGAGCGTGTCTTCGGTCGGGTTGGCGTCGAGCAGGACGTCGATTTCGGGATGGAGCGTCTTGAACCTGCCGATCCGACCGACGAGCCAGGTGGCGGCGAAGGACGGGCTGGAATTGATCACCAAAAACCGCCGCCCCTTGGACTCGCGCATCGCGCGCGCCGCTCTCGCGAGGGTGGCGAACCCTTCAGCCAGACCCGGCGCGCCGGCGGCGCCCGCCTCGGTCAGCGCCAGGCCCCTGCCCGACCGGGTGACCAGCGGCGCGCCGATCTCCTGCTCCAGCGCCCGCACTTGCTGCGCCACCGCCGCCTTGGTGACATGCAGGTCCTCGGCCGCCCGGGCGAACGACAGCTTTCGCGCTACCGCCTCGAAGGCCCTGAGGGCGGTCAGCGGCGGCAGGCGGTCAATTGGATTCATCGTATAGCTGGCCTATCCATTAGCGGCATAAACATTGCCTTTGAACGCCGAGCAGTTCGCCATATAAGTACACGCAGAGCAAGCGCCTGAAGCGCAGATTCGATGGGATGTTAGGACAAATGACAGCGTTTGGCGCCCGAGTGAGTGACCTCCACAGAGACACGGTCATGGCGGGCTGGTTGCGACTCAGTAAACAAATCCTTAACGCTCTGGCCGCTCGCGCCGCTGCCGCCACGGAGCGGAGCCGTTTCGCCGCGCTTCCATCGCGCTATCTCGACGACGTCGGCATGACGGAAGCGGAACGCGCCGCAGCCCTCGGCTACGACGAATCGAACCTCGACGGCTGGCGCGTCGTCGCCTCGCACCTGTAAACTTTCCTCATTCTCGCTGGCGTCTGAGCGGCTGCGGCGCATGACGCGCCCTAGGCGCTTATGGGCGTTCAACGTTCGGATCGGGCTCCGCACCCCCCGCAAACCGTCGCCTCGGCTTGACGGGGGCGGTGCGGCGTCGGAAAAGACCCGCGACGGTCCGATCGGAAGAGAGAATGCAACGCGTCACGCTGATCGACAATTACGACAGCTTCACCTTCAATCTCGTCCACTATCTGGGCGAGCTCGGCGCAGACGTGAAGGTTTGGCGGAACGACGAGATCAGCGTCGAGGACGCCATCGACGAAGAGCCGGATGCAATCGTGCTGTCGCCTGGCCCGTGCACGCCGAATGAGGCCGGGATCTGCCTTGATCTTGTCCGCGTCGCCAGTGATAGGACGCCGATCTTCGGCGTCTGCCTCGGCCATCAGGCGATCGGGCAAGCCTTCGGCGGCGACGTTGTGCGCGCGCCCGCGCCGTTGCACGGCAAGGTCTCGCGCATAACGCACAACGCCCGCGGGGTTTTTCGCGGCCTGAACGGCCCCTTTCAGGCGACGCGCTATCATTCGCTGGTGATCGATCGTTCGACGGCGCCGGCCGAGCTCGAGGTCAGCGCCGAGACCGACGACGGGCTCATCATGGCGGTCGCGCATCGCAGCCGCCCGGTCTACGGCGTGCAGTTTCACCCGGAGAGCATCGCCAGCGAACACGGCCGCGACATCCTGCGCAATTTCCTGGACCTGGCTGCGGCGTTTCACGCGCGCGGCCAGGCGCGCTGAGCCGCCCCGTGGAAGCCTTCAAGCCCCTTATCGCCAAGGTCGCCGCCGGGGCGACGCTGAGCCGAACGGAAGCCGCGACCGCGTTCGACGCCATCCTGTCGGGCGAAGTGACGCCTTCGCAGATGGGCGGGTTTCTGATGGCGCTGCGAGTCCGCGGCGAGACTGTCGATGAGATCACCGGCGCCGTCACGGCCATGCGCGCCAAGATGCTGACCGTGAGCGCGCCCCCCGACGCCATCGACATCGTCGGCACCGGCGGAGACGGTTCCGGCTCTTACAACATCTCGACGCTGGCTTCGATCATCGTCGCCGCCTGCGGCGTTCCCGTCGCCAAGCACGGCAATCGCGCCGCCTCGTCGCGCTCGGGCGCAGCCGATACGCTGACGGCGCTCGGCCTAAAGATCGGGCTGCCGCCCGAAGGCGTCGAACGCTGCATCCGCGAGGCCGGGATCGGCTTCATGATGGCGCCGGCGCACCACGCCGCGATGCGTCACGTCGGCCCGACCAGGGTCGAACTCGGCGCCCGCACCATTTTCAACTTGCTCGGACCGCTGTCGAACCCCGCCGGGGTCAAGCGCCAGCTAATCGGCGTCTTCTCGGACGCTTGGCTCGAACCCATGGCTGAAGTCCTGCGCAACCTCGGCTCCGAGCGGGTCTGGATCACCTGCGGCTCCGACGGGCTCGACGAGATCACCACCACGGGCCCCACTCGGGTGGTCGAGCTGAAGGACGGTTCAATCCGGAGTTTCGAAGTGACGCCCGAAGAGGCGGGCGTTCGGCACGCCGAGCCCGGGGCGCTCAAGGGCGGCGACCCGGCCCACAACGCCGAGGCGCTGCGGCGCGCGTTGAACGGCGAGAGGGGCGCCTATCGCGACATTGCGCTTGTCAACGCCGCCGCGGGACTCGTCGTGGCCGGCAGGGCGCGCGCGCTCGAGGACGGCGTCGCGCAAGGCGCGGCGGCGATCGACTCGGGGGCGGCGTTGGGCGTTCTCGACCGTCTGATCGCCGTGTCCAACGCTTAGCGGCCGGGAGCGCCGATGACCGACATCCTGAAAAAGATCGAGGCCTACAAGCGGCGCGAGATTGCCGAAGCCAAGGTGCGGGTGCCTCGGGGGACGCTCGAGCGCGAGATCGCCGGGCAATCGCCGCCGCGCGGCTTCATCAAGGCGCTCGAGCGGGCGACCGAGGAAGGCCGCTTTGCACTGATCGCCGAAATCAAGAAGGCGAGCCCGTCCAAAGGCGTCATTCGGGAGGACTTCGATCCCGAAGCGCTGGCGCGGGCCTATCAGGCGGGCGGCGCCACATGCCTTTCCGTGCTCACCGACGCGCCGTCGTTCCTCGGTTCGCCCGAACACCTGATCAAGGCGCGCAAGGTCAGCCCTCTGCCGATCCTGCGCAAGGACTTTTTGTTCGATCCCTACCAGGTCCTCGAAGCGCGCGCCTGGGGAGCCGACTGCATCCTGATCATCATGGCGGCGGTCGACGACGAAGCGGCCAAGACGCTCAACAAGGCCGCCCATGACCTTGGCCTGGACGTGCTGATCGAGACCCACAACGAGGCGGAGCTCAAGCGCGCCCTGACACTGGAAGGCCGGCTGATCGGCGTCAACAACCGCGACCTGCGCACCTTCGTCACCTCGCTCGAAGTCTGCGAACGCATGAGGCCGCTCGTCCCGCGCGGCCGGATCGTGGTGGCCGAAAGCGGCGTCACCAGTCATGCGGACTGCAAGCGCCTGGCGAGAGCCGGCATCGAGACGTTTCTCGTCGGGGAGGCGCTGATGCGGGGCAAGGATGTCGCCGCCGCCACGCGCGCGCTTCTAACCGGGCTGTGAGCGATCCTGGATGACCGATTGGTTGAAATCCATCGAGCCCTGGGACGAGGCGTTTCCCGATGTGGACGCCGGCCTGCCTGCCCTCGACCAGCCTGATGTCTCTGAGGGGATCGAGGGAACAGAAGATGGGGTGGCGACGCCGTCTGTGTGAGCATCATCGTCGCCGCAGAGTTGCGCTACGGCGCGGCGAAGCGCAATTCGGCGCGCCTCGTCGCTTTGGTTGAAGGCGTACTCGAGCGCCTGCCGGTGTTGGCGCTCGACCTGCCCGCGGATGCGGAATACGCCGCGATCCGCGCGGAACTCGAAGACGCCGGGGCGCCGATCGGACCCAACGACCTCCTGATCGCCGCCCACGCCTACGCCCTGCGCTTGCCGCTCGTGACCGCCGACGCCGCGTTCCACCGGGTGAAAGGACTGCAAGTGGAGAATTGGCTGGAATAACCACGACGACCGTATCGTGCTTGCCCTGCTTGCGGCGATTTCATTTCGCGCCAGGTCCACCGGAATAACGGGCTCGTCTCTGGACAAAGTCCCTCCGGGGCGTTCAACCGCACTCATGCTATCATTGTCCGCGAATCATAAACCCCGCAGAACCCCTGATGAATGACCTTTTCGGCGCCCCGCCTCGCGCCAAGTCTGCACCCCCGAAAGGCAAGCCCGCCCGCAGCGGCACGCCCGGCGAGGCGGACTACAACGCCGCGTCGATCGAGGTGCTCGAGGGGCTCGAGCCGGTCCGCCGTCGCCCGGGCATGTATATCGGCGGCACCGACGCCAATGCGCTTCACCACCTGTTCGCCGAGGTGATAGACAATTCGATGGACGAGGCGGTCGCGGGCCACGCGACCTTCATCGAGGTTGCGCTTGAGGACGGCGGCTGGCTCAGCGTGCTCGACAACGGCCGCGGCATGCCGGTCGACCCGCATCCGAAGTTCCCGAAAAAGTCGGCGCTCGAAGTGATCATGACGATGCTGCACGCCGGCGGAAAATTCGACAGCGGGGCCTACGAGACATCCGGCGGCCTGCACGGCGTTGGCGTCTCCGTCGTCAACGCGCTGTCGGAAACGCTGGAAGTCGAGGTCGCGCGCGGTCAGACGCTCTATCGCCAGACGTTCGAGCGCGGCCAGCCGACGTCGGCGCTGACCGTTGTCGGCAAGGCGCTGAACCGTCGCGGCACCAAGGTGCGTTTCCGGCCCGACCCGCTGATCTTCGGCGGGGACGCTCGCTTCGATCCGGCGCGCGTCTTCAAGATGGCGCGCTCGAAGGCCTACCTGTTCGGCGGGGTCGAGATTCGCTGGCGCTGCACGGCTTCGCTGATCGCCGACCCCGACAAGGTTCCGCAGGACGCCGTGTTCCATTTCCCCGGCGGCCTCAAGGACTACCTCGCCGCCGATATCGACGGCGAGCCGCTGGTCGCCGACCAGGCCTTCACCGGACGAATCGAGAAAGAGGGCAAGCACGGCACCGTCGAATGGGCGATCGCCTGGCTCGCCGGAGCGGACGGTTTCGTCCATTCGTATTGCAACACCATCCCGACCCCGGACGGCGGCACGCACGAGGCGGGCCTGCGCACCGCGCTTTTGCGGGGACTGAAGGATCACGCGGAGCGGATTGGCCAGTCCAAGCGCGCCGCCGCACTGACCACCGACGACGTCATGGCCGGCTGCGCCGCGCTGATCTCGGTGTTCATCCGCGAGCCGGAGTTCCAGGGCCAGAACAAGGGCCGCCTGCAGACGACCGAGGCGGCGCGCATCGTCGACGGCGCGATCCGCGACGCCTTCGACCATTGGCTCGCCGCGGCGCCGAGCCAGGCCGGTCGGCTGCTCGACTGGTCGATCGAGCGCGCCGAGGAGCGCCTCCGCCGGCGGATGGAGAAGGATGTCGCCCGCAAGACCGCGGTTCGCAAGCTGCGCTTGCCGGGCAAGCTCGCCGACTGCACCAATTCCTCCGCGCAAGGCTCGGAACTCTTCATCGTGGAGGGCGACTCCGCCGGCGGCTCGGCCAAGCAAGCCCGCGACCGGGCGACCCAGGCCGTCCTGCCCTTGCGCGGCAAGATCCTCAACGTCGCCTCGGCGACACGCGACAAGCTCGCGCAGAACCAGCAGCTCGGCGACCTCCTGCAGGCGCTCGGCGCCGGCGCCGGCGCCCATTATCGCGCGCAGGACCTCCGCTACGACAAGATCATCATCATGACGGACGCCGACGTCGACGGCGCCCATATTGCGTCCCTTCTCATTACGTTCTTTTACCGGCAGACGCCGAAGCTGATCGACGACGGCCATCTCTATCTTGCGGTCCCGCCGCTCTATCGGCTGACGCAGGGAGCCAAGTCGATCTACGCGCGCGACGACGCGCACAAGGATCAATTGATGAAGTCGGCGTTCTCCGGCCGCGGTCCGATCGAGGTCAGCCGGTTCAAGGGCCTCGGTGAAATGCCGATGCGGGACCTCAGGGAGACGACGATGGACCAGGCGCGACGGACGCTCCTCAGGGTGGCGGTCGTCGCCGACGACCGGGTCGCCACCGCGGAGGCGGTCGAACGCCTGATGGGTTCCAAACCCGAGGCCCGCTTCGCCTTCATCCAGGAACGCGCGCCGAAAGCGGCCGAGCTGGTTGATGTGTGAACGTATTTATACCGATACACAAATGCGATTATTGTCAAAACCTTCGCAATGGCGCGCTAATACGGCTGGAAGTGGCGCAAAAAATGCTGTACGGAATTGTTTGGCGGGCTCCGTTCGTATCTTACGGACGAGAGGGCGAGCAGTCGATGATTTAGGTGGTTGATTTCGAATTGGCGCGGACGGCATGCAACGCAGAGCCGTCCTTTGCGCTTGGCGGAGACGCATGATTTCAGTCGTCCGCCTCCGCCGCCGAAAGGCTTTGGCTCTTGAAGACTTCGATGACATGGGGAACTGCGTCCCGCCTCTTCGGCGGGTCGTGGCGGACTTGCGTGAGTTTCGCTGCTCGGGCGGCGATCGTGAAGGGCGACGATACGTCTCGGGCGAACAAGGATCGGTTGGAGATTTTGGACGGACATGAGCAAGGGTAAGGATTTTCGGCCGCGCAAGCGTGGCTTCGACGACGATGGACCGATGTCCTATGATGCGAAGCCGCGCCGCAGCTTTGGCGGGGCGCCGGACGCAGGCTTTGGCGGACCGCCGGTGGGCGGACCGTCGTCGGGACCGATGGCTTCGAGCGCGCCAGCCGTCGACGCCACGGTCAAGTGGTTCAAAGCGGACAAGGGTTACGGCTTCGTCGAACTGGCCGGCGGCGCGGGCGATGCATTCCTGCACGCCAACGCCCTCCGCAACGCCGGCCACGAATTGGTCCCGGCCGGCGCGAAACTTCGCGTCCAGGTCGGCGCCGGCGCAAAGGGCGCGCAGGTGACGCGCGTCCTCGAGGTCGATATGGCCGGTGTCGTTGAACGCCCGGCGCGGCCGATGGGCGACGGGCCGCGCCCGCGGCGGGTCGCGCCTGACCCGTCGACCGCGGTCGCCGTGACCGGCAAGGTCAAGTGGTTCGACGACACCAAGGGCTTCGGCTTCGTAGCAAGCGAAGACGGCGGCAAGGACGTGTTCGTACACATTTCGATCCTCGGCCCGGCGGGCATCACGAGTTTCGCGGAGGGTCAGCAGGTCAACATGCGCGTCGTCGACACGCCCAAGGGCCGCGAGGCGATCTCGCTGTCGCTTTGATCGGACCCCTGTCCGATCGGCAAGTTCAGGAGCGCGGCCCGTAAGCCGCGCTCTTTTTGTCTGCGCCCTTCGTATCCTGGACCCATCACGCGGCGGACGCGCCGCGCCTTCCCGCCGCCTGAGGGGACTCGACCGATGCAGCCGTCCCGCGACATTCATCGGCTGATCGAGATCATGGCCGCCCTGCGCGACCCGGAGGCCGGCTGTCCCTGGGACGTCGAGCAAACCTTCGCGTCGATCGCCCCCTATACGATCGAGGAGGCCTACGAGGTCGCCGACGCGATCGAGCGCGGCGAGACCGAGGACCTTCGCGAGGAGCTCGGCGACCTTTTGTTGCAGGTCGTCTTCCACGCCCGCATGGCCGAGGAGGCGGGACTGTTCGATTTCGGCGGCGTCGTCGAGGCGATCACCGCCAAGCTCGTCCGCCGGCACCCGCACGTGTTCGGCGACGCCCGCGGTCTCGACTCGGACGCCGTCAAGGCGCTCTGGGGGCAGATCAAGGCCGAGGAGAAGCGTGGGCGCGCCGAGACGCGCGAGCGTGCGGGCCTCGGCGCCGAAACGACGGACGGCGCGCTCGGCGGCGTTCCGAGATCAATGCCGGCGCTGACGCGCGCCCTGAAACTGCAGGAGAAGGCGGCCAAGGTCGGCTTCGACTGGAACGACGTCGCCGGCGTGCTGGCGAAGCTGCGCGAGGAAATCGCCGAGACGGAAGCCGAGATTGCTTCCGGCTCGCAAACCCGGCTTGCGGCGGAAATGGGCGACCTTCTGTTCGCCGCCGTCAACCTGGCGCGCTTCGTCGATATCGATCCCGAGGCCGCGCTGCGCCGGGCCAACGCCAAGTTCGAGCGGCGGTTCGCTCACATCGAGCGGCGCCTCGCCCAGCGCGGACAACGCCCGGAGGCCGCCAGCCTCGACGCCATGGAAGCGCTTTGGCAGGAGGCGAAGGGCCTCGAGCCCAAGGGACGCTGATCCCATGCGCACGCTGGCGCTGCTGCGCGGGGTCAACGTCGGCGGGGCGCGATCGCTGCCGATGAGCGATCTCGAGCGCGCCTTCCGAGCTGCCGGCGCGCGCGCGGCGGCGAGCGTGATCCAGAGCGGCAATGTGATCTTCGAGGCCGACGACTCCGAGACCGTAGCGGCCGAGGCCGCCGCAACCATCGCGGCCGCCTTCGGTTTCCGTCCCGCGATGATCCTGCGCAGCGCCGCCTCGTGGCGGAAAATGGTCGACGCCAACCCGTTCCTCGCCGCCGGACGACCGGGCGACGGCCTTCATGTCGCCTGCCTGGCCGGCGCGCCGGCGCCGTCCCGCGCGCAGCGCCTCGATCCCGAGGCCCTGGCGCCCGATGCGTTCGTCCTGGCCGGCGCCGACGTCTATCTGTGGCTGCCGAACGGGGTCGCCAGGGCGAACCTCACCAACGCCCGCCTCGACAAGGCGTTCGGGACCGTCTCGACCTTGCGGAACTGGCGCACGGTCCTCAAGCTTCTCGAACGCCTTGAGGCGTGAGACGCGAGCCATGAAGGCGGCCCTCCCCATGCGATCCCTACTGTTCGTGCCCGGCGACAGCGCCCGCAAGTTCGAAAAGGCCCGGCTGACGCGGCGACGCGCTGATCCTCGATCTCGAGGACTTGGTCGCCGAGGACCGCAAGGACGAGGCGCGGGCGATCACGCGCGCGATGCTGGAAGGCGATCGAGGAGCTCAGACGCTCTACGTCCGGGTCAATGCGCTCGACACTCAGCGGACGCTCGGCGATCTCGCCGCGGTGCTGCCGGCGCGGCCCGACGGGATCATGCTTCCCAAATGCGAGTTTGGCGACGACGTCGCCAAGATAGCCGCCTGGCTCGATGGCGTCGAGGCGGCCTCGAGCCTGCCGGTCGGCGCGATCCGCATCATCGCGATCGCGACCGAGACGGCCAAAGCCCTGCTCGGACTCGACACCTATCGCGGGGCGGGGCCGCGCCTCGCCGGGCTGATGTGGGGCGCCGAGGACCTCGCGGCCGCGCTCGGCTCGACCTCGAACGCCGACGAGCACGGCTTTCATTCACCGTTCCGGCTGGCGCGCGACCTCTGCCTGATCGCCGCGAGGGCGGCCGGCGTCGCGCCGATCGACACGGTATTCACGCGGATCGACGACCTTGCCGGCCTTGCGGCGGAGGCGGCGGCCGCGCGCCGCGACGGCTTCGCCGCCAAGGCGGTGATCCACCCAAAGCACGTCGAAGCCGTCAACGCGGCCTTCGCGCCGACGGCCGCCGAGATCGCCTGGGCCAAGCTGGTCGTCGGAGCGTTCGCCGGCGACAGCGGCGCCGGCGTCGTCAGAATCGACGGCCGGATGATCGACAGGCCGCACCTGCGTGCCGCCGAGGCCATTCTGGCGACCGCCCGAAAGGCGCGTGACCGCGGATGAGGCCCGGCGCTTGATTTCGAAGGCGCGGCGGCTGAGCGGGACGCAGACCGGGGGCTTGGCCTCGAAGCTGCTGCGCTCGGCTGGTTTCCCGGGCGCGGATTCAATGGTTTCAAGGTCTTGCGGCAGGTTTTCCGGGCGATCGCAACTCCCAAGCCGACGCACTCGGCCCTCGTCCTGATCCCCGGGTCGAGCCCGGGGATCAGGATGAGGTTCTTGTCGTGGCGCCCTGGCTTGGCAGTTCCGGGCGCTCGCAACGCGCCAGGCCACACCGCCACATCATCATTGCGAGGAACCGCGGATTTTATCCGTGCGGACGCCGCGATTCAGGGAACCAAGACGCCCGACGTCCACCTGAATCGCCACACCGCCTGAGCCCGGCCAGAGCCGAGCGCGTCCACGCCCTTTGACGGCTCGAGATGAGGCGAGCGCTGATAGGTTCAGTTCGAGGCATTACAAAAAACAAAATAGGCTCATTGGAAAGCACGGTCCGCGCTGTACATTACCTACCGCGAAGGCCACCGTATCGCAAGTGTATTGATTTGGCTATGATCAAATATTTATTGACACTTTACTTGGATTAGCGCCGGTCACAACGACCCATAAATCATCTAGCAGAAGCCAATGCAATGTTTGTATTATTGACTATGAACATTTCTACGTTTATTTACATTGCCAGTTTCTCTCGGACTGTTGCGGCGCCACAGTGGGACGCGGGCGAGTGCGCCAAGCGGAAATCGGAAGTGAAAGATCCCCATAGACACAAATCAAGCTCGAACTCTTTCAACTGTCCGATCTCATGAGAAACAAACCGGAGTATTTACCTCGTATTCCAATCGTGAATTATCATTATTCCTTCCCCGTCCGATCGAAGGTTTTAGTCCTAGCCTTTTTCCACTCGTAACCGAGGGCTCCAAGCCGGACTACCCCGTCGACTCACGCCGTTGACAATCCCGCGACCCTCTCAGCAACTCTGAATTCGGCCTCACAACCTCATCCCTCCAAACTTTGGAGTCGGCCGGATGCAACGTCTCCGATCTGAGAACGCAGGACCAACCCGCTTACCTTGGCCGCTCCGGTTCGTCTTGTCGGACACAAGGCAAGGGATAATCCGCGTTCGACATGACGCCCGGGATGGGGTCGTTTCCTTCAGCGGTTCAACCGCAACCAACGAACGCTGATGGACGGCGAACAGGCGGCCAGGGATATTGTTCGCAGCGCCGTCATATACCGCCTGCCAAATTTCTTTGCATGTCCACCAAAAAAACTAACTATCATGTTTGCTTCTGGCGCAAATAGGAGTTCAACTGACACTTCCGAATCAACCCATGGGAGACAACAGTGTTGGAAACGGACGATAAAGGGCTCGTTGCGCAGATTTTGTCCTCGTACCTGTCGAACAATACCGTCGCGCCCGTCGATCTGCCGTCGGTAATCGAGAGCGTTAAAAGGGCGTTCTCAGGTTCCGCTGAAGCGGTGTCAACGCCGGCGTCGGCAGCAGACACGAAGACTTGGGAGCCAGCAGTTCCTGTAAAAAGGTCGATCTCACCGGAAGCTATTACGTGTCTCATCTGCGGAGGTAAATTCAAATCTCTAAAGCGGCATTTGCAATCGGCCCACCAACTTACCCCCCACGAGTATCGTGAAGGGTTCAAGCTCAAGAGCGATTATCCAATTGTCGCGCCGGCCTATGCCGCACAGAGATCCGAACTGGCGAAGTCGCTTGGTCTGGGCCGCAAGGCAGGGGTCAAAACCGTGGCCAAGAAGGCGAGCGCAAAGCGTCCTGCCCGGAAGCCGGCTTCCGCAGATTGATGGGTCGGAATGGCCGGGGGATGCGTTGACGATAGCGTCCACCCGCCGGTCCCGGTCCCCGGCGATCGTAGCGGCCAAGCCGTGGGAGCCGACGAGATTCGCAAGGTCCCCGGGACTTGATACGCTCAGACGTGGCGATCGAAGGGAACCAAGACGCCCGACGTTCCCTGTGGTCGCCACGCCGCCAAAGCCTGTAGAGAGACGGACGCCTTCGACACCCTGCTGCTTGTGATGACACAGGGGGACAGGTTCCCCGCCATTACATGGGTTCGGGTTCGAAGCCTTGGCCAGTTTGTACGCGCTCTGGCTGGGAGTTGTGGCCACTCTTGCAACCGGGTCGCGCCCGATCTTGCGCGCTCGTTTCCCCGCCTGTTTTCGCCGAATTTGCCCTGCTAATGCGCTTTTTTGCCCTGTTGCAGCCCTGTTAAGGCGCCTGTTCCCCGCTCGCTCAAGCCCGCAACCAGAAGATTGCGTCCTTAGTAACGCCCTGATATCTTATGATTTTCGGGAATAAGGCGCCCCACAGAACGCAACAAAAACGCGTGCTAGCAGGCAATCCCAATCGTCGGCGGCGAAACCCCGCGCACGGTCGCCGTCGGGGAGGCCTTGCTGTCCGCCCGGCGCCGACCTCCGGCTTCCTCCCTATCGGGCCGACAAGCGCTGGCCGGATTTGGGGTCGAAGAAGTGAGCCTGGGCGTTGTCGAACGAGAGCATGACAGTGTCGCCCTCGTGGATCTGCATCCGCTCCTTCAAGACCGCGACGATTTCCGTCTGGCCGGCGTGTGCGACCAAATGGGTTTCCGAGCCGGTCGGCTCGACAAGGGAGACCCGGCAGGGAAGACCCGCTTCCGAATCCAATCGAACGGCTTCGGGCCTGACGCCGAATGAGACCTTGCGTCCCGCCCAACCGGCCGGCGCCGCCCCGATGGCGGCCGAAAGTCCGTCCGGAAGCACGAGTCGCGCGCCGGCGCTGTCGATAGCTCCTTCGATCAGGTTCATGGCGGGCGAACCGAGGAAGGTCGCGACGAATTGGTTTGCCGGCCGGTCGTAGAGGTCGAGCGGGGCGCCGATCTGCTCGACCCGGCCGCCGTTGAGGACGACGATCTTGTCGCCCATCGTCATCGCCTCGACCTGGTCATGGGTGACGTAGATCGTCGTGGTCTTCAGCCGGCGCTGAAGCTCCTTGATCTCGCCCCTGACCTGAACCCGAAGCTTGGCGTCGAGATTGGAGAGAGGCTCGTCGAACAAGAAGACTTTTGGATCGCGCACGATCGCCCGGCCCATGGCGACCCGCTGCCGCTGGCCGCCCGAGAGTTGCCTCGGGTAACGGCCGAGCAGCGGCTCGAGCCCCAGCGAGGCCGCGGCCGCCGCGACCTTCCGCTTGATCTCGTCCTTGCCGAGGCGAGCCAATTCCAGGGCGAAGCCAAGGTTTTGCGCGACCGTCATCTGCGGATAGAGGGCATAGTTCTGGAACACCATCGCGACGTCGCGCTCTTTCGGCTCGAGCCTGTTGACCACACGGCCATCGATGGCGATTTCGCCCGACGTAATGGTTTCGAGGCCCGCGACCATGCGCAGCAGAGTCGACTTGCCGCAGCCGGACGGCCCGACGAGGACAACGAATTGGCCGTCGGCGATGTCGACGGTCACGCCTTGAATGATCGACACGGCGCCGAAGGACTTGCGGACGTCTCGGATTTGAACGGACGACAGGGCGAATTCCTCCTCAAGTCGCCTTAGCGCGCGGCGGAGCGCGCGCGGCGGACGCGGATGGCCTGATAGGGTTTGGGCTGCAGTTCGACGGCGAAGGCCGCGATCGGCTTCGACTCGGTCAGCGCTCCGCCGCGCTGCCGAAGGCGCGGATAGACCGGACAAGGCACGCGCTTTGCCGGCGCGATCGTCATGGCCCAGGCGTCGATGACGTCGACGTCATAGTCGCCGCGATCCTTCGGCAGGCCGGCCGCCCACAGCGCCGGCTGATGCTCGCCGAAATAGATCAGCCGAGTGTCGCCCTCGCTCGCGCAGGACACGCGCTGCCACGGCCACTCGTCGGGCGGCGCCGGAGTCAGGCCGCCGACGACGTCGGCCTCGACGATCGAGCGCAGGAAGGCGACGCGCTTCCAGCTCTCGCCGCGCAGGACGCCCCCCTTTGCCCACCAGAGGAGGTCCTGAGGATGGGCGTAGCATTCGCCGTGTCCGGCGTAGCCGCCTCTTGTCACCGTCACCCAGAAGCGATGGGTCAGTTCCTGCGGGGTAAGATTGCCCCAGGCGAGGCTGATATCGCCCTCATATTCGAGCTCGTCGTTGACGATCGGCTTGCCCCACTCCCGCCGCCAGTCGGCGGTGCGCTTGACGTTCCAGTTCTGGATGCAGACGTGATCGACCCACGGCTTGCGGTGATCGAAATTCATCGCCTCTTCGCCATTGTGGATCGACTTCAAGTGCCGCGCCGGATCGTTCTCCTCGATGATGTGGAAGAAGCGGTCCCAGCGCGCGACCGGCTTCACGTCGATGAGGAAGTCGTATTCGTTCGCCAGCGACCACCAGACGTTGCGATAGGCGCCGAGCCGCGCCACGAGATAGCGCAGATAGCGATCGTCCTGATCGGGCGCCATCGCGCAATAGCCCCAGCGATCGTAGGGATGGAAGACGATGACGTCGGCCTCGACGCCGATGTCCCCCAGCGCGGCGACCTGGGTCTCGAAATGCCGGAAGGCTGCGACATTCGGCCGGTCGAAATCGAGTTCGCCGCCGTCGCGACGCTCGTAAATGTCGTGAAGCGGCTCGTTCTCGTTGAAGATGTAATGCTTCGGGAATACCGCCATGCGCAGTTTGTTGAAACCGGACGCCCGCATCGTCTCGAGCGTCTGGCGCTGCATGTCGAGCGGCTGGTGGGTCCAGGCGTAGCAGGTCGTTCCAAAGGGGAAGTAGGGCTTGCCGTCGGCGTAGGCGAAGTGGCAGCGGTTGCGCACCCGGACCGGGCCGTGATTGCTTTCGCGCGGCGGGCCGCAGCGGAAGGCTCCGCTGAGGCCGTCGAGCGCGGGCGCATTCGATCGCGTGCTGAACGTCCAAGCGCCCTCCGTATCGGGCATGAAGCGGACACGGTAGACGCCGTCGCCGTCGTAGAAGCCGGGCGCCGGGACGGTTCGGGCGCCGAGCGAGAACCGGGCGTCGAGCGTCACGTCGACGAATGGATTTCCGTCTTTGGGTCCCGAAAACGCGGCCTCGAACAGGCCCCACTTCTCCACCTCGGCAGCCATGTCCTACTCCTTGATCGCGCCGCTCGTCAGACCCGAGACGAAGTAGCGCTGGAAGATGAGGTAAACGATCGTCGCCGGCAGTACGGTCATCACGATCGCCGCGTTGAGCTGGCCGTAGTCGCTCTGGAACTGGCTCTGGAACGACATGAGGCCGAGCGGGAGGGTCCACGTGCTGTTGTCCTGGAGGATCACCAGCGCCATGGCGAACTCGTTCCATGTCGCGACGAAGTCGAGAATCAGCAGCGCGGCCAGGACCGGCAGCGAGATCGGCAGGAAGATGCGGCGGAAGATGGTGAAGTGCGAGGCGCCGTCGACAAGCGCGGCCTCGCTCAACTCCTTCGGCACTTCGCTGAAGAATCCGTGCAGGATGAACACCTGATAGGGCACGCCGAACGCGAGATAGGGCAGAATGATGCCGAGCTTGGTGTTGATGAGGCCGAATGAATTGACCAGCGTGAACAGCGGCGCGAGCATCACCTGGAACGGCAGCATCGTCCCGAACAGGACGAGCAGAAAGATCGCTCGCCCTCCCGGCATGCGGATGCGGCTCAAGGCGTAAGCGGCCATCGCCGAGATCATCAGGCCGAGCGGAACCTTGATGAGCGTGATGACGGCGCTGTTGAACACCGTCGTGCTGAAATGCCCGCGCGCCCATGCGCCGGAGAAATTGCCCCATTCGAGGCTGGTCGGCGGGGCGAAGGCGCTCGACCCCATCACCGTCGAATTGGCCTTGAATGCGGTGAAGACGATGAAGACGAACGGCGCGATCCAGATGACCGCGATAATGATGAGCGCAAGCCATAGGACCACGAGGATCGGGTCGACGCGGTCGAGACCGGGCTGACGGAAGGCGCGCGCGAATCCGTTCACGAGCCCGCCTCCTGTTGCGTGCGGGTCCAGCGCAAATAGGGGATGACGATGGCGATGGTGATCGCGAGCAGGACGACCGAGATCGCCGCGCCGCGCCCGAAGTCGCCGAGTTGCATCGCCTGGGTGAAGGCCCACAGCGCCAACATCTGCGTCGACTGCGCCGGGCCCCCGCCGGTCATGCCGTAGACGATGTCGAAGGCCTTCAGGGAATTGATGATCGAGAGAATCAGGACGATGGTGATCGATGGCCGCAGCGCCGGCAGCGTGACATAGCGAAACACCTGGAACCGCCCTGCGCCGTCGATTTGGGACGCTTCGACCAGCGTTTGGGAGACGTTCTGCAATCCGGCGAGAAACAGCACGAGCGAGAAGCCAACCGTCTGCCAGACATAGGCGACGAACATTGCATAAAGCGCGACGTTCTGGTCTCCGAGCCAGTCCTGGATCAGGCCCTGGAGCCCGAGAGCCGTCAGCGCGGCGTTGAACAGGCCGAAGAACGGGTCGTACATCCAGCGCCACATCGTCGCCACGGCAATCGGCGCGATGATCACAGGCATGTAGAAGAGCGCCCGCAGCGGGCTTCGGCCCGGAATGTTTTGATTGAGCGCAAGCGCCAGCCCAAAGCCGATCGCCGGGGGAAAGGCGACGGACAAGACCGTCCACAGGACGGTGTTGCGAACCGCGGTCCAAAACACCGGGTCCCGGGTGAAAACTTGGACGTAGTTGTCGATGCCGACGAACTGCTTCGACGCGGTCAGGCCGTTCCATTTCATGAAGCTCAACCATAGGACGTCGAGCATCGGGTAGACGGCAAACAGACAGTAGACGAGAAGCGCCGGCGCCAGAAGGGCGAGACCCTGCCAAGGGCCTGAAAGACGAACCCTCATTCGCCGGATCCTGCTAAACCAGCCAAGGTTGCGACCGCAGAACGGAAAAAGGGGCCGGCCACCGAGGAAGCCAGCCCCGCGGGAGGACCTATTTTCGAGAGGCGATGAATTTCTGCAGTTCGCCGGCAGCCGCCTTCGGATCGAGGTGATCGCTGGCGACTTCGTTGATGACTCGCCAATACTCTGTCGTTACGTCCAGGGGGAAGGCCTGGTCGCCATTGACGAAGACATCTTTGAACTGGCCGAAGATCTTAGCCCACTCAAGATCGAGCGGTTCCTTGCTGTCGGACTTGACGTTCTTGTTCACCGATCCGCCAAATACCGCCAGGTTCGCCTGCTGGACCGGGGTCGATTCAAGGTAATCGAGGAATTTCGCGGCGACGTCCGGATTTTTGCTCTTCGAGCTGATGTAGTTGTATTCTCCGAAGCCGTACAGGCGGGTTGTTCCAGGGAACGGAAACAGACCGTAGTCGGCGAGCCTGTTGGCGTTGCGGAGCTGCCCGACAAGCCAGTTCCCCTCGACCATCATCGCCGCGCGGCCGGCGAGGAAGAGGTTGAACGCCTGGTTGTTGTCGATGCCCATGAAGGGCTTGAGGATATATTTCGACGTCCAGGTGTGCAGCTCTTCGAAGGACTTGGTCGCACAAGGCTCTTCCGCCCAGTTGGCCTTCATCGCCATGAGCGCGTCATGTTTCTCGGGACCGCACTGAACCTCTAGGATTTCGTCCATCAACCGCATGAGGTGCCAGTTGACCGTGCCCCCGAAGGTCATCGCAGGGATCCCGGCGGCAGCGAGTTTGCCAGCGTCGGCGACGAGTTCATCATAGGTATTCGGCAGAGAGGTTATGCCGGCCTTGGCGAAAAGCGCCTTGTTGTAGTAAATCCCCTCGCCGCGGAAGGTGTAAGGCACGCCGAATCGGCCGCCGGGATACTGTTTCGAGAAGGAGAGCGCTGGGGCAATGAATTCATTGTCCCATTTATACTCGGCGTAGTATTTGTCCATCGGCAAGGCGAGCCCGGATTTTACGAATTCGCCACCGAGGCCCAGGCCCGCCCACATAAAGTAGATGTCGGGCGCCTGGTCCGATCCGCTGGCGACGCGCAGGGCGGACTTGTGTTCGTCGGTGGCGCGGTTTTCGAGTTTCACGGTCACACCGGGATTGGCGGCCTCGAAGTCCTTGATGATCGTGTCGAACGCCTTGGTGACGTTGGGATTGTCGAAGGTGAGAGTCCAGAACTTGATTTCCTGGGCCTCAGCGCCGAACGAACTGCCGGCGACCAGCGCCGCCGCCGCGGCCCACCGCAGCCACTGTGTGGGAACACGCATTTGGATTCCTCCCGTTTCTTGTTTCGAGCACCTGCCGACGATTGTCACTAGACTATCGTTTGCTATCGATTTTTAGACCATTTTTGCGATCGTGAGTTAATAGCCGGCTTGGCGGTCCGGGCAACCCGGCCAGTTGGTCATAATCGCTTGTTTCGAGGCCGGAAAATCAGCTTCAGCGCCACAGCGGGTCACCTCGCGCAGCTTCGGCATTGGAAAAACGTGAACAATCTTGGTCTACTTGTTTTCGATTGATTGCGTTTCTGGCCCGCGGCCGCTCCCGGGAGAATTTTCCGTTGGACGGCTCGAAGCGGCGCGCCTCAACGCGCTATAATGACCTTGATCCCGCGGCTCTCAAAGGCGCGAACGTCCTCGTCGCGAATGCCGTCGTCGGTGATAAAGGAGTGAATGACGTCAAGCGTTCCCAGGCGCGTAAAGGAGGAGCGGTTGATCTTAGTGGAGTTGGCGACAAGATAGACGTGCGAGGCGGCCCGGATCATCGCCTGCTTGAGTTGCAAGTCGGCAAAACTGGGAAGGGTAAGTCCCGAGTCCAGGGCGACGCCCGCCGTCGCAAGGAAGAGCTTCGCTGCGAGAACGTCCTGAAAATAGTCCGCCGCTTTGTCGCCACTCAGGGACAGTGTCGGCGCCTTGAACTGGCCTCCGGGCATGTGGACCGCGTAGCCCGGCGCCGCGCCCAGCATCAGGGCGATGTTGAGGGCGGTCGTGATGACTGTGAGGGAATTGCGGCCGAGCAAGTTATGAGCAATTTCGGTCGTCGTCGACCCTGCGTCCAGGATAATTGTCTCGCCATCGCCGATCAAACTTGCGGCCTTCATCCCAATCTTTCGCTTCTTCTCGATATTCTCCATGTGCTGCAGCGACAGGGTCTCGACCTGCTTCGGCATCGTGCGCAGGAACGCGCCGCCATGCTGGCGGTTGATGTGTCCATCCGACTCGAGCTTTTCGAGGTCCTGCCGGATCGTCGCCTCGGAGACCCCGAAGGCGGCGCTGAGGTCGCGGACCCGCGCACTCCCCTCCTCCTGCAGCCAATCGAGGATCTTCATCCGGCGCGGTTCGGCGAGCAGGCCGTTGAGGTCCGGGTTCGGCGACGCGACCGCCGCGGTCCCCTCGGATCCAGCCGCCCTCGCGGGCCTGGACTTGCCCTTGGACGGCGCCAAGTCGGCACGCTGTCGCATGTGCTGTTCCTGAGAAAAGGTTGCGAATCTCTTCGAATTATCTCACGGCTGTCAGGAAGAACAACAGGCGCTTCCTTCTTTTGGACAGCAATTTTCAGGCCAGTTGCGCCATCTGCTGCAGGGCGACACGTTGCTGAAGCTTGCGCTGCGCCTGGTCGACGACCACGGCCGCAATGATCACCACGCCCTTGATGACCATCTGCCAGAATTCACTGACGCCCATCATCACCAGGCCGTCCGACAGAATGCCGATCACGAACGCGCCGATGATCGTGCCGCCGATCGTTCCCCTCCCGCCCGACATGGACGTGCCGCCGAGAACCGCCGCAGCGATCGCGTTGAGCTCGAACGACGTGCCGGTCGCCGGGTGCGCCGCCATCAGCTCCGAGGAAATGATCAGGCCGACAATCGCGGCGCAAAATCCTGAGAACATGTAGACAAACAGTTTGACCCGGTTGACGCGGATGCCCGACAGGGCCGCCGCCCTCTCGTTGCCCCCGACGGCGAAGATGTGTCGTCCGAGTGGCGTGGAGCGCGCGAGGTATGCGGCTCCGAGCGCAACCACAATCAGGGTCCAGATCGAAACCGGGAGATGCAGGAGCGAGCCTGCGCCCAGGAACCCATAGCCCGTGGTTCCGAATGCGGGATTGCCTTCGAGGTTAGGGAATGTCGCGCCGTCGGACAAAAGGAGCGCGGCGCCGCGCGCGACATACAGCGTGCCGAGCGTCGCGATAAACGGCGCAACGTTGAGCCAGGTGATGAGAAGGCCATTGATCAGCCCAATCACGACGCCAAGAGCGAGCGTGATCAGAATGATCTCAGGAATGTTGAAGAAGACCGTGTAGCCGAACTGCAGGTCGATCCCGTGCAGAATCAGACCGCCCGCGACCATTCCGCACAAGCCTACGATCGAGCCGACGGACAGGTCGATCCCACCGGTGATGATGACGAAAGTCATGCCGATGGCGAGGAAGGCGTTGAGCGCGACGTGCTTCGACATCAGCACGAGGTTTGCGGCCGACAGGAAGTTCGGCGCCGCAAACGAGAAAAACAGGACGACGGCGAAAAGCGCGATGAACGTGCGCAACCGCATCAGGTTGAGGGTGAGGGAGCCGCCGGCCGCATTGGCGGCCCGCGCGGGTGCAGCGGCGCTCATGGGAGCAACTCCTTCTGTTCCAACGTCGCGCTCGGTCCATGGCCGATTGACGATGCCGCGACGATTTGCGCTTCCGTCGCCCCCGCGCGATCAAGAAGAGCCGTGAGGCGCCCCTGGCTCATCACGGCGATGCGATCGGAAAGCGCGAGAACTTCGTCAAGATCCGACGTCACGAAGACGATTCCGAGCCCTTGCGCCGCGAGGCTCCGCATGATGCGGAAAACGTCGGATTTCGCCCCGATGTCGATTCCACGGCTCGGTTCGTCCATCAGCAGGACCTTCGGCGATGTGAGCAGGGCCTTGCCGATCACCACTTTCTGCTGGTTTCCACCGGAGAGCGACGAGACAGGCAAGGCGGGATTGGCGACCTTGATCGACAGGTCCTTGATCTCGCGTCGCACCTCTTCGGCTTCGGCGCGCGCTTGGATGTGAAAGCCCCTGGTCAGCCTGCGCAGGCTCGCCATCGTCAGGTTCTCGGCGACCGACAGGATGGACACGAGGCCGTCGCGCTGGCGATCCTCGGGGATGAGCGCGAGGCCGCGGGCGATGCGTCCGCCGACGTCGCGCTCGCGCACAAGCTTGCCCTCGACGAAGATGCGGCCGGTCGCCACCGGATGGCGGCCCATGACGCACTCGAGAAACTCGCTCCGCCCCGCGCCCATCAGCCCGTAGACGCCCACGATCTCGCCGGCGCGAACGGCAAGCGAAACGTGGTCGACCGCATAACCGCCCGTGATCCGAGGCAGGCAGATATCGTCGGCGCGAAGCATTTCCCCACCAAACTTATGATCGCCCGGGGTTGAAAAGTCCTTTGCGTCCGAGCCGATCATCTGGCGCACGATCCAATGCACGTCGACGTCGGTCATCGGTCGGTTCCCGGTGACCCGCCCGTCTCGGAGAACCGTGATATAGTCGCCGATCCGGATCAATTCCTCGAGCCGATGCGAAATATAGACGATCGCGACGCCCTTCGACTTGAGATCCGCGACGACGCGGAACAGGATCTCGACCTCAGGAGCGCTCAAGGCCGACGTGGGCTCGTCCATAATGAGTATGCGTGCATTCCGCGCGACGGCCTTTGCGATTTCGACCAACTGCTGCTGGCCGATCATCAAATCCTCGACGTTGGCGCGCGGGTCGACGGCGGTTTGTAGACGCTCGAGGAGCGCGCCCGCGCGGCGCTCCTGTTCGGAGTGGTCGATCCGTCCGCGGCGCATGATCTCGCGGTTGGCGAAGATATTCTCCGCAACGGAGAGGTTGTTGAACAGGTTCAATTCCTGAAAGACCATGCCGATTCCATGCGCCATCGCATCGGCGGTGTCCTTGAAATGTACCGGTTCGCCGTCGAGCAGGATCCTTCCCGTAGTCGGTTGCTCCACGCCGGCGATCATTTTGACGAGTGTCGATTTGCCTGCGCCGTTTTCGCCGACCAGCACATTGACGGCGCCGCTGCGAACCTCGAAGTCCGCCTGCTTCAGGGCCACCGTGCCGGAGTAGACCTTCGAGACCCCTTCGAGACGAAGGATGACCGGCTGACCGGCGACTTCCGCGTTCGCCTCGCTCATGGCTTCGGACCGATGCTGATTTGGACCGGAGTCATGACGGGCGTCTCGGCGCCGGTATCGAGCGGATAGGCGCCGAGCACCGTCACTTTGCGCCCGACCAAAGCGTCTCGGGGCAGCTTTTCGAGCATCGTCTGGTTGACGTAGCTGTTGAAAGCTTTGCCGTAGCGGGCGAAGTCGATCTGGTTGGTGAAATCGTTGAAAGAGACGAAGTCGAGAGCGTCGCGGATCGCGGTGCCTCGCATCGCCGGGCCAATTTGCACGACCGCGTCGGCCTTGCCCTCACCGGTGGCGTCCACGCTGATGGTGGATGCGCGAGATTCCGTGTTCGCCGCCACAATCACGCCGTTGAGCTTCACCATCAAGGTCCATGGAGTGTCCTCGGACTTCGCACGATAGCCGAACTTGGCGCCCGCCTCGTCGGGCGACTTGGCGGCAAGAGCGCGCACCTCCACGAAGGAACCCGCTTTCTTCTCGAAATAGGGAACCACTTTGCTGGACCAGGTCGAGGCGACCATCCTGTCGGGATCGAAAGCGCCCTCGCCGTTTGGGGCCGCCGCATTGGCCAACGCCGGGACGTCCGCCGTCGGGAGAAACCGACAGGAGGCCAGAACAAGCCCTGCGGCAATCGCGGCGGCGCAACCAACCGAACGCATGCGAAACGCTCCCGCTCGACAAGGAAACGCGCGGACGCCGACCGCCCGCGCGTCGCTTCATCCGCTTACGGCTTGAGGGCGAACGTCTCGAGTTTGTCCGCATTCGACGCGTTGATCAGGACGCAGTCCATCAACTGCTTTTCGGTCTTCGGCGCAGTCTTGGTCTTGATGTAGGCGTCGGCCTGCTCGACCGCGAGCTGCGCCTCTCTATAAGCAGGCTGGAGGACGGTCGCCTTGATGCCGCCCTGCTTGATCGAATCGCGCACGTCGTTCGAACCGTCGAATCCGACGACGATGACGTCCGAACGGCCCGCCGCCTTCAGCGCGGCCTCGGCGCCCATCGCCATGGTGTCGTTGCCCGAAATCACGCCCTTGATGTTCGGGTTCGCCTGCAGGATCGACTCCATCTTTGTGTAAGCTTCCGGCTGGCTCCAGTTGGCCGACTGACGCGACACTGACTTGAGGTCCGGGTACTCGTCGATGACTTCGTGGTACCCCTTGGAGCGGATGCCGGCGTTGGTGTCGGACTCTTTGCCGACGAGCTCGACGTAGTTGCCCTTTTCGCCCATCAGCTTGACGAATTCCTGAGCGCCGAGTTGGGCGCCCTGGTAGTTGTTGGAGACGATCTGGGCGAGCGCAACGCCGGACGCGTTGATCTCGCGGTCGATCAGGAACGAGGGAATACCCGCCTCTTTCGCCTTTTTGACCGCGGCGACCGTCGCGTCGGCACCGGCGTTGTCGAGGACGATGGCTTTTGCGCCGCGCGCAATCGCCGTGTCGATCAGCTGCGACTGCTTGTTGGCGTCATCATCGTGGACGAGAGAGATCACGTCGTAGCCGAGCTCCTTGGCCTTCGCCTCCGCCCCCTCCGCTTCCGCCTTGAAGAAGGGATTGTCGTGCGAGGGCGTGATCACCGCGATCAGGTCCGCAGCGTACGCGGAGCCGCCCATCATCGCGACGCTGGCAAGCAGAGCTCCAGCCAAAGCGTAACGTAGTCTCATTGATGACCTCCCATTTTTACCGAGCATCAAAAAAGGCCCTTCCAGGCGGACGCGCTGGAAGACGCGTTGCATTGGATGCCGACAACGCACGCAGGACTTCGGATGATCTGGATTCTGAGGCAGGGACCAACGGTCGCGTCAGCTTCGGCTGAGCCGCCTACCCTGTCGGTCCCTGTGAGGGCGCGCCTCCCTTTTTCAATTCTTGCGTTTGCTATCGAGATCCGTGCAATAATTTTGTTTTCCTGTCAAGACGCAAAATTATCGCGCCGGAATGGGGTTGATCGACGGCTCCTGGCGCTTTTCCGCCTAAACCCGGGCGACCAGGCCCTTTACAAATCGAAAAAAAGGATATTAAGTGCGAGAAATCGTCGCCAAACGAAAGACGCAAGGAAGGCAGGGAGGACCGGCTCAGAGAGCGGTCGGACCGCCTGTGAAAGCAGGTCGCAAACCATGACAAAGAGCAATCTTCGCCCGATCAGACTCGGATTGGTGGTCGGCAGCCGGGAATTCTTCAACGGGGCGCCGGCCCTCCAGACCCGCGCAGAGCTGCTGAAGCAGCTCGACGGATTGAATGTCGCCTCAACCATCCTGCCGGTGGACGCAACAAAGAACGGCGCGGTCCAATCGCGCGAGGACGCGCGGCGCTACGCGGCCTTCTTTCGCGAGCAGCAGGAAGCGATTGACGGCCTCGTTATCTGCCTGCCGAATTTCGGCGACGAGATCGCGATCTCCGAACTCGTCGACGGCGCGCGCCTGAGCGTGCCAATCCTCCTCCAGGCGAGCAACGACGAAATCGACAAGGTCGACGTCAAGAGCCGCCGGGACGCCTTCTGCGGCAAGTTCTCCGTCGCCAACAACTTCTACCAGTATGGCGTCCCCTTCACCGACACGACCACCCACACCTGCGACGTCGACGGCCCCGAGTTCGCCGCGGATCTCGACCGGTTCGTCAGGATCTGCCGTATCGTCCGGGGCCTCAGGCGCGCACGGATCGGCTCGATCGGCGCCCGCACCGGCGCCTTCCAGACCATGCGCTTCAGCGAGAAGCTGTTACAGGCGTCTGGGCTGACGGTCGTCACCGTCGATCTCTCCGAGATCATCTTCGCCGCGAGCGCCCTTTCCGACGACGCGCCCGAGGTCAAGGCGAAGCTCGAGGAAATCGGCGCCTACGGCCGAATCCCTTCCACCATAAAGCCTGAAAAGATCGTTCGACAAGCGAAGTGGACGCTCGCCGTCGACCGTTGGATCGAAGAGAACGAGTGCGACGCGAGCGCGATCCAGTGCTGGCGCAGCCTGCAGGACAATTTCGGCTGCGCGACATGCCTGACCATGAGCATGATGGGCGAGAAGCTGACGCCCAGCGCCTGCGAGGTCGACGTCATGGGCGCGATTTCGATGTACGCGCTGGCGCTCGCCGCGGAAGCGCCCTCGGCAATTCTCGACTGGAACAACAATTACGGCCGCGAGGCCGACAAGTGCGTCTGCACCCACTGCGGCAACTACCCGAAGAGCTTTATCGGCGAGACTCCGGAGATCTCGGAGCTCGACGTGCTCGGAAGCGTGCTCGGTAAGGAAAACTGCTTCGGCGCGGTCAAGGGTAAGGTCCAGCCGGGTCCAATGACCTTCTTCCGCGCCTCCACCGACGACCGGCTGGGCACCGTCAAGGCCTATGTCGGCGAGGGCGAGTTCACCGCCGATCCGTTCGGCATGGACGGAGGCATCGCGGTAACCAAAGTGGCGAGGCTCCGGCCGCTGCTCGGGTTCATTGCCCGCAACGGCTTCGAACATCACGTCGCAATGGTGCGCGGCCATCACGCCGACGCGGTTCGCGAGGCGATCACGCGCTATCTGAGCTGGCCGATCTATCGCCACCAAGCCGAGCCGGACGGCGAGGCGTTCGGTTCTCCCATTTTCCGCGGGTAAGGCGATGGCTTTTCAATCCGATCCTAAGCAAGCTCCGACCCGAGAGGATCTCATTGCCGGGATTTGCGCGCGAGCAAGCGCGATCCGAAGGGATGCGCTGAAAATGGTGTTTGAGGCGCGGCTGGGTCATCCCGGCGGCGATCTATCGGTTGCGGACATTCTGGCGACGCTGTATCTCGGCGTGCTGCGAGTGGACCCGAAGGCGCCGCGCGCTCCCGGCAGGGACCGGCTGATCCTGAGCAAGGGCCACGCGAGCGGCGCCCTTTACGCGACGCTGGCGGAAGCGGGCTTCATCCCGGTCGAGGCGCTTCAGACCTACATGAAACCGTTGTCGATGCTGAACGGGCATCCAAATCGCAACTATGTTCCCGGCGTGGAGGCCAACACCGGTCCGCTCGGCCATGGATTGCCAATCGCCGTCGGCGTCGCGCTGGCAGGCAAGATAGATCGGGCCTCGTTTCGCGTCTTCGTCATCACCGGCGACGGCGAGTTGCAGGAAGGCAGCAATTGGGAGGCCGCCATGGCGGCCGGCCATCACAAGCTCGCCAACCTGACCCTCATCGTCGACAGGAACACGTTGCAGCAGGGCGCGCGGGTGGCGGAGACCAATGACGTCGAACCGCTCGCCGACAAGTTCCGCGCCTTTCGTTGGGACGTTATCGATGTGGACGGTCACGACCCGGGAGCGCTGCTCGACATCTTTGCCCCCAGCGCAGATCGGACGAAACCGCTGTGCGTGATCGCCCATACCATCAAGGGGAAAGGCGTCTCGTTCATGGAAGACCAGGTCGGGTGGCATCACGGCGTTCCAACTCAGGCGCAACTCGATCAGGCTATGGAAGAATTGAGCCTCCTATGAGCGCACCGCAGCCTCCCACATCCAACCTCTTCGATTGCCGCGACGCCTTCACCACTACGCTCGAGCAGGTTGCCGAGCGCGACGATCGAATCGTGATCGTAGTCAACGACAGCATTGGATCGTCCAAGCTCGGCGGCTTCCGCAAGCGCTGGCCGGAGCGCACGATCAACGTCGGCATCGCCGAGCAGAACATGGTCGGCGTCGGCTCCGGCCTTGCCAATGGCGGCAAGGTCCCGTTTGTCAGCGCGGCCTCATGCTTCCTCACCGCCCGCGCCCTCGAGCAGATCAAGGCCGACGTCGCTTACAGCAACGCCAACGTGAAGCTCGTCGGCCAGTCGCCCGGCGTTGGATACGGGGAACTGGGGCCGACCCATCATTCGATCGAGGACATGGCCTGGCTGAGGCTCCTGCCCAATCTCGCGGTCATCGTGCCGTCGGACCCGTGGGAGACCGCTCAGGCCGTTGAGGCGGCTGCGGCGCACGAAGGACCAGTATTCCTGCGTATCACGAGGTTCGGCGTGCCAAAGTTGCCGCGCGCTGATGGCGCTCGGTTCGAAATCGGCAAGGCCGAGACGCTTCGCGAGGGAACCGACGTCGCGATCATTGCTTGCGGGGTCATGGTCACGCGCGCGCTAGACGCCGCCGATCGCCTCGCCGCTGGCGGCGTGAGTAGCCGAGTTGTCAATATGGCTTCGATCGCCCCGCTCGACGAAGTGGCTATCCAAGCCGCCGCGGACTTGGGAGCGATCGTCACGGTCGAGGAGCATTCCATGCGCGGAGGGCTCGGAGGGGCGGTTGCGGAGGTCGTTGCGGGTTATCGCCCATGCCCAATACGGATCCTCGGCTTTCCCGGGTTTGCGCCGACCGGCTCTCCAAAATTCCTGTTCGAGAAGTTCGGGCTGACTTCGGACGGCATCGAAACAGCCGCACGCGAAGCCATGTCGTTACGGTCACATTGAAATGGGCGCCTTCGTCCTCGCCATCGACCAGGGAACGACCAACACCAAGGCGTTAGCGCTGAACCCGGAGGGCGGTATTGTCGCGCGCCATTCCGTGCCAACTCCGATTTCTTATCCGCGCCCGGGCTGGGTCGAACAGTCGGGCGACGAGATCTGGCGCGCTACGGTCGCCGCCATTGACGGTTGCCTCTCGGCGCTCCCGGACACAGCAACGATCGCCGCGATCGGAGTCTCCAATCAACGCGAGACCGTCCTCCTCTGGCGACGTTCGACCGGCGAGACAATCGGGCCGTGCGTAACCTGGCAATGCCGCCGGTCGTCGGAGCGCGTCGATGCGCTCCGCACTTCGGCGATCGAGGAGGCAGTCCAAGCGAAGACTGGGCTCGGCCTCGATCCGCTGTTTCCCGCGGCCAAGATCGGCTGGCTCCTGGAGGCTTATCCGCAGACCCGTTCCCTTTCGGATCGCGGCGACCTCTGCGCGGGAACCATCGACTCCTGGCTTCTGTTTAACCTGACCGGCGGCGCAACTCACGCGACGGACGCCAGCAACGCCTCGCGGACGCAACTGTTCGACATTCACCGGCAAGAGTGGAACGAGGAGCTTTGCGCGCTGTTCGGGGTGCCGATGACGATCCTTCCTCGCGTCGAAGATTCCAACGCCAGGTTCGGATCCAGCAAAGCCGTTCATCGACGGATCGAAGGCGTTCCGGTCCGGGCAATGATGGGCGACTCTGCACGCCGCGCTGTTCGGCCACGGCATTCGGTCCCCTGGAGCGGTCAAGGCGACTTACGGAACCGGCTCTTCGCTGATGACGCTGACCGAGACGCCCATTCGATCCCGGTCCGGCCTCTCCACGACGGTTGCTTGGCGGCGGTCAGGGAAGGTTTCCTATGCGCTCGAGGGCAATATCTCGGTATCGGCTCAGGCCGCTGCATGGATGGCCGAACTTATGGGTCTGCCCGATGTCGCGGCGCTGACGGAGCTGGCGACGAAGGCCAGCAGCGACGACAACCTATGCTTCGTTCCCGCACTAGCCGGCCTGGGCGCGCCCTATTGGAAGGACCGCGCCCGTGCAGCGCTGACCGGCATGTCGCTGGCGACTTCGCGCGCCGACGTAGCCCGCGCGACGCTCGAGGCGATCGCCTTGCAGATCCGCGATGTCTTCACCGCGATGGAGCGCGATCTCGGGGCGCCCCTGGCGCGGCTGTCTGCAGATGGCGGGGCAGCGCAAAGCGATCTTCTCATGCAATACCAGGCGGATCTCCTTGATCGCCCGGTCCAACGGCTCAAGGTCCTCGAACTCAGCGCATTCGGGGCGGGCGTGCTTGCAGGCGCCACTGCGGGAGTGATGGACGAGGACAGGATCGAAGCGATGCTCAGCGCCGCCGGCAATCAGATCGATCCTCGCCTCGATGCGGCTGCACGTCAGGCGAAAGTCGTCGCATGGAGCGCCGCGGTGAACTCGGTGATCGATCGGGTCGGGACGCGCTGAACCGAAACGCCAACCGCGTCGGGCGGGATCGGCACAAAACTCTCTCGTCGCGCTCGGCCGGCGGGGCGCGACGACCAATCGCGAGCCATCCACCCGAGACCGGCGTCGCAGCGGCCGCAAGACACGTCATCGACGCATCCGAGAGCCCAGATCGTGGACGAGTCTGCACCCGCCCGCTTTATGGGGCATGAGATCGCATTGAGGCAGGTCAGCAGGTCAGATTGACGGAGATCAGGCTGCGGTTGCTACAGCCCGAAAGGACGTTCGGCCAAGATCGTTCGCGTCGTTGCAGCAGCGTTTCGGACAGGCCCACGCCGTCCGGAGCTGTGATCCACGCCACAGCGCTCACGCTTAGACCAGGGTAACGCTGTGGGGTGTTAGTGGTGCCGTCGCTGGCGCACTGGTCTTAGGAACACCGGGGCGGCCTGAAATTCGCCTTCGATCCAATCAAAATAGAGAGTCGTCGCTCGAGGGCGGTTCATTTGACCGGAACAGCGTCGGCGGGAAGATGACCCTCGCGAGCGCCGCCGCCCCGTGGGAGCCGGTGCTGACCGAGGCGTCGTTTGGCCCGGCTTCGAGGCGCGGGTCACGGCGACGACGAGGGCTTGCTTCACACCCGCCTTGCATGCGTATGGGAAGGCGGAAATAAATTGGCTTTGTAACCGCCTCGATTTGGACGCGGACATGACTCTACGACTTTCGATTGAAAATGTGGATCGGTTGCCGGACGGAGGACCATTGCGGGTCGAAGTAAGGGGACGCGGCCTCGACGTGGGCCGTGACACCCATCTCGACTGGACGCTCCCGGACCCGAGCCGCACCGTTTCGAGCAAGCACTTCGAGATCCGCTTTCGCGACGGCGGCTATTGGCTGCACGACGTTTCGACCAACGGCACCTATGTCAACGGCGCGCAATACCGGCTCGACGCTCCCTATCTGCTGCGCGACGGGGACCGGCTCAGCATCGGCCCCTACCTGATCGCAGTCGAGGTCGAGGGCCAGACCGGCGTCCAACCGGGCGCCGCCGCAGCGGTCACCGTCGCCGAGGCAGCGGCCGGCGACGTCTGGGGCGAGGTGGGAGAGGCCGCCGCCCCCGACGACCGCAGTGCTTACCAGACCGCCGCTCGTCAGGAGCCGCCGCCGGACTTTCTCGATTTCGCCAGCTTCATCGCGCCGACTGACGCGCCGGGAAGTTCGCCGCCCTCGACCGCCGACGACTGGCTGACTGCCGCGCCCCCGCTGGCGCCGGCGGTTCCTCGTCCGACCCAGGCGCCGCTGCCGCCGCAACCGCTTCGTCCCCCCATCCAGGCCGAGATCCAGCCGCTGAGGCCCGTGACCGCCCCGCCGCGGCATCCGACCGTGCCGCCGCCGGCCGAGCCGCCGGCCGTCGCGCCGAGCCAAGCCGCAAGCGTCGGCCTTCTACAGCGGATCGCACGGGCCGCGGGCATTCCGGAACAGACGATCGTTGGCCGCGATCCCGATGCGCTCGCCGACGAGATCGGGGTCGCGCTGCGCCTGATGGCGCAGAATCTCCAAGTTTTGCTGGCCTCGCGCGCCGAGTTCTAAGACCCTGATGCGCTCGTCCAGCCGTACGATGATCCGGTCGATGCAGAACAATCCGCTGAAGTTCACCGGCGCCGTCGAAGAGGCGCTGACGATCTTGCTCGGGCCGCCGACCCGGCAGTATCTCGATCTCCGCTCCACCATCGAGGAGAGCTTTCGCGACCTAAAGACCCATCAAATGCTTACCTACGGCGCGATGCAGGGCGCCCTTGACGCTCTGTTCGACGATCTCGCGCCGGACCAGATTGATCGATCGGTCGCGCCGGAAAGGGAACTCGGCGCGCTCGTCGTTCCGCGCAAGGCGAAATTGTGGGATATGTACGTCGATCGATGGCGTGCAAAGACCAAGCGCTCGGACGGTCGCCTGTTCGAGGCGTTCATTGCGCTTTTCGCCGAAGCGTACGACCGCTTGCAGAACAGGGGCTGAGGCGGCCGCACGCCCGGATCTCTGTCCGTCTCGTCGCGGAAAGCGCGGGATGGACGCGGGCCGGGACTGGAACAAAATAGGGGGCGAGAATGTCGTGGAACGCGAAGGTGCATTGGTCCGAGGGCCTTTTCCTCCGGCCGCACCATCTCCAGCAGAGCGACAGATATCTCGAAAGCGCGCTCGAAAACCGGACCCGACAGATCACGCCCTATCCGTGGGGGTTCTCGACGCTGGAGATCGATCGCGATCTGGCGCAACAGAGCAAATTCGCGTTGCGCCGGGCCGCCGGCGTCATGCCTGATGGCGGGCTTTTCGATTTTCCTAACGAATGCCCGGCGCCGGCGCCGATCCCAACCCCTGAGGCCTCGGCGGGCCAACTTGTCTGGCTGACCATGCCCGCGCGGGCCGACAACAGCCGCGAAGTCAGCCCAGAGCAGGCGGAAAACGCAGCGCGCTACGTTCTCGGCGCCGAGCGCGTGATCGAACTCCACCTCCAATCTGAGGGTCGAGGAAGAAATCGAGGTGGCCTATCCGCGGCTCGCCTACGAGATCCGCAAGACCGCCAAGCCCGGTTACGTCAGCTTGCCGATCGCCCGCATCGTCGAGGTCCACGACCGAACGATCGTGTTCGACGAGAAGTTCGCTCCGCCGGTGCTCGTGTGTGCGGCCCATCCGACCGTTCAGGGCTGGCTCGACCGGGTCATCGGCTGGATCGGCAACAAACTCGACGAACTCGCCCGCTACGCCGCGGACGCGACCGCCGGCGGCGGCCTGCAGAGCGCCGACTATCTCATGCTCCAGGCGCTCAATCGCGAGATCCCGGTCCTCAAGCACTTCCGCTCGTCACACTACGTCCACCCGGAGCGCCTTTATGAGGAGCTGTTGCGTATCGCGGGCGAGCTTGCAACCTTCGCGACCCAGGAGCGGCGGGCGCGCGAATATGGCGCGTACAATCAGGACGACCTCGAAAGCGTCTTTTCTCCCGTCATGCGCGACATCCAGGACTTCCTCAGCGCCCGCCTCGACCGCCGCGCCATCCGGCTGGAGCTGATCGAGCGCGCGCAGGGCGCGTATATCTCGACCATCAAGGACCGGACCTTGTTCCGCAACGCGACTTTCGTCCTCGAAGTGTCGGCGCGCCGCCCGCTGACCGAGATCCAGCAGAGCCTGCCGGCTTTCCTCAAGGTCGGGCCGAACACCAAGATGAACGAGATCGTGCACGCCCATCTGCCCGGCATTGCGCTCGTCCATATGCCGACGCCGCCGCCGCAAATTCGCGCCATCACCGATCACGTGTACTTCTATTTCGAGCGCAACTCGCCGCTGTGGCCCGAATTCAGCCAGGCGACCGCGATCGGCATGCATTTCGCAGGCGACTGGCCGGAACTCCAGATGGAGCTCTGGGCCATTAGGGAAGACCGTCGATGAGCAACGACGACGATCCATTCGGCCGAAGCGACCGCACCATCATCCGTCCCAACCCCGGCGGCAGGCGACCGCCTCCGCCCCCCGGCGGCCCAGGTCCCTCCCCGCCGCCGGCAGGAGGAGCCCCGCCGTCGTCCGCTCCAACTCCGCCTGTCTCCTATCCCCCGCCGCCGTCCTCCGCGCCGCCGCCGCGACAGCCGTCTTACCCCCCCTACACGCCGCCGCGGCCCGGCCCGCCTGCCCCCGCTCCGTCCGGACGCGGCAATTATGACGACTGGATGGCCGCTCCCGCCGCCCAGCAACGTCCGTATATCGCCCCGGCCGCGCCGCAGCCGATGACGCCGGCGCCGGCCTCGCCGCACATTTCGGTCGATGTCGTCACCGTGGCCTCGAGCCCGCTAACCCGGGCCGCCGCGTCGCTCCTGCTCCTGCTCGGCCGATTGCGTTCTTCGCTGGCGCGGGCGGGGGCCGGCCAGCTCATGGATCAGGTGGCCCAGGCCATCCAGCAGTTCGAAGTGGACGCCCGGACAGGCGGCGCGCCCACCGACCAGATCGAAGCCGCCAAGTACGCGCTCGCCGCCACCGCCGACGACATCGTTCAGAATCTGCCCAGCGAGGACAGCCGCGTCTGGACCCAATACAGCATGCTCGTCCGCTTCTTCAACGAGCGGATGGGCGGGGTGCGCTTCTTCCAGGAGCTCGACCGGGCCAAGCAGAATCCAGCAGTGAACCTTGGCCTGCTCGAGCTCATGCATGCGTGCCTGAGCCTCGGCTTCGAAGGCGTTTACCGCGCCACCGGCGGCCAAGGCGAACTGCAGACCATTCGCCGCGACCTTTACGAGACGATCCGGCGTAACCAGCCCAAGACCATCGAGGACCTGTCGCCTCACTGGCGCGGCCAGACGATTGCGCTTGCGGGCAGCCGGTTTCAGATTCCGGCGTGGTCGGTCGCGGCGGTCGCTGGCGTCATCCTGCTCGGAACCTATCTCGTGCTGCGCAACATGCTGTCGGGCCAGGCCGAGGCGCTGGCGCTCACCATGGCTCAGGTCCATCCCGCCACGGAACTCACGATCGCCCGCGAGACGATCGTCAAGCCGCCGCCGGATCCGCCGGCAAAGACATCGACGCAGCTCGAACGGATCCGCGCCGCCCTGGCGCCAGAAATCCTGACCCACAAGCTGGACGCTGATCAATCGGCCACGACGATCTTCATCCGCATCGGCAGTCTGGTGCTGTTTCCGTCCGGCGGCGCCAAGGCCAACGACAGCTTTGCGCCGATCGCCAAGAAGATCTCGGCGGCGCTCGACAAGGAGCCGGGCGCGATCCACGTCGACGGCTATACCGACAGCGACCCGATTCACACGATCACGTACCCGTCGAATTTCGAGCTCTCGGCGGCGCGCGCAAAGTCCGTCGCCGCGATGCTGAAGCTAGGGCTCTCGCATCCCGAGCGCCTGACCGTCTCGGGCAAGGGCGACGCCAACCCCGTGGCGCCGAACGACGTCGAGGCGAACAAAGCCAAGAACCGGCGTGTCGAAGTCTCGATCCCGCGAGCGGATTGACGGCTCCGGCGCAAAAATCGGCGGGAGATGAGGAGTGGGCGAAGGATGACGAGAGTCGGCTGGTTCTGGGTGGCGCTCAGCATCGTCGGCGCGCTGGTCCTGTCAGCGCTCGTCTGGCTGGCGGGACCGCTCGTTTCGATCGGCGACGTGCAGCCGTTCGAGGGCGTCGTCACCCGCTCCCTCATCATTTTCATCATCCTTCTCGTGGTGGGCGGCTCGATCGCCTGGCGCATCATCGCCCGCAGACGGGCGGAAAAGGCGATCGCCGAGGCGATGATCGAGCCCGCGGCCGAGGAGAGTGACGCACCGGTCCTCAAGGAGAAGATGGAGGACGCCCTCGATACCCTTCGGCGGACAGGGAAATCGAGCGCCAACGCCCTTTACGATCTGCCCTGGTATCTGATTATCGGACCGCCCGGCGCGGGCAAGACGACCGCGCTGGTGAATTCGGGGCTGAAGTTTCCGCTCGCCGGCGACAATCAGGCCAAGGCCGTGCAGGGCGTCGGCGGGACGCGCTACTGCGACTGGTGGTTCACCGACGAAGCGGTGCTAATCGACACCGCCGGGCGCTATACGACACAGGATTCGGACGCCAAGGTCGATCGGAAGAGCTGGCTCTCCTTCCTCGAGATGCTGGCGAGGAACCGACCCAAGCAGCCGATCAACGGCGTGCTCGTCGCCATCAGCATCGCCGACGTGGTCAATCTTCATCCTGAGGAGACGGCGGCGCACGCCGACGCCATCCGCAAGCGCCTCAACGAGTTGCATGAGGTGTTGAAGGTCGATTTTCCGGTCTATGCGGTCTTCACCAAAATGGACCTCGTCGTCGGCTTCACCCAGTATTTCGCCGACCTCGACGAAATGAAGCGGCAGGCGGTCTGGGGCTCGACCTTCCAGACAGTGAACAAGGCGGACAAGAAGGCCAACCAGGTGGCCAAGGTTCCCGAGGAGATCGACCTCCTCATCCAACGCATCGCCGACCGCATGCCCGAGCGACTACAAGAGGAGCCGGACCTGCGCTCGCGCGCCATAATGTTCGGCTTTCCGGCGCAGTTGAGCGCGCTGCGCAAGCCGGTCGGCGAATTCCTCAACCGAATCTTCGAGCCGACGCGTTATCAGACGACGGCGACACTTCGCGGCCTCTATTTCACCTCCGGGACACAGGAGGGCACGCCGTTCGACACCCTGATCGGCGCGCTGCAGAAGAGCTACGGCGTTGAGAGCTATGCCGCCGCCGGCTTTTCCGGAGTCGGAAAGAGCTTCTTCCTGCGCGACCTAATGACCAAGGTGATCTTCCCCGAGGCCGGCTGGGTGTCGACCAACATTGCCGCCGTGCGCCGCGCCTTCGCCGTTCGCGCCGCCGTCTTCACCTTGATCGGAGCGGCAACCCTCGGCATCCTTGGGCTCTGGTGGCTGAGCTATGAGAACAACCGGGCGCTGATTGCAGCGACCGCGCAGGGGGTGACCGACTATTCCAACACCGCCGGCCCGCTGATCAAGCAGACCTCGGTCACCGATCCGAGCCTGCTCCCGATCTACGAACTGATCGGCAGCCTTCCGAACCTGCCCGAAGGCTACGCCCGACGCCACGACGCAACTCCGCTCGACCAGACGTTCGGGCTGAGCCAGCGCCCACGCCTGGAGGACGCTTCGGTCGGAATGTACCAGGACGCGCTCGAGCGGCTGATGCGCCCGCGCCTAATCCTGTCGCTCGAACAGCAGATCCAGAAGAACATCGACAACCCCGCCTTCGTCTACGAAGCGCTCAAGGTCTATTTGATGCTCGGCGGCAAGGCGCCGGAGGTCGACAAGGCCCTGATCCTGTCGTGGTTCGAGCGGGACTGGGAGGAGCGCGCATTTCCCGGCGCGCCCTACGCCGAAGGACGCGCGCTGCTTCGCGCCCATCTCGAGGCGATGCTCGACATGGATCAGGGCAACGCCCGCAAAGTTTCGCTGAACGGCCCGCTGGTCGAGCAGGCCCAGGCCACCCTCGCCCGCATGCCCGTGGCGGAGCGCGCTTATGCGCTCTTGAGGTCCGAGGCGCACAACGACGGCATCGCAGACTGGATCGCGGCGGACCACGGCGGCCCGGACATGGCGCTCGTGTACGAGACCGCAAACGGCGCCAGTCTCGACACCGTGCGCGTCCGCGGCTTTTTTACCTACGATGGTTTCATGACCTCGCTTCTCGGCCGCATGCAGACGATCGCCGACACGCTGCAGAAGGAGAACTGGGTGCTGGGAGCGTCGGGGGACCAGGCCGCCGTCAAGCAGCAGTATGTGAGCCTGTTCCCCGGCATTCTCGCGCTTTACAGCAAGGATTTCATCGCCGAGTGGAGCGCGGCGCTGAACAATCTGCAGCTGAAGTCACTGCTCGGCGGCAAGCCAAAATATGTGAGCCTCGCAGCCGCTTCCGCGCCGACCTCGCCGATCAAACTGCTTTACGAATCCGTTCGGGACGAGACCTCTCTGACGCGCGAGCGGCCGAAGGCTGCGTCCAATGCCGCCGCCCAGCAGGCCAAGCAGGATGCACTGAAGGCGGGGACCGGTGCGCTGAACCAGCTCGGAACTGGGGCCCGGGAGGCCATCGACCTCGCAATCAAGTCGCAGCGCAAGGCGGGCGAACCGCCGGCCGAGGTTCCCGGAGCGACGGTCGAGGCCTATTTCAAGCCTGACGCGATCCTCGTGGACGGCCCGCCTGGATCGCGCCCGATCGATGCCCTGATCGCCAATCTTAACGAGCTTTATCGGCAGCTCGTTCTTGCCGCCCAAGACCCGTCGCAGGCCAAGCAGGCGCTGCAGCAGGTCGACGTTCAGGTTGCGAGCCTGAGAGCCAATGCGACGCGCCTGCCCCAGCCGCTTTCCGGCCAGATCGACAAGGTCGCCAAGGACGCGGCCGGCGACGCGACCGCCAGCAATCTCGCCCAGATCGCCCAAGATATGGCCGAGAACGTCACCTCGGCCTGCCAGCAGATTGTCCCCAATCGCTATCCTTTCGCCAAGAGCGACCGCGACGTGCCGATGGCCGATTTCGCCAAACTCTTCTCGCCCGGCGGCACGATCGACAAGTTCTTCTCCGCCAACCTCGACCCATTAGTGAACCATACCGGCAAGACATGGGTCTGGAAGCCGAATCCCGCGCGCAAGCTATCCGAAACGACGCTGCGCCAGTTCCAGTATGCGGCCGAAATCCGCGACGCGTTCTTTCCGGCCGGCGGCAATGTTCCGAACGTCTCGTTCGACGTGAGGCCGCTGACGCTCAGCAGCGACGCGCAAACGGCGACGCTGTCGATCAATGGCGCCAATGTCGTTGCCCAGCAGAGCACCACGACGCCCTTCGCCCCGGCAACGGTGCAATGGCCTGGCGCCGGGCCCGGCGCGGCGTCGATCACCATGGCGCCTGACATGCCGGACCGGAAGTCGAGCCTGGAGCGGACAGGCGCATGGGCGCTCTTCCGCCTGGTCGAACTCCGGATCCTCAATCCAGAGCGGCAATTCGCTCAAGGTCAGCTTCGTCGTGTTCGGCCGCGAGGTGTCGTACCAGTTCACCTCGTCGTCGCTCAACAATCCCCTGAGCCTGCCGGCGTTGCGGCAGTTCAAGTGCCCCAACGGCCTGTGAGGCAAAGATGAGCGCCGGCCTGTTCGGAAAGCTCCCCGCCAAACGAGACTTTGTCGCCGTCAACGCGCCTCGCCGTTTCCTCGAGACATGGGAGCCGTGGCTTCAGTCCAGCGTCGCGACCTCCAAGCAGACGGGCGGCGCGGCTTGGGCGGAAAGCTATAACCGCGCGCCGATCTGGCGCTACTGGCTCGGCGCCGATCTCTGCGGCGATGCCATGATCGGCGCCGTCATGCCCTCGGTCGACGGCGTCGGACGCGCTTTCCCGCTCACCATCTTCGCCTACGGGGACGGAGGCGCCCTCGCGCCACCCGAGATCGACGCCAACAGCCCTTGGTGCGACCACGCGGAGACGCTGCTGCTCAGCGCGCTCAACTCCGGCGCGACGCTCGAGTCGGTCACAGACACGCTTGCGGCTTTGCCGCCGCCGGCGCTCTACGCCCGAGCAGCGAACTCCCCCGGATGCCGGGAACTGTCCGACGGCGGCGTCCTGGTCGACACGGCCGACGGCAGGGCGTCGGCGGCTTTTCTCGCCGCCCGGCGGTTCGGCCACCGCCGCGCCTTCGCATCGCAGTCATTCTGGTGGACAATCGGCGGCGATGGGTTTGCCCCATGCGCTCTGTCCTATATCGGACTTCCGCCGCCGACGCGTTTTTCCGACTTCCTCACCGGCGCATTCGCCGAAGCGACGTCCGCTTCTTTAGGAAAGTCGACGTGACTGAGCAGTTCGCTTTCCGGGTTGGCTGCATCACCGACGTCGGACGGGTTCGCGAGCACAACGAGGACAGCGTCTTGGCGCGACCCCAGATCGGCCTCTGGGCGGTGTCGGACGGCATGGGCGGCTACGGGAAAGGCGACCTCGCCAGCCAGGCGGTGGTGGAGGCTCTGAACACACTTCCCCCCAACGAATCGGCCTCCGCGTTCCTGACTGCGTTCGAACAGAAGATCATTGCCGTCAACACGGACCTGAGAAACTTGGCTCGCGCGCACAACAGCCGGATCATCGGCACGACGCTGGTGGCGCTCATCGTTCACAGCGCGCATTACGCCTGCGTCTGGTGCGGCGACAGCCGCGCTTATCTCTTCCGGGAGACCAAGCTCTCCCAGGTGACCCGCGACCACTCCGAGGTCCAGGAACTCGTCGATCGCGGCGTCCTCACCAAGGAGCAGGCCCGAAAGTGGCCGGGACGGAATGTCATCACGCGCGCGCTCGGCGCCTCCGATCAGGCCGAGCTCGAGATCGTCGACGGACCGGTGCGCGCCGGAGACCGGTTTCTGCTGTGCAGCGACGGACTGGTCGCACACGTAAGCGACGACGAGATCGCTCACGGTCTGGCTGCAGCCGATCCTCAAGAGGTTTGCGACAGCCTACTCAAGCTAACGCTCGGACGCGGGGCGAGCGACAATGTCTCCATCATTGTCGTGGACTGCAATGAGGCGCCTTCCGCGTCTCCGTCGCCCGCGTAAGCCGTATCACTTCGTCAGTTCCGCGATCTCGCCGTCGATATAGGTCCTGATTGCCGGGAAGGCCGCGATCTCCATCCCAGTCGCCCCTACAGAGGGGCCGCCTGCGGGCGTAAATGAGGCCGACGTCGGCATGGCGGGCCCCTTCGGCGCGCTCGCCTGAACTTCCGATCCCATACGGGGAAGCGGGTCGACCGCCTCGCGATTGAGATAGTATTCAAAGTGAAGGTGCGGCCCTGTCGACAATCCGGTGTTGCCCGATAGGGCAATGATGTCACCCTGCTTGACGGTGACGCCCGGTTTGATCGAGTCGGGGATTTCCGAGAGATGCGAGTACGACGTCTCGAAGCCGTCGTGCTGAATGCGGATGTGATTACCGAAGCCAGAGACCGGTCCGGCGATCTCGATCTTGCCGTCGGCCGCCGCGCGGACCAGCGAGCCGATCGGCGACCCGAAGTCGATCCCGGCGTGCAAGCGGAGAATGTGCAAAATCGGGTGGAACCGCATTCCGAAGAGCGAGGTCACCGGAGCCCCCTTGATCGGCGCAAGGATGCCGCCGACGCTCGCAGCGCCACTGCTGCCGAGGCTCTCGACGGACGACTTCGACCGCAACTCGGGCATCGGCGTTTCGCTCTCCGCCCTCGGATTGAAGCAGCGGAATCGCCCATCGCTTTGCTCGAAGGCATAGCAGTCGACGTTGAGAGCGCCTCCATGCAGACCGACATAGACGACCCGGCCACCCGATCTCGACTTGTCGCGGTAGTCGCGTTCGAAGAGGACGCGGACAGTCTGGTCGGATTGAAGCGGCGCTTTCAGGTCGGCGAGACCGGAGACGAGTTGGATCGCCTCGCGGATAATGTCCTCCGGCACGCCGTTGCGCAGCCCCGCACTATAAATCCCGTCCGCCACGGTGTAGCGCGCCCCCACCTCCGACGGCCGCGCCGAATCGTCGATCAGCTCGGTCGGAATGTCCGGCTCGGCCCCTTCGCCATAAGCCCCGCTCTCACCGAGAGCGACAGTCCCGACGTATTCGCCGCTCTCAAAGATGGTGATCTGTTCCGCACGGTAGTCGCCTGCGGCGTCAAGCGCGCCAACCGCCAGAGCGACGCTGCCTTGCGGCAGGGTTTGCACATGGAACTGCTCGGCCGCGGCGCTCTCGATCGCCCGCGCGCTGTCCCCGGTAAAGCCGTTGGCGATGAGAAGATCGCTGATCTTTTCGGCCACGATCGGCTTCAGGACCGTGTCGAGAATCTGCGGCTTTCCCTGCCCGCCGCCCGAGTTGATTTCGATCTTGTTGCTGTTGGCGCTGGTAAGGAGCAGGGACTGGGCGTCGAGAGGCGTCTCGGCCCCGCCGTCGTCGTCTGAGCCGGCGTCGATCTGCGCCTGGGTCTGCTCGCCCTCCGCCAGCTGCGAGTTCATAACGAGCTGGGCGGCGAGCGCATCGGCCTCCTGCCCCGCCTCCGGGAAGTGTCCCATATAGCCGCCATTGGTCGAAGCCAGCGTCGAATTGACGAAGTAGGCTTGCCTGACGGCGTAGCCGGGCGAGCCCGGTTTGATGGCGTCCGGAGTGAGCCGCGCCGGCACGGCAATCAGGAGAGCCTTCGGGGTGGACACGGCGCCGCGGCGGATAAGCACCGGATCGCCGGGCAGATCGATGATCCCCGAGAGCTTGACCTCCGTCTGCGCCTTCGGCGCCTCGGGCTGCGGCGCCACGGCCACGATCGAGGGCTCGCGCGCCTGGCGCATCGTCAAGCGCCAAGCGACCAAGCCGCCCGAGACGCATGCGATGGCGAAGGCGCCGGCAAGCAAGATCCATCCAACCCGACGCTTCACAAAAAGCCCTCGTCCGCACGGAGCGTGATGACATTGGCTCACCCATGCCCCTGATCGGAAGAGGAGAGCCTTCCTCGTCCGCGACAGGGAAGCCGCCATGCGGCAGGATGAGGGCAAACGGGCTGCACCCGATGCCATTATGCGCCGGCTTTGCCGAATTCTTTGGCGATCGGCGACGAGGCGTCAATCCCCAGGGCTTGCCGGTCTGGCTGCGAAATTGCAGATCGGTTAGAAGCAGCGCGAAAAGCGGTTTTCGATTGTCCCTTTCGGGTCTACCTTCGACGCGGCGACCGCATTCGCCCAAGCTGGCGTCGCCGAGGGATCCTCGATCGGCAGGCCCGACGAACTGTTGTCGGACGGAAAGTTCCGGAGAACGTGGTGGAGGAGAAAACCGTATTTCAGCCGCGCCCCTTCGGCAGCGTGAAGCCTGGGACGCGTCTCAACGGCATCTACGAAATCGAGAAAATGCTCGCTCAGGGCGGCATGGGCGAGGTTTACCGCGGTTTCAACATCCAGACCGGCGACATCGTCGCGATCAAGATGATCCGCCCGGAATTCTCCAACAACGACGAAGTGATGGAGCTGTTCCGGCGCGAGGCGTCCATTCTCCACAACCTGGTGCACGAAGCGATCGTCCGCTATTTCCTGTTCTCCGTCGATCCGATCATCGGTCGCGCATATCTAGCGATGGAATTCGTCGACGGACTGTCCTTGAGCGACCGATTGACCTCGGCCCCGCTGTCGATGCCTGAACTCACCATCCTGCGCAAACGAATTGCCTCCGCGCTGGAGACGGCGCACCACCTCGGCGTCATTCACCGCGATATCTCCTCGGACAACATCATTCTGCCCAACGCCGACGTCCGCAACGCCAAGATCATCGACTTCGGCATCGCCCGCTCGGCCGAAGTGGGCAAGAAGACGATCATCGGCTCGGGCTTTGCCGGCAAGTACAATTATGTTTCGCCCGAGCAGCTCGGAATGGCCGGCGGCGACGTGACGGCGAAGTCCGACATTTACAGCCTTGGGCTGGTGCTGGCGGAGGCTGCGCGCGGCCGCGCGCTCGATATGAGCGGCTCGCAGGCGGAAGTCATCGACAAGCGCCGCGTCGTTCCCGACCTCTCCGATATCGATCCCGCACTCCGGCCGCTGCTGCAGGCGATGCTTCAGCCGCTGCCGGAGAACCGGCCAGAGAGCATGGCGGCGGTGGCCGAGTGGACCCCCCAATCGCTTCTTCCCCCGGCGGGGCGACGGCGCACCGTCCGAGGCCTCGCGCCCGCCGCTCCGAAGGACGCGGCGGCGCCGTCCTCCAGCGGGCGGACAGTCGCAATCGCCGCCGCGGCCGTCGCGCTCGTGAGCCTGGGCGGCGTCGCCTTCGTCTTCAAGGACGATCTCCTGCCAGGGACGCGCGGTCCGGCCGCCCCCGGCGTTGCCAGCAAGCCTTCGCCCGCCATGCCCGCGCTGCCGCCGCTTCCCGCTCTGCCGCCCGACTCCTCAGGCGCCGGGGGAACCGCCCAAGGGGGAAAGCTGCCCCCGCTTGGATCGCCCGCGCAGCCGGCGGCTCCGCCGCCGCTACAGCCTGAAACAGCGCAGCCCGCGGCGCCGCAGATCGCCTCCAAACCCCAATCCGGGACGGAGCAGGCTCCGTCCGGGCCGACGGCCGAGGCGAATCCGCCGACAAGCCCGCCATCGCCGGCGGCCACTCCGCCGGCGACGCCAAGCCCGCCCGTGGAGCAGCCCGATACATCGCCCCGCGCGCGGCAAGCCGCGCTCGACCTGCCGGCGGCTACCGTCGGCGCGCCCTATCGAACCGACCTGCCCGGGTTCGCCGACCCGGCCGGCAAGGGGCTGAGCTTGTCCGCCGAGCAGGTGCCGGACGGCTTGAGCTTCCGCGACCTCGGCGACGGCAAGGCCGTCATCGAGGGCACGCCGACGCGCCCCGGCGCCGCGACCATGCACGTCGTCGCCGTCAACCGCGACGGGAAAAGCGCCGAGATGACGGCGTCCCTCACGGTCGCGGACAAGCCGACGCCCGCGCCCCCGCCTCCGGCGAAGCCGGTCGAGACCGCCAAGCCCGAGGCCCCGCGCCCGTCGCTGCAGCTCGCGGTCCTCGATCCGGCGACGGTCGGGGCGGACTACAGTGCAGACCTGCCCGCCTTCAGCAGCGGCGCCGCCAACTCGCCGATGACGCTCCAGGCCACGCCGCCTCCGCCCGCCGGGCTCGCGTTCGCCGACCTCGGCTCGGGCCACAGTCAGATCACCGGCAAGCCGGCGACGGCAGGGTCGTTCGCCTTCGACGTGGTAGCGACCACCGGCGCCGGCCTCGCCGGCCGGATGGCCGTCAAGCTGAACGTTTCGCCTGCGCCGCCGTCGCCGTCTGACCTGAAAGCGGCGGCCTTCATCCGCGAATACGATGGCGGCGATTGTTTCCTGGTCAAGCCGCTGCCGGCTCCCGGCGGCCAAGACCGCGCCTATCTCAGCGTCGGCGACCAGCTCACGCCCTTTGTCCGGTTCGAGGACGCTTTCCGTCAGGCGGTGGGCGCCGATCCGAAATTGACCCTGCGCCCGATCATGATCATGCCGCCCGAATGCGCGGCGCTCGACCTCATCCGTCTCGGGGACGCCAACGCGTCCAGCGCGCCGCGCGTCACTCTGGCCGACTACCGCGTCGGCCGCAACAGGCCGCTCATGGGCACGGTCGCCAATCTCGGCGGCCGGCGTCTCTATCTGATGCGCGTCGACAATGAGGGCAAAGCCTACCGCATCGACGCGACGCCCAAGCCCGGCGGCGATTCGGCGACGTTCAACCTGCCGTTGCCTAGGGACGCGGCGCCCGCCGGACCGGTCCAGCTCGTCCTCGCCCTGACATCCGACAAGCCGATCGCGGCCCTCGACACTTTCCGCTCCGGCGACCTGAAGGCGCTCGCGCCCGCGCTCGTCGAACAGGGGAAAGCCGCCGGCGCCGCCGTCGGCGCCGATTTTTTCATTTTCGCCAACTGAGGATGGAGGTCGGGCGCGAACCGTCGCGCCTCAGTTCGGTATGAAGATCTGCGGCTTCGCGGCGCTTGGGGCCGCCGCCGGCGCCGCCGGCGCAGCCGGCGCCGCATGGCGAGGCTGCGGCGCCCCGCCGCCTTCCGCCTCCTGCCGTCGTTTGCGCGGCTCGGCGCGGGGCGCCGGCGTCGGCTCGGCCCGCTGGCGCAACGGCGCGCGCGACTTCTCCCTCGGCGTTTCGCTAGGTGTCTCGGGCGGCGGAATTGATGCGACGGGGGGCGGAGCGGCCTGCGCCGGGCAGGCGTCCTCGCCGGTATAGGCGGCCAGCGTCTGGATGAAGTCCGGGGACAGGTGCGTCCCGTCGACGCTCAGTTTCGCCCCGCGCTGGAATTGGACGATCGCGGCCTCGGTCTCGCCGTCGAACCGCTTGCTCGCCGGCTCGGCCTTGTAGCACCCCAGTTTCTTCAGCTGGTCCTGGGCGTTGCTCACGCGCTCGTCGATGTCGCTGATCCTTTGCTGCGCGTCGGCCTGCGCGTCTGGGCATTCGGACCGCGCCAGGTAGGCCGCGAGCTTTTCCCGCGCGCCGGCGGCAAAGGCGTCAATCTTGCTGTCGACCTCGAATTTTGCGTCGTCGCATGCCTTGGCGACACGCGCCGCCTCCTGCTCGAGCTGGGCGATGCGTCCGCGGGCGACTACGGCCACGGCGTCGCAAGCAAATCCGGCGACGGCCCTTTTCAAGGCGTCGAGATCGGTCCCAAGATCGCGCACCTGACCCCGCTCGGAGTCGCATTCCTGAGCCTGGACGTCCCGCAGCCCCTTGTCGATCGCAGCGAGCGTCCTAGGGCAGGCTGCCCGCGACCGCAAAGCATTGAGCGCGCCTGTGCTGCGCGCTTTGACGAAATCGTCGACTTGCGCGGCCTCGCGCTGGCACGACTCTTCCATCTCCTTCGCGGCCTGCCTCGCTTTTTCCGCTTCGTCCAGCTTCCGCTTATCTTCCTCCTTCTCCTTTTCGCCTGCGGCCTGCAAAGCGGCGATCGCTTTGTCCCCCTCGGCCAGATGCGGCGAATTCGGAAAGCGCTGCTTGAAGTCCTGCAAGTCCGCAATCGTGTTGGACTTCTTTGCCCGATCCCAAGCCTCCGCATCCTGCAAAACGGCGATCGCGTTGTCGGCCTCGGCGAGATGCGGCGAATTCGGGAAGCGTTGCTTGAAGTCCTGCAAGCCGGCAATCGTATTGGAATTCTTTGCCCGATCCCAAGCCTCCAACTCCTGCAAGACGCCGATCGCCTTGTTCGCGTCGCCCAGATGCGGCGAATTCGGATACCGTTGCTTGAAGTCCTCCAGGCCGGCAATCGTATTGGAATTCTTTGCCCGATCCCAAGCCTCCAACTCCTGCAAGACGCCGATCGCCTTATTCGCGTCGCCCAGATGCGGCGAATTCGGATACCGTTGCTTGAAGTCCTCCAGGCCGGCAATCGTGTTGGAATTCTTTGCCCGGTCCCAAGCCTCCAACTCCTGCAAGACGCCGATCGCCTTATTCGCCTCGCCGAGATGCGTCGAATTCGGGAAGCGCTGCTTGAAGTCCTGCAAGTCCGCAATCAAGTTGGAATTTTTGGCCCGATCCCAAGCCACTGTTTCCTGTAACACGCCGATCGCCCTGTTCGCGTCGCCGAGATGCGTCGAATTCGGGAAGCGTTGCTTGAAGTCCTGCAAGTCCGCAACCGTGTTGGATTTTTTTGCCCGATCCCAGGCCTCTGCTTCTTGCAAATCGGCAATCGCCCTGTCCGCCTCGGCGATATGCGGTGAAGCCGGAAAGAAGTGTTTGAAAGCCTTAAGTTCGTCGACGCTGTTGGACGCCTTGGCGTGGTCCCAGGCCACAGCATCGTCGAGTTGCGCGACGAGAAGACTGTTTGGCGGAGCCTCGGTGCGGCGCTCGGCTACGCCGGCGCTCGGCGAACGCTGGGCCGTGTCCGCGTGGACGGCTGACGCCACCCCGGCGGCGCCGAGGGCCGTCGCCAACACCAGCGCCAGACGCGCCCACCGTCTCATCATTGTCGCCCGACTGGAGCCTGGTTGCGGAACGCTCGCGCCCTTCCAATCAAAGGGCCAAGCTTCGCCTTCCCGCTATCCGACACCATACGTTCGACAACAGCGACTTGAAAGCCTGCGACGATCGAAAACAATCGGCGCAAACTTGCTTAGTAGCGCGTTCCCCAGATCCCGGACCGTCAATCGCCGACGCCGGTCAGGACGTAGGTCGGGCAATTCAGCATGGCGCATTCCCGATCGTCATGAACCGGCGGGGTAAACGCGACATGCTCGCTCTTGCGCTTGTCCGCCGTCGGCGCGGGCTTCGTCTGCGCCTGAACGGGCCTCGGCGCCGGGGCGGCGACAGCGATTCCGTCGTTCTGCAGCGCTGCCTTCAGTTCATCGGTGCGCTTGCAGATGATGACCGGGTCGCTGGAAAGCACCTTGCCGGCGATGACGCGGTCCAGCTTAGCTTCGCGGCACTCGGCCCCGGCAAAAATTCCCGCGGGCTGGGCGAGCGCGGCAGAACTGACGAGACCTGCCCCCAGCAGCGCTGCGAGCATCACGAGTGGCGACTTGGACATAATCCTCTCCGATCCGCCCCCGCGGTCATCTAACCCCACCCGGCCTTGCCGGTTCCCTAACATGCCCTCCGATCAGTAGCTATATCGTAAACCGCCGATGACTCCCCAGCCTTGAATGTTCGCGCCGACCCGTAGGTCCGCCTGCAGATAGCTGGTTAACCCGGACTTCGGCGACTGGGTTGCGAAGCCCAGGCTGACCTGGCCGAAGGTTCCGACGCTGTTGGTGGTGACCGGCTGAACAGGAAGCGCTCCTGCCGCGAACGCTGCCGGCTGCGAAAAGTTGGTCGTCGAAGTGCCCTGGAACTCATGCCAGACGTTGACCGTCAGGTAGGGAGCGAGGAACAGATTCTCGTTCAAGGTATATGTAGTCGCGACACGGCCGCCGAACCGGCCGAGCGTGCTGTTGAGCCCATCGAACTGGAAGATCGAAGCCGTGCCGCCCGAGAAGACGCCGAGGCTGTCCACGTTGGTCTGGGTGAAGTAAAACGCCACCGAAGGGGTTAGCGACAACCCTTCCACAAAGGGTATTTGATACCCGACGTCCACAGATTCCGTGTCGCCATGGGCATTGAGCTTCTGTGGCCCCTGCGTGCCAAGCGACGGGTCGGTCAAACTCAGATCAAACAGGTTGTGGCGCCACTGGAAGGTCGCAGCCAGTCCATTGCCGGTCAAGGCCGCATACGCGCCATAGAACGGGACATTGGCGTTGGTCGAAACTCCGTTCGACGTCTGGAACAACCCTGGCGTGTTGAACGTATCGGACGAACTCGCGAACGCCTCACCCGCGGTCAATCCGAGATGGACGTTCATCTTCGAATTGTTGATGTTGTACAGGCCCTCGTCGATGCCGAACTGGAAGCCGCCGATATCGTTGATCGACTTGGTCTCAGTCGAGTAGGGCGACCCGCCGCCGGTGGCTGTCGTCTCGAGCGTGATCGCCGCGCCGCCGCCACGCGACCAGACGCCGCCGTACAGCAGGTTCGGCGTCGGGTTGGTCGGGGCGCCGAGGAACGCCTGCGCGTTCTGGAAGAACGACGTGGTGAGCGCCGTGATGATCGACGAGACCTGGGTGGCCGGCGCCGAGACCACGCCCGCCTTCAGCGACTGCAGGATCGAGTCGTTGTTCTGCGGCGTATACTGATAGAAGCCGGTGCTGCTCGCGCCGGCGAGGAGTTGGTCCGCCGTTGCAGTCAGAGGGATTGCGGCCCCTGTTGCGTAGGTGAGAGTGGGCTGCGCCCAAAGTACGTTACCCGGATTGGTCAGCATGCCGGACAGGTTGACCGTCCCGCCATTGTTCGCACTGGCGGCAATCGCGTTGGTCCGCCCGGTGCTGAGATCGACCGGTATCGTGATCGGACCCGACACGCTGCCGCCCACGGTCAAAGTCTGCCCGAGGTGGGGGGCCAGGGTCGCGGCGACCGCGAGATTGTCCGTCACGATGGAGGCGGTCTGGTCGCCCACGTAGAAGGAGCCGAGAGTGCCCCCGCTATTCACGCTGACGTTGCCGCCGATCTTGCCGAGAGCGAACACGTCCGCCGGCAGCGCCCCGGTAACGAAGACATTGCCGCCGATCATGCTCGTCGGGTTGTAGCTGTTGACGATGCCGCCGTTGGCTGTGACATCGCCGGAAATTGTACTGTTCGCGCCATTGATATTGTTGATGATGCCGGAGCTGTTCGTGACATCTCCAGTTATCGTGCCGGCGTTGTTGATCGTGCCGCCGTTGTTGCTCCAGGAGCCCTTCCAGAGACTGTTGTTGATGACCGACCCGGTGCCGTTGGCGCTCGTGCCGCCGGTTCCGTCCCAAGTCCCATTGTTTGTAATCGTGCCAGTGTTCGACGCCACTACCGCGGTATACAGGTTATTGTTGGTCACCGTGCCCGCGTTATTCAGAACGTCAACAATCGTTCCGTAGTTGGCGACCGTTCCGCTGCTCAGGTTGTTGAGCCCCAGAGCGTTCAGCAAGCCGCCCGCGTTCACGGTGAGGCCGCCGGCATTGGTCACAAGGCCGCTGGTGACCGACCCGTTGATATTCAAGCTCGCCGGGAAAGTGGCGTTCGCTGCGATATTCATCTGCCCAGAGGTATTCAGGCTGCCATTAACGTTCAGCGTTCCGCCGTTAACGTTCGTCGTCCCGGCGTAGCCGTTCGTTCCGCTGAGCGTGGTCGTTCCGCTGTTTGTCGTGAGACCGGTCGATCCGGAGATGTTGTTGACCGTGCCGTTTGTCGACATGATGCCGCCCGCGCTGGTCAGGCTGCCGTTCTGGATCGTGCCGCCCGAAAGAGCGAGCGTGTTGATCGTCTGCGCGAAGCCGTTGAGATCGACGACGCCGCCGGTATTGATCGTGGTCGCGCTCCCCGCGCTGAACGTGTTCGCCGCGCCGCCGATCAGCGTTCCGCCGTTGACGGTCGTCGCCCCGGTATAGCCGTTCGATCCCAGCAGCGTCGTCGTGCCGGCGGTCGTCGTCAGCGTCGCCAAGCCGTTGATCCCGTTGACCGTGCCGCCGGTCGAGCCAATCGCGCCGGTCAGCGACCCGTTCTGGATCGCGCCGCCGGCGAGGCTGACGGCATTGATCGTCTGCGGGGAGCCGCCGAGATCGACGACGCCGCCGGTGTTGATCGTGGTTGCGCTCGCCGCGCTGAAGGCGTTCGCCACCCCGCCGGTCAGCGTAGCCCCGGCGTTGACCATCGTCGCGCCGGTGTAGGCGTTCGACCCCAGCAATGTCGTCGTGCCGCCGTTCGCTGTGAGCGCGGTCGAGCCGGTAACGTTCTGAACCGTCCCGCCCGTCGACGCGATCCCGCTCGCACTTGTCAGACTGCCGTTCTCGATCGTCCCTCCGGCGAGATTGAGCGTGTTGATCGTTTGCGCCCCGCCGAGATCGAGCGTGCCGCCCGTGTTCACGCTCGTCACGCTCGCCGCGCTGAACGCATTCGTCGCCCCGCCCGTCAGAGTGGCGGTGTTGTTGACCGTGGTCGCGCCAGTGTAGCCGTTCGTCCCCAGCAACGTCGTCGTGCCGCCGTTCGCCGTCAGCCCGGTCGAGCCGGAGACGCCGTTGACTGTGCCACCCGTCGATACGATGCCGCTTGCGCTGGTCAGGCTTCCGTTTTCGATCGTGCCGCCCGAGAGAGCGAGCGTGTTGATCGTTTGTCCAAAGCCGCCGAGATTAACGACGCCGCCGGCATTGATCGTGGTCCCGCTCGCCGCGCTGAAGGCGTTCGCCGCCCCGCCAATCAGCGTGGCCGTGGGGTTGACCGTCGTCACGCCGGTGTAGCCGTTCGTCCCCAGAAGCGTCGTCGTGCCGCTGTTCGCGGTCAGCGTGGTCGAGCCGGCGATCCCATTGACCGTGCCGCCCGTCGACAGGATGCCGGTTACGCTTGTCAGGCTGCCATTCGCGATCGTGCCGCCCGACAGGTTCAGCGAGTTGATGGTCTGGGCAAAGCCGCCGAGATCAACGACGCCGCCTGTGTTGATCGTGGTCAAACTGGTCGCGCTGAATGCGTTCGCCGCTCCGCCAGCGACCGTTGCGCCGGCGTTGACGGCCGTCGCGCCGGTGTAAGTGTCCACGAAGAGCGTGGTTGTGCCGCCGTTCGCCGTGAGCCCCGTCGGGCCGCCGACGTTGGCGACCGTACCGCCCATCGACACAATGCCGCCCGAACTTGTCAGGCTGCCGTCCTGGACCGTTCCGCCCGACAAGTTCAGCGTATTGATCGTCTGCGCAACACCGCCGAGGTCGACGACGCCGCCGATGTTGACCGTCGTCGCACTCGTCGCGCTGAATGCGTTCGCCGCTCCGCCGAACAGAATTCCGCCGTTGACCGTTGTCGCGCCGGAATAGATGTTGGCGCCGGTTGTCGTGTTCAGCGTCGTGGCGCCGCTGCCGACGGTCAGCGACGCCGAGCCGCCAAGCCCGTCGATCGTGCCGCCGCTCGAGCTGATCGCGCCCGCGAGCGCGCCATGTTCGATCTTTCCACCGGACAGGGTCACGCTGTTGATCGTCTGCGCGAAGCCGCCGAGATCGACGACGCCGCCGCCATTGATCGTAGTCGCACTCGGCGCGCTGAAGGCGTTCGCCGCCCCGCCAGTCAGCGTAGCGCCGGGGTTAACGACCGTCGCGCCGGTGTAGGCGTTCGTGCCAAGGAGCGTCGTATTGCCGCCGTTCGCCGCCAGTCCGGTGGAACCCGTGACATTTGCGACAGTGCCCCCCGTCGACACGATGCCGCCCGAGCTTGTCAGACTGCCGTCCTGGATTGTGCCACCCGACAGGCTCAGTGTGTTAATAGTCTGCGAGCCGCCGAGGTCGAGGATACCGCCCGTATTCACGGTCGTTGCGCTCGCCGCGCTGAACGAGCCGACGGTGCCGGTCAGCGTCCCGCCGTTGACGTTTGTCGTGCCCGTATAGCCGTTCGATCCCAGAAGCGTCGTGGCGCCGGCGGTCGTCGTCAGCGTCGCCGAGCCGTTGATCCCGTTGACCGTGCCACCGGTCGAGCCAATCGCGCCGGTCAGCGACCCGTTCTGGAACGTGCCGCCCGCGAGGCTGACGGCGTTGATCGTCTGCGCAAAGCCGCCGAGATCGACCGTACCGCCGGTGTTGACCGTCGTGGCGCTCCCCGCGCTGAACGTGTTCGCCGCGCCGCCGATCAACGTTCCGCCGATGACGTTCGTCGCGCCGGTATAGCCGTTCGATCCGAGGAGCGTCGTCGTGCTGGCGGTCGTCGTCAGCGTCGTCGAGCCGTTGATCGCGGCGACCGTGCCGCCAGTCGAGCCAATCGCGCCGGTCAGCGACCCGTTCTGGATCGTGCCGCCCGCGAGGCTGACGGCGTTGATCGTCTGCGCGAAGCCGCCGAGATCGACCGTGCCGCCGGTTTTGACCGTCGTCGCGCTCCCCGCGCTGAACGTGTTCGCCGCGCCGCCGATCAGCGTTCCGCCGTTGACGTTCGTCGCCCCCGTATAGCCGTTCGATCCGAGGAGCGTCGTCGTGCCCGAGGTCGTCGTCAGCGTCGTCGAGCCGTTGATCCCGTTGACCGTGCCGCCGGTCGAGCCAATCGCCCCCGTCAGCGACCCGTTCTGGATCGCGCCGCCCGCGAGGGTGACGGCGTTGATTGTCTGCGCGAAGCCGCCGAGATCGACCGTGCCGCCGGTGTTGATCGTTGTCGCGCTCGCTGCGCTGAACGTGTTCGCCGCGCCGCCGATGACCGTGGCGGTATTGTTGACCGTCGTCGGCCCGGTGTAGGCGTTCGTCCCCAGTAGCGTCGTTGTGCCGGTGTTCGCCGTGAGTCCGGTCGAACCGGAGATCCCGTTGACCGTGCCGCCAGTCGACACAATGCCGCCGAACTCGCCAAGCTGCCGCTCTGGATCGTGCCGCCCGAAAGCGCGAGAGTGTTGACCGTCTGCGCGAAGCCGCCAAGGTCGAGAATGCTGCTCGCCGTCACCGTGGTGGCCGAGAGCGGGCTGAAGGCGCCGGCCACGCCGCCCTTCAGCGTGACGGAGTGAGTGGTCGTGCCGTCGCCGACGATTGTCGCGGCGGTGTAAGTGTTCGGCGCGGTCACGGTCAGCACGTCGGTGGTCGCCGAGCCGGACGTGCCGGTGATGTTGACCGTGCCGGAGCCGGTTATGACGCCTACCGAACTGGCGCCGGTGACCGCGATGTTTGGGTCGCCGGACACGTTGATCTGATTGGTGATCGCGACGTTCGCGAGATTGACGATTGTGGTCGGGTTGAGCGTCAGAGCGCCGGTTCCGAGAGCTGTGTTATTACCAACAACGAGTGTGCCGCTCGTGACCGTGGTGCCGCCGGAATAGGTGTTGGCGGCGCCCAACGCCAGCGCGTTCGAGCCCGCGTTGACCTGGACCGAGCCGGATCCGGTGATCGTGTTCGCCACAAAGGCGTTGTTATTTGATCCGGAAGCGCTTTGGTTGAAGACCAGGGTACCGCCTGATCCGACGCCGATGTTGCCGGTCAGCGTCGCCCCGGTCCCTATACCGAGAGTACTTGTTGTCCCGGAGACCGCGTCTACCGAGTCCGCGCCGCTGGCGCCGGCGACGGTCGCCGCTCCTACGTAGAGGCTTCCACCCGACAATATCGCGCCCGCCCCGCCGGCCCCAACGGTACCTGCCGTTCCCGAAGCGCTGGCGCCCCCCAGGCCACCTGCGCCGCCTGTGACGGCGCCGCCCGAAAGGGTCAGCGTAACGCCGGTACCCACGTTCACGCCGGCGCCGCCGGCTCCACCATTGCCTCCGTTTCCGGCGCCAGGTCGCCGCGCCTCCCGCCCCTCCCGCGCCGCCGGTAAAATTGAGTGCGGACCCGAACCCACCAGCAGCAAGTCCGGTGAGGCCATAACCGCCTGCGCCGCCGCCGCCGCCGCCGCCTGCGCCTGCGCCCGCGCCGCCGACGGTCCCTCCGGTCACCACACCGTTGTAGACTCCGCCAGGAGCCAAGCCGCTCGTTCCGCCGGCGCCGCCAGCGCCGCCATTGCCCGCGGCCGCCGTTCCGCCGGCGCCGCCTGCGCCGTCAGGCGCCCCACCGCCACCGCCGCCGCCGCCAGTGGTCACTGTGCCGTTCGCGCCGCCCGCGCCGGGCAAGCCCCGCCGCCGCCGGTCGCGCCGGGACCACCCGCGCCGCCCGCGCCTCCGAGACTTTGCGCGAAAGCCGGCGCGCTTAGCGCCAGAACGCCCATGAACGTGAGCGCCGCAACCGACGCGCCGCTGAGCAGCGCCCTTCGAGCTCCGCCTCGCCCCTCACTGAAACCGACTGCGCCGCGCAAAGACCCGACCTGCTGGTGCATCGTCGCCCACCCCATTGAATAAATTACATGCCTAAGCTGAATAAATCGACGCAACGCTTGGCCAACCTGCGACATCGAGTTGCGATTGCCTTGACCTACACCGGTTACGCGGCGCGCCAGGCCAAAGCAACGCTTTTGTGGCGAATTGTGGCGGCGGTCCGGCCCTCCGGCGCCGAACGTCTGGACCTGTTGCGCGATTGCCACAGAGCCACGCGATCCCGAAGTCGCTTTCCGGCGCTTTCATGGCCGCCGCCAGAACAATCGGCTCGCCTCCCGACAGGGTCTACCGAAGGACCGAGCGCTTTTCTTCCCAAGCGCTGGCCGAAGCGCTATTCATGGCCTCCAGGCGGTAAGCTGCGCAGGTCTTGCGTGCAGCGAAGCTCTTGCGTGCAGCGAAGCGGCCCGGGATTGTTTGCGCCTCTGCGAAAAACGTCGGACGTCGTTTGTCCGGTGCGCGGCGCTCGTTTTTCGTTTTTTGTACCCGCCCGCCCGTCTCCCGGAGCCTCGTTCCGAGTTGTCGAAAGGACACTCCACTGCGCGAGCAGCCCCGCCCGGATCGTCCTTTCGACGGGATCAGGAAGAGGACATCGTCATGGCGGCCCCGCTCAGGAGGCGCCTGCGAACCGGCAATCTCGCCGTAACCCCTTGAAATCGTTGAGTTGCTCGTCGAATTGGAGGCCGATTTCGGGTCGTATCCTCTTGATTTTATTGAGGTCTGGTCAGAAATCGGCGGTCGTGGACCCTGGAGCGGGATCACGCCGGCGCGCCCCGCTAAGCTACTTGCCGATGTCCGCCAGAGCCTGGGCGAAGCCCTTCATGTTCACGGTGAACTTCGCCTCGGCGCCGTTGACCGCCCGGATCGTGATCGCGGTCGTCGGCGCCGCGCTGAGGCTCTTGACCACCGTCTCTTCGAGCGGCAGCAGCGCCTCGCAATGGTCGGGCATGCAGATCGAATAGCCGACCTTGCGCACCTCCTTGTCGCCGATCTGGATCTCGACCCCCGGCGGGATCTGGACGCCCGAGGGAACGGAGATCGCCGAGACCAGCTTGCCCTCCGGATGTCCGATCACCCAGGTGAACACGATCCGCTGCGCGCCGGCCTTGTCGGTCTGCGCGATCTTGAGCGCCGCCGAGCACAGGCGCTTGCTCTCGGCCTGATCGGTCTGCTCGCAGGTTACCGTCCAGTTGTCGTCGACGATGGTCTCCGAGCGCCGAATTTTGGCGGGCTCGGCCGGCGCTGCGGCGGAACTCTTCGCAGCGGGCTTGGAGGCTTCGGACGGAGCCGGCTTTGCCGTTTCGGCTAGAGCGGGCGCGAAGGCAAGACACACCGCGCCGGCCAGGCCAAACGCAGGCCAAATACCCCACATTGCAAGCTCCTGCCTCGTGCGCGGCGTCCGGCCCTGCTAAGCGAACCCTCACACGCTGTCAATTTGTCCAGCCCGCGTTCGAAGTGTGATGGAAATCATATTGCGTTCGGCCGCCACTATACTAAGGTGCGCCGATTGACGTGGGAAACGGGGAACGGCGAAATGGCCTCCAACAGCAATTCCGGTCAAAAGTTCATTTCGCGCAACCGCAAGCCGCGAGTCCACATCACCTACGAGGATCCATACGACGCCAATCGGCTCGTCGAGCTGCCGTTCGTGATGGGCGTGATGGCCGATCTCTCCGGCAACGCTTCGGCGGTCGCCAAGGCCGACATGACCGACCGCAAGTTCCTGGACATCGACATGGACAATTTCGACAAGCGCATGGCCGCGATCGAGCCGGCAGTGTCGATGAAGGTCGAGAACAAACTCGGCGCCGCCGAAGGCGGCGAGAAGCTGTCGGTGAATTTGAAGTTCACAAAGATGGACGATTTCTCCCCCGCCGCGATCGCGCGCCAGGTACCGGCGACGGCCAAGCTCCTCCAGGCTCGCGAGCAGCTCTCGAATCTGCTTCGCTACATGGACGGAAAGGTCGCCGCGGAGGACACCCTCAAAAAGCTACTCGCCGATCCGGACCTGATGGCGGCGATGAAGTCGAAGCTGGGTCAGAAGCCTGGCGACGGCGGAGCGGCGTAAGACTTCAAATCCCGACGCGGCGAGTCTCTACGTCGCAGCTCGATTCCACCGAATACGGCGTGATGACAGGGAACCTGCGCAATGGCTGAGCTCGAAGACCAGAAACAGGCGGAGACTGCGGGAACCGCGGTTGTCGAGGCCGATGACTTCGCCGAAATTCTGAAACAGAACTTCAAGCCGCGCAGCGATCGCGCAGCGACGGAAGTCGAGAACGCCGTCCAGACCCTGGTGACGCAGGCGCTGGCCGATACGAGCGTCGTCAAAACCGACGTCATCGACACGATCGAGGCGATGATCGCAGCTCTCGACGCGAAGCTGTCGGCGCAGATGAACCAGATCCTGCACGCCCCCGAGTTCAAGCAGCTCGAGAGCGCCTGGCGGGGCCTCAATTACCTCGTTTTCAACTCGGAGACCGACGCCACGCTGAAGATCCGCGTGCTCAATGTCGGAAAAATGGAGCTCTATCGGAATCTCAAGTCCTATCCCGGCGCGCGCTGGGACCAGAGCCCGCTGTTCAAAGCGATCTACGAAAGCGAGTTCGGTCAGCTAGGCGGAGAACCGTATGGCGCCCTGGTGGCCGACTTCCACTTCAGCCACGCGCCGACCGACGTGCAGCTCCTGCGCGATCTGTCCAAGGTCGCCTCGGCGTCGCTTGCGCCTTTGATCACGGGCGCGGACCCGAACCTGCTCGGCATGGATTCCTGGACCGAGCTCATGAATCCGCGCGACATCGGCAAGCTCATGGACACGCCGGACTACGCGGCGTGGAAGGGCCTCCGGGATGCGGTCGACAGCCGGTACGTCGCCCTTTGCATGCCGCGTGTGCTGTCGCGCCTGCCGTACGGCTCCAAAACAGAGCCGGTCGAGGAGTTCGCCTTCGAGGAGGAGACCGACGGTCACCATGGCGAGAAATACGCCTGGATGAACGCCGCCTATGCAATGGCGGCCAACGTCAATCGCGCCTTCAAGGAGTACGGCTGGACGGTGCGGATCCGCGGCGTCGAATTGGGCGGCGAAGTGATCAATCTTCCGACCCACACGTTCCCGACCGACGACGGCGGCGTCGACATGAAATGTCCGACCGAGATCGCGATCACGGACCGGCGCGAGGCGGAACTATCCAAGGCCGGCATCATCTCGATCATTCATCGCAAGAACACCGACAAGGCCGCCTTCATCGGCGCGCAGTCGGTCTACAAGCCCAAGCTTTACGACAAAGTGGAAGCCACCGCGGCGGATAACCTGTCGGCCCGCATCCCATATATGTTCGCGGTGTCCCGGTTCGCGCACTACCTCAAGTGCATGGTCCGCGACAAGATCGGCTCGACCAAGGAAAAAGCGCAGCTGGAGACGTGGCTGAACGAGTGGATCACGCTTTATGTCGATGGCGATCCGGAACATTCCAGCGAGGAGGTCAAGGCCAAGCTTCCGCTCGCGGCCGCCAAAGTCACGGTCGTCGAGGACGAGCAGAATCCGGGCTATTACTCGGCGAATTTCTACCTGCGTCCGCATTTCCAGCTTGAGGGCATGGACATTGGCATGAGCCTTGTCTCTCGCCTGCCGCTTGAGAAATAGGGGCGCTTGCACGGCTTCGATCGTAAACCGGGCCTGAGCCGGTCACAATTGAGACTTGGGGTGGAGGCGTCGGTGTTTTTTGGCGACGCCTCTGAATGAGGGAAGCATGAAAGGAGACACTAGTCATGCCAAGCGGTGATATGTTTCTCGAGTTCTCGGGCAAAAACAAGTTTGATGGCGAGTTGCCGGACGACAAATACAAGGACAAGATCCAGATCATGTCGTTCTCTTTCGGCGTGTCCAACTCCGGCACTGGAGCGGTAGGCACCGGCTCGGGCGCCAGCAAGGCGTCGTTCTCCGACCTTAGCGTCACGAAGTACGCCGACAAGTCGTCGCCGAACTTCTTCATCAACTGCGTCAACGGCGCCCACCACGAGAAGGCGATTCTGCACATCCGCAAGGCGGGCGAGAATCCACAGGAATACCTGACGATCACGATGGAGGAGGTGTTCATCACCTCGTTCAGCCATGCCGGCGCTGATGGCGGCGGCCTTCCCACGGAGAGCGCAACGCTCAACTTCTCCAAGATGGAAGTCGCCTACAAGCCGCAGAAGGCGGACGGCACGCTCGACGCCGTCAACAAGAAGGGTTGGGACGTCAAGGGGCAGAAGACTTATTCCGCCTAATCCGAGTTGGCGGCCGGGTCCGGCGTCACCGGGTCCGGCCGCAGCCCCATACGCTCGTTAGGCGAGACGGCAGGAGGCGCGGATGGTCGCCAAGAAGAGCGATCGGCTGGCGCCGCCGCTGATGTATGCTTTCCGGGCGGCGCACCGGGAACGCGACGCCGCGGTTCGGGTCGACGTGCGCGAAGATGGCGAGCGCGTGCTGGCGTCGAGGAGGGTCACGACGCGGGCGCCGATCACCGAAGGCGAATTACGCAAGCTCGTGAGCTCGGATGTCAGCGCGCTCCTGAACACGGTCAACCTCGAATTCAGCGGAAAACTTGTCCGATGTTCCGGAGGTCCGCCGGTCGATCCTCAACTTCGGGTTACGAGACCTCGCGCGCCTGTCGATCGACGAGGACGCCGTGCACGGGGTTGCGAAGGAGCTCGAGGTCGCGCTGCGCGATTTCGAGCCGAGGCTCGCGGCCAAGACAATCAAGGTCCGACGCGATGACAAGGTGTCGCCGGACGAACTGAGGGTGCGTTTCCTGGTCAGCGCCGACCTGCGGCTTCAGCCGGTGAACGTTCCGATGCAGTTTGTCGCGGAGATCGAGTTGGACTCGGGCAAGATCAAGATCGACCGGCTCTGAGTGATGAACCGCGAATTCGTCAAGTTTTACGACCGGGAGCTCAAGATCCTGCGCGAGCAGGCGGTAGAGTTCGCCCAGGCCTATCCGGGTGTGGCCGAGCGCCTCGGCGGCCTGCTGGAAGACAAGATCGATCCGATGATCGCCGGCCTGCTCGAGGGTGCGGCGTTCCTGGCGGCCCGGGTGCAGCTCAAACTTAAGCACGAGTTCGCCGAGTTCACCGCCAACCTCACCGATCAGATCGCGCCGCACTACCTCGCCTCGACCCCCTCCTTCGTGCTGATTCAGGCTGCGCCCAAGTACGGCGATCCTACTCTGCGAGAGGGCCGGACGGTCGCACGCGGCGCCTTTTTCGACGCGACCTACCGGGAGGCGCAGCGCAACGTCGCCTGCCGGTTCACCCTCGCCACGCCAATCGTGCTTTGGCCGTTCGAGATCGCCCGGGCTGACTACCTGACCAGCCCCGCGGCCGTGCAAGCTCTCGTGCCCGGGGCTGCTGCCGACAGTGTCGCGTGCCTCAGGCTGCAGCTCTCGGTCCGGGCCGCCGCGCGGCCGGAGGACGAACCGCCCGACAAGGACGCCTACGCCAAGCCCGAGCTCAGGTTCTCCTCATGCCGCGTCAATTCGCTGCGCTTTCATCTGCTCGGCCCCGAGTTCGATGCGGTGGCCGTGTACGAGCAGCTTTTTGCGCATTGCCGCGGTATCCACTTCCGCGTCCTCAACTCGTTCGGCGACCCGCTCTACGCCGAGGGCCGCCCCGAGATGTTGCAGCAAATCGGCTTCAGCGAGAACGAGGCGCTGATCCCGAACGACAAGGGACTGTTTCGCGGCTTCGACTTCCTGCGCGACTATTTCGCCTTTCCGAGACGCTATCTCGGTTTCGACCTCGTCGGGCTTTCCCACGTTTTCCGCCGGCTCGAAGCCAAGACAGTCGACATCGTCATTGCCTTCGATGAGGTGAAGCCGCAGCTGGCCGCAGCGGTCCGAAAGGAGTTCCTCGCCCTCTACGCCGCGCCGGGGGTCAACCTGTTCGACAAGACGCTTGACCGCATTCCCGTCCGTTCCAACCAGTTTGAGTTTCCAGTCATTCCGGACCGCAGCCGACTGCTGGATTTCGAGACGAACCGGGTGACCAGGGTGTTCGCTCATATCCCCGGCGTGCCGCAGAAGGTCCCGGTCGAGCCGCTCTACTCGGCTGCCGCGGCGAAATCGGCGACCGGACTCGCCTATACGATCCGCCGCGCGCCGCGACGGCTCACGGTCGAGGAGAAGAAATATGGCCAGGTCTCGGCGTACGCGGGCGCCGACGTCTTCCTGTCGCTTGCCGAGCGCTCCGACCCGGACGAGGTGCAGCGGGTTGCGGAGCTAAGCGTCGAGGCGCTCTGCACCAACCGCCATCTCGCCCAGCATCTGCCGGTTGGCGAAAGCGGGGCCGACTTCCGCTTTCTCGAGGATGCAGAGCTTGTCCTGCGCTGCGTCGCCGGCCCCACCCCGCCGTTCGAGCCGCCGCTGGCGTCGTTCGAAAGCAAGGGCCAGGAAGCTTCGACCGGCGAGGTCGCCTGGCGGCTCGTCAGCATGCTCAGCTTTAACCATCTCGGACTGGCCGAGCGGGCGGCTGGCGACGCGGCCAGGGCGCTGCGCGAGATGATGATCCTATTCGCTGATCTCGCAGACAACGCTACCGATCGCAAGATTCGCGGGGTCAGGCGCGTCGACGCGCGGCCGATCGTGCGCCGTCTACGGCAAGCCGGCGGCGCCGCGGCCGCGCGTGGTCTCGAGGTCACGGTGGAACTCGAGGAGAAGGCCTTCGAGGGCTCGGGGGCGTTCCTGCTCGGTGCGGTCCTCGACCGATTCTTCGCCGAGTACGTGTCGATCAACCACTTTACTCAGACAGTCGTTTGCAGCCCCGAGCGCGGCGAGATCATGCGCTGGCCTCCGCGCATTGGTCTCAGGGGCGTGCTATGACGTTCCGCGACGAGCTTGTGGCCGAGCCTTGGCGGTTCGATCTGTTCGCCGTCCTTCGGCGGCTCGAGCGCGAGAACCCGCGTAAGCCCCGCATCGGCGACTCGCGGACGCTCGCCGAGGAATTCGTTACGATCGGCGAGAACCCGTATTTCGCATTCCCGGATTCGAACATCGAGACGGCGAATGTCGATCCCGCTAAGCTCGTCCGCCTCAAGGCGCGCTTTCTTGGCATGTTTGGCCCGCAGGGCGCGCTGCCGCTCACCACGACTGAGGAGGCCTACGGCTGGCTGCGCGAACGGGACGACGCCTTCATCGAATTCGTCGAAATCTTCCAGGGGCGCTTCCTTGCCCTGTTTTTCCGCGCCTGGGCGGATTCGCAGCCGGTTGCCCAGCATGACCGGCCCGATCAGGACCGTTTCCTCGCCTATATCGGCTCGATGATCGGCGTCGGAACGCCGGCCTTCCGCAACGCCGATTCGATCCCCGATTTCGCCAAGCTGCAGTACGCCGGACTGCTCGCGCCGCGGGTGAAAAGCGCCTCGCGGCTCCGGTCGTTTTTGTCGAACCTGCTCAAGACCCGCATCGAAATTGAGGAGTTCGTCGGTGCATGGCTGACCCTCGAGCCGGGCGAACAGACCCGGCTCGGAGCGGCCAACAACCATCTTGGCGTCGATTGCGTCGCCGGCGCCAGCATGTACGGGGTGGACGATAAGTTCCGCGTCCGCATCTATGTGCGCAATATCGAGCACTTCAAGCAGTACCTGCCTGGCTCGCCGCTCGCGCTCGAAATAGCCGACGCGATTTTTCTCTACATCGGCGAAGAATACGATTGGGACATGGAGCTCGCCATTCCCGCCGGCGAGATCACGCCGGTCCGCTTGGGCCAGGGGGTCCAACTCGGCTGGACGACCTGGATGGCGCCAAACTGGTCCAAATCGGACGAGACCATCCGACGCGACGCGCATTTTCATGTCGTCAGCCGCCTCGACAGGCAGCGCAGAGGGACGGCCACAAACTGAGAGGGGTGAGGAATGGGCGCAGACATCAGCGTTGAGTCAGTCGCCGGCAAGCTCAACCGTGTCGGCTACGAAGCCTTCATTCTCGGTCTCCGGCAGGCCAAGACCGCCGGCAACCGCAACATCGAGCTCGGCCACTGGATCTTCCAGCTCCTGCAGAGGGACAAGACCGATATCGCGCTGACCGCGGACCACTTCAAACTCAGCCGCGCCAAGCTGCTCGCCGACGCCACCGCCGTGGTCAACGGATTCCGAAAGAACGAGACGGAGATGCCTGGTATCTCCAACCAGGTTGCCGACGCGCTCGACCGCGGCTGGCACTACGCCACGCTCCTATTCGGCGAAACCCAGATCCGCACTGGCCACCTTCTGGTCGCCCTACTGAAATCGATGGAGCTCCGGCGGGCCCTGGTCGGGATCTCGCAGGAATTCGCCAAGATTCCGGTCGACGAGGTCGCAGTCAGTCACCGCTCGATCTGGGAGGGATCGGATGAGGGCAACCTACGCCCGATGGACGGATCGGGCATCGCAGCCGCGAGCGCTGAAGGAACGACCGCCGCCGCCGGAGCAAAAGGAACGACCGCCCTCGATCGTTTCAGCCAGGATCTCACCGCCCGAGCCAAATCCGGCACGATGGACCCAATCCTCGGCCGCGACGACGAGATCCGTCAGATCATCGATGTCCTCATGCGCCGCCGCCAGAACAACCCGATCCTCACCGGCGAGGCGGGCGTCGGCAAGACCGCAGTTGTCGAGGGCTTCGCCCAGCGGATCGCCTCGGGCGAAGTCCCGCCGCCGCTGCGCGGCGTGAAGCTGCACGTGCTCGATGTCGGACTCATGCAGGCGGGCGCCTCGATGAAAGGCGAGTTCGAGCAGCGCCTGCGCTCGGTCATTGACGAGGTGCAATCTTCTCCGACCCCGATCATCCTGTTCATCGACGAAGCGCACACGCTGATCGGCGCAGGCGGCGCGGCCGGGACGGGCGACGCGGCGAACCTGCTCAAGCCCGCGCTCGCGCGTGGCACGCTGCGCACGATCGCAGCGACCACTTGGTCCGAATACCGGCAGTATTTCGAAAAGGACCCGGCGCTCACACGGCGCTTCCAGCCGATCCAGATCGGCGAGCCAGACGTCGCCACCGCCTCCGTGATGCTGCGCGGCCTCGTCGCGCCGATGGAGAAGCACCACAAGGTGCGGGTGAGCGACGAGGCGATCGTGGCGGCGGTCAATTTTTCACACCGCTACATTCCGGCGCGCCAGCTTCCCGACAAGGCGGTGAGCCTGCTCGACACCGCCTGCGCGCGCGTCGCGATCAGCCAGAGCGCCAAGCCCGCATCAATCGAAGACGCCGAGGTCGCTATCGCCAATCTCGACAGCGAGAAGGCGTCGATCGCGCGCGAACGCGACCTCGGCCACGCGAACGAGGAGCGCATCGTCGAGATCGACGCCAAGATCGCCGAGAAACGCGAGAAGCTCGAAGCGCTCAAGGCGGACTGGGACAAGGAGCGTGCGCTGGTCGAGGAAATCCTGGGCTTGCGCGAGAAGATCGCCAAGGCCTCGGCGCCGAAGCCCGCCGCAGAGGCGCCGGCCGCGCAAGCGGCGCCGGCGACCGAGGCGGCGCAACCGGCGAGCGACCCGGCCGCGGACGGCGAGACCTTGCGCGCCAAGGTCGGCGAACTCAGCGGGATCGAGCCCGAGAAGCGGATGATCTACGCGCATGTCGATGAACAGGCGGTCGCCGCTGTCGTGTCCGACTGGACCGGCATTCCGGTCGGCAAAATGGTCGCCGACGAGATCGAGACGGTCCTCCACCTCGCCGACATCCTCAACCGCCGGATCATCGGCCAGAGCCACGGCCTGGAGATGATCGCCAAGCGCATCGAGACCAATCGCGCCCGGCTCGACAATCCGAACAAGCCGATCGGCGTCTTCATGCTGTCCGGACCGTCGGGCGTCGGCAAGACCGAGACGGCGTTGGCGCTCGCCGAGGCGCTCTACGGCGGCGAGCAGAACATCATCACGATCAACATGTCGGAGTTCCAGGAGGCCCATACCGTCTCGACGCTGAAGGGCGCGCCTCCCGGCTATGTCGGCTACGGCGAGGGTGGACGCCTGACCGAGGCGGTGCGCCGGCGCCCCTACAGCGTCGTCCTGCTCGACGAGGTCGAAAAGGCCCATCCGGACGTGCACGAGATTTTCTTCCAGGTGTTCGACAAGGGCGTGATGGAGGACGGCTCGGGACGCCGCATCGACTTCAAGAACACGCTGATCCTGCTCACCACCAACGTGGGGACCGAGGTCATCATGAAAGCGGCCGGCAGCGATACGAAGCCGGATCCCGAGGCGCTCGCCCAGGCGATGAAGCCCGCCTTGCTCGACGTCTTTCCCGCCCGCCCTGCTCGGGCGCATCGTGACGATTCCCTACTATCCGCTGTCGGGCGAGATGCTCGCCGGCATCGTGCGCCTGCAGATCGGCCGGATCGGCAAGCGCATCGAGGAGAACCACCGCGCGAAGTTCGTCGCCGACCAGAGCGCGATCGACCATATCGTGTCGATGTGCCACGATCCCGATGCAGGCGGCCGCGTGATCGACAACATCATCACCAACACGATCCTACCCGCGCTGTCGCGGGAGATTCTCAAGCGCTCGCTGGCGCGCGAGGAGATCCACGAGGCGAAAGTCTCGGCGGCGGACGGCGCGTTCGTCTACGAAGTGAACTGACTCACCGCGGAGCCTCGAGCCATGGCCAATCGTTTCGAGCAGGTCGACGAGATCGTCGGAGACGCTATCACCGTCGCCCTCGAGCAGCGTTCCGACGGACAATGGGCGAAAGTCGTGTGCCCGAAGTCGGCGCACGAGTCCTTCACCGCTGACAAGGTGACCGAACCGATGCCGCCCAAGGATGCGCTCTCGGGCGCGGTGCGGCTAGCCAACGACCTGAAGCTCCCGATCGTCATTCACGATCCCGACGGCGTGTGGAAGCTGGAATGGGGAGAACTCTACCGCGTGGACGATGACGGCGAAGAAGGCGAAGCGAGGACCGACTAGTGGCGGGAGGCGATCTGCGCGAGAGCGCAGGGGACTGGCGTCGCGCTCTGACGCGTTCGACGAAACTTTCGCTACGGGCTTGAAGAGCGGCAATCCAAGGGACCAGGGAGGGCTGCGCGGGTGGCGGATCCTGGCGCGCTCCGCGTGCGTCCTCTTTGCGCTCGCCGGTTCGACCGGGGTCGCCCACGCCGACTTTAAGGTGTGCAACAACACCCGTTCGCTGATTAATCTTGCGATCGGCTCTCTCTCTGGCGCGGACTATGCGACCGAAGGCTGGTGGACCGTGACCCCCGGGTCCTGCGCGACCCCCATTCACGGACCCCTCCCCGGCCGCTATCTCTACCTATACGCCACCGGGATCGACGGCGTGGACCTGCTCAAGGGGACGGTGTCGATGTGCATCGACCGGGGCAAATTCAAGGTCCAGGGCATCGACAATTGCTGGCGGCGCGGCTTGCAAGCCGTCACCTTCGCCGAGATCGACACGCTCGATTCGACCGAATGGACGACCTTCCTCACCGAACCGGGCAAGTGACCGGCTCGGTCGACAGGCGGCGGAGGCCTTGGGTCCGAGAAGGCCGTCCCGTGGCGCCTGAGGGTGGGCCACGGGCCTCCCCGAAAGCAGCCCGCTACTCAGCGGGGCTCCCTACGGCGGGAGACATTTGGATTTCCTCAGGTCTCCGCAGCCTTGCATCAGGGCTCCGCGAATCCCCGTGTTTTGGACGGTCGGATTTGTTTGGAATTCCTTGGATTCTCTCGTCCGAAACGAGCCTTTTCAATGGGTTACACGCGACCCCGGGGCCAATTTATTTTCGCAGCGCCCCGCCTCCCGCCAAAGGCCTCGCAACGGCCGTCTTCGATCCGAAGACCGACCGGCCGGAAAAGCTTCGCAGCGGCGGAAAAAGCCGTAGGTCATGGCAGGCGACGTCGCGAGGATCCGATCGGGCATTGGATCGAGACTAACGCCGTCTTCCCTTTTTTGCAAGGAAATGTCGATTAGATACTATTTTATCCAACGTTCCGGCGCAGCCCCTCGCCGGCGGCCCTCTCATCTCGCTTTATTCCGCGGCGCGATCGCCGGCCGGGAGGGTCACATCGGGTGCGGCGGCGCGGTCCTTGGGCGGCGACATCTTCGCCGCGGCCTCCTGGGCCTGAGCCTGGATGGCGGTCAGCGCGATCGTGTAGACGATGTCGTCGACGAGCGCGCCTCGCGACAGATCGTTGACCGGCTTGCGCAAGCCCTGGAGCATCGGGCCGACCGAGACCACGCCCGCGGAACGCTGCACCGCCTTGTAGGTGGTGTTGCCGGTATTGAGATCCGGGAAGATGAAGACGTTGGCGTGGCCCCCCAGCGGGCTTGACGGCGCCTTCTGATGGCCGACGCTCTCGACCGAAGCGGCGTCGTACTGGATCGGGCCGTCGACGACGAGATCCGGACGGCGTTGTCGGACGATGGCGGTCGCTTTGCGAACCTTGTCGACATCCGCTCCCGACGCCCGATGCGCCGGTCGAGTACGAGATCATCGCGACGCGCGGATCGATGCCGAACGCGGCGGCGCTGTCCGCCGACTGGATGGCGATCTCGGCGAGTTCCTCGTCCGATCGGATCGGGATTGATGGCGCAGTCGCCGTAGACCAGGACCTGATCGGGCATGAGCATGAAGAAGACGCTGGAGACGATGCTCGATCCCGGCGCGGTCTTGATGAGCTGCAACGCCGGCGGACGGTGTTGGCGGTGGTGTGAACGGCGCCGGACACGAGACCGTCGACTTCGGCCCTCGGCGAGCATCATCGTGCCGAGAACGACCGTGTCCTCGAGCGCCTTCTCCGCCTGGAGCGCCGTCAGTCCCTTGGCCTTGCGGCGCTCCACCATCGGTCGATGTAGGCTGACGCGGATGCTCTCGGGATCGACGAGTTCGAGTTTGGGGGGCAATTCGATCGCCGTGCGAGTGAGCAACGGCGCGGATGCGCCCGGGATTGCCCAAAAGGACGCAGTGCGCGATCTCCCTTCTCGGCGCAGATTGCTGCGGCCCTGAGGGTGCGCGGCTCGTCCCCCTCGGGCAGCACGATGCGGCGGCCCGCGGCGCGCGCCGCCTCGACGAGGCGATGGCGGAACACCGGCGGCGGCATCAGCGGTCGACCGGCGTCGTCGAGGCGACGCGCCAGCGGCCGGATGTCGACCCGCTCGGCGATGTGACCGATCACCCGTTCCATGCGTTCGCTGTCGGCGCCTCCGATGTGGGAGAGATTAGCGAGCCTTGTCGCGGTGGCAAAAGTGTCGTCGGGCGTGGCTAGCAGCGGCAGCCGGTTGAGCGGCGGGCTGCTCAGGATGGCGGCCACCTCGGGAGCGGGATGCACGCCGCACGTGAAGACGACGCCGGCAAGCGGCATGCCGCGCTCGGCGATCAACGCGGTGGCGAGGATCGCGTCGGAACGGTCCCCTGGCGTCACGACGAGCGTGCCTGGACGCAGATGGCCGCCGAGCAGCTTCTCGGGCGCGCGCGCCGCGATCAGGGTCTACTCGACCCGCGCCGTCTCGATGTCGCCGCGCTGCAGGATCTCGAATCCCAGGCTCTTCGGCGACGTCGATCGACGCGCGGAGCGGACAGGCGAGGGTCGGCGACCACCGCCGACAGCACCGGAACCGGCTCCGCTTGCCCTTCGACGTCCAGCGATCCCGCCTTCATCAGCGCTGCTTCGGTTGTCGCTGAGCAATAGTTGAGAGAACGCCGATGATCGACCGTCGCCCTTCGTCGCCGTACTGTTCGATCGCTGTCGCGGTTCTGTCGGCGAGATCGCCAAGATCGCGGTCGCGCGCCGAGAGCACGGGAACGACGTCGGCGCCGAGCGACTTGATCATCTCGATATTGAGGCGCGTGGCGACCTGAATGTCGATCTCGGGAATGAGACCTTCGACGATGACCAAATCGCGGGTCACGCGCACGACTTTCGACCCTCGCGACCACCTCTTCCATCAGCGTGGCGAGTTGCCCGGTGCGGACCAGATCTCCGCGGCATGATCGAAAGCGATCGGATCGGGCGTGATCTTGCCGCACAGGGAGCGGGCGAAGTGGACGGCGAGATCGCGATCGCCCTTCACCGCCTCGGGCTGGAGGATCGGCTTGAAGTAGCCGACCCGCACTCCGGCCAGTCGCAAAGCCTGGACGAGTCCCAGCGCCATTGAGGTGAGCCCGACCTCCTGCGAGAGCGGAACGAGAAAAACGGTGTGCCGGGCGGCGGCGTCAGTCATGGAAAACATCCTACTCGATCGGGGCGGCGGAAAAAGACTGAAGCGCACGACACAGCCTACGGCGCGAGCTCTCCGCTGCTAGGCGATGACATCAGATCCGTCAGACGCGCCGCACCGGCGGCGATCAAGCTCTGCTCGTCGGCGGGCGCGTCAATGACCATCGGTCCCGCATCCGTCACGCGCGGCCGCCTGCGCAGGCCACGTTCGCCTCCTCGTCCGTTCGAAGCGGAAGTCGCGTCCGCGCGTGATTTTCGCCGATGCCCCGGCGAACGCCAATGCGTCGAAACCGCGCAGCAAAGCCGCCGGCCGCAGACGGTCGGGCGAGCGATGGACATTGCAGCGCGCGCCGCCGGCGCCTGTGGGTCAATCGCCCCCGTCCACGCTTGACCGGCGCACGGCTCCGGAGTTTAACCGTGGCATGCCGACGAAAGAGCCCGACTGGCTCGCGTGGGCGCGCGAATTGCAGGCGATCGCCCAGACCGGCCTCACGTTCTGCCGCGACCCTTACGATCGTGAGCGCTACCAGGCCGTACGCCAACTCGCCGCCTGCATGGTCGCGGCCCACACCAACGCGCCGGTCGAACGCATCGAGGCGCTTTTTGCCGGCGAGACTGGGTATCCGACCCCAAAAGTGGACGTCCGCGCCGCCGTCTTTGACGACGACGACCGCATTCTGATGGTTCGCGAGAGCTCCGACGGCGGCCGCTGGACCCTGCCCGGGGGCTGGGCCGACGTGAACCTGACCGTTGCGCAAAATGTCGCCAAGGAAGCGCTGGAGGAGAGTGGATTCGAGGTTGAGCCGCTGAAGCTTGCGGCGGTCTGGGACCGGACGAAACAGGGCCACGCCCCGCACGTCTTCTCCTGCTGCAAGGTCTTCTTCGTCTGCACGCTGATCGGCGGTCGAGCGGCGACCAGCCACGAGACCTCGGAGGTCGACTGGTTTCATGAGGCGGACATCCCTACGGACCTGTCGCGAGAACGCATCCTGCCGCAGCAGATCCGACGCATGTTCGCCCACCGCCGCGACCCGTCCCTACCGACCGATTTCGAGTGAGCATCCAGCAATCGGGGCGTCGGACGCCAACGAAGCGCTACTCCCCCATGTCCCATGTCTCCGCGCTCGCGCCTGCGAGTTCGCGCACCCGCCGCTCGTCGGCGCCGAAGGCCCGCGCATCGCCCTCGTAGACAATCCGGCCGTCGTCGAGCACATAGGCCCGATCGGCGATCTCGACCGCGGCGCGCACATTCTGCTCGACCAGCAGCACCGAGACCCCCTCGCGCCGCGCCGCGGCGACGATCCTGAACACCTCCGCGACGATCAGCGGCGCGAGCCCCTGCGAGGGCTCGTCGAGCATGAGCAGCCTCGGATTGAGCAGCAGCGACCGCGAGATCGACAACATCTCCTGCTCGCCGCCGGAAAGTTGGGCGCCCTTGCTGGTCTTGCGCTCGGCGAGGCGGGGGAAGGTCTCGTAGATGCGCGCGATCGTCCAGGGTCCTGGCCGCTCGACCGGCACCATCAGGTTCTCTTCGACGGTGAGGTTGGCGAAGACGCGGCGGCCCTCCGGCACGTAGCCGACGCCGCTTTCGGCGATGCGATATGGCGGCAGTCCGGCGACATCAGCGCCGAACAGCGTGACCCGTCCCTCGCGCGGCGGGGTCAGGCCGATGAGGACCCTGAGCGTCGTCGTCTTGCCGGCCCCGTTGCGACCGAGCAGCGTGACGATCTCGCCCTCGCGCACTTCTAGGCTGACGCCGTGAAGAATGTGGCTCTTGCCATAGAAGGCGTGGATGCCGTCGGCCTTGAGCGCGATCATGCGTGCGCCTTGCCGAGATAGGCCGCCTGGACCTTGTCGCTGTCGGCAATCTCCTGCGGGCTCCCCTCCGCCAGAACCCGCCCCTCAGCCAGCACCATGATACGGTCCGCCAGATTGAAGACCACGCGCATGTCGTGCTCGATCAGCATGATGGTCAACCCCGTTTGCCGGTGCAGCCGGCGCACCAGCCGGGCGATGTCGTAGGTTTCCTGATCGCCCATCCCAGCAGTCGGCTCGTCGAGCAACAGGAGACGCGGACGAAGCGCCAGCGACATCACGATTTCCGTCGCGCGCTGGTCGCCGTGCGACAGCGCGCCGACGCGAATGTCCGCCTTGTCAGAGAGGCCGCCGAGCGCCAGGAGTTCGGCGACCCGCACGTCAATCCCGGTCCTCGCCGCGCGGCCGAGCCAGGGCCGCAGTCGGTAGCCGGCGGCGATCTCGGCCGCGACGCGAATATTCTCGGCGACCGAAAGCTCGGGAAAGATCTCGGTGATCTGGAAGGTTCGCGCCATGCCGCGCGCGACCCGCTGGTTGGGCGCAAGCGATGTGACGTCGCGCCCGTCGAACAGGATGGCGCCAGAAGTCGGGGGAAAGAGGCCGCTCACCAGATTGAAGAATGTCGTCTTGCCGGCGCCGTTCGGGCCGATGATCGCGCGCAGTTCGCCGGGCTCGACGGAAAGCGACACATCCTCGATGGCGACGAGGTTGCCGAACCGCTTGGTGGCGGAGTCGACCTTGAGCAGGGTCACGCCTTCGCTCCTGCGCGCAGCATGCCGAGCACCCCGCGCGGAAAGAAACGCACGACGGCCACGAATACGAGACCGATCACCGACATCCAATTCTCGGTGTGGCTCGAGACGTAATCCTGCAACGCGACAAAGATCGCCGCACCGATCAGCGGTCCCCAGAAGGAGCGCATGCCGCCGAGCACCGCCATGATCACCAGATTGCCGGAGAGATCGAAGCGCAGCGCGCGCGGATCGGTGAAGTTGTTGAGCAGCGCGTAAAGCGCGCCGGCGACGCTGACGAACAGGCAGGAGATCACAAACGACAGCCAGATATGGAATTCGATCGGCACGCCGAGGAAGCGCGCGCGCCGCTCGTTCTCGCGGATGGCGATCAGCGTGCGGCCGAGGGGCGAAGCGAGCAACATCGCCATTACGCCTGCGCACGCGGCGAAGACGACCAGCACGAAATAATAGAAGGCCTTGTCGCTGCCGAAAATGTCAAGCGTGGCGAAGCCGAGGTCGATCGGCATGCGATGCCATCCGTTGAGCCCATCGTCGCCGCCGGTCACCGTATTCCAGCGAAACGCGAGAAAGTAGAACACCTGCCCGAAAGCGATGGTCACCATGGCGAAATAGACGCCGCGCCGCCTGACGATCAGCGCGCCGATGACCATGGCGGCGACGGTCGCGACCAGTACGCCGAGCGCGATCGCGGGGATCGTCCCCAGATCGAGGTACTTGATCGCCATCGCCGCGCCATAGGCGCCGAGGCCGAAATAGGCCGCATGGCCGAAGGACAGGACGCCGGTGAAGCCGAGCAGGAAATTCAGCGACATCGCCGCCAGCCCCATCACGAGGATGCGGGTGGCGAGCTCGGTATAGCCGCCGACCGCGCCCATCAGGAACGGCATGAACAGGATGACGAAGCCGACGGCGATGTCGAGGGCGTGGGCGCGCGAGGCTTTCAATGCAGGCGTCCCTCTTCGCCCAGAAGACCGCGCGGGCGGATGAGCAGCACCAGCCCCATCATCACATAGATCACCGCCTCGGTGGCGGAAGGAAAGTAGACCGCCGTCAGCCCCGAGGCGACGCCGATCAGAAGGCCGCCGAGCAGCGTGCCGAGCAGGCTGCCGAGCCCGCCGACGATGATGGCGACGAAGCTCGGCATGATGAGCGAGGCGCCGAGCGTCGGCGACAGCCCGAGGAGACCCGCGGCCAGCACGCCGGCAAGGCCGGCCATGTAGATGCCGATGCCGAAATTGAGGCTGCGCAGCCAGCGCACGTTGACCCCGAGCGTCGAGACCGTGTCGAGATCGCGCGTGCCGGCGCGGATGCGCATGCCGAGCCGGGTGAAGTTGAGCACGGCGAATAATCCGCCGACCGCCGCAACGACAATGACCACCATGAACACCCGGTAGCCGGTAAGAAAGAAGAACTGGCTCGACAGCGACGTCTGGAGCCACACAGGGACCTGGAACGGCAGGCTCTGCGCGCCCCACAGGAAGCGCGTCCCGTCCTCGAAGATGTAGGCGAGGCCGAAAGTCAGCAGGAGCCCGTAGAGCGGGTCCTTGCCGTAAAGCGGCCGAATCAGCACGCGCTCGACGACGAGGCCGAGGGCGGCGGTCAACAGCGGCGCGACGATCAGCGCGCCCCAGAAGCCGATGGCCGGGATCAGCGTATAGGCGAGATAGGCGCCAAGCGCGAGAAACCCGCCATGGGCGAAGTTGATCACGCCGCTGAGATTGAGGATCAAGGAGAGGCCGAGCGCCATCAGCGCATAGAACGCGCCGACGATCAGGCCGTTGAACACATTGAAAAGGACGACTTGAGTCATGCCGCGTCCCCTCCCCTCTTGCCTAGGGTATTCACACATCTTTTAGCAGTCGGGCTCCGCTCAACGGCGGCCGACTAGCGTCCCCGCCCCCCTTGTGGGGGCGGGACAGGGTGGGGGGTCGCGCCGACCTCTCATCTGGGATTCGAAGGGCTCCAAACCTTCAGAGTTCAGCGCGACCCCCCTCCTCGATCCTCCCCCACAAGTGGGGAGGAAGCCGCCCTCCGAGCGTCCGGCACGGCGGAAGCGAGCTGCAGGAGATGTGCGAATGCCGTAGCCCCCCCTTGCGGGGGAGGGGATTGCTGGCGCCTCTGCATGCGGCTCAGGCCGGCCAAGTCATCTTGCAGCCGCTCTCCTCCACGGTCCCCGCGACGTCGGCGCCGTTGACGACCTTGGTGACCTTGAACAGATCGTCCGGCGCCGATCCTTTGGCCTGGGCGTCGCCGACGAACAGCGAAGCGATCAGCTGGTTCTGGCCGGCGCGATAGAAGGCGGGGTTCGGCCCGAGCGCGATTTCCGGGGGCAGATGAAAGCCCTGCAGGGCTTTCGCCATGTCGACCGCCTTCAGCGACTTGGCGGCGTTGGCGGCATGGGCGCAAGTCCAGGTCGAGACGTACCCAAACCAGGTGCGCGCCGTCGGCACGCGGCCAGTGCGCTTCTTCGTCGCCTCGACGAATTCGGCGACGTGCGGCACGCCGGGCTGGTTCCAGTACCATTCCATCACCCAGGTTCCGACCCGCGCCTCGGGCGGCAGACCCTCGAGCGGCTCCAGCTCTTGCTGCGCGCCGGCGAGGTGGACCTTATTTTGCAGGCCGAACTGAACCGCCTGCTTGAGGGCGTTCAGCATGTCGTCGCCCTGGGTCAGGAAGATGATGACATCCGGATTGGCCGCCTGCGCCTTGATCAGATAGGAGGAGAAATCGACGCTGCCGAGCGGGACCAGATCGCCGCCGACCCTTTCGCCGCCGAGCGCGCCCGCAGCCTTGACGAGGCCCGCCTCGAGCGTGTGGCCGAAGGCGTAGTCCGGCGTGATGTAATAGAATTTCTTGCCATAGGCCTTGATCAGCGCGCCCGCGACTGCGTTTGCCTCCATCTGCGTGGTGTTGCAGACGCGGAACACATTCCAGTGGCAGCTCGCGCCGGTAATGGCGTCGGTATGGCCGCCCGGCACGATGTGCAGGATGCCCTTCTCGTTCGACACCTGGGCCATCGCGAGCGCGAGCGCCGAGTTGACGTTGCCGAGCAGGAAGTCGACCTTGTCGCTCTCGATCAGCTTGCGCGCTTTCTGCACCGCCGCGCCCGCGTCGCCGCTGGTCGAGTCCTCGACAATCAGTTCAATCGGGCGGCCAAGGATTCCGCCCTTGGCGTTGATCTCATCGAGCGCCATCTGGCAGCCGATCAGTTCATTTTTTCCCGGTCCGGCGTAGGTGCCGGTCAGCGGGTTGTCGAGCCCGATCTTGACCGCGTCGGCCGCGCGGGCGCGGATGACAAACGGGCTCGAGACTTGGGCGGCGGCAAGCACGAGGCCCGAAGCGAGGACGCTTCGGCGGTCGATGCCGGCGCGCGAGTTGGCCTTGCTCACGGCGTCTACTCCCATATTTGCGACATGTCCGTCTTTGCTGAAGCGCGTTACGCTTCCGCTCGAACACCTGTCGAAGATTGATCTCGTTGCACTGTCAACCATTGGCCGGCAGGCCGTCAAGCGCGCCGAGGCGACCGCGTTGCGCTAGCGGCGAATTGAGACGGATTTGCGGGTCGAGCCGGCTGGCTCCGACCATCCGTTTCGGGCCTCACCCGGCCCATTTGCGGCCATTGAGTCGCGACGTGCAGCCGAACTGTGTCCGGGATCGCCTAGCCGTGCATTGAGACGAGCCGCCGCCCAAGCTCGATGACGCCGCCGCATGCGCCCCAGAGCACAAGCGCGAGCCCGACAAGATGCGCCCAAGCCACTCGGCTCCTCCAGCCGAAGCATTCTGGCAAGTCTGAGTAGGTGTGCGTTGCGGCAGGTCAAATCGGCTTGACTTTCTATAATTCTGTATTTATAGAACTATGGAAGAGGTAGCCATGCCCCGGAACGACGCCGAAGAGATTGCACGCTACGCCGACATGTTTTCGGCCCTGGGAGCCGAGCCGCGGCTTAGGATCGTCCGGCTCTTGCTTTCAGCGCATCCGGAAGGACTTGTGGTCGGGGAAATTGGGTCAGAGCTCGGCATCCCGCCGTCGACCCTCTCGCACCACCTCGACAAGCTGAAGAACGAGGAGCTCGTGTCGGTGCAGCGGGAGAGCACGTTCCTTCGCTACACCGCCAACACTCAAGCGCTCCAAGTAATTGTCAGGTTCCTGTTCGCCGAGTGCTGCACGCGCAACAAGGCGATTCGCCCCGAAGACATCACCCGCCCCCATCTATAGGAGAGAGAGCCATGCCGGACACCGATATCAAAGAAGTCGTGCGGGAACGCTACGCTGAAGCCGCGCGCAACGTGCGCGCGACGGGTTCCTGCTGCGGCGGCGCGGCGTGCGGCGCCGACGCGGCGCTCAACGGCGTCAGCGCGATCACCGGCAATCTTTACGCCGACCATGAAACCAAGGCGTTGCCGGAAGAGGCGATTCTGGCGTCTCTCGGCTGCGGCAATCCGACTGCGCTGGCCGAGCTGAAGGAAGGCGAGACCGTGCTCGACCTTGGCTCCGGCGGCGGCATCGATGTGCTGCTTTCCGCTCGCCGCGTCGGCCCGACCGGCAAAGCCTATGGCCTCGACATGACCGACGACATGCTGGCGCTCGCGCGGGAGAACCAGCGCAAAGCGGGCGCGGCCAACGTCGAGTTCCTCAAGGGCGAGATCGAGCAGATCCCGCTGCCGGACAATTCCGTCGACGTCATCATTTCCAACTGCGTCATCAACCTCTCGGCCGACAAGGATCGGGTGCTCGGCGAAGCGTTCCGGGTGCTGAAGCCGGGCGGCCGCTTTGCGGTCTCCGACGTCGTCACGCGCGGCGCAATTCCCGAAGCGCTTCGCCGCGACGTGCTGCTATGGGTCGGCTGCATCGCCGGCGCGCTCGATGAGAACGACTATCGGCTAAAGCTTGCCGCCGCCGGGTTCGAGGCGATCGGCGTCGAACCAACCCGCGTCTACAAGGTCGAGGACGCCCGCGAGTTCTTGTCGGGCAAGGGTGTCGACGTTGACGCCATCGCGCCCGCCGTCGACGGCAAGTTCATGGGCGCGTTCGTTCGCGCGAGCAAGCCGGGTCTCGCCCAGAACGAATCGGCAGGCGCCTGCTGCGCCCCGAGTTGCTGCGCCTGAGGTCGAAACGATGAGCGACGCCAAGTACAACGTTCTCTTCCTCTGCACGGGGAACTCCGCGCGCTCGGTTCTGGCCGAGAGCATCCTGCGCAAGGACGGCGCGAGCCGCTTCAACGCCTTTTCCGCCGGAAGCCATCCGAAGGGAACTATCAACCCCTTCGCGTTCAAGGTTCTCGACGCCTACCGCTACCCGACCGACGGCTTCCGCTCGAAGAGCTGGGACGAATTCGCTGGACCGGGCGCGCCGGAACTGGATTTCGTCTTCACCGTCTGCGACACCGCCGCCGGCGAGGCCTGTCCGATCTGGCCCGGGCAGCCGATGACGGCGCATTGGGGCATCGAGGACCCGGCGGCCGTCGAAGGTTCGGACGTCGAAAGGGAACGCGCCTTCAATACGGCGTTCCGCTACCTGAAGAACCGCATCTCCGCCTTCGCAAGCCTGCCGATCCGGAGCCTCGACAGGCTGAGCCTGAACGCCAAGCTTCGCGAGATCGGCCACATGGAGGGCGCGACGGCCAAGGCGAGCGAGGCGAAGTGATGTCGATTTTCGAACGCTATCTGACCGTCTGGGTCTTTCTCTGCATCGTCGCCGGTGTCGTTCTTGGCCATGCTTTGCCAGGCCTGTTTCACGCGATCGGCAGTCTCGAGATCGCCAAGGTCAACCTGCCGGTCGCGGCGCTGATCTGGCTGATGATCGTGCCGATGCTGCTCAAGATCGATTTCGCCGCGCTCACCCGGGTCGGCGAGCATTGGCGCGGCATCGGCGTCACGCTGCTCATCAACTAGGGCGTCAAGCCGTTCTCCATGGCGGCGCTCGGCTGGTTTTTCATCGGACACGTGTTCCGACCGTGGCTGCCGGCCGATCAGATCAATTCCTACATCGCCGGCCTCATTCTGCTCGCCGCGGCGCCCTGCACGGCGATGGTGTTCGTCTGGAGCAATCTAATGAAGGGGGAGCCGCACTTCACGCTCTCCCAGGTTGCGCTCAACGACACGATCATGGTGTTCGCCTTCGCGCCGATCGTCGGCTTGCTGCTCGGCCTTTCCGCCATCACCGTGCCCTGGGACACGCTGGTCCTGTCGGTCGCGCTCTACATCGTCATTCCCGTCGTCGTGGCGCAAGCGGTGAGACGGACCGTCCTGGCGACTGGCGGCGAGGCGGCGCTCGCCCGGCTTTTGCAAGGGCTCGGCTCGGTGTCGCTGGTTTCGCTGCTTGCAACGCTCGTTCTCCTGTTCGGCTTTCAGGGCGAACAGATTCTCGCGCAACCCATGGTAATCGCGCTGCTTGCCGTTCCGATCCTCATTCAGGTCTATTTCAACGCCGGCGTCGCCTATCTCCTCAACCGGCTGGCGGGCGAACAGCATTGCGTCGCCGGCCCGTCCGCGCTGATCGGCGCGAGCAACTTCTTCGAGCTCGCGGTCGCGGCGGCGATCAGCCTGTTCGGTTTCAATTCCGGCGCCGCGCTCGCGACCGTGGTCGGCGTGCTGATCGAAGTTCCGGTCATGCTGTCGGCCGTGTGGATCGTCAACAGCAGCCGGGACTGGTACGAGCGGGGACAGTCCGGCGGCGCGTCCGCCCCCGCGTTCGCCATGACAGCGGGTCGGCGGATCCCCAAAGCCGAGGCCCTCAAGCGCGAGCGGGACAATTGACCGTCACGATCTATCACAACCCGAACTGCGGGACGTCGCGCAACGTGCTGGCGATGATCCGGCAGAGCGGCGAGGAGCCGGTGGTCATCAAGTACCTCAAGACCCCACCGACCCGCGAGCGGCTGAAGGAGCTGATCGCGACGATGGGGATTTCGGTGCGCGCGCTCCTGCGCGAGAAGGGCACGCCCTATGCCGAGCTTGGGCTCGACGACCCGAAATGGACCGACGATCAACTGCTCGACGTCATGATCACCCATCCGATCCTGATCAACCGGCCGATCGTCGTCACGCCAAAAGGCGTCAGGCTCTGTCGCCCGTCGGAGACGGTGCTCGACATCCTGCCGAACCCCGACATCGGCCGATTTGTCAAAGAAGATGGCGAGGTGGTCCCTGCACCACGCGGCCACTAGGCGGAGCTTCTTTCTTTCGCGAGGGTCAAGTCTCTGATTTTGCGCATCTTTGGGGCTGGCGGGGGGTGAAAGTGTAGCCATGTAAATCGGATATTGTTGTTGATTTTGCGAGTTTCTCAGCTATCCTGCGTCCATGTATATCGAAACCGTCCCCAACCGCGGCTCCCCACCGGCGATCCTGCTGCGCGAGAGCTATCGGGACGGCGGGAGGGATACGGAAGCGCACGCTGCTCAACCTCTCCCATTGGCCGGCCGAGCACGTCGAAGGGCTGCGCGGCGTCCTCAAGGGCGGGGTCGTGCTGCCGCCGGGCGAGCAGCCCTTCGTCGTCGAGCGCTCGTTGCCGCATGGGGCCGTCGCCGCCGTGTTGGGCGCGACGCGCGCCATCGGCCTCGACACAATCATCGGACCCAAGCAAGCGCGCGGGTCCGATCGCGAGAATTGTCGGCCGGTCGACCTCGTCCTGGCCATGATCGTCAGCCGCATCATCGCCCCGGCGTCGAAACTCGCCACCGCCAGGGCGCTCGATCCCGTCACCGCCGCATCCAGCCTCGGCGTCGAATTGGGCCTCGGCGACGTCCACGAGGACGAACTCTACGCCGCGCTCGACTGGCTCCTCGAGCGTCAGGGCGCGATCGAGACCGCGCTCGCGAAGCGCCATCTGAAGGGCGGGACGCTGGTGCTCTACGACGTCTCGTCGAGCTACGTCGAAGGCCGCTGCTGCCCTCTGGCCAAACGCGGCTACAACCGCGACGGCAAGAAGGGCAAGCTGCAGATCGTCTACGGCCTTCTGTGCGCGCCCGACGGCTGCCCCGTCGCCATCGAAGTGTTCGAAGGAAACACCGGCGATCCCATGACCCTGGCCGATCAGGTCGCCAAGCTCAAGCGCCGCTTCGCCATCGACCACGTCGTTCTCGTCGGCGATCGCGGCATGATCACTCAGGCGCGCATCGACGAGGACCTGCGTCCGGCCGGGCTCGACTGGATCACCGCCTTGCGCGCCCCCGCGCTCAAGGAGCTGGTCGGCGGCGGCCATCTGCAGATGTCGCTGTTCGACCAGCGCGACATGGCGGCGATCACTTCGCCCGACTTTCCCGGCGAGCGGCTGATCGTCTGCCGCAACCCCGATCTCGCGCGCGAGCGCGCCAGAAAGCGCGAGGACCTCCTCGCCGCCACCGAGCGCGATCTGGCCAAAATCACAGCCAGCGTCACGCGCAAGACCCGCCCCTTACGCGGCGCGGCCGAGATCGGCATGGCCGTCGGCGCCGTGCTCGACAAGCACAAGATGGCCAAGCACTTCGACCTGACGATCGCCGACGACCGGTTCGCCTTCGCCCGAAAGCGCGATGAGATCGCCCAGGAGGCCGCGCTCGACGGCCTCTACGCCGTGCGCACCAGCCTGCCCGAACAGACCCTCGCCGACGAAACCGCGGTCAAGACATACAAATCCTTGTCCATGGTGGAACGGGCCTTTCGATGCCTGAAGACGGTCGATCTGCACGTGCGGCCGATCCACCACTGGCTCACGGAGCGGGTCCGCGCCCACGTGTTCCTGTGCATGCTGGCCTACTATGTCGAGTGGCACATGCGGGCGCGCCTCGCCCCGATGCTCTATGACGACGACGACAAGGAAGCCGCCGAGGCCCTGCGCGACAGCCCGGTCGCCAAGGCGCAGCGTTCTCCCGCCGCGCTGGCCAAAAGCGCCACCGGCCGCGCCGCCGACGGCGCCCCCGTCCACTCCTTCCAGACCCTGCTCGCCGATCTCGCGACCCTCGCGCGCAACACCGTCGTGACCGCGGGCGCGCCCGACCGCCCCTTCACCATCCTCACCCGCCCGACCCCGATCCAGCAAAAGGCCTTCGACCTCCTGGGATTCCCCATCGCCTGTACCCAGTAGCAGCGACCCCACAGCCGCTCGCCCCGAGCGAGATCAATGGCTTATGCTTCGTGAAGGAAAGAAGCTCCGACTAGGGTTTGACCGCCAGTCGTCATCGCTTGGACATTGACGAAGCGCGAACGCTCACTCCCGCCGCTTCAGTCTTGCGACCAACTCCTCGGGAAGGATGTCGTTGAGCAAACTGACGAAGTCGCGGGTCGCCAGCGCCTTGGCGCGCTCCAAAAGATAGGGAATCGGGCTCGACGGCTGGGTCTTCTGCATGTGCTGGACGACGGCGTCGATGGTGGCGACCGCGGCTTGACGGGTCGCGGCGGGCTCCGCCTCGGACGGATTGTCGCCTGCGGTCGGCGCGTCGGCGAGGTTGCGCACCGGCACCGGAAAGGCGCCGTCCGGCCCGACGAACACACGCGCTTCGTCGGCGGCGCTGGGCGCGAGCAACTGCATCACCTCGTAGAGGTTCTTGCCCAGGCATTGGCGCGCCTGGCGGATGAGCAGCACCGCCGGGCTGGTCGGCTCGGCGCTGAGAAAATAGCCGTGGGCGGAGGCGAGCGCCGCATCGACCTCGGCCAGCGTGGCGAAGGCGGCCGGAACAGCGGGGCCGGCCGCGGCCGTCGCAGCGTCTCCGTCGGCGGCGGCCCCAGGCTCGGCAGTCCCCGCTTCGCCCGCCGCGGCGGGGGCGAGCGACGGGTCGCGGGCGACCACCGCCGCGCGCAAGAACTCCGCCATGCCCTTGGCGACGCCGTCGAGTTTCTCGAGCTTGACCGTCGCCTTCAAGCCGCCGCGCGCCTTCGTGGTCTCCCGAATCGCCGCCACCGACTCCGCGAGGCCGCGAACGGTCTCGTACAGGCCGACCAGCTTCTCGAGCTCGACATCGCGCAAGAGCCGGTCGATGGCGGCCGGCGCCATGAACTTCTCGTCGGCGCTGATTTCCGTTTCGCCCTGCAGGTTCAGGCGCGTGACGACGCGCGGCTGCGCGGCCCCGGTCGCGACGAGGTGGTCGCGGTAGGAGAGCACGCCCTGGCGCGACGCCTCGATGAGCGGCGCATATTGCAGCGGCATCAGCACCACCGGGCCGTCGTCGAGCGTCTCGAGCTGTCCGACGCGCAGGCCGAAATCGCCGCCTTCGGCGCGCGGATGGGAACTCGTCCCAGTAGGCGGCGATCATCCAGGCGATCGAGCCGACGCGCGCCGCAAATCCTTCGAGGTTGCGATTGAGGATCGCGAGCTTCGCCCCGAGGATCAAGAGGCGCACGTCGAGGGTGCGCTGGAGCAAGGCGTCGACGGTCTTGAACGCCGCCGGAAACTCGATCGCATCGCGTTTGAACGCGTAGTAACTGGCCGGCAGCACGCCTTCGGTTGCGGCGAAGAAGTTGAGGTAGTCCGGATCGCCTTCCAGATCGAGGTCCGGGCCGCACGGGTCGTCGGCCGAAACCGGCGGCAACGCATAGGGGCTCAGGGCGGCGCCAGTTTCAACCGGCGCCGCAGGCGTCGTTGCGACGGCCTGGGGTTCCCGGACCTCGGCGACTTCGTCCGCGGCGGTTGATGCGTCGCTCATCGATACTCCACGCCAAGGGGCGCTTTGAACGACCCCGCGGCTGCCCCGTGCGGCCCTGCGACGGACGCTTCTCACTTTGGGGCTCAGCAGAAGCACCGTCAATCGCACGCGAGACTGCAGACCTCAAGCCCATCCGGACGCGGCGTGTCGACATGTTCGCGCCGGCCCGATGCCGCGCGGGCTCGACGCAAATGCTCCTCTGCCCTCGCAGGAGGGCTCGGAGGCAGCGTGACAAGCCCCACGCCATGGAAATGGAGACCTACGCCGACACGCGAGAGGCGATCTCCAGAAGGGGCGGACCGCGGTCGTCGGGCGAACGGTGGGAACGGTGGGAACGGGCGGCATCGTGAAGCATTCGGGCCCGGGCCTGTAGGCGCGCAGTCCATCCGAAGCGGGCATTGAGCAAGGCAGGCAGGACATCCCGAAGGTGCGCACAATCCCCGCCTGCCCTTGATGGCTCCAATTCCGGTTTCAGCGCGTCGTGTAGCCGCCGTCTATGACGAGAACCTCGCCTGTCACATAGCTCGCTGCATCGGAGCAGAGAAATACGGCCGCCGCGGCGACCTCTTCGGGTTGGCCGACGCGGCCCATGGGCGTCATGCGCTGCCAGATGGGAAACCAATCCGGGTTCTCGATCCCGCCGCGCGAAAGATCGGTGTCGATGTACCCGGGCGCGACCGCGTTGACCCTGATGTTCTCCGCCGCCAGTTCGCTCGCCAAGCTCTTGGTCATCATGTGGACCGCCGCCTTCGAACTGTTGTAGGCGACCTGATTCTGCGGGATGTTGGAGACGATACCCGAGATTGAGCCGACATTGAGGATGACGCCGTTGCCCTGTACGCGCATCGGCGCCAAAGCGGCTCGGCAGCTGCGAAACACCGCCTCGACGTTGAGGCTCATGATCTGCCGCCAAGTGGCGTCGGGGAAATCGCCGCTGTCGCCGTGAATCGCGATGCCGGCGTTGTTAACCAGAATATCTAGCCTTCCCGACTTCGAGACCGTGTCGGAAACCAGGCGATCCGGGGCGCCTTCATCCAGGAGCTCGCTGGCCAAGAAGTCGAAGGCGACTCCAGCGTCGGAGAGAGTCCGCTCGGCGCTCTTCTGCAGGGTGCGGCCGCTGATGACGACACGCGCGCCGACCTCGCCGAACGCCTTGGCGATGGCAAGGCCGATGCCGCGTGTGCCGCCCGTTATGAGAGCCACCCGGGAATCGAGCCGGAATCGATCGAGAATCATGGCGTGCTCCTCTGTTGCGAATGGGTTGCCGGTCAGATGTCAAGGCTTTGGGGAAGAATCACGAGGTCGCGGACGACTACGCTACGCGGCCGCGTCAGCATGAACAGGACAGCGTCCGCCACCTCGTTCGGCTCCATCAGGCTGCCGGCCGCCAGCGCCTCCTCCATCTTCGCCTTCGGCCAATCGCTGAGAAGACCTGTCAACACCGGCCCCGGCGCCACCTCCCCCACACGAATTCCATGTTTGGCGACCTGACGCCTCACAGTGTGGACGAACGCCTGCACGGCATGCTTCGACGCGGTGTAGATCGGCTCCCAGACAACGGGAATCAGGCCAGCCACTGAGCTCGTGACGATGATGTCGCCGCCCTTGCGCTCGACCATATGCGGCAGGACCGCATGCACAGTGCGGAAAACGCTGTTGATATTGAGGTTCAGCATACGGTCCCAGGCATCGGGATCGCCGGAGACGACCTCTCCTCCGATATAGGCGCCCGCATTGGCGTGAAGAATATCGAGATGGCCCGCCTTTTCGAGGATCCGCGGCATCATCCGCGCCACGCTGGACCTGTCGAGAAGGTCGATGATGATGGGGATCGCCTGGTCGCCCAGTTCGGCGCGGAGCGCCTGCAGCCTGCCGGCATCGCGGTCCACCAGCGCAACGCGGGCGCCCGCGGCGAGCATAGCCCGGGCGCACGCCAGCCCGATGCCGGAGGCGGCGCCGGTGACCGCCGCGACCTTTCCAGAGAGTTGCATTGTCATTTTACGCTCTTCGATTAGCCGCTCGCTCAAGCGCGGCCGTGGGAAACGCGCGAGCGGCGAGCGAGAGAGTTGACGATGACGGCGATAGCCAGGACGCCGCCAGTGATCATGTATCGGAGCGACGAGGACAGATCGAGCAGCGTCAGGCCGCTTGCGATAGACTGGATGACGATGATGCCGAGCAATGCCGAATAGGCGCTGCCGCGGCCACCGAAGAGGCTGGTGCCGCCGATCACAGCCGCGGCGATGGCGTTGAGATTGACGTCGACGGTGCCCGCCTGCAGATTGGAACTGGCCAGGCGCGCGGCGGACAGCATGCCGCCGATGGCGGCCAGAGACGAGCATAGGGCGAAGGCGCTCGTATAGATCAGACGCATGTCTATGCCGGCCCGCCGCGCCGCCTCGAGATTGCCGCCGACAGCGGACATCGATCGACCCCACTTCGTGCGTCGCAGCGCATAGTTCATAGCCATGACAAGCGCGACAAAGAGGCCGAACATCCACGGCACCCCGCGCGCGAAGCTGAGGTAGTAGACGCCCATCTCGAGCACGACCGTGATCACGCCCGCCTCCAGCAGCTGTCCGCCCATGGACCGGGAGGACAGTCCGGCAGGCTTGACGCCGCTTTGCCGTGCGGAAGCGGCTCACGAGCGTGAGGGCGCCGGGAACCGCGGCCAGCCCGAAGCCCACCGGCGTTGGCATGACGAGGAGTTCGCCGAACTTCACCAGCGCGGATCTCGTAGGGAAGATTGATGGAGCCTTCGGGCCGAGAATGTAAAGCTGCAGCCCGAGGAAGGCCAGAAGACCCGACAGCGTCGAGACGAAGCTCGGCATCCCGAGGCGATTGTAGACAAGCGCATACATCGCAGCCGATCAGGCATCCCGCGGCCAAGGCCGCGAACGCCGCCGCTGCCGGCGGCCACCCCATGCGCACCCACAGCACACCGAGGATGGCGGACGAAAGGCCGCTGACCGAGCCGACTGACAGGTCGATTTCTCCCACCATGAGCACACAGACGATGCCGAGGGAGATGATACCGACAGTCGAGCAGTCGAACAGGAGGTTCACAAGATTGCGCGGCGACAGGAACACCGGGTTCAACGTCTGGAACACGGTCCAGATGATCATCAGCCCGATAACCACAGGCAGGGAGCCGAGATCGCCGGACTGGATGCGGTCGGCGAAGGCCTTCAGTGAACCGGCAATCCCGCTTCGATCTTTGAGCCGCTCGTCGCCTCGATCGAGAAGCACTGGCGATTGGGCGTCGCCCCCGAAATCAGAGCTCATCAATGGCTCCCCGGTTCGAGGATGTCGGCCGGGCGCCGCCGCTCTCCCGGCGCGAGACCGCATTGTCGTCGGCGCCGGTGATCGCGCTCACCAGATCGTGGTTGGATGCATCCCGCGAGAAGACGCCATTGTTCCGTCCGAGCCGAAGCACCACGATTCGATCCGCCACGGCGCGCACAACCTCCATGTTGTGGCTAATGATCACGACGCCCAGGCCGCGACCCCGAACGCGTTCGATCAGGTTCAACACCTCGGCCGTCTGCGCGACGCCCAGCGCGGCAGTCGGTTCGTCGAGAAGGATCACCCTTGGATTTATCAGCAAGGAGCGGGCGATCGCGACGGTCTGACGCTGACCGCCGGAGAGGGCGGCGACCGGTTCCCGTACGCTCGGAATGCGCGCCGAGAGCTCGCGAGCAGCGTCCAGGCGCGGACCTCCATCGCCACCTCGTCGAGCTGCAGCGGACTGAGCTCTCGCCCGAGAAAGATGTTGGCGACGACGTCGAGGTTTTCGCACAACGCCAGATCCTGAAACACCGTCGCGATCCCGAGGCGCAGCGCGGCGCTCGGGTTCGGCATGGTCACCGGAGCGCCGTCGAATGCGATCGAGCCGGAGCTCGGCTGCAGGACGCCGGCGAGGATCTTGATGAGCGTCGATTTGCCGGCGCCGTTGTCGCCAACCAGCGCGAGAATCTCACCGGGAAAAATTTCGAGATCCACCTCGGTCAGCGCCGAGACGGCGCCGAAGTTCTTGGAGATGCCGCTCAAGCTGACCAGGGGCCGAGGGTCTGACGCCGGGTGTTCGGCCGGTTCCGTCATTGGCGGCGTCCTGAATGCGAATTGGTCGACGAGCAAGCGCATCCGGCGCCGCCCTCCGCGGGATTGCGCGGGCCAGCGGCCGGAACAGTTATCCTCGCGGGCGGCCTGGCCCGGTTTGTCATACGGCTGGGCCGCCGATCCAGGCCCTACTGGATGCCGAGCTTCTTGCAGCCCTCGGCATAGTCTCCCGTGCAGAGCTCGGCGGCCGTCTGGATCTTCTTGTCGATGATCTCGGCCTTGAGATTCTCCGCCGTCACGACGGCTGGCACGAAGAGCTGTGACGGCGAGTTGAACAGGGTTGTCGTCGCTTTCGGCGTCTCGCCTTTGAGGAGTTGCACAGCGACGTCGGCGGCCGCGCTAGCCACGATCTCGCTAGGCTTGGAGATCGTGTTGTACTGGTCGCCGGCGATGATACGCTGCAGTGCCGCGATCTCCGCGTCATTGCCGGTCACCGGCGGCACCGGGTCAACGCCGGCCGCCTTGAACGCCGCGATGGCGCCGCCGGCGGTTCCGTCGTTCGCCGCAACCACGCCGATGATCTGCTTGCCGAAGCGGGCGATCTGACCCGCGGCCCACTGCTGGGCGTTGGTCGGGAGCCAGTTCGGCGTGTCGAACTCGGCCAGGGTCTTGTATTCGCCGGTCGCCAGGCCCTCGTGGCAGCCCTTCTTGATCAAACCCGCCGCTGCGTCGGTGGGCGAGCCATTGATCTGCAGCACGCCGTCGTCCTTGGTTGGCGCGCCCAAAGCCTTGAGATGCTCGACCAACGACGAAGCGATGGCTTTGCCGATCCCCTCGTTGTCGAACGAGACGTAGAAGTCGACCTTGCCGTCGGGGATCGGGCGGTCATAGGCGATCACCTTGACGCCCTGGCTCTGGGCGTTGTGCACCAGCGACGCGGAGGCGGCGGAATTCGACTCCATCGAGCACGATGACCTTCGCGCCCTGGACGATGACGGAGTTGAACTGCTGCTGTTGCTTGGCGACGTCGGCGTCGGCGTTCAGGTAGATGACCTTGCAGCTCGCGCACAGCTTGCTCATCTCGGCGACGAAGCCGGGATGATCGTGCTGCTCGTAGCGGGTTGATCCCTGGTCCGGCATCAGGAAGGCGACGGTCGAACCGGAAATGTCGGCGGCATGCGCGGAGGCGAAGCCTGCCCCCAGCCATAACTGCTCGCCAGCAGCCCTGGCTGGCTCAGTATCCATGAAATCTTCATCATCGATTCCTCTCCTCATCTGTTATCGTTGCGTACAAACCTGCGCCTGGGAGGCCGCGTCGCGTGCGCTCCGGTATCCTTGCCCAAATGGCGGCGATGTCTGGCTCTTCCCTGATCCTCCCTGCCACGCGGCTCCTGCGGCCGAGAAATTTTCGGCCAGTTGCTTCCTGAACTGTGAGGGCGGCATGCCTTTCTCGGCGAGGAATTGCCGGTTGAAATTGGAAAGGTTGTTAAACCCGACCTCGAAGCAGATGTCCGACACCTGCGCATGTTCATTGCTCATCAGAATTTGGCAGGCCATGTTGATGCGCAGTCGCCGGATGTACTGAAGGAGAGACATACCGGTATGCTTGCGGAATGAGCGAGAGAACGCCCCTGTCGATTGTTTCGCGATCGCGGCCAGATCGCGTTCGTTGAAGGGTTGGGTGAGGTTCTCGCGGATGTGGGCGAGCGCCTTGTTCATGCCTGCCGTCATGTAGCCGGAAGGATCGGGAAGGTAACTTTCGCTTGCAAGCACCCGCGCGGCTCGCTCACGCGTGAGCACGCCTAGGATCTTCATGAAGAGTTCGATCCGGAGCACACCCTGCGCCTCCATGATTCCTTCCAGCATTGGCCAGACCTCATTGCCGGTCTGTCTGCTGAACAGAACGCCGCGGCGCGACGATTCCAGAAGCGGTGAGATTGCTTTCAGTTCCGGGAATGCATTCATCGCTCCGACAATGAAATTCGCGGAGAATTGGATGAAACGGCAGCGCAGGTCCACCTTCTGCCCAGCCGGTACATCACTGATCCAGTTATGCGGTAAATTTGGCCCGGTCAGGACTAGGTTTCCGGGCTCGAATTCACCAATGAAATCGCCAACGAAGTAGCGACCCCAAGTCGTGACGATCTGATGGATCTCGAACTCTGGGTGGAAGTGCCAGCGCACCGTATGATACGGATAGCCATGGTACTTGGTCGAAAACGATTCACTGGGCCTTATTTGTATGACCTCAAGGTCAGGTTCCATAGTCGTCCCTCCCAGAGGACGTCGCCTACCGTGGTCGACTCGTCTGTTTCTTGGCTGAGCTTGTTTTTCGGCTCGTTGTAGGTTGACGATAGCGGGACTTGCGGGCAAGCGCCACCACGGTGCGGCGTGGGCGATGATACTTTTTTGACGTGTCCGAGCCTGCCGGAATCAAAGGCTACGCCCTTGCTTCGGAAGGGAAGGTAAGGGAAATCGCCAGTCAGTCGCGGAATCGGGATTGAGCAGCAACCGGAGAACGGCCTGTCACAGTCGATGCTGCACCGCAAAGCGCGTCTCGATCAGCTTGCGGACGCGCGGATCGTCGAAGTCGGCGGCGGCCAAGGTCGCGCCCGCCGCGATCAGGGACGCCGCGTCGAGCGAGGTCGTCAGCCCGACGACCGCGAGGCCAGCCGCCGCGGCGGAGCGGACACCGGTCGGAGAGTCCTCGAACGCCACCGAACGCTCCGCCGCCGCCCCGGTGAGTTCGAGGCCGCGCAGGTAGGGCAGCGGATCGGGTTTGGAGCGTTCGAGTTCCGCGCCGACGACGGCGATCGGCAGCCGGGCGGCGAGGCCGAGCGCGCTGAGCACGGCGTCGACGTTGGCGCGGGGCGCGTTGGTCACCACGGCGACGCCCATTCCGAGCCGTTCGGCCAAGTCGAGAAGCTCGATCGTCCCCGGAATTCGCTCGACGCCGGCGAGGTCGGCGCGGTAGGCGGCCTCCTTCGCCTCAAGCGCGGCGCGCTGGGCCTCGGGCGACAGATGCGGCAGAAACATCTGTCCGATCAATTCATTCGACGCGCCGTGGATGCTCGCATTGTAGGTCTCTTGATCGACCGCGATCCCGTAGGAAGCAAAGATCCGCTGGAAGGCCGCGAGGTGTTTCGCGTCGCTGTCGATCAGCGTCCCGTCGAGATCGAAGAGCAGCGCGGCGCCCGTCGCCGTCACATCGTCGCTCCGATCTGCCAGGGCGTGAACTCGGCCTCCCCGTAGCCGAGCGTCTCGGACTTCGTCGGGGCGCCTGACGCGACCGCGAGGATCCTGCCGAAGATCTCCCGCCCCTTCTCGGCGATCGGCACGCCGTCGAGCACATCGCCGCAGTTGATGTCCATGTCGTCGATCATGGATCGATAGACGTCATTGTTGGTGGCGAGCTTGATCGACGGCGTCGGCTTGCAGCCGTAGGCCGAGCCGCGGCCGGTGGTGAAGCAGAGGATGTTGGCGCCGCCGGCGACCTGGCCCGTCGCGGAGACCGGGTCGTAGCCCGGCGTGTCCATGAACACGAAGCCTTTCGCCGTGACCGGCTCGGCGTATTTATAGACGGCCATCAGCGGCGTCGTCCCGCCCTTCGCCGCCGCGCCGAGCGATTTCTCCAAAATGGTCGTGAGGCCGCCCGCCTTGTTGCCCGGCGAGGGATTGTTGTTCATCTCGCCGCCGTTGCGGGCGCAATACGCCTCCCACCAGTGGATACGCTCGAGGAGCAGGCGTCCGATGTCAGGCGTCGCCGCGCGGCGGGTTAGGAGGTGCTCCGCCCCATAGATTTCCGGCGTTTCCGAGAGGATTGCCGTTCCGCCGTTGCGCACGAGCAAATCGACCGCCGCGCCCAAAGCCGGGTTCGCCGTGATGCCGGAATAGCCGTCCGATCCGCCGCATTGCAGAGCCAGCGTCAGCGCGCTGGCCGGCTGCGGCTCGCGCCGCGCTCGATCGAGCTTCGGCAGCATCGCGCGAATCCGCTCGAGACCCGCCTCGATCGTCTTGCGCGTGCCGCCGCTGGCCTGGATCGTCAGGGACTGGAACCGGTCGCCCTCGACGATTTGATATTCCTCCTTCATCCGGCCGATCTGGAACACCTCGCAGCCGAGACCGACCATCAGCGTCGCGCCGACGTTCGGGTTGGCCGCATAGCCCCATTCGGTGCGCATCAACGTCTCGAATCCCTCGCCTTTCGACGCCATGCCGCACCCGGTCCCATGGACAAGCGGAATCACGCCATCCACGTTCGGATAGTCGGCGAGCATCCCGGAGCGCTCCACCTCGCGGGCGATCAGCCTGGCGCTGGTGGCCGAGCAGTTCACCGAGGTCAGAATCGCCAGATAGTTGCGCGTCCCGACCTTGCCGTTGTCGCGGCGGAACCCGAGGAACGTCGGCTGCCGGTCGATCGGCTCGATCGCCGTCGGATGGGCGTCTTCGCCGAAGCGATAGTCGCGGGCGAAGTCCTTCATGGCGCAGTTTTGCTCGTGCACCCATTCGCCCGGGGCGATCGGCCGGGACGCGAACCCGATGATCTGGCCGAACTTGCGGATCGGCTCGTCGAGCCCGATGGCGGCGATCGCCATCTTATGCCCCTTGCGAATCCGTTCGCGGGCCTGCGTCCCGCTGTCCGGCGCCGTCCCGGCCGGGATCTCGTCGACGGCGATGAGGACGTTGTCCGACGCGTTCAGCCTTAATGTGCGCGGGTTCGCCATGGGCTTTGATTTCCTTGGGTTGGCTTCCGCTACACAGCGAAAAGCCCTGGCCGCTGGTGGGCGACCTGTTCGAGCAACGCGCCGGTCACGCTGAGATGTCGCTTCATCGCGTCCCGGGCCGCAGCGGCGTCGCCGGCAGCAATCGCCTCCACGACGGCGCGATGCTCGGCCAGCGCCTCGCGGATCCGGCCGGGCGGCGCCATGAGAATGCGCCTCACCCGCTCGAGATGCACGCGAAGGACATCGAGCACCTCCCCGGCGCGCTCCATGGCCAGCCGCGCCGTCAGGATCTGATGGAAGGCGACGTCGGCCGCGTAGAAGGCGGCCCGATCCTCCGCCGCGACGGCGCCCTCGGCTTCCTTCAGGTTCGCCTCGAGCGCCTCCTTGCCGGCGGGCGTCATCCGGAGCGCCGCCTCGGCGGCGATTTCGCCCTCGAGAGCGCTGCGTATGAAGAGCCGCTCACGGACGTCGTGGAGCGAGATTCGCGAGACGAATGAGCCATGCTGCGGCGCGACGTCGACGAGTTGGTCGTAGGCGAGGCGGCTGACCGCGGTGGACACCGGATAGCGCGAAACCCCAAACCTTTCGCACAGCTCGGCTTTTTCGATCAAACTGCCCGGCTCGAGCGCTCCGGTCAGGATCGCCCTCTTGAGTTCCCCGTAGACGGCGTCCGCCTTTGAATGGGCGCCCTTCGCCAATGTCCTGCCCGCAACCGGCGGAAAGCGGCTTACTCGTCCGTTCCCAACTAGCATGCCAGAGGCTAATCAGCCGTCTCCGCCGCGTCAATCCATGCCGCGAGCGCGCAGGGCGATTGGCTGAAAGGCGCTTGAGGAGGCGCTGTGCCATTGCCGAGTCCGTTTTTAGCCTTTTCAAGGCCTTGCGGCGCCTTTTTCAATTCGCCGCCGTCTTCGGATGGGTGATGCCCGGCGACCCGGGTGACTCGGTGCAGTCCTGGCACGGACTCCATGATTTCAAGGATTTGAGCGCGCAAATCTGTCACAAAGCCCGAATTTTACACATATTTCTTCGGTTATTATGTCTTCCCGAGTTTCTTTTCCCCAAGCCGGCCCAGGGCCGATGCTCGTTCTGCTCTTCAGTATTGAAAGCCTACCATATTTCCTGATTTTCAGCAAGCGCTTTATCGAGGCGGGCCGGGAAGGCCTGGGCGCCAAAGGCGCGGCGGCGCAAATGATCCGTAGGTAGATAATTTGGCTCTCGTGTAGATAGGATAACAGGCATCAGGAAGCGGCGAGCGCGCGAGCGCGCTCCAGGCGGGATAGCGGGCGATGGTCGCGGGCGGCGGCGTCAATAAGAGGGATCTCAGCGAGATCGACATCTGCGACCTCTTCATCACGCCGAGCATTCAGCAGGCCGGGTGGGACCCGGTCACGCAAATCCGCCGCGAGGTGACCCTGACGCCCGGTCCGGTTGTGGTCCGCGGCAACGTCGCGAGCCGAAACAAGAAGAAAAAGAAATTCGCCGACTACGTGCTCTACAAGGAACTCGGCGTCCCGATCGCGATCGTGGAGGCGAAGGACAACCATCATAGCGTCGGACAGGGCCTGCCGCAGGCGCTGGACTATGCGGGCATCCTCAACGTCCCAAGCGCCTTCAGCTCCAATGGCGACGCCTTCGCCTGCCATAACAAAACCGCGCGACCGCCGGAGGACATCGAGACCCAGCTTCCGCTGCACCATTTCCCGCCGCCGGATAAGCTATGGGAGCGGTACAAGAGTCATCGCGGCATCAAGGACTCAGCGGAGCCTCTAACGCTCGAGCCCTATTACGAGGACGCCAGCGGCAAGGCGCCGCGCTACTATCAGGCAGAGGCCGTCAATCGCACTGTCGAAGCGGTCGCCAAAGGTCAGCGCCGCGTTCTGCTGGTCATGGCGACCGGAACGGGCAAGACCTATACGACCTTTCAGATCATCTGGCGCCTATGGAAGGCCGGCCTCGTCAAGCGCGCGCTGTTCCTCGCGGATCGCAACATCCTCATCGATCAGGCGCTGCTCAACGACTTCAAGCCGTTCGCAGCGGCCAGAACCAAGGTCACTGGCCACAAGTTCGATCCCGCCTACGAAATCCATCTCGCGCTCTATCAGGCAATCACCGGGCGCGAGGAATCGGACAAGGCGTTCAAGACGCTCTCGCCCGAATTCTTCGATCTGATCGTGATCGACGAATGCCATCGCGGCAGCGCCGCCGACGACGCGCAATGGCGCGAAATCCTCGACTACTTCTCGGGCGCGATCCAGATCGGCATGACCGCGACGCCGAAGGAGACGAAATACGTCTCGAACATCTATTATTTCGGCGATCCGGTCTACACCTACTCGCTCAAGCAGGGCATCGAGGACGGGTTCCTCGCCCCGTATAAAGTGATCCGCATCGACATCGACAAGGACATCCAGGGCTGGACGCCGCCGCCGGGCATGATCGACGACCTCGGCCAGGCCGTGCCCGACCGCGAATACAATCAGGCCGACATGGACAGGGTGCTGGTCCTGAATCAGCGGACGCGCCTCGTGGCGCGGCGCGTCCTGCAATATCTCAACGCGACCGATCCGTTCGCCAAGACCATCGTCTTCTGCGAAGACATCGATCACGCCGAACGCATGCGCGCCGCGCTTGTCAACGAAGCGGGTCAGCGCGCCATCGAGCTGCCGAAATATGTGGTGCGAATCACCGGCGATAGCGCCTATGGCAAGGCGGAACTCGACAACTTCATCGACCCGGAAAGCCGATTTCCCGTGATCGCCACCACTTCCGAGCTGATGACCACGGGCGTCGACGCGCGGACCTGCAAGCTGATCGTGCTCGACAAGACGATCCATTCGATGACCACGTTCAAGCAGACGATCGGCCGAGGCACGCGCATCGCGGAAGAATACAACAAGTTCTTTTTCACGATCATGGACTTCAAGAAGGCGACCACGCTCTTCAGCGATCCGGATTTCGATGGCGAGCCGGTCGTGGTCTACGAGCCCGACGGCGACGACCCGCCTGTCCCGCCTGACCCGGAAGGCGATGGGATGGATGAGGAGGGCGAAGACTTCGAACCGGACGAACTCCAGAACCAAGATCTACGTCAGCGGAGTCCCGGTCCGCATCCTCGCGGAGCGGGTCGAATACCTCGGCGCCGACGGCAAGCTGGTGATGGAGTCGTATCTCGATTTCGCCAGGAAGCAGATTACATCCGAGTTCGCCTCGCTCAACGATTTTCGCCGTCGCTGGAGCGAATCCGACCGTAAGCGCGCGGTCATGGATGAACTCGAAGAGCACGGCGTGGTCATCGAAAATCTGGCCGCCGAGGTTGGCAAGGATTTCGATCCGTTCGACCTCATCGTCCACGTCGCCTACGACCAGAAGCCGCTGACGCGCAAGGAACGGGCCGAGAAGGTCCGCAAGCGCAACTACTTCGCAAAATACGGCGACGTCGCGCGCAAGGTGCTCGAGGCGCTGCTGGACAAATATCAGGACGAGGGCGTCATCGACCTTGACGATCCGAAGGTCCTGAAGGTCGCGCCGTTCAACGGGATGGGTATGCCGATGCAGCTGGTCAAGCAGTTCGGTTCGTATCCGAGATTCGAGGCCGCGGTGCGCGAGCTCCAGGACGCGCTTTATGACGCGCTTTATAGGGACGCGGGTTAGCAATTCATGAGCGCGGTCATTCGTCGCTACGCGCCCCTCCCCCCTTGTGGGGGAGGATTGAGGAGGGGGGTCGCGCCGGACCTTGCCCGGTTGCGCGGACGCGCACTCTCCAAGACCAGCGCGACCCCCCACCCTGTCCCGCCCCCACAGGTGGGGCGGGGACGCCACTCGCGTATGTCGTGCCCACTCAAGAGGCTCTAGGCATGTCGGTCAGGAACGTCGTCAAAACCATTCAGGACATCATGCGCAAGGACGCCGGCGTCGACGGCGACGCGCAGCGCATTTCGCAGCTTTGCTGGATGTTTTTCCTCAAGATCGTCGACGACCAGGACCAGGAACAGGAGCTGTTCGATAAGGCCTACCGGTCGCCGATCCCCAAGGGCCGGCGCTGGCGGGACTGGGCGGCCGACCCCGAGGGCGTCACCGGCGACGCGTTGCTCGACTTCGTCAACGCGGACCTGTTTCCGACCCTGAAAAACCTCGACATCGGCGGCGCGGAAGGTCGTGCGCGCGCGGTGGTGCGCAGCGTGTTCGAGGACGCCTACAATTACATGAAGTCCGGCCAGTTGATGCGGCAGGTCGTCAACACGATTCAGGAGATCGACTTCAACGACCTCGCCGACCGCCAGCATTTCGGCGACATCTACGAGCAGATCCTCAACGACCTGCAAAGCGCCGGCAATGCGGGGGAATATTACACGCCGCGCGCCGTGACCGCCTTCATGGCGGACCGGATCGACCCTCGGCCCGGCCAAATCCTGCTCGATCCGGCCTGCGGCACCGGCGGTTTTCTCACCTGCGCCATCCGCCACATGCGCGACCGCTACGTGCGTAAGGTCGAGGACGAGGAGCGGATGCAGGCGGCCCTGCGCGCTGTGGAGAAGAAGCAGTTGCCGCACATGCTGTGCGTCACCAACATGCTGCTGCATAGCGTCAAGGACGCGAGCTTCGTTAGGCACGACAACACGCTTGCGCGACCTTACGCGGACTATGGGCCGTCGGACCGGGTCGATATCGTCCTCACCAATCCACCGTTCGGCGGACAAGAGGAGCCGGGCGTCGAGACCAACTTTCCGACCAACTTTCGCACGCGCGAGACGGCGGACTTGTTTCTGGCGCTGATCGTGCGACTGCTGAAGCCGGGCGGTCGCGCAGCGGTGGTCCTGCCCGACGGCTCGCTATTCGGCGAGGGCGTCAAGACGCGGCTGAAGGAGCATCTGATGGAGGAGTGCAATCTCCATACCATCGTGCGCCTGCCGAACTCCGTCTTCCGCCCTTACGCCTCGATCGGCACGAACCTGCTGTTCTTCGAGAAGACCGGGCCGACCAAGGAGACGTGGTTCTGGGAACATCGCGTGCCCGAGGGCCAAAAGGCCTATTCGATGACGAGGCCGATCCGCCTTGAGCATCTGCAAGGCTGCATCGACTGGTGGGGCGGCAAGGCGCGCAAGGGCCGCGAGGGCGGACCGCTCGCGTGGCGCGTTTCGATCGAGGACGTGAAGGCGCGCGGCTACAATCTCGACATCAAGAATCCAAGCGTGGTCGCGGAGGATCACGGCGATCCGGAAACGTTGCTGGCCGACCTCGCCGCGGCCGAGGCGGAGACGGCATCGCTGCGCGATCGGTTGAAGGCGATCCTCGCCGAGGCGCTCGCGCGATGAACGCCGAGCTGTTGCTCGCTCACTATGAGCAGGTCGCCGAGGCGCCGGACGCGATCGCGCGGCTGCGCCGCTTCATTCTCGATCTGGCCGTGCGCGGCAAGCTCGTGCCTCAGGACGCACGCGACGAGCCAGCGACGGAACTCCTCAAGAGAATTGCCAAGGAGAAGGCGCGGCTCGTTAAGGCAGGCGACCTGCGAAAGCCTCGCGAACTGGACACCGGTCATGCCGTTGAAGATTTGTTCCCTACTCCGATAACTTGGCGCTGGGTGCAACTCGATACTATTGGCGCAATAGTTGGCGGTGGAACTCCGTCGTCCTCCGATGCGGACAACTTCGCCGAACCCGGCGAAGGCATTCCGTGGCTGACCCCTGCCGACCTTGGCGGCTACACGAACCTTTACATTTCTCGCGGTGCCCGGGACCTCTCGCAGAAGGGTGCACGAGCTTCATCAGCAACGCTGATGCCAAAGGGGACGGTGCTTTTCACAAGCCGAGCGCCAATCGGGTACGTAGCGATAGCGACCAATCCGATTTCCACGAACCAAGGCTTCAAGTCGATCGTTCCTTACGTAGGCGATTGCTCCCGTTTCATTGCAACTGCGATGAAGGCCTTCGCGCCCGGCATTGACGCAAAGGCGCCAGGGACAACGTTCAAAGAAGTTTCCGGAAAAATTGTAGCTGCCGTTCCCTTCCCGCTCCCGCCACTGGCCGAGCAGCATCGCATCGTCGCCAAGGTCGATGAGTTGATGGCGCTGTGCGATCGGCTGGAGGCGGCGCGGGCGGAGCGGGAGGCGAGGCGCGACCGGCTGACGGCGGCGAGCCTCGCCCGCCTCGACGCGCCCGATCCCGAAACCTTCGCCGCCGACGCCCGCTTCGCCCTCGACGCGCTCCCCGCCCTCACCGCACGCCCCGACCAGATCAAGCAACTCCGCCAGACCATCCTCAACCTCGCCGTCCGCGGCAAGCTTGTGCCGCAGTACCCGGCGGACGAACCCGCATCGGAATTGCTAAAACGGATCGCGAAGGAAAGGTCGCGGTTGGTGAAGGCGGGTGTCATACCGCGACCGAAGGAAGCGAACCGCGACCCTTCAAAACTCACCCGCGAACTCCCTGCAACCTGGTCAAAAATCGCGCTGGGCGATGTTTGCGATCTCGTGACAAGTGGGTCGCGAGGGTGGGCGGAGTATTATGCGAGTTCCGGCCCGGGGTTTATCCGCGCGCAAAACATCCGTTTCGGCAAGCTACGGCTCGAAGAGCTAGCCTACGTCAATCCGCCGTCGAACTCAGAGGGGAGTCGGACACAAGTGGCCAAAGGCGACTTGCTGATCGTCATCACTGGCGCGGGGGTGACAAATCCTGCTTTGCTGGATCACGAAATGAGCGAAGCATATGTCAGCCAGCACGTAGGCCTCGTGCGACCATCTGACTCGCAAGTTTCTCGGTGGCTTCTTCTGTGTCTCATGGCGGACGCCGGAGGGCGTGAGGAAATCGTCGAGCGCGCTTATGGAGCCGGCAAGCCGGGCCTGAACCTTGACAACATTCGATCGCTTTCCGTCCCCCTCCCGCCCCTTCCCGAGCAACATCGCATTGTCGCCAAGGTCGACGCCCTGATGGCGCTGTGCGACCAACTGGAAGCGGGCCTCGCCGCCGCCGCCGCCACGCGCCGCCGCCTTCTCGACGCCCTCCTCGCCGAAGCGCTCGCGCCTGCCGAGGCGCGCGAACTGGAACTGGCGGAGTGACACGTGGCGATGTGCAATAGCGGCGGGTCTGCGAAACCCTGCTCGCCTTTCGCTCCGCTCTCCCCGCCGAAAGGGGGAACATCGACCAGGGTTCCGATCAATCGCAATCTGGCCAGAAAACGGCGCACCAAAGCGCCGGCGCGCGAGGCGGCGCAGCGCGCACATCGCCTTGAGGTCGTACGACCTTGCGCCCTATAGGTCATAGGTCCTAGGACCTTTACCTTGAGGTCGTGCGACCTTGTCGAGGATGGGAACGACTGTTATCATTACTCTGCGGCAGGATTTCTGTCTCAAATAGGGGAGTGAATGATGCTAGGCTTTGTAAGAGGGGCGATATTGACCGGCTCCGCTGTTGTGGCTTTGGGATCTTCTCCGTCAAGCTCTTGGGCAAGTGTTGCAGAAGAGCAAATCACCGGGGTGTTCAGCGATCCTCTGTACGCCGGTTACATCGACAATACCCCGGCGGTCGGAGCGAAAACCTATTACGACAACTCGGCTACGGCGCCGGCGTCGACGACCATCAGCGGCGGCACGTTGACATGGGGCACGAATCCTCCAACCGCGGTTGGAACGAACTACAGCACGCTAACCTTCACTGGGAATTATGTTCCGTTCGCCGACCAAACATCGCCACTTCAGTTGGGCACGATCACCTATACGAACGGCACCAGCGCCCTGAATTCCATTATTTTTGGCGCCACGCTGACGTTCTATCTTGGCGGCGCCATGTTGGGATCGGATCAGGTGATCATCACCACGACGTCGAATCAGAGTAGCGGGACGTCTCTGACGCAGCCCGAGGCGCAACTCGACGCCGACTACATCAACATCTGCGGCAATTCGAGCAATATTTGTGCGCAAGCTATTCAAGCCTATGAGAATACAGAAGGCACGAACGGCACGGCGTTCTCCAATCCGGTGGTGGCGGCGCTCATGGGAACCTACACGGTCGACCCCGGCATCACCTTGACAGACGTGACCTACCAGAGCGGCGACGGCGTGGTCACACCACGTCCCCCCGAAGCGGTCCCCGAGCCGTCGACCTGGGCCATGATGGGCCTCGGCTTCGCCGGCCTTGCCTTCGCGGGCTATCGTTCGCGCCGCACGGCGGTCTCCGTCGCATAAGTTGCAGCCAACGCAGCGGGAGGGCCGTTCCTCGGAGCGACCCTTTTTCGCTCTGGCTCCCGCTCGCCAGCCCATCTGGCGTCGGCGTCGACTTCGAAGCGGGGCGGCGATCCCGCCCGCTTGACGTTACTCGCCTTTGGGTTCGCTCTCCCCGGCGAAGGGGGGAACCTCGACCAGGGTTCCGATCAACCGCAACAGCGCCTGATGTTCGGGCCCCGCTCCTTGCCGGAGAAACTCGCCCAGTTCGACGTGGGACTTGCGGCCCCCGGACGGCGCGTTGGGTTGATGGATGACGAAGGCGTGACCGTTCTGCGGTTCCCGGCCCAGAAACCAGGTGTCGCCGTTCGGGCTGCGGTAGAGCTCTCGCCGTTCTGACATCTGCGTGGCTTTCCTCTCGCCGCGCGGCATAGCACGAAACGAGGACTGGCGGCGAGCGCGCGTTCGGCGCGCGATGACAATTGGGTTGCGCCAGCTCACCCTCACCCGGCCGCGATAGCCCGTCGAAAGACGGGCGTCCTCCCGGACGCCCTATGGCGGCTTCCCTCTCCCGGTGGGAGAGGGGCGTCCCCCTTCACCGCGAAGATTCCATGGGGAGGTGGATAGCGGCCGAGCTTTCGGGACAGACTGAGGTTGCTCATCCACTCAACCTGGAGACGACCGATGTTGCGCGATCACCTGGAAGACCCGACCGCCATCCGCACGCAGTTTGGCGCGATTTTCGTTTCGTTGGAACTGAGCCGAAAGACTTGGCTGATTACGTCGCTTTCCCCCGGCAATGGCGAGAAGATGTCGAAGCGCGGCGTGGCGGCGGGAGACGTGGCGGGGCTGTTGCGGCGGTTTGCCGAGTTGCGGAGCAAGGCGGCGGCCCGGACCGGGCGGACCTTTCCGATCATCGTCATTCAGGAGGCGGGGCTTGACGGGTTCTGGCTTCACCGGCTGCTCGAAAGGGAGGGGTTCGAGAGCCATGTGGTCGACCCGGCCTCGATCGCCGTGCCGCGCCGGGCGCGTCGGGCCAAGACGGACACGATCGACGGGGAAGGGCTTTTGCGGGCGCTGCTGGCCTACAAGCGCGGAGAGCCGCGGGTGTGCTCGATGGTGGTCGCGCCATCGCCGGAGGAGGAGGACGAACGGCGGCTTTGCCGCGAGCGCAAGACGCTGATCGGCGAGCGGGTCGCCCACGTCAATCGGATCAAGGGTCTTCTGTTTGCGCAGGGGATCCGGGATTATGCGCCGCTGTCGCGCAATCGGAGAAAGCGGCTTGAGGAGATGCGCACCGGCGACGGGCGGGATCTGCCGGGGCATGTGAAGGCGCAGATCGAGCGCGAACTCGACCGGCTGGAGATGACGCTCGATCAGATCAAGGCGGTGGAGAAGACGCGCAATCGCATTCTCTTTGCTCCGCGTCCGAAGGCAGGGAGCGGCGAGGTCCAGGCGCCGGGCGCGGCGAAGCTGACGGATTATCGCGGGATCGCGGAGGACTCGGCGGCCATCCTATGGTCCGAGGGGCTGTCGCGGACCTTCTCCAATCGGCGGCAGGTCGGGGCTTACGCCGGCTATGCGCCGACGCCGTGGCGGAGCGGCTCGATCGCCCATGAGCAGGGCATATCGAAAGCGGGCAATCCGCGGCTGCGCGCGACGATGCTGGAAGTCGCCTGGCTGTGGACGCGCCATCAGCCGCAATCGGCTTTGACGCGCTGGTATTTCGCGCGGCTGGGCGAGTATCCGACCAAAGCGCGCAAGAAGACGGCGATCGTCGCGCTGGCGCGCAAGCTGCTCGTGGCCCTGTGGAAGTACGTGCGCTTCGGCGAGGTCATCGAGGGCGCGGTCATGCGGTCATGACTCGCGCCGCTTGGGCCTGACGGAAGGCAAGGAACTCGCCGCCAGGCCGAAAAGGAGCTGACGCAATCGCCGGGGCCCCGACTTGGCCTCGGCCGATCCGGGTGGACGAACCGTTTCCCCGCATGGCTTGAAAAGCCGACACGAAGATTGGCCTCGTCCTCTCGAGCCCGCCCGCCGCAAGCGGAACCATGGCGTCAGTCGCCCATGAGCGACGGCCGAATGTGAGTTTGATCTGGTGTGCAAACCAGATCGGTCAAATCGGGCTTGGACCTTGGATCGCGCAAACCGGAAAGGCCTCGGCATGTCCCGCTGATCTATTCTTGGCGCAAACAAAGCCGCTTGGGCTCAAGGCTCACGGCGCCTATCCCATTCCGCCAACGGCTCCCCCCGGGAGGGCCACGTCGACGCCGCGCCGTCAAGGCGCTGACGCGCCTCCTCCGCTCGCGCTCCGGCCCTTCGGGTGACTGCGCCGCGTCGACGTGGCGTCGTTCTCGCCATGGACTTCGACGCGCAATTCCGGCGCAAAGCGCCGGATCGCGGCGTCGAAGTCCATGGTCCCAAACGGCCGCGCGCCATTAGGCCGGCGCGCTTCGCAAAGCGGATTTGCCTCCGCGCTCAGACCTTGACTCGCAACTCCCCATGTGAGCGGGGAAGGTGGCCGAAGGCCGGATGGGGTGCGGAAAGCAGGTATGGTCCGACGAAGGTTCGGGATGACGGTCGGGCAATCCGGCTTGGGCCGAAGCGGCGGACCGCACCCCATCCGGCGCCATAGCCCGTCGAAAGACGGGCGTCTTTCGCCGCCCTATGGCGCCACCTTCCCCAGCAGAGCTCTACGGGATGCACACATCTCCCGCAGCTCTCTGCCGCCATGCCCGACGCTCGGAGGGCGGCTTCCTCCCCCCTTGTGGGGGAGGATCGAGGAGGGGGGTCGCGCCGAACTCGGACAGTTCGGAGCCCTTCCAGCGCCAGATGAGAGGTCGGCGCGACCCCCCACCCTGTCCCGCCCCCACAAGGGGGGCGGGGACGCCAGCCGCCGTTGAGCGGAGCCCGACCGCTAAAAGATGTGTGCATCCCGTAGAGCAAAGCTGGGGAAGGACAGCGCCCAACTTTCTCACCCTCCCCGCGCCCCCGCGGCCTCGAAGTCCGCCGCCCGGCCCACGCTCTCGCCCGGCTCGAGCGACACTGGGGCGAGCGCCTGGACGCGCTTGGGCGCTGCGCCGTCGGCGCTGGCTTCGCCGACGGCGAGCGCCACCTCCGCCTGCGCAGCGTCGGCCAGCGTTTCGCCGATCGCGGTCCAATCCGTCTGCACGGTGGTCAGGGTGGGGATCAGATATTGGGCTCGCGCCTCCGGCAGCAGCGCCAGCACCGAGAGGTCGCGCCCCGGCCGGAGGCCGCGCTCGCCGAGCCGGCGATAGAGCGCCACGGCGTGCATCGAGTCGGTGACCAGCACGGCGGTCGGCGGCCGATCCGCCGTGAGGAGCGCATTGGCCGCCTCGAGACCGCCGCGCTCGCCGGCGGGCGGCCGCAAATGAAGCCCCTCCTCGACCGGCAGATCGCGCTCGCGAAGGGCGCGACGGTAGCCGGCCTCGACGAGGGCGAGGTAATTCATCGGCCGGTCCGGCAGCACGAGCCCGATCCGCTCGTGTCCGAGCGCGGCGAGGCAGCCGACCGCGCGCTCGACGCCCATATCGAAATCGGGATCGACATAGGCGTGCCGCGCCGGCGTTTTCGTCCGGCCGAAGGTGACGAAGGGTCGTTTGAGCTTCAGGAGATAGTCGACCCGCGGGTCGACGCTCGCCGTGTCGGCGATGATCAGCGCGTCGGCGATCCCGCGCTCGGTGACGCGCCGCAGCGCAGCGAGGCGATCGCCGTGGCCCTCCTCGACGAACACCGCGAGATCGAGCCCGTGCGCGTCGAGCCGGCGCTTGAGCCCGTTCAGAACCGAAAGGAAGACCGTGTTGATCAGCGTGTCGTCGGGGCCCGACGGAACGATCATGGCGACGAGGTCGGTCCGCCCGCGCCTGAGGCTGCGGCCAGATTGGTTGGGCGAGTAACCGAGCTCCGCGGCCGCCTCCAGCACGCGCTGGCGGGTCTCGCGGTTGACGTCGTCGCGATCGTTCAACGCGCGCGACACCGTCCCGATCGAAAGGCCGAGATGACGGGCGAGTTCACGAATTCCGACCACTTTTCGAAGCTCCTGGCGCGTTGATGAGATCGGGTCGCGCCAGCTTACCCTCACCCTGCCGCCACAGCCCGTCGAAAGACGGGCGTCCTCCCGGACGCCCTATGGCGGCTTCCCTCTCCCGGGGGGAGAGGGGGCGCGCGTCCCCTTCCCCCTCGGGGGGAAGGTGGCCCGAAGGGCCGGATGAGGGGTTACGGCGCAATTCGATCAGAATTCATTATGCGCGTCTCGACGCGGGTTACCTGCCTCCGAGCTTGTCGGCGAAGAGGGCGATGGTCTTGGCGTAGACCGGCGAGGCGTTCCAGTGGAGGATCGCCGGAAAATTGGGCTCGCCCTCGTTCCAGCCGGCGCCGCGCTGCCAGCCGTGTCCGGCGAGGAAGGCGGCGGTCGAGGCGAGCGCGTCGGCGGAATTGTGGATGACGTCCGGCGTTCCCGCGCCGTCCGGCGTCGTCGCATACATCATGATCGCCGAAGGCATGAGCTGGGTCTGGCCGATCTCGCCCGCCCACGCGCCGTGCAGCGCTTTGGGATTGGGCCAGACGCCGCGGTCGACCAGGGTCAGCGCGTCGATCAGTTCGGCGCGAAAGCGGTCGGCGCGGCGGCAATCGTAGGCGAGGGTGGCGAGCGCGGCAAAGGTCGGATACGAGCCGTTGTCGCCGCCGTAGCTGGTCTCGAGCCCCCAGATCGCCACCAGCACCGGAGCCGGCACCCCAAAACGCTGCTCGATGGTTTCGAACGTCTGGGCGTAACGGGCGAGCATCGCCCGGCCGCGCGACAACTGGCCCGGCGTGATGTGGCTTGCGGCGAAGCTCTCGAAATTGTGGCCGAGGTAGACGACCCCGCGATCGTGCGCGCCGACCGAAGAATCGTAGGTCATCCCGCCGAGCGCGGCCTCGAACGCCGCGTCGGAGATTCCGTCGCGCGCGGCAACCTGTCTGAAGGCGTTCAGCCACTCGTGGAAACCTTCGGGCCCCTTTCCGCAATCCTGCTGCGCCCTCGCCGGGGCGCCCACGAGCGCCGAGGCGAACGCGAGCGCCGCGAGCGCTCTTCCAAAGCGACCTGCCATGCATGGGCCCCCGAGCCGGACTGCGCCTGATAGGCCGCGAGCGCCGGCCAGGGCCCGCGGCGCGGGGACCCTATCAAAGCGCGGCGGCGGGACAAACCGCCGAACGCTGGCGAGGCGGACCGCCAGGCGGCCCGCCTCGCTGCGCCTCTCAGAGACCCCGCGCAGGGCGCATGGGTCGCCGGGCTCGACGCGAGCCGTGGGAGGAGCCGGCTCGCGTCATCGGTAGCGCTTCTGGTTCCAGCGGTGGCCGAGCAGCGCCAGGATGATGATGAGGCCATTGAAGAACTGGACGTAGAAGCCGGAAAGGCCGGCGGCGACGATGCCGCTCTGGATGAACGACACGATCAGCGCCCCGATGGCGCCGCCGGCGATCGTGCCGACGCCGCCCCAGGTCGGCGTGCCGCCGACGAACACCGAGGCGATCGCCGGCAAGAGATAGCCGTCGCCGGTCGTCGGCCACCAGGTGTAATTGACCATGGTCGAGAAGACGCCGGCGAGCGCGGCGCCGAGGCCCATGAAGACGAAGGTCAGGATGCGCACGCGCTGGACGTTGACGCCCATCTCGGTCGCGCTGTCGGGATTGTCGCCGACCGCGCGCACGCGCGCGCCGAACCGGTGGCCGTTGAACAGGAAGCCCGCAAACAGCACGAAGGCGAGCGCCCAGAAGATCTGCACCGGGACGCCGAAGACCTGCCCGGCGAAGATCGAGCCCCAGCGCGTGTCCTGCAGTTCGAGCAACGCGATCGACTTGCCCTGCGTGACGATCATGATCAGCCCGCGCAGCATGAAGTTCATGCCGAGCGTCGCGATCAGCGAGGAGAGCCCCGCGGTGACGACGAGCGCGCCCACGCAGGCGCCGAGCGCCATCCCGGCGATGAGCGCCGCGACGATGCCGATGAGCGGGCTCAGGCCCGCATGCACGACGAGCGCGAACACCCAGGCCGCGCATCCCATCGTCGCCGGGAACGAGAGGTCGATCTCGCCGACGGCGACGACGAACACCAGGGGGACGACCAGGCACAGGGCGACCGGCAGGGTGACGAGCACCGAATTGTAGATCGGCCAGCTCAGGAACACCGCAGGGCTCGCCGCCATGAAGGCCGCGATCATGATGACGAACACGGCCAGCGTGCCGAGGGCGGCTCGGTTGCGATCGGCGAAGCGCCGGAGCGCGCTCTCCGGCGGACGCTCGACCGGACGCGCGCGCGTGTCGACGGGATCCAGGGACACGGTCATCACGCGGCCTCCGCGCCATGGCCAGGCGCGGCCGGGATGTCGACGCCTTGCGGGTGGGCGAGCTTCTCCATGTAGGCGATCAGGCGCTCGGCCGAGCCCATTTCGTCCTTGGTCGCCTGCAGCGCCACCGTCCCCCGGTCCATCACGACGAAGCGCTCGCAGATGTCGAACACGTGGTGGATGTTGTGGCCGATGAACAGCACCGAGCGTCCGCCGGCGCGCACCGCGCGCACGAAGCGGAACACCTTTTCCGTTTCCGTCAGCGACAGCGCGGTGGTCGGTTCGTCCATGACGATGAGGTCGGCCTTGTTGTAGATCGCGCGCGCCAGCGCCACGCCCTGCCGCTCGCCGCCGGAGAGCTGGCCGACGATCGAATCCGGCGAGAACACCTTGGAGGTGAAGCCGATGTCGCGCATCAGCCGCTCCGCCTCGCTGCGCTCGCGCTTGCGGTCGAGCATGCCGAGCGCGTTGGTGATCTCGCGGCCGAGGAAGATGTTGCGGATGATGCTCTGCTGGACGCAGAGCGCCCGGTCCTGGAACACCGTCTCGATGCCGGCGTTGCGCGAGCGCGCGGCATTCCAGCGCGTCTCGCGGACGCCGCGCACGAAAATTTCGCCGCTGGTCGGGGGGATCGCGCCGGCGAGCATCTTGATCAGCGTCGACTTGCCGGCGCCGTTGTCGCCGAGCAGGCCCACGACCTCGCCGCGGTCGACATGCAGGTCGACGCCGCCGACGGCGAACACCCGGCCGTAGCTCTTGGCGACGTTTCTGAGTTCGATCAGCCTTTCGCCCATACGCGCTTCCTCCGTTGTGGCCCGCGTCTGTAGCCGCGGTCGCTGACCGCGGCTGCTGCGTCTGTAGCCGCGCTGTAGCCGCGCCTCCCCCCGGGTCAGAGCTCGGGGGTCGGACCGCGGTCGCCGACCGCGGCTACAGGGGCTCTACCGCAGCCCCTCCTTGGCGAGGTCCGCGACCGCCTTGTAATTGTCCGGCGTGACGTAGCCCGCGCCGGTGTCGACGTTGATCGGCGCGAGTCCGTAGACGATCTGCTCGCACAGGCTCAGAATCGGCAGGTAGCCCTGCTGGAACGGCTGCTGGTCAGCGGTGAGCTGCACCCAGCCGTCCTTGAACATCTCGACGATCTGCGGGCTCGTATCGAAGCCGATGTTGATGATCTCGCCCGGCTTCCTGCCCGCCGCCTTCATGTAGGTCGCCGCGTTGCCGAGTTCCTGGCCGCCCGGATAGACGATCGCCTTGGCCGTCGGATTGGCCTGCAGGGTCGCCGTGATGACGGGAATGGCGAGGTTCGGGTCGGTCGCCCATTCCGGCGGCGAGTTGAGCTTGACGACCTTGACGCCGGCAGCCTCGAGGGCGTTTGCCGTGCCGAGCTCGCGCGCGGCGCGGATCGAATCGTCGAAGCCGCCGAGCACGATCGCCACGTCGCCCTTCTTCAGCCCGAACCGGCGTACGATCTCGACGCCGAGCGCGTGGCCCTGCGGCTCCTGCTGCGCCCCGACATAGCCGCCGCCGACCTTGTCGACCGCCGCAGGCACGGGCACGTTCTGGTACATCATCTTGATGCCGGCCTTGGCGGCCTGCTCGGCGAGCGGCAAAATCGCGGCTTCGCCGGGATGGCCCATCATGGCGATGCCGTCGGGATGGGCCGCGACCGCCTCGCGCAATTGCTGGGTCATCTTCTCGTTCTGCCAGCCGGAGAACACATAATCGACCTGCGCCCCGGTGTCGGCGGCGGCCTGGCGGGCGCCGTTGTAGACGATTGTGCCGAACGCGTCGCCCTCGGCGCCTCCGACGAAGAAGCGGATGTGGGCCTTGCTGCACCACTTGTCGCGCAGCGCCTGCCCCTCCGCCGCGTGGGCCGCGCTGACGAGGCCGACGCTGATCAGCGCCAGCGCCGTTGCCCCTCGAAATGCTGCGATCAAGCTTCGCGTCATATCCGTCCTCCCTGTCTTCCCGCGGCTTTGCGCCGCCAGTTCACCGGGGCCGTTCCGCCTCCGGCGTTCATTCGCCCGAGCTGCGTTCAGCCCGGATTGGGGATGGCGCGCGCGCCGCCCCGGCATTGCTTCAGATAGTCGAGCGCGCGGACCTGGCCGGTCATCTCGAGTGCGTCGCGATAGACCGGGTCGTGCCAGCCTTCGATATCAATCGGGCCGGAATAGCCGGCGAGCCTGAGCTCGCTGATCACGCGGGTCCAGTCGGTGTCGCCAAAGCCCGGCGTGCGCATCTGGACGAACGGGTATTTGCCGAACACGCCGTGCTCGCGCACCACGTCCCAGCGCACCGTCGCGTCCTTGCCGTGGACGTGAAAGAACTTGGGGGCCCATTTGCGGATCTGCGGCAAGGGGTCGATCAGGTAGACGAGTTGGTGGCACGGCTCCCATTCGAGGCCGAGATTGTCGTTCGGCAGGGCGTCGAACATCAGCTCCCAGGCGTCCGGATTGTGGGCGATGTTCCAGTCGCCGGTTGCCCAATTGCCGTCCATGGCGCAGTTCTCGAAGGCGATCCGCACGCCTTTGTCGTCGGCGCGGCGCGAAAGCTCGCCCCAGACCCGCTTGAACGCCGGCAGGCTCGCCTCGAGCGGCTGGCCGCGCACGCGGCCGGTGAAGCCGGCGACCGTGCGCGCGCCGAAGAGATGGGCGTTGTCGATCAGCGCCTCCCAGCCGGCCAGCGTCTGCTGGTCGAGTTCGTCGTTCTCGAGCGGATTGCCGAACATGCCGAGCGTGTCGATCGTCACGTCGGCGCCGCCGATCGCCTCGCGGAGTTCCCCGGCGAGCCGCGGCAAATCCTTGTTCATCGTCTGCCAGAAGAACGGCTCGATGCTCTCGAAGCCGTGCTTGACGATGGCGGCCACGGTGGTTGCGGGGTCGGGCGCATTGGCCCGGATCATGGTTCCGATGCGGATGTCGAGCAACTCTCTCATGGACGCCTCGTTCAGATCACGATGTCGACCCGCCGGCCCTGTTCGGCGCTGGCAATCGCGCCGAGGACCATCGCCAGCGAGCGGATGTTGTCTTTGCCGGCCGTCTCGGGCTGGGCGCCTTCGCGCGCCGCCGAGACGAAGTCGGCGAGTACGCCGAAATGGCCGCCGACCCGGTCATTCGCGGCCAGCGCCGGCGTCTCGACCGGCTCGACGGCGTCGAACAGGCCGTTACGGGCGCCGGCGCGCACAACCTCGATCCGGATCGCCTCGGCGCCGTCCCAGGTCAGCGACCCTCGGGTTCCGACAAAGCGCCAGCTGCATTCCCATGAGGTCTGCAGGCCCGGCGCGCACCAGGAGCCGCGGTAGGTGAAGAGCGCATGGTTATCGAGCTCGAACACCGCCGCCGCCGAAGAGCCCTGGCGATACCAGGAGGACGGTGGGTTCCACTCGCGGCAATAGACATTGACGCCGTCGAGCCCGGTCATGGCCCTGAGGGCGTCGAAGGCATGGATCGCCATGTCGAGCAGCAGGACGTGCTCCATGTCCTCGCGAAAGCCGCCGAAATGCGGAGCGAGGAAGAAGTCGGCGTGGGCGCTGGTGAGTTCGCCGATCGCGCCCGCGCCAAGGGCCCGGCCGATCCGCCGGACGCCCTCGCAATAGCGGCGGTTCTGCACCACGGCGTGGATCCGCCCCGCGGCCTTCGCCCGGGCGATCAGGTCGCGCGCGTCCTCGAGCGTCTCGGCCATCGGCTTTTCGCTGAGCACGTGGCAACCGGCGTCGAGGCCTGCGGCCACCACGTCGTGGCGCGCCTGCGGCACGACCACGTCGAACACGAGGTCGGGGCGAGTCTCGGCGAGAAGCGTGCGCAGGTCGCGCGCGATCGCCGCATCGGCGAGCCCAAACTCGACGGCGCGCTGAGCCGCCCGGTCGCGTTCGAGGTCCGCGAGGCCGACGATTGTCAATTCGGGGATTTGGCGAGCAGCCTCGAGCCAGGCTTTGCTCATTGCGCCACAGCCGACGAGGACGGCCTTCATTGCCATGGACGCACGCCTCCTGGACCGAGTTTCACTCCCGCGGCCCCGTCGTTCCGGAACCGTAAACGTTTACGAAACTACCGTCGATCGTCCTCCTTGTCAAGCGCGCGCCCGCGTTTCACGCGCCGAGGCGACGCGAAGCGGAGCCCTATCGCTCGCGCCCGAACGGCGCTGAATGGGCTGATCGGAAGCGGTGGGAGGAGCCCCTCACACCTTGGGCACGGCCATGCCGCGCTGGACCGCCTCGCGGGCGCCGACGGCTTCGAGCCAGCGGCTCACCGAGGGGCATTCCTTCAGGGTCGGGCCGAGGACAGGCTCGAGAAAGGTCGCGCCCGCCTTCGTCCACGTATAGCAGGCGATGTCGGCGATGGTGTAGTCGGGACCGGCGAGATACGCGCTTTGGTCGAGACGGCGGTCCATCACCTTGAGAAGCCGGGCGCACTCGTCGGTCAGACGCTTGATCGCGAGCTCCGATTTCTCTTCGGACCGGATGGCGAAGAAGCCGAGCTGGCCGAACATCGGTCCGATGCCGCCGATCTGCCAGAAGACCCATTCGAGCGTCCGGTAGCGCTCCGCGCCGGACGGCGCGAGCAGCTTCCCGGTCTTCTCGGCGAGGTAGACGAGGATCGCCCCGCTCTCGAACACCGACAGCCGGCCGCCCGGCCCGTCGGGATCGACGATCGCCGGGATCTTGTTGTTCGGCGAGATTTTGAGGAAGGCCGGATCGAACTGCTCGTTCTTGCCGAGATTGATGGGATTGACCGTGTACGGCAGCCCGACCTCCTCGAGCATGATCGGAATCTTGCGTCCGTTGGGGGTCGTCCAAGTGTACAGTTCGATCATCCCTGTTGTCCTTCAGCTGCGCTGCGACCCCCGCTCAACAGATACATTGGCGCCCCCGCAGAAATCGCAACGCTCCTCTGCGCACTTGTTTTGAACGGGCGGTGTCCCGCCAATGACGGGCGTCAGTCAAATCGAAGGCGTTCTCGTTCCCCGCATAGCCTGTCGAAAGACGGGCCTCTTTCGACGGGCTATGATGGGGGAAGGCAGGGATGGGGGGTCGCGCTGACCTTGCGAATTGAGGGTCTCGCTCCAGGCGATTGTGGGACGGCGCGACCCCCTACCTAACCCTCGCCCACACAGCTACGGGATGCACACATCTCCCGCAGCTCTCTGCCGCCATGCCCGACGCTCGGAGGGCGGCTTCCTCCCCCCTTGTGTGGCTACGGGATGCACACATCTCTCGCGGCTCGCTGCCGGCGTGCCCGACCCGCGGAGGGCGGCTTCCTCACCCCTTGTGGGGGAGGATTGAGGAGGGGGGTCGCGCCGAACTTCGAAAACTTGGCGCCATTTCCCCCGAATGAGAGGTCGGCGCGACCCCCCACCCTGTCCCGCCCCCACAAGGGGGGCGGGGACGCTAGCCGCCATTGAGCGGCGCACGCCTGCTAAAAGATGTGTGCATCCCGTAGCACAAGGGGGGAGGATCGAGGAGGGGGGTCGCGCCGAACTCGGACAGTTCGGAGCCCTTCCAGCGCCAGATGAGAGGTCGGCGCGCCCTCCCACCCTGTCCCGCCGCCACAAGGGGGGCGGGGACGCCAGCCGCCGTTGAGCGGAGCCCGACCGCTAAAAGATGTGTGCATCCCGTAGCCTACAAGGGAGAGGGAATGTCGCTTCCCTTCGATTGGGTTGACGCGCGCCGCGAGCGTCTCGGATCCTGCTTGCTCCGTTCCGCACCGCGCCCCTTCTTGCCGAGGCCGTCCGACTGGACGCGGCGAGCGCGAGACTGGCGAAACCGATGCCAAGCATCGCCCAGGTCGACGGCTCCGGGACGATCGGGATGACCGGACCAAGGTCGAAAGCGCTCAAGGATCCCTGCACCGACAGGGACGCGACGTTGGAATAACCGGTCGCCTCGAGAGAGTAGCCGGTCGCGTATGGGGTCACCGCCCAGTTTATGAATTCGTTGGGCGAAGGACTCGGAAGTGCAATTCCGACGCCGCCAGTAGGATAGTAAAACACAACATCCGATCCATAAAAGTCGGCAGCGCTATACCCTAGAAACACATTCGTTTTCACCAATGGCCAATTGTCGGGAACGTTTATATAAGGACTAACGACGTCAAATAAAAAAATTTCGCTAAACGGGCCCGGCCCTAACGTTATATTGTAGTCAAAATTGAGACCATCGCTACACAGATCTAAACCGTTGTCGCATAGATACATGGAGACTTTGCCGATGTCATGCGTACCCGCGACGGCCGGCGTAGCCAGCAGAGCGAGACCGCCAACAGCCGACAAGCAACGTCTCGTCATTCGATCCTCCAACGAATTCCTCCCCGCCCGGAATTTGGCGACACCTCGAGTTTTATTCCAAGCGTTCATTGTCTTCGGCGATCCACCTTGATCGTGGTCGTTCCGCGCGTCAATTGCGCATTGCTCTTCGGGACCCCGTCGGCTATCACCGCCGGCTTTGCTCGCGCCTGGGGTCGATCATGTTTGCCGCGCCTCGACAGGCCGGAATGCTTTCCGCCAATGGCCGGCTCGCCCGCGAGGCTGGCGCGTTGCTCGCGCTTGCCTGGCCGCTGATCCTCGCCAACCTCGCGGTCACCGTGATGACGACGACCGACTACGTGATGCTGGGCCTGCTCTCGCCGGGCGCGCTCGCCGCCGGCGCGCTCGGCTTCAATCTCTACCAGCCGATCTTCCTACTTGGCGTCGGAGTTGTCGGGGCGTTGTCGCCGATCGCGGCGAAGAAAATCGGCGGGGGAGAGGCGCACGACGCGGTGAGGCGAGCGACCCATCAGGCGTTCCTCTCAGCTCTCCTCATGGCGGCCGCCGGATGGCTCCTCTTGTCACAGACGACCGCGATCCTGACGGCGATCGGCGAGCCGCCTGACCTCGCCCGCGACGCCGGCCGCTACATGCGGGCGTACCAATGGGCGCTCGCGCCCAGTCTCATGTTCTTTGCGGCGCGGTCGGTGTTCGCCGCGCTCGAGCGTCCGCGTCTGCCCCTACTCGCCGGGCTCGTGGCGGTCGTGTTCAACGCGCTCGGAAATTACGCGCTCATCTTCGGCAAATTCGGTCTGCCGGCGCTCGGCATCGCCGGCTCGGGCCTTGCGACCACGCTGTCGCAGATTTTGATGCTCGGGCTGCTCGTCGCCTTCTCTCTGATCGATCCGCGCTTGCGCCGCCTAAGGCTGTTCGCCCTGCCCTGGCGGCCGGCCCTTGGCGAATTCGCCGCGCTGTGGCGGCTCGGCCTGCCGATCGGCCTGATGATCACGGCGGAGGTCGGGATCTTTTCTGGCGCGAGCCTGGCGATGGGACTTCTGGGACCGGCGACCCTTGAAGCGCATACGATCGCGCTGCAGATTGCCGGCCTTGCCTTCATGATCCCGCTGGGGCTCGGTCAGGCGGTGTCGGTCCGGATCGGCCGCGCCTACGGCGCGCAGGATCGGGGCGCCATCGCCTGCGCCGGCGAGGCTGCTTTCGGCGTCACGCTCGCCTATGCCCTGCTGTCGGCCGCCCTGATGATCGCCGCGCCGCGGCTCCTGATTGCGCCGTTCCTGGCGGTCGACGCGCCGGAGAACGCCGCGGCGGTCGGGATCGCCATTGCCCTGTTGCGGGTCGCGGCGATCTTCCAGGTCTTTGACGGCGCCCAGGCGACACTCGCCAACATGCTGCGCGGCCTGCACGATTCGCGCTGGCCGCTGGTCATCGCGCTCGTCGGTTACTGGGGAGTTGGGGCGCCGATCGGCCTCGCGCTCGGCTTTGCCACGCCGCTCGGCGGCGTCGGCGTGTGGATCGGGCTCGCGGCCGGCCTTGCCGTCGTCGCGCTGATGCTCGGCGTGCGCTGGATCGGCAAGGCGCGGCGCGGTTTCCTGCCCGTGCCGATGGTTCAGGGCGCGAGATAGGCGGTCAGGGCGGAATCGGAGTCCGTCAGTTCGCCGATCACGTCGTAGTGATGGCGCCCGGTCAGGCGCACGCATTTGCACGCGGCGCCGAGGCCCGTCCAGATGTTGGCGATGAGTTCGCTCTGGCGCACGAACTCCGGCCGCTCGTCGGCCCCGACCCATGCGGTGAGGCTGAGTCCGGGCAACGGCCGCGCCAGCGCCGGGCTTTCGGCGACCGCCTCGGCCTCGTCAAGCCCGAGTGTCCGGTTCATCCGCGTCCGCATGAGCGGGCGCAGGTCGAAGAGGCCGCTGATCGGCGCGACGCGAACGAGGCGCGCCCGCTCGGGCGCCGGCAGCGGCCCATCGAGGCAGGCCATGCGCGCGACGAGATGGCCGCCGGCCGAGTGGCCCGCGAGCGCGATCGGCCCGGAAGCGCGGGTCGCGGCGGTGGCGATCGCCCGCGCGATCGCTTGTGTGATGTCGCGGATGCGAACTCCGGGCGCGAGCGCATAGCTCGGCACAGCGACCGTCCAGCCGCGGCGGACTGGACCCTCGGCGAGGTGCGACCAGAAGGATTTGTCGAAGCGCATCCAGAAGCCGCCGTGGACGAAGACAACGAGACCCTTCGACGGACTGTCCGGAAAGAACAGGGCAAGCCGCTCGCGGGGCCCCTCGCCATAGGCGCAGTCGAGTTCGGCGCGCCCGGCCGCGAGCCGCTCGCCCTCGAAGGTCGCGGCGCGAGCGGCCCACAATCTCGGAAAGACCTCGGCGTCGCCGATGTGGCCGGCGTTGTCGTAGGCGTCGTCCCAGTCGGAGATCATGGGCTCTTCCTGTTCGGCCGCCATTCTGCCGGAGTTTGCCGACCTACGCACGCGTCCGTTCGGCTGGCGCGGCCGACTTTGACCGCGGCGCGCCGGTTGCGCCAGAATGCGTGGCGGACTTGACCAAGATCGGACCCGCCGCGCGCGGAGAGGCGCCCATGAACCCCATGTCGCATGAGCCCGAAACCGTGTTCGTCGACGTCGACACCGGCATCGACGACGCCTTCGCCCTCCTCTACGCCTGCGCCGAGACTGGGGCGCGCCTTCTCGGAGTCTCGACCGTCGTCGGCAATGTCAGCCTCGCCAATGCGACCCGCAACACGCGCGCCGTGCTCGCGCTCGCCGGACGCGCGGACGTTCCGGTGTCGCCGGGCGCCGCGCTGCCGCTCGCGCCCGAGCCGAACGACGCGCGCGCCGTTCACGGCGCGACCGGACTCGGGCACGCGACCCTGGCCGAACCGCCGGAGCCGGCCGAGCCCTCGCATGCGGTCGATGCGATCCTTGCCGCGGCGCGCGCGCATGCCGGGCGACTCATTCTGGTCGCGACCGGGCCGCTGACCAACATCGCCCTTGCGGCGATGCGCGAGCCCGAGCTGCCGCGCCTCCTCAAGCGCTTCGTCATCATGGGCGGGGCCTACGCGGTTCACGGCAACGTGACGCCGAGCGCGGAGTTCAACATCTGGCACGATCCGGAGGCGGCGCGGATCGTGTTCCGCGCCTTTGGTGGACCGGGCGCGGCGGCGGTCGTGGCGATCGGCCTCGACGTGACCCACAAGGTCACGATCGACGGCGGGGACCTCGAGGCGCTCGCCGCCCGCTGCGGCGACGGCGTCCGCGCGAAGGCCGTGACGGCCTTCCTCGCCGAACTCGGCGCGGTTCTACTTCGAGCGGATGGAGAGGCGGACGGGGCGGCGCTTCCTGATCATGCACGACCCGCTCGCCGTCGCCGTCGCGCTCGATCCCGCGCTGGTCGAGACCCGCCGCGCCTGCGTCGACGTCGAGACCGCCGGGCGTCTCACCGTGGGAGCGACCGTGGTCGACTGGGACGGCCGCTGGGGGCGGCTCGCCAACGCCGAGGTCGCGGTCGCGGTCGACGCCGAACGGTTCCGCACCCGGTTCTTCGAGGCGATGGTTCGGCTGGCGACTCTGTAGACGCGGTCGATAGCCCGTCGAAAGACGGGCGTTCTTCCGAACGCCCTATGGACCGCGTCCCGCGCTCAGCGAGCGCGGCTACGAGCCGAGGCCCCGGCGCCCCAACCTTCGCGTAACCCTTTGAAAACATTGAGTTGTAGAAGCTGGAGTCGCCGATTTTGCCCCCTAAGCCGTTGAAATCGCTTGGACTTGGTCCGAAAAGCGCGTCCGCGGACCAGGTGGGCGCGGCCACAATTGCGGGTCAAGGCCGAGGATAAGGGGGCGGCGGTTCGAGGCCCGCCTCCGCCATTGCGGTCCGCGCGAGGTCGGGCCGGTCGGTGCACAGGCCGTCGACGCCCCAGCCGATCAGCCGGGCCATGGCGTCCTGGTCGTTGACCGTCCAGGGGACGACGCGAAGCCCTAGCGCGTGAGCCTCGGCGACGAGGTCCGGAGCGAGCTCGTGGAAATCCGGCGCCCAGACCGCGCGGCCCGCGCCGCCCGCCGCCATCGCGACCGACGCCGGAACCGAAAAACCCGGTCGGGCGAATTCGCCCCGCCAGGTCGAGTTCGCGGTCTCGGGCGCCGTCAGCCAGCCGAGCGGGACATCGGGCCAGCGGTCGCGCAGGCGAAAGAGGCCGCGCCAGTCGAACGAGCGGATCGCCAGGCGATCGAGCGCGCCGAGCCGGCGGGCCAGGGCGACGACCGCGTCCGCCATCTCCGCCGGCGACGGCGTCAACTCGGGATGGAGCGGGTCGGTCTTCAGCTCCACGTCGACGACAACGCGCGAGGGGGCGAGCGCTTCGAGCACCGCCTCGAGCGTCGGGACGCGCGCCGCCGCGCAGGCGCGCTGAAGCGGATGGGCGCGGGCCGCCGCCCCGCCAGGCCGCGCCCCGCCGACGTCGTAGCTCTCGAGTTCGGCGAGCCGGAGCCTGCGCACCGCGGGCCCGAGCGCCGGGAGCCACGCGCCGTCGCGGCCGCGGGTGAGATCGGGGTTCAGGACCGGATCGTGGATCACGACCAGGACACCGTCCGCCGTCATCGCCGCGTCCAGTTCTACACTCGTCACACCGATCGCCAGCGCGCCGCGAAAGCCCTCCAACGTGTTCTCGGGAAAGAGCCCGCGCGCGCCGCGATGGCCTTGCAGTTCGAACGGACGAACTCATGGGGCTTCCCACGTCAAGCCGGCCGGCCGCCGGCTGATTACAGCCGGCCATAGTCCCTGACCGTCACGCGCCGCGCCGGCGCGTCCTCGACGATCGGCTCGGAGACGCCAAGCGGCGGGACGAAATAGTTGTCCGTGCCGTCGTCGTTGGCGAGCGACACTTCGCCGGCGAGCGCCGTGCCGCCTTCCGCCCAGAAGGCGTGTGCAACGTAGGGCTCGAGCGTCAGGCTCTCGCCCGGTTCGAGCCGCACCTGGTCGCCGGGGCCAAGATCGAGCACGCCGACGTCCTTGAGGACGCGGAAGCGGTCCTTGGTCGGCTCGCCCTGCGCGTTCACGCGGAAGAGTTCGACCACGAACCGCGCCCCGCCCCGGTTGACGATGTCCTCGGTCTTGACCCCGTGGTAGTGGTGCGGCGCCCTCTGTCCGTCGAGGCTCATGATCGCCTTTTCAGCGTAAAGGCGGCCGCGCTTGGTCTCGAGGTCCCGCCAGTCGCCCATGCGCAGGGTGAACAGCGTCAGCCCATCGGTGGCGAAGGCGCCGGGCCGGAATTCAACGACGTTCCAGCCGAGGCCGCGGGCGGCGATGAAAGCGGCGGAGTCGGGGTTGGCCAGGAACTCGGCCTTCCCCCAATGGGCGAAGCCGGGGAGCGCAACGCCCAGCCGGTTGCACAGGGCCTGCATCTCGTCGATGCGGGCGTCCAAGAATGAGCGTTTCATCATCCCCCCTTAAAGGTCAAGTCGGCTTCGCGCTTAGCCCTTGGCCCCCTTGGCCCGCTCGACGCCCTCGAGCACGAGTTTGCGCGCCTCCTCGGCGTCGCCCCAGCGGATGATCTTCACCCACTTGTTCGGCTCGAGGTCCTTGTAGTGGGCGAAGAAGTGCTCGATCTGATGGACGGTGATCTCCGGCAGATCCGAATAATTGTGAATGCCCGCGTAGCGCTTGGTCAATTTCTCAGACGGCACCGCGATCAGCTTCTCGTCGCCGCCGCCCTCGTCCTCCATGATCAGCACCCCGACGATCCTGCAGCTGATGATCGCGCCTGGCACGATGGCGCGGGTGTTGGCGACGATCACGTCGCACGGGTCGCCGTCATCCGAAAGGGTATGGGGAATGAAGCCATAATTGCCGGGATAGCGCATCGACGTATAGAGAAACCGATCGACGACCAGCGCGCCGCTCGCCTTGTCCATCTCGTATTTGATCGGCTCGCCGCCGATCGGCACCTCGATCACGACGTTGACGTCATGGGGCGCGTTCTTGCCGATCGTGACAGCGTTCAGATTCAAGGCCGTTGCTCCAGAGTGGCGCTGCTGTCTCTAAAGCCCCGAGATGGGGCCCAGGGCGCCGGGGCGCTTATAGCGGCGAAGCCGCCTCAACCAAAGCCGAAAGCGACCCGTTCGCGCTCCTGACCGCCGAAAGTCTCATGCGCGCGCCGCACCACCCGGCCGCCGAGCTGGCTGTAGAACCCGACCGCCCGATCGTTGTCGGCCAGCGCCCAGACCACGAACGACCCGTAGCCGTGGCCCTCGAGGTCCTTGCGCGCGGCCGCGAACATGCGCCGGCCGAATCCGCACCCCTGACATTCGGGCGAAAGGTAGAGCTCGAAGATCTCCCCGCCATAGCCGAGCGCCGGCACCCGGTTGCGTCCGTAACTGACATAGCCGACGACGGAATCGCCAAACTCCAGCACCAGCAACGGCGTGCGCCGGGAAATCGCCATCCGCCACCAGGAAGAACCGCGACGCGCGATCATGCGCTCGAGCTCGCGGCCGGGAATGACGCCGCGATAGGCTTCGCGCCACGCCTCGTCGTGCACCCTGGCAATGTCGACTTCGTCGCCGAGCCGCGCCGGGCGGATAGAGATAACCGTCTCGACCATGGCGTCGATGTTATGTCCGGCTGCGACGTCGCCGCAAGGTCTTGACACGCGGGCCGCGTGACTTTTTTGGCGCGCCGCGCGTTTCCTTCGGCCCGGCGCAATGACGCCGGATTTTGTGCTTAATCGCGTCCTGGAAAGATCGAGCGATTCGGAACCGGAGCCATGACGTGACGCCATCGATAGGGTTGGGACTCGGCCTGTTCGCGGCGGCGGCGGCGCTGACCTCGCCGCCGGCCGAAGCCGACATGCTGCACGCCACCTACCGCGTATCGCTGGTCGGCCTGCCGATCGGCCAGGCCGTCCTCGACGCAAAGCTCTCCCCCACGAGCTATGCGATTCGCGCCGACGCAAAGCTCACCGGGCTTGCGCGCCTGTTGGCCAACGCCCGCGGCGCCTCGACCGGGAATGGCGCGATCGTCCAGGGGCGCATTTCGCCCGCGACGTTCGCCACCACCGCCGCCAGTTCGCAGATGACGCGCACGATCCGCATGGCGCTCTCCGGCAACGCCGTCACCGGCATTGATATCGCTCCCCCGTTCGACGAGAAGCCGGACCGCGTTCCGCTCGGTCCGCATGACGAGCAGGACATCGTCGACCCGGTCGGCGCGGTGGTGATTCCCGCCCCCGCCTCCGGCGCCATGGCCCCGTCCGAGGCCTGCAATCGCAAGATCCCGATCTTCGACGGCTACACCCGGTTCGACATCGACCTCACCTATGTGGGCGAGCGCGACGCCAAGGCGAAGGGCTACGATGGACCCGTCGTCGTCTGCGCCGCCCGCTACGTGCCGATCTCCGGACATAGCCCGAACCGCCCGGCCACCAAGTTCATGGCCGAAAACAAGGACCTCGAAGTCTGGCTGGCCCCGATCGAATCCGACCACGTCTGGATGCCGTTCCGTGTCTCGGTGCGCACCATGATTGGAACGACGGTGGTCGAGGCCCAGGAATTCCGGGTGAACGGGAAGTAGAACTACGGTCGCGCCAGCGAACCCTCACACTGCCTCATCGCAGCTTTCCTCTCCCGGCGGGAGAGCGCCGATCCCCTTCCCCCGCAAGGGGAAGCTGGCCGGCGACAGCCAGCCGGATGAGGGGAAGCCGGGCCATTCGATCCCAAGTTGCTAGGCTCCCAGAAGCTCAGTTCATCTCGTCCGCGAGCGCCGGCATCGGCATGACGCCGACGCCTTCCTCGATCAGCGCGCGCGCTTCGTCGGAGCTTGCCTGGCCGCGGATCGCTCGTTCGGGTTCATCGCCGGCGTGAATGGCGCGCGCCACCTCGGCGAATTTGCCGCCGACGTCGTCAGTGTTCGCCTCGATTTCCTGGCGCAGGCGAACCACCATGTCGCGGGCGTGCCGCCGCTTGGCGTCGAGCAAGGTCGTCGGCGCCTCGGGCGGATTTCGATCGCCCACGACAGCCGGGGCCATGATCGCCTTGTCCACCACCGTCGAGCCGCACTCTGGACAAGCGACAAGCTGGCGCTTCCGCTGCTCTTCGTAAGCGGCGCTGTCGGGAAACCAGCTCTCGAACTCATGTCCCTCGGCGCAGCCGAGTGCGTATTTGATCATGCATCAACCCGCCAGCAACGCATCCAGTTCGCCCGCCCCATCGAGATCATAGAGATCGTCGCACCCGCCGACAGGCGCCCCGCCGATAAAGACCTGCGGAACCGTCCGGCGGCCGTTAGCTTTTGCGGCCATCGCCGCCTGCGCCGCCCGGTCGCCGTCGACCCCGATTTCCTCGAAAGCGACGCCCTTCTTCGCCAAGAGGGCCTTGGCGGCGTGACAATAAGCGCACGTCGATTTTGTGTAGATAACGACCGGCTTCACTTCGCTCTCGACTCCCTGGGAGGCCCGCCAATCCTGACAATACGCGTCAAACCTCAACAATATAGGCGGTCACGCCCCCGTAACAACCCGCGCGAACACGAGTACGTCGACCCGCTTCGCCCCCGCCCGCAGGAGCACCCGGGACGCAGCATTGGCGGTCGCTCCGGACGTCAACACGTCGTCGACAAGCACGACGTTGCGGCCTTTCACGACGGCGCCGTCGGCGGCCTTGAACGCCCCCTGGACGTTCTCCGCCCGCTGCGTCCGGCTGAGGCCGACTTGACTGTGGGTCGCCTTGACCCTGAGGAGCGCGCCGACGTCGCAGGGTTTGCCGCTGACGCGGGCGATTTCCCGCGCCAGCATGGCGGCCTGGTTGAAGCGCCGCCGCCAAAGTCTGACGGGGTGGAGAGGAACGGGCGCGAGACAGTCGGCGTCGGCGAGGATGTCCGCGCCCGCCCGCGCCATCCAGCGCGCGATCGGCCGCGCCAGTTCGGCGCGGTCGGAATATTTCAGCCGGTGGACGAGCTTGCGCGCCGGGCCGTCCTCGAACCGGGCGACGGCCCGGGCGCGGGCGAACACCGGCGGATCGGCCATCGCCTGCGGCGACAGGAGGCCGTCGCCGAGGTCCTGCTCGAACGGCGTGCCGAGGCGCTCGCAATAGGGCCGTTCGATGAAACGCATCGCGCTCCAGCAGCGTGGACAGAGAGCCCCATGCGCCTCGGTCGCCGCGCGGCAGGCGAGGCAGGTTGGCGGATAGAGGGTGTCGACCGCTCCTTTCGCCAACCTGAGCGCGCAATCGAGCGCGCGCCGCCGCCAGCCAGGAGCGGCGAATTCATCCGCAGAAAAGGCCAAATCCGCATGCATGAGGCGAGGTTAACGCGAACCGGGGCTTTGCGCGACGTGGCTGGTCGTCGCATAAGGGCGGCCAATGCCTCCAACTTCGCCGCCGCAGATCTTCGACCGCGCGCTTGTCCTTCGCCGGCTCGACCGGGCCTGGGGGAGGGCCGGCGCGCATGCCGGCGCCGATTTTCTCCTTCAACGGGCGGCCGAGGACCTGATCGACCGCGTGGGGGTGGTCAAGCGCCGGTTCGCGATCGCCGTCGATCTCGGCGCGCCGGGACCGCATGGCGCGGTCGCGCTGGCTGCAAGCGGACAGGTCGACGCGGTCGTCCGGCTCGCTCCCACGGGCGCAAGCTTGGGCGTTGGCGGTTTTTTGGGGGCGGTCGGCGACGTCGAGCGCCTGCCGCTCGCCGACGGCCGCTTCGATCTCGCCGTGTCGCTCCTCGCGCTGCAAACGGTCAACGACCTGCCCGGCGCCCTGATCCAGATGCGCCGGGCGCTCGCGCCCGACGGCCTCGCCGTCGTGGCGCTGCTTGGCGGCAATACGCTGACCGAACTGCGTCAGAGCCTGACGCTGGCCGAGAGCGAGATTCTCGGCGGCGCCGCGCCCCGCGTCGCGCCGTTCGTTGAATTGCGGGCGCTGGGCGCCCTGGCCCAGAGGGCGGGTCTGGCGCTGCCGGTCGTCGATCTCGACCGGGTCACCGTCCGCTATGACGACATTTTTGCGCTGATGCGCGATCTGCGCGCCTTCGGCGCCGCGAACGCGCTCATCGACCGCAGCCGCAAGCCGCTTCGGCGCGAAGTTGTCGCGCGCGCTGCGGCGGCTTACGCGGACGCGTTCGCCGACCCTGACGGCCGGCTGCGCGCGACCTTCGACATTCTCTGGCTCAGCGCGTGGGCGCCGCATGAAAGCCAGCCGAAGCCGCTCAAACCTGGCTCCGCCACCGCGCGGCTGGCGGACGCCTTGAAGGCGCGCCGCTGAATGGCTCCTTTTGTCGCGGGCGGGCGAATTGACCGGGTCCGCCTTCCGGATATGATGAAATCGTAAGCTTGCGGTCGTATCGGGAGATGGACGCGGGAGTGCGGACGGAGGTTCGGGTGGCGGAAACGGACATGATCGGCAACGCGCCCGCCTGCGGCTCGCCAGGGCCGCGAAAAAAGCTCGACCCGCTCGTCCGCTACATGTTGTTCCACTGGATGTTGGGGATGCTGGCCGGGGCCCTGTGCGTGACCCTGCTGCTGGTGTTCGATCCATTCGGTTTGTGGAAGCTTTTCCATGACAGCGGATTGGGCGTCCCGGCGCTGTTCCTGCTCTATGTCGGCTTCATGAGCTCGTTCGGCGGCCTCGTCTGCGCGGCGGCGGTGATGTTCCCGCCCAAGGACGACGACGACGAACCGCGCGGCGGCTTGCGCGGCAATGCCCTGCCCGCGAACTGGCGGCTGCGGCTCGCGCCGATCCCTGTGGCGCGGACGACGGGGCGGTAAAGGGGCGGATGGGACGCCGCCGCTGACCCGCGCGTTGTGAGAGACAGGAGGGCGCGCTTGGACTGGGCTTGCCGTAAGGCGAGATGATTTCACCGTCTCCGGGACCCGCTTATTTGGATTTCCTCAGCTCTCCGCGGCTATGCCTAGGGGCTCCGCGAATTCGGCCTTTTCACGGGTTGGAATAATTTGGATTTCCTTGGATTCTCTCGTCCGAATCGTGACTTTTCAACGGGTTACGAGCGACCTCGGGCCGGAAAATAATTTTTCTCGATCGCCCTCCTGGCGGCGAAGGCCGCCGCCGCATGCTGAAGCCCGGGCGGGACAGAAATCTGGCGTCGCATCGGATCGCGTCATCGTCAGAGACTAAACGATTTTCCGCTTTTCCGCAAGATTTTGCTCTCTGCATTTTCCTATCGACAGCTTCTTTCCGGCGGGATCAGCAGGCCTCGGCGCGCTTGAGGATCGCGGCGAGCGCGTCGCGCATAAAGAGAAAGAGTTGGATAGCTCCTTGATTTTGCTCGTTATAATAAACAGAACAGGGACGTATCTTTCATCCATCGAGGTCGGCCGAAGGTCGGTGCTGAACTCGCAATGACGGACGTGGTTCGACCTCATTTCATTTTGCCCTGTCGGCGCGCGCCGGGTCCGACCAAAGGGTTCACGATCGTTATATCGGCGAAGCGACTGAAGTCGCGATCGGCCGACCAGAGTTCGCGCACGCCGTGCTGCCAGCAGAGCGCCGCGATGCGCGCGTCGTGGACGCGAGCTCCCGCAATTCGCCCGGCTGCGAGCAACTCCCGCAAAGTCGGCCAATGGTCGGTCAACTCCGCCAACAGCACAAGGCTCGGCGAGTCGATCCAGGCGTCGACCTGGTCGAGGGCGCGCTCAAGGGGCGTCGGCGGCGCATAGATACGCGGATGCGTGACGATGGCGAGAAACTCGTGCACGCACGGCCAGGGAACCGACCATGGCGCCGTTCCCTCCGCGAGTTCCGCAACTCGCTTCGGTGCGATGTCGTGAAACGGCGAGTCCTCTCGATGGGCGTAGACAAGAATGCTCGTGGCGACGGCGATCAACCGCTGCGACCCTCATAGGAAAGATCGCGCAGCTTGTCCCACGAAGCGTCGCCGCGGTCGTCTTGCAGGCCGCGACCCTTGAAGCTCGCTTTGCGCAACTTGAAGGGCGGGCTGGTCCGCGTCTCGGCGACGACCCGGCGAAGCCCCCGCTCCACCAGAGCGCGCAGCGTGATTCCCTCGCGCTCGGCAATCTTGCGCGCGTCGCGAAGGAGCGGGTCAGAAATTTCGATCGTCGTTTTCATCGCCTGTCCATATGGGCATCCCCTTATGGGCGCCCATATTACAAAACACAGCGACCGAAGGGCTAGCCGCAAGGGATCGCCCCGCCGCTGAGCTTGCGCCTCCGCTGCGATGTCGCTGGGCTTCGATCGGCTGGACGTTTTCGCGCTTGCGGCGACAATGCGAGCATGAAGACCATCGGCATAGAGGAAGCGAAGAATTGGCTGATGGAGCTGGCGCGCGACGTCGAGCGCGGAGAGACGATCGTCGTCACCCGCAACGGCGCCCCGGTTTTCTACGTGACCCGGAATCGGCCGGCGAAAGGTCTGCGCCTTGCGGCGATCGACGAGTTCAAGCGGGAGCCAAGCGGGAGCACGGAATCGACGCTTTGGTTGAATTCATCGCCGACGACTTCGACGATCCATCGCCGGAAGATTTTCTGTTGGGTCCGTTGCCACCTGACGCATGAAGCTGCTGCTCGATGCCAGCAGGACACAGCCGGCATTCAAGTCGGCTTGCACGATCGGAGGCCATTCTATAACAAAGATTGCTAAAGTTTGATCGGCCCCCGCATTAGATGCCCGGACGCGGAGATCAGCACCTCAATGAACGTGTCGCTCACGCCCGCACTAGAGGAATATGTCCGACGTAAGGTTGCGATCGGCCTCTACAACAATGCCAGCGAGGTGGTGCGCGAAGCGCTTCGGCTGATGGTCGAGCGAGAAACGGGGGGTCGTCCTGCCCCGAAGAAAGGCGAAGTCATCGCGACGCTGAAAGCGATGGAACCTGAGCTCAAGGAGCGAGGCGTCGCCTCGGCCGCCGTGTTTGGGTCTGTCGTGCGTGGCCAAGCCTGGCCTGAAAGCGACGTGGATGTGCTCATAGGCATCGATCCGACCGCGCCCTTCGACCTGCTGGATCTGGTGGGAATAAAGATGCTGCTGACCGATCGGCTCGGGCGGCCGGTCGACGTCGTCGACAGGGAGGCGCTCAAGCCCCAACTTCGAGACAACATTCTCGCAGAGGCAGAAATGGTGTTCTAATGCCGCCGCGGCGCGACCCTCGGCTCCACTCGGAGGATGTTCTGTAGGCGATCGCTAATATCGAAGCGGATACGCTTGGCTTGGGCTTCGAGAAGTTCGCCGCCGACCGACGCGTTCGTCAACTGGTCGAGCGCAATCTTGAAATCCTCTCCGAGGCGAGCCGCAGGATCCTGGATCACCTGAAGGCGGCGGAACCCGGTGTCCCTTGGCGCGAAATCGCCGGGATCGGGAATGTCCTGCGCCATCACTACGGAGAGGTGCGGTCGGACATCCTCTGAGGCGTCCGTACCCACCGGCTTGCTGCGTTGAAAGCGGCTGTTCAGAGGATCGTGGCCCGGCTTGGTGGGTAGCTCTGTCCGTTGGCGGAAGACTTTCTTGCGTGAGCGGGGAGACCCCTTATGAACGACGAGATTGACGCCGACGCTTCCAGTTAGTCTAAGCGGACTGACTGGTGGAAATTTCCGTCCCGCACGCACTCCGCCCACGGAGGGTTGCCAAGTTGCCCTTCAAGCGGGTCACTTCGAATCGCCAACGACAGCGAATTGCGTCCGCAGGTCATTGATTGTGGACCGCACAGTCTCACGCTTCGCCTTGTATTTCGCCTCCGGTTCCTTATTGCGTCCTTTAGGGAGGCTTCAGTCGATACTCGCGCCATTTCTGCTCAACGGGATTGATCCAGCGCGGGAAACCGTCTTGTCGAGCGAAGCGAGACGCACATATTCTTGATTCTGTCCGCTAGGATGTGGCAAACTCAGCACGGTCTTGCCCCGCTTCTCAAGCACTTCACGGATTGGCTTCCCGCTCTTGGCCCTTAACTTCTTTGCCGCAGACGTTGCCTGCGCGCCCAATAGGAAGACGTGGGTGAGGCGATCGAAATTTGGACAAAGAATTTGCTCGAGGAAACGCTCAGTGGCACAAATACGAGCTATTTCATTCGCTTCAGGGTCAAAGTCATCGGAGCCGTAATTCGAGTCAAGCGATGCGCACGCAACGAGCGAGGTTACGAACACGTCGGGATGGTGTGCAAGGCTATCCGACCGGGGAAATCGCAAATGTAGGCTGCGCGTAATACCCAAGCCATCAAACATGGCGACGATGTCGCGAGCAAGGCCTGCGAATGCCGCAGCCACAATCGCCTTCGAATACGAGCCGGAGACGCGGTAGGCAGAAACGAATTCCGCGATTTGGTTGCCCGCTGGCGACAATCCTACGATCGCTATTCTCGGATTAACATTACTAAGCGATGGGTGATTGGTGAGTGGTATCGAGTAGAAGCGTCGACCGTCCTTGTGAACAAATTCAAGCGTCGTTCCGCGTACATCCCGCTGGCGGTATTCGAAACGCTGCTGCGGAATCAAAGCAAGGTGCCAAACAAATTTCGCCGAGTTTCATTACCGATCCGTCCATCTGTTTTTCGATGACTCTTGTGGTCGCGAACTACTGTAAACTTACCGACGCATTTTGCAAGCCGTTCGATGCCACCTTGTTCTGGATCGGCGCGTGGGTCACCGTTCTCATGATTGAGTCGCGGCGCATGGCTCTACCCTCTATCACTGAAAATTCCGCCCGGCCGGCATCGCCTTGCGGACCTCGGCCATGTCGAGCGGCAGGGCCGGGGCGCGCGGGTCGTCGAGGCGCGGCGTCTGGGCGAAGCGGTTGCCCTGGCGCTTCTGCGCCACCGTCATCTGCGGGCGCTTGACCTCATCGGCCCGGGCGCTGGGATCGATCGTCGCGCCCTTTTCCGACAAAAGCCCCAGCATCGGCGTCAGGTCCTCCATGCGGTCGGCGACGACATGGATGACGTCCTGCTCGTTCTGCAATTTCCCGGTCACCGCGACGAAGCGCGCCCCGAGCACGATGGCGCGCAACCGTTCAAACGCCTTCGGCCAGACGATCACGTTGGCGACTCCCTCCTCGTCTTCGAGCGTCATGAAGATCACGCCCTTGGCGGTGCCGGGCCGCTGGCGCACCAGCACGAGGCCCGCGACCGTCACGCGCTCGCCGCTCTTGACCGAGGGCAGCGCGTCCGAGCGCAAAATCCCGCGCGCGGCGAGACGGGCGCGCATGAACGAAGTCGGGTGCGCCTTCAACGACAGCGACAGGCGGCGGTAATCCTCGACCACATGCGCGCCGAGCGGCATCGGCGGCAGCTTCGCGTCCGGCTCGGCGTCGCGTTCGGGGCGCGAGGCGGCGAACAAGGGCAGCGCGTCCTGGTCGCCGACCCGGTCGAGCCCGCGCACCGCCCAGAGCGCTCCGCGCCGGTCGAGGCCGAGCGAACGGAAGGCGTCTGCGTCGGCAAGCTTTTCAAGCGCCGCGGACGAAAGGCCGCTCCTCAGCCATAAGTCGCGCACGGAGTCGTAGCCCTCGCCGCGCCGCTCTACGAGCTTTCGCATATCCTCCTGCTTGGCGCCGAGGATCTGCCGGAAGCCGAGCCGCACCGCATGCGTCGCGCAAATATGCTCCGCCATCAAGGCGTGGCGGGGGTGGATGCGACCCTCCCCTTCACCCCGCTCGGGCGAGAGGGGCTCCAGCCCGCAATCCCAGTCCGACAGGTTGACGTCGACCTCGCGCACCTCGACGCCATGCTCGCGCGCGTCGCGCACGAGCTGCGCCGGCGCATAGAAGCCGAGCGGCTGGGAATTGAGCATCGCGGCGGCGAATACGTCGGGATAGCGGCACTTCATCCAGCAGGACGCGTAGACGAGCAGGGCGAAGCTCGCCGCATGGCTCTCGGGAAAGCCGTATTCGCCGAATCCCTCGATCTGGCGGAAGCAGCGCTCGGCGAAGTCGCGGTCGTAACCCTTGGCCGCCATGCCTTCGATCATCTTGTCCTGAAAGGTCTGGATCGTGCCGACCCGGCGGAAGGTCGCCATGGCGCGGCGGAGCTTGTCCGCCTCGGCCGGCGTAAAGCCCGCGGCGACGATGGCGATCTTCATCGCCTGCTCCTGAAAGAGCGGCACGCCGAGCGTCTTCTGCAGCACCGCCTCGAGTTCCTTCGACGGATAGACGACGTCCTCGAGACCCTGCCGCCGGCGCAAGTAGGGGTGCACCATGTCGCCCTGGATCGGGCCCGGGCGCACGATCGCGACCTCGATCACGAGATCGTAGAAGCTCGCCGGCTTCAGCCGCGGCAGCATCGACATCTGCGCCCGGCTCTCGATCTGGAACACGCCGATCGTGTCGGCCCGTTGGATCATGGCGTAGACGCAAGCCTCCTCGGAGGGGATGGTCGCGAGCGCCAACCGCTCGCCGTAGTGCTTCTCGAGCAGGCCGAGGCCCTTCGACAGCGCGGTCAGCATGCCGAGCGCCAGCACGTCGATCTTCAAGAGGCCGAGCGCGTCGAGATCGTCCTTGTCCCATTCGATCGTGGTGCGGTCCTCCATCGCTGCGTTCAGGATCGGCGCGACCTCGTCGAGCCGGTCACGAGTGATGACGAAGCCGCCGCTGTGCTGGGTGAGATGGCGCGGGAAGCCGGCAAGCTCGCCCGCCATTGTGAGCGCCAGCGCGAGCGACGGGTCGGCGGGATCGAGGCCCGCGGAGCGCACTTGTGTCTCGCCGATCGGCGTCGTCCCGTGGCCCCAGGCCGTGCCGTTCAGCGCCGTGATCACATCGTCGGAGAGGCCGAAGACCTTGGCCGTCTCGCGGATCGCCGAGCGGGTGCGGTAGGTGGTGACCGCCGCGGCGAGGCCGGCGCGCTCGCGCCCGTAGCGCCGGTAGATGTACTGGATCACCTCCTCGCGCCGCTCGTGCTCGAAATCGACGTCGATGTCCGGCGGCTCGTTGCGCTCGGGCGAGACGAAGCGCTCGAACAGGAGATCGAAACGGGCCGGATCGACCTCGGTGATCCCGAGTGAGAAGCAGACGGCGGAGTTGGCCGCCGAGCCGCGGCCCTGGCAGAGAATGCCGCGCGAGCGGGCGAAGCGCACGATGTCGTGCACGGTGAGGAAATAGGGCGCGTAGTCGAGCGCGGCGATGAGCGCGAGCTCGTGCGCCAGCGCCTCATGCACGCGCTCCGGAACGCCTTGCGGGTAGCGCGCCCTGGCGCCCTCGAAGGCGAAAGCCTCGAGCGCGGCCTGGGGCGTCGCATGGCCCTCGCGCACTTCCTCGGGATAGCGGTGCGCCAGGTCGTCGAGGCTGAAAGCGAGGGTCTGGAGGAAGCGGATCGTTTCTTCAACCGCCTCGGGCGCCTCGGCGAACAGGCGCGCCATCTCGCGCGGGGATTTCAGATGCCGCTCGGCGTTGGCCTGCGTGAGCTTTCCGGCGGCTTCGAGCGTCACACCCTGGCGGATGCAGGCGACGACATCGGCGAGCGCGCGCCGCTCGGGCGCGTGCATCATCGCGTCATTGGTCGCGATGAGGGGGGCGCCGAGCGTCTTCGCCAGGCCCATGCGCCATACGAGCGCCCCGCGCATGTCTTCGCCGTAAGTCAGGCTCGCGCCGATCCAGAGCCGCGGGCCGAAGGCGTCGCGGAGGAGCTTCAGGAGTTGGCTTTCGCTGCGCGCCTGGCCGCTAATCCCCCTCCCCCCCTGTGGGGGAGGGACGGGGTGGGGGGTCGCGCTGCGCTCGGCAATTCCAGCTTGACCATGCTTCTCCTGAGAGGTCCGTGCGACCCCCCTCCCTAGCCCTCCCCCACAAGAGCTTGCGCCCGGGCGCGCGCAAGCGCGGCCCGGGTGAGGGAGGGAATGCGCTGGCATCGCCACCACTTGCAGCCCCTCGCCATGCTCGATCAGGTCCTCGATCCGCAAATGACACTCGCCCTTCGGCGCGCGCAGGTTTCCCGCCGTGAGGATGCGGCAGAGGCGGCCGTAAGCCGCGCGGTCCTGCGGATAGGCGAGCACGTCTGGTGTTCCGTCGTCGAAAGCGAGGCGCGCTCCGGTGACGACCCGCATGCCCTCCAGCGCCGCCTTGTTCTCGCGCGCAAAAACATGCGCGCGCACGACGCCGGCGAGCGTGTTGCGGTCGGCGATCCCGATCCCCGCAAGTCCGAGCTCGGCGGCCCGCGCGACCATCTCCTCCGGATGCGAGGCCCCACGCAGGAAGGAAAAGTTTGTCATCGCCGAAAGTTCGGCGAAGCGGGGCTCGATCCGGATCACAGACTCCTGCCTCTTGCGTCAAGGAAAGGCGAGAGCCGAAGCCGACAGTCCGGCCCCCGTATGTTCGTCTTTTGTTCGAGTTTTGACGCGCAGCATTGGCAGAGTCAAGATGTGGGGCGGTGCTTGAGCCGCGCCCCATCGTTCACGGCGCGATCGTTCCCAGGATCGCTGCAGCGATGGCGACCACGAGCGCGGCCACGATGAGCGCACCGGCCAGCGCGAGTTGGGAAGGTTCAACCATCATTCCGACGCCTCCTTCGCGGGAGCCGGCCAATGGCCAATCGTCGGCTTCATCGTCAGAACTTCAAGCCACGAGACGATGAAGCCGATCACGTTGCCGCCATGGAAGCCGTCAGGTCACCGTATGAACGCCGCCCGCAAAGACTCCGAGAAGCCACAAGACGACCAGGACGATGACCACAAGCCCGAGCGCCCCTCCGAGCCCAGGGCCGCCGTAGCCTCGGTAACCGTAGTAGCCGCCTCCGCCGCCGAGGAGGATCACAATGAGCAGGATGATCAGGATCGTCATCACGGGGTGCGTCTCCTTCTGCGCCCGGCGACCTTTCGTCGCCGCTTGGAGAACGCCGTTCTGGCGCTCGCGTTCCCTCGCGTCCTGTCGATCGGGGCGTGACCGCGGCGCGAGCGGAAATCACCCGAACACCCCGTGCACAAACCATTTCGCCCTTTGCGTCTCGCGGCCCCAGAGGCCTTCGCGGTAGAGCCAGAAGCGGCGGCCGTGCGAATCCTCGGCGCGGAAATAGTCGCGGGTCGGGCCGCCATCTCTACGCCACCAGGGCGGCGCGATGCGTTCGGGGCCCTCGATGGCGGCGACGTCGTGCAGCACGCGCCGCCAGCGGAAGCGCAAGGGCGGCCCGTCGGGCACCTCCGCCAGCGCCTCGATTGGCTCGGGGCGAACGAAGAGCCGCAGGGGCCGCGCGGAGGCGGCTTTGGAGTTGTCATTGCGAGGACCCCCGGGCTGCGACCCGGGGGGACGAAGCAATCCAGGGATCGTGGAACGCCCTACGTTCTCCTGGATTGCTTCGCTTCGCTCGCAATGACGGTTTCCCTCGCCGCCCCTGCGCGCCTCGCTCGAGATCGCCGGCGCCGCGGCCTCCGCGAGCTCGGGCAAGTGCGCCTCGACGAGGTCGCGCCGCGTCACCGCGCGCGCGCCGAGGCGCGCGCTGAGCCGGTCGATGAGATCGGCGAGCGCGCGGGCCCGCTCGGCCTCGTGCGCCCGCTCGATCTCGCCTTGAGACGGGGCGAGCGGCTCGGCCGTAAGACACGCAAGGCGCATAAGGTCGACGCCGAAGCCCGCGTCGATCGCGTCCTCCTGAGGGCTCGCGAGCTTTTCGACGAAAAGGCGGACGAGCGCGCGCGCCTCGTTCAGCGGCCGCGAGGCGCCGACCGCGATGCGGCGCACGGCGCCGTCGACCCGGTAGAGCGAAAGCTCGACCCGCCGCGCGCCCTTCGCCTGCCGCTCGAGCAGCACGACGAGGTCGTCGGCGAGCTTGCGCAGGGAGAGCTCGATCGCCTCGACCGTCTGAACGGGCGAAGCGAACCGCCGCTCGGCGACAAAGTCCGGCGGGGGAAAGCGCGGCGCGATCGAGACGCGGGTCGCGCCCTTAAGCTCGTCGAGCCGCGCGACCGGCAGCGCTCCGAACCGCGCCGTGATCGGCGCGCGCGGCCTGAGCGCCACGTCGCCGATGCGGCGCAGACCCGCCCGCGCCATGTCGGCGACCGTCTTTTCGTCGAGGCCGAGGGCGGCGAGCGGCAGGTCGTGGAAGAGTTTGGCGAAGGCTTTGTCGCTCAAGGCTTCGGGGGCGATGGTTTGCGCCGAGAAGCGGGCGAGCGCAAAAGCCCCGCGCGGATTGCCGGCGACGCCAGCGCGCACGGCAATCCCCTGCGCATTGAGGCGCGCGCGGCAGTCCTCGACGAGCCCCGGCTCGCCGCCAAAGAGATGCGCGACGCCGGAAATGTCGAGCATGAGCCCGTCAGGACGATCGAGCGCCGCGAGCGGGGTAAAGCGCGAGCTCCAGTCGCACAGGCGCTCGAGCAGCCGGGCCTCCTCGGCGGGCGCGGCCTCGATGGCCACGAGGGCGGGATGGCGCGCTCGGGCGTCGGCGAGCGTGAGGCCGACGGTCAGGCCGAGCCGCGCCGCGACAGCGTCGACGCCGACGAGGCGCTCGGCGTTGTCGACCCGGGCGACGGCCGCGAGCGGCGCGCGCGAGTCAACGGTGTGGAGACGCCGCGCGCGGTCGGTCGCCAGACGCGGCAGCCAGAGCGAGAGAAATCGCCGGGTCGTCAAAGCACCTCTCCTCGTACCGCCATTCGAGCCGCACCGCGCGCGTCGGATCGTGCGGCCGCGTCCCCTCGTCGCGCGCCTTGACGAGCCGCGCCATGCAGGCGAAGGGCCCCGGCAGGTCCCGGCCGGCCGCCGCCGGGCTTTTGACGCTCGGCGCGGCGGCGATCTCGAAGCGCGTCGCGGCGGCGGTCGAGAGCCGGTCGGCCTGGCCATAGGCCCCCGCCAGCACGACGAGCGCCGGCGTCCCGCCCTTTCGCGCAGCCATCAGGAGGCGGCGAGAGGCCAGCAGGCCATAGCTCTTAAGGCTCCAGATCTCCGCCGCCACCACGGCGGGCGCGCCGCATTTCAGCGCCTCCTCCATCGCCCACAAAGCCGAGAGGGCGTCGGGGACGGAGACGAACAAGAGTTTGTGGAGCGGCAGCCCGTGGGCGACGAGGCCCGGCCCATAGAGCGCGCCCGCCTCGAGGCTGGCAAAATGCTCGCCGATCAGGAGCGCCGGAGCCGGGCTGCGGTCGAGAAAACGCGCCGCGAGCGCGAGCGCGAAGCCCGTCGCCGCCGGCCCGTCGGCGGGCGCGGCGGGAACGATCTCGTGCAGCCCACCCTCGGCGAGCCCGCCGCCGAGGGCGGGATCGAAGGCGCGCGCGAGGCCCATGCGCCGGGCGGGGCGCGCCTCGAAAGCGGGCTTGAAGTCCGCTTTCGCTTCGATCTCGGCGATGACGCGGCGCAAACGCCCCGCCTCCGCCCTGCCGCCCAGCGACATTCGGTCAAAATCCTCTTCGTACGCATTATGTTCTTGTTTTGAGCCGAGGCTGGGGAAGAGTCAAGCGGAGGAATCTTGATCCCAATCGACGAGGATGTCGAGATCGCTGCCCTCCCGGTCGGCGCCGGAAAGCGCCGAGCCGAACACCCGCGGGTTGGCCGACCGGAACCGCGCCGCCGCCGCGCAGACCGCGTCCCGATGCAGGCCGAGGGCGACGGACGGCTTCACAGCGGGCCCCTCGAGGTCAAGAGCGGTTCGGACAAGGTTATTGTCGGATTTGGTCGTCCAGAGCGCAACCCTCCCGCCCCGCAATCACCCTGCAATCCGAGTTCCGATCCGATAGTCGATCGTCAGCCCCGCCGCCCGTCCCGCCCCTCACTCCCCCGGCCGGTTGGCGAAGAGCACAATCGGCGCGACGGCGACGCCGCCGACCGCGCCGCCGATGGCGTCCGCCGCGTTGGCGAACACGGCGCCGGACCTGTCGAACGGCTTTCCCGCCACGAGGCTGTCGCCAAGCAGCTGTACGACCTCGGGGCTGGTCACGAACTTGCTGTGATTGAGGGGGTCGCTGGTGCTGAGCCCGGAGAGATCGAGCACCGCGACGCCGGGCGTCGCCTCGAGTTCCGCCACATACCGCGGCTCCGTGAGGTCCACTGCGCCGACGCGCGTAATTCCGCCGGCCAGCAGAGCCGACAGGCGTAGCGCGTGGTCTTGTCGGGACACAAAAATCGTGATCCGCGGCCGGTCCAGCCCCATCTCCTGCACCTGCCGGCGAAACACGTCCACATCGAGGTCGGGAGATGCGAGGATCACGTTCGAGATCTTTTTGGGGACGCGGCCATCCTCGAGGGCGATCTGCCGCAACGATTCCGTCGCGAGCCACGCGCCCATCGAATGAGCGAGCACCACGACGTCCTTCACGTGCGAATTGTTCGCGAGCGCGCGCAAAAGGTTGGCGAGATCGGTCCGCGAGAAGTTCGCGCTCTCCCGGTCGTAGACATACTGGAGCAGCCGCCCGCGCGAGGGCCACGAAAACAGGATCGGCGCGACCGGCGCCCCCATGTCATGGGTGAGTTGGGCGAACTGGAACACCGCGGCCTCGAAGCGGGTGTTGTAGCCGTGCACGAACACCAGCGCCCGTCCGCTCCTCGGGGTCAGCCGCGCCACTTCCGCGGTCACGCCCTGAAGCGAAATCGCGCTTTCGCTGACGACGGCGAAGTCGCGCGTTGGATCGGCTGCGCCCGGCGTCGGCCACTGGACCGAGCCGACCTCGCGCTCCGGCGGCACGGACACGACAAGGTCGCGGAACGACACCGCATCGGCGCGCTCTCCATTAAACAGGACGCCCGGCTCGTCGCTCGGCTGGCGCGTCGTCGCCACCAGCATGTCGACGGTCGATGCGCCCGGCGGCGGCGCCGACACGGGAAGGAGCGCGCCCTCATTGCCGGCGCAGGCGGTCATCGCCAACAGCGCGAGGCTCAGAGCCGCAGATCGGATCATCCCGACGCTCAACGCCCCTCGCGCGCCGCGATCAGCGCCCGGATCCGCTCGGCGTCCTCCGGGGTCGCGGGGTTGTAGATCACCATGGCGAGATCGGGGCGGCCGTCGACGGCGAAGGCGGAATATTCCATCGACAGAAAGTCGCCGTTCGGATCGCGCAGCGTCTTCGTGCCGCCGCCGTGGCTCGCGACGTCGTTGCCGCGCCAAAGCCGCTCGAACTCCGGACTCGCTCGGCTGAGCTCCTCGACCAACGCCTTCACGGCCTCGGTCGCTCCCACCCGCGCCGTGTCGGCCCGGAACGTCGAAACAACGAAGCGGGCGACGCTCTCCCAGTCGAGTTGGCGCTCGCGCACCCGGGGCTCGCAGAACATCATGCGCAGGACGTTGCGCTCATGGACTTCGAGTGCGGCGTAATCACCGAGCACGGCTTCCGCGGCGCGGTTCCAGGCGACGATGTCCCACATCGCGGTCTTGACGAGGGCGGGGCTCACCGGCAGAGCGTCGAGCACCCGCTGCAGCCGCGGCGTCACGCCCTCGGCTTCTCTGTAGCGGACCTCGGGCGGCCGGCCGAGCGCGATCAGGAACAGATGCTCGCGCTCGACCTCGGTCAGCATCATCGCGCGGGCAAGGCGATTGAGCACGTCGGCCGAAGGCGCCCCGCCCCGGCCCTGTTCGAGCCAAGTGTACCAGGTAGCGCTGACGTTGGCGCGCTGCGCCACTTCCTCCCGCCGAAGACCCGGCGTGCGGCGGCGCGTCAGATCAAAACCAAGCGCGGCGGGATCGAGCCTCTCCCGCCGATCGCGCAGATAGGCGCCGAGCGAATGGGCCCCGCTGGCGGAGGCGGTCATCCTGTTAGTCATTATACCAGTATACGGTCACTTATTTACCCGGATAGCTTAGCAGCCGATGATGGGCAAGTCCAACCGGGAGACGCCCTTATGCGTATTTTCGTTACCGGTGCGAGCGGGTTCATCGGCTCGGTCGTCGCGGCCGACCTCATAGCGGCGGGCCATTCGGTTGTCGGCCTCGCCCGTTCCGACGCCGCGGCCGCAAAGGTCGCCGCCGCGGGCGCCGAGGTCCGGCGCGGCTCGATCGAAGATCTCGACAGCCTGAAAACCGGCGCCGCGGCGAGCGACGGCGTGATCCACTGCGCGTTCATTCATGACTTCGCCGACTTCAAACGGAACTGCGAGATCGATCGGCGCGCGATCGAGACCCTCGGCGACGCGGTCGCGGACTTGAAGCGCCCCCTGCTCGTGACCTCCGGGGTCGCGATCAAGACGGCGGGACCGGTCGCCACCGAGGAAGACCCGGCCATTCCGATTTCCGAGGCGTATCCCCGAGCTTCGGAACAGACGGCGGTCGCGCTTGCCGAGCGTGGGGTGAGCGCAGCAACCGTCCGGCTACCGCCCTCCGTGCACGGGCTTGGCGAGAAAGGGTTCGTTCCGATGCTGTACGCGCTTGCGCGCGAAAAGGGCGTGTCCGCCTATGTCGGCGAAGGTCTCAACCGCTGGCCGGCCGTGCACCGCCTCGATGCGGCGCAGGTCTTCCGCCTGGCGATCGAGCGCGGCGCCGCCGGCGGCCCGTTCCACGCCATGGGCGACGAAGGCATCCCGTTTCGCGAGATCGCGGCGGCGATCGGGCGGCTCTTGAACGTGCCGGTCGTGAGCATCAAGCCCGAAGAGGCGCACAACCATTTCGGCTGGTTTGGCGGATTTGCGGCCTGGGACGTTCCGACCTCGAGCGCCCGCACCCGCGCCTTGCTGAACTGGACGCCCAAGCAGCCGGGGCTGCTCGCGGATATGGATCAGCCGGGCTATTTCGGCGGCTGAGATCGGCGCATCCGCCATCAGAAAAAGGATCTCTCCATGCGCATCTTCGTCACCGGCGCGAGCGGCTTTGTCGGCTCGGCGGTCGTCGCCGAACTCATTGGCGCGGGCCATTCGGTTCTCGGCCTCGCGCGTTCCGACGCCTCGGCCGAAAAACTCTCGGCTGCGGGGGCCGCGGTCCATCGTGGCTCGATCGAGGATATCGGGAGCCTCAAAAGCGGCGCGGCCGCCGCGGACGGGGTGATCCACTGCGCCTACGTCCACGACTGGTCGAATTTTGCGGAGACCGGCGCGATCGACAAGCGCGCCATCGCCGCGCTCGGCGAGACGCTCGCGGGCTCTGGCCGACCGCTGATCTCCACCACCGGCGTCGCGTTCCTGTCGCCCGGCCGCGTGTCGAGCGAGGAGACCGAGCCGCCGCCGGAACACGCGGTCCCGCGCGTTTCGGAGCAGGCGGCGCGGGCGCTCGCGCCGCGCGGCGTGCGCGCCATGGCGGTCCGCTTGGCGCCGACCGTGCACGGCGATGGCGATCACGGGTTTGTGCCAGCTCTGATCGCCGTCGCGCGCGAAACGGGCGCCGCAGCCTACATCGGCGAGGGGATGAACCGCTGGCCCGCCGTGCACCGGCTCGACGCCGCGCGCGTCTATCGGCTTGCGCTTGAACAAGGGACGTCCGGCGCCTGGTATCACGCCATCGCCGAGGAGGGCATTCCCTTCCGGGACATCGCTGCGGTCGTTGGCAAGCGCCTCGGACTGCCGGTCGTCAGCGTGGCGCCCGAAAAGGCGGCCGAGCATTTCGGCTGGTTCGCGATGTTCGCCGGGATCGACGCGCCCTCGTCGAGCGCTCTGACAAGGCAACGGCTCGGATGGAGCCCGACCGGGCCCGGCCTCCTCGCCGACCTCGATCACCCGCGTTACTTCGGCGGCTGAGGCCGCCGACCTGACCCCCGGCAGAAAGAAAAACTCCATGCACATCTTCGTTACCGGCGCGAGCGGTTTCGTCGGCTCGGCCGTCGTCGCCGAGTTCATCGGCGCAGGCCATTCCGTTCTCGGGCTCGCCCGGTCGGATGCGTCGGCCGACAAGCTCGCCGCTGCGGGCGCCGAGGTCCATCGCGGATTGCTCGAGGACCTTGCGAGCCTAAGGCGCGGCGCGGCTCTGGCGGACGGCGTGGTCCATTGCGCCTTCATTCACGACTTCTCAAAATTCGCGGAGAACAGCGCGATCGACAAGCGCGCCATCGACGCGCTCGGCGAGACGTTGGAGGGCTCCGATAAGCCGCTGATCGCGACCTCCGGCGTGGCGCTGCTGCGGCCGGGCGTGGTCTCGACCGAGGAGATGGTGCGCCCACCCGGCGCGCACGGCTTTCCCCGGGTCTCCGAGGAGGCGGCGCTGGCGTTCGCGCCGCGCGGGGTGCGCGCCATGGCGATCCGCCTGCCGCCGACCGTCCACGGCGAAGGCGATCACGGGTTCGTTCCAGGTCTGATCCAACGCGCGCGCGAAAAGGGCGCGGCCGCCTATGTCGGCGAAGGGCGGAACCGCTGGCCTGCCGTGCATCGGCGCGACGCGGCGCGAGTCTATCGGCTGGCGCTGGAGAGGGGCGTTTCGGCCGCCCGCTATCATGCGATCGCCGAGGAGGGCGTGCCGTTCCTCGATATCGCGGCCGTCATCGGCAAACGGCTTGGCGTCCCCGTCATCAGCGTCCCGGCGGAAAAGGCGGCCGACCATTTCGGCTGGTTCGCGATGTTCGCCGCTGTCGATACGCCCTCGTCGAGCGCCATGACGCGAGCAGCGCTCGGCTGGCGCCCGGCCGAGCCCGGCCTGATCGAGGACCTCGACCACCCGCACTATTTCGGCGGCTGAACGATCCGGATCTTTGGCTCAGAGGCCATAGTCGAAGGCCCAGGTCCCGGCGCGGCCAACCCCGTCGAGGCCGCGGCCTGACGACGCAAGGCCCTGTCTGGACCGCAACGCGAAAGCTGCTCAGCGCCCGCCCGGCATTCGTGAGCGCAACGCCGGTATCGTGAGCGCTCTGGCCAATCCCCTCGGCGACGCAATCAACACCGTCGCAGGTCAGGGCCCGGTGAGCGGCGGCGACGCCGACGAAGAGGCCGATCGCCACCACCGCGGCCCCTATCGTCACGACGGCGTTCGACGTCCATGTCCAGACGCGCTCACGAACCCCGTTGAGACGATACAAGGACATGGCCGTCTCCTGCATAAGGAAATGAGCGGGCTTTTCGCGCTCGAAAACCGGCGGTGGCGGTTTTTGTTCCCCATCGGCGGAACAACTCACTCCAGGAAGCGAGGCCGCGCTGACCGCAGCCCCGCTCCTTCGGCCGGCTACTTCGTCTTCGAGCTTTCGCTGTGCGCCTTCTCGGAGTGCTCGTGCGCGGTCTTGGAATGGGCGTGCGCCCGGGTCAATTCCTCGTGGCCCTTGCTGTGCTCGCCTCGGCCATGATGCTCGGCGGCGGTCCGATGGCTTTTCGCAGCGGTCTCGTGATGCTCGGCCGCCTTCGTGTGGGATTCCTTCGACATGGGATCTCCTTCCCGTTTTGCTGGCCCCCCGGCGGACACAGAACCGCCGAACCTGCCATTCGTTCCGGCGGGCTGTGTTATCGCGTGCTCGAAAGCGTGACGATCGGTGGCCGCCAATCCGGGGGCGCCCGATCGCGCTAGGTTCAAGGCCGCTCAAGGGGTAGAGAAAGCGGCGATGAGGATCCACCATCTCAACTGCGGGTCGCTGTGCCCGCGCGGCGGTCGGCTGTTCGGCGGCCGCGGCGGCCCTTGGGCGATCGCGCCGATGTGCTGCCATTGCCTGCTGATCGAGGGCGAGGACGGCCTCATCCTGGTCGACTCGGGGCTCGGCGTTGAGGACGTAGCCGATCCCGATCGGCTCGGTTTCCTGTTCAAAACGCTCACTCGGCCGCGGTTCGAAGTGGCCGAGACGGCGCTGCGCCAGGTCGCCGACCTCGGCTTCCGCATCGACGACGTCCGCCACATCGTGCCGACCCACCTCGACCTCGACCACGCCGGCGGCCTCGCCGACTTTCCCTCAGCCACCGTTCACGTCCACGCAACGGAGCTCCGCGCGGCCAACGAACCGACGTGGCGCGAGCGCATGCGCTATTGCCGGCCGCAGATTTCCGCCGTCGCCAACTGGGCGCCGGTCGAGGCGAGCGGCGAGGACTGGTTCGGGTTCGCGAGCGTTCGCGCCATGCCCGGAACGCGCGACGACATGCTGCTCATCCCCCTGCCCGGTCATTCGCGCGGCCACTGCGGGGTCGCGGTCCGCACCGGGCCCGGCTGGCTTCTCCATTGCGGCGACGCCTATTTCCACCACGCCGAGATTGCGTCCAAGGGCGTAAAGGCGCCGGCCGGGATCCGGATGTTCAAGTCGCTGATCAATCTCGACAAGGCCAAGCGCCTCGCCAATCAGGAACGGCTCAAGGCGCTCAAGCGCAGTCATAGCGACGAGGTTCGGCTGATCTCATCGCACGACCTGGCCGAATTCGCCGCCTGCCGCGGCTAAGGTCAGCCGATCGCGACCGCCGGCTCGATTTTCGCGAGCCGCCTCAGCGCCGCTTCATCGACCGCGTCGAGCGCGTCGACGAAGGCGACGGCGAAGCTGCCCGGGCTCTTGGCGCGCAACTCCGCAAGTTCGGCAGCGACGGCGAAATGGACGTGGGCGGCGACGAGGCCGGTCAGCGCATCCGGCGCAACCGAGGCGTAGGCCGCCGAGAGCGCGCCAAGCGCGCAGCCGGTCGCCGTGACCCGCGTCAAGAGCGCGCTGCCGCCGCCGATCTTGATGAGCGTCACGCGGCCACCGACCCGCCCGACCGCATGATCGACTTGTCCCGACGCCGAAACGGCGGTCGCATGCGCCAGGAGATCGACCGCAGCCGGAACGGCGGCCGCCGGATCGGCCGAGGAGTCGACGCCGCGCCCGCCGCCGCCCAAGCCAGCCAGGCCGATGATCTCGGAGGCGTTGCCACGCACGATCGCCGGCTTGAATTGCAGGAGTTCGGCCGCGACCGCGCCGCGCCAGGGCAGCCCGCCGGCGGCGATCGGGTCGAGCGCCCAGGGCTTGCCCGCTTTCTGAGCCGCCGCGGCGGCAAGGCGCATCGCTTCGACCTGAGCCGCCGTCGGCGTGCCCAGGTTGATCAGCACCGCGTCCGCGACGCCGGCGAACAGCGCCGCCTCCTCCGGATTGTCGACCATCGCCGGAGCGGCGCCGGCGGCGAGCAGGACGTTGGCGACGAAATTGGTCGAGACGCTGTTGGTCAGCGCCTGCACAAGCGGGCGGCGGGCGCGCAGCGCGGCGTGGGCGGCGACGACGGCATCGAGGGTCGGGGCGTGGGTCGACGTAACGGTCATGCTCGAATCCTTTGGCAGAAGGTCGTCGTGTTCGACGGAACATGGACGGTTTTGTGGCTGCGGAGCAAGGCCGCCAACCCCTCGGATGACCTGCTAGCAGGGCGTTTTTTTGCGGCGTGGTCGCTCGGTCCGCTCCCAAAACGCTCGCAATGTCATTGTGTTGCCAGTTTTACAACCTTCCAATTGTGGGGCGGAGCGGGCGCGGAACAGGGAGCATAACAGGGCAAAAACGGCGCCGAACAGGTCGTTATCAGGTCGGAGCAGGGCAAAACCGCGCGGGCGAAAACGGGGACAAGACCGCGCGGCCGGGTTGCAGGGCGCGGTCAGGACCCCCTCTTTCCCCGTGTCTAGTCCGCCTCCGTCCTGCCCCGCATCGCCTTGATCGAGCCTCGCCGGTTCTTTTCGTCAAGGCGGCGGACCTGCGAGGCGCGGGTCGGCCGGGTCGGGCGGCGCGGCTTCTCGCGCTCCTGCGCCTGCATCAAGAGCGCCGCGAGCCGGGCGCGCGCGTCCTCTCGGTTGCGCGGCTGGCTGGAAAAGCGCTGGGCGAAGATGACGATCACCCCGTCCTGCGTCGCCCGCTGGCCGGCGAGCCGGATCAGTCTCGTCGCCACGTCGTCGGGCAGGCTCGGACTGCGCCGCGCGTCGAAGCGCAGCTCGACCGCGCTCGCGACCTTGTTGACGTTCTGCCCGCCGGGCCCCGAGGCGCGGACGAAGGTCTCGACGATCTCGCTTTCGTCGATCAAGAGATCGCCGGCTTTCATGCTCTGGCCCCTGTGCGAAGACTCAGGCCGCCACGACGAGGACCCGGCCGGCCCGCGAGCGCGGCTTCTTCCTAATGGTTATCTCCACATCGCGGTCGAGCGCGGTCAGAAACGTCATCAGGCGTTCAACGGAGAACCCTTCAAGTTTGTAATGGGCGAGGGAAGAGATTTTCGGCTGTCCGACGCCCAAGCGCCCTGCCGCGTCGCCTTGACTCAATCGCTTCGATGCGATGATCACGTTGATGGCATGCGCGAGTCGCAGTTTCGTCTGCCGCTCTTCTGCGTCGGCGTAGCCGAGGTCGGCGAACACATTGCCGGTTCCCCTAACGATCGTCTCCTCTGTCGTGTTGGAGCGATTAGAGCTTCGGCTTGGCATAGCGAGCCTCGTAATCCTGCTGTGCGACCTTCAACCGCCGTTCGACAAGCTCAATATCCGCGAGCGGGGTCTTTATGCCTTTCGGCGATTTCTTCTGAAAGGCGTGCAGAACGTAAATAATTTCCCGAAATCGCACTGTGTAAATTGCGCGGTAGGCATTCCCCGCGTGATCCTCTACGATCTCGAGCACGCCCGGCCCCTGCCCCTTCCAGGGCTTGGCAGACGGGTGTTTTCCGCCCAATTGGGCGACACCCAGCGCCGCGCCCATTTCGTCCTTCACAGCCGAAGGAAAGTCGAGAAAGTCCTTCTTCGACGAGCCGACCCAGTCGAGCGGTTTCTCGCCTTCCCTCAGCGGGCGCGCCATACTCACTTATCCCACAATTGGGATAACTCCGCAAGTTGCCGGAAGCGTAAACGCTGAGTACACGGGTTCTTCGCAAAGCGCCTCAGCGCCACGCCCGCACGTCGACGAACCGCCCCGCGACCGCGGCCGCCGCTGCGATGGCCGGCGAGACGAGGTCAATGCGCCCCTTGCAGCCCTGACGGCCCTCGAAAATGCGGTTCGAGGTCGAGGCGCAGCGTTCGCCCGGCAAGAGCTTGTCCGGGGTTCATGGCGAGACACATAAAGCAGAGGGCGTTCGCTCCTTCGCTCAGGACTCAGCCCCGCAGGGGCGACGTTCTGAGGCGCAAAGCGTCTTTCCCCGCAGGCCGGGAAATAATCTATACTTCGGTCCGTCACCGCAAGGACCGGGCGCGGAGCACGGGAGGGAAATCGGTCATGTTACGACGGCTCAAGCTCGACAACGTTGTCGGCGAAACCACGATCACCCGCCTGAAAAAGTCCGGCGACGCCGAGACCTGGCTCCTCGTCGAAACCAGTTGTGAAGCGGACGGCCCCGAGATGCGCGACGTGGTCAGCGAGGCGCTCGCGCTTCTTTCCGCCGCGAACGACCTCGACGGCGTCGAGGTCATGTCGACCAGGGCGCTGTAGAGGCTCAGGCCGGGGCGTCCTCGCGGTTGCGCGGCTGGCTGCGAAAACTTGGGCGAAGACGGCGATCGCCCTGTCCTGCCTTGCCCGCGCGCCGCACCAACCTCGCCGCCACTTCGTCCGGCAGGCTCGGGCTGCGCCGCGCAGAGAAGCGCAATCAGAGAGCCTTCTGCATTTGGCTCGAGCCGACATGGGCGATCAGCGTCCCCGCCCCACCTGTCGGATCGCGCCAACGTCAATAGTTGGCGTGTTTAGGAAAGCTGGAATCGCATCGCGCGACCCGCTCCTCAATCCTCCCCGGCCGGCGTGGGACGTCGGCGTGATCTCGGCGCTTTCACGGAAGCTCTTCCAATTGCGCCTCGATCGCCAGCACGGCCCCCTTTAACGGCGGCAAATGATCTTGCACGACATTCCAGATCGGAGAGTCCGAAACCCTGTGGTACTCGTGCCGAAGGATGTTGCCAATTCCTGTGATTTGCAGCCATGGAATGTCAGGCTGACTCGACTGGAGCTGCGGCGGAATGCGCCGCGCAGCCTCCGACACGATCTCGACGCCGCGCTGGACGCCATGACGCAGGAGCCAGTCTGCACGAAATTCATCGAACGTCTTTCCCCGCGTCGCGTTGTCAATTCCGTCGATCGCCTCGAGAATCGCGCGAAGCGCGGGACGAACAAGTCGCTCCGTCAAAAGACGCGCTCTGCGGACGTCTCGATCCGCTCTCGAAGCAGCGGGTCGAGACTGTCCCGCGTCGTCAGGTCGACCGGGACGCCCAGACGCCGCTCGAGCAACTGCTTGATCCCGACGAGTTCGACGAGCGAGAAGCGGCTGGCCTGATCGTAATCAATGAAGAGATCGATGTCGCTTTCGTCGCCCGCTTCGTCGCGAGCAGTCGACCCGAACAGATAAAGAGCCTTGGCGCCGAGCGCCCTTGCAGCGTCGGCCTCATGCCTGATAGCGGCGAGCGCGTCCCGTTTCTTCACGAGTCCACTCTACATCCGGCCTGAGAAACCCGCCAGACCACGCGTACTGCGCCTCACTCGCCGAGTAAGCGACGATATAAGCGATAGTCGCGATGGGCCAAATGTATGCCCAGCGACGATGATCGCCCCGAAGCCACGCGCCGCTCAGCGAACGTCGTCATTTTTCCTTTGCTGGCGCGGGACGGCGAGGACCTCGCCCACCTCAATCACGACCCCGACCGGATCTCGACGGCGGTGGTCGACAACGCCGTCAAAATCCAGATGGAGATTTTTGCCGACCCTTACGGGGAGGCGGGGAAGATCCTCGTCACCCTGGCGAGCAGCACGTATTCCGCGCTGCGCGCGGAACCGCGGTTCATGGCGGCGTGCGAAGGCGCGAACTGGGCGGAGGCGCTTACCCGGCTCGGGCGGATCGAAGGCACGGTCGACACCATTCGGGAAGCAATCGAGCGGACCAGGCGCGAACTCCTCGACGCGATCCGCGCCACTCTGCCCGCCGAGGCGCAAGCTCGAGGCGTGCCGGATCAGCCTCGTCGCCACGTCGTCGGGCAGGCTCGGGCTGCGCCGCGCGTCGAAGCGAAGTTCGACCGCGCTCGCGACCTTGTTGACGTTCTGCCCGCCGGGCCCCGAGGCGCGAACGAACGCCTCGACGATCTCGGTCTCGTCAATGAGAAGGTCGCCGACTTTCATGCGTGGTCCAGCGGGCTCAGCGGCGCAAGCCGGCATCTTTGGCCGCGCCGGCCTTATCCCGCGGGCGCGGTCCGAAATCAATTTCGGGGCTCACGGCCCACTCACGCCCTCAAGGCCCGCGACGCGATATACAACGCCGAATCGAAGTTGATTAAAGGCCCCCGTCGTTTCGTGGTCGCTTCGCCAGGGCCGCGGCGCACACGGGCCTCATTGGCCGCTGCGGATAAGCTCGATGAGATCCTCCTCTGACAGCCTCGCCGAAGCGTCGGCCCCTTCGAGCAGGGCGTCGGCGAGGTCGCGCTTCTGGCGGTGGAGGGCGACGATGCGCTCCTCGATGCTGTCCTTGACGATCAGGCGGTAGATGGTCACCGGGCGCTGCTGGCCGATGCGATGAGCGCGGTCGGAGGCCTGGGTTTCGACCGCCGGGTTCCACCAGGGATCGAGATGGATGACGTAATCGGCGGCGGTGAGGTTGAGGCCGAAGCCGCCGGCCTTGAGGCTGATCAGGAACAATTCTCCCGCCCCGGCCTGGAACGCCGCCACCCGCTTCTCGCGTTCCGTCGCCGGCGTCGCTCCGTCCAGGTATTGGTAGGCGACGCCCTTGGCGTCCAGAGCGGCGCGGACCTTCGCCAGATGGCCGACGAACTGGCTGAACACAAGCGCTCGATGCCGGCCCTCGCCGAGCCGTTCGACCAGATCCAGGAACGCCTCGAGCTTGGCCGAGCCGACGCCGCAATCCGGCGCCGCGAGGCTTGGGTGGCAGCAGGCCTGGCGCAACCTCATGATCTCGGCCAGGATGTGGATGCGCGTGCGCTCCGCCCCCACTTCCTCCAGACGCTCGAGCGCGCGCCGGCGCAAAGCCTCGTAGAAGGCGCGCTCTTCCGGCTCCTGTTCGACGAGCAGCGTCTGCTCGGTGCGCGGAGGCAATTCGGCGAGCACCTGGGCTTTGGTTCGGCGCAGCAGGAAGGGGCGGATGAGCGCCCTCAGCGCCGCCTTGGCCCGGGCGTCATTGTCGCGCGCGATCGGCGTCACAAACCGCCGCGCGAATTTCTCGCGCCCGCCGAGCAGGCCCGGAGTGACGAAAGCGAACAGGCTCCAGATCTCGTCGAGGTCGTTTTCGATCGGCGTGCCGGTCAGCGCCAGCCGGAACCCTGCTTCGAGCCGCCGGCTCGCCTCGGCGCGCTGGGTGTCGGCGTTCTTGATCTGCTGCGCCTCGTCGAGGATCGCCATCGCCCAGCGGACGGCGGCGAGCCGCTCCTGTTCGCGCGCCAGGAGGCCGTAGGAGACGATCAGCGCGTCTCCCGGCCCGAGGCCGCCGATCGCCTCCTCGCGATCGCCGGTCTCGGCGAACCGGATGGGCCGGAGGCCGGGCGCGAAACGGCCGATCTCTGCCGCCCAATTGCCGCAGACCGAGGTCGGGGCGACCACCAGGATCGGCCCGGTCGTGGCCTTGAGGACCATCATAGCGATCGCCTGGACGGTCTTGCCGAGGCCCATGTCGTCGGCGAGCAGAGCGCCGGCGCCCCAGCGCTCGAGCCGGTTCATCCAGACGAAACCCTCCCGCTGATAGTCGCGCAACTCGGCCTCGAAGCCGGATGGCAGCGCCGGCGCAAAGCCTTCGGCCTCGTCGAGACGGCGGACGAACGCTTTCCAGCGCGCGTCCGTCTTGATCGACGCCGCGCCGTCGACGAGGTCACGGACCGCCACGCCGGCCGCCGCCGGAATTTTGAGCCCGTCGCCGAGCCGGCTCAACCGTTCGAGCTCGAGCCGAAACTGGCGGTCGAGCGCCAGAAAGGCGCCGTTGTCGAGCGGAACGAAGCGGCCTTCCATGCGGTCCATGCGCTCGATGAGCTCCCGAAGCTCGAGAACCAGACCCTCGTCCGCCTCGATCGTTCCGCTGATTGCAAACCACCCTTCGCCGCTTTTGACGCTTGCGTGGAAGCGTTTGAAGCTGGCTTCGCCCTTGAGCGCGAATTTGCGCCCCTCCGGCCATTCCATCGCCGGGGGAGTGGCGAGCGCGCGCAGTTCGTCCAAGAATTCGAGGCTTTCGGCAAGATCGTCGAGCGTCCATTCGGGGCCGTCGCCGCCGAGGTCGAGGCTCGGACACGCTTCGACGAGGGCCGCGGCGAGACGCCGCTCAGCGGAGAGATCGCGCCGCACCCGCATGTGTCCGGCATTGACGACCCGCCCGCCTTGGCCCGGCAGGAAATGCGGGCCTGACGGGCCGCCCGGCCGGACGACGAGAACGACCCTGAGGCCGTCGCCCTGCGGCGACAGACGCACCACCGGATTTGGATCGCCCTCTGTCGCTTCGGCATCCTCGATTTCTCCGGTGTCGATGCGGATCGGCAGCGCGGGCGTCGGAAGACGGGCGAGCGAGGCAAGCCGTGCGCGCGCCGACTTCGGGATGGCCATGCCGGCGCCCGACAGGATCGCCGCTGTCTCGACGGCCTTGGCGTCCACGACCACGACCCGCCAACGCCCGGGAGTCTCGATCTCGATGAAGACGCCAGGCGCGTCCACGTCGTGGGATAGGGCCAGGCGAAAGCCGGAGGCGTCCGACGACAGCACGAGCTCCGGCCGCGCGTCGACCAGTTCGACGGCTGTGCTCGGCGAGCGGGCGTCGAACACTCGGGGATGGCCGACGAGAGCGGGCAACACGTCGGCGCGGCACTCGAATCGTTCCTGATTGTGCCATCCCTCGACGGCGCGGTGGATGAGGCGGCTCGCTCGGCGGTCGAAGTCGTCGAGATAGTCGAGGGCGGGATCGCCCTGTTGCAAGCGCTTCAGCGCCACCGCCCTTCCCGCGGTCCAGCCGCGCGCTTGCAGTGACTGCTCCAGCGGCCGGATTTCGTAAGAGTTCGGGTCGACCAGCCAGACCAGCCGCTTGGTCCGGACGGCCGGGGCCTGCGTGACCGGCCGGGCTGGCGAAAGCATCGCCTCCAGGCTCTCGAGGGCGCGCTCCCAGGGCGCCTTGACCGCGACGAGGGTGAGAAAGCGGAAGGCGATCTCGTTCTCGGGTCGAGCGAGCCATGCCCGATACGGAGCGGGATCGGGGCCGGCGCGCTCGAGCGCCTCCGCCAACATCTCGGCGGCGAGCGGCATCGACGTCTGAACACGGCGAAACAGCGGGACGAAGATCTTGTCGGCATGACGCCGAAGCAACTCCGGATCGATGAGCGCGGCGGCGACGGCCAGGAGGCCCGCGCTGACCGGCGAGGGAAGCGGCGTCAGGCCGATCAGCGTCAGGCCGGTTTGCAACGACGCGCGCGCGGCCGTCGGCTTGTTGCGGGCGAACTCGAGGAGGCCGCGCAGCGCGAAGAGCCCAATATGGCCCTCTTTCATCTCGGTCTCGGCCTCGATCTCGGGATGGAGGGCCGCGTCGTCGGCGGCGAGCAGCGCCGACACGTGCAGGAGGCCGACAAAACCCGGCAGGCCGCCTTTGCGCTTGCGCACGCTCTTCCGGTACAGCTTCAGCGCCTCGGCGAACAGGGTGACCGCCGTTTTCGGCTCGCCCGCGAGCAAGGCGCGCGAAGCCCGGAAGGCCAGGGGCAAATCGGGCGGGGTCCCCTCGGGAGCGTCCGCGAGCGTTTCGCCGAGGCGGTCGAGCCGGCCCGCCAGCAGCTCGAAGTTGGCCAGCCTTTGATAGTGCACGGCGCGCAACTGAGGCTCGTGGCGGCAGAGATCCATCAACGCCGGGTAACCGGGCGCCTCTATGCCGGTCGCAATCCAGTGGTCGGCCTTGGCCGCGAGGATCGCCGCCTGAAACGCGGGGCGACGGGAAGCGAACCAGTCGACTCCGACATCGACGGACGCGAAATGCCGCTCGAAGATCGATGGAAGCGCGTCCGTGGAGTAATGGTATCGGTGGCGGTAATGGATCGCCCGCTGAAACTCGTCCTCGTCGTTGACGAGCACGGCGAGGCGCTGCCAGCGCAGGCTGGCGTCCTCGATCAGCTTGCGGTCCCAGACCTGCGGATTATCGAGCGGCAATTTGGCGCGAATTGCTTCGACCATGGCCGCGCCCTCGGCCGAGCCGATCGCCTCGACCGCCAAGGGGTGGAGAAGCTCCGGCGCGCAGGCGAGGTCTTCGGCGAGGAGTCCCTTCGCCCGCAGCGCCTGGAGCGTGGGCGTGAGCGTCGCGTGGCTCCAGAGAGGCCCGCCGGAGGACACCCGGCTGAGGCATTCCATGAACACGGTCTTGCCGATCGCCCCCGGCCCGATCAGCGCCTTGAGGCGAAGAAGAACGCGCTCACGCGGCTGGAGAGCGGCGGGTACGGCGGCATGAAAAGTCACGGCTGGACGACTCTCTCATTCGAATCGCGCTGAAAATACCGTTGGGAGAGGCCGCGGAGCAACGTGGTGGCAGTCCCTTGTCCCCACCCGGTTCCGCAACGGCCGCCGCTCTCCAGCGCCCTCGGTCAGCACGGCGCGGATCGAGGGGGACGTCGGCGAGTTGATCACGGCCAGCCCGTCAGCGATCCGGCGGACCATCGAGCGTCCGATCCAGAGCCCTAGCCGCAGCCCGAAATTCATGTACGCTTTGCATGAGCGCCGCACGAAAGGTCATGCGGCGGACGGGAGGAGCGGCAATGCTGCGACGGATGAAAAACGACAACGTGATCGGCGAGGTCACGGTGACTCGCCTGAGGAGATCCGGCGACGCAGAGACTTGGCTCGTGGTGGAGACGAGTTGCGAAGCCAACGGCCCGGAGATGAGCGGCGTCATCGACGAGGCGCTGACTCTCCTCAACGCCGACAAGGATCTCGACGGGGTCGACGTGCTGTCGACCAAGGCGCTTTAGGAGGTTGAGCGGGCGCCGGACTGCGCCGGGCGTCGAAGCGCAGTTCGACCGCGCTCGCGACCTTGTTGACGTTCTGCCCGCCGGGTCCGGAGGCGCGGACGAACGACTCGACGATCTCGGTCTCGTCAATGAGCAGGTCGCCGATTTTCATGAATTAACCAATGTGAGATCGCCCCCGCGCCGACGGCCGTCAAGGCCAACGCCGTGCGGGGGCTGGTCTAACATGAAGACCCTGGACGCTTCCTGGCGCGCCCGCGGCGTCCCTGAACGCTGCGGCTCCGGCCTTTCGGGAGCGTGCTGGAGAGACGGAAGCCGACGTTGTTGTTCCTGTTGTCGGAGTCGTTCCTGTTGCGGATCGCCGAACGCAGGTTCCTGGGATTGTTGTTCCACGAACCGCCGCGCAGGGCGCAGTCGGGCGACTGGGGTCTTCAGGCTTCAGCGGACTGGCTGGCGGCCAGTCGCGGAAGAGGGTTTCGCGCAAGCGGTTCGCATGTCCGTGCGCCGCGTGGGCGCTCCACGCCGCTATTTGTGGAGCGCAGTCGTCTGCCGTCGCCTTGCCGGCGGCGATGCGCGCGCGCATCGCCCGCAGCCGCCCGGAGAAGCGCGTAACGTTGTCTTCCGGCAGCCGCCGGCCGCCGTCGCCGGTGAGAACGATGCCGAGGAATTGCGCGGGCGCGGCCGTCGGGACGATGGCCGTCTTGCGCGGATGCAGCAACAGCCGTCGGCCGGCCAAAAAGGCGCCGATGCGCTCCCCCCATGCCCGGACCCTATCGTAATCGTCATGGAACAGCGCGAAATCGTCTACGTAGCGGACATAGCGCTTTGCGCGCAGAACCTCTTTGACGAAATGGTCGAGCGGGTCGAGATAGACGTTGGCGAAGAACTGGCTGGTGAGATTGCCGATCGGCAGGCCGCGGCGCCGTTCGATCGGCGCCAGCAGATCGTCGCCAGGAAAACGGACTTCGACCGGCTCCTGCGGATTTGAACCATCGATGATCGCGTCGACGATCGAAAGGAGCCGCTCGTCGGCGACCCGCCTCCGGATATCGCTCTTGAGAATCTGGTGATCGACGGCGGGGAAATAGCGGTAAATGTCGCAGCGCAGCACATAGGATGTCGCGAGCGAATAACGCTCGTACCGGCCGATCGCTGCGTGCGTGCCTTTGCCCTTCCGGTTCGCGTACGAATTGAACACGAAGCCGCGTTCGAAGCGCGGCTCGATGATTTCGCAAAGCGCGTGGTGCACGACGCGGTCGCGGAACGCCGCGGCGGACACCACGCGCGGCTTCGGGTCGCGGATTTCGAATGCCACGTAAGGGCCAGGACGCCACACACCGTTGCGCAATTCGCGTTCGAGCTTCAGGCACTCGGTTTCGAGATCGGCGAGGAAGGCCGCGGCGCCGGGGGTCTTGCGCTTGCCGCGAGCGGCGCGCAACGCCATCGAGCGCAGAAAGCGGAAGCTCGTCATCCGCCCGAAGGCGTCCGGTTCAGACGGCGGCTTGCGCACGGTCGTGCTTCGTCCAGCCGCCGACCAGCCGCCCGACCTCGTCGAGCGAGCGCGCGGCGTGTTCATAACGGTTCAGATCGAGATAACGCAGATCGGCGGCGATGCGGATGAGGTGGCGGAGCTTCTCTATCCCCAGATTGGCGCCTTGCAGATGAGCCTGACGCGGCTTGCTGTAAGTGGCCTCGATCAACCGTTCCAACACGTTGAGCGCTGTCGCTTGAATGCGGTCGCCGAGCAGGAATTTCTGGCTCTTCGGGAATTTCTCGACGGTCGGAATCAGCCAGCGGATGAAGCCGTTCATCGCCTCCAGCGACGGACTTGTCGTTCTGTCGGCTGGTCCCGAATGCGCCACGAAATCCGACTCCCTTGCCGTCGAACCGCTCGATCATTCCACGCGCCACGGTTCAGCCTCAACCGGTGGGACCCGGCCGCCTGTGCATAACGAAAAATATCTTCCGGGGCTTCGCCCCGGACCCCAAGAATTAAAGACATAAAGATTTAGGAATTAAAGCGTCCTGGAGAGACGGAAGCCGACGTACGTCGTTCCTGTTGCCGGAGCCGACCCTGTTGCGGACCGCCGAACGCAGGACCCTGGGATTGTTGCCCCACGAACCGCCGCGCAGGGCGCAGTCGGGCGACCGACCATTCTCTTTTTGTTGTTTTCGACTCCGGCGAAGCTGCGGGCCGTAGGGCCGCCCGTCCTCGGGCAATTCCGCAAGGTTGTTCGTCCATTCGTCGGCGCACCATTCCCATACATTGCCGGTCGTGTCGTGCAACCCGAAATCGTTCGGCGGATAGGCGCCGACCGGCGACGTGCGGCCGCCCTCGAACGATCTGACGCCGTTGGCGCGCGCGGGGTCCCACTCGTCGTCCCACCAATAGCGCGTCGCCGAACCGGCGCGGTTGGCATATTCAAATTGCGCCTCGCTCGGCAGCCCGTACGCCTCGACCCCGAGGCGCGCGTTGAGCCAGGCCGCATAGGCGTTCGCGTCACGCCAGTTCACGTTGATGACCGGGCGCCGTTCCCGACCCCAGCCGCGTTCGCCTCCGGCCGCTTGTGCCCCGTCGCGTCGCAGAACAGGTCGAATTCCTCGAACGTGACCGGATATCTGCCGAGCGCAAAACGGCGCGGGATGCGCATCTTCCGTTTCGGCTTCTCGTCGTCGAAGGCCTCCTTGTCGTCGTCGTCCGAGCCCATCCAGAATTCGCCGGCTGGGATCACCACCATCTCCGGCGCCCAGGGCGCCTCGCGGAACCGCGCGAGATCGGGCAGGCGGGAGGGGTTGATCTTGCGCCGGGCGTTCGCGAGCCGTTTCAGGTCGCCCTTCAGCCAAACGTCGAAATCGGCGGCCTCGCGCAAGGCGGCGAGGCTGACGTCGGCGAGGTCGAACACAGCGCCGGCGATGAAGGCGCCTGTGAACGCGGCGCCGCGCAGGTTGCAACCGGTGAGGTCGAAATGGCGGAGATCGTCGCCGTCGAATGTGCATTCGGCGAAGTCGGCGAAGCGGAAAGCTTCGGCGGGATCGAGACCGGCGGCGGCGGCAAGCATGGACAGATCGTCCGAACCGCAGTCCTGGATGGCTTGCATACGCCTGTCATACTCGTGCAGTGGCAGGCGGGGTTTGAACAGCGTGCTCATTCTTCTTCATGGCGCCCAAAACGCCATGTCTCCGAAAACATCTTGAGGTCGATGTCGTCCGCAGGGATTTGCAGAAACCATTTCTTGAACTGCTCTCGCACCGCCTCGCGCTTCTTCGGCAGCACGTCGGCGGCCCCGAACACGCCGCGACGAGGCTGCATCGCAAAGCCGTGGTCGGCAGGAACGAACAGTTCCACCACGAGTTCGTCGTCGACGCGCGAGCCGACATAGTCGCCAAGGCCGATGGCCGGCCCTTCGATGCCGCGCAGCCGCAAGGCCTTGCCGTCCTCGGAAAGAATGTCGACCTGCAGACGCGTCTCCGTCGAATGGGAGTTCAGGTCGGCACCGGAAACTGCGGCCGGCGAAGACGCCGGACGGAAGCGGCCGCGGTTCGTCAGCGGGATTCTGACGACGAGGCTCGCCTCCAGGATGCCGAACTCGAGTTCGCGGCTGTCGCCGCGCGGCATCAATTTGACGTGGCAGGCGATCGGCGTTTTCTGGCCTTCGGGAACCGGCGGCCGGTTGCCGTTTGGCAGTTCGCTGACGCGCAAGGAAACATGCGCGAGGCTCGCCGCGACGACGACATCCAAGTTCGGGGTCCAGCACCGGATCGAGGATCACGAGCTTCGAAACCTCAGCCGGTTCGCCCGCCGGCGACGCGGGGGGCGGCGGCTCGTCACGCGCGTTCGGAAAGTACTTGGCAAGGAATTTTGCGGCGGTGTCCGGCCGAACCGAATTCTTCGCGCTGCGCACAGGCGCTCTGGTCTCCACCCGCCACTCGGGGCAAACGCTCTCGGCCCCCAGCCATTGGAGAAACTGGCGCTCTCGGTGCGCTTGCGGACCTTGCCGCCGTTCTGCTTGTTGAGCCAATCGTAAAAGGTCGCGCGAGGGATGCCGGCTTCCTTCTCGATCCTCAGCACGTCGCCGCACAGGGGTTCGAGTTTCCGACCGAGTTCGTGAACATAAACGAGTTCTGGCATTGCGGCGTCCCCGCCGGGCGTGGGGGAATGAAATGTCTGCAAGGATCATAACCATACGGCCGTCTGGCGTTCCAAATCGTTTCCGACATTCGCCGCAAAGATTCCGACGCTGGCCGACAGGTTCCAGACCATCGACTGGCCGAGGCCGCCAGGTTCCGCCGGCCCGCTGAGGTCGGAAATTCGTCAATCAATTCCGAGTACTAGGTCGGATTTACATGCATATTCATGGCGACCATCGAAACATGAGGTGTTCCCGATGGTCACCCGCTTCCTCACGCTCCTGCTCGCCGCTTACGTCCGCGCTTGCATCGCCCACGCCCTCAGCCTGCCGCTCGAGGCGACCGCCTCCGAGCGCTTCGCCCATGCGCCCCATTGGGTCTGTGATGGCCTCGCCATATTCGTCGCCGTGCTCGTGGTCGAGACGACGGCGGTTCTGTTCGAGGAGGCGCTTCGCCTCTGGCGAGACGAATCCGAGACGCGGAAGCGCTGACTGGCTTTCGTCCGCCCCTCACGCGGCCGCAATCACCACACGCCCCGCTCCGCCCGAGCGGGGCTTCCTCCTCGTGATCGCGACGTCGCGGTCCGGCCGAAACTCACGCCGCCGCGGACCCGGTGAACCGCGCGCGGCGCTCCATCCAGGCTTTCGTGCCGAACACGCCGGCGAGGAGGTCAGGGACGAACAGGTCGACCTCCAGCCTCGGCCAATGCAGGTTGAGCCCCGCGCCGTCGACGACAATCTCTTCGAGGCCGGCCGGATCGGCGCCGGCGAGGTCCTCGACGAGATGGGGCGGAAAGGCGTAGGCGCGGCCGTCCGAGCGTTCGACGACGATGCGCCGCCGCGCCTTATCGAAGCTGGCGGTCAAGGCCACGGGCGCCTCTTTCAGCAGGCGCCGCCCCAGAGCTTCCGCGGCCTCCATGTCTTCGTCGAGCGGATCACCCATGCAGACGCCTCCAAGCCGCGAGGAGCTCGGCTTGCCGGTCGCGGACCTCTGACAGCAACCGCCGCAGGTCTGCTCGGCCTAATGTACGACGGCCATTAGTGTAGCTGCGCGTTTGAGAACCGTCAAAGCCAGTGGCGCGGGGCTCTCGCCAGCGCGCAGGAATCAGGCCCATTCCCTGACATCGACAGACCGCCCGGCGATCGCCGCCGCCGCCGCCATCGCCGGCGACACGAGATGCGTGCGGCCCTTGTAGCCCTGGCGGCCCTCGATTGGGTCGCCCGCGCGCCGGCGAGCCTGACGACGCGAGCCGCGACGTCCTCGGGCACGCTCAGGCTTCCTCGCGCGTCGAACCTCCGCTCGACCGCGCTCACGACCTTGTTGACTTTCTGCCGGCCCGGCCCCGAGGTGCGGACGAAGGATTCGACGATTTCGCTTTCGTCGATGAGGAGGTCGCCGGCTTTCATCGCGCCGCAGCGTTGTCAGCGGCCCACTGAAGCGCGCCGACGAAGGCATGAAAGCTGCGCGATCTGTTTTCGGTCAGGCTCAGATGCGGTCCGATGCGTCTTGCTAGTTCGATCTGCCCGGCCTCGGCAATCTTGCTCTTAAACTCTCGCTTCGCGTAACGGATCCCGTCAGGGTCACGATAGCGGGCTTTGCGATTGTGTTGCGAAAGTGCGCCCTCCGTAAGAAAGCCCGCCTTCGCGACCGCCTCAAGGTCACCCAAATACCAACATTCCAATTCCTGAACGACGAGACGAATCTTGACCCTTGCAGCGGCGTTCGACGGAACGAGCGCGAGCAGGCCCCCCTTCAACCGTAAGCAATCTTGGCCGTCGTTGTCGTGCATTACTATGAATCGCGGCGGTCGTGCTGACCCCCAGGAACCGATCTTGCGAGGGAAGGACTTTACGAGGTCGCCCTTGCCCTGATGTTCTAGGCAACGGGTTTGCTCGTCCAGACCGAGCTTCTGAGCAAGTTGTTCTGCAATGATTCGCCCCGATGGCTCTTCGGCAAGGACGACAATACTCGTCATTTCGGACTGACGTCCTTGAACATTCCCTGGCGCCACAGCCAGCCAAGTTTGTCGCCGGCGTCGATCAAATTCGATATCTGGTCGAATTGGGCGGCGGGCCGGATTACGCTCAGCCCCTGCTCTTTCGAAATGACGAAAAGCGATTGCACGGGGACAGCGTTTAAGAAAGTCGGGCGAGTGGGTCGAAACGAAAACTTGTCCGCCGCGCGCTGCGTAATTTTGAAACTCCTCGGCCAACTCTTCCATCAGGGTGGGATAGAGTTGATTCTCCGGCTCTTCGACGCAAAGCAAGGGATGTGGTTTCGGATCGTGGAGCAGAACGAGGTAGGCGAACATCTTGATCGTGCCATCAGACACGAAGCGCGCAATGAAAGGGTCTTTGAACGACCCGTCCTGGAAGCGAAGAACAATTCGCCCGTCTTCGGTCTGTCGAGCCTCGACGTCGCTGATCCCAGGTACGCGACGCCGCATGATCGCAAGGATGTCGTCGAAAATCGTGCGATGATTTTCGTACAAGAATTGAGCTACAAGCGGAAGGTTCTCACCTTCGCTCGAAAGATGCTCCGCCACGCCCGCGTCCGGACTGGTACGTGCAGCGCTGATGTGAAAATCCGAGACGTGCCAATTTTCAATCAAATTCCGAATCGCGCTCGCGGCCTCGAACCTTTGAAACTGTCCGAGGCCCTTGATCGCAAGGATATCGCGCGAGTTGAGCCGCTGTTCCTCGCGCCGTTCCTCGCCCCCCTTCGCTAGTTCAGGCTCATTGTTGATGGCGGACCCGGACCCGTCGTGGAAATCAATAAATCTGAAAGGTTGGCCGCCTCCGAACCTTGTGTAACGAAGTTGTTCGTGCGCCACGCGGACTTCCGCGTTGCTTGACGCAATCTCGATTATGTATGTAACAGTGCGCTCGCGCTCCGCCTCCTCTATTCTGAGCGGCATTCTTATTTTTAGCTCGATTAGAATGAACTCGTTTTCGTGACCACGAGTCACAACCTCCCGAAAGCCTCCGCGCCTTGCAAGGGCAGAGCGCACATTGTCCTTAAGGCAATCGCGCAAGAACCCAAAGAGGTCAAAAAATGTTGATTTTCCCGAGCCGTTCGCACCGACGAGAACGGTAAAGGGTTCGATGCCCTTTACCGTCACGTCCTGAAACATCTTAAAGTTCTTAAGGCGGATTTGCTCAATGCGCATGCCGTCAGCTTACCGCCACGTCCTCACATCGACAAACCGCCCCGCGATCGCCGCCGCCGCCGCCATCGCCGGCGAAACCAAATGCGTGCGGCCCTTGTAGCCCTGGCGGCCCTCGAAATTGCGGTTCGAGGTCGAGGCGCAGCGCTCGCCGGGCAGCGAGCTTGTCCGGGTTCATCGCGAGGCACATCGAGCAGCCGGGCTCGCGCCATTCGAAGCCGGCGGCGAGGAAGATCTTGTCCAGCCCCTCGGCCTCGGCCTGCGCCTTGACCAGGCCCGAGCCCGGCACGACCATGGCGGCAACCCGCTCGCTCACCTTCCGCCCTTCGGCGATCTTCGCCGCGGCGCGCAGGTCCTCGATGCGCCCGTTGGTGCAGGAGCCGATGAAGACGCGGTCGATCGCGAGGTCGGCGATCTTCTCGCCGCCCTTGAGGCCCATATAGTCGAGCGCGCGCTGGATCGAGGCGCGCTTCTGCTCGGTCGCGCCGTCCTCGACGCGCGGCACGGCGCCGGCGATCGTCGCCACGTCCTGCGGGCTCGTGCCCCAGGTGACGATCGGCGGCAGATTCGGCGGCGTTCGAGCCGCACCTCGGCGTCGAAGTGCGCGCCCTCGTCGGTCCGCAGCGTCTCCCAGTAGGCGACGCGCCTGATCCCAGAAGAGCGCCCTTCGGCGACTTCGGCCGGTCCTTCAGATAGGCGAAGGTCTTGTCGTCCGGCGCGACCATGCCGGCGCGCGCGCCGCCCTCGATCGACATGTTGCAGACCGTCATGCGGCCTTCCATCGACAGCGCCTCGATCGCCGGGCCGCAATATTCGATGACGTGGCCGGTGCCGCCCGCCGTGCCGATCTCGCCGATGATGGCGAGAGTATGATGTCCTTGGCCGTGACGCCCTTCGGGCAGCGCGCCGTCGACGCGGACCCGCATGTTCTTCGCCTTGGTCTGGATCAGGGTCTGGGTCGCCAGCACATGCTCGACCTCGGAGGTGCCGATGCCGTGCGCGAGCGCGCCGAAGGCGCCGTGGGTCGAGGTGTGGCTGTCGCCGCAGACGATCGTCGTGCCCGGCAGCGTGAAACCCTGCTCCGGCCCGATGATGTGCACGATGCCCTGACGGCGGTCGAACTCGTCGTAATATTCGATGCCGAATTCGCTTGGCGTTGGCGGCCAGCGTCTCGACCTGCTGGCGGCTCTCGGGATCGGCGATGCCCTTGGCTGCGGTCGGTCGTCTGGATGTTGTGGTCGACGACGGCGAGCGTCTTTTCGGGTGCGCGCACCTTGCGCCCGGCCATCCGCAATCCCTCGAACGCCTGCGGGCTCGTCACCTCGTGGACGAGATGGCGGTCGATGTAGATGAGGCTCGCCCCGCCCGCCGTCTCGATGACATGGTCGTCCCAGATCTTGTCATACAACGTACGCGGCTTGGCCATCGGGGTCTCCGGCGCCGACCGGCGGCGCGAATTGGGGAAAGGTTAGGGTTGGCGGCGCTTTCTATGCCCGATTGTGACAAAGACGGAAGGGGTTGCCTGGCCATCGGCCCCGAGCGCGCCGCGCTCCGGCCGGTTCCCCGGGGGCGTCCTTGAGCTGCGCCCTCGGCAATTCAGCCGACGCCTACAAGTCCGATTTCGCAAGCGCTTTTTAACCCGCTTGCCCGAGAATCTGTCATAAGATGGGGTCAATGAGACCCTGGGCTCGGGGCAATCGAGGAGGACAATGCCGTCTTGCAGGCGACTGACGTCACCAATCCGGACTATTATCCATCGAGTTGTCGATTGCCAGTGGGCCTGTCCCGCGCACACGCCGGTCCCGGAGTACATCCGCCTCATCGCCCAGGGCGACTACAACGGGCGCCTATCATGGTCAACTGGAAGTCGAACGTCTTCCCCGGAATCCTCGGCCGCACCTGCGACCGCCCGTGCGAGCCGGCCTGCCGGCGCGGGCGGCTCGAGGAGCAGCCGGTCGCCATCTGCCGGCTGAAGCGCGTCGCCGCCGACCGCAAGGAGGATATCGCCGGCCTGCTGCCGAAGGCGCCGGACATGCGCAACGGCAAGCGGATCGCCTGCGTCGGCGGCGGGCCCGCCTCGCTGACCGTCGCCCGCGATCTCGCCGCGATCGGCTACGAGGTTGTGGTGTTCGACTCGGATTCGCGCGCCGGCGGCATGATGCGCAGCCAGATCCCAAAATTCCGCCTGCCCGACGAAGTGATCGACGAGGAGGTCGGCTACGCGCTCTCGACCGGCGGGACCTTTGTCGCCTCCCGCCGCATCTCCAGCATGAAGGCGCTGCTCAAGGAGGGCTACGACGCGATCTTCGTCGGCTGCGGCGCGCCGCACGGGCGGGACCTCGATGATCCCCGGCCGCGGCGAGGCGTCGCGCAACGTCCGCGTCGGCATCGAGTGGCTGGCGAGCGTGTTCTTCGGCCATACCCACGCGATCGGCAAGCGCGTGGTGGTGCTCGGCGGCGGCAACACGGCGATGGACTGCTGCCGCACCGCCCTTCGCCTCGGCGGCGCCGAGGTCAAGGTCATTGTGCGCTCGGGCTTCGCCGAGATGAAGGCCTCGCCCTGGGAGAAGGAGGACGCGGGCCACGAGGGCGTCGAAATCCTCAACTACCTCGTCCCCAAGGCCTTCACCCACGACTCCGGCCGGCTGACCGGCGTCATGTTCGAGAAGGTGAAGCCCGAGAAGGACGCGCGCGGCCGGCGCAAGCTGGTTCCGACCGGCGAGCCCGACATGCACATCCCGTGTGACGACGTCCTGATCGCGGTCGGCCAGGAGAACGCCTTTCCCTGGATCGAGACCGATCTCGGCATCGCCTTCAACGACGGCGGCATGCCGTCGGTCGACTCTCGTCACCTTCGCCTCGAGCCTGCCGAACGTGTTCTTCGGCGGTGACGCGGCTTTCGGGCCCGAAGAACATCATTACCGCGGTCGCGCACGGCCATGACGCCGCGATCTCGATCGACGCCTTTTGCCAGGGCGAAAACCCTCGGGTGCGGCCTCCGCCAACGATCAATCTCGTCAGCCAGAAGATGGGCATCCACGACTGGTCCTACGACAGCGCGATCACGCTTGATCGCCGCTTCGCCGTGCCGCAGGTCGAGCGGGCGGCGGCGCTGCGCAACCTGAGCACGGAGGTCGAGCTCGGCTTCACCCTCCAGCAGGCGCTCGGCGAGGCGAGACGCTGCCTGAATTGCGACGTCCAGACCGTGTTCTCGGCGCCCGCCTGCATCGAGTGCGACGCCTGCGTCGACGTCTGTCCGATCGACTGCATCTCCTTCGTGCCGAACGCGCCCGAACCCGAATTGCGCGTGTCGCTGATGGCGCCGGCGACCAACCTCGATCAGGCCATTCTCGTGTCCGAACCGGTCAAGAGCCTGCGCGTCATGGTCAAGGACGAGGACCTGTGTCTCCACTGCGGCCTGTGCGCCGAGCGCTGTCCGACCGGGGCGTGGGACATGCAGAAATCCTTCATCGAAACGGCTCAAGCGGGACAACAAGCATGCCGATAGAGGCGGTCAACGATTTCGTCATTCGCTTCGCCAATGTGAACGGTTCCGGCTCGGCCAGCGCCAATCTCCTGTTCGCGCGGTCGATCCTGCGCATGGGCGTCCCGATCGCGCCGCGCAACATCTTCCCCTCCAACATCCAGGGCCTGCCGACCTGGTACGAGGTCAGGGTGAGCGAGGAAGGATGGCTCGGCGCGCGCGGCGGCGCCGACATTCTGGTGGCGATGAACGCGCAGACTTTCGCCCAGGACGTCGCCGCGCTCGACCCCGGCGGGTACCTGTTCTACGATTCGACCCGCCCTCTTTCGCTGTTGACCCGTCGCGACGACATCGTGGCGCTCGGGATGCCGCTCACCGAAATCTGCGCCGCGGAATATCCGGAGCCGAGACAGCGCCAGCTCTATCGCAACATCGTCTATGTCGGCGCGCTCGCCGCGCTGCTCGACATCGACCTCGCCGTGATGGAGACGCTGGCGGCGGAACGGTTCAAGGGCAAGGACAAGCTGATCGAGGCCAACCAGCGGGCGCTGCGGATCGGCCATGACGAGGCGATGGCGCGCTTCTCCTGCCCGCTCGGCGTCCGCGTCCGGCGCAGCGAGGCGGTCGGCGACCGTATTCTCGTCGAGGGCAATTTCGCTGCGGCGCTCGGCGCGGTCTACGGCGGCGCGACGGTTTGCGCCTGGTATCCGATCACGCCCTCGACATCGCTCGCCGAGGCGTTCGAACGCCTGTGCTCGCGCCACCGCGTCGATGCTTCGGGAAAGAAGAATTACGCCATCGTGCAAGCTGAAGACGAGATCGCCGCCATCGGCATGGCGGTCGGCGCGGGCTGGAACGGGGCGCGCGCCTTCACCGCGACGTCGGGGCCCGGGATTTCGCTGATGCAGGAGTTTTTCGGCCTCGCCTATTTCGCCGAAATTCCCGTCGTCGTGTTCGACGTGCAGCGCGGCGGCCCGTCGACCGGCATGCCGACGCGCACCCAGCAGTCGGATCTCCTGTCCTGCGCCTTTGCTTCGCACGGCGACACCAAGCACGCGCTGCTCATTCCCGATGGGCCCAACGAGGTGTTCGACCTTCGCCGCCGACGCGTTCGATCTCGCCGAGCGGCTGCAGACGCCGGTGTTCGTCATGCTCGATCTCGACATCGGCATGAATTCCCACCTTTGCGCGCCGTTCCAATGGGATGACGCCCGCACCTACGACCGCGGCAAGGTTCTGTCGTTCGAGCAACTCGAAGAGGCGCCGAACTTCGGCCGCTACGACGACGTCGATGGCGACGGAATTCCCTATCGCACGCTTCCCGGCGGCCATCCGACGCGCGGCGCCTATTTCACGCGCGGCACCAGCCGCGACCGCTTCGCCCGATACACCGAGGAAGGCCTGCCCTATATCGACAATATGGAGCGGCTGGAGCACAAGTTCGAGACCGCGCGCCGCCTGCTGCCGCGGCCGGTCCTCAAGCCGGCGGCAAAGCCGACCCGGATCGGCGTCCTCCATTACGGATCGACCGCCGCATCGATGGACGAGGCGCAATGTCTATTGGAACGCGAGGGCCTGTACGTCGACGCCCTGCGCATCCGGGCGTTTCCCCTCGCCCAGGAGGTGCTCGAATTCATCGAGGGCCACGACCGGATCTTCGTCGTCGAGCAGAACCGCGATGCGCAGATGCGCACGCTGATTTCGACCGATCTCGGCGTCGCGACCGACCGCTGGACGCCGATCCTCCATTACAACGGCATGCCGACCTCGGCCCGCTACATCTTTCGCGAAATCGCCGCGCGCTTGCAGAAGCCGGCCGCGTCGCAATCCCTCGAGGCCGCTGAATGACCTACCTCGCCAAGCCGAAGTTTCATCATCCCTCGATCGCGGTCAACGCGCTCGGCTTCACCCGCCGCGACTACGAAGGCTCGATGTCGACGCTCTGCGCCGGCTGCGGTCACGATTCGATCACCGCCGCGATCCTGCACGCCTGCTTCGAGCTCGCCCTGCCGCCGCACCGCATCGCCAAGCTCAGCGGCATCGGCTGCTCGTCGAAGACGCCGACCTACATGCTCGGCCAGAGCCACGGCTTCAACTCGGTGCATGGCCGCATGCCGTCTGTGCTGACCGGCGCCAATCTCGCCAACCGCGACCTGATCTATCTCGGCGTTTCCGGCGACGGCGACACCGCCTCGATCGGCTTCGGACAGTTCGCCCACGTGATGCGCCGCGGCGTCAACATGGTCTATATCGTCGAGAACAACGGCGTGTACGGACTGACGAAGGGCCAGTTCTCCGCCACCGCCGACCGCGGCTCGAAGAGCAAGAAGGGCGCGCGCGCCGCCGACGCGCCGATCGACCTCGCCGCCGTCGCCATCGAGCTCGGCGCGACCTTCGTCGCGCGCAGTTTCTCCGGCGACAAGGCGCAGCTCGTGCCGCTGATCAAGGCGGCGTTCGAGCATCGCGGCGCGGCCTTCATCGACGTGATCTCGCCCTGCGTCACCTTCAACAACCACGAGGGCTCGACCAAGAGCTACGATTACGTGCGCGAACACAACATCGCCGTCAGCGCGCTCGACTTCATCGACGGCAAGGAGGCGATCGAGATCGACTACGCCGAGGGCGACGTGCAGGCCGTGACGCTGCACGACGGCGCGACCATCGTCCTGCGCAAGCTCGACTCGAGCCACGACATCAGCGACCGCAGCGCGGCGCTGACGCTGCTCGACACGATGCCGCACCACCGGCGAGATCCCGACCGGCCTCCTCTATCTCGAGGAGGACGTCGAGGACCTGCACGGCACGCTCAACACCACGACCCGCCCGCTCAACGAACTGACCGAAGCCGAGCTCTGCCCGCGCGCAAAGGCGCTGGAGGCGATCAACCGGTCGCTGCGGTAGCGGCGCCCAACTATTCCGTGCCTATCCGGCTAGAGCAGTTTTCGATCAAACTGAGGCGCCCCTGCCTTCCTTCCCCAGCTCGGCTCTACGGGATGCACACATCTCTCGCGGCTCGCTGCCGGCGTGCCCGACCCGCGGAGGGCGGCTTCCTCACCCCTTGTGGGGGAGGATTGAGGAGGGGGGTCGCGCCGAACTTCGAAAACTTGGCGCCATTTCCCCCGAATGAGAGGTCGGCGCGACCCCCCACCCTGTCCCGCCCCCACAAGGGGGGCGGGGACGCTAGCCGCCATTGAGCGGCGCACGCCTGCTAAAAGATGTGTGCATCCCGTAGAGCTCGGCTGGGGAAGGTGGCGCGAAGCGCCGGATGGGGTGTGGGCCGGTGCTCCGACCTCGCATCGTTCGTGCAACCGACGCGTCGAGGGGCATTCGATCTCTTCGTGCCCGCCGCGCTGCGTACTCGCTTCAAGCAATCGCTTCGCCGATGAGATTGCGCTACGGCTCCCCGAGCGCGGCGCGAATCCGCTCGATCACCAGGGGCAATCCGCCGACAATCAGATCGTCCGGAAATCGCAGCACGCGAAATCCCGCGCGACGAAGCCATGCGTCTCGCTCGGCGTCTCTGACCTTCGCGTTGACGCTACCCGTGCGTGCGGCCGTCGGCTTCGACGATGAGCTTGCGCTGAAGGCAAACGAAGTCGGCGAAATACGGTCCGATCGGAGTTTGCCGGCGAAAGCCGTGGCCATCGAGCCGATGATTGCGCAAGGCCTGCCAAAGCATCGTCTCCGCTCGCGTCATGTTGCGGCGCTGGGCCCGGGTGAACTTGCGCGAAGACTGAGGATAACGCGGTTGGTCCTCCATTCCGCTGTCCGCCAACTCGGCTTGCGTGACTGTCGCTGCGAACGCCAATCGCCGCCGCCCTGCCCGCCGCACCCCATCCGGCCCTATCCGGCCACCTTCCCCAGCAAAGCTCTACGGGATGCACACATCTCTCGCGGCTCGCTGCCGGCGTGCCCGACCCGCGGAGGGCGGCTTCCTCACCCCTTGTGGGGGAGGATTGAGGAGGGGGGTCGCGCCGAACTTCGAAAACTTGGCGCCATTTCCCCCGAATGAGAGGTCGGCGCGACCCCCCACCCTGTCCCGCCCCCACAAGGGGGGCGGGGACGCTAGCCGCCATTGAGCGGCGCACGCCTGCTAAAAGATGTGTGCATCCCGTAGAGCAAAGCTGGGGAAGGATGCGCCGACCTCCGAGGCCTCGTCAATTTCCGCTCACAAGCCGAACCGGCGCGTTCAAGCCGCGCTCGGGGAACGTCCCACCTTGCGTTTCCTTCGCTTAGTGGGGCTTTCTGGCGTTCTCCGCTCGATCTGTGGACAAATTTCCGACCCAACGTTTGGACCCGAGCCGTAACCTCCGTCTCCAGTCGTCGAATGGCGCAATTCGACGCATGGCTGCCGTTGGGGCCAGAATGTCATTTCGGATTATGGACCAGCCTGACGGTCAGGACGCCGTCGAAGACCCCTACGTTCTTTCTGATCTTTGAAGCGATCGCGATCGGGTCGTCGTTCCGGACGTTCACGTCGAATTCGTAGGCGGCCTGGGCGAAGTATTCCTCAAAGATGATCATCCATCCCGCCTTGACTACGTCGAGATCCGCTGTTGAGCCGTCCGAGGTGACGTAGGTCTCCGTGTCGGCATACATTCCATCTACCACCAGCTTGGCTGTGCCGCTGCAGGCGTCGAACTCCTCGATTTTCGCGGCGAGCGGAAAACTCTGCGCGTTCATTTTGAGCTTCGATCCCGCCTGACGGTCCTGGTAGCGGGTATAGTTGCCTGTCCCGGAGCCCTCGAAAACCGCGCGGGCGTCTTTCTCTCCACCACCGATTACATACTTCAAGGGGAACTCGGCCTTCACCTGCCATTCCTCGACGCCGAAGTTGGCCCCAGTGCTTGACAACTCGAAGATGAGCGAGAGGTCGAACCCAAGCGCCGCAGCGATCTGCTGTTCAACCTTTTCGATATCGACATTACCCGACTCCAATCCAGCGGCGTTGGCGGCGCGCGTCATCATCCGGATGGCGCTCACCAAGCTGTAATCGTGCTTCGACACGACATCCTTGAGCATCGAAGGCACGATTTTAGCGATCCATGCCGCCATGGCGGAGAGGAGGCCCTGTTCGCGGCCGGTGTCGCCGAGGAGCTGGGCAAGTTGCCCCGCCCGGTTGGCGAAGGCCAGAAGCGCTATGGCTTTTTCCGACTGGGCTTCAGTCGTCTTGAACAAAAGTTCGGCTTTGCCGACGAGTTGATCGGCCACCTCGCTTTCAAGTTCGTAGCCCTCGCGCGGGTCCTCGCCGAGGAGCTGAAGCTCTCGCCGCGACCCGACGAGGTCCTTCAGAACGCCCGCCTCCGGCTCGCTCGCCTGCCGGACGAAGGTCTGGACAATCTGGTTTGTGAGCATGCGGTTGAAATCGACGTCCTCGCACTCGACGCTCAATGAAGGCGGAGGTGGGACCGCAAGCGGGTGCATGAGCAGTTCCCGGGCCTGCAGGATGGCCTGCTTCTGTCGCTTCCAGGCATCCACCGTGCGCTGAACCAGGGACCGGGTATCGGTCTCTCCTGTCGACGGCTCGGAGGGTTCTTCGGCGGCATGCGGCGGGCGCGGGCGCGCCCCGTCCGGTGGCGGCGTTTCCTCCTTCGGCCACAGTTGCTGAAGCTCATCCAGCGTCAGGCCTCCGTCCTGCGCCCATCCCGCTGGGGAAGCGATCGCAAGGATGAAGGCGACCAACAGACCGAAAGCGGTCAGGACGCGGCGAGTTCCGGCCGCAATCGCCGCAGATTGCGCGCCAGCCGCCTGACATGCTGGATCTGGTCGGCTCATTCCCGTCATCCGCACATGTATACGGCCGAACTTCGCGCCGCTGACGAGCCACTGTCAGATCGGCTGCGATCGATCTATAGGTGCTCGACAACGGACACCATTTGATCTGGATCATCCGAATCCGGGCGGCGTTCTCCGCGCCGCGCCGGAGCCAGCGCCGCGGTGCTTCTCCTGCCGGGCAGGAAGAGACCGTTCCCTGCCTTCTTCCCGTAGCGGCGCCACCTGCAAGGGGATTTGGCCCATTCGCAAGACCGCACGCGAGCGCCCCTCCTTCAGCGAAGCCATCGCTCGGGGCGGCAGCTTCGATCGGGATCCGCTCTTTGCGAGGATTCCCGTCGGCGCGCCTTGGTCACGGTCACCTTTCAGGCCATGAACCGCTGATACGGCGCCGGCGCTCCGCGCCGGTCAGTCTCTATGTCGTGTGGGCGTCTGCGTTGACCGGATAGGCACGGATCATTCCTCGCCCCTGGGCGGCCGGCCGAGGAGCGCGCCCACCGCGCCGGCCACGTCGAGCCTCCCCTCGATCAGCGCCTCGACGCAATCGGCGATCGGCATGTCGACGCCACGCGCGCGCGCCATTTCGATCAGCGCCAGGGCGGTGAAGGCGCCCTCGGCGAGCCTGCCCGCCTGCGCCTCGGCGACGCTTTGGCCCCGGCCCAGCGCCAGGCCGAAGGCGAAATTGCGCGACTGGGGCGATGAGCAGGTCAGCACCAGGTCGCCGAGGCCCGAGAGTCCCATCAGCGTCTGGCTGCGGGCGCCGAAGGCGTCGCCGAACCGCCGCAGTTCGGCAAAGCCGCGCGCCACCAGCGCCGCCGACGCGCTCGCGCCGAGGCGGCGTCCGGCGGCGACGCCGCAGGCGATCGCGAGCACGTTTTTGGCCGCGCCGCCGATCTCGACGCCGCGGACGTCGGTCGAGTGGTAGAGGCGCAGGTTGGGCCCGTGCAGGAGGCGGCAGAGCGAGCGGGCGAGCGCCTCGTCGGCGCAGGCGAGCGTCACCGCGGTCGGCAGGCCGGCGGCGACGTCGGCTGCGAACGACGGCCCCGACAGGATCGCTGCGGCGCGGCCCGGCGCCGCCTCGCGCAGGATCTCGGTCATGAAGGCGTGCGAGCCCCGCTCGATGCCCTTGGCGCAGGTCACCAGCGGGCGCGGTCCCCGGCAGCCGGGCGAGCGCGCCCGCCGCCTCGCGCGTCGCCTGCGCGGGCGTCGCGACCAGAATCGCGGCCGCGCCGGTGAGCCGGTCTACTTCGGCCGTCGCCGCGACAGCTTTGGCAAGGCGGACGCCCGGCAGCTTGTCGCTGAGCCGAGTGTCCTCCAACGCCGCCATCGCCTCGGCGTTGCGGCCCCACAGCACGACGGCCGAGCCGGCGGCGGCGGCGGCGTTGGCGAGCGCCACGCCCCAGGCGCCGGCGCCCGCCACACCGACCAAAGAGCCGCTCGTCACGCCTGTTCACCTCTTGTCATGGCATCCGGTCCCGAGGCAGCCATGCAGCCAATCGGGCCTCTCGCGCAAGGCCCGCGGCGGGCGTGTCTCAGTTTGATTAAGTCGCGTCGAACGTCGCAACCTAAATATGCGGATGGCAATGCGACGAAGCCGCAGGCGTCACTGGCAAGCTGAGGAGGGTTGATGATATTGCAGCCCCGAGTGACGCTCGCTATGCCCGAAAGCGTCGATCTCGGGCGCTACATTCTATGAAATAGTCTAAGTTGTTCGGTGTGTTGTCTCTAATCACCCCCGCCACGTCTCTAACCGTGGGATAATCGATAGGGTACACATCAACCATCGCGGGATCATCAGGTTCAGCGCTGAGGAAGCTACGAATGACTCGCCATTCTTCCGGCTGAAAATCGCGTTCATAGGCGACTCTCTCCGTCTTGCGATCGTAACCGACGAGTTGGTGAACAAGCGCTGTCACGGCTCGATTTTCCTTGAAGGATTTGCTGGCTTAAGTTGCCTTCCAGTTGTGTGGTCAAACTCTCCGCGGTGGTTCCCGCGCTTATCACATACCTCCAATGCCCCGTGTTGGGAATCCCATGCGTAAATCGTGCCGTCACGCCCAATCCAACGTCGTCTTAGGCTGCCACCGCGGCTGACGGCGGTCTCGGCTTTCGCTTTCACAGCATCGGGAAATGCCGGCAAAGAGTCTCGTGGGGCCTGGCGGCACCCGGTCCCAAGGTCTGGGGAATCCTTCGGAGCCACGTTGTCCGTTTTGCGTTCATGGGGCCTGATAAACCGTTAACTTGTCTTCCGGTTCCACGCATCGAAAAGTTCAGTTTGGCAAACTGAGACACGACCCGCGGCGGCGCGCCTAGCCAAAACGCCGTTCAGCGACTAGGTATGAAGTGCAGGTGAGGCCCCGCGAGACCAAGGCGAGCAGAGACTGGAACGCCGATGCCTGATATTGACCTTCCGACCGTCATCTTTGCGCTGGTGGCCCTGTTCGTCGCCTACAAGCTGCGGTCGGTGCTCGGAATGCGGAACGACGGGGAGCGGCCGCCCGGCGGCGGCCTCCTGGCGCCGCTGCGCCGGGCGCCCGGTCCGGTCGGGCCGACCGTCGCGCCGCCCGAGCCGGCCATCGCGGGCCCGCTGGCCGCCGCGCCGCCGCCAGACCGCTGGCAAGGCTTCGCCGAGCCCGACGCCTGGAAGGGGCTCGACGCCATCGCCGCCGTCGACCGGGCTTTCGCGCCGCCGTTGTTCCTCCCGGGCGCGCGCTCGGCCTACGAGATGGTCGTCCAGGCGTTCGCCGCCGGCGACCGGCGGGCCCTTCAGAGCCTGATGGCGCCCGAAGCCTTCGCCAATTTCGACGCGGCGATCCAGGCCCGCTCGGCGGCCGGACACACGATGACGACCACCGTGGTGTCGATCGACAGCGCCAAGATCGCCACGGCTGAGCTCACGGGGTCGATGGCGCAGGTCACCGTGCGCTTCGGCGCCAAGCTCGCCTCGGTCACCCGCGACAAGGCCGGCGAGGTCGTCGAGGGTTCGCCGACTGAGGTGGCCGACCACCTGGATCTGTGGACCTTCGTGCGCGACGTGCGCTCGCGCGACCCCAATTGGCGGCTGACCGAAACCCAGTCGGAGCGTTGAGCGCGGGGCGCCCAAGCGGCCGTTGCTCGAGCCCAGCGCCTTCGACGGCCTTGCGGGCTTCGCCGACGACGACGCGCTTCAGGCCTTCCGCTGCTTTGCGGTGTCCGCCCGCGCGCTGGCGGCCGGTCAGGCCGAGGGGCGGGCGGCGAGACCGCCGTCGGCGGCGCTGAAAGCCGCGGCCGGCGCCGCGCTCAGGAGCGGGGTCGGCTCGGAGCGGCAGGCGCGCGCCTTCTTCGAGCGCTGGTTCCGCCCCTGGCGGATCGTCCCAGAGGCGGAAGGCGGCGGCTTTTTGACCGGCTATTACGAGCCGGTCGTCGAGGCCTCCCGGGTCGAGACGGCCGCGTTCGGTTGGCCGCTGCTCGCCCGTCCGGCTGATCTTGTCGCCTTGGCGCCGGGAGAGGCGCCGCAACGATTTTCCCGATGGCCTAGCCAGCGCGCGCCGCGGCGCCGACGGGCGCCTCGTCCCCTATGACGACCGGGAGACGATCGAACGCGCCCGCCGCGATCCGGTCGTCTGGGTCAGGGACGCGGTCGAGGCCTTTTTGATCCAGGTCCAAGGCTCGGCGCAGCTCGTCTTTCCCGACGGCGGACGGGCGCGGCTCGCCTATGACGGCCGCAACGGACTGCCCTACGCGTCGATCGGCCGCATCCTGATCGAGACCGGCGCGATCCCCGAACCGGCGATGTCGCTCGCGAGCCTCAAGGCCTGGCTCCGCAGCGCGGGCCTCGGCGAAGGGGAAGCGGGCCTCAAGCTCATGCGCCGCAATCGCTCGTTCGTCTTCTTCCGCCTTGTGCCGGACTTCGATCCCGCGTTCGGGCCGGTCGCGGGCGCCGGCGTCCCGCTGACGCCGCTGCGCTCGATCGCGGTCGACCGGACGCTGTGGAGCTATGGCCTGCCGTTCTGGATCGAGGCCGAACTGCCGTGGGAGGGCGACGCGCCGACGTCCTTCCGCCGGCTGACGATCGCCCAGGACACCGGCTCGGCGATTGTCGGACCCGCCCGCGCCGACCTATTCTTCGGCGCCGGCGAGGCGGCGGGCGCTCGCGCCGGCGCGATCCGCCATCGCGGCGCGCTGACTGTGCTCATGCCGATCGGAGACGGGCCGTGAACGAGCATCGGCCCCTGCGCCTGAGACGCCTGAGCGACGAGGAGATTGCGCTGTGGACCGAGGTCGCCCGCAGCGTCTCGCGCCGCCGCGGCGCAAGCCTGCCGGCGCCGGCAAAGCCACTTCAGCCCCAGGCGCCCTCTCCGCCGCAGGCGTCCGCGCCGCCTCAGCCCGAAGGCAAGCCGGCCAGGGGCCGGCCGTTGCCGCTTGCGCCGATCGAGCGACGGCTGAAACGCGAGCTCGCCCGCGGGCGCGGGGCGATCGACGGCGCGCTCGACCTGCACGGCATGAACCAGTCCGAGGCGCACCAGGCGCTGCGCGGCTTTTTGCGCTATTCGCAGGCGCGCGGCGCGAAGCTGGTGATCGTCGTCACCGGCAAGGGCGGACCGCTCGGCGAGCCGATGTTCGGCGACGAGCGCGGCGTGCTGCGCCGCCTGACGCCGCACTGGCTGCGCGAGCCGGACCTGCGCTCGATCGTGCTCGGGTTCGAGGAGGCCGGCCGCGCTCACGGCGGCTCCGGCGCGCTCTACGTGCGTCTCCGGCGGGGGCCGTAAAGATCACAGGCGGAGGCGAGACGGGCCGCGGTCGCCGCCGGCCGCCCTCATCGACATCGCCGGCCGCTCGTCGCCGGACGCAGAGAATCCGGCTCGAGACGGCCTCCGAAGCGGGCCGTTTACGTCGGCTTTGAGCTCTAGCATCAGGTTAGCGGTCATTCGTAACCACTTGATAAGCTTCACTCTGAGCACGATTGAAGCGTCCTTAAATGCGGCTAAATTGCGGCAAACGCCCGTCCGGCAGCCGGACGAGAATCAAAATATTGGCCCAACGCCTTGAAAACGTTGGGCTGACCGCCAAAATGGGCGCCCGCGCGATGCGGCAGCCGCAGCCCGACGACCGAAGCTTGGGATCCCCCGACCCACTCGACGCGGGCAACGCTCCTGCGTACATTTGGATACTGGCCAGACCATAAAGTTCGGCGTAGGAAGGATGATCCTGCGCGCCATTCGCGCCAAAAAGAGTCTCCCAATGACATCTCGTGTTCTCTCCTCGCAGGCTCCCGGCCTGCGATTCCTGCTCGACACCGCCGATCGCGCCGCGTGGGCGCAATGGCTTCCCCTGGGCTGCTTCTACGGCGTCACGACCAATCCGGCGCTGCTCAAGGCGGCCGGCGTGCCCTGCACGGTGACGGCGCTGGGGCGCCTCGCCCGCGAGGCGATCGAACTCGGCGCCGGCGAGGTGCACATTCAGACCTGGGGGCGCACGCGCACCCTTTATGTCGAGCACGGCCGCGCGCTGGCGGCGATCGACCCCAAAATCGTGGTCAAGGCGCCGGTGACCGTCGAGGGCGCCGCCGCTGCCGCGACGCTGCGTCGCGAGGGCGTTCGCCTGACCATGACGGCGGTCTATTCGGCCGCCCAGGCGCTGGTCGCGAGCGCGCTCGGGGCAGACTACGCTGCGCCCTATCTCGGGCGCATGAACGACGCGGGACACGACGGCTTCGGCGAGATCGCGACGATGGCGCGGACCGCCCGCGCGCAAGGTTCGTCGATGCGTATCCTCGTCGCCTCGCTGCGCGACACGGCCGACATCGTCCGTCTCGCCGCCGAAGGCCTCGACGCCTTCACTTTCAACCCGAAGCTGATCCCGGGCTTCTTCGCCGACCGAGACGCCGCCCAGGCCGTCGAGGCGTTCGAAGCGGCGGCCGAGGCGCGCTGAAGCAGGGCGCAAACCTCCTCGCCCGCTTAGCCCTACGGGATGCACACATCTTTTAGCAGGCGTGCGCCGCTCAAGGGCGGTTGGCGTCCCCGCCCCCCTTGCGGGGGCGGGACAGGGTGGGGGGTCGCGCCGATCTCTCATTCGGGGGAAATGGCGCCAAGTTTTTCGAAGTTCGGCGCGACCCCCCTCCTCAATCCTCCCCCACAAGGGGGGAGGAATCCGCCCTGCGAGCTTAGGGCCTGGCGCAGGCGAGCACGAGAGATGTGTGCATCCTGTAGCCAGAGAGGAGAAAAGAGAAGACCCTACTTCAACGCCCCGAAAGCTTCGCAACGCTCTGGCGCGCCGGGCGCGGCCGCGGCGGGGCTCAGGGTCGGATCGCTCGGGTCGCGTCGCTTGACCGGGCAACGCTGCGACAGGCGGTTCATCAGATCGGCCAGGGTCGCCCGGTTGCGCCGGTCGCAGCGCTGGGCGTCGACCTCCGCCTGCACGGATTGCGACAGCCACCAGCTCATCGACACCTCGTTCATGGCGTCGACGCCCGCACGCCAGGTTTTCGCCAGCGTCCCGCAGTCGGCCGGCGGCGTCTCGCCGGCGAGTGGGCTGAAGTCCGGATTTTGAAACATCCCGAACACGAAATAGCTCGATCCGACCTCGGCGGGATCGGAGGGCGCCGATGTCCTGATTGAGCATCCAGAGGTCGCGCTGGGCGGCGGCCGCAACTTCGGCGCCATGCCCGTCGCGGGTCTCGGTCAGCGCGGTGACCGGGGCGATGACCACGCCGAACGCCCGCTCGAGGCCGCCGGGCTCCGACGCGCCCATGAAGGGTGTGCTCGCGCCGCGCGGCGGGACCCAGGCGGGCGCCCTGACGCTCGCGGCGGGCGCGGGCGGCGCCGGGTCGGCCGGGTCGACGCGCGGATCGTTCTGCACCCAGAGCACGATCGGGACGACGCCGAAGCGGCGAAGTTCGCGCGCCACATCCATCGCGCTGGTCAAGCCCGAGTTCTCGAAATAGCCGCCGTCGACCGCCCGGTCGCCGATCGCGTCCTCCCCTTCGGCGCGCAAAATGCCGGCAGGCGAGATGATCGGAAACCGCGCCGACAGGAGTGCGGCGGTCGACAGCCGAAGGTCCGGGCCCGCGCGGACGAGCGGGAGGTCCTTCACGCCATCGTGGGCGGAGGCGCAGGAGGGTCCGACGATTTTGTCTTGCGCGCAGGGCGGGGCCAGCATCTCGAACACATCGAAGGCCGCGGGATAGAGCGAGAACCGGCCGAAGGCGTTGTTGGGGTTGCCGCTCGGCGGCAGGGGCGCCGAACGGGTCGAGACGAGGTCGGAGGCGATGATCCGCGTGCCGGTGTCGACCGAGGTGGCGTTGAGCAGCAGAAGCGGCAGCCAGCCGTTGGCGTGGACCGTCTTTTCCGCGACGAAGCCGAATGGGGCGCGCAATCCCGTGGGCTGTTCGGCCGGCGGCGCCAGGTCCTGAGCGACCTGCGCCCAGAAGCCGGGGATCTCGCCCTTCACCACATGATCGTAATGGCGCTCCCACGCCCGCTCGATAAGCGCCGCGCGGTCGTCGGCGAACAGGAGCGAGCCGCCGTCAAAGCCCGGCGGCGAAAAGTTGTCGCGCCAGCCGAGGCCGACGAAGGCGGGCGTCAGATAATCGCCTGCGACGAGCGCCTGCAGGCAGGCGCGCCAACTCGAGCGCACCGCCGACGGATCGGCGCCGAACCAACCGTTGGTCGGCCTCTGGCAGGGCGGCTGCCCCTGCCCGCGGGCGAGCGAATCGGCGAGCGCGGTCCGGATCGTCGCGGCGCCGAACGACCCGCCCGAGACGCCGGAGATGGCGAAGATGCGCCGGGCCGGGGCGAGCGCGCGGTCGCTTGCGTCGGGCAGTCCGCCGGCCCGGTCGAGAAGGTCGCCGATCGCGGTCGCGGCGGCGAAGGCGGCCCGGCTCGCCCCGCCTTCGGACGCGATGATGACGGCGGGCGGACAGCCGAGCGCGTCGCAGTTGACCGCCATCCAGCCGCGAACCGCGTCGCCGATCTCGATCTGCCGCCCGGCATCCTCGGCCGGTCGCGCCGGCAGCGTCCGGACATCGTTGAAATGGCGGTTGAAGCCGGTGACGACGAGCGCGCCCACGACCACAACCGTCAGGATCGGCGTCGAAAGCTTGTGGCCGAGCCAGGCGAGCCAGGTTCCCAGGAAGACGAATCCGCCGAACAGCACCGGCACGATCGCGGCGCGCGGGGCGAGGTCCGCTGGGAGGAACGGCCGCGCCACCGCGGCGATCAAGAAGGCCGTCACCACGACGACATAAGCGGCCGCGAGCGCATTGGCGGACGCGTCCGACATCCGGCGAGTCAGAAACTTGCGCCGCCACAGGAAGACGAGGAAGAGCGCGCCGATGACGACGTCAAGGGCTGCGAGAATCACAATCTGTCCGGCAGCCGCGCGGGCCGGCGCCAGCGCCGGAGTCTTCGCAACGATGTGATAGGCGGTCCAGAGGCCGACGAGGACGGCGGCGAACGGGACCATCGCCAGAAGGCGGGGAATCCAGTCGATGGGCCCCCTGAGCTCGCTCCGGATGTCCGCCAGCCACGGCGCATCGACGTCGTCGCGCAGGCGGCCCGAAACCATCCAGACATCGGTCTGGAGCAGCCGCCGCGCCGCGTAATGGATTGGAAAGGCCCAGAGAAAGACCAGATAGGCGAAAAAGCTCGCCCACATCAGCCAGGCCTGCGCAGCGCCCGGCAAGGCCCCGAACGCGATGTCGGCGAAGAGGTCGCGCGCCTGGGTGGAGATAAGAAACAGCAACGCGCCCGCCGCGACGCTGAGCAAGCTGACCCGGCACGCAAACAGGATGCGGATCGCCCAAAGCGCCTTGACGCCCACCCCCATGCCGCGCTCCCGACATCCTCGAGCGCGCCGCGGACCACACCGTCTTACCGTGCTGGGGCCTGATCGCGCCCGTGCTCAGGCCGATCGCTGATGCTTCCCAGCCGAAAGGGTTCGTGTCAACGGCGGGAGCGGTTGAGGGGGCGCAATACCGACTATTGTCTCGCCGCCGCGAGAATCGGTCCTGCGCCGGCCGCCTGGACGATCGCCGCCTCGGCGAGGCCGGCGCCGCCGGCCGGGAGCGGAAACGCCGCCGCCCGTCCATTCCAGTGGCCTAGGAGGACCATGTCGCGCACGACATCCTTGTGCGGCAAGGTGCGGCCGGCGTTCTCGCCGCGCCTGACTTCGACCTCGACGACGCGCGGATCGTAGCGGGCGAGCCACACATCGGCGCCCCCCGCGGGCGCGGCGCCTTGCCCCACCGTCACCGCCCGGCCGTCGAAGGCGACGCTCGGGCCGCCCGCGCCGCGGTCGCCGTGTTGCACGAGCGCGCCCAGGGCGCCGGCGTCGAGGCCGTCGCCCGCGACCCGGCCGTTGACGACAACCTGAGGCGTATAGACGCCGTCACCGCCCATCGCATGCGCGTAGGCATATTGGCGCGCCGTCCAGGCCGGGCTGGAAAACGTGTCCTTCCAGCCGAGACGATCCCAGTAATCGACCTCGAAGGCGAGGGCGAGCACGTCCGGGCGGTCGCTGATCGCCCGCACATTGGCGGCGGCCGGCGGACAGGACGAACAACCCTGGCTCTGAAACAGCTCCACCACGGTCGGATGCGCCGCGTCCGCGGCGAAGACGGCGGACGAGGCGATGAGGCTCGCTGCGGCGAGCGAAGCGCGAAGGGCGCCAGCGATCATGGTTGTGCTCCCGGGTTCGGCGCGAGGCGCCGCTTCCCGCCATTCGCGCGAAAGGCGCGATTGTTACCGGTCGCGCACGCCCGCCGGTCGATGCTATAGGCGCCCTCGCTCTCCTTGCGGAAGCCCGCATGCCCAACGAGGTTCGCGCTCCCCGTCTTCACGTCGCCACGGCCCTCACCGCCGGCGCCGCGGCGACGCTGTCGGCTGATCAGATGAATTACCTCGCCAACGTGCTGCGCCTCGGCGCCGGCGCGCGGGTGCTTGTCTTCAACGGGCGCGACGGCGAGTTCTCGGCTGAGATCGCCGCCGCCGGCCGAAGGGGCCGGACTCTCACGCTGATCGCCCGGACGCGGGCGGCGGAGGCCGCGCCCGACGTCGATCTTCTGTTCGCGCCGCTGAAGCACGCCCGGCTCGACTACATGGCGCAAAAGGCGGTCGAGATGGGCGCCGGCCGTCTGCGTCCGGTCATCACCCGCCGAACCCAGGTCGCGCGGCTCAACCTCGAGCGCCTGGAGGCGAACGCGATCGAGGCCGCTGAGCAGTGCGGCGCCGTTTGGACGCCCAAAGTCTTGCCGCCGGAACCGCTCGAGCGGACGCTGGCGGCGTGGCCGGCCGAACGCCTGCTCGTGTTCTGCGACGAGGAGGCCCCGCGGGGCGATCCGCTCGACGCGCTGCGCAAGGCCGAGGCGGACCAGGGCGCCGGTCTCCTGATCGGCCCCGAGGGCGGGTTCGACGAGGCCGAGCGCGCGGCGATCCTGAAGACGGCGCGGGTCTTGCGCCTGAGCCTCGGTCCGCGCGTGCTGCGCGCCGACACCGCGGCCGTCGCCGCCCTGGCGCTCCTCCAGGCGTCTCTCGGCGACTGGCGCGACCCCTCTCATCGAGGCGAGGCGAGATGACGCGGATGCGGCCGAACGCCATTTTGCCGCCACGAAGTCGGCTCATCTGGGGCCCCGTCAACCGGAAGCGAGTCGGAATGCGGCAAAAGATCGGACGGTCGGCGGCGGGCGCCATTGCGCCGGCGGCAACCCTTCTGACAGCGTTGATCGTAAGCGCTGCATCGGCTGGGAGCCTCAGCTTTTCTCAGGATCGAGAAGACGGGCTGCGCGGATCGTCGTGCGACTCGGCGCAGGGGTGCGCCCATATCAGTGGATACATCAAGGCCGGGACGGATTTCCCGGTCCGCGCTCAGGACGGCCGAACGCCGGCGCGGATCGCCCCGACGCCTTCCACAGCCCCGGTGGGACGGACGGCCGCGGATGGCCTGGTCCCCGGCCTGTTTCCGCTCGACGGCGGCCCCGAGGAGCAGACGCGGTAGTTGCCAATCCTCCCTACTCCAGGTCAGGGTTGGGATGAGGTTTTGGGGCGGAGAGCGACTGCCGATCCTCTCGACCGTCGCAGTCCCTGCCGGAACGACTCGGCCTCGACGTTCGTCCGATCCCGTCCAACGCCCGCCGGGAACTCCCCGACCAATGCGCGTCCAACGCGCCGCGCCGCTGACCGTGGCGGAGCCTCATCCGATCCGGGATACGGCGCCGGCGACGGCCGTGGCGGCCGCCGGCTGGGGACGCGCCAGCCAATAGAACGCGACGACGTGGGTGATCATCAGGAGCGGCACGTAGAGGATCGGGATCGCGTAGGCGGCGCCCAGTTCCCCAGCCAGGGCCGGGAGGCCGACTTGGACGCCGTGATAATAGTCGACGAGGATGTCGACCGCGCCCACGACATTGAAGGCGACGACGAACGGCCAAAAAAGCGGACGAATCCTGAAGGTGAGGAGCGCCAGAATCGCCAGCACTCCGGCAGCGAAGTCGCCGTAGGCGGCGAAGTCGGCGAAGTCGGAGGGCAAATTGGCGCCGACGACGCCCGGCAGGAGGAAGACGAGTCCGAAGAAACGGAAGCTGTGCAGCGTCGCGATGGCGCGTTGCGCCTCGGCCCTGTCCATCGCGCCGAGCCTCGGCCAAACATACGCGCCAAAGCAAAGCAGCCATGGAACATAGCCCAGAACAAGATGGATCTGGAAGATTGTCGCCGGCGACATTTGGCTCCTCCTGTCAGGCTGGGTTCACAAGGGTTTCGAATACGGCGGTCAGGACGCCAAGCCGGCCTTCCATGAGACTTCGTCCCAGGTTGGCGGCGAACTGAGCCATATCCGGCCCCATGATCGTGCCGAGATTTGGCGGCGGCGGCGGTCCCGAGGCGCGCAATTCGGCAAACCACGCCTTGGCGGCCTCCGTGTCGTCCCGCCAGATCTGAGTGCGGAAACCGGCGCGTTCAATCGCTTCGCGCGTCGCCGCAGCGGTCAGGATGAGGCTGGTCGCCGGCGTTCGCGCCCACGGGAGGGGATAATGCGGCTCGCCGCTCCCCGAAACGACGTCGAAGATCGCCAATCTGCCGCCTGGCTTCAGGACGCGCCGAATCTCGCTGTAGAGGCGCGCCCGGTCGACGATGTTCATCGCTACGTGCTGCAGCAAAACGGCGCTGAAACGGCCGTCGGCAAATGGCAGCTCCAGCGCGTCGCCGATCTCGAACGACACCTCACCGCTCTGGCCGGTACGCCCGGTCAGGTAGCGGGCGGCCTCGACGAAGCGCTCGCTGAGGTCGACCCCGGTCACTCGGCAGCCATAGGTCTGAGCCAGGAAGCGCGCGGGCCCGCCGACGCCCGCGCCGACATCCAGAACCGACATGTCGGCGGCGATGCCCGCGAGCTTGGCAAGCTCGGCGGTCGCGGCGAGACCGCGGGTGTGAAACTGGTCGAGCGCGCTCAGTTGCTCCGGCTCGAGCCGCTGATCGTCCGGCCCGAGAGCGGCGAGCGCGGTCCTCAATCGCTCGACAAGGCCGGTGGCCCGATAGTGGTCGCGCACGTCATCAAGGACATCGGTCATTGCGGATTCCTCCAAGTTCAGGCGGATCGTCGATCTCGATATTGGCCAGGCTTCGGATTGCAGCTCCGATGTACGGCCGCTTCCCGAAAGTGACTATTCGCGATAATGTCGATGGGGCATGAAGCAGGGCTTCACAGTCAGGCATGGCGCGCTCGACGGGGTGGAGGCGTTCCTCAGCGTCGCCCAGCGCCGCAGTTTTCGCGGAGCGGCGGCTGAGCTCGGGGTCACCCCGTCGGCGATCAGCCAGGCCGTGCGGGCGCTCGAGGCGCGCGTCGGCGCGGCGCTTTTCATCCGCACGACTCGCAGCGTTGGCCTGACGGAGGCCGGCGAGCGATTTCTGTCGCGCGCGAAACCCGCCTTTGCGGAACTCGTCGCGGCCAGAGAGGACGCCCGTGACCTGGGGCGGCGGCCGGCCGGGCTCTTGCGCCTCACAGCGCCGCTAGCCGTGGCGCAGATCCTGCTGGAGCCGCTGATCGCATCCTTCTGCAAGGCCTATCCCGAGGTCGAAGTGGAGATCGCGGCAAGCCCGGACCTGGTCGATATCGCAGCCGAGGGATTTGACGCCGGCATCCGGCTCGGCCAGTTCATCGAGGCCGACATGATCGCGGTGCGCCTGACGCCGTCTTTCCCGTTCGTGGTCGTCGGCAGCCCCGATTATCTGGGCCAGCGGAAGCGGCCGGAGCACATCGACGACCTGCGCGGCCACGCCTGCCTGCGCATGCGCCGCTCGAACGGGTCGATCGCGCCCTGGTCCTTCGCCAACGGCAACGAGGCCGTCCAGGTCGTTGTTTCAGGGCCCTTTATCGCGCATGACTATCCCACGCTCCTCGGAGCGGCGATAGAAGGCGTGGGCCTTGCGTACCTCCCCGGCCCGCTCGCCAAAGGGCCGATTGCCGATGGCCAGTTGCAAGCGCTGCTGACCCGCTTCGCCGTCAACGTTCCGGGAATTTTTCTCTACTACCCCGGCAAACGCCAGATCTTGCCCAAGCTGCGCGCCTTCATCGAGCACGTGAAGTATAGAAGCGCCGAGGCTCCGCGCGGCGGGACGATGGCGCGGAGGTTGCGCCCGGTCGATGACGCCGTCGGCTCTTGACGAGGACCGCCTTTATCGATGGCGGCGCCAGCGCCCGCGCTCGGCGCTCGCACTCTGGCTCCGGTCGAATTCGACCGGACACCCACAAACCCGCGGACGGGGACAGAACCCTTGACGGGAGTTGGAAATGACCAGGCCTTTGACCGTCGCCCTTTACGTTGCGGCGCTCGTCGTCGTTATCGTTGGTGTGGATTTCCTGTTCTTTCGCAACCGCGTGTGGGAACGGCTGATCGTGAACATCGGCGTCGTGCTGGTGTTTACAGCCTTCTATTTGAGGTTTTTGAAACCCCCGTAAGGTGGGCCTGCAGCGCCAGCTGGTCCTCTTTAGGGTCGAGCGGTTTTTTCGCAGACGGGAACGCGGACGCTGGCGTGGGCGCATTTTGTCGCGGGACAGATTTGCGGTTTGCCGAGAATTCATTTGACACTCACAAAGATCAGGACAAGACTGTCACCAAGTCGTCATGAAGGGCCTCAGGTCCTTGAGGGCGACGATCCTGAGCCGGGGCCCTAAAAGGGCGCGGCAGAAAGTGGGGTGAGCGTGACTCCACCGGACAGTGTAAGCTGACTTCAACGCAAGTTGAAGTCAAAGCGCGCCGGGCGCTCGAATATGCCAGAGCGTAAGGGCGCTTCAGACATCGCTAACATCTTCATCGGCGAAATGGCGCGAAGGCCAAGCGCAGGCTCGTCGAACCATCATCTGCAACATCCCAGAAGGTTTCGCATAGGCGAACCAAGGCCCCGCTCCGCCTGACGGCGTCGGGGCCATTTCTGTTGTGCGGAGCCTGCCAAGAAAAAACGCGGTCTTCTCGGCCACCTGGCGAGCGTCAACTGGCGCGACGGGTCCGGTTGCCAGCATTCGCGGCCGTCCCACGCCGTCATCGCGAGCCCCGAAGGGGCGTGGCGATCCAGGGGTCGCAGGGCGCTCTACGTTCCCCTGGATCGCCACGTCGCCCTGCGGGCTCCTCGCGACGACGGACGGGGCGCCCGGCTTGGGAGCGATCGGGTCCGGTTGCCAGCAGCCAGGGCATGTCTTCACGGATTCGCAGGTCTGGCTCGCGTCGCTCGAGGATCTCGGGCCGTCCGCCGATCGCTAACGTCTCGGCTGATACCGCATCGCCACCGCCCCCGAGCCGAACTCCACCCGGCTCACGAGTTTCAGGTCGATGGGTTTCGAAAGCCCGGCGAACAACTTCGGTCCGTGGCCCGCTAGCCTGGGCTGCACCACGAACTCGTACTCATCGATCAATCCCAGCTCCGCCAATGCAAGTGGAAGCTTCACGCCTCCGACAAACAGTCCCTGACCCGGCTCCTGCTTCAGCTCCTGAATGACCTTCCCCAGAGGATGCCCGCGCACGAGCTCCGCGTTCCAATCGACGCGATCCAGGGTGCTCGACACGACGTACTTCTTTGCGGCGTCGATCGTCCGGGCGAAGGGTTCCATATAGTCGGCCATCCAATCCGGCCTCACTCCGGTCCTGGCCGGCGGCCGCCACGCCGCCTCCATCATTTCATAGGTGACTCGGCCAAAGAGCAGGGCATCTGCGTGCGCGAGGTTCTCGACCGCGTGACGATGCAACTCTTCGTCCGGGGACATTGCACGATGGTCGCAGCATCCGTCCAAAGTGACGTTGATGGAATACCGAAGGGTTCGCATTGCGTAAGAGTAGCCTCGAACTCCGCCGCATCAAGCCCGTTCTTCCGCCGAGGGCGAATTGCAAGGCGCTGCGGGGTGCGACTTTGCGCTCGATTGCGAGGGCAACCCCGTCGAAGGCTTCTCCCCCATCATCGGACGGTTTCCCGCCATCGCGACCGTCACGAAGAACCGCTGGAAACGCCCTCGCGGGCGTCCGGCTCGTCTGCGCTTGACTCGGCTCAAATGACGAGAGACCCTACGACAGTCTGCCGACGAGAGCCCGAGCCTCGGCGATCTCGGGCATCTCGGGCGTCGGCGCGAAGCCTTCGAGCGCGGGCTCGAGGACGGCGTGCGCTTCGACCGGGCGGCCAGTCGAATCATAGAGTTTGGCGAGCGACAGCGCGGCCCTTAGGCCAAAGCTGCGCGCGCCCTGTGCGCGCGCCATGTCGAACGCGGTTCGGAAGGCCGCCTCGGCGGCTGCGGGGTCGGACGGATCGCGCTGAAGCAGGATTCTACCCTTGTGGCGATAGAGAAAGGGGTCGGCCCAGCAGGCCCCGGACTCCCGGGCGTCCGCGAACGCGGCCTCGATCGCCTCGAGAGCGTTATCGGGACGTCCGGCCAGCGCCTCGAGTTCGGCGGCGAGGCCATAGAAGTACGGGGCGCCGGACCGGCTGCCGGTGTCGAAATAGGCCTGCAGCCCCTCCCGAAGGTCTTGCAGTCCCGCCTCGGGTTCGCCGAGGCGGCCCCGCGCCCAGCCCAGATAGAGCTGCAGAAGAGCCGGAAAGGCCGCCACGCCGCTTTCCCGGCAGAATTCGTTTGCCGCGCCGGCGACACGCCGGACCGAGGCCGGATCGTCCCGATAGCCCTCGAGAATGGTCTCGTGCGAGGAAACGAAGGTCCGCGTCACCACAGATTTCGAATCTTGTCCCGCGCGGACAGCCTGCTCGAGCAGCCGGCGCGCACTGTCGACCTCGCCCAGCAACCAAGAGGCCTCAGAAAAATAGAGCCTTGTCGCGATTCCCATGGGTACGCCGAAGAGGCGCGTCGACTCCCTGTCCTGCTCAGGCGTGAGCTGCTGCAGAACCCATTCCAAGTGGTCGCGCGACGTTCCGAGTTCGCCCTGAAGCAAACATATGTAACCAAGTCCGCGCCGGGCGAGAGCAGTCTCCATCGCTCGGCCCTTGGCTCGCGCTTCCAGCAGCAATGCTTCGCCGAGCGTTCGGGCGGTCCTAACCTCATTGCGCATAAAGGTCCGTAATATCTCTGCGTACTGCACCTGAAACCGCTCGTCCTCGCTGCCGCCTTGCTCGGCGAGCTGCGCTGCGATCGTGTAGGCAGCCCTCGTCTCTTCTGAGGCAAAGCCTTTTGCCCACGTAACGGCCTCGCCGTAGGCGGTCTGAAGCTTGAGCCGCCGCTCCCGCCGCGCCGCCTCGGCCTTGACGGCGCCGGTCTCGTCGAGAACCGCCAGCAGCGACTGCCCCTCTTCGATCTCCGGCATCTCTGGCGACGGCGCAAAGCCATCAAGCGCGGGCGCGAGGACGTCATGCGCCTCGACGAGCCGGCTGGTCGATTGGTAGAGTTTGGCGAGCGCGAGCGACGCGCGAAGCCCGTAGGAGCGGGCTCCTTGTTCGGTGGCCACCTCGATCGCCGTCCTGAACGCGGCTTCCGCCGGACTTCGCATCGGACGGATCCCGCTTCAGCAGGACGTCGCCACGAAGGAGGTGCAGAAATGGTTCCGAAAAGCGCTCTCCCGTCTCCTGCGCAATCGCCAAACCCTCGCCGACCGATCGGAGCGCGTCGTCATAGTCGCCCGACCGCCACTGCAGATCGGCAATCATGCCTTGAAACCAGGATGTGCAATTCCTGAGGCCAAGCCCATTGAAGCCGAGAACGGCCTGACGCAACGGGCCAACGAAGGCCGAGGGGTCTGATATTCGCCCGCTCGCCCAAGCCCCGTACACCGAGCCTTGGGCCAAATGGAACGCCATATGGTGGTCGGTCGCGATTTTGAGCATCGCCTCGACAGCGTCGCGCGTCGCCTCGGGATCGCCGCGCTGGGCCTCGAACAGCACGCCAAAGAGCAGCGCATTGCCGATCGACGGGACATGCCCGGTCTCGGTCGCCCGCTCGATCCCGCGCTTTCTGAATTCGAGAGCGCGGTCGAATCGACCACCGTGCCACTCGACCAGCGGGAGCACGATGAAGCAGCTTGTCAGGAAGTCCTGGACCAACGCGCCGCGCCACAAGTCGGCGAACTCTGGACGATAGGCGTCGATGGCCAACTCGTAACAATTCCTCGAGAGCGCCAACTCACCCTGGTAGAACGCAACCAAACCCAGCATCATGCGACCGGCGGCGACATGCATCACGAGACCCGCCTTCTCGGCCTCATCGAGGAGCATCGCGGCTGTCTGCTGCGCAAGCGAATAGTCGCCGCGCGAGGCCGCCACCATCCATTGCGCGTAGCCGGCCGCCCAGAACTCGGAACCTGTCCCGTCGGCGGCGCCGATTTCGCGCACCCGCTCGTACGCCGAGCGGGTGTCTTCGCCGATTGGCCCCTTGGTCACCAGCACGGCCCGCGCGTAGTTTGCGCGAAACTTCAAATCGCGTTGTCGTCGCTCCGCTGTCTCCGCGCCTGACGCGGGTGGGACGCTAGGCGTCGTGTCCCGATCAGACATCGCGATCGCCTTGCCGAGATGGGCGATCGCTTCCTGGAACGCGGAGCGCTGGAGCGCCGCGTCGCCGGCCTTGCCCCACCATTCGATCGCGCAACCCGTCTCGTCGGCCTGAGTGTAATGGTGGGCGACGAGTTCGGGCTGCGGGTCCGCGGCCGCGACGAGCGTTTCCGCCGCACGGCGATGCAACGTCCGACGGCGGCTTCTGAGCATGCTTTCATAAGCGGCGTCCTGAACGAGCGCGTGCTTGAAGCGATAGGTGTCGTCGGGAGCAGTCCCTTCGACGAAGAGCAAGTCCGCCTCGACAAGACGATCGAGCGCCGATCGTACGGCCGCCTCGCCGAGCGCGCCGTCGCGGCGTAGGGCGGGGTCGGCGACCCCGCCGCCGCGGTCAGCGACCGCGGCTACAGCAGGGCCAGCGCCTGTCGCCACGGCGCTGAGCAACGCAAAGGAAAAATCCCTTCCGAGCACCGCCCCGATTTGCGCGACCTCGCGCGCCTCGCCCAGCCGGTCGAGCCGCGCGGCCAGCGACTGCTCCAGGGTCGGCGGGATCGTCTGCTCCCCGCCTTCCACCAGAAGCCGCGTCACCTCCTCGACGAACAGAGGCACGCCGCCGGTGCGGTCGGTTACGCCCTCGACGACCTCGTTCGCTAGCGCGTGCCGTTCGGCGATCGCCCCGACCATCGTCCGCACCTCACCGCGGTCGAGCGGAAGGAGCGAGACGACGCCGTGATGGGCGCGCGGCGCCCAGGGCGCGCGGAATTCCGCCCTGGCCGTGGCGACAATCAACACCGGCGCCGACGCGCCATCTTCGGCGAGCCCCTTCATGAGGTCGAGAGTCGTCGGGTCGGCCCAGTGAAGATCCTCGACCGCGAGGACGAGCGGCTGGGCGCGCGCGCCGGCGAAAATCCAGGCCGTGATCGTCGCGAGTTGGCGTCGGCGCAGCTCCTCCCGCGCAAGTTGCGGCGCATGGGTCTCGGGCGATGGGAGATCGAGCAGTGGCGCGAGCAGGGCCGCGTCCTCGCCCGGGTCGAGCTTCACTTGCGCAAGCGCCTGCTCGAGATCGGCGAGGCGTTTCTCCACCGCGACCTCGGCGCCGCCGAAGCGGAGCCGGCCCCACTCGGCGAGCGGGTGGAGCGGCGTATTCTGCAACAGCTGCGACGCCGCCCACTCGACCCAGCTATGCGGGGTCTCGCCGAGCCGGGCGCGGAACTCCTCGATCAGCCGCGACTTGCCGATGCCGGGTTCGCCAACGATTTGCACGAACTGGCCTTCGCCGCTGCGAGCGCGCTCCCAGTGGCGGGAAAGTTGGGCAAGCTCCGCCTCGCGCCCGACGAAAGGCGTGAGGGCGCGCGACCCGCCCCGCCGTCCGGCTCCACTGGCGCGCACCAGGCGATAGAGCGCGATCGGCCGCGCCACGCCCTTCAGCTCATGGGGACCCCTGTCCTCGACGACGAACAGCCCCGCGATTTGCCGCTGCACGGCAGCGGTGACAAGCGCGGTTCCGGGCTCGGCGGCCGCTTCCACGCGCGCCGCCACGTTCGGCGCCTCGCCAAACACCTCGCCGGTCGCGTCGACCACAACCGGCCCGAAATCAAGGCCGAGGCGCGCGGCGAGTCTCTGGCAGATTCCGACCTGTGTTCTTGGCGTTGAGCGCTTCGAGCGCCGAGAGAATGGCGACCGCCGCGCGGGCGGCCCGCTCGGCGTCGTTCTCCTGGGCGCGCGGATAGCCGAACAGAGCCATCAGACCGTCGCCGAGCTTCTTCAGCACATGGCCGCCATACTGCGTCACGGCTTCCGAGGCGGCGTCGAGATAGGGGCCGACCAGATCGCGCCAGTCCTCGGCGTCGAGTTGCGAGGCGAGTGCGGTCGAACCGACGAGGTCGCAGAACAGCACCGTGACGGGGCGGCGCTCGGCGGCGATGTGGGCGGATTTCTGCGGCGGCGCCGGCGAAGGCGGCAGGGAGCCGGCCCGTTGCAAGGGGGCTTGCGCGTTCAGGCCAGCGATCGCGTCGAGGAGTTTTCGGCGGTGGCCGACGATCGTGACCCCCAGGTCCTTGAGGTCCTCGGACGTGAGGCTCGGCAGGACCTTCGCATCGATCGCATTGGCGACGAACGCGCCTTCATATTGGCCAAGACCGAGATCCTTCAGCCAAGCTGCGAGGTCCATCCGCCACCCCCAGATAGAGTTTTCCGACGCGCTCTCCAGTTTCCTGTGCGCCATCATCTCAGTTTACGCGCGTGCAGTCCAAGGCGTTGCGCGCGTTTGCGCGCCGAAAAATCAGGCGCGCGGCGACGCCGATCGCCTCACGTTCTCAAACGACAGGAGCGCCGCAAGCGTCGCCTGGGCTGTCGCAGCACGCGAGGGCGCTTGCTGGACGCAATCCAGCAGATCGTGCGCGTCATTGTTTTCGCAGCGCGGGAACAAACGTCGCCCTCCCGGCCTTCTTTTTCGCAAGACGCTTAGCCTCCGCGGCGGTCTGGTCCTCTCTCTTGGAGCGGTCCGTCCGACGGGCTCGCGAACAGGCGAGTCTGGCAATCCAGGGGCTGAAACTGGGAACGGCGCATGCGGAAAGGCAGCAAAGATGACGCCTCAACCCCTCGTCACGGCGTTCGTCGCGATCTTCGCAGCCCTGGCCGCCCTGCCGGTTACGCAGATCAGCCCCGGACGCACCCGCGCATAGGCTCCGCCGTCGGCGGACAGGCCGAACGCGATTTCCCGCCGGCCCTCGTCCGCACCGCCGAGGCCAATCCTGCCGCGACGTCCGGTCAGGGCGGAACGACGAACGCCTTGTCCGTGGGCGCCCCCGCGCCGGGGAGCGGGGCGCAACCCGCGCAGACGCCGCCCGGAACGGCGCCCGCTCAACCGGCGAACGGGCCGGCCTCGCTCGCTACGCCCGCCGCGCCCGGCCCGACCGAGGGACAGGCGGCCGCCGGGTGGGCGAAGGCGCCCCCGCTGCCGGCGCAACCGAGCGCCGCCTATCGCGCGCCTTATCCGGGTCAACCCCCGCCGACCGGCTACCCCTCGACGCTTGTCGGCCCGACCGCCCCGCCCGGCCCTCGAGCCCCGGCGGTGGGCGGCCCGGAGACAGCCGTGGCCGAGCCAGGATTGACGGCGGCGGCCGGGTTTCTGGAGATAATAACGTGACACATAAGTATAATATCCCAAGGAGCGCGTTGAGCGGGTCGATAAACCGGGGGTCCAACCCCCTGAATTCGCTGGGCCCGGTCGATAAACGGCGGTAAGCGCGATGGTTTGCGGCCAAGCGCCGGTTCAGACGCCCTCAGGCCATGAGCGCAGCCGCCATCCTCTGCCTCACCACCTCGATCGCCTTCAGCGGCCGGATCATCACCTTGAACCGGTCGATCCGCCCTTCCCGGTTCCAGCCGATGATGTCGACCCCGTTGACCTCGACGCCCTCGATCACCGCGGTGAACTCCAGCACCGCCGACGACGGCCCGATCCACTGCTCGACATAGCGGAAATCCGAATTGCCGAGGACGTCGAGCGCGGCGGCGAGATATCGAGTTGTGAGCGCCTTGCCGCGCTGAGGCGTATGAACGACCGGCGAAAGGAAAACCGCGTCTTCGGCCAGGAGCGCGTCGAGCCCGGCGGGGTCGCCCGTTCGTGCGATCGCATGCCACCGTTCGACTGCCTCGCTCATGCCGCCCTCCCCTGGTTTGTCGCTTGTCCCTATCCTTGTACGCGTCTATGCGGTCCGGCGAAACGGGACGGCTGCTCGGCAGCCCTGGGGAGACGGCAATGGACGCCCTGAGTTCGATCGAGGCGATCATCCGCGACCTGCTGATCTTCGTCGTCGCGATGACCGCCTTGCTTATTGCGCTCCTCGTCATCGTCTCGCGCATGCCGGACAATAACCCTTTGAAGCGCATCCTCGCCGCCTTGAGCTACCGCGTCGGCGCGACCGCAGCCGCGGGCCTGATCGCCATCCCCACGATGCCGGTTCCAGGCCTCGACACGGCCGTCGACATCGGGGCGCCGATCCTTCTCCTGTGGTACTGGTGGACGTTCTTCCGCGATCTCTCGACACGGCGGGGCGGGGCCGCGCCGAGGCACGACTGAGAAAAGGGCGGCCATCATGGGCTTCATCAGAGCGAACGGCGCTGTCGTCCACTACCGCGACGAAGGGCCGCGCGACGGACCGGCCATCGTCTTGATCAATGCGCTCGGCAGTGACCTGCGCATCTGGGACGAGGTCGCCGCATTGCTCGCGCCCAACTTCCGGGTCATCCGCTACGACAAGCGCGGCCATGGACTGTCGGAAGCCGTTGCTGGCGCAGCCGGCATGGACGACTACGCCCGCGACCTCGCCGGTCTCCTCGACGCGCTTGGCGTCGCCCGGGCGAACGTCGTCGGGCTATCGATTGGCGGCGTTATCGCCCAGGAGCTCTACCGCCAGAGTCCGCGGCTTTTTGCGAGCATGGTCCTGTCCAACACCGCCGCCAAGATCGGCGACGACGCAAGTTGGGACGCTCGTATCGCGGCGATCGAAGCCGGAGGCCTCGAGGCGGTTGCGGACGGCGTTTTGCAGCGCTGGTTCACCGCCGATTTCCGCGCACGGCGTCCCGACGAGATGATCGGCTGGCGGACGATGCTCGTCCGCACCCCGAAGCAGGGGTATCTCGCCGCCTGCGAAGCGTTAAAGCGGGCCGATCTTCGACCCTACGCTGGAGCCATTGCGATTCCGACCCTCTGTCTGGCGGGAGATGAGGACGGATCCACGCCAGTCAGCTTGGTGCGAGAAACGGCCAGCTATATCAGCGGCTCGCGATTCGAAGTTATCGCCGGCGTCGGGCACATTCCCGCAATCGAAAAGCCCGAGGCGACCGCGGATCTCCTGACGCGACACACTCTGCAGGCTTGGACGCCGTGATCGAAATGGCGGGGCGAAAGGCTAAGCGGGCGGCTCTTTGCGCCGAAGACACGAGAGGGTATAGACGTCCGCCGAAGTGACGGCTTCAGCGTCTGGCCAGGCCCCTGAGGTTCTCTAAACCGTATGTCCGAAAACGTCACGAAGGATCCCGCTGCCGTCTCCCAGCCTGTCGGATCCGTGTCTCACGGCCATTTGGGCGGCAATTTCTGGATTCTCGCCCTGGGCTCCATCGGGGTCGTCTTCGGCGACATTGGAACGAGTCCCCTTTACGCGCTTCAGACCGCGCTCGGTCCTTTCAAGAAGGAAGGGCTTGTAGCAACGGACGTGATCGGCGTCGTCTCGCTGATCATTTGGGCCCTCCTGGTTGTGGTCACAGGCAAATATGTCCTTTTTCTCATGCAGGCCGACAACAAGGGCGAAGGCGGCATCCTTTCGCTGAAAGCTCTCGCGCAGAGGGCGCTCGGCCAGCGAACCGCGATCGCATTCCTGCTGGGTGTCGCGGGGTCGGCGTTGTTTTCAGGTGATGCGATGATCACTCCGGCGATCTCGGTCCTGTCGGCGCTCGAAGGCCTGAAACAAGTCGACGCCGATCTTGCCCCCTACATCCTGCCGGCGACTGTAGTCATTCTCGTCCTGCTATTCGCCGCGCAAAGCCGAGGCACAGCCGGCGTCGCCGCTTTTTTTGGACCGATCATGGCCGTCTTCTTTGTATCGAACGCGGCGCTCGGGGTTTTTCACATTGCCGCTGCTTGGCGGATACTGCAAGCCCTTAGTCCGGCGCCGGGCGCCAGCTTTATCGTAGCCCACGGCGCGATCGGTTTCATCGTCCTGGGCAGCGTCTTCCTCGCCGTAACCGGAGCGGAAGCGCTTTACGCGGATATGGGACATTTCGGCCGGCGTCCAATTCAGGCCGCGTGGCTGTTCCTCGTCCTGCCAGCGCTGGTCTGCAACTATCTCGGCCAGGGCGCCCTAATCCTGAATGATCCCAAAGCGGTCGAGAACCCCTTTTACCTGATGGCGCCGAGTTGGGCCCTAATGCCGATGATCCTGCTTGCGACCGCCGCAACGGTGATCGCCAGTCAGGCTGTCATTACGGGGGCCTATTCGCTCGCCAGCCAGGCGATCCAGCTCGGTTTGCTCCCTCGGCTCGAAATCATCCACACCTCGTCAACGCAGGAGGGGCAGATCTTCATCCCGCGGGTGACGCGGATGCTGCTGTTTGGGGTGCTCGCTCTGGTCCTGCTTTTTCGCTCGTCAGACAATCTTGCGAACGCCTACGGCATCGCGGTCGCGGGGACGATGGTGACGACAACGGCGCTCGCATTCTTTGTTGTTTGGAAGCTCTGGCATTGGCCTCTCTGGGGCGCGCTGGCTCTTGTCTGCGGCTTTCTGTCCATCGACATCGGCTTTTTCATCGCCAATCTTTACAAGGTTCTGGATGGCGGGTGGGTTCCCCTGACGCTCGGCGGAGCGATGTTCATCCTCATGTGGACCTGGTCGCGCGGGAGTACGATCCTGAACTCAAAGACCCATCGGGATTCAATCCCGATGGCCGACCTCATCAAGATGCTGCAGAAATCAAAGCCTGTGCGCGTTCCGGGCACTGCAGTATTCTTGAGCAATGACCCGACTTCGGCGCCGTCGTCCCTGATGCACAATCTCAAACACAATAAGGTGTTGCATGAGCGTGTCGTTCTGCTCAACGTACGCACCGAGACGACTCCGCGTGTCGTCGAAGTGAACCGTTTCGAAATCACGCCGCTTTCGTCCGACTTTACACTGGTGACCCTTCATTTCGGCTTCATGGAACAGCCGCACATCCCGCGTGCGCTTGCCGCAATGCGGAAGGCGGGGCTGAGGTTCGACATCATGACAACCTCGTTCTTCCTTGGTCGTAGGACATTGAAGGCGGCGCAGAATTCCGGCATGCCGCAATGGCAGGATCGGCTCTTCATCGCCATGAGCAAACAAGCGGCGAGCGCGCCCGATTTCTTCAATCTTCCCTCTGATCGCGTGGTCGAGCTCGGGGCGCAGATGAAGGTCTGATGAAGACCCGAGGCCGATGCGATGCAGGTCTATGTCATTAATCTTGACCGGGATCGGGATCGCCTGACCCACATGCAGCGGCAGCTGCGCAACGTGCGGTTTTCCCGCGTCGCGGCCGTCGACGGAACTATGAGCCCACAGGAAGCCGAAGGACTCACACGGTTTGAACTGGCCTGCTTGTCGAGCCATAGGGTCGCTTGGCGACAATTTCTCGACAGCCCAGAACCCTGCGCCTGTTTTCTCGAAGACGACATCCATATCTCGCCGGGTTTTGCCGCCATCGTGGAGGATACGTCCTGGGTCCCGACCGATGCGCATTCGGTCAAGCTCGACACCTATCTCCAGACGGTGAAGCTCGGAGAGCGGCGGAAGATTTTTGATGGTCGCGAGGTCGCGAGGCTCTACACACGTCATGAAAGCAGCGCCGCTTATCTCCTGTCGCGCGCCGGCGCAGAGCGCTATCTCGAGCTGACGGCCGACCCGACGCTCCCCGCAGATTACGCGTTGTTCCCAAAAAACGCTCGCAGGCTGGGATTGCTCATTTATCAGCTCGTGCCTGCAATCGCGATTCAGGATCATCTCCGTCCCGCGGAGCGGGGCGGCAAAGTCTTCGCAACCGCCATGGGCGGCGGCGCGCCAACGCGTCGCCGAAGCGGAGCCAGCAAGGTTTTGCACGAGAGCGCCCGCCTTCTGGGCCAAGTCGCCGAACTGAAAGAAGCAATCTACTTGAGGACCTTCCTGAAACCGGACACGACGACGGTCGATGTCGGTTAGTTCGACTGTACCGCCCTGCGACCGATGGCGATGGCGGCCCGAACTAGAGGCTGAAGCTCGTCCGCAAAACAGTAGAAGCCGGGCGACGCGCCCATCGTAAACGTCAGCCGCCGATATTGAAGCTCGCCAGGGCCGCCATGTTGACGATGTCGGAATCCTTGGCGCCAAGGGATACGATCTGAACCGGCTTTTCGAGCCCAACGATCAAGGGACCAAGCACCATCGCGCCGCCGAGTTCCTGCAGCATGCGGGTCGAGATCGCGGCGGAGTGAAAAGCCGGCATAACCAGAACGTTGGCGGTATCGGTCAGTCGGCAGAACGGATAAGCAGCCATCAACTCTTTGTTTAGTGCGATGTCGGCGCCCATCTCGCCGTCGTACTCGAAATCGACGCGCCTCGAATCGAGTATTCGGACGGCCTCCTGCACGCGCTGGGAGCGTTCGCCAACCGGATGCCCGAAATTGGAGAAAGCCAGCATCGCCACCCGCGGCTCATAGCCGAGCCGCCGGGCCACGCCGGCAGCCTCGATTGCAATATCCGCCAGATCCTCCGCGTTAGGCATTTCAGTAATGGCGGTATCGGCGACCACAACCGGACGCCCGCGGGAAATGACGATTGAAACGCCGACGACGCGGTGTCCAGGCTTGTCGTCGATTACGCGTCGGATGTCGTCGAGCGCAATCGAGAAATTGCGGGTCACCCCGGTCACCAGGGCGTCGGCGTCGCCCTGCGCCACCATGGCCGCCGCGAAGGAGTTGCGGTCCTGATTGATCAGACGTTGGCAATCCCGCAGCAGGTAGCCTTTCCGCTGAAGCTTCTCATAGAGAAACTGCGCATAGAGCGCGTTCCTGTGCGACAGGGCGGCGTTGTGAATCTCGATGCCTCTGTCGTCGAGGTCGAGGCCCGCGGTCTTTGCGACGGCGCGCACACGATCCTCGCGGCCGACCAGGATCGCCGCGCCGAGCCCCTGATTGACGAACGAATAGGCGGCCCGGATGACCTGTTCCTCCTCGCCCTCGGCGAAAACGACTCGCTTCGGGGTCCGACGGACGCGGTCTATGATGCGCTGCATGGCGCCGGCGACCGGGTCCCGGCGGGCCGAGAGCTGCGCCTTGTACGCCGCGAGATCGACGATAGGACGGCGGGCGACGTTGGACTGCATGGCGGCCTTGGCCACCGCGATTGGAATGACGTGGATCAAACGCGGATCGAACGGGACCGGAATGATGTATTCGCGGCCGAAGCGCGGCCGCGCCCCCCGATAGGCCGCCGCAACCTCGTCGGGCACGTCTTCGCGCGCCAGCTCGGCCAGCGCCTCGGTGGCGGCGATCTTCATTTCCATGTTGATCGTCTTGGCTCGCACATCGAGCGCGCCGCGGAAAATGTACGGGAAGCCTAGGACGTTGTTCACCTGGTTCGGATAGTCGGAACGACCCGTGGCGATGATGACATCCTCGCGCACTTTCTGCGCATCTTCCGGCGTGATTTCCGGATCGGGATTGGCCAAGGCGAAGATGATCGGGTTCGGCGCCATTGACTTGACCATTTCCGGCGTCAGCGCGCCCTTGGCGGACAGGCCGAAGAAGATGTCGGCTCCCGCCATCGCCTCATCGAGCGTCCTCAGCGGCGTATCGACGGCATGAGCGGACTTCCATTGGTTCATGCCCTCCTGCCGGCCGCGATAGACGACTCCCTTGGTGTCGCACAGGATGACGTTTCTCGGCTCGAAGCCCATCGCCTTGATCAGGTCGAGGCAAGCGATGCCGGCCGCGCCCGCGCCGTTGCAGACGAGCCGCGTCGTCCTCACGTCGCGCCCGGTCAGATGGATCGCGTTGATCAACCCTGCGGCGACGATGATGGCGGTCCCATGCTGGTCGTCGTGAAAGACCGGGATATCCATCATCTCGCGCAGGCGCTCTTCGATGTAGAAGCACTCGGGCGCCTTGATGTCCTCGAGATTGATGGCGCCGAAGGACGGACCGAGATATCGGACCGCATTGATGAAGGCGTCCGGGTCCTCGGTGTCGACTTCGAGATCGATCGCGTCGACGTCGGCGAAGCGCTTGAACAGGACCGCCTTGCCTTCCATTACCGGCTTCGACGCGAGCGCGCCGAGGTTCCCGAGACCCAGGATCGCGGTTCCGTTGGTAATCACCGCCACCATGTTGCCGCGGACAGTGTAGTCGTAGACGGTCGAGGGATCGGCGGCGATCGCCTTGACCGGAACCGCCACGCCCGGCGAGTACGCCAGCGACAGGTCCCGCTGCGTGGCCATCGGCTTGGTGGGCGTAATCTCCAGCTTGCCCGGGCGTCCGCGGGAGTGGAATTGCAGCGCCTCCTGGTCGGTGATCGAGGGGCGTTTTGCGGGTCCGTCGGCTTTCGAAGCCATCGTGAATGTCCTGGTCCGTATTCAGTAAGCGGCTGCGTCCGCAGGCGCAGAGAACGACCGGCGCTAGAGCCGGTCCCACCCCTCGATATTGCGCGCGAAGGCTTTACCCGGATGCCGGGGCCTTGTCACCGCCTGTCAACCGGACCGAGCGCGGTTTCCGCGCGCAGCGCGGCCTTTCCGTTCCGAGCCCATTTTGCGCCTTTTCAAGGGCTTGCGGCGGATTTTCCGGGCGGTGGCGCCTCCCAACGAGGGGCTCCCCGAGGCGCTCGCCCCTCTGCTATCCCCGCGTGATCCCCGGGGCGAGCCCGGGGAGGGATCCAGAGCCTTGCCGGCCGCCCGCGCGCCCGATCGCCAGATGGCGACCCTCGCCGCCATGGATGCCCGCGTTCGCGGGCATGGCAAAACGTTGGGATTTACGCCGACTCGCGCCCGTTCCCATGTCGACAGGCAGGTCCCGGCCTCGCAATTTCCCTTTCCTTCCGTTTCTTTCCAAGGGCTGCAATTTCCTTCCAAAACGGCTTCCAAAAATTTCCATCGCCTTCAAAAAGTTGCAAAAAATTTCCGCGATTCGGGACTTATCAATGGGTTACGGGCGAGCGAAGGGGAAAACTAATTGCCAAGGAAGAGAGGGCCCAACGGTCGTCATCGCGAGGAGCCCAAAGGGCGACGCGGCGATCCAGGGGAACAAGGGGCGCTCGACGTTCCCCTGGATCGCCACGCCGCCAAAGCCCGTCGAAAGACGGGCGTCTTTCGACGCCCTTCGGCGGCTCGCGATGACGGCCGGGGCCGCCGACCTCTGGAAGCAACGCCGCAACGAGCCTCCCGCGCGCCCCTCGCGCCTGCGCCCGCGGGAGAGGCTTTGGCGGTCTCGGACGCACGGGTTGCGGACACCGGAACTCTCCGATCTTCTGCTGATCGATATATCGATAGCACATAGAAAGAACATAGTCAATTGAATGTCTGAAAGGCAGAATTTTGACCAGGCGAAAGGCTGCGTCGCCTCAGCGCTGGCGGCGTTGCTCGTCCTCGATCGGCGGTACAGCAGGGTCCGACCCGTTGCTGTCCTTGGCGAACAACGCGGTACGCACGGAGAACGACAGAAAGCCGCCGTAGACGGTACGGACAGGAAGCGCCACGAGCGAGGGTCGCCTTTGCGCGCTCTTCTTGCCAACGATGCCTGCTCTGGCGCCATGCGGCGCTGACGGCCGTGCTCATCATTGCGACCGACATCCTCGAGGTGGTCGCGGTGATTCCGCTCATGAACGCGCATCGCTATCAGCGGCTACGCCGCGCGCAGCTTGGCAGCCGGACGCGCCAACGACGGCATCGGCGCGGCGCACCGCTGACATCGACATCAACGCGGGCGTCTTTGCCGGACTCGCGATAGGCCTGAACGCGGCCGCGTCGCCCGCGCCCATTCCAAACCACCTGCCGTGGCTCATGAGTGGGGGAAAGCGCCGCGGTTTCAGCGGTCGGCGGTGTCCAGCGTGATCTCGCTCCCGTAGACGCGCGAGACGCAGGTGCAGAGCTTGGTGTTCGCCGCCTTCTCCGCCTCGCTGAAAAACACGTCACGGTGGTCGACGACCCCGTTCACACCTAGGATTGGCAGGGCGCAGAGGCCGCATTCGCCGCGCCGGCAGTCGAAAATCATCTCGACGCCCGCAGCTTCCAGCGCGTCAAGCATGCTCTGCGTCGCCGGCACGTGGATGTCCTTGCCGAGCCTCGGGATCTTGAGCGCGAACGGAACCGCCGGCCAGCGGCCGCTCGCGCCGAACGTCTCGAAACGCAGACGATCCGTTGGGCGGCCGCTCAAGGCCCACGCTTGCCTTGCCGCCTCCAGCATGGCGATCGGGCCACATACGTAGAATTCGCCGTCAGCATCGAGCTTGCCGATCTCGCCCGCGATGTCGACGCGCCCCCTCTCTTCGCTAAGGACGATCTCGAGGCGGTCGCCGATCTGCTCGCGAAGCTCCTCCATAAGCGCAAGGTCGGAATGGCTCCGGCAGGCGTAGATGAGGCGGAAGCGCGCGCCCGTGTGGGCGAGCGCCAGAGCGTGCGAGAAGATCGGGGTGATGCCGATGCCGCCCGCCATCAGGAGATATTCAGGCCGCCCGAGCGCGAGGCCGAAATGATTGCCGGGCGCCGAATGCTGAAGGCGCGAACCGGCCGCGAGGCTCCACATGTAGGCTGAGCCGCCGCGGGAGGCTTCGAGACGCTTGACGGCGATCCGATAGACGCCGTCCGCGCACGGTCCGACGACCGAATAGGAGCGAACGTCAGGCCGATCGCCAATCATGACGGAAAAGTCGATGTGGCTTCCTGGCGAGGGCGGAACGAAGCCCTCCTTGGGCTCGATCTCGATGAGTTGAATGGTCGGCGTCAGATTCCGCGTCGCGCGGACGACACCAATACGGTCGATCGCCTCGGCCATCGCATTCCCCTATTCCGCAGCGTGGCCGGTCGCGTGCGTCGTCTGCTCCCGCGACACCAGACGGTCGATCAGGCGCCGCGCCCACAGCGCGCCGGCATCGATGTTGAGGTTGTAGAAGGGCGTGCGCGGATTGCGGTCGATCGCGCGCTGCTGCGCCTCGAGGACGACGTGGTCCTGGTCGTATACGCCCCTCCCCTCGTTGACATGGGCGCGTCGAAGGCTCTCGGTAAGCTCTTCGTCATCCGTGCGGAAAGTGCGGACGAAGTTCCAGAAATAATGGCAGCTCGTCTCGGTCTCGGGAGCGATCGCAGCGAGGAAGGCGCCGTTGATTCCCTGCGATCGGTCTCCTTGAGGCGCTCCGGTTCCGGTCGGCGCCACGCCGACGTCGCCGACGACCACTGCCGGCGCCTGGAAGGTGACAATCTGCCACCGGTCCACGCGGCCCGGCTGGCCGAGCAGCCGGCCCCAGAACGGTGGGGCGTCGATGTCGATCATCCAGCGTGTCATCGTCGCTGCGCGGTCGGTATGAGTGACCTCGAAGGGCGTGTCGAGTATGGCGTCATGGCCGATGCTTCCGGAATGGACATAGGTCTCGTGGGTGAGATCCATAAGATTGTCGACGACGAGGCGCCAGTCGCATTTGAGGCTGTAGAACGTGCCGCCCTCGCCTCTCCATTCGGCGCCGTCGTTCCAGTGGAAATCGGGCAGGTCGGCGGGGTCTGCCAAAGCTGGGTCGCCCGGCCAGATCCACACCAGCCGATGCCGCTCGACGACCGGATACGCGCGGACGCACGCGGCCGGGTTGATGGTCTTCTGCGCGGGCATGTGCGTGCATCGTCCAGACGCGTTGAAAACAAGGCCGTGATAGCCGCAGACCACTTCGTCGCCGACAAGGCGCCCCATCGACAACGGCAGAAGCCGGTGCCAGCAGGCATCCTCAAGCGCAGCCACGCCGCCATTCGGGCAGCGGTAGAGAACGATGTCTTGCTCGCAGACGGTCCGCCGAACGAGCGCGGGTTGAACCTCGCGGCTCCAAGCCGCGGGATACCAAGCATTTAACGGGAAGGGTTGGCCGCTTACCATCGCGCTCCTCCTGATGAAAATCCACCCGTTGGACCTTCGTCGATCGTGGCGCTTCGACGACGGAGAGGCAAGCGCCCTCTGTCACTGCGAGGACGCGGAACGGCTGTGGGCGAGAAACGGGACGGGAGGCAGGCCGACCTTACCGGCTCGTGCGCCACCCCGGCTGTTCAGGTGGCTGCTGTTGCTGCTAAGCGCCGGCTTCGCGCTTGGTTCCTGGATTGTCATGGCGCCGATCCTGCTCATGGCGCCGCCGATGGTCCGTCGCACCTTGATCGGGGAACGCATGCTCGCACGAGCGCTGCCCGGCTATGCGGACTACATGCGGCAAGTCCGGTCCCGGATTGATCCGGGCGATTGTTGAATGCCGCATGAAGGCCCTGCCGCGCTTGATTCTCACATAATCCGACAAGTCGCCGGGCTTACGAAGTCGTGCCGCTCCCGGGCCGGTTCGCGAACCGCTTGCCGCCTGCTGCCGTTGCTACACACCGCCGTGCACCTGGAACCGGAGAGCCGCAAAGGGTGGTCTCTGCGCCTATCGGCTCCGGCCTGGGCGGCCGGTATCGCGCCCGTTCCCGCCGTTCGGCCAACGCCCGCTCTCCGCCCATTTGCGGCGTAGCCCATGGGCGTCCACCGCGTCCGACGACACTGGCTTGAACGCCTGCTGGTTGCCTTCCATATAAAGACATGTTTATATGATTATGCAATTTCAACCCTAACCGAGGCCAATGAGCTCGTCTCTCGACCCGATCTTCGACACCGCCTTTACGCACAGGCAGGATGCGGCCGAGGCCCTGCGCGAGGCGGCGGAGCACCGAATCCTTGTACTCGATGGAGCCATGGGCACGCAGATTTAGGCGCTCGGCTTCACCGAGAGCCATTTCCGCGGCGAGCGATTTCTGTCGTGCGAGTGCCACCTGCAGGGCAACAACGACCTTCTGACGCTGACCCAGCCGCAAGCCATCGAGGACATCCACTTCGCCTACGCCATGGCCGGCGCGGATATCCTGGAAACCAACACCTTTTCGTCGACCACGATCGCTCAGGCCGACTATGGCATGCAGGACGCGGTCTATGACCTCAACCGGGACGGCGCGCGCTTGGCTCGGCGTGCAGCGGTCAAAGCGGAACGGGCAGACGGCAAGCGACGGTTCGTCGCCGGCGCCCTCGGACCGACCAATCGCACAGCGTCGTTGTCGCCCGACGTCAACAATCCCGGCTACCGCGCCGTCACCTTCGACGACCTCAGGATCGCCTATGCCGAGCAGATCCGCGGCCTGATCGACGGCGGCGCCGACCTCATCCTGATCGAGACCATCTTCGACACGCTGAACGCCAAGGCCGCCATCTTCGCCTGCGAGGAGGCGTTCGCCGAGCGCGGCCTCAGCCTGCCGCTGATGATTTCCGGCACGATCACCGACCGCTCCGGCCGCACGCTGTCCGGCCAGACGCCGACGGCGTTCTGGCATTCGGTCCGGCACGCCAAACCCTTCACGATCGGGCTCAACTGCGCGCTCGGCGCGAGCGCGATGCGCGAACATCTCGAAGAAGTCGCGGCGGCGGCCGACACGTTCGTCTGCGCCTATCCCAACGCCGGCCTTCCCAACGCCTTCGGTCAGTACGACGAAAGCCCCGAGGCGATGGCGGCCGAGATCGGCGCTTTCGCCCGCGACGGCCTGGTCAACATCGTCGGCGGCTGCTGCGGTTCGACGCCCGAGCATATCCGCGCGATCGCCGAGGCGGTCCGCAACGTCGAGCCCCGCGAAATTCCGACGATCGCGCCGCTGATGCGCCTTTCCGGCCTCGAGCCGTTCACCCTCACCGCCGACATTCCTTTCGTCAACATCGGCGAAAGGACGAACGTCACGGGCTCGGCGAAGTTTCGCAAGCTGATCACGGCCGGCGATTTCGCCGGCGCGCTTGCCGTCGCCCGCGATCAGGTGGCGGCCGGCGCGCAGATCATCGACGTGAATATGGACGAGGGTCTGATCGACTCCGAGGCGGCGATGATCGAGTTCCTCAATCTCGTCGCGTCCGAGCCGGACATCGCCCGCTTGCCGGTGATGGTCGATTCGTCGAAATTCTCGATCATCGAAGCGGGTCTCAAACGCCTGCAAGGCAAGAGCCTGGTCAACTCGATCTCGATGAAGGAAGGCGAGGAAGCGTTCCTGCATCATGCGCGCCTCGTCCGGCGCTACGGCGCGGCGGTCGTGGTGATGGCTTTCGACGAGCAGGGCCAGGCGGACACGCTCGAGCGCAAGGTTTCGATCTGCACGCGCGCCTATAAACTGCTTACCGAGGAAGCCGGCTTCCCGCCGGAGGACATCGTCTTCGACCCCAACGTCTTTGCGGTCGCGACCGGCATCGACGAGCACAACGGCTACGGCGTCGCCTTCATCGAAGCGGCACGAAAAATCCGTGCGACACTGCCTCATGCGCACATCTCGGGCGGCGTCTCGAACCTGTCGTTCTCCTTCCGCGGCAACGAGCCGGTGCGCGAAGCGATGCATGCGGTGTTCCTCTATCACGCCATCCAGGCGGGCATGGACATGGGCATCGTCAACGCCGGCCAGCTCGCGCTCTATGACGAGATCGACCCCGAGTTGCGCGAGGCTTGTGAGGACGTGGTGCTGAACCGCCGCGCGGACGGAACCGAACGCCTGCTGACGATCGCCGAGCGCTACCGCGGCGCGGCCGGGAAGGAAGCCAAGGCGCAGGACCTTTCCTGGCGCGACCAGCCGGTCGACAAGCGGATCGCCCATGCGCTGATCAACGGAATTACGGACTTCATCGAGGCCGACACCGAGGAGGCGCGGCTTCAGGCCAGGCGCCCGCTCGACGTCATCGAGGGCCCGCTGATGGCGGGCATGAACCATGTCGGCGACCTGTTCGGCGCCGGGAAGATGTTCCTGCCGCAGGTGGTGAAGTCGGCGCGCGTGATGAAGCAGGCGGTGGCGATCCTGCTGCCGTACATGGAAGCTGAGAAGGCGAGCGGCGGCGACGGCCGGCAGACTGCCGGCACGATCGTGCTCGCGACCGTCAAGGGCGATGTGCACGACATCGGCAAGAACATCGTCGGCGTGGTGCTCGCCTGCAACAACTACGAGATCATCGACCTCGGCGTGATGACCCCGGCCTCGAAGATTCTTAGCGTCGCCCGGGAGAAGAGGGCCGACGCGATCGGGCTTTCGGGGCTGATCACGCCTTCGCTCGACGAAATGGTCCATGTGGCGTCCGAGATGGAGCGCGAGGGCTTCGACATCCCCCTCCTGATCGGCGGGGCGACGACGAGCCGTGTCCACACCGCGGTCAAGATCCACCCGCGCTACGCCCGTTCGCAGGCGGTTCATGTCAATGACGCGAGCCGGGCGGTTGGGGTGGTCGCCTCGCTGCTGTCGTTGGAGACGCGCGCCTCGACCATCGCCGCGGTACGGGCCGAGTACCGGAAGGTGGCGGACGCGCACGAGCGAAGCGAAGCGGAGAAGACGCGGGTGCCGCTCGCCAGGGCGCGCGCCAACGCCTTCACCGCCGACTGGAGCGCTTACGCGCCGACGAGGCCGGCCTTCCTCGGAACGCGCGTGTTCGAAAGCTACGATCTGGCCGAGCTTGCCCGCCATATCGACTGGACGCCGTTTTTCCAGACCTGGGAGTTGAAGGGCCGCTATCCTGCGATCCTCGAGGATCCCAAGCAGGGCGCGGCGGCAAGGACCTTGTTCGACGACGCTCAGGCGATGCTGAAGCGGATCATTGACGAGAAGTGGCTCCAACCCAAGGCCGTGGTCGGCTTCTGGCCGGCGGCCCGCCAGGGCGACGACATCGCCGTCTTCGCCGATGACGAGCGCCAGACCCGGATCGCCACGCTGCATACGCTGCGCCAGCAGCTCGGCAAGCGAGACGGCCGGCCCAATCTGGCGCTCGCCGATTTCATCGGGCCCAGCGACTATATCGGCGGCTTCGTCGTGACGGCGGGGGTCGAGGACGAAGCGATCGCCAAGCGCTTCGAGCGCGCCAACGACGACTATTCGTCGATTCTCGTCAAGGCGCTCGCCGACCGGCTGGCGGAAGCCTTCGCCGAGGCGATGCACGCGCGCGTGCGGCGCGAGCTCTGGGGCTACGCTCCGGACGAGGCTTTTGCGCCCGAGGCGCTGATCGCCGAGCCCTATCGCGGCATCCGGCCGGCGCCCGGCTATCCGGCGCAGCCCGACCACACCGAGAAGGCGACGCTGTTCCGGCTGCTCGACGCCGAGCGGGCGATCGGGGTCAGGCTCACCGAGAGCTTCGCCATGTGGCCGGCCTCCTCGGTCTCGGGTGTCTATATCGCCCACCCGGACGCGCACTACTTCGGCGTCGCCAAGGTCGAGCGCGACCAGGTCGAGGATTACGCCGCCCGCAAGGGCATGGCGGTCGCCGAGGTCGAGCGCTGGCTCGCCCCGGTGCTGAACTACGTTCCGGTCCGGGCGGCGGCGGCGGAGTAGCGCGGCGCTTTAGCGCCGTTTATCGACCGGCATCAAGGATTTCAGCGACTTGGAAGCCGCCTTAGCGACGGCTGTGAAGCTGCATATTTTACATATATTTTTAGTTATTAGCCGTCTCGGGTCGCGAACATTCCGGCCCGGCGATGCTGCGCGACGCCCGCGCGGCAGCGGCGAGGCCGACGAGGGCGGCGGCGAAGCCCGCGGCGGCGCCGACGCAGAGCGCTGAGCGCGGCCCGAACGCATCGGCGATCCAGCCGACGATCGGCGCGCCGATCGGCGTGCCGCCGAGGGCGACGCCGACCCGCAGCGCCATCACCCGCCCGCGCATGGCCGGCTCGGTCGAGAGCTGCATCAGGCTGTTCGACTGGTTGGTGACGGTCAGCGCCGCGACCCCGATGACGGCCAGCGCCGCGGCGAAGATCCAGTACGTGGGCGACAGCGCGCCGAGCGCGCAACCGAGCCCGAATACGGCCGAGCCGACGATCAGCGCGCCGAACTGCGGCCGGCTGCGCCCCGCGGCGAGAAGCGCGCCGGCCACCGTCCCGACCGCCATGCTCGACGACAGCAGGCCGTAGCCGAACGCGTCGGCGTGGAAGACGCCGACCGCCATGGTGGCGATGAAGATCGAAAAGTTGAGGCCGAACGTCCCGATCAGGAACAGCATCGCGAGCATCGCCTATGAGGTCCGGACGGGATCGGACGTAGCGCAGCCCTTCGACGAAACCTCCCTTGGCGAGGCGCGCCCGCGCGATTCGGTGAAGCTCGGGCACGCGAAGGGCGCAAAGCGAGATCAGCACCGCGCCGAACGAGACGCCGTTGATCAGGAACGCCCAGCCGGTCCCGAACGCGGCGATGACCAAACCGGAGACCGCGGGGCCGATCATCCGGGCGGCGTTGAACGAGGTCGAGTTCAGCGCGACGGCGTTCGACAGGTCCGCGTCGCCCACCAGTTCCCCGACGAAGGTTTGGCGCGCCGGCGCGTCGAAAGCCGCCGCCGCGCCGAACAGGAAGGCGAACCCATAGACATGCCAGAGCTGGACGAGCCCGGCGACGGTGAGGAGCCCGAGCGCCGCCGCGAGCGCCCCCATCGTGGCCTGCGTGGCCATGAGGAGCTTGCGCTGGTCCAGGCGGTCGGCCGCCGATCCGGTCCACGGCAGGAACAAGAGCTGCGGCCCGAACTGCAGCGCCATCACCGTGCCGACCGCCGAGGCGCTGTGATGGGTGAGCCCGGTCAGCACCAGCCAGGCCTGCGCCGTGCGCTGCACCCAGGTGCCGACATTGGAGACGAAGGCCCCGGCCGCCCATACCCGGTAATTGAAAAGGCGCAGCGAGCGGAACACGCCCGCGCCGGTCGCGGTCATGGGCGCTGCGGCGCGGCGCCGCCGTTGAACCGTCCGAAATGGCGGGCGGAAAAGAGCCCCATCGCCAGCGCGCCGATCCCGAGCGCCGCGGCGTCGAGGAGGTTCCTCGGATCGAATTCGCCGACCTGGCAAACGAGCAGGTAGCCGACGACGAGGTTGAGGAAGCCCCACAGCGCGTTCAGCGTCGACGACGACAGCCCCTGCCCCGGCGGATCGGCGAACGGCGTCTGAAACGCCCGCCCGCTGACGCCGGCGACGAGATGGGGCACGGCGTTGAGCAGGAAGGCGCCGCCGAAGAGATAGGAAACCAGATGCAGCCACGACATGGAACACGCCTCCTGCCGGTAGGCCTACCACATCAGAAGCTAAACTGCAAAGTTTACCTTACCATTTTGCCGGCTTCGCCGGGACCGCCTGAAGCCTGGGCCGCGGGCCGTCCGAAAACATCGTGCTATCAGAGTCGCGTCGTTTCAGAACCACCGTCCGCGACCATAGAACCCGAACCCGCCGCACAAGAATATCACGACGACAATGATCAAAAGTGTATTTGTGTCCATTGGTAGACCTTTCCGATATTTGCTTGACCAGCCGCAGCAGAATGTGTCCAGATGCAACTCGTTGATGCCGTGTATTCCACAAAAGGCCGGCTTGACAGGCTCGGAAAATACCTATGGTGTGCCAACCTAATATGCACAATTGCGATGGATCGCATGGTCAATTGTTGGAAATAAAGACGGACAGAAGGAAATCTGGCGCCTCAACTGGAGTCTCGGAATGCGCTGAATTGGCTGGCTCTGAGTAGATTCCGGGGCTTACCGTTTGGACCGCGCTGCGACTAACTGCCAGAGCGACAGCGCGTTTGGCGCCTTGCAGGAGGTTTCTATGTCACGAATAAGTCTTTTTCTCTCAGCCGCGGTATTGCTCTGCGCGTCATCACAAATTGCCTTTGCCGACCAAAACGGTCTGGTCACTGGCGCGGTCGGCGGCGCGGTTGCCGGGGCTGTTGTTGGCGGTCCGGTCGGGGCGGTCGTGGGCGGCGTCGGCGGCGCGGCAATTGGCAATTCCGTCACCAATCACAGAAGTTACCATCGCGGCTACGCCTATCACCCCTATCATCACTACCACCACTACAATCAATACTGATCGATCGACGGCGCCCGGTGCGAGGGCGTCGCCGGGGGTCGGGGGGTTTGCTGGCCTGGAGGAATCTACATCCACAGACTGTCGCTGAATAAAGCGCCCGCCGATCTCCGATGCGTGCGCCGTTGCGACCGGCGCGGCCCGCTTCGAGTCTCCGCAACCGGATCCGAGCGCAACGCGCTGCGCTCTTTGCAGAGGACGGCCAGTGCCTGAAACGAATGCCACCTCGTCGGTCCCGCCAATCCATATCGAAGAAACGATCCAGTCGATCGCGGGGCTCCGCGCCGAACACCATGCGAACGCCACGCAACATCAACGCGTCGTCGACCGCATTACGTCGCTCATGGGCGGCGCCAACTTCATCGCGACGCTGTCGGTCTTCGTTGTCGCCTGGGTGATTTTGAACGGCCTGGCCGCGGCCCTTGGCTATCGCGCGCTCGACCCGCCTCCCTTTGCATGGCTGGCGGGCGCAGCGTCGCTGGCGTCTCTCTATTTGGTCATCCTGATTCTCACGACGCAAATAGGCGACGATCGCCTTACCCAGCGCCTGGAACTCCTCAATCTGGAATTGACGATCCTGAGTGAGCAAAAGATCGCCAAGGTGGTCGCGCTGCTCGAGGAGCTTCGGCAGGACAGCCCGCACCTCTGCGATCGGGTCGATGAACTGGCCGAAGCGATGTCCCAACCAGCAGACCCTCAATCGGTGATTGAGGCAATCAAAGAAACGCGATCCGAGTCCGCCCACGTGTCGCGCAAAGCAGGAGGACCGAACGATTGAACGAGCGTTATCAGCGGCGCCGATTTCCGACCGCATCGCCACATACCCATGCCGCCTGTCGCACCTCATCGGCCCTGAGATCGATATATTCCTTGGTGTGATCGACGAGGGTCACAATCAAACGACGCTCCGCGTCCTTTCCATGCTTGCTAGGCTCGATGTCGATCGATGAAGGAGGCCGACGAACTAGGCACGAATGAAGACGCAAGCGGCCGGAAGCGGCAGGCTCTGCCGCGCGGTTCGAAATCAGCGCGTTTCGACCCTGTTCTGAGTAGTTTCCGATTCTCCCTTTCCTGGTTCCGTCCAACTAAGTTGACACCTGGCTTGCAGCGCACCGCGCCGCCGATGTTGAACGAGGCGTTTCATGGACGCGACTTTGGAAAATTCCTCAATCGCAATGCAGTCGAGAGGCCCTCCAGGCGGAGTGGCAGGAGCACTGCCCTCGGACGGCTTCAGGGACAACCTTATCGCCGAAATCAAGCATTTGCGGGCATTCGCAATTTCCCTTTCCGGGTCGGCATCGGTCGGTGATGACTTGGTGCAGGAAACGCTCTTGCGAGCATGGAACAGGTCAGATCAGTTCCAAGTCGGGACAAATCTGAAGGCTTGGTTGCTGACAATCCTGCGGAACATCTTTTACTCCACTATTCGCAAGCGCGCTGGCGAGATGAAGGACAGTGACGGCGTGTACGCGAACCGTATCGCGGTCCCGGGCGGTCAGGAAGGTCATATCGATCTGCAGGATTTCCGCAGGGCATTGGCCAAGCTTCCAAACCACCAACGGGAAGCTCTGTTACTCGTAGGTGCAAGCGGCCATACATATGAAGAAGCAGCCGCAATCTGTCGGGTAGAGATTGTGACGGTCAAGAGTTCGCTTGAATCGTGCGCAGCTAACTCTGGTCAATCTTCTCGACCTTTAGCAGCACGTTGATAATGTACCAGTAATTGTCATGACTAAGAAACATACATGGCCATACTTAATGATAAAAGACTAGATCATATATAAGATTAATCGGCCTCGACTTTATCAACGGGCTGTTATGGTTCGGACTTAATCAGTCTGCCAACGGACTGCCCGGTCAGTTCCCCTTCTCAGAGATTGGCTTGCTGGGCGTTATTTCGACGCTACCGACCTGATCGAGGTTTGCGATCAAGTGCGTTAGTCCAGAGGCTGCGGGGGCCTTGTTCCGGCATGGCTCCCGGATCGCCATGTTGAGCCCGCCCGTCATTTGCGCGCCTGTGCGGGTTCCATCGAGCAATTCGCAGAGCAGGGAACGTCGAGCGACTCACGCCAGAGGCGGACCTATACCCTGCGGGCCCGCGGCGTCGCCGGACGGTTGGGAGCGCGCGCAGCCGCAGTGTGCGTTTCGCAATAACTTGCGGCAGGCGGGCAGGAAGAACCGCAGAACCGGAATGTTTCGAGATGTTGCGGATCGCCGATCGGCCAGCGGCACATGCTGGAACGCAACTCGACAAACTTGACGGGAGCCGTCGCGACCAGCGGCGTAAAGTGATCGCGACGCTTCCGATTCACGAGGAGGTCAGCGCCCAGCCTACCACTGAACTCGCCATTACGAGACGGAATCTTTCGCACTTCCATTCCACGTAGTCCAATTAAAGACTGTAGTACAAGACTGTCAGACACCAGCCGGTCAAAATTGAGTTCTGCAAAGCTTTCCTTACCCGATTGGCGAATACATCGGTCCACCTAAGTCTCTCAGACAGGCATGCCGAGTTCCTCACTTGGAGAGGATTAGACAATTTTCAAGAGCGAATTGCTAAGAATGGCGAATTGAAAAGGCGGCCAATCGCAGAGGAAGAAAGCAGATTCCTTGATATTCATCTCCGTAACCAGTAATCCGTTCGCAGGATCTTTCCTCAGCGACGGCGCCGTCCCAGGATATCAATCGCGGTCCACGGGATACTGCGACCGCGGGCGCATCAGGATCGGAGTCACAGGCAAATTGATCCGTCTGGTCGTGTAATTGCGTAGATTCCGATCCTATGGCGGTGGGCCGCAACGGGTTAGCCGTAGAGCGGCAATCATTTGCTGCGGCGCCGTCGCAATGGCATTACGAACACTAGGAGGTCAGCCACCGCGTCGCTTCGGCCGACAAGCGTGGCGATCAGGCGTGAATGAGGCTTCCCCAGAATCTGCGCCACCGCCTCGAATTCGCTGGTTTCCTCGTGGCGGAGGCATGCGCGCGCGCTACCCCTGGAAAAGGCGTCGTGGCTGTCCGGCAAACTCTGGCGCTTGATTGCCCCACGTCTGCGCCGGCAGAAGCGAGCGCTCGCCAATCTGGCCCGCGCCTTCCCAGACATGTCGCTTGCAGAGCGCACCAAACTGGCGGCAGCCATGTGGGACAATCTCGGCCGGACCTTCATCGAGAGCTTCCGCCTCAAGACGCTGGTCAACAGCGGCCGCGTCGCCTTCGCCCCCGATGAACGGTTCGATGACGTCGCACGCGGAGCGCCTTTCATCGTCTGCGGCCTTCATTTGGGCAACTGGGAAATCCTTGCGCATGGAGGCAAGCGCATGGGCTTGCCGATCGCCGGCGTCTACCAGCGACTCTCGAACCCTCTCGTCGAAGCCAAGAATTGCAGGATGCGTGCGCCGCTCTATCTCGGCGGACTCCTGCCGAAGACCGCGATAACCGCGCGCGCGCTATTGCGGGCGATCAAAGCCGGCGCCTGCCCTTCATTCCTAGCCGACCTTCGTGACGATCGCGGCGCGCTCGTGCCCTTCTTCGGTCATCCGGCGCGTTCAAACTTGTTTCCAGCCCTACTTGCTCGCGCGACCGGAGTGCCGCTCTATGCCGGCGTCGCCTTCCGCCGCCCGAACGTACGCTTCAGCATCTGCATCGAGCCGATCTTTGTCCCGCAGACAGACGACCGGTATGCCGATGCTCTTGTCGCAACCAAGGCGCTGCAGCGGCGGTTCGAAACCTTCATACGCGAAGCGCCCGAGCAATGGATGTGGGCGCACCGGAAATGGGACTATGCAGAGATTCTTAGGCCGACCAACGAAACAAGCGTGACAAATTTACCACAAAGAGCACGAAGAACCACGAAGGCATACAAAGAGCCCTTTTGTGTCCTTTGTGGTGAAAGTCGAATTTCAACTTGCTCCATTCGTTCGGCTGGCTGAAGGAATTCTGCTTAGCCTTTGCTTCTGGCGAACACCGCAAAGCGTGTTGCGGCGACCGCTGCAGGTCGACTTCAGTTGGCCTGCGTGGCCGTGAGGAGCTTGCGCTGGTCGAAGCGATCGGGGGCCGATCCGGTCCACGGAAAAGAAGCTGCGGCCCGAACTGCAGCGCCATCACCGTGCCGACCGCCGAGGCGCTGTGATGGGTGAGCCCGGTCAGGACCAGCCAGGCCTGCGCCGTGCGCTGCACCCAGGCGCCGACATTGGAGACGAAGGCCCCGCCCGCCCACACCCGGTAGTTGAAAATGCGCAACGAGCGGAAGACGCCCGCGCCGCTCGCCATCATGGGCGCTGCGGCGCGGCGCCGCCGTTGAACCGGCCGAAATGGCGGGCGGAAAAGAGCCCCATCGCCAGCGCGCCGAATCCGAGCGCCGCGGCGTCGAGGAGGTTCCTCGGATCGAATTCGCCGACCTGGCAAACGAGCAGGTAGCCGACGACGAGGTTGAGGAAGCCCCACAGCGCGTTCAGCGTCGACGACGACAGCCCCTGCCCCGGCGGATCGGCGAACGGCGTCTGAAACGCCCGCCCGCTCACGCCGGCGACGAGATGGGGCACGGCGTTGAACAGGAAGGCGCCGCCGAAGAGATAGGAAACCAGATGCAGCCACGACATGGAACCCGCCTCCTGCCGGTAGGTCTACCACATCAGAAGCTAAACTGCAAAGTTTGCCTTATCATTTTGCCGGCTTCGCCGGCCAACAGCGTCCAGTTCCTCTACGAAGGGGCCGGCGCCCCTCTGCGGATTGTGACCAAAGATGAGAAGCCTATCCCTGAAAGAATTTGGCGATCCGTTTTCCCGCCGAGATCGCGGAAGCCGCGGGGCGCGGCGAGGGCGACCGGTGGAAATCGCCGTATCCGACGACGCCGTCGTCATCTGTAAGCTGACTGCCGATTCGTCGGTCGAAGCCCTGATCAACGACGCTTTATGATGACCAATGTCCCAGCGAGTTGATCGTGTAGCGCTTGTTTCTTCTCGGTGAAAGCAACCATCAGAAAGCCAATACAAAAAGTTAATGATGAAACAAGCTTCCCCAAATATCGTGCGTTTGCCTGCGCAAATCCAATCCTCCTGAATTCATAGTTTGTAACGATCGTGTTCAAAAGCCGCTTCCCAAACGTCGCTTGCATTGAGGAGGATTCCATCGCAGTACAATATAGATAGTCGACCGCAACACCCCATATAAAGCCAAATATACCGGAGTCAATGCCAATCTCGCTGGGGCTGATATCGCCTACATTCGTTTCTGCCACCAATATTACGTAAAATAACCCAATAAGGCAACCCCCAATACATCCAACAATTACGATTATTATTGAATCGATCCAAAACGCCCCGAAGCGCCGCCAAAATCCAGCGTAGCGTACTAGAATGTCATCGGAAAGTCGTGTTTCGTCTGAAGCATTTGAACGAGCATCTCCTTCATTCAGAGGAATAAAGCACTTTTGATACAACTCATCGACGCTTAACGTGCCGTAGTTCTCTAATTTACACGGTTTTTCAAGAGTCTCAATATAGTCGACCACAGCAGGTTCCCATACCAGTCACAGCCCCCAACTTCAGAGCGCCGCCCCGCTCATTTGCTGAAACGCTCGGCTACTCCACCAGTGCGATCCTCTTGCGTGAGGTGCGATAACCCGCAAACCCAAGGCAGGCGAAGCCCGCCAGCATCATCACCCAGGTCGAGGGTTCGGGAGTTGCAACGCCGCCGGTCGGCTGAGGCGCGACCCAGAAGAGAGGCGACGGGGATAGCGGCCCAGGGCTAGCGTCAGGGGAGCCGATGAGCGGTTCAGCTACGGGCAACGCGTCGATGGGTTCCAGAATCCCCAGCGGATTGTGGCCGAGTTGATGGACGGGGAAAATCGAAAAACCCCCATCGAGGATGTTGCTTGTAGGCGCAGCGGCGGTCTGGAGCGCTAGGTTTGCACTATTTGAGGAGTCCTGAACGCCGTCCGTCTGCGACACGTTCTGGTCTGACGTCCCTGTCTGGCCGTCAGCTCCGCTAGTTTTCTTGTTTTGGACGACCAGTTCGAATGGCAACAGCGTGTCGTAAGCCGGTGGGAAAAAGGAATTGCCGATCCGATCCTCACTGTCCCCGCCCAACCACATCGGCGGGAAGCTCCGCGTCGATCCGAGGATTTGCACACGGACGTCAGAACCATGCAAACCCGACGCACAACGCTGGGACTCGCCATCGCTCAAACAGGCCAGAGACCCGCTCTCAACCGCGGAGTCCGTGAAGGATCCAGAAATCCCTTCCGACGCATTCAACACCACCGCGAACGTAGCATGCCCTTGGCTGGATGCGCCTCCGCCTCCTGAAGCCAAAGCGTGGACAGGATGCGGTTGGAGAATTCTTGTGTAGACAATTGTAGCCGTCGCGGCGGAAGCCGTCGACGCCGCCAATGCCGCAAATACGATAATGGATTTCCCGCTCATGGCGCTGCCCCTCCGACGACGCCGGATCGAGCGTATTCTGACCTCGCGTAACGCGCAGAGAACGCTTTCCCAAACCGATGTTCGTCGTTGTCTTCCGGATGGAGGATCCTATTCCCGACGTGAACCGCCACAACTATCATATAGACTATGAACACCCCCGCCGATATTGTCTGCCGCCTTCGCTGTTGGTCAACGCCTCATCGAGTTGGCCAAACACAACGCTGTTGAGCACGCAGCCCCTCCCGCTTTTAGATATCGTGAGACCCCCCGTGTGATAGTGGCCGCGACATGAGGCTTTCCCGACTACATGCCGACGTCAACAAGCAAAGTGTCGCACCTAGCAAATATGTCGAAGATCGAATGATGAATTGGTCAGCCTACAGAGCGCCGCAACCCTAAGGTTGTTCCGGCGGACTCCCCAATCCCCCTCGAAGTAATGCGGCGGCGCCTAACCGGATATCTCAGTTTCTGCTATAGGGATTGTTGCTGCACTAGAGCCAGACTTTCCGGGCGACGGTTGCGGGAGCCGGGGCGCCGTCCCTCCTCCGGTCGCATTGCCACCGGCCCCATCCCGATGTCCGCTGTTCAGAATTCACAGCGCCACCGGTTGCTTGTTCCTTCAAGCGGCAGCGTGACGCTTGAAACCCTGATGACTGCCGCCCGTGCGGTCGGACGCGTGTTGCGTCTCGAACTCTTTTAAGCCTGCGAGAGCAGCAGCCGCAAACAGGCGGGACGCCGGCGCGCGCTTCGTGGCCCGACCGGCGGCGTTCACCAGCAACACCAGCGGCGGACGTCCGCGCCCCTCCCGCGACATCCACCGCCAGACGACAATCGCTCGCTTGCATCGATCAGCGCGACCCCCCGCCCCTGCCCACCCCGACAAGCACGGCGGCTGCATGGTCGCGCTCCTCCTCGTCGACCGCCGCGAGCGCCGGCGCCTCAAAGGCCGCCGGCGCTTGCAACGCCGCCAGCGCCATCGGGGCCGCAAGCGCATCCGCTTCAGCCGGCGGCCGCCCCCGCGCCAGCGTCAGCGCCAGGCCGTGGTAGCGGTCGTATTCGCGGGTGATCTTCAAGACCCGATCGACCGCGGCCATATTGCCGTCCTTCATCGCCCCATAGGCGACCAGCATCATCTCGTTGAGACGGGCGACCTGGACGGCGATAAAAGCCTCGGTCGGCTCCAGGGTGCGGCGGGCGACGACGCAGGCGACCCGCTCCCGCGCGCGCCTGAGCGACAGGCCCTCGCGCAAGGCGATCTCGTCGATGGTTTCGCCGTGCGCCAACGCCCGGACAATGCGCATGTCGCGCAGCACCGTCGCGCGCTTGGTCGCCCGCTTGCGCCTCGGCTTCGCCGCGCCGTCCTGAACCTCGTTGCCCATGATCGCGTCCTTTCTCTATCCTGAAACTCACCATAGCATACATTTGACTTTTCCGAAAGCAAATGCTACCCGGGCGTCAGTTGGCCCTTTGGCTCAGGCGGCGGCCGGCGCTTACGGAGGAGACGGCGATGATCGATCCTATTCAGGCGGCGGAATGGGTGACCGCCGGGCGCGCAGTGGTGGAACTGATGCGTTCGGCCTCAGCGCTGATGCCCAGGGGCCGCGACCGCGACGCCATCGCCAGGCGCCTCGACGACGCGGACCGGGCGCTGGAACTCTCCAACGCGAAGCTCGCGCGCGACCTCGGCTACCCGCTGTGCCGCTGCGTCTTCCCGCCAAGGCCGATGCTCTGGGACAACGCCCGCGCCGCCTTCGTCTGCCGCGAGCCGGGCTGCGGGCGGGCGGAGTTCTCCGCGTGAGGGCCCAGCGAGAGCGCGCCTCGGCCAACCTGGCGCTGGCGTGCATCCAGAAGGGATTAGGGTCGGGAGGGACCATTCCCCGCGGCGACTTGTCCGCTCAGTTGCCGCCGGCGCCCTCGGACCCTAATCTGGCCGTCGCGAAAGAGTTCGAACAGGGGTCGCGGATGCGAGACGCCCATTTCAGCGGCATGGCCGTCGCGGCCATCGCGGCGCCGCGCGTTGCGCTCGGCGGATCGGTCCAGGCGAAGACCTGTTCGGAACGGTTGCAAGTCTGCGACGGCTATTGCGTAAAGAGCATGGCCGGCTCGCCCGCCTGCCGTGCGAAATGCCGCCAGTTCCATCAGGAATGCACGGCGAGCGGCTGCTGGGAAAGCAGGGTCGTCGCCAAACAATGCGGCTTCGTCCGGCAGTAGGGATGCTCCTGGCCGGTCGGGATGGGCAGCCGCTCAGGATTTTGTGAAGCTCAGCGTGCATGCGCGCCGCTCGTTGCGTTTGCCGAAGCCGCTGCGCTCGTCGAATTTGACGTTGGCGGTATAGCGGAACGGCGTGCCCGGCCGGACATGGCCGAGGGAAACCTCGACCGGACCCGTCCTTCCCACCAGCGTGAGCAGCGCCTCGCCGTCCGGACGGATGCGTCCGCTCAAATGTCCCATCGCCTCGTTGGTCGGGGAATGGTAGCTACCCGATAGGGCGCCGGAGGTCACCTGCGCGGCAAAGCGCCAGTTATAGCCTCTGACGTCGCCAACGTCGGGGCAGTCCACTTCGGCGCTCCACGCGCCGTCGAACGACTGCGCCGCCAACCCCGGGCGCGCAAGGAAAAGGGCTAAGCTCAGCCCCGCCAACGCCGCCGCCCTCAGATTGGTCTCGGCCATGAAAACCTCCCAGTTAGGCTGCCCAGATGCTATGTCGAGCCGGATTGCGACGCCAGCCTACGGCGGCCGGCTCACATAGCCGAACCGAATGTTCCAAAATCGGACACGGAGAAGATGGCAAGTCTCTTGCAGTCTCTCCACCGAAGCCAGGCCGGGAGCGGCGAGCGTTTCGAAAGGGCCGGCGATCCTTCGATCGTCGTTTGACGTCGATATGCCCAACCTGATCTTGTTAGGCGATCTCGCCCTCGCTCTCTTCGGCGTTGCGGTGGCCCTTTCGGACATTAGCGCCGCCATGACCAGCGGGATTTGGCGTCCGGAAAGCCTTGGCGACTGGCTCAAGGGAGCGCATTTGGACGGACTCGAATACTACTTGTCTCAAGACTCGGCGGCTGTCCTCAACGATATTCCTCTTTCTCTCGCCGTTCTGTCCGTTGCTGCGCTGATATACCTTCTGGCGCCGGTTTCCAGACGGTGAACAGGTCCATTTCGGGACAAAGCCATCAAAAGGCCGTCCCGTTTTGGGACGCGCCTTCAGCTCGTCTTGCCACGCGGCGCCGGCTTGCGGCGTCGCGCGGAATCAGTCATCAGCGTCAACCCAACGTCATGCTGCGTCCGGCATCCCGTCGCGGCGCCGCCATCGGGAGCCCAAATCCATGCTCGTTCGCGTCGGCCTGTTTCGTCCCTTGATCGCGATCGGAACGCTCGCATTCGCCGCGGGAGCGCTCGACGGCTGCGCGATGAATCCGATCCCGACCGAGGTTCCGAACGCCCAGACGATTGCCGGGATCGAGCCATCGGGTCGCGTCGTGATGACGGAAGTGTTCGCCGGCGGCGCAGGCGTCGGCACGGGCGCGCTGGCCTTCAGGGGCAAGACCTATCCGTTCAAATTGGTCGGCACGGTGGTTGGGCCGGGCGCGGTGGAGAAGCTCGATGTCGCCGGCGAGGTCTACAAACTCGACAACATCAAGCAATTCTCGGGCCCCTATGCGCAAGGCACAGGCGGCGTCGGCCTCGAGACCTCGGGCAAGGGCGACCTTTGGCTCGAGAACAAGGCCGGCGTCGTCATGCATCTGACCGGCAGCCAAACCGGCGCCGCGCTCAGCCTCGGGCGCGACGAGATCCTGATCGAGCTCGAAAAGGCGAAATAGGCGCCGTCCTCGACCGCCCCAGGACGCGCCACGCACGGTGCGGCGCGCCCTTGCCGCCGGTCGCCGATTGCGCGATGACGCGGACCGAATCCTCGAGGGCCTCGCCGATGGTCGACCGATCCCAGAGTTGCGCCGGCGCCGCCGCGATCCTCGGTTTCCTTGCGCTCGCCGGCTGCGCGACGCCGCCCGCCGTCGTCCCGACCGCCGCCGACATCCGCGGCCTCACGCCCTCGGGCCGAGTGTCGATGACCCAGGTGTTCATCTCGGGGCTCGGGACCGGGACCCTGACCTTCAGGGGCCGGCGATACCCGTTCACCCTGACCGGCGAGCTCAACGGCCTCGGAGCGATCGCCGGCATCGAAGGCGCGGGCGACGTCTACAATCTCAGGGACGTTTCGCAATTCGCCGGAGCCTATATCCAGGGCGCCGGGCCGCTGACGCTTGGCTCCGTGCCCGGTGAAATCTGGCTGAAGAACGCCAACGGCGTGATCATCCGCCTCGCGGGGCGGCAGAATGGAATCACGCTGAGTTCCGGGCGCTATGAGATTTTCATCCAGCTCGGCGGCTGAGCCGGAGTGAGCGGCGAGAGGCTGCCGTCCGGGGACATGCGTTGGCGGCCGGCGCGGCCCCAGGCGAGGAGACTGTCTCGAAACTGTCATCAAGCCTGCATACTTCCGCATCACTCTTCAACCCTGCAACGCCGGACGGGTGCGCGTATGGATATGAACGTCAATGAAACCGCCGATGGCGTGACCCACGTCGCACTCGACGGCCGCTTCGACATCGTGGGCGCGCAGGAGGTCGACGGCCGGTTCGCGGAGGTCGCGGACAAGGCGAAGATCCTCATCATCGACCTCTCCAAGGTGTCATTCCTCGCTTCGCTCGGGGTGCGCACCCTGATGGTCAGCGCCAAGACGATCATCCGCCGCGGCGCGTTCATCGCCGTCGCCGGCGCCAAGGAGGGCGTGGAAAAGGTGCTGCGCCTGACCGGCTTCGACGAACTTGTAGGACTTTATCCGGATGTCAGCGCCGCCGCGGCGGCTTTGACCGCCCGGGCGAACGAGTTCGAGAGCCGCAAGGCGTAATCCCCGGAGCCCGGCGCCGATGCCGTCCCGCGAATTCCCTGGCACGGTCGAGGCGGCGGCGGACGCGGAGGCCTGGCTCGCCGACGAAATCGGCGCTCTCGGACTTGCGGGCGAGAGCACCTTCGCGATAAGCCTCTGCGTCGAGGAGCTCTTCCTCAATGCAGTCAGGCATGGCCACGCCAACAAGACGACGATCTCCATCTGGGCCGAATCCGACGGGACTCGAACTCGAGTTCGTCGACGACGGCCGAGCTTTCGATCCGACGACGGCGCGAGCAAAGCGCCTCAGCGGGCCGGAAACGGACTTCGAGATCGGCGGATTCGGGACCGGGCTCGTACAGAAGTTCTCACGCCGCATGACCTATCACCGCGCCGACGGCGCCAACCGCCTGGTTCTCGAGTTCGACGCGGGATCCAAAAAGAACCCCGACCCGAGGGCTATTCCAGCCGAATGAGAGATCTGACTGCGCTGCGGGCGACCATCCAGGCGACCAGCGCGTTCCGCCAAATTACCGAAGACGACGCTTCCTATCTGATCGAAGTCGGCGAACTCAGGGCCTACGAACAGGACGCGCTCCTGATGGTCCAGGGCGAGGACTCGCATGACGCCGTGCTGATCCTGTCCGGTCACGTGACGATCATCGCCGACAGCGTGCGCGGCGCAATTCCGATCGCGATCCTCGAGGCGCCGTGCCTTGTCGGCGAACTCGGCGCGCTCGCGCATCTCCAGCGTTCAGCGACAGTGCGCGCGCGCACGCCGGTCACGGTGCTGCGGATCGGCCGCTCCGCGCTTGCCGAGGTCGCGCGCACGACCCCGTCCTTGCTGATCGACGTCATCGGCCGAATGGGCGATCGGCTGCGCCGCTTCAACGGGGCGATCGGCCTCTACACCCACGCCCTCGAAGCGCTGGAGCGGCACGAATTCGATCCGGCGCTACTGGAGGAGTTGCGCAATCCGCTCCCCGACCTTGCCGATTTCGGCCACACCTTCGGGCGAATGGCGGAGCAGATCCTGCTGCGCCGCCAACGCAGCGACGAGATGGCGAGCGCGGCGGTAATCCAGCGTGCGCTCCTGCCGAAGCCCGAGGACTTCGCGGCCAGCGCCGGAGTCGACGCCTACGCGACGATGACCGCCGCGCGTGACGTCGGCGGCGACTGGTTCGAACTGGTCGCGCTCGATGACGGTCGGGTCGCCGTCGGCGTCGGGGACGTCTGCGGCAAAGGCGTTCCCGCGGCGCTCTTCACCGGCATCACAAAAACGCTGATCCGCATCAACCTGCGCGAGAGGCCGGACCTGCCCGGCGCCATCCTCAAGGCCAACGCCTATCTCGCCAACAACAACGCAGCCGAATTGTTCGCGACCTTGCTTTACGCCGCCTTCGATCCGCGCACCGGCGAAGTCGAAATCGTGAGCTGCGGCCATCTGCCGGCGCTGATGCGGCGGGCCGACGGCAGGGTGGAAAAACTGTCGGGCGGCGGACTGCCAGTCGGCCTGTTCGAAGCCCTGAAGCCGAAGACGCTGCGCACGGAGATGGACCCTAGCGACCTCCTCTTTATCTACACCGACGGCGTCACCGAGGCCGAGGACCAGGCCAACGCCGAATTCGGCGAAGAACGGCTTGCCGAACTCCTGGCGACTGGCCATCGCTGCAGCGCGGCCGCGTGGATCGCGCGTGTGGAGGACGCCGTGCGCGCGCATGCCCGCGGGCGCGCTCAATTCGACGACATCACCTGCGTTGCGCTGGCACGATGAGATCTGCGCCTCGGCCCGACGCCCGTCGCCGGACCCGAGGACAATGCGAACCTCAGAACTCGACTTCCAGTTCCTCGATCTGGTCCTCTTCGGCAAGCGCCCCTTCTCGCCATTCCTTCATAACGGGCAGCTCCCAGACGCGGTCGGCGTAGGCTTCGAGTGCGCCATCCAGCTTGACTCCGTAGGTTCGGAATCGGCTTACGACCGGAGCGTACATCGCGTCGGCCATTGAAATCTTGCCGAACAGGAACGGGCCCCCGTAAGTCTCGAGGCACTCGCGCCAGATCGCCTTGATCCGCTCGATGTCGCCGTGCGCCTTCGACCAGATCTTGAAATGCGGGATTTCGGCCTTGATGTTCATCGGCAGCGCCTGGCGCAGCGAGACAAAGCCCGAGTGCATCTCGCCGCAGATCGACCGGCAATGCGCGCGAGTCGCCTGATCCTTGGGCAGAAGGGCCGATTTCGGCGCGATCTCGTTCAGAAATTCGCCGATCGCCAGCGTGTCCCACACGCGAATGCCGTTGTACGTTAAGCATGGCACGAGAATGGACGGAGAGAGGAGCAGGATTTCGGCGCGCGCGTCCGCGTCGTCCGGCGCGACGACCACCTCCTCGAATTCGATTTTCGACAATTTGGCCATCAGCCAACCGCGCAGCGACCAAGAAGAATAGTTTTTGCTGCTGATCGTCAGCGTCGTCCGTGACATTGTCGCTCTCACCTGTTGACGGTTTCCTCGAGTCCCTATCAATTTAGCCGATAGCAAGCGCTGTGCCAAAAGCGAATCGTTTTGGCACGGCGATTGCTCTCGTTCGGGCGGAGCGGGCGCGGATTGCGGGAATGATGTACGACGCTTATCAGAGAATGGCCGATGCGGGCGAACAGGTCCGCATGTTCGCCGAGAATGCCCAAACAATCCTCACGGCCTGGAACGCGAACCCTTTCGCGCCGCCTGTGCGGCGGATGGCGGCCTATTACGAGTTGATCGCGCTCGCCGGCTTCACCCATGCGCGACCGGATTACGGCATCGACTGTGTCGAGGTCGATGGACAGAAGATTGCGGTTGAGGAGGCCGCCGTCCACAAGACGCCGTTTTGCGACCTGCTGCGTTTTCGCCGCGAGGGCGGCGCGGACGATCCGAAGATCCTGCTGGTCGCCCCGATGTCCGGCCACTTCGCCACCCTCCTGCGCGGCACGATCCGCACTCTGCTGCGCGACCACCAGGTCTTCATCACGGATTGGATCAATCCGCGCGACGTGCCGCTCCACCACGGCCCCTTCGCACTCGCCGACTACACCGACCATCTGATCGACTTCGTCAATTTCATCGGCGAGGATTGCCACATCGTCGCGGTCTGCCAGCCGACGGTTTCGGCTTTGGTTGCGACCGCGGTGATGGCGCTGGACAAGTCCAATATCCAACCCGCCAGCCTCACCCTCATGGCCGGCCCGATCGACTGCCGCATTTCCCCGACCAAGGTCAACGAACTGGCCAATGATAAGCCGATCGAGTGGTTTCGCTCGAACATGATTGGCGTGGTGCCAAACAAATGCGAGGGCGCCGGCCGGTGGGTGTATCCGGGCTTCCTTCAGCTGTGCGCCTTCATGAGCATGAACGTCGACCGGCACACGAAGTCCTTTGTCGAAATGTTCCAGCACCGGATGGCCGGCGACGAGGAGAAGGCGGACGCCATCAAGGAGTTCTATAAGGAATATCTGGCGGTCATGGATATGAGCGCCGACTTCTACCTGGAAACCGTCGAGCAGGTCTTCCAGCGTAGCCTGCTGCCTCAGGGCCTGATGAAGCATCGGGGCCGCGTCATCGAGCCCCGCGCGATCAAGAAGACGTTCCTCTTAACCGTCGAGGGCGAGCGGGACGACATCTGCGCCGTCGGCCAGACTCTGGCCGCGCAGGACCTCTGCTCAGGGCTGAGGCCCTACATGAAGACCCACCACCTGCAGGCCGGAGTCGGCCATTACGGGGTGTTTAACGGTAAGCGCTGGGAGTTGCAGGTCTACCCGGTCTTGCGCAACCACATCCAGTCAAGCCGGTAAGGCGCCGCCTTTCACACGATTGGCAGAGGGTCGAGGGGGCTGGCGTCACCGCGTCGCCTTCCGCGACGCGGTTTTCCCACAGCGGAAGGATCACCCCTTCAGATAGGGCTTGTGCAGTACGAGGTCGGCCGCGTTGAGCCTGTCGTTGGCGGTCCAGGACTGGTGCCAGTACGGGTAGATAAGCGGCGGCTGGCTGACTTTGTCGAGCCGCGTGCGCTCGTCGTCCGTCAGCTTCACCTCGACGCAGGCAAGATTGTCGCGGAACTGCGCCTCGTTGCGTCCGCCGACGATGACCGAGGTCACCGTGGGCCGGCCCAGCGTCCATGCGAGCGCAATCTGCGCCGCCGACACGCCATGCGCGTCGCCGATCGCCACGAGCTCGTCGATGATGTCCCAGAGTGCGTTCTCGTCGCGCACCGGCGGCTCGGTCCAGCCGGAAAACTGGCGCGTGCCCTCGGGCGCGGCTTTGTTGCGCCGGTGCTTCCCCGATAGCAGGCCGCCCGCGATCGGACTCCAGACGAGGACGCCGAGGCCCTGATCGGCCGCCACCGGCAGGAGCTCGTATTCCACCTCGCGCGCTTGCAGCGTGTAATGGATTTGCTCGGAGACGAAAGGAATGCGTCCGTCGCGCCGCGCCACCTCCATCGCCTTCATCATGTGCCAGCCGGAGAAGTTCGAACAGCCGACGTAGCGGACTTTACCCGAGCGCACGAGCCCGTCGAGCGCCTCCATCGTCTCCTCGAGCGGCGTCAGGCCATCCCATTGGTGCAACTGGTAGAGATCGATCACGTCCGTGCGCAGGCGCTTGAGGCTGGCTTCACATTCGCGGATCAGATGCCAGCGCGAGGAGCCCCGATCGTTCGGCCCGCCACCCATGGGAAACCGTGCCTTGGTCGCAATGAGCATGCCGGGTTTTCGCGTCGGCATCGCCTCCCCGATCATCTCCTCCGAGCGGCCGGCGGAATACATGTTGGCCGTGTCGATCATGTTGACGCCGGCCTCCGCGAAGATGTCGATGAGGCGGCGCACCTCGTCCAGCGAGACGTCGCCAACCTTGGCGAAGGGACCCTTCCCGCCAAAGGTCATGGTGCCCATCGTCAGGACCGAGACTTTTAGGCCCGATTGGCCGAGCTGCCGGTATTCCATCGTGCTGTCCTCGCTGTCGTTCGGCGATTGGCTAGCATGCTGGCATTTCCGAGCCAAGCCTCGCCGCAACGCGGAACCTCAGCACATTCCGCCGGCGGGGTTGCCGCCCGGCGACGTTTGTGAGCAATGTCCCGCCCGTTCCAACAGCCTGACGTCAGGAGCCCTGAATGGCTTTCGCTTCCCTTCGCCGTCTCGCCGGCGCCGCTCTTATTTGCGCTGCGGCGCTCGTCTCCGGCGCCTCCGCCGCTGATGCGCCGCAGCCAGATCGCACCGTCGACATGGCCAAGGTGTTGCAGACGCCGCCGGGCGCGCTGCCGGATCTGGCGATCGGCGACCCAAAGGGGGTCCCCGTCATCGAGTACGGATCGCTGACGTGCCCGCATTGCGCGACATTCAGCAAGGAGACGCTGCCGCAGCTGAAGAAGGCGTATATCGACGACGGCAAGGTCCGGTTCATTTTCCGCGAACTTTCCCGCAACACATTGGACGTGGCAGGCTTCGTCCTCGCCCGCTGCCTCGGCGACGATAAGGCCTTCGCGGCCGACGAGTTGCTGTTCGCCGAACAGGACAAATGGGCCTTCGTCGACAAGCCGCTCGAGCCGTTAATCGCAGCCATGCGCGCTACCGGCATGACCAAGGACGAGGCGACCAAGTGCCTCAACAACCAGAAGCTGGCCGACGGCGTCGTCGCGATCACCAAGCGCGCAAACGACGAGATCAAGCTCACCGGCACCCCCACCTTCGTCATCGACGGCAAGGTGTACGGCGGCGAGCTGAGCTTCGACCAGTTGAAGGCGATTCTGGATCCGCTGGTGAAGAAATAGCGTCATCCGACCCTTCGGGGCCCCTACCTCGCACCGGCGGAGATGGTTCACCACGCCAGAAATCGTCGGCCCGCCCACGTGCCGACGGCGGCGCACGCAAGCGTCGCGACCGGATACCAGGTCGCGACGAACAGCGGCGAATTGTCCGGGCAATGCGACGCGTAGAGGAACGCCGCGATTCCTGCCGCGGCAGCGCCCGCAAGCGCTCCCGTCCATCCCGGATATTGCGGCGCGCCAGCCCGCAGCGCGACAATGAGCGCCGCCAGGATCGGCGCCGCCATCATCGGGATCATCGTCGTGCAGTAGCGCATGTTCTGGCCCACGAGACGACGCAGCCATTCGTCCTGCGGCACGACGATCAGTTCGACGACCACGGCCGCGGCCAGTAGCAAGAGCGGGGCGAATAGCCAAAGCGCCAGCGCGCCCGGCCTGGCGTCAGGCCGGGCAAGGCGCAATACGAGCAGCACCGAGGGCAAGGCGAGCGCCAGCGAATCGACAAACTTGAGATCGAAGCGGATTGTGCCGAGCGCTTGGGCAAAATCCGGGCGGGGCCCGACCACCAACGCAAAGAGGACAAGCGCCCCGAAGACGCCGAGCGCAAGCGCCGCGGCGATTCGGCGACCGAGATGGATCGGCTCGGGAACGGGGTCGGCGGCGAGCGCCGCGATGAGCTCGGAGGTTTTCACGACACGGATCTACGCCAGGCGGCGCCGAGCGACTTCAGCGCTCGGTGGAGCGCAACCCGCACAGCGACCTCAGTCATGTCGAGCCGCAAGGCGGTCGAGGCAATCGACTGGCCATCGAGCGAGATCGACTGGACGATGTCGCGTTGGCGCGGATTGAGGGTCTCCATCAGCTTTTTCGCGTCGCTGAGCGCGTGCGGATCCTCGGCCTCGGGCGCGGCAAGGAACTCCTCGAAGTCCTCGATCGGCTCGGCTCGACGCGCGCCCCGTCTTCGCATCGCATCGATGATCTTGTGGCGAGCGACGGCGTTCACCCAAGGTCCGAGCTTCTGGCCCGGGTCCCAGGTGTGGCGTTTCAGATGGATCGCCAGCAACGTCTCCTGCACTGCATCCTCGACATCCGCGTCGCCCAGCCTCGCCCTGGCGAAGGCTGCGCGCGCCATCGCCCGCACAGACCGGCCGATCTCCTCAAGAAGGCGCCGATAAATAGGTTCGTCGCCCGCCATCGCGGCCTTCATCATCGTCGACCAGCGGTCGTCCGAAGCGCTGTCGGCCGACGGGGCGCGCATACGATCTTCGCTCCAAAGCGGCTTGCGTTACAGGTTCGCCCAGCCCTTTTGACAGAGCGATCGCCGGGGAAGGCGCGGCGCTCCGTCTAGCACGGCGACCCGCCGGCTGCGAAGACCATCGCGCAAAAGGGCGCGGCGCGGTCGCTTGGGGCCCCGCGTTTGTGACGGAATTGCAACGGCTTGAGCGCATGTCGGACTATTGACGGGGCGCAAAAGCCATGGCTTTAACCCGCCTGGGACGCGGTAGAGCGCCCGGCTCCCGGCGGGCTTGTGGCGTCGATGAGGAGAAACGACGTCATGTCGCATTGGCCTATCTACGGTCGTATCGAAGGCGCGATCGTGATGATCGGGTTCGGATCGATCGGCAAGGGAACCCTGCCGCTGATCGAGCGCCATTTCGAGTTCGACAAGGACCATTTCTACGTCATCGACCCGAACGACGCCGACCGGAAGCTGCTTGACGAGCGCGGCGTCAAATTCGTCCATCTCGGCCTCAACAGGGACAATTATCGCGACGTCCTCCACAAGTATCTGACGGCAGGCAAAGGGCAGGGCTTTTGCGTCAACCTTTCGGTCGACACCTCCTCGCTCGACCTCATGCGCTGCGCCCGCGAGATCGGCGCGCTCTACGTCGACACGGTCGTCGAGCCCTGGCCGGGCTTTTACTTCTCCAAGTCCGTCGACAACGAGGCGCGCACCAACTACGCGCTCCGCGAGACCGTGCTCGAGGAGCGGCGCAAAAACCCGGGCGGTCCGACCGCCGTCTCCTGCTGCGGCGCCAATCCGGGCATGGTGTCCTGGTTCGTCAAGCAGGCGTTGCTTAATCTAGCGGCCGACATCGGCAAGACAACGCCCGAGCCGCAGACGCGCGAGGACTGGGGGAGGCTGGCGCAGGCCCTCGGGATCAAGGGCGTGCACATTGCCGAGCGCGACACCCAGCGGGCGAAGCACCCGAAGCCGCGCAACGTGTTTGTCAACACTTGGTCGGTCGAGGGGTTCCTGTCGGAAGGCATGCAGCCGGCCGAGCTCGGCTGGGGCACGCACGAGACATGGGCGCCGGCGAACGCGGGCTTCCACACATCGGGCTGCGGCGCGGCGATCTACATCGATCAGCCCGGCGCCAACAGCCGCGTCCGCTCCTGGACGCCGACGGCGCGTGGTCAGTTCGGCTTCCTCGTCACCCACAACGAGTTGATCTCGATCGCCGACTATTACACGGTGCGCAACGAGCAGGGCGAGGCGATCTATCGGCCGACCTGCCACTACGCCTATCACCCCTGCGACGACGCGGTGCTGTCGCTGCATGAGCTGTTCGGCCGCGCGGGCCAGATCCAGAGCGCCCAGCACATCCTGACCGAGGCGGAGATCGCTGACGGGATCGACGAACTCGGCGTGCTGCTCTACGGCCACGAGCGCAACGCCTACTGGTACGGCTCGCAGCTTTCGGTCGAGGAGACGCGCGACCTCGCGCCCTACCAGAACGCGACCGGCATGCAGGTGACGAGCGCCGTGCTCGCCGGCATGGTCTGGGCGCTGGAGAACCGAGACGCGGGCATCGTCGAGGCCGACGAGGTCGACTTCCGCCGCTGCCTCGAAGTCCAGCGCCCCTATCTCGGGCCCGTGGTCGGCGTCTATACCGACTGGACGCCGCTCGAGAACCGCCCGGGCCTGTTCCCCGAGGACATCGACGAGAGCGATCCCTGGCAGTTCCGGAACGTGCTGGTGCGCTGACGAGCCGGCTTAGCGCCGCTTATCGACCGCGCTCTGTCCGATCAAGGGGTTGCGGGGCGTCTTAACGGCGAGCCACGGAGCGCGGTTGGCGACGCCGGGATGGCTGGACGAGGGCTTGACGACCGTCGATGACGGCGGCAATCGTGTAATACATGATTAACCATACTATCCTTCATAGGAAATGTCTTAATACTATCGATCGTCTCCGCGCGATTGATGTCCCTTTTTGCCGAGAATTTTGCGTTCGAGATCAGTACTGCCCCTCGAGTGACGATTCCAGCAGCGCGATCTCCTGGGCCGTAAGGTCGAACAGCGCGTAGACGATTGCATCGATTTCCCGTTCGGCGGCTGCAATCGCGTCTGACAATTCGCGAACGCGGGCGGCGTTCTCCCTCAGATATCCCTCCCATTCGCCGCGCTCCCTGAGGGGAATTTCGGCATGAAAGGCGCGTTTGACCTCGGCGCGGAACGCAGCGAAATCGAGTTCTTGCCAGTCGTTCAACTTGCCGGTCAGCTTGGCTCGCTCGGGCGGCGCGAGGTCAAGGATACGGCGACGGACCGCGGACTGGATGGCGAAGCGTTCGCGGGCGGAGTCGGTGCATGTCTCGGCGAGGGCGGTGAGGTGAGACACGCGATTGTATTCCGAAACCATATCAGGGACATTGGCAGCTTTGCCACGATATTGCTCATTTCATCCGCAATCGCCATTTTCCTCCTCTCATTGGGTTTGAAACCGCAAAAAGAAAATACCATGATGCCTTTGCTGTTAAGTATCGCCAATAAATGATCGTCAAATTCTGGCGTCACGAAGATAGCACATGTTTCCGGTACTGCAACGCCCTGCTCAAGGGTAAATTTTGGGCCTTGAGAAAGATTCCGGATAGATAATCTTTTCCAATTCGGCTTGAACTTTTCACCATAATGTACATGCTCGCAACTCCCACCAATCTTGTCCCTTGTCGAGTCGCTGCGGCTCTTTCCGCGAAGGGCGTCAAATGCTGGGCGAGCGCCGGATATCGTACCGAGAACAATTTCCATGCCTCTGCCTCAGTCAAGATTTCGCGTCCATGGCCAACATCGAAAGTCTTCCCCGTCCATCCAAATTCGATATCGATAAGCCAAAGTCGCCGCTCTCAATATGCCAGCGCTGAATTTCTCTCCGCGAAGAAATGGCTTAATTAGCAATTACGCCTCCCGATCCGAGGCAACAATCTTCGATCACGGCTCGGTCGATCGATAATGAATGCTTCGTTAAGCCCTGTATTATGCCGCGCAGCGGCGCACCATATATTTCGCCGAGCGTTTTGTGCCCGCCTTGAATCTTGTCACTCAGCCGCGACTGTACGTCATCCTCCAAATGCCATGGGCCCGACCGGAGCCGGGCGCGCCGCATACTTCGCGCGTCCTCCGCCGAAGACGCGGTTGAGATCAGCTGGCAAATCCCGTTCACGATGAGATAGGCGAGATTCCCGCTCCGCTCGTCCGACTTTCACAAGCACGACAATGGCTGGATAGGTTGTGACGCCTTCAAAAAGCTGCGCGTCCCCGAAATCGACTATGGTCTCGACCACCGTCGTCTCCGCCAATAGCTTGCGCAGATTCTCGCCCAGACCCGGTGCGAAAGAAGGTCGAGGACGAAATGAACCCCAGCCGTCCTCCGTCCCTCAACAGCGATACGCCGCGCTCGTAAAAATAGGCGTAGAGGTCGGCGGATCTGCGCTCCGACCGAGTAATGAACTTATCCAGGTATGGCTTGATCGCCTTATTATCTCCATCCGCACATAGGGCGGATTGCCGATGACGACATCGAACCCGCCACGCTCGAACACCTGTGGAAAGGCCGCGCGCCAATCGAATGGCTGCGCGGTGAAGGCGCTGTCCTCGATCAGGCTGTCGCCGACCCGGATGGTGGCGTCCAGGCTTTGCAGACGATGATCGCGCCGCGCGGTCTTCAGCCACAGCGAAAGCCGCGTGATCTCGACCGACTCCGGATTGAGGTCCACGCCATAGAGATTGCGGGTCACGATCTCGTCGAAGGCGTCGAGGCCCGCCGCCACGCCGAGTTCGTCCAAATGTTCGAGAACCGGGCGGTATTCTTGCGCCAGTCGGTCGAAGGCGGCGATGAGAAAGGCGCCGGAACCGCAGGCTGGATCGACGATGGCGAGAGTCCTCAGAACCTCGAGCCAGGCCTGCCAAAAAGTGATCTCCTTGTCGGCGGGAATCTCGCCCTCCCCGATCCCGTGCGCAGCGCGCAGAGCGGCGCGTCGCTCGTCGAGCGTGCGTCCAACGGTCTGCTCGACCAAAAAGCGGGTGACCATGTCGGGCGTATAGACGACGCCGGTTCGCTTGCGGGCGGAGACCTTCGGCGGCTCCACGCCGCCGGCTTCGGCCTTTTTCCTTTCTATGTCAGTGATCGATTGCTCGAAGATGTGGCCGAGCACGGTCACCGGCACTTCGCGCCGGTAGTCCCACGCGCCGAGCGAAGCAACGTCCTTGGCGAGGTCTTCCGGCAGCATCAGCGCGTCGACTACCGGATCCTCGGCAAATAGACCGCCGTTGTACGGCGGAATGTCCATGTCGTGATTGCCTTTATCGACGTAACGGAAAAGACCGAGGAAATTGCTCCAAACCGGCTGCGGATGCCACTCGTTGTGCGCCTTGAGCGCGCTTTCGAGCAGGTTCCCGCGCATCAGGTCCCGCCGCTGGGCGAAAGCGATGAAGAGGACGCGATCGAGGATCTTTTGCGCCGGCTGGATCGCGTCGGCGAGCGCGAGCCTCGGCCCGTCGGCGGAATCAACGAGAAAAGTGACTAGGCGCTCGCGCAGGTCGCGGTAGTCGCGATAGAGCCGGTCGGTGACGTCGGCGTAAGCCGCGTCGGTCTCGCGCAAGAGCTTGTCGGTCGCATCGCCGAGGAGATTCGGCGCGCCGAGGATCAGCCAAAGCCGGCGCAATTCATCGAGATCGTCGAGCCGCGACCCGTCGAAGACTTCGTAGGCCTCGCGTCCACGTCCATAGCCGTAGAGTTTGATCTCCACGCAATTCGACACCAATACCCATTTCGCGCCCGGCGCATCGTTGGCGTATTCCCACGCCTGCTGCACCGGCGTCTTTCCGCGGCCAGGCATGATCCGGTCGAGATCCTTCGTGTCGGGGCCTTTGAGTTCAAAGGGCGCAAGCACCTTCGCCTCGCCGCCGACCTGGAAATGTCCGAGCGCGGTGTCCACCGCCCCAGTACCCAGAGTTTGCTGGTCCGCGAGGGTGTATGGCCTGTCAGGATCAATTCGTGCGTAACCGAGAACCTTGATAAGAACCTCGTCGATGAAGACCGGACTGAAGGTCTTCTCCTTCGCGGCTTTCAGGCCACGAACCTTGCGGGAATATTCGGACGCCACCTTCACGACTGCGTCATCAAGCGGGGCACACTTTCCGATCGCCTCCTCCACCACCTTGTAGGCGAACAGCGGCACACGCAGCGAACGGGGCGCGGCCGAGCGTCGCCCGGGCGTGCCGGAGCGGGGCAGGTCCATCCCCGCGGAAGCAAAAAGGTCCATGGCGTGGAAGGCTAAAGACTCGATCGAGTGGCGTCGAGCTGGATCGTCGGGAAATCCCCAGGCAACAAACTGCGCCTCCGGCGTCATGCCCGAAGACAATTCCTGCAAGCCGCTCGACGCGACCGGCTCCCGTAGGATAGACACAGTCTCGCCATGAACGACCTTGCCGAACTCTATTCGCACGATTCCCGACTACCCCAAGCCCGGAATCCTGTTCCGCGACATCACCACGCTGCTCGGCGACGCGAGAGCCTTTCGCCGCGCCGTGGACGAGCTCGTTCAGCCCTGGGCGGGCGAGAAGATCGAGAAGGTGGCGGGGATCGAGGCGCGCGGCTTCATCCTCGGCGGCGCGGTCGCCCATCAGCTTTCGGCCGGCTTCGTGCCGGTGCGCAAGAAGGGCAAGCTGCCGCATCTCACGGTGTCGATCGCCTATTCGCTGGAATACGGCGTCGACCAGATGGAGATGCACCGGGACGGGGTGAAGCCCGGCGAGCGGGTGATCCTGGTCGACGACCTGATCGCCACCGGCGGCACGGCGGTCGGCGCCGTCCAGCTGCTGCGCCAGCTCGGCGCCGACGTGGTCGCCGCCTGCTTCGTCATCGACCTGCCCGACCTCGGCGGCGCGAAGAAGCTCGCCGACATGAACGTGCCGGTGCGCGCGCTGATGGCGTTCGAGGGGCATTGAGCCGCGGTCCCATTCGCCGCGAAGGGCCTTACTCGCGGCTCGATCAGCCTGCGGGCGATGTCGGGCCCGCAACAGGCGGGGCGCGGTCAGGCGCGAACGACGACAGGCGGCGGAAGCCTTGCGAAACCGATCACGGACCGTGGGACGGACGGCGCTTTCTGACCACAGCCCGCGCGAGGCGAGGATGCGGCTCGGGCTTCAGGTAAATCAGACCCAGGCAGAGGACGATTCCCCAGCAAAGGATCGCGCCGACGGGCCACTGCCACGGCAGATCGACCCCAATGTCAGCGAAGTCGGCGAATGCAAACATCATTGAACCTGGCCAAAGTGAAGGGCGCAACCGCCGAACAGCCAACGATCATCGTGGCGATAACAGTCTTAGATGCGCCGTTTCCGTCGAACAACGCGATGAATGACTGTCCGGTCAGCCTTCCCTCGCGCGTCTGAGCGTCGAAATCGAGATGACAAATCGACGCTGCGACCTTTGAATTCTCTTCGATTGTTCTTTGGATCGCTTGTTGCGCGAATATGCTCGCCAACCTGAACGTGCCGGTTCGCTTGCTGATCCCCTTCGAGGGGCCTGGTCGCGCAATGTTTGATCCGTTCGCTCATGTTGGCGACGGCCGACGCGAAGCTGCGGACGCGAGACGACGTCCCAGCGCTATCGGCCGTATGACAAATTTCGCGTCCACGGGCGCGGACGGCGCTTGGACCCGCGCCGCCGGCCTCTCTCGAAGGGACCGCCATTGACAACCCGCCCCCCGTCGAGACAAACCCTCGCCCGCAACAGGCTCAAGGATCCCCATGACCGACGTCCGCCTTCAGACGCTGATCGAACAGGCCTGGGAGAATCGAGCGGCCGTCAATCCGCAGACGACCGGAGACCTGCGCGACGCAGTGGATACGGCGCTTGAGGCGCTCGACGCCGGGAGGGTGCGCGTCGCCGAAAAGATTCCCGGGGCGGCCGGCCCGAATTCCTGGAAGGTCAACCAATGGTTGAAGAAGGCGGTGCTGCTGAGCTTCCGCCTCAAGGACAACGCGATCATCGAAGGCGGCCCTGGTGAGGCGGCCTGGTGGGACAAGATCCCCTCCAAGTTCGCCGGCTGGGGCGAGAGCCGGTTTCGCGACGCGGGGTTCCGCGCCGTGCCGGGGGCGATCGTCCGCCGCTCGGCCTTCGTCGCCCGCGACGTCGTGCTGATGCCGAGCTTCGTCAACGTCGGCGCCCATGTCGATTCGAAGACCATGGTCGACACCTGGGTCACGGTCGGCTCCTGCGCTCAGATCGGCAAGAGCGTGCATCTTTCGGGAGGCGTCGGCATCGGCGGAGTGCTCGAACCGCTGCAGGCGAACCCGACCGTCATCGAGGATGATTGCTTTATCGGCGCGCGCTCCGAAATCGTCGAGGGCGTGATCGTCGGCGAGGGATCGGTGGTGTCGATGGGCGTGTTCATCGGCGCCTCGACCAAGATCGTCGACCGCGCGACCGGCAAGGTTCATCTCGGCTACGTGCCGCCCTATTCGGTGGTCGTCTCCGGTTCGCTGCCCGGCAAGCCCCTGCCCGATGGTTCGCCCGGCCCCTCGCTCTATTGCGCCGTGATCGTCAAGACGGTGGACGCGCAGACGCGGGCAAAGACCGCGATCAACGACCTTCTGAGAGAGTAAGGGGGCCGCGTCCCTGCCACCCTTGTAGGGAAGGTTAAGATGGGGGGTCGCGCCGTGCCTGGAGGATTGACGCCGCTTGCGCGCAACCTCAGGCGGAACGCGACCAGCGCCGAGCAGTCTCTGGCGAGGCCTTCGACGGAAGGGGTCGAAGGCTTCCGCTTTCGTCGTCAGGCTCGACGGTGTGTTGACAACGATTCACTTGAGATTGATCGAACGGAGGCCCCTCGATCTGAGGTCCGCGCGACCCCCCATCCTGTCCTTCCCCCACAAGGGGAGAAGGGACGCAAATCGCCCGCGTAAGCGTTTGAAATTAAGCGGCTTTCCTGCCTGTTTTTCTTTTTTCAGAAACAAATCCTTGACCTTTTCCGCCGGTTAGGGCATAGTTGGGCAATGTCGAGGATTGGGCCTAAGGGCGTCCTCTGACGCTTCCACCGCGCCGATGTTCCCGGAAACTCCGCCGCATTCTGCGGGCCGGAGACCTTTCGCGCGCCCATCCTCTTCCGGAAGGCTTGCTCCATGACTGAATTCGACAAGGGCCTCCAGGTCCAGCCTCACCGCGTCCGGCGCATGATTTCGGCGCTCATCGCGGGCGTCAGCCCCGACGCCATCGGCGCAGAAGAAAACCTGCCGACCGAGACGGTCGAACGGGCGCTCAGCGAAGAGCTTAGCCGGCGCTGGGTTGCGCCGGTCGCCGATTTCGCCAAGATCCAGATCGCACGGCTCGAGAATTTTTGCCTGACGCTGATGGATCGCGTCGACGCCGGCGAACTGGCCGCCATCGATCGCTTGCTCAAGATCCTGGATCGGCTCGATCGCTATCACGGCTTCCACCGCTTGAGTCCGGCGCCGGAGCCCTATGGCGAAGAGCATCGCGCGAGGCTGCTGGCCAAGCTCAACGCCGCGGCGGCCAACCTCGCCGAGGACGACTCCGAGCCCCGTTCCGGCGCGTGAACCCGGCGGACTTTGCCGTGGACAGCAGAGCGCCCCCGCCGATCCAGCGCATCGGCGACCTTTTGTGGCGCGCGCCCGACGAGCGATCGCGCATGCTGGCGACGATAAGCGACAAGGACTGCGAGCGGATCCTGTGCGACTGGAACCTTTGGGCCCGTCCTGACCAGGAGCCGCCGTCTGGCGACTGGATCGTATGGCTGATCCTCGCGGGCCGCGGCGCAGGAAAGACCCGCGCGGGCGCCGAGGCGGTGCGGCGCTGGTCGTGGAATTTCCCCTTCGTCAACCTGATCGGCCCGACCGCCGATGATGTTCGCGACGTGATGGTGCTCGGCGAATCGGGCATTCTCAATTGCTGCCGCGCCGATGAGCGGCCGCGCTACCTCGCCTCGGCCGGAAGGCTCGAGTGGCCGAATGGCGCGGTGAGCCAGCTCTTCTCCGCCGAGGAGCCCGACCGGTTGCGCGGCAAGCAGCACATGAAGCTGTGGTGCGACGAACTTGCCGCCTGGCGCCGGCCCGAGGCTTTCGATCAGGCGATGTTCGGCCTGAGACTCGGCGCAAAGCCGCAGATGATCGTGACGACGACGCCGCGCCCGACCCGGATCGTCAAGGCGCTCGCGGCCGACAAGGACACGATCGTCACCCGCGGCTCGACCTTCGACAACCGTGGCCACTTGGCGCGCGCGTTCCTGAAGCGCATCGCCAGGCGCTACGACGGACGCGTCCTCGGGCGGCAGGAACTGTTTGCGGAGATCGTCGAGGACGCGCCCGGGGCCCTCTGGACGCGCGCGCTGATCGAACGCCAGCGCGTCGCGCCGGAGGCGGCTCCGCGGGAATTTTCGGAGGTCGTGATCGCGATCGACCCGCCCGCGCGCTCGGGCTCGAAGGCCGACGAATGCGGACTCGTCGTCGCCGGCAAGGCGGCCGACGGCAAGCTCTATGTGCTGGCCGACCTGACGAGCCAGGGCGACAGCCCGGCCGGCTGGGCGGCGCGGGCCGGCGCCGCCTATCGTGGGTTTGGCGCGAACCGCGTCGTCGCCGAGATCAACAACGGCGGCGAGATGGTGACGGAAGTCTTGCGCCATGCCGAGCCGCACCTGCCGGTGCGCACGGTGACTGCGACGCGCGGCAAGTACCTGCGCGCCGAGCCGATCGCTGCGGCTTATGAGCGCGGCCTCGTGCTGCATGCCGGCGTCTTTGCCAAGCTCGAGGACCAACTCTGCGCGCTGACCCCCGACTTCGACCGCCGCTCCGGCCCCTCCCCGGACCGCGCCGACGCACTGGTGTGGGCGATCTCCGACCTTTTGGGCCTCGACCGGGCGAATACGGGAATGCTCGACTACTGGGCTGGGCAGGCGCGTCAAGCGAGCTCGGCTAGCGCATGGGCGTGACCTGGATCTCCAATCGGCCGAGCCCGATAGCCGAAACGCGAGCTGGACATTTCGTCAAATGGCGCGCATATCCTCACCAGGAGACGTGACATGCCCGCTGCCCCTTCCGCCGAGCGCGCGACGGCCCACCCGGGCCGGCAGACCTTCGCCAGCGAACAGGACCGAGCCCGCCTGTCGGAGGTCGCCCTCAAGGCGTTCCTCAATCTCGTGCGCGCCTGGGGCCTCAGCAACGCCGAGGCCGCGGCGCTGATCGGCGTGTCGCCGAGCAGCCTCGACCGGATGAAGCGCGGCGCCCGCCCGACCTTGAGCCAGGACCAGATGACCCGGGTGTCGGCGCTGGTCGGAATCTTCAAGGGCCTGCATCTCCTGTTCGTCGACGACACGGCGGACATCTGGGTGCGCCGGGCGAACAGCGGCCCGATGTTTCAGCGGCGCACGCCGATCGAGGCGATGATCGATGGCGGCATCCCGGTCATGCTCGACGTGCGCCGCTATGTCGACGCCGTGCGCGGCGGACTGTGATACCGCGCCCATGCTCGACGGCCTCACGATCGTCCGCGAGGCGATGCCCCGTACGGTGCGGCTCGTCTCGACGGCGCGGCTCAGGGCGCCCGTCCTGCAAGCGCTGGTCGCGCCCGACGAAGTTGCGGATCTGGCGGAAATCGAGGGCGCGACCTCGAGCCGCCTGATCGCCGAGGAGCGCGGAACGGAAGGCGTCAGCCGGGACGAGCTCGTCTACGGCGTCCCCTACGCCGCTTTCATCAACGCCTCGTTCGCCTACTGGAAGCCGCGCGAGCCCAACCGCTTCAACGCGACGCGCGGCGCCTGGTACGCAGCGCTCGCCGTCTCCACCTGCATGCGCGAGGTCGCCTGGCATATGGCCGACTTCCTCGCCAAATCCGGCGTGATGTCGGGCGTCGTCGATTACGCGGAGCTGTTCGCCAGCATAGCGGGCGAGTTCGTCGACTTGCGCGGCGCCCACGGGCATCCGAGCCTCGATCCCGACCCCGCAACCGGTTATCCGGCCGGAAACGGCGTCGCCGACGCCGCGCGGGCGCGCGGGCTGAACGGCGTCATCTATCCATCGGTGCGCGAACCGGGCGGGACCTGTGTCGTCGCGCTACGGCCGAACGCGGTGCAGTCGGTCGCTGCGGGCGCGGTCTATCGTTTCGTCTGGTCGGACGTTCCCGAGCCGGCGGTGGCGCGAGTTTCGGACTAGCGATCGGCGCGCAGCTCACGCCGAGCGGGATCGGCGGCGGCGCCCTCGCGCCGGCCCGGGAAATCGTTCGCCGGCACCGGATGCAAGGTTGCGCCCATCTTGCGATTGAACGCCTCGGCGTCGATTTGCGCATTCACCGCGATGGTCCTGTCGTCGCGCGGTTGCGGGCACTGGGCGTTGGCCCCGGCCGCGCCAAGCCTTTCGACCGCAGCCTTGAAGGCGCCCTCGAGCTTCTCCCGGTTGGCGTCGGCTGCAAACACGTCGCTGAGCCAGATTTCGGACCCGCCGTTGACCGCCGCCACGCAGAACGTCCAGCGCGTGGCGGCGCAGGCAACCCCAGGCAGGCTGACGAGAAGCGCGGCGAGGGCCAGCCTGCGCATGACCTGATCTCCATCGGACGGCGGGCCCAAACCCTAGCACGCCAATCCCTAACGGAAGGCGAAGCATTCGCCGCGTATTCGCGCCTCTTTCGAAGACTTCGCGACCGGCGCGGGGCCCTCTCCGCGGCTCCCGTCGCCCTCTCGCCCCGAACAAGGACCCCCCATGCCCGACGCCGTCGAACGCCCGCTGACCCCGAACGTGTTCGCGAGGCTTGCCGAGGCCACGCGCTACGCCGTCACCGGCGTCGCCCCGCCATCCTGGTTTGGGCCGCAAAAGCCGTTGCCGCCGCAGGCGCCGCCGGACGTCAAGGGGCGGCAGTTCGACTATCCGTTCGGCGCCAACCTCAACTACGTCCCACGCTCCGAAAGCGGCATCGGCTTTGCCGAACTGCGCACACTCGCCGACGCGCTGCCGCTGCTGCGCGCCGTGATCGAGACCCGTAAAGACCAGGTTGCGGCGCAGAATTTTACCGTGCGCGCCCGCGCGCGGGCGAACCTTCCGGACGAATCCGCCCGGATCGACAAAGCGCTCGCCTTGCTCGCCCGCCCCGACCGACGCCGCTCGTTCGGCGACTGGCTGCGGATGCTGCTCGAGGACCTCTTGGTGATCGACGCGGCGACCCTCTACCCGCGCTACGATCGCGGCGGAAGGCTCTACGCCCTCGACGTGATCGACGGGGCGACAATCAAGCCCCTGATCGGTGAGGACGGGCGCGCGCCCGAGCCGCCCGACCCGGCCTATCAGCAGGTGCTGCACGGCGTGCCCGCCGCCGACTTTTCCGCCGATGAGCTTCTCTACCTGCCGCGCAACCTGCGGGCGCACCGGCTCTACGGCATGAGCCCGGTCGAGCAGGTCGCGCTGACCGTCAATGTCGCGCTCCGACGCGAGGCGGCGACGCTCGACTATTACCGGACGGGAACGTCGCCCGACGCCTTCGGGACCTTGCCGAAGGAGTGGTCGCCCGAGCAGGTTCGCCAGTTCCAAGATTATTTCGACGCCAAGATGAGCGGCGATTCGGCCAAACGCCGGATGCTGAAATTCATGCCGTCCGACTTCCGCCTGATCGAAGCGCGCCAGCCGCCACTGAAGGACCAGTACGACGAGTGGCTCGCGCGGGTGATCTGCTACGCCTTTTCCGTCCCCGCCACCCCCTTCGTCGCCCAGGTCAATCGCGCAACCTCGGAGACGATGCGCCTGCAGGCGACGCAGGAAGGCCTCGTGCCGCTCAAAAACTGGATCAAGAACGCGCTCGACCAGGTGATCAAGGTGTGCATGGGCGAGCCGAGCCTCGAATTCGTCTGGGTCGGCGACGACGCGGTCGACCCGCTGCAGCAGGCCCAGACGCTGCAAATTCTGGTTTCGGCCGGGATCAAGACGCGGGAGGAGGCGCGGGCGGAGCTGGGGCTCGGGGGCGACAACGCGGCTGCGGGGCTTGGCAAGTATAATGACAATCACGACGAGCGGGGCCGGTTCGCGACAGCGGCCGACGCGGTCGGGGTTGTGGGTCACCCGGCGCGCAAGCCGAGGCCGCAAGGCGTTCAGGTCGCGGACAATAGCAGCAACGCCTCGATGAGGTCGGATGGGGGCGGGTCGGACGCGGACCTCCAGGTCGCGCAAAGTGAGCCGCCGGGGCCGCCGCCTCCCCCGGCGCCCGAAGTCGTCCGGTCGCCGGAAGCGCTGCCCACACGAGAGACTCCTGCTGCTGCGGCTACCGACCCTATTCTCGGCGCGATCGCACCTAACGGGAAGCTGCCCGGAGTTGCTGAGGCGGTGGGCGCGCCTCGCACTATGCCCGCTTCGGATGACCCAGCCTCGGAGGCTGAAACCTACATACGCGGATTAACAGCAGGCAAGACATACGTTAGGATTAAAAGCGAAGTCGACGCTGATGGCGGACGCGTTATTAGACTGGCTGACGGCACATATATAACGTACCGACCGCCGGGTGTATCGAGCGCGCAAACGGCCCCAACTACCGCAACGGTCGAAATAAACAGCCCCGAAATAAAAGCGCTGAATCTCGGGAAGCAACTGAAATTGAAATTCCCCAGGAAGTGAGCCAGAAATGACGATACCCACCAATACTGCACTGTGGCTGCAAGAACAGCTGCTCGGACTTTATCATGAAGACTGGGGCCTCATCTACATGCTCAACGGCAATCTGGTCTCAATCCCGGATGACACGCCCGAGCGATGGCAGCTTGGCGTGGACTTGATCTACCGCGGGCTCGTCTGTGACTTGATAAAAGTCAATGATTTCGGTGCCACACCTGACCGGGCGTCCTATTTGCGTGCAATTCAAACCTTAGCTCCCTATGAGAATGGCGCAGGATTCTGGCACGCTACCATTGTCTGGGGCGCTCCTCGCCTCTGCAAGCTCATTGAGGCTAATTTTCCGCCGCCCGACCAACGCGACGATAGGCTGAATGCGGCTTTCATCGAAGCGCTTGAGCAAATCTTCGCGGAAAACGGCGTAGCTTGGTCGGACAAGCCATTGCTCCCGATCATGCCCGCCGGCGCGAGCGCAGAGCTTTCCGCCCCGCGCTGAGCGGGGCTCGACGGGGCGACGATCAAGCCGCTCATCGGCGAGGACGGGCGCGCGCCCGAGCCGCCCGACCCGGCCTATCAGCAGGCGCTGCACGGCGTGCCCGCCGCCGACTTTTCCGCCGACGAGCTTCTCTATCTGCCGCGCAACCTGCGGGCGCACCGGCTCTACGGCATGAGCCCGGTCGAGCAGGTGGCGCTGACCGTCAATGTCGCGCTCCGGCGCGAGGCGGCGACGCTCGACTATTACCGGACGGGAACGTCGCCCGACGCCTTCGGGACCTTGCCGAAGGAGTGGTCGCCCGACCAGGTTTCCCAGTTCCAGGATTATTTCGACGCCAAAATGAGCGGCGATTCGGCCAAACGCCGGATGCTGAAATTCATGCCGTCCGATTTCCGCCTGATCGAAGCGCGCCAACCGCCGCTGAAGGACCAGTACGACGAGTGGCTCGCGCGGGTGATCTGCTACACCTTTTCCGTCCCCGCCACCCCCTTCGTCGCCCAGGTCAATCGCGCAACCTCGGAGACGATGCGGCTCCAGGCGACGCAGGAAGGGCTGGCGCCGCTGAAAACCTGGATCAAGAGCGCGCTCGACCAGGTGATCCAGGTGTCGATGGGCGAGCCGGACCTCGAATTCGTCTGGGTCGGCGACGACGGCATCGACCCGCTGCAGCAGGCCCAGACCCTGCAGATCCTGGTGTCCGCCGGCATCAAGACGCGCGAGGAGGCGCGGGCGGAGCTGGGGCTGGGAGGGGATGAGGCGAAGGCGGGGCTTGGGAAAGTTCAACCCCAACCACGACGAGCGCGGGCGGTTTGCGACGGCTGACGGGGCGGTCGCGACCGTCGGCAGTCCGGCGCGAAAGCCGAAGCCGCAGGGCGTTCAGGTCGCGAGCAACGACGCGGTGATGTCGGGTGTGGGCGGGACGGGCATCGCACAGATCATCGAACCGCCGCCGGTCGAGCCACCACCCATAAAGCCGCCCGGAGCTCCCCGGCCAGCGGAAGCCCCGCCCCCAGGAACGATCGCCGGCGCCGTCGCACCGGCAGGCGTCTTGCCGGGAGAGGCCACAAGGCTCGGCGTCCCGCGGAGCATGCCGCCCTCGGACGACCCGGATTCGACCGCGCGGGACTTTGTGCTGAAGGCGTATAGTGGACGGACCCCTCTCTCGGTGGATCCACTCAGCGACGGGGGCTTCGTCGCGAAAATGTCCGAAGGGAGCGCCATTACATTCCGCCCGGCTGGACAAGCGAGTTGGAAGACAGTGAGCACTCCCGCATCAGTTGGCATCAATGATCCTTTGATAAATAAACTCAACGGTGGTCAGCCTCTGAAACTCAAGTTCCCGGGAAAGTGACCGAGATGACCATGCCTGAAGATATCGCGCTATGGCTCCAAAGGGACCTCCAGACGCTCGCCGGCGACGACTATGGCCTGGTGCTGTTCGCGCACGGAGACCTCGAACGAATTCCCGGTTACTCCACTGCTCGGTGGCAGCTCGCGGTCGACACGACTTATCGTACGATCAAGTGCGATCTCGTTACAGTGCATAAGTTTGTCGAGTGCCACGACGAGAAATCGTTTTTCGAAGCTATCCGTAGGCTCAGCCCTTATGGGGGCGCAGGCGCCGTTCTGTGGAACGGGACCTTAATATACGGAACCGAGAAGCTTGATGCATTGGTCCAATCGTTCTTCCCGGACGCTTCGGACGAAGGAGACAAACTGAAGCCCGGCTTCATCGAAGCGATCGAAGCAATCTTCGCCGAGAACCGCGTGCCGTGGTCGGACGGGCCCCTCCTTCCGATCACGCCGGGTGACGCAGAGTCTCCGCCCGCGGCGCAGTAAGGACGAACGGCCTCACGCAGCAATCCTGGTTTGGGCCGCAAAAGCCGTTGCCGCCGCAGGCGGCGCCGGACGTCAAGGGGCGGCAGTTCGACTATCCGTTCGGCGCCAACCTCATCTACGTCCCGCGCTCCGAGGGCGGCATCGGCTTTGACGAACTGCGCACGCTTGCCGACGCGCTGCCGCTGCTGCGCGCCGTGATCGAGACCCGCAAAGACCAGGTCGCGGCGCTGAATTTTACCGTGCGCGCGCGGACGCGGGCGAACCTGCCGGACGAATTGGCCAGGATCGAGAGGACGCTCGGCTTGCTCGCACGCCCGGACCGGCGACGCTCGTTCGGCGACTGGCTGCACATGCTGCTCGAGGACCTGTTGGTGATCGACGCGGCGACCCTCTACCCGCGCTACGATCGCGGCGGAAGGCTCTACGCCCTCGACGTGATCGACGGGGCGACAATCAAGCCCCTGATCGGCGAGGACGGGCGCGCGCCCGAGCCGCCCGACCCGGCCCATCACCAGGCGCCACACGGCACGAGCCCCCGACTTATCCGCCGAGGAGCTTCTCTACCTGCCGCGCAATCTGCGGGCGCACCGGCTCTACGGCATGAGCCCAGTCGAGCAGGTGGCGCTGACCGTCAATGTCGCGCTCCTCGGCCGGCGGCGGATGCTGAAATCCATGCCGTCCTCACTCGGCCGCAGCCCACTTACCCGACGCCGCATTTTCTGGTATTCGGAACCAAGTCGCACTTTTTCGGAACAAAAAGCGAACAAACTCTTGACCGCTTACGCCGGTTGTGGCATAGTCGGGAACAATGGAGATGGTGGGCGCCGAGGCGGCCCCCTCCCCGCACTTCGAATAGCTTTTTCCTGCTTCCCGCGCACGCGCCGTTCGGGCGCGTTCCGGCGCGCGCCTGCCTCACGGAGTCCAGCGTGTCCTCACTCGAACTCTTCCTGCCGCTCGCCAAGGTCGACCTCGATCAGCGCCTCGTCACCGGCGTCGCAACCGCCGAGGCGGCCGACCGTTCCGGCGAGATCTGCGACTACGCCTCCTCGAAGCCTTACTTTGAGAAGTGGTCGGCCGAGGCGCTGGCGGCTAGCGGCGGAAAATCCATGGGCGCCGTCCGCGCGATGCACGGCAACGTCGCCGCCGGCAAGCTCACCGACATCGCCTTCGACGACGAAGCGAAGCGCGTGGTCGTGGCGGCCAAGATCGTCGACGACGATGAGTGGCGGAAGGTCACCGAGGGCGTCTACACCGGCTTCTCCCAGGGCGGACGTTATGTGAAGCGATGGCCCGACGAGGACACGGGCCTCATCCGCTACACCGCCGAACCGCGCGAAATCTCGCTCGTCGACCTGCCATGCCTGCCCGACGCGACCTTTGAAGTCGTGAAGGGCGGCGTGGTCGAGAAGCGCGCCTTTGCCGCCCGTGTAGAGGCCCCCGTCCCGACGCCAGTTGCCGCGCCGAGCGATGTTGCGCGGGTCGAGACTCAGGCGGCGCCGCAAACGTCGGAAGCGTTTTACAAAGCCGCCAACCAACTGGCGGACGCAGCAATCCGGCTCGATCGCGCCGAGAAAGAGGCCGTGCGCCTACAGAAGGCGCTTGAAACGCTTTCCCCCGTGCTCGCCGATCTTACGAAGCGCGTCGCCGCGCTCGAGGCCCAGCCGCTTCCCGCAAGGGCCGCGCTGAGAGCGGTGGCGAAAAGCGCCGACGGAGACGCTGAGCCGCTTTCGGCGGACGAGGCGATCCATCGCCTGGCGAAGCTGCCGCCCGACGCTCGGGCGCTGGCGCTGACCAAGCTCAGTCTCGCCAACCCGCTACGCTTCTGAGCCGATTTCGACCAAACCCTCGTCCGTCGCCTTCGGCGTCCTCACACCACGAGGTCAGGCCCTTCTCCCGCGGCGGCGGAAGAAGGACGCGATTGCCGACGCCCCGGCGTTCGGCGGCGCGGCGGCCAGAAGCGCAACTGCGGGCCATCGCCTTGCTCACGGCGGCGATCGGTTCAACCGCGCCTGCGCTCGGCTGCCGCGCGACTTTCTCCAACTGTTTTCAACCCAGGATCACCCATGGCTCTAACCTATCTGGCGCCCGCGCCCTACGCCTCGTTCATCACGCGCAACGGCGCCTTCCAGGCCGACGCCAACGCCCTCGTCTCCAATGTCGGCGCAGGCGCGCAGGCTCTGGATTTGCTCGAGGTCGGCTGCGTGCCGCTCGCCTTCAATCCTTTCGCCAATTTCCGTAATCTGATCGACGGCGGCGATTTCTCGATCAATCCGTTCCAGCGCAACATTGCCGGTCTGGCCTCGGGCGGCGTGATCACGACGCCGATCGCCGCCACGCCGACCTATTTCGCCGACCGATTTTTCGCCTGCAGCGGCGCGTCGTGCGCCGTCCTTATGGCCGCGGTCCCCGACACGTCGGTGCAAGGCTTCAGCCAGAGCCTGAAGGTCTCGCGCCAGTCCGGCAACGCCAATCTCTCGACGATCAACGTCGGCCAGGTGATCGAGACCTTCGACTCGCTGCGCTGTCAGGGCCAGATAGTTACGCTGTCGTTCTGGGCGCGAATCGGGGCCACTTATTCGGGCGGCCCGCTCAATATCCAGGTGATCGAAGGCAACGGCGTGAACCAAAGCGCCGCGAGCATGGTCGCTGGAACCTGGACCGGCGCTTCGCAAGTCGTCAGCGCGCAGCAAACACTGACGACGGCCATGATGCGCTACCAGTTTACCGGCGTCGTGCCCTTCAATACGACCCAGCTCGGCCTGCTCCTATCCTTCACGCCGACCGGGACCGCCGGCGCCGACGACTCGATCGTCATCAACGGCGTGCAGCTCGAGATCGGTCCGCAGGCTTCGCCCTTCGAGCACCTCGACGCCCAGGTCGTTCTCGAAGTTTGTCAGCGTTACGCGTGGGCGATCCCCGAACCGGCCGCTGGCGTCGTCATCGGCGCTGGCATGAACGCGAGCGCCGCGGCCCAGAGCTTCTACATGGCGACGCCGGTTCAACTCCTGAAGGCGCCGACTGTCACCGTGGCGACGGGCACGTTCAAGACCAACCAGGCTGGAACCGCGACCACGACCACGATTTCGGCCGGCGCGACGCACACGGCCAACGCCATCTCGATCAACGGCAACTCGGCCGGAACGGCCGGGCAGGCGACGCTTCTCCAGGGCGGCGGCGGCTCGGGCTGGATCATCGCCAACGCCGACTTCTGACCCCCGACGCCGTCAACCGCTAAGGAATGAGCTCCATGAGTCTTCTGCAAACGACCGAAGAAACCCTGCGCCTGACCAAGGAGGCGCTGTCGGACAATGCGCTCGCCAAGAACGTAAGCCTGGCCACTGGCCTGTCCGCTTATGACCTCCAGGCGCCGGCCAAAAACCTCTATCCGATCGTTACGCCTCTCCGGAACGCGCTGCCGCGGGTGGCGCGAATCAATCCGGGCGACGCGGCCCGATGGCGCACAATCACTTCGATCATCGGCTCGGGCTACGACGCGATGGGCTGGGTGCCTGAAGGCCAGCGCACCGCCAGCATGTCCTACGCCTCACAGGCGCAGGTCGCGCCCTACCTGACGCTCGGCGAGGAAGACACGGTGACCTTCGAGGCCGAAGCCGCGTCGGAGGGCTTCGAGGACCTCAACGCCACTGCGACGATGCGCCTGTTGCAGAAGACCATGCGCAAGGAGGAGACCGCGCTGCTCGGCGGCAACGCCTCGCTGGCGCTCGGAACGCCGGCTGCTCCCACGCTGACGGCGTCGGGCGCGGGCGCCGCCTTGCCTGCCGGGACCTACTCGGTGATCGTGGTCGCGTTGAGCTTCGAGGGCTACAGAAACTCGACTCTCGCCGGCGGCGTAGCGACGTCGAAGACCATCACCGGCAACGACGGCAACACCTATACGCTGAACGGCGGCTCCTCGAACAAGAGCGCCAATGCGACCCAGGCGGTGACGCTGGGCCAGACGCTGAGCGCGACCGTGCCGGTCATCGCCGGCGCCGTCGCCTACGCCTGGTACGTCGGCGCTGCCGGCGCCGAAACGCTGCAGGCGATCACCCCGATCAACAGCGCGACCTTTGCCGCGCCCCTGACCACCGGACAGCAGGCCGTGGCGCTGATCACGGCCGACAATTCCCGCAATGCGACACTCGCCTTCGACGGCCTGCTGACCGTCGGCTTCAATCCGGTCAACGGCGCCTATGTTCAGGCGCTCCCCTCGGGCACAGCGGGCACGGGCTCGTTCCTCACCTCGTCGGGCCGTGGCTCGGTGCTCGAGATCGACAACATGCTGGTCGCGATGTGGAACAACTACCGGCTGTCGCCGACCGTGCTCTACGTCAATGCGCAAGAGCAGAAAAACATCACCAACAAGTGTCTAACCAACGCTTCCGGGCCGCTGGTCCGTTACAACGTCACCGCCGATGGCGACAACGGCGGCCGGCCTTACGGCGTGACGGCTTCGGGGGCAGTGCGCTGGTACTATAATCCGTTCAGCGTCGACGGCGGCTTTGACATTCCGGTCAAGGTCCATCCCGACCTGCCGCCGGGGACGATCCTGGCGCTCTGTGAGCGGCTGCCGGTTTGGTACCAGTCGAACCAGACCCCTAACGTCGCCGAGGTGCTGACGCGGCGCGACTACTACCGGGTCGACTGGCCGCTGCGCACGCGCCGGCGTGAGTTTGGCGTCTATGCGGAAGAGACGCTGGCCGTTTACGCCCCCTTCGGCGTCGGCATCCTCACCAACATCGGCAACGGCTGACAGCTCGCGAAGCGCCGCCGACTCTCCTTGCAGCAAAATGGTTGGCGGCGCGGCGCAGGCGGATGCGCGCTTACGCGTGCGATCCGTCGTCGCTTGATGGCGGCGCCCTCTGCAATGAGCGAGAGGGCGCCGGCCTTTCTTCAGCAAATCGAACGCAGCGAGCCCCTCATGTCGCCCTACGATCTGACTACACTCGCCGCAGTGAAAGCCTGGCTCGGACTGCCGGCCGCCGCCGGACCGAGCGACGTCACTCTTTCCTCGCTGATCACCGCTGCGAGCCGAACGATCTATGCAGCGCTCGGACGTCCGGGCCTGTTGCCGCAATCCTATACCGAGACGCTCGATCTCGACTCCCGCCGCGTCTATCTCAGACAGTGGCCGGCGATCCAGGTGAGTTCCGTGCTGTGGCGCGGTGTCGCGATCCCGCCCGATGCAAATCCGGACCTCGACGCGTCCATGGGCTACGCTCTGCAGCCCGCCGATCCCGCGCCGCCAGGCCGGCCGCAGGCGATCGATGTCTTCGGACCGTTCTATCGGCCGGGACGCCAGTGCCTCGTCGTCTCTTATCGCGCCGGCTACGCCGTGCAGGGCGAGACGCAGACGGTTCCCTCCGGCGCGCCGTTTCAAGTCACGGCGCTTGCGCCCTACGGAGCATGGGTAAGCGATCTCGGCGTCGCCTACTGCGCAACCGGCGCGGCGCTTAGTCCGGTGTCCCTCGCTCCGGGAGCAGGACAGTACACGGTGACAAATGGCGTCTACGGCTTCTCCGTGTCCGACGCCGGCGCCGCCGTGACGATCGGCTACGGCTATGTCCCGCAGGATGTCGCCCAAGCCGCGACCGAGCTCGCGGCCGAGCGCTTCCGATCGGCCGAGCGCATCGGCCTCAAGTCCAAGTCGGTCGGCGGCCTGGAGACAATTTCCTACGATACGAGCGCGATCTCCGCGCCCGTCCTCGCAATGCTGCAGCCGTACAAGCGAGTCGCGGTCTGATGTTCGCCCTCGCCCTCGACGGCTTCGACGCCGCGATCGCCCGGCTAGACGGCTTGCCTACTGCGCTCGGCGCGGCGCTTGCAGCGAAAGCCGCCGAGGCGGCGGCGGCGCTCGCCGACCGCGTCCGGACTGACAAGCTCTCGGGTGGCATCCTCAACCCGCGCTCCGGCGCGCTGCGCGACTCCATTGTCGCGGAAGTGTCGGTTGATGCAGACGGCGTGAGCGCCACGGTCGGCTCGAACGGCGACGTCAAGTATGCCGCTACCCAGGAGTTCGGCGGCAAAACTGCAGCCCACGAGATCCTGCCGGCCAAAGCGCAGGCTCTCGCATTCGCGGTCGGCGGCGCGCCGCGTTTCGCCCACAAGGTGCAGCACCCGGGCTCGCTCATTCCCGAGCGACCCTATCTGCGCTCGGCGCTCGACGAGATGAGGGACGAGATCGTCGCGGCGCTCGCCGACGCCGCGGTCGAAAATTTGGAGCGCGCATGAGCCGCGAGGTCGCCTTCTCCGCCCTGTTTGCGGCCATCTCGGCCGCCTACCCTTGGGGCCTCGCCTCGCGGCGAATGAAGATGTGGACCGAAGTCCCCGCTGCGTTGCGGCCGGCGTTCTTTCAGCTCGAGAGCGGGCCCGAAACCTATCAGTGGCCTTCGCCGGCAACGCCGAAGTGTACGTTCGAAGCCAAGCTCTTCCTCTACTTCGACTCCCGCGATCCGACGACCCCCGGCGCGACCGCTGTCAATTCGGCGCTCGACGCGATCGACGCCGCGCTTGCGCCCGCCGGGGCCGATGCCGCGCTCGGCCGCCAGACGCTCGGCGGCGCCGTGTACGACTGCAAGATCACGGGGGTGCCGGTGCGCGATCCGGGCGACCTCGACGGCGACGGACTGGCGGTCGTCAGCGTGCGGCTTGTCGGGCCGTGAGGAGCAGGATCGCGATGCGCCTCGACGAACTGAAAAAGGCTTGGGATGAGGTTACCGCGCAGCCGATCTCGGCGGAGATGACGTTCGCCGGAGACTGCCTCGTCCTCGGAGCCGAGACGCGGCTGGCGAAAGTCGGCGCCCCGGTCGACGAGGCGCGGCTCGGCGCATTGCTCGCGGCGGCGCACGGGCAGCCCACCCCCGCGTCCTCGCTGCGCCACGTTCGGCGCGCGGTCGAAACTTGGCGGGACAACGAAAAACCACTCGCGCTGACCCATCTCGCGCTGAGCGGCTTGGCCAAGCTCGTGCATTCGAAGGAGGACGCCCGACGCCTGTTCCTCGCCGAAGTATTGATCGAAGCGGGCGTCAATCCCGCAATCATCGTTGAGGCGCTCGAGCTTAAGCGGGAGTCGGTTGCGCTCGACAAATACAATCCGGACCAGCCGCGCGTGCCTGCGGGCGACACGGACGGCGGGCAATGGACGCGGGATGGAGAGACCGGAACCAGCCAGCGCCATCTCTCTATCCATTCCTCCGGCGAACAGATACAGGTTGCCCAGGTTGACCTCGATCAAACATGTGAGAGCTATATCACAGCAAACTGCAAAGGAACCATCGCACGCGAGTTTCCGGGACAGTATCTGACTTGCTCGTTAAGAGAGGTTCTCGCGACCGCCAAAGAAGGCAATCGCGCCGCCCAAAAGGCATGCAAGTTGCTATTTCGGATCCGATTCCTAAAGTAGGCATGGGGTCGACAATGACGTCCAATCTCTTCGAGGTAATGAGGCTTCTCGAGGCGCGCCGCATCCATTTCTTTATCGAGAGACCTGGTCCCCTTGAGGTTTTGCTTACGGCGACTCTTGTTGGAAAGCGGATCGAAATCGGCGTTGACGAAAATGACATCATCAATGTCTGCGTCTTCCGCGGCAGCGAGGACGTCGATCTCGGCATGGACGCCGTCCTCAAGGCGCTCGAAGAAGACGATTAGAGGCCATGGGAGAACCTAAGCGCGGCGCGACCACCGGATCGCCGTCCTATTTAAGTCGCCGAGGTCGGATTCCTAATCGCACCGGGGGCGTTCCGACAGAGACCGCTGACTCGAAACTAAACTCTGGGTTGGCAGCGCTCACAATGTGATCGACGGCGCGCTTGCGCCGGCCTGGGCCGATGCGCGGCTCGATCGGCATACGCTCGGCGGCGCCGTGTACGATTGCAAGATTGTTGGCGTCCGCCCGCCCGTGACGACCTCTACGCGAATGGCCGGCGGTGGTCCGCTCGCGGCGGCGACATCATTGAGATTTCCATCAAGCGCGGCTGAAATCTGACCGTTCCAAAGGCCGTCGCCCACGCGGCGCCTATTCCCCCAAACGGAGTCCCCCATGTTCGTATTCGGCTCGGGCGTGCTGATCGGCACGCCGGCAGGCGGCTCGCCGATTAATTTCGGCCTCGCGCAGGAAGTCACGCTCAACCTTCAGACCAGCACCAAGGCGCTTTACGGGCAGTACAACTTTCCCGTCGCGATCGGCTCCGGAACCAAGAAGATGACCGGCAAGGCCAAGATGGCGCGGATCTCCGGCCAGGCCCTGGGCTCGCTGTTTTTCGGGCTCACGCCCAGCGTCGGCGTCGTGCAGACCCAGTTCGGCGAGACTACGGCCGTGCCATCCGCTTCGCCTTACACTTACTCCACGATCAACCACGCGACCTTCATCGCCGACCAGGGCGTCGTCTATGCCAGTTCGTCGCTGCCTTTGAAGCAGGTGGCCTCGAACCCGGCGCTCGGCCAGTATTCGGTTTCGGGAGGCGTTTACACTTTCTCGTCCGCGGACGCCGGCGCAAACGTGCTGATCTCCTACACCAATACGGCGGCGACAAGTGGCGGGAGCATCGCGGTCAACTCGCAGCTCATTGGCCCCTCGATTACGTTCTCGGCGAACCTGTTCGCCTCCGACCCCACGACGGGCAAGCAGTTCTCGGTGTGGCTCTACAATTGCGTCGCCGAGAAATTGTCGTTCGGCACCAAGATCGAGGATTTCCTCGTCCCGGAGTTCGACTTCCAATGCTTCGCCAACGCAGCCGGTCAGGTCTGCCAGTTCAACTTCGGAGACGCGGCGTGAGCGACGAGACCTTCCCCATCGCGCTCGGCGGCAAGGCCTGGGCGTTGCCGCATCTGCCGTTTCGCGCAATCAAGGCGATCCAGCCGGCGCTCTACGACGTCTATGTCGCGGCCGGAGGAGCGTCGATGTCGAGCGGCGGTGCCGCTCGACTCGGAGAGACGGAGCTCGAGCGGCTGGCCGAGGCGATTTGGCGCGCCGTGGCCCATGTCGATCCCGCACTCTCCTTCGCCGACTTCCTGGAACTTCCCTTCTCGGTCGGCGACTTGATCCAGGCCTTCCCGTCGGTCGCCAAGGCCGCCGGCCTGCGTCCAGCACAGAACGCGACGGCGGAGGCGTCGCCCGAGGCGGGAAAATCGATTACGACGCCCTGATCGCGGGCGTCGTCGCCAACCTGGGCTGGAGCTGGGACGAAGCGCTCGATCAGCTTACCGTTCCGCGCTTCCTAGCGCTGCAGGCCGAATGGCGGCGTCATCCGCCGGTCCACTGGCTCGTTGCGGCGACGCTCAAGTACAGGCCGCCGGGCGAAACCACCACGCAGACCCAGCCGACAATGGCGGAGCTGAAGGCCGCGTTTCCAAACGGCACGCTCTGACAAGGATCGCCCATGACCGACGCCAACGTCACCGTCAGCTTCAGCGCGTCCGTCGCCGAGTTCGTCGCGGGTGTCGGCCAGGCGAAGGACGCGCTCCAAAGCTTCTTGGCGCCGTTCGGCGAGATCAACAGCCAGCTCGCGTCGCTGACGAATTCGTCGGCGCAGGCGTTCAGCGCGGAGCGCTTCCAACCTTATCGCGACGCACTTGTCGCAACTCAAACGCTCGAGCAGTCCCTCTCCGCCGACCATGCGGCGGCTGTGGCGGCCCTCAAGGCGGGGGACGAGGAGGCCTACGCTGACGCGACACGCGCAGCCCAGCTCGCGGCGGCCGAGGAGCTGCGGCTGATCGAGGACGGACTCAAGCAAAAGCTGTCGCTTTACGCCGAGGAGGCGCGCGCCTATGCGATCACGCAAAGCCAGAAGCTTGCCCTCTCGGACCAGGCGATCAACCAAGCCTATGCGCTCGAACTTGGCGCGCTGAAGGACCGCGAGGCGCTTGGCGACCAATCGCTCGCCGCCAGGCAGCGCGTCGACGATATGGCGATCGAGGCAGCGGGTCGACGGGACGACGCGATGGCTTCGCTGACCCGATCCGCTTTGCAGGAGCAGGAGCGCGACTACCAGTCGTTCGCGAATTCGGTCGAGCAGGCCTTCAAATCCCATTTGCGCGGCCTCCTCTCCGGAACCGAAAATTGGCATGCCGCCTTCAAGAACGTCCTCGAGAGCCTGGTCGTCAAGTTCATCGAGTTTTCCGAAACGACCGTCGCCCATCACCTCATCGGCGAGGCGATGAAGACCACGGCGACGACCATCGGCGTCGCAGCGCGCACGGGCGCCGAAGAGGCCGGCGCCGCGGTTTCGATGGGAGCGCAAGGCGCCGCCATGGTCCGATCGATCCTATCCTCGGCCGCCGAAACCTTTGCAGGCGTGTTCGGGTTCCTCGCGCCGCTGATGGGGCCGTTCGCAGCCGGACCCGCGGCTGCGGCGCAAACGACGGTCGCCGGCATGGCGGGATCCGTCGCCTCGGCGGATATCGGCATGTGGCAGGTGCCTGCGGACATGCTGACCCTCGTCCACCACAACGAACTGATTATGCCCGCCGCCGAAGCGGGCGCCTTCCGCACGATGCTCGGCGGCGACGGCGGAACCGGCGGCCCGAGTTCCGGCGCGGTGCATATCCACCCGACGACCAACGTCCACGTCGCGGCGGTCGACGGCTCCAGCGTGTCGCAATGGATGAAGTCGAACAGCGGGACGATGCTGAAGGCGATAGACGAGGCGGTCAGACACGGTGCCCATCTTGGGCTCAGACGCTTGGGCTCCTGACATGGTCACAGCGACCGGCGTTCACCTTCTCCCGTCGACGGGGGAATTCACCTACGACACGCAACCCTTCGTCGCGGCTGAACATAGCTGGACGACGGGGTTGTTAACGGGCGCGGAATTCGTCAACACCTATTTCGCCCCGGGCGGGTCGAAGACCGACTATTCCTACGCGATCGACCAACTCCAGGCGGCCCATCCGGAATGCGGGACGGTTTCGATCGTCTGCTCTTGGTTCTTCGATTCCACCGACGCCTCGAAGTGCAGGATCTATCCCTCGACGATCTTCCTGCTCGGCGAGGTCTGGCAAGTCGTCTCCGGCGTTCCGATCGTGTCGAACTGGAAAGTCTCGAGCCTCACAGAACAGAGTTTCCCGGGCGTGCTGCCGCTGCCGACCGCGGCTGACGGCTCCTATATCTACGGCGGGACGCCCTCGGACCCGTCAATCGTTCGATGCATCCAGGACTTGAAGGCGCGCGGCTTCCGGGTCGTCTTCTATCCGTTCCTGCTCGGGGCCGCCTCTGGCTATCCCTGGCGCGGCCGGATCAGCTTCTCGCCTGACCTTTCCAGCGCCGCGACGAGCGCGGTCAACGCCTTCCTCGGCTCGGCGTCGACCGGCCAATTCACCCGCGACGCGGCCAATCTGACGGTCGCCTATGCCGGCTCCCCGTTCGATTGGACCTATCGCCGGATGATCCTGCATTACGCCAACCTCTGCACGCTCGCGGGCGGCGTGGACCTGTTCGTGATCGGCTCGGAGCTCCGCGGCCTCGAAACCATCCGCGGCCCGGCCTGGACGCCGGCCGGAACGACCGACGGCAGCGGCCACGCGGTTTGGGATTATCCGTTCGTTCAAGGGCTTGTCACCTTGGCGAACGACGTCCGCAGCGTTTTCGACACCGCCGGCCTGACCAAGAACCTCACGACGCTGAAAAACCTCATCACCTATTCGGCCGACTGGTCGAGCTGGATGGGCTGGCAGCATCCGGGCGCGGGCGGGCAATGGCCGCATCTCGACCAACTCTGGGCGGCCGCCAATATCGACGTCGTCAGCTTCGACAACTACCTGCCGCTGACCGACTGGACGACCGGGACCGGCGGGATCGACGCGATCGTCAACTGGCCGCAACCCGCGCCGAGCGGCGCGTGGCCGCCGTCTGCGGCGACGATGAGCGGACTCGGCCTGTCGGGCGTCCCGACGATCTATTCGCCAGCTTACTTGAAAGCCAACATCGAGGGCGGCCAGTATTTCAACTGGTACTATAGCGACGGGAACAACAACGGCCGCAATCTCGATCCGAACGGCTCCGGCCTTCAGGTCTCGGTTTGCGAGGGCGACCGTCTGGCGCAGTCCCGCAACGCCTACTCGGCGAACCAACAGATCCTTGCGCCAAAGCAATTGCGATGGTGGTGGAGCTCCACGCACAGGGCGATCTACGACACCGGCTCGGGCTGGGTTCCACAGGGTCCGACGACGGAATGGGTTGCGCAGTCGAAGTCGATCATCCTGCTCGAATACGGCTTCTCGGCCGTCGACAAAGCAACGAATCAGCCGAACGTGTTCTGGGATTCGAAGTCGAGCGAGAGCGCGACCGCCTATTGGTCGATTTGGGACAACGCCGGGGGCTTGGGCTATCTGCCGCGCCGCGACGACACGCTGGCGGCGCTCGCACTGCAAGCCGTCTATGACTACTGGCAGGCCAACAACGCGAGTTCGAGCGGCAGCCTGCCGATGCTGCAATGGGCATTTGCGTGCGTCTGGAATTGGGATGCTCGCCCGTTCCCGACCTTCCCGCTCGACTCGGCGGCCTGGGGCGATACCGGCAACTGGCAGGCCGGCGACTGGACGACGGGCCTCCGGACCTCGCTTGTCCCGCCGGTCTCGACCCCGCCGCCAAGCCCGGGATCTTACGCGACCTTCCCGGGCCTTTCGGTCCTCGCATGGTCGGTGAACGTCACGCCGCGGTTCTCGACCGGTCTCGCCGGGCATGTCTCAGGGCGCGAATCCCGCGCGGCCGCGCGCGCCTGGCCCCTCTTCGATCTCGAATTGACTTACGAGGTCTTGCGCACGGCCGCGGCCTATCAGGAGCTCCAAACCGTCGCTGGGTTCTTTGAGGCGATGGGCGGGGCGGACTCGCCCTTCTGGATTGCGCCGCCTGGGCTCAGCGCGGCCACAGGGCAGGCGATCGGGATCGGCGACGGCTCAACAACCGTCTTCCCGCTCGTGGCGTCCCTGGGGGCGTTTACAGGCCCCGTGTACGGGACCTCGGGCGTCTTGGCGGTCTATCTCAATGGCGTGGCGCAGGGCTCGGGCTGGACGGTCTCGAGCGGCTATGCGCCGGCTGTCACCTTCACGACCGCGCCCGTAGCGGGGATTCCCGTTTCGGCAGACTTCGGCGCCCTCTGGCTCTGCCGGTTCGCCGATGACGTGGTCGAGTTGGAACAGTTCATGGCGCAGCTCTTCGCCCTGAAAACCCTCAAACTGCAAACGGTGCGACCATGACAGCGATTTTCCCGCTGCTGGCGGGCCAGGACATCAGCTTTACCAAAAAGCCGACCTTCTCGACCATCATCGCGTCGCACGTCTCGGGCCGCGAGGTCCGCGATGCGCTCTACCAAAACCCGATCTGGCAATTCGAAGTCGCCTTCAACGCGCTCAATTCCGCACCGGGCAACACTTACGGCGCCGCCATCGGATCGCAGTCTCTTCAAGCGCTCATGGGCCTGTTCCTGCAATGTCAAGGTCAATACGGGACCTTCGTCTTCTACGATCCGACCGATTATGCCGTTGCGGCGCAAGGCTTTGGGACCGGAGACGGCGCGACGACGGTCTTCCAGCTTTTGCGCACGCTCGGCGGGTTCGTCGAGCCCGTCGCCTCCGCCTGGACCGCTTCGGCGCCAACCGTTTTCCCGGCCCAAGGCGTCTCGGGCTACGCTCCGATGAACATCTTCGCCAACTCGGCGGCCCTGACCGCGGCCGGCTTCGGGCTTTCGAATATGTCGCGCACCGGGTCTCAGACAGACCCGAACAGCGGGACGCTCGCGGTTCTGCTGGCCGACAGCACCGCGACCGGGGCGCACTATCTTTCCGAAGCATCGATTCCGATCATCGCGGGCGCCCCGACGACCTTTTCGGCCTACCTCAAGCAAGGCGGCGTCCGCTACTGCGAATTGATCCTCGACAACGGCGCCAGCAACGGCTTTGGGGCCACCTTCGACCTCTCGGCCGGCATAGTCACCGCCTCGGGCAAACTCGGCTCGGCTTCGAGCCCGACAGTGACGATCTCGGCCGCGGCCGCCGGCTATTGGCGCTGCGCCGTCTCGGGCGTCCTGGACGCAGTTTCCTCGACAGCTCGAGCCTCGATCGTCGGCAACGACAACGTGACGACCTGGACCTGGTATCCGTCCTATGTCGGATCGACTTCGAACACGTTCACTCTCGCCTTTCCCCAGGTCGAGATCGATCCCTCGCCGGGCGCTCCGAGCGCATTCATGCCGACGCTCGCGACCCGTTACTACGGCTCGCCCCTGATTACCGCGGCCGGCGCGCTCGTCGATCCGACCGGCTACACACTGAGCGGGGGGACCGTGACCTTTGCGACCCCGCCAGCCAGTGGAGCCGTGCTGCAATGGACAGGGTATTTCGGCTTCCTCTGCCGCTTCGACGACGACGCGGCGGAATTCGAGCAGTTCATGTCGCAGCTTTGGGCGGCGAAAAGCGTCAAGTTCCGAACGGTGCGGGCCTCCTGATGAAAGCGACTACAGGGGCCGTAACGACCCTCATCAACGCCGCCCGCGCCGCTCCCGACGCGCCGATTGCGTTCGCCGAGTGCTTCACCTTCACGACCACGACCGGGACCGTCTACGCCTGGACAAATGTCGATTATCCCGTCACGTACAACGGCCTGACGTTCCTTTGCACCGGCCCGCTTGTCGCCGGCCTCAAATACAAGGGGACCGTTGGCCTCGATGTCGACAAGCAGCAGATCGCCATCGCCGCCCGGCCAACGGACCTCATAAACGGCGCCCCTTTCCTGATCGCCCTTCGGGATGGGGCTTTCGACGGCGCCGAGGTCGTTCGCTATCGCGTCTTCCTGACTGAACCGGCAGGCTCGGTCATTGGCGGCGTCATCATGTTCCGGGGCAAGATTTCGACCGTCGACACCGTCGGCCGCACGCGGGCCGCGATCACGGTCGCTAGCGACCTTGTGATCCTGCAATACGACATGCCGCGCAACCTTTGGTCGCCGACGTGCGTTCAAACGCTCTACGACGCAGGTTGCGGCATCCCCCGCGGTACATACGCGGCGAACGGGACGGCGGGATCGGGCTCGACCTCGAGCCAGGTCTTGACCTCTGTCGCGACGGCGCAGCACGCCCAAGGCTCGCTCGTCTGGACTTCGGGCGCCAACGCCAATGCGCGCGCGACGGTGAAAAGCGTCTCGGTCGGCGCGGCTTTGAATCTCATGTATCCGCTGCCATTCGCGCCGACGGCGGGCGACGCCTTCACGGTCTATGCGGGCTGCGATCACACGCAAGCGACGTGTCAAGGCCGGTTCAACAACGTGGCGAACTTCCGAGGCTTCCCCTATGTCCCGCCACCGCAGACGGCTTACTGAAGCATCGGCTTGACATGAGCGAATTGCTTGGCGAGCGCAGGGAGCGCGCAGCGGTCGTCGCGGCGGTGCGCGCCTGGATTGGCACGCCCTATCATCACGCAGCGGATGTCAAGGGCGTGGGGGTGGACTGCGCGATGCTGCTTGTCCGCGTTTACTGTGACCTCGGCTTGGTCGGCCCGTTCGATCCGCGGCCCTACACGCGCGATTGGATGCTGCACCGCGACGAGGAACGCTATCTCGGCTTCCTTCTCGCCCGCACGCACCTCGTCGACACACCGGGCTTGGGCGATGTGATCCTGTTCAAGATTGGGCGTTGTTTCGCCCACGGAGGCATCGTGACGACGACCGCGCCCTTGAGGATCTGTCACGCCTTTTCGCCAGCGGGCTACGTGATCGAGGACGAGATCGCGCGCTTGCCCGAGCTCGCCGACCGTCTGCGCTCGGCGAAATTCGCGAGTTGCTGGCATCGCTCATCGACGAACGGGCTTCCTTCGGGCGCCGTGTCATGAGCTGGCTTGGTCGCAACCCGAACGCGAAGCCGGATTACACTTCGCTCGAGATCCAGACCTCTGCCTCGACGCTGCCGATCCCGATCGTCTATGGCCAAAGCAAACTCGCCGCGAATGTATTGTGGTTCGCCAATTTCCACGTGGGCCCTGGCTCGGGCGGCAAGGGGTCGGGTGGCAAGGGCGGTCTGACCGGAGGTTCGTCGACTGCGAATTATACCTATTACGCCGACCTCATCATGGGGCTCTGCGAAGGTCCGATCAACTCGGTCGGCTGGGTCTACAAGAATCAGTCGATCTATCTGCCGTCGCAGCTCGGACTGGGAAACTACAACGGCACAACTCCACAGGCGACTTGGCCTTATCTCGAGGCGCTGTATCCCCACAATGCTCTTGCGTACCGGGGAACGGCGTACATCTGGGGGGCCGGTTACGACTTGGGAGGCGCCGCAAGCATCGGCAACCACAATTTCGAGGTTCTCGGCGTACTTTGGGGAACCGGAGTCAACGGCTCCGACGCCGACCCGGCCCAGGTGATTTATGATTTCCTGACCAACGCCCAGTACGGCTGCGGCTTCGACGCCGCCAGCATTAACGGAACGACGCTCTTCGGCTCGAGCGGCGACGGGTCCTTGCAGACCTATTGCAAGGCAATGGGGATCGCCTTCTCGCCCGTCCTCGACAGCCAGGAGGCGGCGAACTCGATCCTCACCCGCTGGCTGCGACTTTTGAACTGTGCGGTCGTCTGGAGCGGCGGCGAACTGAAATTCATTCCCTACGGCGACACCGCGATCGCCGCAGGCGCAGAAACCACTTACCAAACGCAATTCTCGATCCCGACCCCGATTCCGCTCTCGACAGGCGGCGTCCCCGCGCTGGTCGACCTCTGCCCGAGGGCCTCGTTCGTTTCGGATGGCGGGGTCGTCTACGCCTTCTCCAACCAACCCTTCGTCTTCATCGGCGCAACCGAGACGGACGCCGCCGGCACTTATGGAATGCCGACGCCAGGCCAATACGCTTTCTCTACCGCGGACGAAGGCAAGCCGGTTGTCGTCACATTCGCCGCCCAAAACCTCACAAGCTACAGTCCGAACGTGACGCCAGTCTATGCGCTGACCGACTCCGATTTCATCGACGAGAAGGGCAATAAGGACCCCGTGCAGGTTGAGCGGGTCGACATCTTTTCGCTGCCGACCGTCCAACGCATCGAGGTTTTGAGCCGCACCAACCAATATGCGGCTCAGCCGGTCGAGGCGCGCGACCAAAGCCAGATCGAGATCTTCGGGCCCCGCGTCGGGCCAGCCATCACAGCGCACGAGATTTGCGACCCGTTCGTCATCGCGCCGATCGTCGCCCAGGCGATCCTACAGCGAGAACTCTATGTTCGGACCAAGTTTATCTTCAAGCTTTCGTGGGAATACTGTCTCATCGACCCGATGGACGTCCTCACGATTACCGACGCTAATCTTGGACTGTCCAATTATCCGGTGCGTGTAATCGAGATCGAGGAGGACGAGAAGGGGCTACTCGCCCTGACCTGCGAGGAGCTTGTGACCGGCGTCTCGACCCCGGCCTTCTATCAGACTGTCGGGGCCAGCGGCTTTTATCAGAACCAAGGCGTCCCGGCCGTACCGGTCAACACGCCGTTCATCTACTCGCCGCCTCTTTCGACGACGGGCGGAACGTCGCAAATCTGGTTTGGCGCCTCCGGCGCGAGCTACGGCTCCTCGTCCCAATGGGGCGGCGCCAACGTCTATGTCTCGGTCGATGGCGCAACCTATTCGCAAATCGCGACCATTACGCAGGCGATGCGGCAGGGCTTCTTGACTGCCGCGCTCCCACTCGCGAACGGATGGGACTCGACCAACAGGCTGGCCGTGAGCCTCGTAGGAGGCGCCGGAACGCTGGGCGGTACGTCTCAGCCTTCGGCTCAAGCCGGCGCAACCCTCTCGCTCGTCAACTCCGAACTGGTTGCCTACGAGACGGCGACGCTGACGGGGACGAGCGCTTACAATCTGACCGGGCTCGCTCGCGGTCTTTCGGGGACCTCGGGCGCCTATCATTCGACCGGCGCGGCCTTCAATCGAATTGATTCCGCGGTAATTCAATACGATCTGCCGTTGAATCTGGTCGGGATGACGCTCCATTTCAAGTTTCAGTCGTTCAATGTCTTCGGTGGCGGCTTGCAGGAACTGTCGACTTGCGCCGTCTATACCTACGCTCCGACGATAGGGCCTGCCGACCCGATCGCCGCACAGATCGCCTCGGGGTTTGCGCTCGACCTCGGTCAGGCAAACGCCGGCCCGACGCTCGCGGACGACTTCGGTTCGGTCGCTTCGCCCATCACTCGCGCGGTCGATTGCGGACCTGTCCCGGCAGTCGCGCATCCGATCGCCGTCCAGGTCATGAGCGGCGGTGTGCTGACGCTTGGCGCGACGACGACCTACCCGACCGATTCCGATGACTTCGGCTCCGTGGCCGACGCCGTCGTCGACGTTATCAACCTGGGGACTACACCTTGAGCGAACAGCTTCAACTCCGCCGCGGGACAGCGAGCCAAGTCGCCGCCTTCACGCCCCAGCAGGGCGAATGCGTGGTCGACACGACCTATAATAGGCTCCACGTTGGCGACGGATCGATTGCAGGCGGCTGGGCAGTCGCCATGGCGCAACGAACAGCCATCGCCAATGCCGGCTATACCGCCCTCCCGACCGATCGCATCGTGGCTTACACGTCGCTTTCGGCGGCGCAGAGCGTGACGCTCCCTCTTGCGGCAAACTTTCCGCCTGGCGAGCGGCTTCTGATCGTCGACGAGACGGGCAATTGCTCGACGACGAATACGGTTACCATCAATCGCGCCGGCTCGGACACGATCAACGGGCAAACGTCGTTTGCCGTCAACTGCGCCTATGGCTTTCTGGGGCTCGAATCGAACGGCTCGAGCGCCTGGACGATCACCGACTCCTTCAATACGGTGGCGAGTGCGCCGAACGGCGCGGCCATGCAATTTGCGGTGATCGAGTCGCTTGTCTCAGGTTTAAGCGGCGCGAGTGTCACAGGTCCGTCGATCCCGGCGAACTGCATCGTCTTCGCGGTCGGCGCGCGCGTCGTGACCGCGATCACCGGTGCGACAACCTATGAGGTCGGCTATGGCTCCGGCGCCGCGTTGTCCGCCTTTGGCTCCTCCCTCAACGTGGCGGCCGGATCGGTGAATTACGGCTTGATCGGCCCGACAGCCTTATATTCCGCGACGCCGCTGATCCTGACCGGGACCGGTTCGTTCACGGCTGGAGCGGTGAGGCTGTCGATCCATCTCATGTTCGCCAGCCCTTCTAGTTCCTGATGGTAGCGCCCTCAGTGCTGAGGCTCGCTGCACTGACAACGACATGCGGCCGACCATCGCGCAGGACTTGGGGCTGCCCTGCGGCCTTGCGTTCATCGCGACCGGCCACGGCTTCGCGATAGTCGGCGCGCATGGACCGCCGCGCCGACCACGGGCGCCGCGTCGTTCAAGTCTGAGTCTCGGCAAAGCCCCGGCAATTCGACTTCGGATTGAACGTTGCGGCTAGCCCGGTCTGGTCGACCGGCGTCCTATTGTCCGTCGGCGCCCTCATTGGCGCTCCGTCTCCCTGTCGCGCCAATACATGCTGACGGATCCGCGAACCTGATAACCCAATAGGCCGCAGCCATGCACTTCATGAAGTACCTGTATGTCCTCTGCTTCATATCGGTGGGCGTTTGCCAAGCAATCGGCCAGACGTACCGTGACACGGGTGGCACTATCGTGTCAGGCGTCGTGCCGCTGCCCTACGCCTACACGCCGTTGCCGCCAGGCCAGCACAATCTTTCACCCGCGTCGTCGACGGCGCTGACTATTCCGGCGGGCGCTCGCTATGCGACGGTCTGCGCTTCGACGGCTGCGGCGAGATATACGACCGACGGCGCAACCACCCCGACGCCGACCGTCGGACAGCCGCTGCCCGCCAGCTCATGCATCTCACTGTCCGGTCCGGCCGTGCTGGCAAACTTCCGTATCATGTCACCGTCGGGCACTATCGACGCCGAATACTTCCAGTGATCTTGCCGGCGCCCATAGTGGGCGCGACGGAAGTCTGAACGAGAGCGAACCCGGAACCCCACAAGCGCCCGTGGTAGCCGGGATAACGCCCCCCGCAATAGCCGGCGCTCGGCGACAAGGCCCGCCTCGGCGGACGTAAAGAAACCTCTTCGACCGTCACAGACATTTCCCATCGTCGCTCGGCCTTTCGCATTGCTGGCCCACCAATTGCGTTTCCACGAGGACAATCATGAATAGATACTTGGCCAGTGTAAGCGCAGTGGCGCTTACACTCATGCTTTCCGATGGTTCGCTGGCCCAGACCTATCGCGATAGTGGCGGCACCGCGGTCCAAGGCGTCGTCCCCGTGGGCGGCAACCAGTCAGGGCCCCTATTTACCCCAGGTAATCCAGGAAGCGTCACCGGAACGTTTTCGGCGACATTCAGCGGCTTTCAGCCCACGCCAAGCTACAACTCCGAGTCGGTTACGACGACGAGCGCCGCTTATGCGCTGCCGACTGGGACAGTCGTCATCTTCTACAATACCGGCTCGACCGCGATCACGGTGAAGCTCGGCTCTTCGAGCATCAGCGTCGCCGCCAACCAGGGCGACGTCATTCAGCCAGACTCCTGGATGGCGTTCACTGTCGGAACCGCGACCTACTTCGCCGTCGTCGGAAACGGCGGGACGTCGAGCGTCGTCGCGTCCGGGGGCGCAGGCCTGCCGACCGGCGCGGGCGGGGGCGGAAGCGGGAGCGGCGCCGTGATGCAAGGCTCGCCAAACACCGTGGCGAACGCCTGGCCGTTCGCGCCCGTCGTCGCCGGGGCGGCCGTCTCGTCCACAAATCCGTTTCCGATCCAGGGCGTCAGCGGAGGGACAGCCGTCCCTGTTTCCGGAACCTTCTGGCAAACGACGCAGCCCGTCTCGCTGGCGTCCCTTCCGGCGCTCTCCACAGGCTCGAGCGTGATCGGCGCGGTGACACAGAGCGGGACGTGGACAACTGGGCGAACATGGTCGCTTTCCTCTGGTTTGGACAGCGTGTCGGCCACGATCAGCGGAACGCCGACGATCTCCGGAACGGTCACCGTAAACGCCGGGACGAACCTGAACACGTCGGCGCTCGCGCTCGAAACTGGCGGCAATCTTGCAAGTATCAACGGCAAGCTGACGACCAGCGCCAACGGTCTGAAAGTTGATGGCTCCGGCGCGACGCAGCCAGTCAGCGGATCTGTCTCGATCTCGGGCACTCCTTCCATCACTATCTCCGGCAATCCCGTTCTCGGAGCGGGATCGAACACAATCGGTAAGGCCGACATCCTTGGCAGTTCGGGCATGTCGCTCGACAGCGTCGCCGGAACGTCGAACGCCCAGGCGATCACAATTCAGGGCAACGCAAGCGGGATCGCCGTTCCGGTTACTGGAACGTTCTGGCCGTCGACGCAGCCTGTCTCGATTTCGAACCTCCCTGCGCTCTCAGCCGGCTCGAACACGATCGGCGCGGTTACTCAGAGCGGAACATGGTCGACCGGCCGCACCTGGTCGCTTACCTCCGCTTCGGACAGCGTAACAGCAACGATCAGCGGCACTCCGTCAATTTCCGGCGCCGTCACTGCAAACGCCGGAACGAACCTGAACACATCGGCCCTCGCCCTCGAATCCGGCGGCAATCTTGCAGGAATCAACGGCAAGCTGACGACCAGCGCCAACGGCCTAAAGGTCGACGGCTCCGGCGCGACGCAGCCGGTCAGCGGGTCGGTCTCGATCTCAGGGACGCCTTCCGTCAGCATCTCCGGAATGCCGGTTCTCGGTGCAGGATCGAGCACGATCGGTAAGGCCGACATCCTTGGCAGTTCCGGCACGTCGCTGGATAGCGCCGCCGGAACGTCTAACGCCCAGGCAGTCACGATTCAGGGCAACGCGGGCGGAATTCCAGTTCCCGTCACAGGCGCGTTCTCCGCGACGTTCGGCGGCTTCACCCCGACGCCAGCTTATAGCGTCCAGAATGTGACAGCGACAACGGCCGCTTATTCGCTCCCGACCGGAACCGTCGCGATTTTCTACAACACCGGTTCGACGGCGATCACGGTCAAGCTCGGCGGCTCGGGCGTCAGCGTCGTCGCGGGCCAGGCGGACGTGATCCAGCCGAATTCCTGGATGGCCTTCACCGCCGGAACCTCGACCTATTACGCCGTGATCGGTAACGGCGGCGCGTCGAGCGTCGTCGTCTCCGGCGGCTCGGGCCTGCCGACCGGCGCTGGGGGCGGCGGGAGCGGCGGATCGGTAACAATCACTTCGCCAAAAGGTTCGGGAACCACGCCAGCAAATGCAATCTCGATAACGGATACTGGGACGGCGGGAAGCGGCGCCACCATTTGCAGCGGCGCTGAAGGCATTAAGGGCTGGCTGAGTTGCATGTACCAGGCAATGACGGCCGCGCCTACGTTGGGTTCGACAACGGGCGGCATGCAGGTCAAGTACCTGATAGGCATCAACCAGACACCTCAGTCAGTCTTTACGACGGCGCACCAGCTATATTACGTGCATTGCGATAATAACAATGCGGCCTTCTCTTATCTTCAAGAGTACGACTCAACGGCCAGTCCGACGCCAAGTGCAATCACGACGTTCGATCCATTGTCGCCAAGTATGACTGATGGTTTCGCGGTCAGTCTTGTCGGCCTTCAGTTCACCAACGGGCTTTGGGTGACGGCCGCAACACAGCCGACCGGCGCCACAGCTCCCGTGACCAGCACAATCAACTGCACCTTTGGGTACAAGTGATGCGTAAGCTAGCCTTCGCGTCGGCCATTTCGCTGTGCGCGCTCTCGGCGAGCGCTCACGGGCTCTTGGGCGTCGGGCCGCACGGCGGATCTGTCGCCGCCACAGGGACTTCGTTCGCGGCCTTTTGCGCGTCCATTGGCGGAACGTATGGGACGACCACCGCTCCGCCAGCGGCGGCAAATGGCGTCTATTGCGCCGTCACGACGCAGCCATCGCCGAACGCATTCTCCCTTTCTGGCGTCACGCTGCCTTACGGCACGATGTCGTTCTATCTCACAGGGGCTGGGGGCGATGGAACGGCGGGCGGAACGACGGCCACGAGCGGCGGCTCTGGCGGCGGCTCGGGCGGCTTCGCGGCGGTGACTGGCTGGACGCCGGCAACGGGCGCTTACACCCTATCCATGACGCCCGGCGGAAGCGGCAAAGTCCAGTTGTCCGGGCCGAGTAGTTTCAACGTCGCAGCTACCAATGCCAGCGGGACAACCGCCGGCGGCTACACGTTCACGGCCACGGGCGGGACAAACCACGGGGGGCTTGGCGTCGCTGGGTTTGTCGGAAGCTTTGACAGCGGCATGGGCGGCGCGGCTCCCGCAAATATCGCTGGTACTGGATATCACGGTGGAGGCGGCGCGGCTGGCGACGGCGGCGGCGGCGGGGCTGGGGGCTTTGGATCGACGTATCACGGAGGCGCAAATTCGTTCTCAACCACTGGCGGGACGGGCGGTCAGGGCGTCACCAATAAGGGCGGGGGCGCGGCGAGCGGCGGGTCTGCGACCGATTACGGCGGGGGCGGCGCGGGCGGCAAATATGGCGTGGCCTCCGCTGATGGCGGCAACGGCTACAAAATTTCTGCAACGGACTCCTGCATTCCGGCTGGCGTCGCCGCGCTTGTCACTGGCGGCTTGGCGTCGACTGCCGGCTCGGGCGGCGGCGGGGGCGCGGGCGGCGCGGGCAATGCGTCCGCAGGCATGACGGCCGGCAAGGGCGGAAACGGTGGCGTTGGCGCCGGCGGTGGCGGCGGCGGCGCCGCGTCGAATGGTGGGACGCCGGGAGCGGCAGGGTTGGGAGGACCGCAATGCGTCATCTTTCAGTCTCCTTGATCGCGCTGGCGTTTGTCCTCGTCGGTTACACGGCGCAAGCAGGATGGATGTGGGGGACGGCGGGGGTGTCGACCCCAGCGGGCTTCGGCTTCGTCCCGTGCCGTGTCCCTTTCAATGCTGCCCACCCAGACGGCTGCTCGACCGCTCCGCCGGTAACATGGAACGGGCAAACTCTCCCCAACACTTATATGGGGCCGACAAACCTGAATTCTTACGCCACGTCCTATACTATTGTCGGGAAGGGATGGAACAACTCCAGCCTTCAAACAGGGACGTATCAGACTGTTGACCACAACATCCCGTCCGTTGACTATCCGACGGGCGTGGATTGGCGCAATTTGCAAATTTGGGCGGCGCTGCAGGTGCCCCCCGTTACGTTCCCGACCCTTAGTTCAACCGTTGCTCTCGATGATCCGCTTTATGATCAATCTGGTCACTCGCATGGTGTTGGCTGGGATGTCACACACGCAAGACCGCCCGGATGCGCGGTGAACACGCTGCCCTATGTACCTGGCGTATCGACTGCACTTTCCCCAAAGTACCAAGTCAACTGCACCGGGTCTGGAAACTTTGATCTTGAGGGGTGGGATTTTGGCGACAAGTATCAGCCAGGTGGCATACCTGCAACCATCAACTCGACTTCCGGTTGGTGCAAGTACGCAAACAACAATATGGACGACAGCGCGAATACGTGGGCGCTCGGATACAACGCGGATATGGTTAAGGTAAGCGGCTGTCCACTAAATTCAGTCATGTCTGACCCAACGCATAACGGAATAGTTATGATCAACAATTATTTCGATTACAAGGCCAACACAACTTGGGTTGGCGGATTCACGATGGGTATCTACATCAATTCTGCGCTAGGAAGCAAAGCGTTCAAATACAACCATTGGGGGAACGCGACCTATCGGCCTGTCGAGATCAACGGGACATGCGTCGATGGGAACGAGATCGACGCCTTCTACAATGACCAGAGCGTCGCGTGGCAGATTACTGGACTAACGCGCCCCATGCCGACCCCGGCGTAAATTTTGAGTGTACAATATCAACGCAAGTCAGCACCACTGTTGATGAGGAGTTCAACCTTCAAATCAATAACGGAGGCGCAGAGTCGAATACGGGCGCTTATGTACCGACCAACGTAGGATCGTCTCCTGGCATGGGTGTCTCATTTACATTTCGCGGGAACGTCATTATTACGAATGTGTACGACGTGCCATTCAATATTACAATGAGCACCGGCAGCACGATCGCGACAGTCAACAGCGTTACCAATACATATGGGGACGCCAATGTTACCCCCGTCGTTAACTTCGGTAATATCTATTCGACTAACAACAATGTTACGGGGACGCCAATAATCACTGGAAGCGGGCCTTATATTATTTCCGTCACAACGCTTTCTCCTCACGGAATATCTGTCGGAGGGACTTTCACGACCACTGGCTTCACGTCCACAGGCGCGTCAATGAACGGGACATTCGCCGCAATTACAGGGACGACCGGAAGCACATTGAAGTGGCAGATGGCGTCCAGCCCCGTATCGGTGTCAGCGAACGGAAGCATCAATTATGGTCGTGTCGGGCAGTGGGCCAACAATGGCAATCCGATTTTTACGTATTCGTATCCAACCGGGTTTGAGGGGCTGTACGTGGCGACCTCGGATGGAACAAATCCGATTTCGCCCGGACAAGTGGTTGGCGATCCCGGCCACCCCGACACAATTTGCGGCGTCACGAGCCACGTCTGCTTCCAAGGATTCATCGAATCGATTGTGTTTAACTCATTCTGCGGTGGGAGCAGCCCTGGCACGAGCCTGTTTGTGTTACCGTATGCCAGTTCAACGCCGCTTACGCCGGGTGAGGCGCTGGACGATACAGGCGGAGCCTTCGCTGGGCAGCCTCCTGGGTTCGGGCTAATCGCAAGCAATATAAGAATGCCGTCGTCCTTCAACAGCGGCCCTTGCGCTGTTGCGCTGGGCACCACCGGGCTGGCCTCGTGCGTTTCGACCGGTCAGAGGGGTTCTTACAACCTGGCGGCGGCCCCGAGGCAGAATTTCACGAACGCCCCAGTCGATGCGATCGGACCGCCCGCGAGCGCGATCTTGTTCACAGACAATAGGGTCGGGACCACCAACGCATCGGATGCGTTCACCGTCGGACAGGCTTCCGTCGCGTTGACGGGCTCAAACCTGTTCAACGCGAACGTGGCGGGTTCGAACTCTTTGGGACGACGACGCCGGCGCGGCCATCTGCACGGTCAGCAGCGTCGCGAACAACAATTGGTCCGACACCAACGTGATTACAGGGGCGACCGTCAGCAACGTCGGAACAACCTACACAATCACAACCACGACCACCAACCCGCACGGACTCAGTCCAGGGTCGCCGATCGCCTTGTTCGGGTTTACGAACGCCGGCACGACGGTCAACGGGGCCTTCACGGCCGACGCCGGGACGACCGGGAACACGCTCGTCTGGCACGTCACTTCATCGACGGCGGTGACGATCTCCGCCTACGGTAGCCTCATCAACAATCCCATGACAGGACTAAGCGTCTCTGGGACTGGCCCGTACACGGTCACTGCAACGATGGCCAACAATCATGGCATTTCGGTCGGCCAGCAGTTTGTTCTCATCGGCTCTATACCGTCAAATAGCACGCTCAACGGGACTTTCACAGCGACGGCGGTCACGGCGAACACGGTTAGTTGGTCGTCGTCCAGCAACCCCGCCGGCTACACGAGCTTGGGCGGCCTCTACAGCAACGCCATAACCGGGATCGGCGTCACGGGAGCCGGACCGTACACGGTCACGGTGACATTCCAAGACCCCGTGCCAGGGCTGGCGTCTGGCCAGATGGCCCGCTTGGCGGGCAACGCGCCGACTGGCTACAACGGCGCATGGATCGCGACCGGGACCACTTCGAACACCTTGTCATGGACGTCGGCCATGAACCCCGGAACCTTGACGACGCCGGGCTATCTTGTCCCAACCAGCTTTTATCAGCTTAATTGCGGCGGGACGATCCCGACGGCAGCAATTGCGAGCCTAGTCTCGACTGAACCCGTAACCTTCCAAGGAAACGGTCCAGGTGGGGCAGGTAATAAGCCGATTGGTTGGTGGAACGCTGATATTGAAGACAATCAAGTCGACTTCAGCGGGGCGGCCTTCTGGGTTCCTGCTATGAATACTTACGGCAATCTGACACCGAACGATGGAAGCGGCCTCGGCGGGATACCAAACACCGATCTGAACACGGGCGCGACTATCCCGTCGTTCATAGCGGCGGCCCCGTACGCTGGAAACCATACCAATTACGTCGTTCCTTCTGGGGTCTTCATCCAGTGATCCCACTCACCTGGCTCAACGCGGCCAAAAAATCCGCGCTCAAGCGCCCGCCCGCCGCCGCCCAATGGGCGGTTTTTTTATGCCCGCGCGTTCGCATCGTCTTCCCGAGCGAACGCGCGGCGGCGCGCGCCGAGATCTGGCTGGCGCACGCCATGAACCCGAACCCGGCGACGTGATTCGATGCCAAACCTATCGCCTGAGGCGTGGCCAGTGATGGTGGCGCTGGTCGTCCTCTATCTCGTCTGCGTGGCGGCAATGCTGGGCAGCGGCAGGCACTGAACCTTGCGCATCTTCCTGACCCTTGACCCGGCGCGCGTGCTCGCCCGCCGGCTGGATCTTTCTGTATATCAAGGAGCCGCCACGATGCCCGTGACGATCCCCGCCTGGCCCCACCCCGCGACTGTCGCGGGCAAAGCCTTTTTCGCTGCGGCGCGCAAATTCCACGCCCTCTATCGCGGCGCGGGCTTCGACGCGCTCGGCGATTTCATCGACGCGCGCGGCGCGAAGTTGTCGTGGTCGCCGCGCCCGACGGGAACGCCGACCAGCTTCGGCGCGCATCAGCGTAAAGCGGATCGCTGCATCGCGATCCGCGACGGCGCCGCCGGGCGCGCTGGGCTCGGCTTCGACATCGCCTCGCTCGCGCTCGCCAAGATGAACACAATCGAGAACGAAGTGCGCGCGACGCTCTGGGAACTGAAAAGCTTCCCCAAGGGCTACGGCGGCCCGGCGATCGAGGCGGCCAAGACCGCCTACGGCGCGGCTTATCAGGCGACCGTCAGCTTCGAGAAGGCCGGCACGGTCGCCTCCGGCGCGGCCGAGAAGCGCGCCGCCATGGCGGAGACGTGGGTTGCGCTCGCCGGCGGCGTCTGGCCGCGCAGCCGCGGGCCGATGCCGGACGGCTGGGAAGCGCTGACGCAAGGCTGGTGAACCGCCGCCCGTCGGATCTCGGGCAACTTTCGAGGACATCGCCATGACCATCATCCCCTGGCTCGCCAAGGCGGGCCGGTTCGACGTCGAGCATATCGGCGGAATTCCCCACTTCAATCAGCCTATCGACCCCGCCGCGCCCCCCACGGGGGTCCTGCATACGACCGAAGGCGGCTGGGACGGAAGCCTCGCAATCTTCAAGCAGCACTATGCACCCCATTTTTTGGTTGGCCCTGGACGCATCGCCCAGCTCGTCCAAGTCGGCACGATCGGCGCGGCGCTGGTCACGCACAATTGGGTTCCCATCGTTCAGGTCGAGGCCGTCGGCTACTCGAAGGAGCAGCTTTGGAGTTTTGATGAAGCGACGGCCGAAGCCGTCGCTGCCCTCATGGCTGCCTGCAAAGCGGAATATGGCATCCCGCTCACCAGGGCATGGCCCGACGGCGTTTACGGCATGGCGCGCGCCGGCGATCCGCATCGCAATGCCGGGCAGTTCGGCCACGTCTCCGGATGGTACGGGCACGGCGATTGCCCTTCGCCCGATTCGCATTGGGATCCCGGCGCGCTGCATTGGTCGAAACTCTTTGCGCTGGCCGGGGCCATGCCGCAGTCGAGCGCAGGACCGTGCGGCATCCCGCCTGTCCCGCCGCGCCCTTGTGCATGCGCTCATGCGCTATCCGCGCCGCCGCAAACAGCCTTCAACCTCTCGACTGTCGAAGGGGTCCAGCAGGCGCTGAATGCACTGGGCGCCAATCCGAAGCTCAACGTGGACGGTGACCCTGGGCCGATGACGGAAGCTGCGGTGAAGGCGCTCCAGTACCGCTCCGGACTTGCGGCGGACGGTGACGCCGGTCCGATGACCAAGGCCGCCATTCTCAAGGAGCTGCACGAGCGGCTGACATGACGCTGCATCCCCACGGCGCCGATGCGCCTGCGGACCCTCTCCGAGCGTTCGAGGACGCGGCGCGCGCCGCCCGCGCGTCCTCCCATTCCCGCCGGCTCGACACTGCCGTCCAGTCGGCACTCAACGCCTACGCCGACTCGCTGACAGCGCTCATGGGCTACGCTCGCGCCCGCGACGCCGATCTCGCTGCGCTCAATGCCCGCCTGGCCACTCTCGAGGCGTTTGAAACGCAACCGATACTTTCGGACCCGTAGACGGATCGCAGCCTCGCCGCGCGCCAACATCGACGGGGGGCGCGGCCCGCAACCGTCGGATCCGTCGAAATTTACCCCAGGATCCCCGGTCAAGCCCGGTTGGACGAAGGGAACTCTATCCCCGCCCGGCCGGTCGGCGCCGGTCGCCAGGCGGGGCCACTTCTCACCGGCGTCGATCACACTCGAGAAACCTGAGATGTCCAATCCCATCATCCTGTGGGTCGTATCCCGCTTGGAAGAGCCGTCCACCTGGGCTGGTCTCGCCGCGCTTGTCGGTTCGATGTCATTCCTGCCGAACGCATCGGCTGGGGCGCAACTCGTGTCTGTCGTCGGCGTCGCCGTCGCCGGCGCGCTCGCCGTCGTATTCCCGGAAAAGAAGTGAGGCTGCGCGTGAAACTCGCTCTATTTGCCGCGCTCGGCTGCAACGTACTCGCCCTTGCCGGCTGCTCCACAACTGCCACGGTTAGCACGCCCGTCACTTCCGCCATGGTCTCGACGTCCCTCTCATCAGTCATCACGATTGGCTATGACAGCCTTTGCGTGGGCAACTCCGCAACGCCGTCGCTTCTGGCGACGATCCAGTTGCTTCCGATCAACGCCCAGCGTCAGGCTGACATCGCGAGCCTACAAACCATCTGCAACGACGGATCGCCGAACAACGCCATCACGGCAACGATCGACGGGCTCAACGTCTACTCGATGCTCAAGCGCGACTTCCCGTCGCTGGGGCTCAAGTGACGCTTCCGCCCCTCACGGTCGCCGACGTCAAGTCGGCAACCGCCGGCGCGGGCGACCTCATGGCCGCCCTCGGTCGCGTCGCGGTTGGAACAGCAACGCCGCTCGCCGACGCCGATACGGTCGGGCAAGATCTGCTCAGCACCCTCGCCTTCGTCGATCCACCGTA
>CAVYON010000036.1:0-16787 GCA_963770035.1 uncultured Alphaproteobacteria bacterium | reverse complement strand
AAGCCGGCAGAGCCGGAACCAAAGAGGGAGTAGTATCGCCGTTAGACGCCAAAGCCGTCGAGGCTGCGATGACGAGCGCGCTTTTGGACCGCTACGACGACCGGATTGCCGGTGTTCTGTCGTGTTACGACCGGGTGGTGATCACAGGAACGCTTCCGACGGTATGCTACGCCGCCGGGATGACGCAGTTTCTCTATGCGCGTGAGGTGCGCATCTTCGACTACCCGCAGTTTGCCGCGACGCTGCGCGACCGGGTGCGGGAGCGAGCGGCTTGGCTGGCCGCGCAAGCGGGGATCTCCATCGAGCATATCGCCAAGAGCGACATCCGCAAGGAAACGGTCGTCGCCAAGGCGCTTGAGACGCGTGGCGATCATCCTGGCTTGGTGCATGTCATCTCGGCGATGGAAGCTTGCGACGCCTACCAGCCGTGGCATGACAAGCAGACGCACAAGACCTATGTGCGCCCGGATACCGGCAAGTGCCTCCATTACTATTTCTACTTCCTGGACGACGAACTGGGCCTGATCTATCTGCGGGCGCCGACCTGGGCGCCGTTCCGCCTGCAGTTCTACTGCAACGGCCACAGCTGGCTGGCGCGGCGGCTGGCGGCGGAAGGCATCGGCTTCACCGCCGCCGACAATGCCTTTGTCCGCATCGATGACTGGACGCGCGCCCAGGAACTCGCAGATGGCTTCTCGCCCGACCGGCTGCACCGCGTGCTCGACCCTTATGCCGCGCTCTGCTGCCCGGTGCTCGACGTCTTCGCCCAGGTCTACCACTGGAGCTTGATGCAGGTGGAATATGCCACCGACGTCGTGTTCCGCTTGGCCGCGACGCTGGAACCGCTCTACGGGCAGTTCACCCGGGAGTCGGTGCTGAGCGTCAAAGCCGAGCAGATCGCCAGCTTCCTCGGCCACAAGATCACCCCGCAACTGGCACAGGAACTGGGCACTCAGTTCTCCACCCGGATCGAGGGAACCTGCACCAAGCATCGCTTCGGCAGTTCCTCGATCAAGATGTACGACAAGTTCGGCTGCGTGCTGCGCATCGAAACCACGACCAATGACGTGTCCTTTTTCAAGCACCACCGCAAGGTGGAACATCGCAGCCAGGGACCGCCCACGCGCGCCCTCGCCCCCGTCAAGAAAACCATCTACAGCCTGATCGACCTGCGCGAGATCCTGCTCGGCTGCAATCGGCGCTACCTGGCGCATCTCTCCGCCCTCGACGACTTCTCCGCAGGCGTTCGCGCCCTCGACAAACTCACCAAGCCACGATCGATCGACGGCAAGACCGTCAAGGGCATCAACTTCTTCGATCCGATCGACGATGCCTTGCTGCACGCCTTGCAAAACCCGCGGGTCAATATCGCCGGCATCCGACGGGCCGACCTCCGGCCGCTCGTCAACGGCCTCTCCCAGGCGCGTCTCTCAAGACAACCGCGCCGCCTGCGCGACATCGGCGTCATCAAGCGCGTCGCCGGAACCTATCTATTACCCCGTCTTCGCGGATTCGACCATTTTGAGGGTAGTGGCATCAAGGAAAACAATGCCTTGAGCGAAAAGGTCTTCACTACAGGAGGTGTTGGGCGGGGGGGCTTGGCGGCGGCGATTTTGGGGGGCGGCTGGGCCGGCAGTTGCAGCTTCATTCGGTCCAATGAATTCTGCTGCGACGGCGGCACGGCGATCGCTGCATTCGCGCGCCGGGCCGGTATTGCCGCGCATGTCTTGCCGAAGCCCGGCAAACCAACGCGCCAGTCGCCGGATTACCACCTCAACAACGTCAACGCTTACCATGGCCGGTTGAAGGAATGGCTGCGCCGCTTCCACGGCGTGGCGACGAAAAACCTGCCAAACTATCTCGGCTGGCGCTGCACGCTGGAGGCACTGGGAAGCAACGCGACGCCGACCAAAATGATCCTCGGCGCTATCGGAATGGGGCCATATCAACAAATCACGCGATAAGCGCCAATAAGATCCAGTGACCATGCGAGTGAAAACGTCGAGCGCAAGGGTCAGCCAACGTCGACCGATGGGTTGACGTGTCTGTTCATCGACGACGAACGCGTCGACTTTTGTATGATCGATTTGAACGATCTCAAGGGGGCGGGGCGCGCGATAGTCGCCCGGCGTTGGCGTGGTTGCCTTGACAATCTCCGTTTCCCCGCGCCGCCGCCCTCGCGTCTGCAGATCAACGTCTTCGACACGCGCCTTTATCGTGCGCCAGTTTGGCGGTCGAAGGCCCGCTTCCTCGCAGCTAACTTGAACCTGGCGGCACAGTCTCGAAAACGGCGGGCGGGTCGGCTTCAGATAGAAGCTCGTGATGGTTTGTCGGATGATTTCTTCGCGCGCCGTGTCGAGCACGCGAAAGCCGTGGCGCCGACCCCGCGTTCGATCCATCAAAGACGTCACCGTGCCGGCCGCCCGGAACAGGCGGATCATCCGATAGGTCGTCGCGCGGCTGAGCCCGAGCTCCCAAGCCAATTCTGAGACGTCCTGCCCTTCAGGCCGTCGGGATTTCTATAGCGGCGTCACGCGAGGATCCGAAAGTCCTTCGGGTTGATGACGCGGAAATTGTCGGTGATGGACGACGAGAATTCGTCGAACCGCTCCGGCACGGTCTTGCGCAGGAAGCCGAGCACGGCTTCGGCAAAATCGCGGAATTTGGCGTAGCATTTGTTGTGGGTGACGTTCTGGTGCATCACCTTCCACAGCCGTTCGATTGGGTTGAGGTGGGGGCAGTAGGTCGGCACGAAGTGCAGGACGATGCGCCGTCCCGGCTGCTGCATCCACTCCTGGACGGCTTTGGCGTGGTGGTAGCGGGCGTTGTCGAGGAAGACGTGGATGCGGCTCATCGTCGACTGGGCGTTCTCCAGCGCTTCGAACAAGTGGATCGTGCTTGTCGCGTCGACGGTCTCGACGTCCATGATGCGGGTCTGTCCGGTCTCCAGATCGATCGCGCCGTGCAGGTTCAGCCGGTCGCGCCCCGACGCCGAGGGGAGCGCGCAGCGCTGTCCGCGCGGCAGCCAGCGTCCCGCCGGCTGAGCTTGGTGGGTCGGATGGACGGCGTCGACGTAGACGACGGATTCGTCCAGGCCGAGCGAGTTGCGCAAGTCCTCGTGCGCGTCGATGAACTTCTGCTGGGTTTCCACGTCGATCTTGCCGGGCACGGATTCCGGCTTCTTCCAGTCAAAGCCGATCCGGTTCATCAGCTTGATCAGCCCGGAGCGGCCATAGTCGACACCGAACTTCTCTAGGATGAACTGCCCGATTTCGGTAGTCGACGTCGGCAGCACCTCCGTCGCCCAGGCGCGCAATTCGTCGATCTGGGGAGGCGACAGCGGGCTGGTTCCGCCCTTCAGGTCGAACAGGATGAGCCCCTCGACGCCGCCTTCGTTGTAGGCCTTGAACCAGGCACGGACGGTCGAATTGTCGATGAACAGCGCTTCGGCGACCTCGGCGTAGGACCATCCCTTGTCGAGCAGAAGGATGGCGTTCGCCCGACGGGTAATGCGGCTCTCCTCCAGCCCGTCCTTGGCGATCTCCGTCAGGATGGCCCGATCCGCCGGGCTGAGGAAATTTCGATTCGTCTTCACCCGGCGATTGGAATCGACCCCGCTGATTCGGTCAAACGATTTCCGGAAGGGCGAGGAATCCCGCGATACCTATGAGATCGCGTATGGCCTCTTCGCGCCGGTCAGTTGGGTAAGGATCTCCTTCTTGCCCCGACCGCCTGCGAAGACATAGGCGACCGCCGGAGGCGCCGGCCCTTTCCATGACCTGTCATCCGTCGCATGCGCCCAGAACTGGCAGACTTTTGTTCGGCCTCGCCCAGGATCGAGCACCCGCACCGGCGTTTCGTCGCAGAACAGGCGGGGATGACTGTGCATGGCCGCGAGTTGCAGGTCATACAGGCCCTTCACCATCCACGCCGCCTGCTTCATCCAGCGCGCCAGCGTCTGGCGGTCGATGGCGAGGCCATCGCCGGCAAGGATCTGCGCCTGGCGATACAGCGTCGAGCCCCAGGCGAACTTCGCCGAGGCAATCCATGCGACGACGGCCGTCGAGACCATGCCGCTCTCGATCAGGCGCGGGCGCGCCTTGGCCTGAACCACCGCGCCCTCGCAGGCCCGACACGCGTATTTTGGGCGGATGGTGCGCAGGATCCGAAGCACCGCGGGAACTCGATCGACCACGTCGTTGACGTCCTCGCCAATGCGGTGCAACGCGCCCGCGCAGCAGGGACACCTCGTCGTCTCCGGCTCGATCATCACATCGACGCAGGGGAGATGCCTGGGCAAGGCCCCGATGTTGCGGTTGCGCTTCTTCCGCGTTTCCGGACCGGTCTTGTTCCCGCGCTCGTCGTCATGGCCGTCGTCATTCGCCGGCGACGAGAGCGCGGCATCGGTGTCGACAGCGAATTAACTTGTCCGGTTTTGGTAGCACACCAAATGTCCGCTTCTTCTGGTTCTGTTCTCCTGTGGGCATGTGGGCGAGGCGAAGCGTCGTCCACATGTCCACAGGCCGCGCCGCCGAGCGGATTTAAGCGGCGCTTTTCACGTCCCTGATCGCTCCTTGTGCGTCGTACCGGCCGATGCACCGTGGCCCGAGGAAGAGGCCGTGGGAGCCGTCCGGGTAGAGGTGGACTTTGACCTTCGCCTTGACGAAGTGTGGACGCAGGGGACTTTCCGGGATTTGCAGTTTGAGCCTATTGAAGGAAACGCAATTGTCGTTGCCGACCTGGCGCTCCTCCTGGACGCACAGGATCTCGTCGAGGTCGACGCCCGGGATCGCAACGAAGGCCGAGCCCGGCGCGGCCGGCGGCGCGGCGAAGCGCGCATTGTAGGCGGGCAGATAGACGTCGCGGAGGAAGGCGTCGGCCGCCTCTAGCCGGAGCTTCTTTCTTTCGCGAGGGTCAAGTCTCTGATTTTGCGCATCTTTGGGGCTGGCGAGGGGTGAAAGTGTAGCCATGTAAATCGGATATTGTTGTTGATTTTGCGAGTTTCTCAGCTATCCTGCGTCCATGTATATCGAAACCGTCCCCAACCGCGGCTCCCCACCGGCGATCCTGCTGCGCGAGAGCTATCGGGACGGCGGGAGGATACGGAAGCGCACGCTGCTCAACCTCTCCCATTGGCCGGCCGAGCACGTCGAAGGGCTGCGCGGCGTCCTCAAGGGCGGGGTCGTGCTGCCGCCGGGCGAGCAGCCCTTCGTCGTCGAGCGCTCGTTGCCGCATGGGGCCGTCGCCGCCGTGTTGGGCGCGACGCGCGCCATCGGCCTCGACACAATCATCGGACCCAAGCAAGCGCGCGGGTCCGATCCCGAGAATTGTCGGCCGGTCGACCTCGTCCTGGCCATGATCGTCAGCCGCATCATCGCCCCGGCGTCGAAACTCGCCACCGCCAGGGCGCTCGATCCCGTCACCGCCGCATCCAGCCTCGGCGTCGAACTGGGCCTCGGCGACGTCCACGAGGACGAACTTTACGCCGCGCTCGACTGGCTCCTCGAGCGTCAGGGCGCGATCGAGACCACGATCGCAAAGCGCCATCTGAAAAGCGGGACGCTGGTGCTCTACGACGTCTCGTCGAGCTACGTCGAAGGCCGCTGCTGCCCTCTGGCCAAACGCGGCTACAACCGCGACGGCAAGAAGGGCAAGCTGCAGATCGTCTACGGCCTTCTGTGCGCGCCCGACGGCTGCCCCGTCGCCATCGAAGTGTTCGAAGGAAACACCGCCGATCCCATGACCCTGGCCGATCAGGTCGCCAAACTCAAGCGCCGCTTCGCCATCGACCACGTCGTTCTCGTCGGCGACCGCGGCATGATCACTCAGGCGCGCATCGACGAGGACCTGCGTCCGGCCGGGCTCGACTGGATCACCGCCTTGCGCGCGCCCGCGCTCAAGGAGCTGGTCGGCGGCGGCCATCTGCAGATGTCGCTGTTCGACCAGCGCGACATGGCGGCGATCACTTCGCCCGACTTTCCCGGCGAGCGGCTGATCGTCTGCCGCAACCCCGATCTCGCGCGCGAGCGCGCCAGAAAGCGCGAGGACCTCCTCGCCGCCACCGAGCGCGATCTGGCCAAAATCACAGCCAGCGTCACGCGCAAGACCCGCCCCTTACGCGGCGCGGCCGAGATCGGCATGGCCGTCGGCGCCGTGCTCGACAAGCACAAGATGGCCAAGCACTTCGAGCTGACGATCGCCGACGACCGGTTCGCCTTCGCCCGAAAGCGCGATGAGATCGCGCAGGAGGCCGCGCTCGACGGCCTCTACGCCGTGCGCACCAGCCTGCCCGAAGAGACCCTCGCCGACGAAACCGCGGTCAAGACATACAAATCCTTGTCCATGGTGGAACGGGCCTTTCGATGCCTGAAGACGGTCGATCTTGCATGTCCGGCCGATCTACCACTGGCTCACGGAGCGGGTCCGCGCCCACGTGTTCCTGTGCATGCTGGCCTACTATGTCGAGTGGCACATGCGGGCGCGCCTCGCCCCGATGCTCTACGACGACGACGACAAGGAAGCCGCCGAGGCCCTGCGCGACAGCCCGGTCGCCAAGGCGCAGCGCTCTCCCGCCGCCCTCGCCAAAAGCGCCACCGGCCGCGCCGCCGACGGCGCCCCGTCCACTCCTTCCAGACCCTGCTCGCCGATCTCGCGACCCTCGCGCGCAACACCGTCGTGACCGCGGGCGCGCCGGACCGCCCCTTCACCATCCTCACCCGCCCGACCCCGATCCAGCAAAAGGCCTTCGACCTCCTGGGATTCCCCATCGCCTGTACCCAGTAGCAGCGACCCCACAGCCGCTCGCCCCGAGCGAGATCAATGGCTTATGCTTCGTGAAGGAAAGAAGCTCCGTCTAGCGCCCGCCCGACCTGCGTCGGCCGCTTGCGGTCGATCTTGCCGCCCGCCTCGGGGTATGGAAGTAGTGGGCGCCGCGATCCGTATAGAGGCTCATCGGCAGGCCGTGCGCGCCGAACGTCTCCTTCAGCGCCCGGAAGGTCGAGGCCGTCCCTTCCTCCTCGACCAGAAACGCCGAATAGATCGCTCCTGTCGCGTCGTCCAGGGTCACAATGAGATCGAGCGCCGGCTGGCCCTGAAGCCACGCGTGACGCGACCCGTCCTGATGCAGCATCATCCCCGGCATCGGCCGACGCGGCCGTTTGCGCCGATGCGCGCCGCGCCGCTTCGCCTTCTCCAGAAGCCCCTTCGACTGAAGGAACGTCTTCGTCCAGGTGTAGCTCCACGAAAACTTGTGCTCCGCCACCAGATGTTCGTGAAAATGCCTGGCGGTGAAGCCTCGATAGCGCTCGCGATACAACGCCTCGACCTCGTCGGCGCGATCGACCGGAACCCGCTTGCCCGACGCCTTGCCGAGCCGGCGATCCAGAAGCCCGGCCTCGCCGTCGTCCTCGAACCGCTGGCGCCAGCGTCGAAATGTCCGCTCGTCGATCCCGAGCAGTTCCGCCGCCTCCGCTTGATTGAACTCCGCCGCCTCGGAGCGGCCCAAAATGTCCAGAAACCTCATCACACGCACACCCTGAAGGACTTCCGACCGAAGGACTTCCGACCGGCGCATCAAAACCCTCGTAAAGGCTCCGACGCTACCGGACAGATCGTGTGCTACCTAAACCGGACATATCGTGTCCTACCGACACGAGAGCGCGGCATCCGTCGCGACGTCGCCCAGCCCCAGCGATAATTGCTCCGCGATGATGACGGCGCTCTTTTCCGACCGCGCCCCGAAAATGATCGTCCTCAGCTTCACGATCGTCGCCTGCAAGGATCTCCATGCCTATCCGGTTATGACCCACACCCACTTACATCTAGTCTAGGGTGTTGCCACCCACCCGAGTAAAGCTCAGCATAGGTCGGAGCAGTGACTGGCGACCAGATGGGCGGCCCAGAACCACACTCTCAGGGGCGTATGGCTGCGCTCCATGACCGTTTCGACCGTCTGCCCAGTGTTCTTGCGACATTTCCGCAAGCGGATAGGGCGGTGCCCCGGACCTGGATGTGGTGGGTATGGGCGTTAACCGGATAGGCACGGCTCGTTCGACCAACGTCGTGGGTGATCATTCTCAAATTAAATGCAGCGACACAAGACGGAATCTCATATTCAACTACAGAGTCTCAAGTTATCTACACAACCGCAAACTATTGAAAAGTTCAATAGAGCGTCTCACGCTGTGTTTCGGCGTGCAAAATTGACCCCCTGAGGGGCGTCATCGGCGTCCAAAATTGACCCCCCGATTTCCGATTTGTTCGGCTGCCTGCTTTGGCGCGAAGCGGGCGGTGGGGGATGCTGATTGTGGAGACGATCGGTCGGATACGGCGCGAGCATCTGGGCAAGGGGAAGTCGATCAAGGGTAAGCGGCACGGCGATCGCACCTACAAAATCGCACGGCATCCGATAGCATCCAGAGCGGGCAGTGGATGCGTCGGATATCGCCGTGAAGAATGACAGTCATAGTGACACTCATAGAGACAGTCGCACAGGCGATGATCGCTATCGCCGAGTCGAGTTGATCACCGGGACGCCGCGCCATATGCGCAGGAGTGATGAGGAGCGGGCTCGAATTTTGGCGGAGAGCTTTGAGCCGGGCGCGAATATCGCAGCGGTGGCGCGTCGGCACGGGGTCAACGGCGGCCTGCTACATTATTGGCGAAAACGCGCAAGGGCGCAGGCTCTGGAAGCGACGGCGACGCAGGCGCCACTGTTCGTCCCCGTAGCGATTGCCAAGCCGAGTGAGATGGGCGGTAACGAAGGCGCGCGTGCATCGTAAGCGGCACGGCGATCGCACCTACAAAATCGCACGGCATCCGATAGCATCCAGAGCGGGCAGTGGATGCGTCGGATATCGCCGTGAAGAATGACAGTCATAGTGACACTCATAGAGACAGTCGCACAGGCGATGATCGCTATCGCCGAGTCGAGTTGATCACCGGGACGCCGCGCCATATGCGCAGGAGTGATGAGGAGCGGGCTCGAATTTTGGCGGAGAGCTTTGAGCCGGGCGCGAATATCGCAGCGGTGGCGCGTCGGCACGGGGTCAACGGCGGCCTGCTACATTATTGGCGAAAACGCGCAAGGGCGCAGGCTCTGGAAGCGACGTTGACGCAGGCGCCACTGTTCGTCCCCGTAGCGATTGCCAAGCCGAGTGAGATGGGCGGTAACGAAGGCGCGCGTGCATCGGCGTCGCCCCGACGGATGATTGAGATTGAGACGGCTGGCGCGCGCGTTCATGTTCCCGAGGGCGTTGACGCCAAGACGCTTTCGGTTGTGTTGGCCGCGCTGGGTCGCGCGTCGTGATAGGCGTTCGCAGCGAGTTGAAGGTATTGGTGGCGTCGCGGCCGATTGATTTCCGCCGCGGGGTCCATGGCTTGGTTGCGCTGGTCGCGCAGGCATTGGGGGCCGATCCCTACTGCGGCAATATCTTCGTCTTCAGGTCGAAACGGAAAGATCGGCTGAAAGTGCTCTTCTGGGACGGGACCGGGATGGTCCTGATGACAAAATGGCTTGAAGAAAGCGCGTTCACCTTTCCTCCTATTCAAGACGGCGCGGTTGTTCTGACGGCGACGCAGTTCTCGGTTCTGGTGGCGGGATTGGACTGGACCCATGTTGCTCAGAAGGCTGTGAGAAGGCCCAATAAAATCGCTTGAAACCCTTGCTTTTGCTGGCAATTCAGGGAGTTTTTTGCTAGTGTTCCTTCATGGCGCTTCGCCCCGAATCCCTCCCTCGCGACCCCGATCGTTTGATCGAGATGGTGCTCGCCTGCGAGGGCGAAATCGAGTCCTTGCAGGCGACGATCGTGAAGCTGAGGACGATCATTTTCGGGGCGCGGTCGGAAAAGAGCGCCGTCATCATCGCGGAGCAATTATCGCTGGGGCTGGGCGACGTCGCGACGGATGCCGCGCTCTCGTCGCCGGCGAATGACGACGGCCATGACGACGAGCGCGGGAACAAGACCGGTCCGGAAACGCGGAAGAAGCGCAACCGCAACATCGGGGCCTTGCCCAGGCATCTCCCCTGCGTCGATGTGATGATCGAGCCGGAGACGACGAGGTGTCCCTGCTGCGCGGGCGCGTTGCACCGCATTGGCGAGGACGTCAACGACGTGGTCGATCGAGTTCCCGCGGTGCTTCGGATCCTGCGCACCATCCGCCCAAAATACGCGTGTCGGGCCTGCGAGGGCGCGGTGGTTCAGGCCAAGGCGCGCCCGCGCCTGATCGAGAGCGGCATGGTCTCGACGGCCGTCGTCGCATGGATTGCCTCGGCGAAGTTCGCCTGGGGCTCGACGCTGTATCGCCAGGCGCAGATCCTTGCCGGCGATGGCCTCGCCATCGACCGCCAGACGCTGGCGCGCTGGATGAAGCAGGCGGCGTGGATGGTGAAGGGCCTGTATGACCTGCAACTCGCGGCCATGCACAGTCATCCCCGCCTGTTCTGCGACGAAACGCCGGTGCGGGTGCTCGATCCTGGGCGAGGCCGAACAAAAGTCTGCCAGTTCTGGGCGCATGCGACGGATGACAGGTCATGGAAAGGGCCGGCGCCTCCGGCGGTCGCCTATGTCTTCGCGGGCGGTCGGGGCAAGAAGGAGATCCTTACCCAACTGACCGGGTTCGAGGGCGTGCTGCAAGTCGACGGTTATGCCGCCTATGCCTCGCTGGCGGGCGACAAGAAGACGTCGAGGAAAATCCGCCTGGCGTTTTGTCTCGTTCACGCGCGAAGAAACTTCGTCGACGTCCACAAGACGACGAACTCGCCATTCGCCAAAGAGGTCATCGAACGCATCGCGGCCGTCTACGCGATTGAGAAGCGGATCCGCGGCCTCGATGCCGACCAACGCCGCGCGGTCCGGCAGGCCGAGACGAAGCCGCTGATGGAGGCCTTGAAGGCGCGGCTCGAAGCCACGAAAGACGGCATATCTCGGAAGTCGACCCTGGTCGGGGCGATTGACTACGCGCTCGAACGTTGGTCGGGCCTGACGCTGTTCCTGGAGGACGGGCGGCTGGAGCCGGACACGAACATTGTCGAGCGTTCGATCCGGCCGATATCCATCGGAAAGAAGAATAGCCTGTTCTGTGGCAACGTTGGCGAGGACGTCAACGACGTGGTCGATCGAGTTCCCGCGGTGCTTCGGATCCTGTGCACCATCCGCCCAAAATACGCGTGTCGGGCCTGCGAGGGCGCGGTGGTTCAGGCCAAGGCGCGCCCGCGCCTGATCGAGAGCGGCATGGTCTCGACGGCCGTCGTCGCATGGATTGCCTCGGCGAAGTTCGCCTGGGGCTCGACGCTGTATCGCCAGGCGCAGATCCTTGCCGGCGATGGCCTCGCCATCGACCGCCAGACGCTGGCGCGCTGGATGAAGCAGGCGGCGTGGATGGTGAAGGGCCTGTATGACCTGCAACTCGCGGCCATGCACAGTCATCCCCGCCTGTTCTGCGACGAAACGCCGGTGCGGGTGCTCGATCCTGGGCGAGGCCGAACAAAAGTCTGCCAGTTCTGGGCGCATGCGACGGATGACAGGTCATGGAAAGGGCCGGCGCCTCCGGCGGTCGCCTATGTCTTCGCAGGCGGTCGGGGCAAGAAGGAGATCCTTACCCAACTGACCGGGTTCGAGGGCGTGCTGCAAGTCGACGGTTATGCCGCCTATGCCTCGCTGGCGGGCGACAAGAAGACGTCGAGGAAAATCCGCCTGGCGTTTTGTCTCGTTCACGCGCGAAGAAACTTCGTCGACGTCCACAAGACGACGAACTCGCCATTCGCCAAAGAGGTCATCGAACGCATCGCGGCCGTCTACGCGATTGAGAAGCGGATCCGCGGCCTCGATGCCGACCAACGCCGCGCGGTCCGGCAGGCCGAGACGAAGCCGCTGATGGAGGCCTTGAAGGCGCGGCTCGAAGCCACGAAAGACGGCATATCTCGGAAGTCGACCCTGGTCGGGGCGATTGACTACGCGCTCGAACGTTGGTCGGGCCTGACGCTGTTCCTGGAGGACGGGCGGCTGGAGCCGGACACGAACATTGTCGAGCGTTCGATCCGGCCGATATCCATCGGAAAGAAGAATAGCCTGTTCTGTGGCAACGAAGGCGGCGGTGAGACCTGGGCAATTCTTGCGTCGCTTCTCAACACTTGCAAACTGCACGGCGTCGATCCCGAGATCTATCTGACCGACGTCCTCGAACGCATGGTGTCCGGCGCGACGAAGAACAACCGATTGCATGAACTGCTCGTCTGGAACTGGAAGGCCGCGCGCGAGGCGCAAAAGGCCGTCGCATGACGACGGAAAAGCGACGAAGGACGGCTGGGAGCGCCGAGCCCGCCAAGACCATGGCCGATTACGCGATGTCGTTCGACCGGCTCGGCCGTTGGATCGACGAGCGCGCCAAGTCAGCGATGCTTCGTCATCCCCAGGCGACGTCCCTTTCTATGCTCGACGGCGCGGCCGCCGCCGTCGTCGCCGGGCCGGTCTCGATGATGCCCGAGGAATGGGTCTGCCCGCTGCTCGGCGTCGATCCGGACGACTTCAACCACGACACGGAGACATTCTCCGCGATCGCCGCCACGCTCACGCGACACAACGCGATCGTCAACGCGCCGTCCACGAAACCGGAAAGCTTCGAACCTGTATTCGTGCGCACGCCAAACGGCGAGGTCGACGCGCGGGCCTGGTGCATGGGCTTCTACGCGGTCATCAAGTTGCGGCTGCTCGCGTGGTCCCGATTGATGAGCCCGAACGCTGCCGAGTACGGACTGATGCTGCCAATATTATTCTACTGCGCCGACCCCCTCCGGCCGCCCAGTTCTCGACCCCCACCGGCGCCGTCTGGATGCTCCGTCCTTCGCTCACGAGTCGTGGCGCGACATTCCGGCCGTCGTTGAGGCCATGCGCCAGTTCTGGATGCCGAGCCGGTTCGCCCGGGTTAAATAGTCGCCGGAGCAGCCCAGGCAGCCCGGGCAGCCTGGGCAGACAGGTGTATGCTCGTACCGCTTACGCTTGATCGTCGTATCGACGTCGAGAATCCAGGGCTCGGCCAGCAGCGGCTCCACACAATATTGCAGGTGTCGGCGCAGCCAGACGGCTCCTTCCTGCTCGTCGATCGCAGCTTATTGCGTTGTCCCAGGTTTATCCACATTTGGTGTCGTCGGCACGGTAGCCGCTTGATTTTGGCCGCCATTTTCCGCGCCGCCGATGCTGTCCTGACGCATTCCGGTCGCGGTCTTTCTGCGTCTCGGCGCTCGGCGGGGCGTCGCGGTTCCCTTGCGCGGATTGGCGCGGCCGATGATGTCCCAATAGCTCGCGGGCGCGTGATGCGCCGTGAGGCCGAGCACGGTTTCGAACGAAGCGTGGCGATAGAAGCGGCGGTTGTAGCGGAACACGAACTCGTTGAGATAAGTATCGGCGTGCTTGCGGCGCAGTCCGTGATAGGTGCCCAATCCCCACCGCTTCACCAGGGCGAAGACCCTATAAATCCAGGGCAGCACGATGTGCGCGGCCATCTTGCCGACGATGCGCGGATCGTGGCGGTAGTCGGTCAATCCTGGATACGAGGCGTGGCCGTCCGTCAGCAACGTCGCGCCGGGCTTTACATTGGCTCGCACGAAAGCCTCGATCGAGGCCGCCGTGTTGTCGGCGATCACCGCGAGGCGGACGCGGCCTGAACGGGTATCGAGATATTTTGCGTGTTTGCGGCGCGGTTTGGACAGGTGGGTGTCGCGTTCGATCACCTCGACAGCGCCGATGATGAGGATTTTGCCCGCGTCGCCGGGCTCGAAAAACATATCGCCTTCACGGAAAGGGATTTCGGCCTGATCGACTTCGACGACGCCTTCGAGAAGTTCGCGATCCGGATCGACCATCGAGCGCCGCAGTTTCTGCGCCAGCAGCCAAGCTGTTCTGTAGGTGAGGCCGAGTTGATCCTCCAACTGCCGCGCCGACATGCCGTTGGAATGTGTCGCCATCAAATGGCCGGCCCAGAACCACGCCGTCAGCGGCAGCCGCGTGCGGTGCATCGCTGTGCCCGCCGTGATCGAAGTCTGACGACGGCAGCCATAGCACTCGAAGGTGTATGCCCGGCTCTTCAGCGCGGCGGCGCGATTGCCGCCGCAGGAAGGACACACGAAGCCGCTTGGCCAGCGACGGTTGAACAAGAAAGCCGCACAGCTCGCCTCGTCGGGAAACTCCTTCTGGAATTCGGTGAGTGATCGCCCCCTTGCCACAGGCTGTCCCTTCGGAGCCCCGAAGCGCGGCTCAACCAGGACTGGATACCACATTTAGGCGAACCTGGGACAACGCAAGAAGCTGCCGTCGATCGCCTTGAAGGCGCGCCGGACCGCGTCCTCGCTGACGATCTTCTTCATCCCCAGAAGCTCGGGCAGCACGGCGTCGCAGCGCAGCGCCGCGATATGCGCGTAGCGCTTGTGGCCGGCGAGCATCGACAGCATCGCCGTGCCGAGAACGTCGCGCTTGCCCGGCGCGTTCGGGCTCAAATAGCGAAGCGGACAGTCGGCCACGAACGCGTCGAATAATCCGGCCGTCTTGAGGAAATCGATGAAGAACGGCAGCTGCCCAAGCGGCGTCATCGCCGCTTCATGGTCCCATTCAACTCGGACCGGACCAAAGAAGCTGTCGAGATCGACGCCCGGCGGCGTCTTCGCGACAACCAGAGATTGTTCACCCGACGGGTGAGCCGAAAGAGGTGACGAATCGCCCTTCATGCCCCTGACATTGCGCGCCTTCCGCCCCCGCGCAAAACCGCAAACTGCCGTTTCTAGCCCGACTTTCTCAACCGGAGCAGGCTGGGAACGAATTTTGGGGCTGGGAAGGAGCAAAAGACGAGTTGGATCAATGGCCGGGTTTTGAAATAGCCGTGTAGTGGAGACCTAGTATCTTTTCAGATTGCGCGTTTGGCGTAGACTGGGGTCGCCATGTATTTGCGACCGAATCGCCGTCTCAAGGACGGCAAGGAGCACTGCTACTGGAGCATTGTCGAGAGCAAGCGCTGCGCCGGCGGCAAGGTGGTGCAGCGCCAGGTGCTTTATCTTGGCGAGATCAACGACAGCCAGGAGGAGGCGTGGTGCCGGGTGATCGAAGCTTTCGACGAGGAGGCGCGACAGCCGACCCAATTGGCCCTGTTCCCCGCCGATCGGCCGCTGCCCGAACACGCCGAGGACCACGGCGTGCAGATCCGGCTCGGGGCCATGCAACTACACCGGCCGCGGCAATGGGGCGCGTGCTGGCTCGCCTGCCAGCTCTACGAGCAACTGGAACTCGACCGCTTCTGGGCGGCCCGTCTGCCCGATTCCCGCGAAGGAACCTGCTGGCGGCACATTCTCCAGACGCTGGCGTGTTACCGGCTCATCGATCCGGGCAGCGAATGGCGTTTACACCGGCTGTGGTTCGAGCAAAGCGCCATGGGCGATCTGCTCGGCGAAGATTTCGCGCTGGTCGAGAAGAACGCGCTCTATCGTTGCCTCGACAAGCTCGTCGAGCACAAGCCGGCGCTGTTCACGCACCTGCGCCGGCGGTGGCAGGATCTGTTCGGCGCCCGCTTCGACGTCCTTCTCTATGATCTGACCAGCACGTACTTCGAATCCGACCCGCCGGACGACGACAGCGACAAACGCCGCTACGGCTACAGCCGCGACAAGCGTCCGGACTGCGTGCAGGTGGTCATTGCGCTCGTGGTGACACCCGACGGCTTTCCGCTCGCCTACGAAGTTCTCCCCGGCAATACTTCCGACAAGACGACGCTGCGCGCCTTCCTTTCGAAGATCGAGGCGCAGTACGGCAAGGCGGAGCGCATCTGGGTGATGGACCGCGGCATCCCCACCGAGGACGTGCTCGCCGAAATGCGGCAATCCGATCCGCCGGTCGCCTATCTGGTGGGGACCCCGAAGGGACGCCTCGGCAAGCTGGAGAAGTCTCTCGTCGGCCTGCCGTGGCATGAGGTGCGGCCGGGCGTCGAAGTGAAGCTCTTGGCCGAGGACGACGAGCTTTACGTGTTCGCCCAGAGCCGGGCGCGCATCGACAAGGAGCGCGCCATGCGGAAGCGGCGGTTGAAATGGCTGTGGGCGCGCCTGGCGAAGCTGGCGCTGATGGACCTCACCCGCGAGAGCCTACTGATGAAGCTCGGCGCCGCCAAAGCCAAGGCGCCCGCGGCGTGGCGCCTCCTCGACATCAAGGTCGATCCCCACACCGCCGCCTTCACTTACGCGCTCAACCGCAAGAAGCTGCGCCAGGCGCGCCGGCGCGAAGGCCGCTACCTTTTGCGCACCAACATGTCTGGGCGCGATCCCGCCGACCTGTGGCGGTTCTACATTCAACTCGTCGAAGTCGAGGCGGCCTTCAAGAACCTCAAGGACGATCTGCAACTCCGGCCGATCTACCACCAGCTCGAGAGCCGCGTCGAGGCGCACATCTTCGTGGCCTTCCTCGCCTATTGCCTGCACGTCACGCTGCGCGCCCGGCTCCGGCCGATGGCCGCCGGCCTCACCCCGCGCGCCGTGCTCGACAAGCTCGCCGGCATACAAATGCTCGACGTCCACTTCCCCACCACCGACGGCCGAACGCTGATCATGTGCCGACACACCGAGCCGAATGTCGACCAGAAGCTTCTCCTGCAACAACCCGGCCTCGCCCTGCCGCCGCAGCCGCCGCCGCGAATCGCCGTTCCCGGTCCGGCGGCGCAGCTCCCGTTGCGCCCCATGTAGTGGAGACCTTCGGCAGCCTACCCTTGATTCCACGCGCCTTTCCGCTCGCGCGCTACCTCAGTTGAGAAAGTCGGGC
>CAVYON010000035.1:0-45797 GCA_963770035.1 uncultured Alphaproteobacteria bacterium | reverse complement strand
ATGCAACAGCATGCGCCGGTCGTGATCTTCGAGCGCTACGATGTGCTGGCGATCTTTGACGCGCTGCTCGCGGCGCTCGATGCGAAAGTTCAGACCGCCGAAAAGGCGGCGTGGCGCGAGCAGGTCAAGACCGATCCGGCGGCGCTCGGACTAACGCTGCAAAGCTGGCTCGAGGGTCCGCTCGATGAGCGGCCGGTCCTTTTGATCGTCGACGATCTCGAACGGATTCTCGAGGCGCCGAAGCAAAGCGATGCGCTGACCGGCGTGCAGGAGGCTTACCGAGAAACGCTCGGCGCTATTTTCTCGGCCTTCGGCCGCACATCGACGCGGTCGCGGCTGATCGTGACGAGCCGCTACGATTTCGCCCTCCCAGACGGGCGCGGCGGCGATTGCTCGGCCGGATTCGTCCGCGTGCCGCTCAGGCCGATGGAGCAACGCGAGCGGATCAAGCAATGGCGCGCGCTGGCGGGCGCGGCGGCGAGCGGGCTCGACGAGGAGCGCGCCGATCTTCAGGCGCGCGCGCTGGACGTCGCCTCCGGCAATCCGGGACTGCAGGCGATCCTGACCCGGCCCATCCTGGCAGGAGAGATCGAGGCAGCGAGGACCGCGCTCGACCAGATCGACGTCTACCGCAAAACGGGTGCGCCGCCGGCCGACATTGAGGCTCTGATCCAAAGTGGGGCCGCGAACGATTCGGACAATGCGCTGATCCGGTTCTTCGCGCGGGTGTCGTTCCGCGACCTATCGCGACGCGCTGACCGAAGAGCAGGCGCGGCAATTGTCGGCGGCAACCTTGTTTTCCCCAGAGGTCCCGATCCCGCTCGCGGCGCTCGGCGCGGCCGGGCAGGCGTTGGGGGTCGAGAAGCCGGAGGCGGCGATCGCGCGCCTCCTCGGCCTCGGCTTGCTCGACGATTGGGGAACGATCGGAGAGGTCCCACATGCCGCCGCCAATCCGCTCGCGCGGCCGCTGGCGCAGGCGATCAAGGAGGCTGACATTCCGCGGCTCGCCCGCGCCGCGCTGCCTTCGTTCTCGAAGGCCTGGCGGAACCCGGACGGCGGTTTTCCGCAAGACCCGCGAGGACTGGAAGCCGCGCAGATCGCGCTCGCCGCCGGGGCGGAGCCGGCGATTTTGGAGGCCACGGTTTTGGCGGGAGCCGCATGGCTCGAATGGTCCAACAACGAGACGCGGGCGGCCCACGCGCTGATGGCCGCGGCCATGGGCGCCATTCCGGAAAACTACGCCTTCGATCCGCAATTTTTGCGGCTCGCGCTCGAGTGCGCGAGCCGTTTGGGCGACGCTGTTCCGATCCAGAAAATCCTCGCGGCGACGATGCGCCCGGCGCTGTCTGGCGACCCCAAGGCCCGTTCGGCGCATGCCGCCTTCGATCTGCGCCGCTCTGAACATCTGGTGCAGTCCGGCAAAGTTGCTGAAGGAGAAGGCGTGATCCGCGCGGTGCGAGCCGCGTTCCAGGACTTAGGCGACGACCGGATGTCGGCGATCGCTTCGGGCAAGATCGCCGACATTCTGCAAAGCCGAGGCGAGGTCGACGAGGCCTTGCGCATCCGCCGCGAGGAACAGCTGCCCGTCTATGAACGCATCGGCGACGCGCGCTCGCGCGCCGTGACCATGGGCAAGATCGCCGACATTCTGCAAAGCCGAGGCGAGGTCGACGAGGCCTTGCGCATCCGCCGCGAGGAACAGCTCCCCGTCTATGAACGCATCGGCGACGCGCGCGCGCGCCGTGACCATGGGCAAGATCGCCGACATTCTGCAAAGCCGAGGCGAGGTCGACGAGGCCTTGCGCATCCGCCGCGAGGAACAGCTCCCCGTCTATGAACGCATCGGCGACGCGCGCTCGCGCGCCGTGACCATGGGCAAGATCGCCGACATTCTGCAAAGCCGAGGCGAGGTCGACGAGGCCTTGCGCATCCGCCGCGAGGAACAGCTCCCCGTCTATGAACGCATCGGCGACGCGCGTCGCGCGCCGTGACCATGGGCAAGATCGCCGACATTCTGCAAAGCCGAGGCGAGGTCGACGAGGCCTTGCGCATCCGCCGCGAGGAACAGCTCCCCGTCTATGAACGCATCGGCGACGCGCGCGGCGATCGGCGACCTTGTTCAAGATTGCGACGGCTCTTCTCGGCTCCGGCGGCATCGAGGCCGGCCGCGTCCAGGAGATCTATGATGCGCTCGCCGAATCCTACGCCATCGCCCTGAAACTGGGCCATCCGGACGGCGTCGGCCCCGTCGGCGCGCTGCTCGCCCAGGTTCTCGCGATGGGCGGCCATCGCGAGAACGCGCTTGCCGTGCTGGACCAAGCCGAGGCGGCGTTCGCCAAGTTGGGGAACGCCGGTGGTGTCGCCCACGTCAACGAATTGCGCGGCGGGATCAAGGGAAGTTAGGGCAAGTTAAGGCGAGAGGGTGCGTCATTGCGAGCGAAGCGAAGCAATCCATGAAGCCGCCGCGCCCGTCTGGATTGCTTCGTCGCTACGCTCCTCGCAATGACGGCGGTGGGTGAACAATCGAGGATAATCCATGAGCACCAGCTTCGTTCATTCTCTCGATCTCGCTAACGACGCCCGCCTGCTCGCGTTCCGTCTCGACGCGCACGCCGAGGATCGGATGGGCATGCGCCGCGGCGAAGAGACCGGCGCCGGCGCGGCGGCCGCGCCGGCCGTCAGCGACAAGCTGCGCGCCGCGGTCGACGCCGGGTCGATCCTGTCGTTCGTCTCCGGGCTCTCGGCTCAGGACATGAGCGACGTGCTCTATTCGACCCAGCTCGCCCAGCGCGCCGCAAGCGCAAAATTCGACCGCTTCGCCGCGACCAAGGACTGGTACGGCGCCTACCTGGACGTGCTCGACCGGCTCGGCTGGGCCGGCGAGGCGCTCGCCTTCACCGAGCGCAAGACCGCGGCCGGCAAGTTCAGCATGGATAAGTCGGCCCTCGACGTGATCTCGGCCATCGCCACCGGCGGACAACTCGCGATCCTGGTGAAGACGCTCGACACGCTGAAAAAGCTCGGCGAGGCCGACCGGCCGCTGAAGATCTTCGATCTCCAGGCGATGCAGGAGCTTTCCGGCAATTTCCAGATCGGCGCGGCGCAGAAGGCCGACAACGGCGCCGTGTCGGTCGCCCTCGGCGCCTTCCATTTCCGCGCCTCCGACAACCGCGGCAAGTTCCTGTTCTGGAGCTGGGGCGCCGAGGAGGTGAGTTTCTGGACAGCCGTGCGCAAGATGACGCTCAACGCCGACCTCTACGCCGTCCACCGCCCGGCCGTCGTCGCCAAGCTCAAGGCCGACGCCGCCGATTACGTCGACGAGCTGGAGATCAAGTAGAGCGACAGGCGCGATACAACCCGACGCCGAATACAGCCGTCGACCTGGATGCCGAGCGGCGTTGTCATCGCACGAACCTGATCCTGATCCCCGGACTCGATAGGTCCGCATTTCAAGTCGCACCTTTCCCCCCAGCCTCGGGACAGGCGACGTCGGGCCGCTCCCATGGATCGTCGTCGTCAAGAACAAAAGCAAGGCCGCGACTGGCGGCCGAGACCTGGTGGACGCCTACGCCGACGCCGAGGCGACCGTTCGCCGCCATTCCAGGGTCGCCGCCCCGACCAGCGCAAGGGTGACGACGAACAGGCCGACGACGATCATCCACTCGACTGACCCATCGTGCTGGTCCGGATCCCAGCCGGACACGGCCTCGATCCAGTCCGGAAAGACTGGCGTGATCAGCGCCAGAATGCCGGTCATGGCCGCCAGTCCAGCCTCGATCCAGAACAGCCGCCCAAGATTTCGCCGCATCGGAAGCTCCAAAAGATTTCGCCGCGCAGCGAGGCGCGCGAACTCGCCCTATCCGCGATCGTCGTCCGGGTCGCCGTCATCGTCGTCGTCGCAGCACGGATATCCCTGCCGGCAGGGCGGACCCTTGTCGCAACACGTCTTGCGGCCGTCGTCGCAATCGTCTTTGCGGCGCCCCTCGCACCCCTCTTCGCAGCCGCGCTCCCAGATCGTGTAGGCCAGCACCTCGACGGACCTGACCGGCGTGGCGGGGTCGTCGCTCTCGATCACCAGTTCGCACGGACGCGGGCATTTCTCGCCCGCGCAGTACTGAATGACGACCGGGAGGCTCGCGCCGGGGCGCAGCCTGGCCGGGAACGGGTTATTGAGCAATCGCCAGCGCCGGCTTCTGCGCTTGAAATGCACGGCGGTGACGTCGAGGGCGCATGCGCCTGTGTTGCTGATCCACACGGTGCGATCCGCGCAGCACCCGGCGCTCACGCCGCCGAAGGTCGTGGAGCCCGCGACCGAAAGCCTGCCGGAAGGCGCGTCGCCCGACACATCGACGCTGATCGGGCTCGCGGGATCGTTGCTCGTGACGGTGATCGTCCCGGCCTTCGCGCCAAAGCTCAGCGGCTTGAACCGGATCGGCAGCGGCAGGGCGTCGCCCGGCCCGACCGTGATCGGGAACGACGACACGTGCGGCGCGAGGAAATCGGCCGAGCTCGACGAAACCGCCGTGATGGAGAGCGCGCACTTGCCGCTGTTGGTCACGATCAGCGGCTCGTCGACGAACGCGCCGACACAGACCTCGCCGAAGCTTCCCGCGTTCGCGATGATCAGATTCGCCTTGGGCGCGGCCAGGACGCCGGAGACCGCGACCGCGTGCGGCCCGGCCGGATCGTTGCTGAGGATCGTGATCGCCCCGACCTTCGGGCCGTCGGGCGCGGTCGGCTGGAAGCGGATCATGACGTCGAGCGAGTCGCCCGGGCCGACCCGGACCGGATAGGACAGCACGCTCGGCGCGAGGAAGTCGGCCGACCCGACGATGTTCGAGATCGAAAGCGGGCAGGTCCCCGAATTGTTGATCGTCAGCATCTCGTCGGCGAACGCGCCGAGACAGACGTTGCCGAAGCTGCCGGAATTGGCGATCGCCGTCGTGATCCGGCTTGTTCCGCGCGTGCCTGTCGCCAGGAGGTCGACGAAGGGAGCAGTTGGGTCGTTGGTGATGATCCGGATCGTCGCGGCCTCGGGTCCGGCGCCGGTCGGCGAATAGGCGACCGTGAACTCGATGTCCTCGCCGGCCGCGAGGATGAGCGGCGTCGCCGGGTTCGGCAGCACCGTGAAGTCGGTCGAGCCCATGAGCCGCTGGACGCTGGTGATGACGAGATCCGCAACGCCGACGTTGGAAACCTCGATCGTCAGGTAATCCGTCGATCCCGGGCAGACAGTCCCGAAGGCGAGGCCGTCCTCGAGACCGACGTCGATCGCCGGGCCGGTCGGCTTGACGAAGGAAAATACGCCCCGCCCGAAGGTCGCGGCCCGCAAATGGCCGTTGTGGAACGCCAGGTCGAACACCGGCGCGCCGGGAAAGTGGATGTCGTCGAGCACGCTCCAGCTTGCGCCGCCGTCGACGGAGCGCAGAACGCCGAAGTCCGTTCCGGCGTAAATGGCGGTGGGCAACACGCTGCCGTCGAGGGCGAGCGCATTGAACGGCAGGTCGATCGGCGGCGAGATGTCGGTCCACGTCGTTGCGGCTAGAGTCGTGCGGAAGACGTGCCCGCCCGGAGAGCCGGTGAACCCGGCAAGCACGGCGTATAGGGTCGCCGGGTCATTGGGATCGAAGGCGACGCGAGCGACGTATCGGCCGGGCAGATTGCGGGTAATGTCCTTGAGGGTGAATGTGGTCAGCGCGTCGGTCGAGACTTGCACCGTCGTTCCGACGGCGACCGCCACATTGTTGCTGTCGGCCGGCGCGACATGGACGTCGTTGGCGGCGCTGGCTATGGGCGCCTTGTTCGGCCAGGTCGACCCGCCATTCGTGCTTCGCCAGAGATTCTGGTTGCTGCTCGCATAGACGCCGCCCGCCGTATTGGGATCGGTCGCGACGGCCGCGAGGTACGTTCCCTGTTCCGCGACCGAGAACGGCGGCGTAATGGCGCCGTAGGAGTCGCCGTCGGTGGTCGAACCCTCGATCGTGCCGTTGGACCGGCCGTAGGCGTCGGTCGCGTTCAGCCAGTCGTGCGCGACGGCGAAACCGTCGCCGCCGACCCCCATCTTCCAGGTCGGCGCGACCTCGCCGGCCGTCGTGACGATGCCGTTGTCCTGGAGCGCGCCCAGGGTCACGCTCGCCGAGGCGTCCTTCTTGACGTCGAGATTGTAGAACAGCGCCGTCTGAATGTTGTTCGGTGCGCCGTTGCCGTTCAGCGACGTGAAGTTGACGCCGCCGGTGGAGGTGAACAGCCCGCCGTCATTGCCGGAATAGACGATCGAGAAGGGTCCGGGCTGAGCCGTAAACGCCCAGGCATGGGTGTCGGCGTGCAGTCCGCCGAGCGCCGAGAAACTGCCGCCCGCGTCGGTCGACCTCGCCTGATGCGTGGCGCCGAAATAGAGGATGTCGTTGACCCCGTCGCCGGGCGACTGCGGATCGACCGCCATCAGGAAACTGTAGCCTCGGAACTGCGGCGCGCCGGTCAGCGCCGCCAGGTTTGTGGCGGTCTGCGAGGTCCAGGTCGCGCCCCGATCCGTGCTCAGGAAGACGCCGAGGTTAGGCGGCGCGGATCCGGTTCCGACCATCGTGGCGTAGAGCACCCGAACGCCGCCCGGGGCCGGCGGGGAGGTCGGCGGCGCGGGCGCGATCACGACCTTGCCGATTCCGCCGCCCGCAAGCGCCGCCGCGACCGCCGGAGTCGAGGCGCTGAGGATCGTGGTCCAGTTCAGCCCGCCGTCGCTCGACTGGACGACGCCGACGCCGTAGACTCCGGCATACAGGATTCGCGCAGCCGGCGGCGAGGTCACATCCAGCGCCAGCGTGCGGACGTCGCCGGCCGGCGCTGCGCCCTGCTTCCATTTGTATCCGCCGTCTTTGGAAACGAACAGGCCGGCATTGGATGCCAGGTACACGGTCTGCGGATCGGCCGGGTCGACGACGACCACGGTGATGAGCTGACTGAAAAGCACGCTCGCGTTGCTCGCAGGGCCGGGCGGATAGGCGGCGCCGAGCTGGATCCAGCTCGCGCCGCCGTCGGTCGATTTGAACAGCCCCGCAGGAGGCTGTGTCGTTTTCGCGGAGCCGGCGAACACTGAGCCCTCGCGGCTCGTCGTTCCCGCATAGATGACGTTGGTGTTGACCGGGTCGATCGCCAGCGCGCCGGGATCGCCGATGCCAAGCGACGGCGCGCGGTCGAAGAGCGGCGTCCAGGTGGCGCCGCCGTCGCGGCTGAGCCAGACGCCTCCCCACGCCGTGCCGATGTAGATGATCTTGGGGTTGTTCGGGTTGATGGCGATCGCGGTGACCTGACCGTTGGCGCTGATCGCGCCCTGGTCGATCGGGCTCGGGCCGATCGGCGCCCAGACCGTGCCGTTCAGGCTCATGGCTCCGACTCCTTGCCGCCCGGCTGGGCCTGCGCTGGCGGTTCGGACTCGTTTTGGGCGGGCGGAGCGCCGGCCGGAGGAACCATGGAGGGCCGGACGACGGCGCCGGGCAAGCGCTGCCATTGCTCTCGGGCGAGCGCGTAGCGTTCCGGCGTCGCGGGCAGACTGCCGACAAACCGATGCTTCTCTATCCTATGGTGTTCTTCGGGATCGTCCCACGGCGCGCGCTCCTCGCGCTCGTCCTCGCGGCGCCGTTCGCGTTCGCGCTCGCCCTCGTCCCCATCGTCGTCGCCATGGCCGCCGCTCGGGCCGCCGCGTGCACCTCGCCGGGCCAATGCTCCCTCCCTGTCGCTCAACCGCTCATCCGCTCCAGCGGATTAAACGATTGGCCGAAACGACGTTGCGAGCCGATAGGTTTTTTAGTCGGGCTGCCGCGCTGAGAAATTCACGCGCCCCTGTTGTGGCAGAGTAAGGCAAAAAGTGGCCGAAATTAGGGCAGGCGCCTCGGATTTCGATCTGTTCCGCAGGACAAGCATGCTACCGCTACGGACCGGTCGGCCCGCGTAGACGGAGAGCGGTCCTCTGTCTGCGTAAACCCCGAGGATTCCTAGCCATGCGACCGCGACGCCTTGTTAGCGCATGCGGGAACGTCTCCTCCGGGCGGTCTCCGCGCGCCGACTGCTCGAGTAGGAACGCCCACCGCCCGTTCCCGCCTTTCGACCAACGGGCGCTTCCCGCCCATCTCCGCCAATGCATCGCGTACGCGGCCCCTCTCTATGTCGTGGGCGCCTGCGTTTACCGGATAGGCGCGCGCCCGCGCGCCCGATCGCCGGATTGCGAGGCTTGCCGCAGTAGGCGCCCGCGTTCGTGGGCGCGACAACGTTGGCGGTTCGCCGTCGATCCACGCGCCCCATAGCGCTCAGCGGCTGCGGTGAACGTAATCCTCGAGCGCCCGCCACTCCTTCGACGTCGCCACCTGGCACTCGATCAGATGCGGTCCTTTGGCGGCGAGGGCCGCCGCAAACTCGCGGTGAAACTCTTCGGCCGTGGTCGCGCGGGTCGCCGCCACGCCATGTCCGCCCGCGATCCTCACCCAGTCGAGCGTCGGATTGCCGAGATCCAGCATCGATTTCATGCGGTCGTTCAGTTCGTTCTCGCGAACCCGCGCCATCTCGAGGCCGAGAATGGCGTAGGCGTCGTTCCTGAGCAGGACGACGACGACGTCGGTCTTTTCCCGCGCCATCGTCCACAAAGCCTGGACCGTATACAGGCCGCTGCCGTCCGCCTGGAGATGAACCACCTTGCGGTCGGGGCAGGCGATCGCCGCGCCGAGCGCCATCGGCAGGCCGCCGCCGATCGCGCCGCCGTTGACCGGGTTGAGATAGTCGTGCGCCCGCGCTCCCTTGGTCGCCTCGAAAATCGCCGGGCCGTTGGTCGCCCCTTCATCGACCAGAATGGCGTTGTCCGGCATCAGCATTGAAAGCGTCTGGCCGATCGCCTGTGCGGTCAATTCTCCCTTCGGCGCCACGGCGACCGCGCGCGCTTGACGGGGCGGCGCAGTTTTCGTTGCGCCGGTCGCCTCTGACAGCGCCTTCAACGCGGCCGTGAGATCCTGCTCCGCCGAGGCCATGGCATAGAGCGCGCAGCCCGGCGGGCTCTTGAGCGTCGGCTTGTTGCGGTAGGCGAAGGTCGCGACCGGAAACAGCGCGCCGACGAACACAAGTTGCTCGAACGCCCTCAGGAAATTGACGCAAACTTCGAATGCGTAAGGGATCGGCTGCGTTGGCGGGCGGCCCTCGCCCCGCGCCAGGTGACACGAGGCAAACGTCTCGGAGAGGAGAACCGCGCCGGTCGCCGCGGCGATCCGTCCCGCGATCTCGAGCGCCTCGCCGTGCAGCGCCAGATTGCCGAGCACGAGCCCGGTCGTCTTGCCGTTCTTCAGCAATGCGGCGGCGTGCGCGATCGCCTCGGGGGCCGTCCTTGGGCGACCGGGCGACGCCGGAACGAGCGGCGGCGGGTCGGCCTCTTCCCAGTGCCAGTTGGTCGGCGCGATCACCGTGCAGACCTTGCCGGTCTTGGCGAACGCAGCGGCCTCTGCGCCGAGCTCGCCAAGGTTGGAGGCGCTCAGCGCTTCCTTCGACCAGTGCGACACCGTGCGGGCGAGGTCGGTCACACGGCCGCCGATCAGTTCGTGCTCCGGATAGTTCGGCTGATGATAGGAGGCGTTGGCGCCGACGATATTGACGATCGGCGTATTCGCCCGGCCCGCGTTGTGCAGCATGGCGACGCCGTTGGCGAAGCCGCTGCCGACATGCAGCAGCGTGAACGCGGGGGCGCCGGTCATGCGGGCGTAGCCGTCCGCGGCGCCGGTCACCACGTCCTCCTGCAGGCACAGGATGGGACGCACCGTATCGGTCATCCCGATTTCATAGACGAGTTGCATCTCGGACGTGCCGGGATTGGCGAAGCAGGTCGTTATGCCCGCGTCCACCAGCGCCTTGAACAACGATTGAGCCCCGTTCATGGATCCCTCCTCGCTCGCGCCAGCCGCGCGACCGCCTCAGGCTAAGCAGAGAGTCTTAGGCTCGCCAACGGAACACGCCAGACCCATTCACCCCAAAGAACACAAAGAATTGCGAAGGCGTACAAATAGCCCTGTCGTTCTTTGTGTCTTTTGTGCCCTTTGTGGCGAAAGTCGGACTCCAACTCGCTTCGGCGTTGGCGTTGTCGAGTGGCGACTCCGTCGCGGACGGGTGGGCGCCGGCGCTAAAGCCCGAGGCGGAGCTTGTCGAAGGATGATCCAGTGAACCGGACGTTCGTGCGCGCTGGGAGCATCCTTCGGCATCCCGGGGATCGGGACGCGGGTCAAGTCCGCGGGCTCGGGAAATTACGGCTCGTCGGCTGCGGCGCTTCCCCTTGGATGGGCTTGTCAAAAACGCACGCCTGGATGAAAGTTCTCCTTCAATCGGATGCGTCCGGCGGATGTCGGACACGATCGCAACGCCGGGCGGAACGCCCTCAAATCTCCTGCCGTGCTGGGGGTTGGTTCGTTCGGGTTGCGCCCTAAGCGACAAGGACATCGGCGCTCTGAAGGCGCTCCTGCAAATCTAGGGAAAGGAACGGCGATGACCTTGATTATCGTAACTGGCAAGTTCAGCGGGAGATACGGAAAGGATATCGCTCCAATTACGCTTAGACAACTGCTGGATTATATCGGCAGGGAAATAGATGAAATGCAAAAGGGCCCGCTAAAGGTCGGTCCCATTGATCCAAGAAATGCTTCGGCCCTGAAACTGATAACTGACGGTGGAACGCACTTTTTTAACACCATAGATGATGTGATTGCCGAGCAGGTTTATGGCAAGCTATTTGTAGCGACTCATACAGCGAAGATTGAAGAGGCGTTGTATGACGTCTCTGAGATCAAGCTTAATTTTGACGACAAAATACATGGTCAGCTGCATTTCATAAGCAAGCCAACAGAAAATAAGACGGCGTGGGATCTGGATAAGGTCCACGCGATAGAACTTATGGAAAATGAGATCACGAAGTATCTACAGAAGATGCATGCAAACACTGATAAGCAAAAGTGGAACAAAGATGGATGGGAGTTCTTGGTTGGTCTCCGGAATTACAAAGGATTATTGTGGTAGATATTACGTAACTCCTAGAGAATTTCCAAAGACCCGCGGTTTTACCATCCAAATTCAGATTAACTGGGACGATAAAATCGCGACCTATCATGGATATCCTGACGAAAAGGTTGGTGAAGGAACCTTAAAGCCTGGCTATGGAAGGACATCCAAGAATATGACGGAGAAATAGGGGTACGACAGCGCCTCCACTCTCGCCCGTCAGCGCGCCCGCTCCCAGCCACCCTCGTCGCCCTCGCGCCAGTAGCTCGGCGCCGCGCCCTCGTCCTTGAGGCGCTTCCATTCCCTTCGCGCCTCGCCGAGCGCCTCCTCGTCGCGGCCGTCGAACAGGCGGATCGCGACGGCGAAGGCGGCGTCGCCGGGGGCCGTCTCGGCGCCCGCGAGCAGCACGAGAACCGTCGCTCCATTGGGGCTTTCGATCCCGTCGGTCAGGAAGATCGGCTGGCTCGCCGGGTCGCCGTCGCCCGCCCCGCCGTGCGGCAGGAAGCTGGCGTCGTCGTAGGTCCACAGGCGGTCGTTCAGCGCGTCCGCCATCTCCCTCGACGGCGCGCGCACCACGATCCGCCGGCCCTCGGCGGTGAGCCCTTCGAGCAGGGCCGGAAGCGCCTGGTCGACGCGCCGCCGCTCGCAATGGTGGAAGCGGAACTCGCCCACCGCCCGCGTCCCTCTATTCGCCGGCCGGGCCGACGATCACGAAGGTCTGGTCCGAGTTGGTCGCCATCAGGCCGAGCGAGACGCTGCCGGGCATGTGTTCCTCGGTCTTGCCGGCGATGAAGACGTCGCCGCGCTGGCGGGAGGCGGCGAGGTACTCGCGCGCGTCGGCGCTCATGCCCTTGAGCACACCGCGGCTTTTGGCCGCATCCCAGCCGAGCGCCGCTTTCAGCGCCGCAGCCTGGAAGCGCTCGAAATTGGTCGAGGTGCGGGCGTTGGCGGGCTCGCCGATGCGGGCCTCGAAGCGCATGAACGCATCGCCCCGGCAGCTCAGCGTCCCGTCGACGTCGACGCGGGTGGTGACGTCATAGACGCTGGCGTCGGACCGGTTGCGCGACACCACGATGGCGCGCGAGAAATCGACCCCCATGTCGCTCGCGGCGCTTCGCAGCGCAGAGGTGAACGCGTCGCAGCTCGCGATCGCCCACGCCGGCTCCGCGCCCGCGCCCCAGCCGGCGAGCGCAAACGCCAACACCGTCGAACGAAGCCGCATCCCACTCTCCCAGGCCCTGCCCCACGCCTAATCCTCGTAGGAGTCGGCGATAAGACGGTTCAACAATCTGACGCCCCAGCCGGAGCCCCACGACGGATTGATGTCCGAGGATGGCGAACCCATGGCGACCCCGGCGACGTCGAGATGCGCCCACGGCGTATCCTTAACAAACCGTTGCAGGAACTGGGCCGCGGTGATCGACCCGCCATGGCGTCCGCCCGTGTTCTTCATGTCGGCGAACTTGGAATCGATCAGCTTGTCATAGGGCTGCCCGAGCGGCATGCGCCAGACTTTCTCGCCGGTCGCCTCGCCCGCCGCCGCGATCTTCTGGGCAAGCTCGTCGTTGTTGGAAAACAGCCCCGCGTACTCGTGTCCGAGCGCCACCATGATCGCCCCGGTCAGGGTGGCGAGGTCGATCATCAGCCGAGGCTTGAAGGTTTCGCGGGCGTACCACAGCGCGTCCGACAGGACGAGCCGGCCCTCGGCGTCGGTGTTGACGATCTCGATCGTCTGGCCGGACATCGAGGTCAGAATATCGCCGGGACGGATCGCCTCCCCGTCCGGCATGTTCTCGACCAGCCCGATCACGCCGACGACATGGGCCTTGGCCTTTCGGCTCGCCAGCGCGTGCAGGAGGCCGACCACGCAGGCCGCCCCGCCCATGTCGCCCTTCATGTCCTCCATGCCGGCGGCCGGCTTGATCGAAATGCCGCCCGAATCGAAGCACACGCCCTTGCCGACAACGACGACCGGCTTGGCGCGCTTCGAGCGCGCGCCGTTCCACCGCATGGCGACGAGGCGGCTGTCCCGGGCCGACCCGCGCCCCACGCCGAGGAGGGCGTTCATGCCGAGCTTCGCCATCGCCTTTTCGTCGAGAACCGTCAGCTCGACGCCAAGCGTCTGCAGCGCCCGGGCTCGATCGGCGAATTCGGCCGGAAACAGCACGTTCGGCGGCTCGTTGACCAGGTCGCGGGCGATCTCGACGCCCTCGGCGACGGCAAAACGCCCCCGAGCGGCGGCGCGGGCGGCGCCGACAAGGCCGGCGCCGATGACGAATTCCGGCGTCGCGCCGTTCTCTTCGTCGTTCTCCTTCTTGCGCGTCTTGTATTTGTCGAACTTGTAGCCGCGCAGCCGGAGACCGAGGGCGAAATCCGCGGCCGCGGCGCCGTCCCACGACCCGGCCGGCGCCTCGAGCGCCACTTCGACCCGGGTTGCGCCCGCAAGCTTGCCGAAAACGAATCCGCCGAGCGTCACGAAATCCAGCGGCGCGTTGTCTTTGCCCGGCGCAACGCCGACGACGAGCAGCCGCGACGCCTCGAGACCGGAGGGCGCGAGGATGTCCAGCGCCGAACGCTGGGCGCCCTTGAAATTTGCCGCCTTGGCGGCCGCGCGGATCAGCGGCTCCAGATCGCCGACCTCCGCGGTCACCGCGGCCGCCGGTTTCATGTCGGCCCCGACGAAGACGACAAGGGCGCTGCCTTTGGGGGCCGCCAACGGCCCGAAGGAAATCTTGACAGCAGCGCTCATGTCTGACGCGGTCCCATGCTGGAATGCGAATCTCGGTCGGCGCGCGGAAAAAGCGCCAGCGTCGAGATATCGGGCGTTTGCCGAGCCCGTCAATAAGATGCCGCGATTGACCGCCATTGAGCCGGCGGCCCCGAGGCCGGCGTTGCGGCCGGGGAACCCCGCCTTGTCACGGCGACCCGGCCGGGATAGGCGCTTCGGGCGATCGAACCGGCGCGCTGCCCGCGCGCAATCTAAGCGGCGGCGATGAGTTGAATTGAGCGCTACGTTCTAAGGACCGAGGCAACGGCTTTCATCACCGGGCTCGTGGTGCTGACGGCCGTCATCTGGATCACCCAGGCGCTGCGCCAGATCGATCTCCTGACCAGCAAGGGTCAGACGATCCTCATTTTCATACTGATGACCGGGCTCGCGCTGCCCTCCCTGATCGCGGTCATCGCCCCAGTCGCCCTGTTCGCCGGGGTTCTCTACACCTTGAACAAGCTGAACGGCGACAGCGAGCTCGTCGTCATGGCCGCCGCCGGCGTGTCGCCGGCCCGGCTCCTGCGTCCGACGGTCGCGCTCTCGGTCGGGGTATTCGCGATCGTGGCGGCGATCTATGTTCAGGTCCTTCCCTGGAGCTTTGGGGCGATCGAGAACCTCACGACCTTCGTTCGCGCCGACTTCATCTCTAATTTCGCCCGTCCCGGCGCGTTCAACGACCTGACGTTCGGCTTCGTCTTCCACTATCGCGAACGCACGCCCGACGGGGCGCTGCGCGGCGTCTTCATGCAGGATCGCCGCGACCCTGCCCACGTCTCGACCTATATCGCCGAGGCCGGCAAGACGGTGGATAAAGACGGGTCGAGCTACCTTCAGCTGACCAAGGGCGTTCTGCTGCGGCCGTCGGAAGCGGGCGATTCGGCGATGGTGTCGTTCGACAGTTACACGATCGACCTGTCCCAATTCTCCCAGGCGATCGCCACGGTGAAGCGCCCGCGCGAGCGCAGCACCGCTGAATTGATGCGGCCGGACGCAAAGGACAAGGCCGACCCGGCCATGGCGGGCCACATCCGCAGCGAGTTGCTCGATCGACTGGCCAGCCCGCTTTACGCGCTCGTCGCCGGTCTCTTCGCCTTCGCCGCTCTTGGAGAGGCGCGGACGACCCGGCAGGGACGCGGAGTGGCTATAGGGGGCGCCATTCTCGCCTTCATCGCCATCCGCGGCCTCGGCATCGCCGCGACGACGCTGACGGTCGGCGACCCCGGGGCTGGGTTTTTCGTCTGGGCGATCCCCATCGGGTCCCTCCTCGGCGGCCTGGCTGTGATCTTTCGCCAGCGGCTGGCGTTCGCGCCGCTGCGGCGCCTCACGGCAAGCCGCGCATGATAGGCCGGACGTTCTCGCTCTACCTGGCCGGGCGGTTCGCACGCACGGTCCTGGCCGCCTTCGCCTTCGTTTTCGCCCTGATCTACGCCGTCGATCTTGTCGAGATGTTGCGCCGCTCGGGCGACGCCCCCAAGGCGACCGCGCCGCTGATGGCGCTCTTGTCCTTCCTGCGCACGCCAACGGTCGCCGAACAGGCGCTGCCGTTCGCCGTGCTGTTTGGCTCGATGATCGCGTTTCTCAACCTCTCCCGTAAGTTCGAGCTGGTCGTGGCGCGAGCGGCGGGCGTCTCGGTCTGGCAGATTCTTGCGCCGCCGATTCTGGTCGTCGCGGTGATCGGAATTGTCTCCGTCGCCGCCTACAACCCGGCGTCCGCCTGGATGAAACAGAGGTCGGACCAGATCGAAAACAATGTCTTTGGCGGACGATCGAACCCGTGGGGCGATCTCTGGCTCCGGCAGAAGAGCGTCGACGGGCAGGCGATCATCCACGCGCGCGGCAAGGAGGCGGGCGGAACCCAGATCCAGGGCGTCGAGGTGTTCAATTTCGACGACCGGGGCAATTTCACCGAGCGGGTCGACGCGGAATCGGGCGACCTGCAGGACGGCTACTGGGAACTGCACAACGCCAAGATCGTCACGCCGGGGTTCGAGACGATTCCCGCCTCTACCTACCTCTTGGCGACCAGCCTCAACCGCCAGGACGTCGCCCAGGCTTTCGCGGCGCCCGAGACGGTGTCGTTCTGGCGGTTGTCGCAGCTCGCCGGCCAGACCGCCCAGGCGGGGCTCGACCCGACCTCTTACCTCTTGAAATTTCAGGAGCTTCTCGCCCGCCCGGTGTTGCTCGCGGCTATGGTTCTCGTGGCCGCTTGCTTTTCATTAAGATTTTTCCGAATGGGCGGCGTGGGGATTATGGTTTCCGGTGGCGTGGCGGCCGGGTTCGTGCTTTATGTGGCCACCAAAGTGATCAACGACCTCGGCGAGGCCGGCTTCATCGGTCCGGTCGCGGCTGGCTGGTCGCCGGGGCTCGTTGGGTGCTTGTTTGGCGTATACGTTTTGCTGCACCAAGAGGATGGTTGATGGGCTTCGCCGTCAGCTCCTCGCCTGAGCGGAATTCGGGTCGGCGCTCCTGGCCTCGTCTCGCAGCGCTCGCCGCGGCCGCGTTGGCATGGGCGGTTTTGTGCCTGTCGTCGGCAATGATCGCCGCGGCCGCGCTGGCCGCTCCCGCCCCGGCGGCGGCGCCGGCCAAGCCGCCCGATAAGCTCGTCATCGACGCCGACGAACTGATTTACGACAAGGACAAGAACACGGTCACCGCGCAAGGCTCGGTCCAGCTGTTCTACCAGGGCCGCATCCTTCAGGCCGACCGCGTCGTCTACAACCGCGTGACCAAACGCGTCTACGCCGAAGGTCACGCCAAGATGACCGACGAGCACGGCGACATCGTTTACGGGACGCGGTTCGATCTCAGCGAAGATTTCCGCGACGGCTTCATCGACAGCGTCCAGGCGCTGACCTCCGACAAGACGCGCTTCACCTCGCCGCGCGGCGAGCGCATGAACGGCGACGTGACCGTGCTCGAAAAGGGAAGCTACACCGCCTGCGAACCGTGCAAGGACCATCCCGAGCGACCGCCGTTCTGGCAGGTCCGGGCGACCAAGATCATCGAGAACCAGACGACCCATACGGTCTATTACGAGGGCGCCCAGATGCTCGTCTGGGGCTTTCCCGTGTTTTACATGCCCTATTTCTCGTCGCCGGACTCGACCGTCAACAAGCAGACCGGAGTGCTTGCGCCGCAGTTCGTTTCCGGCGGATACCTCGGGTACGGAATAAGCATTCCCTATTTCATCAATCTTGCGCCGAACTACGATCTGACTTTGATCCCGACCTACTTGTCCAAGCAGGGGCTCCTCGGCGAGGTCGACTGGCGCCATCGCCTGACCAACGGCCAGTATAGCATCACGATGACGGGCATCGACGAGCAGCAGCCGAACGTCTTCCCGATTTTCCCCTACGGGGCCGGCGACCAGCGGATGCGCGGGTCAGTCGAAACCAAAGGCAACTTCTTCCTCAACCAGGACTGGCAATTCGGCTGGGATGCGACTTGGCTGTCGGACAAATTTTTCGCCAACGATTACAAGCTGCAGGGCATCGACTTCAGCAGCTATTATTTCCAGGACATCGTCTCGTCGATCTATCTGCGCGGCCAAGCCGACCACAGCTTCTTCGACCTGAGCGCCTACCATTTTCAGGGAACGACGGCGAACGACGACAACCTCACCCTGCCTCAGGCCCTCCCGGTATTCGACTACAATCGTGTCTTCATGCTGCCTGCCGATCGCACCAACGGCATCGGCGGCGAAGCGACCGTCGACGTCAACATCACCAACATCACCCAGTCCAACACCGCGTTCCAGTCCACAGGCCTGCAGACGTTCGACAACGCCTACCACCTTTACAATGTCTGCGAGACGGCGGTCGGCAACAAATATGTGAACACCTACAATCCTGGCGCCTGCATGCTCCGAAGCATCGCGGGCGATTACACCCGCGCTTCCGGCCAGGTCTCCTGGCAGCGCAGTTATATCGATCCAATCGGGGAGGTGTGGAAGCCGTTCGTGTTCGCTCGCCTCGACGGCGAGCAGACGACGCTCAACGAAACCGGTTCGATAACTTACGCGAGCGTGCTCGGAACGAGCACCGTCGCCAACTCCAGCCAGGCGGCGTTCTTCTCGGGCAGCAGCCAGGGCGCATTTGCGCGCGGCATGGCGGGTTTCGGCCTCGAGTGGCAGTATCCGTTCGCGCTGACGAACTCGTGGGGCTCCCAGACGATCACGCCGATCGCCCAATTCATCGCTCGTCCGAGCGAGGTGATGCCCCGTATCCAGCCGAACGAGGACGCGCAGAGCCTCGTATTTGACGATACGAACCTGTTCGCCTGGAACAAGTTCTCAGGCTACGACCGGATCGAGGGCGGCACGCGGTTCAATTATGGCGCTCAATATACCGCCAATTTCGCCAACGGCGGTCACGCCAACGTCGTGGCCGGCGAATCGATCCAGGTCGCGGGGCAGAATTCGTACACGCTTTTCGACATGGCCAACACCGGCATGGACTCCGGCCTCGACAAGCGGTTCTCCAACTTCGTCGCGGGCGAAATGATCCAGCCGACCTCGGCGCCGATCTCCTTTCTGAGCAAACAGCAGTTCGACAGCTCGACGTTCCAACTCGACCGGTTCGACGCCATCGCCAGGGCGACCCTCGGCGGCTTCACCAGCAGCCTCGACTATGCGCTCTATGCGGCTCAACCGGCCTTGGGATGGGAGTATCCGCGCGAGGGCCTCACGGGCAGCGCTTCCTACAAATTCCTGGACCGTTGGACGGTCGACGGGTCGCTTGTGGTCGACATGTCGCGCCACTATTACGATATTCCCGGAGAGGACACGCCGGTCTTCTATCCGATCGGCTATTCGCTTGGGCTCGGCTACAAGGACGAGTGCACAACGCTGACCCTTCGGTATTCGTCGAGCACCAGCGCGCCGGCCGCCGTCCCGGTATATGCCAACGGCCCGCTGACCTACCTTCCGGCGATACGCAGCCAGACCCTGATGTTCCAGCTCGTTCTGCGCACGCTCGGCGACCTCCGGGGGAATGTCGGCCTGTAGCCGTGGAGTTTTGCAGCCGGAGACTTGTCATGAAGGGCGAACGTCCGCCGCTGGCGATGACGATGGGCGACCCGGCAGGCATCGGCCCGGAACTGGCGCTCGCCGCCTGGCGCCTACGGGCGGCCGCCGACGCTCCGTTCTTCGTTCTCGCGTCCCCGGCTCGCCTCGCGGAGACTGCGCAGCGCCTTGGCTGGGGGACGCCGATCGTCGAGACGGACCCGGAAAACGCCGCCTCCGTCATCGACCGCGGCCTCCCCGTCGCGCCGCTCGATAATCCGGTCGCAGCGGAGCCGGGACGGCCGAGCGCCGCCAACGCCGCCGCGACGCTTGAATCGATCGAGCGCGCGGTTACGGCGGTGCGGACCGGGGCCGCGCGGGCGGTCGTCACCAATCCGATCGCCAAGGCGACGCTGTACGAGGCGGGATTCCGCTTTCCGGGCCACACCGAGTACCTGGGCGCGCTCGCCTCGGCCTGGGGCGAGCCCGCATTCCCCGTGATGATGATTTGGTCCGAGGCGCTGGCCGTGGTGCCGGTCACCATCCATATCGCGCTCGCGGAAGCGCCGCGTGCGCTGACACGGACGCTCATCGTCGAGACGGCCCGGGTGGTCGACCGCGATCTCAAGGCGCGCTTTCGCCTCGCCCGGCCCCGCCTCGCCGTCGCGGGCCTCAATCCTCACGCCGGAGAAGGCGGCGCGATCGGGCGCGAGGAGATCACCACCATCGCGCCGGCCATCGAGGCCCTGCGCGCCGAAGGGATCGATGCGTTCGGTCCGATGCCCGCCGACACGATGTTTCACGCGGCGGCTCGGGCGCGTTACGACGTCGCGCTGACCATGTATCACGACCAGGGCCTGATTCCGGCCAAAACGCTTGCCTTCGACGAGGGCGTCAACGTCACCCTTGGGCTGCCCTTCGTCCGCACCTCGCCCGATCACGGCACGGCGTTCGACATTGCGGGGCGCGGCGTCGCCAATCCGGCGAGCCTGATCGCGGCGCTGAGGCTCGCCGACCGGCTGACGCGATGACGCCGGCCTCCGACGGGCTGCCGCCGTTACGCGAGGTCGTGGCGCGCTGGGGGCTCGACGCCCGCAAGGCGCTCGGCCAGAATTTCCTGTTCGATCTCAATCTCACAGCCAGGATCGCCCGCGCGGCCGGGCCGCTCGACGGCGTTGTCGTCGTCGAGGTCGGTCCCGGTCCGGGCGGCCTCACCCGGTCGCTGATCGCGGCCGGCGCAAAGGCCGTCATCGCCATCGAGCGCGACGAGCGCGCGCTGCCGGCGCTCGCCGAGATCGCCGCCCGCTGGCCCGGCCGGCTCGAGGTGATCGCAGCCGACGCCCTGACCGTGAGGCCGGAGACGCTGATCGCCAAGGCCGGCGGGGCGCCGATCCGGATCTGCGCCAATCTCCCCTACAACATCGGCACGCGCCTCCTGACCGGCTGGCTCGAAGCCCAATCTTGGCCGCCCTTCTTCGATCGTCTGACACTGATGTTCCAGCGCGAGGTCGCGCTGCGCATCGTGGCCACGCCGGCCGAGCGCGCCGATTACGGGCGGCTTGCCGTGCTGGCCGGCTGGCGCACGCGGGCGCGGATCTTGTTCGACGTGCCGCCATCCGCCTTTACGCCGCCCCCCAAGGTCGTCTCCAGTGTCGTCGAGCTCTTGCCGCGCGCGGCGCCGGACCCTTGCGACCCGCGCCTTCTCGCCGCCGCGACCCAGGCGGCCTTCGGGCAGCGGCGCAAGATGCTGCGCCAGTCGACAAAAGCCTTCGCCGCCGCTCGTCGCCTCGACCCTTCGGCGCTCCTCGCCGCCGCCGGTCTCGAGCCGACCCTGCGGGCGGAAGAGGTGGACGTCGCAGGCTTTGTGCGCCTGGCGCGAGCGGCCGCGGAGGGTGGCCGCGACCGCGTCCCCGACCCCTTTGACGCTACGGCTGCGCGATAGGCCGGCGCTAAGACGCTCCGCCGCCGGCTGCGGGCGGCACTCGCGCTCCGCGCAGAACCCGCGTACACTGCCCGACAGCCAGCGCGGATCGAAACCAGCGCGAGTTCGATCGAGGAAGGGGTCGCTTGTTCATCAATACGCCCATGGCGAGACGGCAGTGGACCGGCCTCGACGACGAACATCTGGCCAGCATCGGGTTTATCAATTTCGGCTGGAACGCCCTCGAACGGAAGTTCGCCTCGCTCGTCTGGGTGACGGGGGGATTGGACTTCGGACGTCGGCGAACTGGTGTTCGCCAGCATGGGCAACGTCTCGCTCGTCAAGCTGTTCTTGAATCTCCTGAAGCAGCAGCTCAGGGTTCGGCCGGACCGCCTTCTTTGGAGTCAGGCCGCCCAGACGGGCGCGCTGTTCGACGAGATTCGGGAAGCGCGCAACGATGTCGTGCATTGTTTCTTCCATGTCGATCCAGCCAACGGGGTCGAGGGCCACTACAAGGCCTCGATCCGCAGGAGCGGAAGCGGCAGGCCCGAACTCAGGACCGTCGCCATGGGCAAAGAGGACATCGACGATCTTTGCGTCGCCATTTCGGACTGTCTCGAATCGATCGACGAGCTTGTCATGAAGATCTGGTTTCGTCGCCGGTTCCTGCTCGCTGGGAATGGCGGAGAGGGGGTCGCCGAGGACGCTTATCGGATGGCCGTCCACGGCTGGAGCGCCGCGCCGTTCGACACGCGGCGCCTCAAGGTCTACCCGAAGAAGCGCCGCCGCCGTGCGCCTGCGAGCGAGGCCGAGCCGACCCAGCCGTCGGCGGAGGACTAGGGCCGGACGATCCCCCGGATTCGGCTCAAAATCGTCCCGCTCTGTGTCCGCCACCGACCGTGGGTTGCCTGCTAGCAGGTAGTTTTTTGGCAACGGTCGATGTTACGCTCCAGAAAGCCCTGCAAGCTCAATGCGTTCCCAGCTTTACCTCCCGATGGTTGTGGGCTGGCGTGGGCGCGGAACAGGCAACTTAACAGGACGGGAACAGGTGACGATCAGGGCAAATTCGGTCGGAACAGGCAAAGAAGCGGCGGTCGAAACGAGGGCGCGAAGGGCCCGCAGTCGGGTTGCAAGGCGCGGTCAGGAATTCCCATTCCTTGGATGGAAAGAAAAAGGCGGCCCTTTTGAGCGCTCAATGACCGGCGCCGACCCGTGCGAAATCATCTCCTCCAAGCGCGTCAATGCGCATGCGCGGCCCGGCTTCAGCTTGCGGGCTGGATCGTAGCGGCTGCCGATGTCCGGGGGCGCCGCGGCGCGCCAGGCGCGGCTCAGCCGGCATGCCAATGGCCGGCGCATTTTTTTCTGCGGCCTGAAACCCGCCGATGGGGGTCCCGTAACGGTTGTGTCCCGATCTTTAGCGGCGCCCTGCCGCCGATCGGCGGACCCAAGGAGACGCGCATGTACGCCAAACCTTCTCTCATCGCCGCCGCGCTCGCCGCAGGCGTCGCTTTTATCGCTCCCGCGTTCGCTGAGATGACGACCATGGTCGGCGGCGCGGCGATGTATCCGAGCAAGAACATCATCGAAAACGCCGTCAACTCGAAGGATCACACGACGCTGGTCGCCGCGGTCAAGGCGGCCGGCCTGGTCGACACGCTCGAGGGGGCTGGACCCTTCACCGTGTTCGCGCCGACCAACGCCGCCTTCGCCCGCCTGCCCGCCGGCACGGTCCAGACGCTGTTGAAGCCTGAAAACAAGGCGCAACTCACCTCCGTCCTGACCTATCACGTCGTTCCGGGCCGGCTGACCGAAGCGGACATCGACGGCTTGATCAAGCAGGGCGGCGGCAAGGCCATGCTGAAGACGGTCGAGGGCGAGGAGCTGACCTTTGAGCATAGGAACGGCCATCTCTGGGTGATCGACGCCAAGGGCGACAAGGCCGAGGTGACGATCCCGAACGTGATGCAGTCGAACGGGGTGATCCAGGTCATCAACAAGGTGCTGTTGCCGGGCTGAGCGGCGGCTCAAGGGGCGGGCGCGGTTGCCTGATGCAGCGCGCCCGATAAGATCGTTGCATGACCTTAGGGGCCAGTTCGCCGGGTGGGGATTGGGCGGCCGGAGAGAGCGATCTCTCCGGCCTGCTCGGCCGCGTGGCCGCGGGCGACGAGGCGGCGTTCGCGGCGCTCTACCGGGCGACCAGCGGCAGGCTCAACGGCGTCGTCGCGCGAATCTTGCCGGCGAGGGACGCGGCGGCCGAGGCGCTTCAGGACGCTTACGTCCGCATCTGGACAAAGGCTGCCGACTTCGATCCCGCGCGGGGATCGGCGCTGGCCTGGATGGCGGCCATCGCCCGCAATCGCGCCCTCGATGAAGTTCGCCGCGTTCGTCCGGTGTCGCTCGAGGACATGGGCGAAGGTTTCGAGCCGGCAGCCGACACCGTCGATCCGCTGTCGGCGCGCGAAAAGTCGGAAGGCCTCCAGGCCCTCATCGCCTGCCTTGAGGGGCTGGACGAGGAGAAGCGCGCGATCCTGATGCTCGCCTATTATCGGGGCGCGAGTTGCGAGGCGCTCGCCAAGCGGTTCGGCAGACCCGTGCCGACGATCAAGACCTGGCTGCACCGCAGCCTCGCGCAACTGAGGATGTGTCTGGGGTCATGACGCCCGAGGACGATCTGGCCGCCGCCGAATACGCCCTCGGGACGCTGTCGCCGCCCGAGCGCGCAGCCCTCGCCGCGAGGCGGCTCCGCGAGCCCGATCTCGACGCGGCGATCCGCGCCTGGGAGGACCGCCTCGCCCCGCTCGCCGAGGCTCTGGCGCCGATCGAGCCGTCGGAAGACCATCTGCCGGCGATCCAGGCGCGCATCCGAGCGGCGCCGTCCGCCTCGAGCGAAACGGCGCCGCCGATGGACGCCGTGATCGCGGATTTGCTCCGGCGCGCCGGACGCTGGCGTGCGGCGGCGATCGCCGCCTCCGTCGTCGCCGCTCTGTTGGCGGTGGGACTGACGGTTCGCGAGACCGAGCGGTCGGCGAGGCCGCGCGAATATGTCGCGATTTTGCAGAAGGACGCCGCTTCGCCAGCCTTCGAGGTGACGGTCGATCTCGACCGGCTGGAATTTTCGGTGCGGCCGATCGCCGCAACGGCGCCGCCCGGAAAGTCCTACGAGCTCTGGCTCATTGATCAGCGACTTGGGCCGCCGCGCTCCCTCGGCGTGATCGGGGAGGCGCGCCGCGCCGCGAGTTCTCGTCGGCTACGCCCGCAACGTGGTCGAGGATGCGACCTATGCGGTGACCGTCGAGCCGCCAGGCGGATCGCCCGACGGCAGGCCCTCCGGTCCGCCCGTCTTTGTCGGCAAGCTCATCCCGGTCGGGCCGTAGAAGAGCCGGTATCGGGCGAGCTTGAGAGCATGATGAGTTCAGATCGGCTCTCGCCGAAAGCCCTGGTCGGACACCTTGCGCGGCCGCCCGGCGCTTGAGCGGCGGAGGGACGGCGCTGCTCCCACCCCTCTCCCAGCAAAGTCTTAACCGCGGGCGTGTTAATTGGGAGGGTACGCAAAAGGCTGCCCTCCCATGACGATCCCTCCCGTAAATCGACAGCGCCCTCCTTTCCTCGGATCCATTCGCGCACGACTGCTGGGAATTATCGCTTTGTTCGGCGTTGCGCTGATCGCCATTGTCGCGGCGCTGACGTGGTTTTCCGTGCGCGACATCTACGCGGGACGGGAGGACGAGCTGAGAACCGTCATCGAGGTCGCAACCAAGGTCGCCCAACAGCAATATGATGAATTCAAAAAGGGGACGATCTCGGAAGCCGAGGCGCAGCAGCGCGCCAAGGCAAGCATTCGCGCGATGCGCTACAACGCCAATGACTATTTCTTTATCCAGGACAAAAATGTCTTCCTCGTTGTTCACGGCGTGCGGCCGGAACTGGAGGGAACCGATCAAAGTAAACAAAAGACCGCGTCTGGCGATTATTTTTCGCTGAATATGAATAAGGTTGCAGCGGAACAAGGCCAGGGATTCGTGAACTACGAGTACCCCAAGCCGGGCGTCGCAATGGATCACCCATCGCCAAAGCTGGCTTACGTCAAGCTGTTCGCACCCTGGCAATGGACGATCGGCACTGGCGTGTACGTCGACGACATCGATGCGACGATCCGGGCGAGAGTGCTGTGGACAGCCGCGGCGTCGCTGGCGTTGCTGATCGTCATCGGCGGCTTCGCCGGTCTCGTCATGGTCCGCCTGTCGAATTGCCTCAACGCCTTGAGCGCGGCGATGACGGCGTTGGCGTCGGGCAACAACGATGTCGCGCTGCCCGCGGTCGCCGGCGCTGACGAAGTCGGCGACATGACGCGCGCGGTTCAGGTGTTCAAGGACAACGCGGCGCAGCGCGCGCGGCTGGAAGCCGAAGCGCTGGCCAATCGCACTCAGGCCGAGCGCGAGCGCGAGCGCGTCGCCGCGGAACGGGCCAAGGCCGCCGAGGAGCAGGCGGAAGTCGTGCGCCGTCTGGGCGCCGGCCTGAAGGATCTTGCCGGCGGCGACCTGATGGCGCGGCTGGGCGAGGGCTTCACCCCGGCTTACGCGCAGATTCGTGACAATTTCAACGAGGCGGTCGCCCGGCTGAAGGGCGTCGTCCTGTCGGTTGTCGAGAGCGCTCACGCGATCCAAACGGGCGCGCAGGAGATCTCCACCGCCTCCGACGATCTCGCCCGCCGCGCCGAGCAACAGGCCGCGGGTCTCGAGGAGACCACAGCGACGCTCGGCGAAGTGACCACGGCGGTGAAGAAGTCGGCCGAAGGCGCCGGCCACGCCCAGCAGGTGGTGACGGCGGCCGACGCCGACGCCAAGCAGAGCGCCGTGGTCGTGCGCGAGGCGGTCGAGGCGATGAACACGATCGCCAAGTCCTCGCTGAAAATCAGCCAGATCATCGGCGTGATCGACGAGATCGCGTTCCAGACCAACCTGCTGGCGCTCAACGCCGGGGTCGAAGCGGCCCGGGCGGGAGAGGCGGGACGGGGGTTCGCCGTGGTCGCCTCCGAAGTGCGCGCGCTCGCTCACCGTTCGGCCGAAGCGGCCAAGGAGATCAAGGCGCTGATCTCCGATTCGACCGGCCAGGTCGACAAGGGCGTCGATCTGGTGGCGGAAACCGGCCGGGCGCTCGAGCGCATCATGGGGCAGGTCGCCGAGATCAATGTCGTGGTCGGCCAAATCGCCGCCGGGGCGCAGGAGCAATCCACCGCCCTGCAACAAATCAACAGCGCGATCGACGAGATGAATCAGGTGACGCAGCAAAACGCCGCGATGGTCGAGGAGTTCGACCGCGGCCGGCCATTCGCTCTCCGACGAATCCACCCGGCTGGCGAAATTGGTCGGCCAGTTCCGGACCCGGCAGTCGGGCGACGAAAGGCCGATGGCGCGCGCGGCGTGATGCGGACACGCGGAGCCGCGCAGCAACCTCCGTAACGTTCCCTGGGATCGCAATGCCCCATTCGGGACTCGCGATTCCGGGGCGGGCGCCCCGCAATGAGTTGATTCCGCACTGGCCGCCCGCAAAGCAGGAAAGCTGCGCCGGCGCCTTGCGGCTTGGCGATCAGCGAAGCGGCCAGCCGCGACGCCGGTGCTTTCGCGGCGCGAAGAGAAACGAGAAGTCAGGCGTTCGAACAGCCCACCACCATGCGGCGCGATCCTCCTCGGTTTCGGGGCGTCCCTCCCTTGCCGCGCGCGCCATGCGCGCTGCGGAATCGGCGTGAGCGGCGAATCTCGAGTTCGTCCGCGCCTGGAACTCTTCCCATTTCGCCCAATCGCCGTTGGCCTTCAGTCGCGCCTTTTCCATCGCGATGTCGGCGCGAACCAGTTCCCATTCGACCGGATCAAGATCTCTGTCGGGCATCGGCTCAGTCCTGTTCCAGGTTAGTCCTGGAACGCTAAGCGAGGTTCCCATGTCGGGCGGCCTTTGTCACCCTGGATAATCTCCTCGGCGGGGAACGAACTGAGTCAGAAAATTATCACTGGCTTTTGACGGCGGCCGGAACCAATCTCGTTCTTCGAAATTGATGACCATGGAGTCATCAAGGGACGCGACAACCCGCCGCCCCCCGTGGCGCAGGCGCAAACAGGCCAGGCCCGCCGAAATCACGGCGGCGGCCCTGGAGGTGTTCGCCGATCATGGCTTCGCGGCGTCAAAGGCTCGACGGACGTCGCCCATCGGGCCGGCGTCGCCAAAGGATCGATCTATCGCTACTTTTCCACTAAGGAGGCGCTGTTTCGTGCGGTGGTGCGTTCGGTCGTCGTCCCCAACGTGGAGGCTGTTTGCCGCGCGGCGGACGGCGTCGATGGGCCTTTCCCCGAGCTCGCCCCCCGGCTCCTCATGGCCGCCGCGGCCGTGCTTTACTGGCCCTGATCGCGCGCTTCGTGCGGCTGGTCATTGGCGAGTTCGCGCACCTTCCCCGACGTCGCCCGCAGCTGGCACGATGAGGTTGTGGAGCCGGTGATCGGCGGCGTGGCTGGCGTGATCGCGCGCGCCCAGGCGCTTGGCGAGGTCAGAGACGGCGACCCGCGGCTCTACGCTTTCTCCCTCGTCGGCCCCATGTTCACAGCTCTGCTTTCAGGGAGGCTTCCGCGAGGCGTCCAACGACCTTGCCGATCTCGTCCACATTGCCGAGCAGCACAGTCGGGTCCTTCTTCGCGGCTTCCTGGCCGCGCCGCCAGCCCAAAACCGATAGGAGCAGGCATCATGGCAAAGAGCGTACTGATCGTCGGCGCGGGTCCGACCGGACTGGTTCTTGCCCTCTGGCTGACGAAGCAGGGCGTCCCCGTCCAAATCATTGACACAACGAGCGGTCCCGGCACGACGTCCCGGGCGCTGGCGATCCACGCGCGAACGCTGGAGCTGTACGAGCAACTCGATCTCGCCGACGCCGTCGTCGCGAAGGGCTACGCCGTCCCTGGCCTGCGGATGTGGCTCGGCGGTCATGAGAAGGCGCGGATCCCCTTCAATGAGATCGCTTCGGACCTGACGCCGTATGGCTTCCTGCATATCTTCCCACAAGACGAGCACGAACGCCTTCTCGTTGAACGCTTGCAAAATCTTGGCGTCCAGGTGGAGCGTTCGACGGAGTTGCTCGAGTACACGGACGAGGGCGACCACATCAGCGCGCGGCTCCGAGGCCCTGACGGAACTGAGCGCACGGTCGGCGCCGCGTTTATCGCCGGCTGCGACGGGGCGCATTCGAAGGTCCGCGAGGCGATGGGCACGGGCTATCCCGGCGGCAGCTATCCGCAGGTCTTCTATGTCGCCGACGTGGCGGGCGATGGGCCGGCGTTCAACGGCGACCTCAACATCGAGCTCGACGAATCCGACTTCCTGGCCGTCTTTCCGTTGGCGGACAAAGGCCGGGTCCGCTTGATCGGGGCGATCAGGCCGGGCAACGGACAAGACCTCGACAAGCTCACCTTTGCGGACATCAGCGACCGGGCGACACGACAGCTCCGCCTCAAGGTCGACACAGTGAACTGGTTTTCGACCTACCATATATCCCATCGGGTGACCGAGCATTTTCGCAAGAACCGAGCCTTTCTGCTGGGCGACGCCGCGCACATCCACACGCCGGTCGGCGGGCAGGGGATGAACACCGGCATCGGCGACGCGATCAACCTGGCCTGGAAGCTGCAAGCGGTCCTGGCCGGGCAGGCCCCCGACACCCTGCTCGACACGTTCGAGGCCGAGCGGCGCGCCTTCGCGCTGCGGCTTGTCCAGACGACCGACCGCTTCTTCAACGTTGCCGCCGCTGACGGCCATCTGGCCGAGCTCGTGCGCACGCGCATCGCGCCCTTCGTCTTGCCGCAGCTGGCAAAGCTTGACGCGGCGCGCGAGTATCTCTTCCGCACGGTCTCCCAGATCACCCTGAACTATCGCGGAAAGGGGCTCGATCAGGGCCACGCCGGGCCAGTGCGCGGCGGCGACCGCCTGCCCTGGGTGAAGCTCGAAGAGGGCGACAACTACCGGGCGCTCAAACGCATCGGCTGGCAGGTCCACGTCTACGGCGTCGCCGAGGCCTATCTGCACACATGGTTCGAGACTCGCAACGTCCCCCTTCACGTTTATGCGTGGAGTGACGCAATGCAGCAGGCCGGCCTGCGCGAGAACGCGATGTATCTCATCCGTCCCGACACCTACGTGGCCCTGGCCGAGCCCGCCTCGTCCGTCGACGCCGTCGAGCGCTATTTCGCCAAGCTTGAGATCAAGCCGTAACGCAGACCACTAAAACGATTGGCTGGACGGCGAGGAGCGGCATAGGGATCGCGACCGCGCGCGCCGCGATATGAGGCATTCTGTTATTGGGTCCGTCTAGGGCGTCCCCAGGAGCGCCCCCTCCTTTTGCCACTCCTAGTCTCGACGCGCGTCAGCGGCCCCCGCGGCCCAGTCAGGCCGGGGAGCCGCCGATGTCTGGCGACGTTCAGTGGTTCGGTTCAGCCGGCGGCGGGTCCGGTTCGGAAGGACGCTGGCGCCGGTCGGCCATGAACTGATCGAACTCGGCGCGATCCTTGGCGAAGCGCAACCGCGCCAGGAAATCCTTGAACTCGCTCTGCTCGTCTTCGAGGCGCTTCAACGTCTCCGTGCGATAGTCGTCGAAGGCGCGGTTGCCGCTGCTCGACGGGCCGAACCAATCGCGGCCGCCCCTGACCCGCTCCATTCGGGAGCGCACTATTTCCATTTTGTCCTGCAGGCGGGCCATCTTGCGCTCCCAGCGGTCCCGACCGCGCTCACCGTCGACCATCGGACCGTCCCACGCATAGGCGTGGCGCCAGCAGCCAAGCCGTCCGCGTCGTGCGATCATGAAAGCGAGAATGAGGAGTCCGAGCGGCCACCACCACAGGAACCCCAAGACCGTCAGAAGGATTGGCATGGCGACGTCCTCACGTGTGAATGTAATGAACATTTACTTTTTTCGGCGCCGTTGTCAAGTCCCTCTTTGCTGTCCTCGGACCCCCGGCTGCGGCGGCGGGTTGCGAACCGCGCTTAAGGCTCCGCCGCGTTCGCCCCGAGCCCGCGCAGATAGACCAGCAGGTCCGCTTCCAGAAGTTCCGCCGGCGACATCGGCATCGCGCGGCGGGCGCTGTCGCCGCGGCCAAACAGCGAAGCGATTCCGTGCGCCATGGCCCAGAGGTGGAGCGCGACCATCAGGGCCGGGGGGCGTCCGGCCGCCGGCATTGCGGCGCAGACGGCGTCTGCGGCGGCCCGCAACACGGCGAAGGCCCGTTCGCTTGCTTCCCGCAGGAGGGGATTGGCGCCGACGGGGACGCCGCCTTCAAACATCGCCGAGTAGTATGCCGGTTGGGCACGGGCGAACTCGAGATAGGCCTTGCCGAGCCGGTCTAATGCAACTGTCGCATCCGGGCGTCCGCCGTCCCAGCCGCGGGTCAGCGCCGCCTCGAGGTGCTCGAAGCCGCGCAGCGCCACGCTCGCCATGAGCTCATCGCGGTCGCGAAAGTGCCGATAGGGTGCGCCGGGGCTCACGCCGGCAAATCGAGCGGCCTCGGCGAATGTGAATCCGGCGATCCCCTTCTTGGCGATCAATTCCAGCGCCACGCGGATCAACGCCTCACGCAAATCGCCGTGATGATAGCCGCGCGGGCCCTCGCGCGGGCCGGGTTCGTCCTTGCTCCAATTCATGTAAGGCGCATTTACATCATGGCAGCCGAGGAGTCGATGCTGTCGGACCCGCGCGGCGCAGACGCCGTGGCCCTACAGCGTCATCTGGGTCTGGACGACGAGCGCGACGAGCTTGCCGGCTTCGGTTTCGACGCGGGTCTGAAGCACCTGGGTCCGGCGGCCGCGGTGAACGACAGCGCAGACGCCAACGAGAGTTGCGCCGACGCGCGCGGCGCCGACGAAATTCGTCTTGCTCTCGACCGTCGTCGTGCCCGCCGCGCCCGCCGGCAGGCCGATGAAGGCCGCGACCCCGCCGAGCGTATCGGCGAAGCTCATGATCGCCCCGCCATGGGCGACGTCGCCGAGGGTGCAGAGGTCGGGCCGGACAAGCATGCGCGCGACGACGGCGTTCGGCTCAGCGCTGACGAACTCCACCCCGAGAAGGGTTGCGAACGGCAGCGGATGGGCGCGGACCCGGTCGATGAGGCTCATGGGCGTTCCTCCTGGTTCGGCGGAAGAGCTTGGCGCTCTTTCGCCGTCCTGACGAGTCCGGAAACGTCCGGCGCCGGCGCGGAGTTGCTATAAAGCCGCATGCGTCCGTCGCTTCTCGACCCCCTGTTCGCCCCGGCCGCGTCGCTGCCCGGGATTGGACCCAAGAACGCCAGGCTGTTCGACCGCCTGCTCGACCGGCCGCAGGGCGCGCGCGTGCTCGATGTGCTGTTCCACCTGCCCTATGCGACGCTCGACCGGCGGTCGCGGCCAAAGATCCGCGACGCGGTTCCCGGGACTTTGGTCACCGTCGAAGCACGGGTCACGGAGCACCGCGCCCCGCCGACGGTCCGTTCCCGCGCGCCGTTCAAGGTTCTGGTCGAGGACGACACCGGCGATGTCGAGCTCGTGTTCTTTCTCGCCAATCCTGAGTGGGTGCGCGCCCGCCTGCCGGTCGGCGCGACGCGCTGGATCTCCGGCAAGCTCGAGCTTTACGACGGCATCCGCCAGATCGTTCACCCCGACCGTGTTCTGGACGCCGACGAGTTCTCCCGGCTGCCTTCGGTCGAGCCGGTCTATGCGCTGACCGAAGGCCTCTACCAACGCATTGCCGCGCGGGCGGCCGATGGCGCGCTGAAGCGTTTGCCGCGCCTGCCCGAATGGATCGCCGAAGGCACGCGCGACCGTCTCACACTGCCGGGCTTCGCCGAGGCGCTGGCGGCGATGCACCGGCCAAGCGCCCCGGAGGATGTGGAGCCCGGCGGCCCGGCGGCGACCCGCCTCGCCTACGACGAATTGCTGGCGAACCAACTCGCCCTGCTGCTCGTCCGCGCCCGGCTGCGCGAGAAGGCCGGCCGGGCGCATCGCGCCAGCGGGGCGCTTGGGGCGCGGCTCGAGGCGGCGCTGCCGTTCGCGCTGACGGGCGCCCAGCAAAAGGCGCTGGCCGAAATCCGCGCCGATCTCCGATCCGAGAACCGCATGATCCGGCTCCTGCAGGGCGACGTTGGCTCCGGCAAGACCGTGGTGGCGCTCCTCGCCATGGCCGAAGTGGTTGAGGCCGGCCGGCAGGCCGCGATGATGGCGCCGACGGAAGTGCTGGCGCGCCAGCACTTCGACCGGATGGCGCCGCTCGCCGCGAAGGCTGGCCTCAGCATGGCGCTGATGACCGGCCGCGACCGGGCTTCAGAGCGACGCGAGACGCTGGCGGCGCTGGCGTCCGGCGCGCGCAACATCGTCGTCGGCACGCACGCGCTCTTCCAGGAGAAGGTCGTTTTCGCCGATCTCGGCCTGGCGGTCGTCGACGAGCAGCACCGGTTTGGCGTCCGGCAGCGTCTGGCGCTGGCGGGCAAGGGAGAGGCGACCGATCTTTTGGTGATGACGGCCACGCCGATTCCGCGCTCGCTGGTGCTCGCCTATTTCGGTGACATGGATGTCTCGGCCCTGCGCGAAAAGCCGCCCGGCCGGGAGCCGATCGACACCCGCGCCCTGCCGATCGAACGGCTCGAGGAGGTGGTCGCGGCCTTGTCGCGGGCGCTCGGGCAGGGCGCGCGCGCCTACTGGATCTGTCCGCTGGTCGAGGACAGCGAGACCCTCGACGTCGCCGCCGCCGAGGCGCGCGCCGAGGCGCTGCGGGCGATCTTCGGCGACGCCGTGGGGCTCGTGCACGGCCGGATGGCGGGGCTGGAAAAGGACGCCGCGATGGAGCGATTCCAGCGCGGCGAGAGCCGGATTCTGGTGGCGACGACCGTGGTCGAGGTCGGCGTCGACGTGCCGGAAGCCACCATCATGATCGTCGAGCACGCCGAGCGGTTCGGCCTCGCCCAATTGCATCAGTTGCGCGGCCGGGTCGGCCGCGGGACTGGACGCTCCAGCTGCCTGCTGCTCTACAAGGGGCCGCTCGCCGAGGCGGCCCAGGCGCGAATCGAAATCTTGCGCGCCACCGACGACGGCTTCCGGATCGCCGAGGAGGATTTGCGCCTGAGGGGCGAAGGCGACGTGCTCGGGGCCCGCCAAGCCGGCGCCCCGGCTTCCGCTTCGCCCGCCTCGACCTCCACGGCGCCCTCATTCCCCGCGCGCGCCAGGAGGCGCAGGCCGCGCTCGACCGCATCGGCGGCCTGGCGAGCGAGGACGGGCAGAGCTTGAGGCTGCTCCTCCACCTCTTCGAACGCGACGGGGCGGTGAAACTCGTTGAGGCCGGGTGAGCGCGCTCTCGTTTTGACGCTTTGTGTGTGTCGGGGCGCCAGCTTTCGCCGTCATCGCGAGGAGCCCGAAGGGCGACGTAGCGATCCAGGGGCCGCCGCCGCTGACGCCGCCGAAGGCGTGCAGGGCGCCTGCGAGAAGGTCGCCCTTCGTTCTCCTGGATCGCCGCGTCGCTTCGCTCCTCGCGATGACGGCGGTAATGATCTGCACCAACGTCCTTATTCATGCGGAACCCCTGCATTCCATCATGGCGAACCGGAGGAACGGCACGCTTTACGTCGCGGTCACGTGAGGTGTGCGCCCTTCGTCGCTTGCTGACTTCGCCAGCAGTTGAGACAGGCCATCGACCAATCCGCTGAGGTCAAATTTGCCGCGCTTGAGCTCGTGTCCGGCGCCGTCGACGACGGTTAGCGCATGAGCGGACGGGATCGACATCACGGCCGCCTCGATTTCGTCGATCGAGCCGAACGGGTCGTTCGAGCCTTGGACGAACATGGCTGGGGCGCGCAGCTGAGGGAAATGAGCGGTGCGCAACCGCTCCGGTTTCCCGGGAGGGTGAAGCGGGTAGGACAGGCACAGGAGCCCTTCGACCAGTTCGGGAGCCTCCGCCGCCAGCATGCTCGCCTGACGGCCGCCATAGGATTGGCCCGCCAGCGTGATCCTTCCGCTGACGACGCCGCGCAGAGCCGCGATGGCTGCCCGAAGCCCATTGCGATCCTTGGCGGCGTCTGCCGGTCTCGGCGGCCCCGAGGGCCTTTGTTGTCGGAAAGGCAGATTGCAGCGCAAGACCGTCATGCCCCCCGCCTGAAACGCCGCCGCGACCGCCAAAAGCAGGGGCGAGTTGCAGTCGCCGCCCGCTCCGTGCGTGAGAACCATGCCGTCCATAGCGCGATCGGCGCCGTGCAGGCATCCCCGCACGCCTTCCGCCTCAAATGGGACCGATGAGATCATAGGCGTCCGCCGCCGCGACGGGCTGCCATCCACGCTCCGTTAACGAGGTGTCGCCAAGTTGATCCAACTCCGCATCGAGAGACCATCTCCTTGGAAACCGACCTCTATCCACCGATAAAGCGCCATCTGGAGAGGCTCGGCCTCGAGGTCAAGGGCGAGGTGTGCGGCTGCGATCTCGTCGCTCTTTCCGACGGCTCACCCGAACTCGTCGTGATCGGCGAGATGAAGCAAAGCTTCACGCTCGAACTGGTGCTTCAGGCCGTTGATCGCACATCCGTCTGCGACGAGGTCTGGCTCGCCGTCGGCGCCTCCAAGCGGGGCCGCGGCCGGGAGAACGACGCACGCGTAAGGAAGCTTTGTCGATTCCTGGGCTTCGGCCTACTGACCGTCACCGCGGAGGGTCGGGTCGACGTGGTCGCGGAACCGACGCCATGGAAGCCGAGGCGCGACGCCAAGCGGCGTTCGCGCATCGTCGAGGAGCATCGTCGCCGCAAGGGGGATCCCGTCGCCGGCGGTTCGACTCGGACGCCACAAATGACCGCGTACCGTCAGCAGGCGCTCGCGGTTGCCAACGCGCTTGCCAGCACGCCGGGCCGTCCGCGGGACCTTCGGATACTGGCTCCGGACGCCGCCAAAATCCTTCAGGGCAATGTCTATGGTTGGTTCGAGCGAATTGAACGTGGGCGTTACGGGCTGACCTCGTCCGGTCGCGTCGCCCTCGTCACATGGGCTGATCATGTTCCGCCGAGACGAGCGCCGGATTTGGCGATAGCCCCAATTCTTGAGAGGGTGGCGTGAAGCCGCGTCGCAAATCGCCTAGGCCTGGATGAACGGAGTTCAAGGGCTTATCGCGGCGATCCGCGCTAGTGACCTCGCGAAACATCGGCGACGTTGTCGTAGCGGTTCACTTGCAGATGCCTGTCGTCATGGATTCGCTGAACCTCGCCCGGGCGAGCCGCCTGAGCCCGGGGCGAGCCGGCAAACTTCGCGCCTGTCAAGCCGAGCGCTCCGGAACGGCTGCGAATAGAAAGCCGAGGCCTTCGGCCATGGTGAGGTGCGATCTGACAAGGTGTCGTCGTCGACGGGAAGGAAAGAACGATTTCTTCCCGCTCGCCATAGCGCGCGATTCCGGCCTCCTTGGGGGAAGTTCGCCGTCGCCTCCTCTTCGGTCATGCCATGCAACGGCGCCCAGTGCTGAAGGTAGGAACGGCGCCGACTCGTCATCACCGGGCCGGGCAAGGCGCTGTTGACCTGCACGCCATCGGCGACGCCGCGGTCGGAAAACGCCTTCGCCAGGGCGACGATTGCGGCGTTGATCGTGCCCACGGCGGCATATGGCGCCTTCGGGAACAGCGCCGAGTTGCCCGACATCAGCACCACCGAACCCTTGGCGGCCTTCAGCACGGGCCAGGCGGCGATCGTCAGTCGCCGCGCGCCGTGCAGCTTCAGCGCCAGCCCATCGGCCCACTGCGCATCCGTCATCTCGAAGAGATCAATCTGCGGCACTGCGCCTGCAATGTTCAACAGAGCATCGATGCCGCCGAAGGCCGCGAGCGTCTGATCCACGATGGCCTCAGCGACCTCGGGTCGCGCCATATCGGCGTCGATGATCAGCGCTTCCGCGCCGGCGCCTCTGACTTTCCCCGCGGTCTCTTCCAGGTTGGCGCGGTTCCGCGCGCCCAGGACCAGCGCGGAAAAGTCGCGCGCAAGGCGGACCGCGGTGGCCCGCCCGATGCCCTCGCTCGCTCCCGTTATGATCGCGACTGACTTCGACATCACTGCTGTCCGGTTGACTGAAGGGTCGTCTCTTGGAGATCGGCTGATTGGTTGGGTTTGCGGGGGAAGATGGGCGGTGTCGACTTGAACCGAGTGGCAGGGCAGTCTCGCGGGTTTTCCTGTGGAGATGGCCATGTACTTGGGCAAAACGCTTTTCGCGCAACTCATGGATTTTGTGCCTTGGACGACATTCACGAGGATTGTCTCCCGTTATGGCGGCGACCATCGGGTGCGGGTTTTCCCCTGCGCCGAGCAATATCGGGTCATGGCGTTTGCCCAACTGACCTACCGGGAGAGCCTGCGCGATATCGAGACCTGCCTGTCCGTCCAGGCGTCGAAGCTCTACCACATGGGTTTGCGCGAACCGGTCCGGCGCTCGACGCTGGCGGACGCCAACGAAACGCGCGACTGGCGCATCTACGCGGATTTGGCCCAGCGACTGATTGTCCAAGCGAGGAAGCTCTACGCCAACGAGGACCTTGGCCTGGACCTGACCAATACCGTCTATGCCCTGGATTCGACAACGATCGACCTGTGTCTGTCGGTCTTTCCCTGGGCGCATTTCCGGACGACCAAGGCGGCGGTGAAGATGCACACCCTGCTCGATTTGCGGGGCAATATTCCGAGCTTCATTCATGTTTCGGACGGCAAGTTGCACGACGTCCATGCGCTCGACCTGCTGCTTCCCGAACCCGGCGCCATTTACGTCATGGATCGCGGCTACGTGGACTTCACCCGCCTTCACGCCATCCATCGGGCCGGGGCGTTCTTCGTGACGCGGGCCAAGTCGAACATGAACGCTCGCCGAGTCTCTTCCACGCCGACGGATCGTTCGACCGGGATCATCTGCGACCAATCCGTCGCTCTCAAAGGCCATTACACCGGCGCACATTATCCAGAACGCCTGCGACGCGTCCGATTCAAGGACGCCGAGACGCGCAAGACGCTGGTGTTTTTGACCAATCACTTCGGCCTTCCGGCCTTGACCATCGCCGCCCTATACAAAAACAGGTGGCAAGTGGAACTTTTCTTCAAATGGATCAAGCAGCACTTGCGGATCAAGCAGTTCTACGGCACGTCGGAAAACGCCGTGAAGACGCAGATATGGATCGCCGTCTCGGTTTATGTCCTCGTCGCCATCGTAAAAAAGCGCCTCGCCTTGGAGGCGTCGCTCTACACATTGTTGCAAATTTTCTCGATCGCCCTCTTCGAGAAAATGCCAATATATCAAGCGCTTACAATCGACCAAACAAAATCCAATACTTTACAAATAACTAACCAATTGAATTTATTCGATTTTTAGCCGGACAGCAGTGCTTCGACATATGAGCTCTCCTTCATTGCAGAGGATGGGCTATCGTCATTTGAGCGCGGCTTTCTCTCCGAGGCCCGGCGACGCTGCGCATACCGCTCGCTCAAACATTGGACGTTTCGCCGAGCTCAAGCGTCAGCGTGGAAGGAATTCGCGGATAACGGATGCAATCTCCGCCGCGTGGGTTTCCAGGGCGAAATGGTCGGTGTCCAAAAAGCGGACGATCGCGTTCGGGACGTCGCGTTTGAACGCTTCGGCGCCCGCCGGGAGGAAGAACGGGTCGTTCTTGCCCCAAATTGCGAGCATGCGCGGATTGTTGGTCCGGAAATAGGTCTGGAAGGTCGGGTAGAGCGCGACATTGCTGTTATAGTCGCCGAACAGGTCGAGCTGTATGTCGGCGGCCCCCGGTCGTGCGAGGTAAAAGTTGTCGAGCGAATAGCCGTCCGGCGAGACCATCGTCGGGTCCGGCACGCCATGCGTGTACTGCCAGATCGTGGTTTCAGGCTTGAGAAACGCGCGCAGCGCGTCGCGGTTGGCCTCGGACGGATCCCGCCAATAGGCCCGGATGGGGTTCCAGCCGTCGCTTAAGTCCTCCTCGTAGGCGTTGCCGCTTTGCGAGATGATCGCGGTGATGCGGTCCGGATGCTTCACCGCGAGCCGGAAGCCGGTCGGGGCGCCATAGTCGAAGACATAGACGGCGTAGCGATCGAAGCCGACGACCTCGGTGAAGCGGTCGATGGTTGCGGCGATCTGCTCGAAGCTGTGACCCCGGCGAGGCATGTCGGAATTGCCGAAGCCGGGCAGGTCGGGGGCAACCATGTGAAAGCGGTCGGCGAGCTGCGGGATGAGATCGCGGAACATGTGGCCGGCGCTCGGAAAGCCGTGTAGAAGCAATAGTTTATCCGCAGTCGTGGGGCCGGCCTCGCGGTAGAAGATCTTGAAGCCATCCACGTCGGCAGAGCGGTAGTTGATGGAGGTCACGGCGCATCTGCCATTCGTAGCCTCGATCCTCCCAATAGCCGCCGCGACCTCCTGCAATGTTGGCGAAGCTGTTGGTGATCTCGATCCTCTCGATGTACTTGGCCTGCTTGTAGCCGAGCTGGCGCTCCACCCGGAGCCGAAGAGGCGCGCCATGCGCCACGTCCAATGGCCTTCCGTTCAGCGCATAAGCGACCAGCATTTGCGGATGAAACGCGTCCACAAGATCGATGCTTTCGTAGTACTGACCGGGACTCTGCTCTCCTCCCTTGGAAGGCTCGCGGGTCAGATTGTCGGCGCAGTGAAACACGGCATAGCGAGCCGATGGCGACAGACCGGCCGCCTTGAGAAGCAACCCGAGCTGGACGCCGGTCCACATGCCGATAGCGCTCCAGCCCTCCACGCAATCGTGGCGCGTGATCTGCGTGCGCGCAGGCAAAGCGCGCAACTCGCTGACGGAGAGCGACAACGGACGAGTGACCATGCCGTCGATCCGCAGTCGCCAATTCGCAAAGTTCTGCGCGACCTGGGCATTGTAGTCGTCGCCGCCGGGATCGAAGGTCCCGTTCGGCTTGAAGGTCGGCGATATGTCCGCCGCGCTGTATTCCTTGGCGAGTTGGCCCGGCAGGAGCAATGTCCGCTGGCTCAGACGAGTCCAACCTTCCACGGCGCGAAACACGTGCGCGAAGCTAGGGCTCAGCGTCAGCGCATTGGCGTTCCAGACGAGGGCGGCGGCGCCGCCAAAGCCGGCGGCGATCACCGCCCGGCGGGTGATATCTGCGGCGCTCATGAGCCGCGCTCCTCGGGAACGACGTATCGACCGGTCAACATCGAGCGCACTTCATTGATCGCGCCCGCGAGGACCACCTCGATGAGATGAACGAGGACGAACAACACGATGAGGCTCGCGCCGATGAAGTGGATGCTGCGCGCAGATTGCCTTCCGCCAAAGAGGTCAAGGAGCCAGGGGCAAACGGCGTCAAAGCCCGGCGACATGGTCAGGCCGGTCAGGACCATCAGCGCGATCAGGAGGATGACGCCCAGGTAGGCGAGCCGCTGCAGCGGATTGTATCGCTTCGCGGCCGCGCCGGCCGGGTGTTTCAACTTGACATGTTCGACAATCGAGGAGGGGACCGCCCGAATGTCCGCCGCGGTCGGGACGATGTCTCGCTGGAGGTGGCGCGAGGCAACGCTCCAGGTCAAATAGACGGCGCCGTTGATCGCCAGCAGCCAGGCAAACAGGAAGTGCCAACGCCGTGCATCGGCCAGATCCTGAAAGCTCGGGATCGTAATCCAGTCCGGCCAGGCGCGCGCTTGGTATTGACCGTAGGATTTCGACCAACCCAAAACGCCGGTGGCGTCGATGCGCCAGTGCTCCAGTTTCGCGTACCCACGCGGGCCGTCGGAAGCGTCCTCGGCGCCGATCGAGAAGAAGGGCTTGTCGGCGTCTGCGCCGTACATTCCCCAGTACAGCCTGGGATGGGCATCGAATATGTTTAGTCCGCTTCCGAGCAGGAAGAGAATGCAGAGGGCATTGACCCAGTGCGTGACGCGGACCGGCAGCCGGTGGCGATAGAAGACCTCCCTCGCAGCCGCGTGCGAAAACGCCCGTCGAACGTGAGGGACCGACGAGCGGATGACGCCTTCGACGTCCGCCGCCAATTTGCGCCGAAAATCGACGACCGTCGAAAGGACCAAGACGACCGCTGCCCGCAAGCCGGCCTCCTATGGGTGTTTGAACGACGGGGCCGCGAACCGGCGGAGGAACTCCGACGAGTCGTGTGGGCAACCCATGCGATCGCGCGCGTGCGGCGACCGACACAGCGGGGTTCGTGGACTCATGGAAGTCGTCTCCTGCGGCTTGGCGGCGATGAACGTCGCCATTAGGCGCAGGGACGGTCGTCGAGGGGAAATGCCGATTGGCGATCAATTCCATAGCCGCCGGCTATAGACAGAGCCATCGCTTCCGGGGGCGAGTGGGGCGATCGCTCGGACCCGACTTGACCGCTCGCCGAGGGTTTGGTCGCAGCGATGGCGGCGTCGCCTCCCAAGCCGCGAAGACCCGATATCCTTCTCATGGGCGACGACGCGCGCGACCCATCGGCTTTTGCGACAAAACTCATCGCTCAATCGATTCGAGCGGCCTATGCAGCCGCCTCGTCGTCATCCGCCGGCGCCCGTGCGCCTGCGGTATCCGTTACCCACTCCGGTCGCCTACCGAACCACGCTTTCCGCATCGCTTCGCGCACCAGCGAGCCGACCCCCGGCGAATGACGACGCCCCCTCACGCTCACCAGGCCCACCTGTCGCCAGAATTCGGGCTGGACGACCGGCAGACCGATCACGCCGGGGTGTTTGACCGCGTTTTCCGGCATGAAAGCAAACCCCAATCCGGCGGCCACCATAGCCAGGGTCCAGTCGTCGCGCTCGCTCCAATAGACGGGGCTGCAGGTGACTCCCTTCTGCCGGAGTATCTCGTCGGCGTAACCGGCGAACTCGCAGTTCATGCGATGGATATAGAACTCGCCATTCATCTCCTGAACGGGGAACGCCCCCGTTTTGACGAGACGGTGGTCGCGGTGAACGGCGAGAACCATCTGCTCGCGAAACAGGGGAAACGAGTGGATGCGCTCGTCGGGCTCCTTGCCTGGGAGGGCGTAGATGGCGACATCGAGATCGCCAACCAACAGCCGCACGCGCAGATCCTTGGCGTTCGCATCGCAAAGCTTCAGCTCGACCTCGGGATGGCGAGCGCGAATGTTGGCGATGAGATCGACGATCTCATCCGGCGAAATCGTGCTCATGATCCCCAGTTTGAGCGGCCACTTTTTCACGAACTCCCGAGACAGGCGCTTGACCAACTTCGACTGGTCGTAAACCGACTGAAGGTATGGCCGGGCCATGTGGCCAAGATCGGTGAGGCGCGTCGAGTCGCGCTCGCGGTGAAAGAGCAGCCCGCCAAGCTCCTCCTCGAGAAGCTTGATCGCGCGCGACAGCGACGGCTGCGTCACGTTGCACCGCTCGCTTGCGCGGGTGAAATTCAGCGCCTCGGCTACCGCGAGGAAATAGCGAACCTGGTGCATTTCCATGACAGTCTCCCGGTGAACTCGACATTGCCGAGGACCCTGGCGCGCAGCTCGCGCTGCGCTCGGTCTATCCACTGGCCGCTAGCACACATTTTTAATCAGAAGGCGTCGGCATTGGACGTCGGCGCCTCATTCGCGGCCGCGCTCCTATATTCGGGCCACGCTCCAGCTGAGACGCGCCTCGAGAGCCCGCGCGTGGCTGGTCACCGCTGTCCTCCGGAAACCGAGATGCGCTCGCCGGTCACCCAACCGGATTGGTCGGACGCGAGAAACACGGCGACCTTGGCGATGTCCTCGGGCTTGCCGATCCGCCCCATCGGCAGCGAGAAGCCGAGCGCCTTTGCGCTCTCGGCGCTCAAGCCCGCCGCGGCGAAGCCTTCGGTCTCTGTCATGCCGGGCGCGATAGCGTTGACGCGGATTCCCCTGCCGGCGAGCTCGACGGCGAGCTCGCGGGTGATCGTGTCGATCGCGCTCTTCGAGGCGGAATAGACCAGTGTGTTCGGCGACGGGTTCGTGCTCGCGATGGTGCTGACATTGATCACGCTGCCGCCAGTCCCGTCGAAAGCCTTGACCGCCTCCTGTGTGGCGAAGATGGCGCCGAGCACGTTAACGTTGAACTGACGGTGAAAATCTTCCTCGGTCACCGCCTCGAGCGGTCCGAAGCTGTAGACGCCTGCGTTGTTCACCAGGATGCTGGGCCGGCCCAGTTTCTCCCCTGTCTCGACGAACAAACGCTGCACGTCGCCACGCTTGGAGACGTCCGCCTGGATGGCGACGGCGTTGCCGCCGGCTTGGACGATCTCGTCCGCCACCCGTTCGCCGTCGGCCTTGTTCGAAGCGTAATTCACCGCCACCGCCGCTCCCGCCTTGGCGAAAGCGCGCGCGACCGCTGCGCCGATCCCCTTCGAAGCCCCGGTGACGATTGCGATTTTCCCGGACAGCTCGCCCATGATTGCCTCCATTGCGCTGGTCGCTCGGCCTGCCTATCGCAAGCTTTGCCCATTAGCCGGGAGTTAGGTCATGCATAGCTGGCCGCTATGGCGGCGGGTTGGTATAAAATAAATGCGTTATGCGCATGAACGACCGGCTCCAACAACTCGCGCTGTTCGTCCGGACCGTCGAAACCGGCAGTTTCTCGCGAGCAGCGCGCGAGTTCGGCCTGACCCAGCCTTCCGTCTCGCGCGCGGTGGCCGCTCTGGAGGAGCGGCTGGGGGTCAAGCTCATCACGAGGACGACGCGGCAGCTCTCTGCGACTGACGCCGGCGAAGCGCTGCTTGCGCGGGCGCGCGAGGCCCTTGCCGCCGTCGAGGACGCCGAAGACGCCGCGCGCGGCGCCGACCGGCTTTCGGGCGTGTTGCGCGTCGCGCTGCCGACAACCTATGGCGCGCGGCGGATCGCGCCGCTCCTCCCAGCCTTTCTCGATCGGCATCCGCGCTTGAAGATCGATCTCATGATGTCGGATCGGTACGAGAATCTGATCGCCGAAGGCGCCGAGCTCGCGCTTCGGGTTGGAGAGCAGCCGGACTCGAGCTTCGTCGCGCGCAAGCTCGAAAGCGCGAGGCGTCTCTTCGTCGCCGCACCCTCTTATCTCGCGCAGCGCGGCGTGCCGGTCAGCCTCGCCGACCTTGCCGACCACGATCTGATCGGCGGCGGCCCCGCCGCCCTTGGCGAACAGAGCTGGGCCGCACGCCGAAACGGCCGGACCGAGATCTCGCCGGTCGCGCCTCGAGTGCACGTACGCGCCGCCTCAGGCGTCGTCGCCTGCGCCGCCGCCGGTCTCGGCGTCGCGGTCGCGTCGATCTGGATGTGCGCGGAAGAGCTTGCATCCGGGGAGCTCACGGAGGTGCTGGCGGATTACGCCTGCGATCCGATAGTCGCCTTTGTCGTGTTCCCCGCGGGACGGCGGCCTTCGCAAAAGGCGCGCGTTTTTGCTGACTATCTTGAGCAGGCGGTCGCCAACCGACAATCGTCGCCCATCAGTCGCTGGCGTTGATGCGGGGCTGCGTGCTTTGGCCGGCCTCCGAGAGCCATCAAGCGGGGACACCACGAGCCAGAAAGGGCGCTAACCCGACTTTCTCAACCGAGGTAGCGCGCGAGCGGAAAGGCGCGTGGAATCAAGGGTAGGCTGCCGAAGGTCTCCACTACATGGGGCGCAACGGGAGCTGCGCCGCCGGACCGGGAACGGCGATTCGCGGCGGCGGCTGCGGCGGCAGGGCGAGGCCGAGTCGTTGCAGGAGAAGCTTCTGGTCGACATTCGGCTCGGTGTGTCGGCACATGATCAGCGTTCGGCCGTCGGTGGTGGGGAAGTGGACGTCGAGCATTTGTATGCCGGCGAGCTTGTCGAGCACGGCGCGCGGGGTGAGGCCGGCGGCCATCGGCCGGAGCCGGGCGCGCAGCGTGACGTGCAGGCAATAGGCGAGGAAGGCCACGAAGATGTGCGCCTCGACGCGGCTCTCGAGCTGGTGGTAGATCGGCCGGAGTTGCAGATCGTCCTTGAGGTTCTTGAAGGCCGCCTCGACTTCGACGAGTTGAATGTAGAACCGCCACAGGTCGGCGGGATCGCGCCCAGACATGTTGGTGCGCAAAAGGTAGCGGCCTTCGCGCCGGCGCGCCTGGCGCAGCTTCTTGCGGTTGAGCGCGTAAGTGAAGGCGGCGGTGTGGGGATCGACCTTGATGTCGAGGAGGCGCCACGCCGCGGGCGCCTTGGCTTTGGCGGCGCCGAGCTTCATCAGTAGGCTCTCGCGGGTGAGGTCCATCAGCGCCAGCTTCGCCAGGCGCGCCCACAGCCATTTCAACCGCCGCTTCCGCATGGCGCGCTCCTTGTCGATGCGCGCCCGGCTCTGGGCGAACACGTAAAGCTCGTCGTCCTCGGCCAAGAGCTTCACTTCGACGCCCGGCCGCACCTCATGCCACGGCAGGCCGACGAGAGACTTCTCCAGCTTGCCGAGGCGTCCCTTCGGGGTCCCCACCAGATAGGCGACCGGCGGATCGGATTGCCGCATTTCGGCGAGCACGTCCTCGGTGGGGATGCCGCGGTCCATCACCCAGATGCGCTCCGCCTTGCCGTACTGCGCCTCGATCTTCGAAAGGAAGGCGCGCAGCGTCGTCTTGTCGGAAGTATTGCCGGGGAGAACCTCGTAGGCGAGCGGAAAGCCGTCGGGTGTCACCACGAGCGCAATGACCACCTGCACGCAGTCCGGACGCTTGTCGCGGCTGTAGCCGTAGCGGCGTTTGTCGCTGTCGTCGTCCGGCGGGTCGGATTCGAAGTACGTGCTGGTCAGATCATAGAGAAGGACGTCGAAGCGGGCGCCGAACAGATCCTGCCACCGCCGGCGCAGGTGCGTGAACAGCGCCGGCTTGTGCTCGACGAGCTTGTCGAGGCAACGATAGAGCGCGTTCTTCTCGACCAGCGCGAAATCTTCGCCGAGCAGATCGCCCATGGCGCTTTGCTCGAACCACAGCCGGTGTAAACGCCATTCGCTGCCCGGATCGATGAGCCGGTAACACGCCAGCGTCTGGAGAATGTGCCGCCAGCAGGTTCCTTCGCGGGAATCGGGCAGACGGGCCGCCCAGAAGCGGTCGAGTTCCAGTTGCTCGTAGAGCTGGCAGGCGAGCCAGCACGCGCCCCATTGCCGCGGCCGGTGTAGTTGCATGGCCCCGAGCCGGATCTGCACGCCGTGGTCCTCGGCGTGTTCGGGCAGCGGCCGATCGGCGGGGAACAGGGCCAATTGGGTCGGCTGTCGCGCCTCCTCGTCGAAAGCTTCGATCACCCGGCACCACGCCTCCTCCTGGCTGTCGTTGATCTCGCCAAGATAAAGCACCTGGCGCTGCACCACCTTGCCGCCGGCGCAGCGCTTGCTCTCGACAATGCTCCAGTAGCAGTGCTCCTTGCCGTCCTTGAGACGGCGATTCGGTCGCAAATACATGGCGACCCCAGTCTACGCCAAACGCGCAATCTGAAAAGATACTAGGTCTCCACTACACGGCTATTTCAAAACCCGGCCATTGATCCAACTCGTCTTTTGCTCCTTCCCAGCCCCAAAATTCGTTCCCAGCCTGCTCCGGTTGAGAAAGTCGGGCTAGCGGGAGCGACAAGACCGGCGCCGCGTCTCCAGGCGCGGCGACTGCCCGCGGATAAGCGCGGCCCGAACTGTCGACCTCGCGCGCCGGCGGCGCAGACTTCGGGAACGCGATGGTCTGCCGCGCGCCTTAGCCCGTCTTCGCGGATTCGGCCAAATTTCGGGTATTGACATCAAGGAAATCAATGCTTTGACGAAAAAGGTCTTCACTACAGGAGGTGTTGGGCGGGGAGCTTGGCGGCGGCGATTTTGGGGGGCGGCTGGGCTGGCAATTGCAGCTTCAGGCGGTCGATGAGGAGGCGCAGGTCGGGCTCGGGCTCGGTGAAGCGGGTGAGGAGGATCTCGCGGCCGTCGGTCGTGGGCAGGTGCACGTCGATCATCTGCACGGCGGCGAACTTCGCCAGCGCACTGCGTGCGGTCAGGCCCGGGGCGAGACTGTGCAGGCGGCGGGTGAGGGTGATCTGCAGGCAATAGGCGAGGAAGGCTATGAAGATGTGGGCTTCGATGCGCTTCTCGTCTTGATGGAACACTGGGCGGATGGCGAGGTCGCCCTTCAGGTTCCGGAACGCTTCT